>CAJTEE010000030.1 GCA_910575275.1 Lachnospiraceae bacterium | reverse complement strand
TGTTACCGCCGTGAAAGGGCGATGTCTTAACCGCTTGACCATGGGGCCTAATTATCGTATTTTTATACTACTATAGAATGACTGCCTCTGTCAACCGATTTCCGTCAAACGAAAACAGACTGTATAAAAGCTCCCCGAGTAGGACTTGAACCTACGACAGCGCGGTTAACAGCCGCGTGCTCTACCGACTGAGCTATCGAGGATTATCTCTTTCTTTCTATAACGATGCTATTATATAATACTTGCCTCTCTCTTGTCAAGGCGTTCTTATCCGAAAACTAAGGTTCTCTCCCCCCAGCTCTCTCTCATACCATCAAAACTGCATATTGAACAACATCCTCCTACTAAAACC
>CAJTEE010000029.1 GCA_910575275.1 Lachnospiraceae bacterium | reverse complement strand
TAGGCGGCTATGAACTCGCTCAATTCCTCAATGAACCGTTCCAGCCTGTCCGGGTATTCCCCTTTCAGCTCCGCATACTCGGATTCGGAGAGGAAAAGGTTTTTATATCTGCCAAAGGGTGCGGGCTGCTCCCCACTCACTCCTTTTCGTTGGTTCTCTTTTAGTTGGTTTATAGTAAGTTGGTTAGGGGTCGGTTTTCCGTCCAACGCAAAGGTCGGTTTTCCGTCCTTATGAGGGTCGCTTTTCCGGCTATCAGAGGGTCGGTTTTCCGGCTGTATGGCTGTCATATGGTCGGAAAACTGTACCACTGGCATTTGCGGTATTTTCACATAAAGGCGGTTGGGTGCGGAGAAGCCCCGGCGTTCCCTCACCAGAAGCCCGGCAGCGTCCAGCTCGTTCAGTGCGCTTTTTATGGCGGTGCTGCCTTTATCC
>CAJTEE010000028.1 GCA_910575275.1 Lachnospiraceae bacterium | reverse complement strand
GCGTCTCTGGTCTTTGTTCGGTTTTGTATATCGTTTGATATACCTCGGATGTCTTTAATCTTTCTTTAAAGATTTGCTTTCAATATGCAGTTTTCATGGTACGAATTAAATAATAAGACCCTCTGTTTCATTCCTTTGGGTCAATGGAGATGGAGAGATTCGAACTCTTGACCCCCTGCTTGCAAGGCAGGTGCTCTCCCAACTGAGCTACACCCCCATTTGATAGAAGCGCATTCAACTCGGTTTAATCTTATTGAATGACTGTCTTTATCAAGTTCATTTGTTTACTAAGTAAACAGGTCTGTTCAATTCAGCTTTGCTTCATCGAACATTTCTTTTACTAAGCTCACTTCGTTCTCTAAGTAAAAGGTATCCGGCATCCACCTGCTCTCCCATATCGTCTCCAATATAGTACCATCGGCCGCTTTGGTCTTAACTC
>CAJTEE010000027.1 GCA_910575275.1 Lachnospiraceae bacterium | reverse complement strand
TTGCGTCTCTGGTCTTTGTTCGGTTTTGTATATCGTTTGATATACCTCGGATGTCTTTAATCTTTCTTTAAAGATTTGCTTTCAATATGCAGTTTTCATGGTACGAACAGCCAGGTTTTGCTGGCTGATGGGCTTAAGTGGACTCGAACCACCGACCTCACGCTTATCAGGCGTGCGCTCTAACCGGCTGAGCTATAAGCCCCCTTCCAATTTTGGACGGGTTTGTCTGGCTTTGGTTTAGCCAAACAAGGATTCTTATGTTTTTCTCTCCCGTTATATTCGTACGGGTCTGTTCAATTCAGCTTTGCTTCATCGAACATTTCTTTTACTAAGTTCACTTCGTTCTCTAAGTAAAAGGTATCCGGCATCCACCTGCTCTCCCATATCGTCTCCAATATAGTACCATCGGCCGCTTTGGTCTTAACTCTCGTGTTCGGGATGGGTACGCGTG
>CAJTEE010000026.1 GCA_910575275.1 Lachnospiraceae bacterium | reverse complement strand
CCATACATCAAATTCGGAAGGAATAAACTAATCTGCGGAATATACGTGATAAACTGCAGCAGGATATAAAACATGATGATAAACGGCACCGTCGCCTTGCAGATCTTCTCAAACGGCACGCTCGACACCTTTGACAATACATAGAGCACCATGCCCACCGGCGGCGTCAGCAGCCCGATCATCAGATTTAAGATCATCACGATCCCAAAATGAACCGGATCCACGCCGAACGCCGTCACCACCGGCAGAAATACCGGCGTCAGGATGATGATCGACGGCGACGAGTCCATAAACATGCCGACAAACACCAGGAAGATGTTGATAACCAAAAGTGCCAGGTATTTGTTGTTGCAGTACGTCAAGAACATGTTCGCCACGAGCTGCGGGAACCTCTCATACGCCAGAATGTAACAGAAAATCGTCGCACCACAGACGATCATCATGACGGTGCATGTGGTCTCGCTCGC
>CAJTEE010000025.1 GCA_910575275.1 Lachnospiraceae bacterium | reverse complement strand
AATCATTGCAATTAGGACGAGGAATCCATAGATGAACAGCCAAAAACAATAGTAAGTTCCCATGGTACTGCTGTTACCCATGCGTTCATCAGCGAAAGTAAATGATGAATCTACCATTTGGCGGATCACATAAACCTCTTCGTCTGTTGCGCCTTTCACTAACTGCACATCAATAACCGTATATTTCGACTCGCCAGTAATTTGTTCAAATGTATCCTCTGAACAAATAATTGTTCCAACATCGGCGGCACTGTAAAACGGACAGTTGGACAATATTCCAACAATTTGAATTTCTTCACTTTGTCCGTCTATATTCAGGGATACCGTATCGCCTGTTTGTATTGTGTTCTGCGAATTATAAACAATTAAGCCCGTCCCTAAATCAGTTTGCACAGATTCCAGAGAACCCTCTAATAAATAGTCCCTTGCCCAATCAAATTGATACTGCTCATAAGAGATTAAATCCATCTTTTTT
>CAJTEE010000024.1 GCA_910575275.1 Lachnospiraceae bacterium | reverse complement strand
CACGCGTACCCATCCCGAACACGAGAGTTAAGACCAAAGCGGCCGATGGTACTATATTGGAGACGATATGGGAGAGCAGGTGGATGCCGGATACCTTTTACTTAGAGAACGAAGTGAGCTTAGTAAAAGAAATGTTCGATGAAGCAAAGCTGAATTGAACAGACCCGTACGAATATAACGGGAGAGAAAAACATAAGAATCCATGCTTGGCAACAACCAAAACCAAGCACATCTCTGTAAACCAACCGAAAGGGTTTTGAGATAGAACAGACACATTCGTCATTGACCAAATGAAAATGTGTTAACCCTATCCAGCAGGGTATTGCTGTTTAAAACTGGTTTTTACCAGTGATTCTTATACTCAAGCAGATTGAATGTAAGAATGACTGATAAAATTCAGTCAGATTCGTACCATGAAAACTGCATATTGAAAGCAAATCTTTAAAGAAAGATTAAAGACATCCGAGGTATATCAAACGATATACAAAACCGAACAAAGACCAGAGACGC
>CAJTEE010000023.1 GCA_910575275.1 Lachnospiraceae bacterium | reverse complement strand
GATCATACCGGCTGTCGGGCAGATGCTCGAAAGCCTTCCGATGCTTTACCCCGGCGCGGATATGGAGACCATGACAGGGATGCTGGAAAGGAGGCTGAAAGATACAGATGATAGCAGATGTGCAGATGCATAAAGGGTATACAAAAGTGCTGCTCATCCGTGAAATGGACACCGGAACGCGCTTGCAGGCGGAGAGGAAATTTGCCGAGTATGCCGCAAAAGGAGTGATCGACAGGGGCTCATTCCCGGATGCGGAATGGCGGATCACGGATGAGGTGAAACGCAGGAACATCCGCTTCGAGACCGGTGGCGGCACAGTCCAGGAGTGGACCGGCTGTGACGAGGGGTGCTTCCTGGATTATGTGAAGTCCTATACAGTGCTGCTGCTTGGGACAATGGCGGCCAGTTCGGTTGCCGGGGTCAGCAGCTCCCTGGTCAGGCTGGGGTGCTGTGGATTCGGGGAAGCATGCACATGGGATGTACATATCAGCCATGCACTCCAGTTCCTGGGTATGATCCCTGATTCACCCGGGTACATAGGGGCCGTCATGGAGCGGATCGAGGAAAATCGGACGCTGGACGGATGGGCCCGTAAACCGAGGAAGCTGGCGGATTTCCGGTATTACCTGAGATTTGACCGGTATGTCAATGAGTTCTGGGGAACTGCTGGTGAAGACACAAAGGACT
>CAJTEE010000022.1 GCA_910575275.1 Lachnospiraceae bacterium | reverse complement strand
AAAAAGTAGTCCTTTGTGTCTTCACCAGCAGTTCCCCAGAACTCATTGACATACCGGTCAAATCTCAGGTAATACCGGAAATCCGCCAGCTTCCTCGGTTTACGGGCCCATCCATCCAGCGTCCGGTTTTCCTCGATCCGCTCCATGACGGCCCCTATGTACCCGGGTGAATCAGGGATCATACCCAGGAACTGGAGTGCATGGCTGATATGTACATCCCATGTGCATGCTTCCCCGAATCCACAGCACCCCAGCCTGACCAAGGAGCTGCTGACCCCGGCAACCGAACTGGCCGCCATTGTCCCAAGCAGCAGCACTGTATAGGACTTCACATAATCCAGGAAGCACCCCTCGTCACAGCCGGTCCACTCCTGGACTGTGCCGCCACCGGTCTCGAAGCGGATGTTCCTGCGTTTCACCTCATCCGTGATCCGCCATTCCGCATCCGGGAATGAGCCCCTGTCGATCACTCCTTTTGCGGCATACTCGGCAAATTTCCTCTCCGCCTGCAAGCGCGTTCCGGTGTCCATTTCACGGATGAGCAGCACTTTTGTATACCCTTTATGCATCTGCACATCTGCTATCGTCTGTATCTTTCAGCCTCCTTTCCAGCATCCCTGTCATGGTCTCCATATCCGCGCCGGGGTAAAGCATCGGAAGGCTTTCGAGCATCTGCCCGACAGCCGGTATGAT
>CAJTEE010000021.1 GCA_910575275.1 Lachnospiraceae bacterium | reverse complement strand
ATAACCGAATATCCCGAAAGCATTCGACCTGCGTGCGAATTGCCTCCTCCACCGGAATCCTTTCCGCACTCGACGCTCCGTAAAACCCTGCCACTCCTTTCGTATGCCTCAGCACATACTCTACTTCCTTCGGCCCCGATATCGGCCCTCCGTGGCAGATCACTAACGTCTCCTCGTTTACTCCCTTTACCGCATCATGGATCTCCTGCACCCTCTTACACGCCTCCTCGATCGTCATGATCCCTTCCTTCGCTACCCCGACCATTCCTCCGACCGTCCCTCGACAATGCGCTACCACGATATCCGCTCCCGCCTTCGTCATCTTCTCCGCTTCCTCCGCCGTATACGCATACGGCGTCGTTAACAACCCCAGCTCATTCGCAATGTGGATCATCTCCACCTCTTTTTCATACGAGATCCCCACACTCTCGATGTTTTCCCGATATACATGCGTATACGTCCCTACCGTCGGAAAATTCTGTACGCCGGAAAATCCCATCTCTTTTACCTGCTTCAAAAACGTCCTCATGTCACGGAACGGATCGTTGGCAAATACCCCGGCTAACACCGGTGTATGCTTCACAACCGGAAGCACCACCTTCCCCAGCTTTAGCATAATGCTGTTTGCATCGCCTAAAGGAAAGTTCCCGCACACCGAAGGCAGCCCCTGCATGCGGAACCACCCCGAATTGTACACGATGATTAAATCCGAACCGCCTGCCTCCTCGCTTTTCGCACTTAAGCCTGTCCCGGCCCCGGTCCCGATGATCGGTTCCCCTGCGGCTGCCTTCTCATGCAGCCGTTTTAAAATTTCATCACGCTTCATACCCTGTCCTCTCATCCTTTTTATCCATTTTTATCAGTTCCTCTGCGACCGCCTCTGCAAATTGGGGATCGTTTATGTGCAGATCATATTCTAAAAGTCGAATATCCGGCCGCAGTGTCTCTTTTATGGCTGCAAACAGCCGTTCATCCGCCTGTCTATCCTCCAAAGGTCCTCCCGGGCTGTCGTACTGGGAAATGCCTTTTTTCGGCAGCAGGACACACACAGGTCCTTTTGATGCATTTACCTTCTCTGCCAGGATTCTGCCGGCCCGTTCACTCTCCTCTTTGTTGGCTCTTAAAAGCTTCAGGTTTGGATTGTGCATATAGAAGGGGCGGCCCTCATATTGTTTCGGCAAGGCGGAGGGCGGCATAAAATTTGCAAGCTCCATCGCTCCCGGGACGATCACCTGCGGGATTCCCATCTTGGGGGCTGCTGTAAGACGGTCCTTTCCCGCCGAACAGTTCCCTCCCAAGAGCTCCTGCGTGAGTTCGCCGGTGGTGATATCTGCGACCGCCAGGATATGGCCTTCCCGGATCATCTCCTCCAGCCGTTTTCCTCCCTGCCCGTTTGCGTGGAAGAC
>CAJTEE010000020.1 GCA_910575275.1 Lachnospiraceae bacterium | reverse complement strand
TATGTATCCGATTTTAGAGGAAAGGGTCCTGGCGGATAAGATTGATTGGATGGTGGTGGAGGCTCCCAGAGTCGCGAAGAACTGCCAGCCGGGAGAGTTTGTGATGGTAAAGATCGACGAGGAGGGGGAGCGGATCCCACTTACGATCTGCGATTTTGACAGGGAAAAGGGGACGGTTACGATCGTGTTTCAGACGGTCGGGGCGTCCACGGAGCGTATGGCGGGCTTGAAGGCAGGGGATTCGTTCCTCGATTTTGTGGGGCCGCTCGGCAATCCGTCGGAGTTTGTGAAGGAAGATGTAGAGGCGCTTAGGGAGAAACGATATCTGTTTGTGGCGGGAGGCGTCGGGACGGCTCCGGTCTATCCGCAGGTGAAATGGATGAAGGAGAACGGCATTGAGGCCGATGTGATCATCGGCGCGAAGACGAAGGAGCTTCTGATTCTTGAGGAGGAGCTTCGGGCCGTGGCCGGGAATTTGTATGTGACGACGGATGACGGTTCTTATGGCAGAAAGGGTATGGTGACGGAGGTTATCCGGGATCTGGTGCAGAATGAAGGGAAGAAGTACGATGTCTGCGTCGCGATCGGGCCGATGATTATGATGAAGTACGTCTGCCTGCTGACAAAGGAGCTGGGCCTTCCGACGATTGTGAGCTTGAACCCGATCATGGTGGACGGGACCGGTATGTGCGGGGCCTGCCGTGTGACGGTGGGAGGAAAGGTACGGTTCGCCTGTGTGGACGGGCCGGAGTTTGACGGGCATCAGGTGGACTTTGACGAGGCGATGAAGCGGCAGCAGATGTATAAGACCGAGGAAGGAAGGGCGCTTTTAAAGCTGAGAGAGGGCGAAACGCACCAAGGCGGCTGCAAAAACTGTGAATGAGGTCTGCCAGAGGAGGAGAATGGATATGGATATGTTGAAGAAGGTGCCTGTGAGGGAGCAGGAGGCGAAGGAGCGGGCGAGGAATTTTGCGGAGGTCTGTTACGGATACAATGAGGAGGAGGCGGTGTCCGAGGCGGAGAGGTGCTTGGGCTGTAAGAACGCGAAATGTGTGCAGGGCTGCCCGGTGAAGATTGATATCCCGGCGTTTATAAAGGAAGTAAAGGAGAGACGCTTTGAGGACGCGGCGAAGACGATCGCGAAGGCGTCGGCGCTGCCGGCGGTGTGCGGGCGGGTCTGTCCGCAGGAGAGCCAGTGTGAGGGGAAGTGCATCCGGGGGATCAAGGGGGAAGCGGTGTCGATCGGGAAGCTGGAGAGGTTTGTGGCGGACTGGTCGAGAGAGAACGGGTTTGTGCCAAAGGCAGATGGCGAAAAGAAGGGAAAGAAGGTAGCGGTGATCGGGTCGGGGCCTGCGGGGCTTACGTGTGCGGGAGACCTGGCGAAACTCGGATATGGGGTGACGATCTTTGAGGCGCTGCATGAGCCGGGAGGCGTTTTGACATACGGGATTCCGGAGTTCAGGCTGCCGAAGGAGGGAGTGGTGCAGCCGGAGATCGAGAATGTAAAGAAGTTAGGCGTGAGGATCGAGACGAACGTGGTGATCGGGAAGTCGGTGACGATCGACGAACTGCTCGCCGAGGAAGGGTATGAGGCGGTGTTCATCGGCTCGGGAGCGGGTCTGCCGAAGTTTATGGGGATCGCGGGAGAGAATGCGAACGGAGTGTTTTCTGCGAACGAGTACCTGACGAGAAGCAACCTGATGAAGGCGTTCCGGGAGGAGTATGACACACCGATCGCGGCGGGGAAGAAGGTCGTGGTAGTCGGAGGAGGGAACGTGGCGATGGACGCGGCGCGGACGGCGCTGCGGTTAGGAGCGGAAGTACATATCGTATACCGAAGGAGTGAGAAGGAGCTGCCGGCGAGAGAGGAGGAGGTGCACCATGCGAAGGAGGAGGGGATTGTATTCAATCTGCTGACGAACCCGGTGGAGATTCTTACGGATGAGAGAGGCTGGGTAAGAGGCCTTGTGGTGCGGAAAATGGAGCTCGGGGAGCCGGATGAGTCGGGAAGGAGAAGGCCGGTGGAGGTTGCGGGATCGGATTACACGATCGAGGCGGATACGGTGATCATGGCGTTAGGGACGTCGCCGAATCCGTTGATCTCAGCGACGACCGAAGGGCTTGAGGTAAACCGATGGAAATGCATCGAGGCGGATGAGCGGACCGGGGAGACGACGAGAGAGGGAGTCTTTGCGGGAGGAGACGCGGTGACGGGAGCGGCGACGGTGATTCTCGCGATGGAGGCGGGGAAGGCCGGAGCGCGCGGAATCGACGCGTATTTAAGCAGGAAA
>CAJTEE010000019.1 GCA_910575275.1 Lachnospiraceae bacterium | reverse complement strand
CGCAACGACAAAACCCCTTCATCTCCCGGAAACCGCATATTTACAGGCGTTATAGGGTTTTGTCGCTGACCATGGGAAAGCGACAATTCACTGCCCGACAAAAAAGGTTCTGTCGTTGGAGGTATGACCAGAGTTTTGTCGCTGTCTGTTATACTGTTGCCTGATCCCGCCATGAGGCGGGGAAAAGGAGGTAACAGTAAATGTTGGATTTAATGAATCCGGAGGAAAGGCCGGAACAGATCCAGAGGTATGGAGTGTATACCATCCGGACAGCAACGGAAGACGGGGTGGTCTATTCCAGGTCATTCATAGTGGTACGGAATGGCTATGGTGTCATCTCCCGGTTCACAAGGCTTCAGGACTATGCTGGCTTCAAGGTGTATAAGCCGATCTCATCGAATGCGGAGAAGAAGCTGTATTACATCTGCGGGATGCTCAACTATGTCCTGGTGGACAATGGAAGGAGGTTCGGGATCCGCCATGTGTTCGGCATTACAGCGGAGATGCTGCAGGAATACTTTGACTATTATGCAGCGGAAAAGAAAGCGGACGGGGACTACCGGGGAAGGGACAGCATCACCAAATGTATCGGCGCCGTGACTGCTTTTATGGCGAACCTTGTATGGAAGTTCGGCGGGTTTATGAAGGTCACCCGTCCGGAGCTGTACCGCGACGAAGCCGCGTATGACAGACATGGGCGGCGTTTCCTTAAAGCAGTCCCTGTGTTCCAGGTTTCCGGGATGCCGGTGAGGAAAAAAATCTTTCGGGATATCCCTTATAAAGCCTTTGAGGTACTGATCCCGATGGCTTTCCGTTATGCCAGGGACATCGCCTTCGGGCTCTGCCTGCAGGCATTCGCGGGGCTGCGCGCCGGGGAGGTATGCAGCGTGCGGCAGGAATGCAGCCCCCTGGGGAGGGGGATCACATTCACTGAGCTTGGCGGGCGTGTAGTCAGCGCCGTGGTCGATGTTGAACAGGAAATCCGGATACGGGATGATGACGTTGAGGTCGGGATGATCAAGAAAGAGCGCAGGCAGGGTGTCTATCCCGCATTCCTGGGGGCTTTCTGCAAGGCATACGAGCTGCACAGGGAGTTCCTTTCCGGGCGGGAGTTCGACAGGGGCTACTGCCCCATGTTCATCAACAGGAATGGGGAAGCCATGACCTATGAGACTTACCGGACGAGGTTCCGTGAGTTGGTGGATGGGCATCTCCGCCCATACCTGATAAAGAGCAGCGACCCGGAACTGAGGCTCTATGGACAGCTCCTGTATGAGAACCAGCTTGGGACACATGCGCTGCGCCACTGGTTCACGGTCCAGCTTGTACTCAGGGGCGAGGATATCGGGAGCATCCAGTACTGGAGGGGTGACAGCAGCCCGGAAAGCTCGTTCCTGTATCTCCAGAACAAAGGTGACATTACAAGGGAGCTGGAGGCATCCAGTGACCGTCTGGTGACCATGCTCGTGTCAGGATGGGGGGATTTTGAAGATGATACTGTTTGATGAGGTCTTAAAAGATGCGGCGCAGGTGCAGTCGGCATACCGGGACATCTGCAGGTGCAGGGATGACCTCCTCGGGTTCCTGGACAGGAACGGATGGTTCGGGCAGGCCCCGGAAGGCAGCGGCAGGGAGATGGCGGTCAGCGACTACGAAAGCATGCGCGGCCCGATCCGCCTGTGGCTGTCCGCTTATCAGAGAACACCGCGGGAAAAGCTGTCGGTCCTGCTGGATACATACAGCGGGCAGCTGCCGGAGACATGCCGGCGCTACCGGAAGTTTGTGGCCCGGGAAGGGATCAGCGATGAACCGAGCGGGTGGAAGATACTTGATTTCATCCTTTCTGCCTGCGGCCGTGAGCTGTCCGGATACAGTGCAGAAGAGCTTGACTGCCTTATGGAAAAGACATCGGAAATGCTTCCCGTCAGGAGCACAAAGCTGTTTGCGAAGTTTGCTGCGGAGGTGTCAGGGGACAGCAGCTGCAGATACGACATCCATCCCAGGCGGCAGGCGGAAATACGGAAAGAGGCTTATCCGGTCAGGGAATTCAGCGTGATGGCGTACTGCGTATTCAATGAGGCATCATGGGAGGCGAACGGGCTGGTCACAAAAGCCCTGGATTCTGCCCGCTATGCCGACCTGTGGCTCTTTGCGGCGCTCCATTTCCTGGGGGCGTTAAGGCAGACGGACATCACCCGGCTGCCGGTTCCATCACTGCCCTACCCGCCGGACACGGTGGAAGGGATGCTCCGCTCCGGAAGCTACCGGGATGCGGATGCCAGGGGCGTTTCAGAAGAGCTGCTGTTGAGGCTGAAATACCTGCCGATGTACCCATCCAAGACAGAAAGGTACCAGGGTGTGCCGGAGCTGAAGTTTTTTATACCGGAATCGCTGAAAGCGGCCATGGGGCTGATCATTACCATAAAGCTCCTCCACCATAAAGAAAACGAGCCCCTGGTACGGCCAGTCCAGGACATTGTATCGATCAGGAGATTTTTTGGCACGCAGTTCATAGAAGCGCTTGGAGAGCGGAGGTTCCAGACCAGGAGGGCGAACAAGTCCTATCTCCAGGGGATCGAGCTGGTGACGGCGGACGGGCCTGGCAGGCCGAAGGAATATATGCTCGCGGCCCTTGCCAGGAGCCACAAGGGAGGGATCGGCGCCCTGCCGGAGATCACGGATATCTACCTGAAGGATGCTGCTTTTTCCGGATACCGCCCGGAATTCATCCTGCGGGAAATGTTTGAGAGGGGCATCTTTGGCTTCATTCCGGCACTGCTGCTGGAAAGGTATGCGGGTGACGGATACCGGCGGCTGGATGTCCCGCGGCAGACTGAACTGATCCGGTGCATCGGCCTGGACGCCGGGCAGCTGGAAGAAGCCGCGCTCCTTGTCGAACGGTCACTGGAGGCCAGCCGGGAGATTGTCGCGTCCATCCCGGAAGGCAGGCTCGGGGATGCCCTGCAGATGGCCGCAAGCGGCGCGGCGGCATCCAGGCAGCCGGAGACGCTCTGCCTGCGTACTGCTGTCGGGATGCCCTGCTGCGACTCCCTCAGGGGCGGCTGCATCGGCTGCGGCTATGAGATCTTTACGAAAGCGGCCTTCCATCTGCTGATGAAGGAATACACCGCGATAACGGAACTGAAAAACAGGGCATCCGGGCCGGAACGGGAACGCCTGAAAAACATCCTGTCCAGAGGGATCATACCGGCTGTCGGGCAGATGCTCGAAAGCCTTCCGATGCTTTACCCCGGCGCGGATATGGAGACCATGACAGGGATGCTGGAAAGGAGGCTGAAAGATACAGA
>CAJTEE010000018.1 GCA_910575275.1 Lachnospiraceae bacterium | reverse complement strand
GGATGGGCCCGTAAACCGAGGAAGCTGGCGGATTTCCGGTATTACCTGAGATTTGACCGGTATGTCAATGAGTTCTGGGGAACTGCTGGTGAAGACACAAAGGACTACTTTTTCCCGGTATACCTTTGGTGGAGGCTTACCAGCATCCTGCCCCTGCGGGCGACGGAATTCCTCCTTCTGCCAGGCGACTGTATCCATAACCGGGCTGGGAGGTGGATCCTTACTGTACGCCGGACAAGACTGAAGAAAAGGCTGCAGAAAGTCGGCTACACGATCCATGCGGATTATACCCTCCATGAATACGAGGTGCCGGAATGGCTTGCGGGGGAGATCCTCGCTTATAAAGCGGCCGGGGAGAAACGCCGCCCCCATGAAAAAGACACTTTATTTTCCCCGGCACGTGCGACACAGCTGGGATATATGACTTACTGCCAGATGCGCCGCAGGCTTGGCGAATTCAAGGAGAAGGTGACAGGGAGTGCGGATTATCCGGTCAGCCTCGGGGACACACGGCACCTTGCCATGATAAACCTGATCCTGTCCGGCGGCTCCCCTGTGATATGCAGGGAGCTGGCCGGCCATGAGAGCATTGATATCAGCGCCGGCTATTATGCGAACCTTTCTGCTGTGGTGGAGAGCGCCGTTTATGAGAAATACCGTGAGAACCGTGGGAAGGTCACACTGGACGGATCGTTGAAGCTGCGCATGGGGGACAGGCATGGCATGACGGAGGTGGAAGGCGGGCACTGTGATTATGCAGGCCTCCCCGGAGGCGATATTTCCGAATGCATGAAAAACTACCGTGAAGGCGGGCATTTCGGCGACTGCAGGAACTGCATCCATTACTATCCTGACCAGGATGGGCTGAGGCTCGCCGTCCAGGAGGGATTCCGGGAAAAAGTGGATGAGGACGGGATGTTCCTGATGGAGATGATTGAACAGGTACGCCGCGGGAACGGTGCGCAGGAGGATATCACGTCCGCGCTCCTGCGGCTGCAGAACAGCAGCGCGTGTTACAGGAAAGCGCTGGAGAGGAAGATGGAGGGAGAGAAAAATGGCAAGACCAAACAAGACAGATGAAGCGNTGCTGGTCAGCATACTGGAAAAGTATTATGCGGATGTGGCCTGCGGCAATGCGAGGGACATCAGGTTTACGGACCTGGCGAAGTATGCCGGGAGGCAGGGCGTCCCTGCTAAAGAGTATGAATTCCGCAGGAACAGGGGCGTCCGCAGGCGGCTGGACGAGCTGAAGGCGGGGGCTTCCAGGACCGGAACCGATGCACTGCTGGTATATAAAAGCATTGATGCTGACGGCCTGGTCAGGACCTGCCAGGATCTTTCGGATTTAAAAGGCAAGCTGAACGACATGGATGCGTACTGGAAATCCGTCTATGACAGATATACAGAGATGGAGGTAAACTACAGGAACGCAGTCTCACGGAAAGCGGAATCCGAAAAGCAGGCGGGGGTGATGAAGAAGGAAATGCAGCGGTCAGAGGAACTTTACCGGGCATTAGAGAAAGAAAACAGAGGGCTGCGGAGGGAGAATGCGTACCTCCGCAGGATGCTGGAGAAGTACCTGTACCCTGACCTGGCAAGGCAGCTGATGCAGGAAGCGCATCTTCCAGTCAGGACTGCCGGGAACGTGACGCAGGCGGCATTGGGGGACCTGATCGAAGGGACACGCCCCGACCCGTTCGGCGGTGCACAGAAAGCGAAGGAAAAACCAAAGACCAGGGAGGAACAGCTCCTTGATGAGATGAGGAGGCAGGCAGAAGAATGAACCAGTACCCATTGATCAGGGGACAGACAGACTTAAAGGCAAGGAATCCCGCCCTTGCGGAAGAATGGGACGGGATAAGGAACAAGGGACTGACGCCGGAAGACGTGCAGCCGGGATCCGTGAAAAAAGTCTGGTGGAGGTGCCGTAAAGGACACAGCTGGATGTCCGCCGTCTACAGCCGGACGGCCGGGGCTGGCTGCCCGTATTGCGCTGGGAACCGGCTGATCCCCGGAGTAAATGACCTTGCGACAGCGGCCCCTCTGCTTGCGGAGGAATGGGATGTTGGCAAAAATGGGAGCCTTCGTCCTGAGGATGTTGCCGGAGGCACTGCAAAAAGGGTCTGGTGGCGTTGTGCAGAAGGGCACAGCTGGCAGGCGGCGGTATCAAGCCGGGCGGCTGGGAAAGGCTGCCCCTACTGTGCTGGCAGGAAAGTGATGCCTGGGTTCAATGACCTTGCGACAGCGGATCCGGAGCTTACGGCACAATGGGACCATGAAAGGAACGGGGGCTTAAGGCCGGAGGATGTCACGGGCATGAGCCAACGGTCGGTATGGTGGACTGGCCGCTGCGGCCATTCATGGAAAGCAAAGATCTCCAACCGGAGAAATGGATGCGGCTGCCCCTACTGCTGCGGCAAAAAGATTCTGGAGGGCTTCAATGACGCGCAGAGCAGGTGCCCGGAGCTTATGGATGAATGGGATTTTGAAAAAAATACGTTCCTTCCATCGGAGATAACCGCCGGGAGCCAGAAGGATATCTGGTGGCGGTGCAGAAAGGGGCATTCCTGGAAGGCGAAACTGCCGGGCAGGAGACGCGGGAACGGCTGCCTGTACTGCGGGAACCGGAAAGTGCTGCCGGGCGAAAATGACCTGGCATCAGTCCATCCGGAGCTGGCCGGGGAATGGGACTATGGGAAAAACCAGGGATCCACACCGGAGACCGTCATGTACCAGACCCGGAAGAAAGTGTGGTGGAGATGCAGGAAAGGGCACTCCTGGAAAGCGGAGGTCTATGAACGGGCCACAGGGAGCGGCTGCCCTGTCTGCACGCGCCTGCTGGACCGGCACCCGGTCATCCCGGGGGAATCCGACCTTGCGACATACAGCCCCAGGCTGGCCAGGGAATGGGACTGCCAGAGAAATATGGGGCTTACACCGGAGCAGGTCAGGCCGTTTTCAACAAGGAAAGTCTGGTGGGTCTGTGAAAAAGGCCACCACTGGCAGTGCACAGTCCAGGTCCGCCAGAAAGGGACAGGCTGCCCGTTTTGCGATGGGAGGATTCACAGGCAGTCGAGGCTGATATAAATATGGAGATAACACAGCACAGGGAGCCGGTTATCCTGGATACGGCTTTTTGAATATATGGAGGAAACCTATGAAGATAAGGATACGCTCCCCCACTTAACAATGGGGCTGGATGACAACTGAATATGGAACCTGAAAACCAGAGGGCTTTTTGTATATATGGCCGCTTTTAATGAGCGTCCCGGATACAG
Source organism: Lachnospiraceae bacterium (assembly GCA_910575275.1). Classification (GTDB taxonomy): domain Bacteria; phylum Bacillota; class Clostridia; order Lachnospirales; family Lachnospiraceae; genus CANQGL01. The sequence goes on along the minus strand of CAJTEE010000018.1, from coordinate 175 downwards.
AAGCCCTCTTTTTTATCCCAAAACAAAAAATAAAAATTTAAGAAAGGAAAAGAACCCAGATCCCGGGATACACAAATCTGGAACGACAAAACCATTGGAATCTATGGTTTGTGTTCTGCACGGATTGTGACAAAACGACAAAATAAGGCGTTTCGGGGGTTTGGGTTTCAAATTA
>CAJTEE010000017.1 GCA_910575275.1 Lachnospiraceae bacterium | reverse complement strand
AAAGAAGTAAGACCCCTTGAAGACGACGAGGTAGATAGGGCAGAGGTGGAAGTACAGAGATGTATGGAGCTGACTGTTACTAATCGGTCGAGGGCTTAACCAGGAAAGGTTTTAGTAGGAGGATGTTGTTCAATATGCAGTTTTGATGGTATGAATCATACATTCAATTATATAGGAATTGCACGAGTGGCTCAGTGGTGGAGTATCGCCTTGCCAAGGCGAGGGTCGCGGGTTCGAATCCCGTCTCGTGCTTTTTAGAGAGAAGCGGAAATGTTGAGTTTATCAGCATTTCCGTTCTTTTTTATCGTTTCAACTGTTAGACACTTTTGAACAGATCATAAAGCCCTTGAGATCAACTGGTATGATTGTTATGTCCCAGCAGTTCTCTGATACAATCATGGGAACGCTGTTTGCACTAAGGTTACTTGCGTAAGTTTTACGCATTTTGTGAGTGCTTTTTGTTTTTACTCCCTGGCGCTGGCATTGTATCAGGCGAAAAAGAATACAAGAAAAAAGACAGGGAGATGGAAGAACTGTCGAAACAGATCCGGGAATATGATCTGACAAAAGAGCAGAGGCAGGCGGTAGACCGACTGTTATCGGCAGGAAACGCGTGCTGCGCAAGGTATGGGGAGCTTGCTTATCAGCAGGGGGCTAAAGATGTTGCCGCCGTCTTGCGGGAACTGGATTTAATAAAGGCAGTATAATGATTATCGCAAAAAAATAAATCAGGGTATTTATCGTGCCCTGATTTATTTTTGTATATTCATTTATTCTGCTAAATTCCATAGTTTGCAACCGAGGGATTCTACGGAAGCGGCAGAGTAGAAATAGGCTGTCCATGCACTTTCGGGAGCACCTTCCCACCATAGGGTTTCTGTTTTTACCTCGATTTTACCGGCGGCGTTATTTCTGTCCAGATCGGCCTTGGCAATGTAATACCTGTCTTCCCCTATGGTGACAACTTCTACACCTTCCAAAGTATTTAAAACACTTCTTGTATACCATTCGTAATTCTTGGCATCTGTCTTTCTTGTTTGTCCTGTCGTGAGCTTGCTGCCTATATTGTCGAACCACCACAGAAGGACGTCGCTTCCCTGTCCCCGGAGATCATGACTCCTGAAATAAGCGGACTTTTGTTCCGGGGAGAGAGAAGAATTTATGACCCAGAGAGAGGTATCTCTGCTGACATTTTTGAGCGTGTTCAGATAGGCCAGTTTCGTTGCATCGTCAAACCCGCTGTTCACCCACCATTTCAATCCTTCCGCACCGGGAGCGTCACCGGAGGCGATCAGGTATTGCAGGTTTTCCGCATCGGTCTGCTTATCCCATGGTATATTGAAAGTTGCCGGTAAGTAAGGATAGACCATATCGGCGCCATTATCATATCCCAAATCCCAGGATTCTTCTTCTAAACTGTCGAAAGTGTCTGTCGGTTCTGCGGCGTAGACAGTAATAGAAATGCCCGACAGCAATGTATACAGCAAAATACCGGCAATGACAGATATTGCTTTTTTTCTCATTTCGTTTTCCTTTCCTTTTCAATTGTATTGGTTTCCAAAATTATAACATTTGTAAAATATACTTTCAACTTAAAGTTGTAATTATTTCCAACCGAAAATTTAGGATTCTAAATTATACTTAAAGTTGAAAGGATTTGTTACTTATGGAAATTTCAATTTCCGTGCGTTTAATCAAGCTACGGGAAAAGTATAATTTCTCTCAAAGTGGAGTGGCCAGACAGATTGGTGTGACACCCGCATTAATCAGTGCTTATGAGAAACAGGAGCGTAAGCCGAGTATAGGGAAATTGGTTCTTCTTGCCGATATTTATTATGTTTCTACAGATTATTTACTGGGAAGGACACATAAAGATGATAGTACCCGTGTGATTAATGTGGGCCATTTGACAGAGGTGCAGGTCAAAATTGTGCGGGATTTGGTACGTCATATGAATATGCAGGTGCCTGACGGTAAAGGGATGGACAGGCTCATGGGGCATTATGGATTTTGAAAATGATGTGCTGTAAAAAGAGCCGCTTGCAAAACAGGCGGCTCTCATATATAATCTACTTAGAAAGGCGATCGGACGCGAGTTCCGATGTGCCCTCAGTGAAAATGTTTTAAGAAATAAGCATCTAAACTTTGTGAGGGTTGGGATGCTTATTTCTTTTTATGATTGTCTATGTAAGACAGTGCTGAAAATATGAGCAACAACAATGTCAGAACTTCCATTGTGTACATAAACACTACCCTCTTTCATAAGGGCTAGAGGGCAACCATCGGAAAACCGCATCCAGCTTTCTTTTCGATCGTACAAGTTGATTGCAGCATAGAAGAATGCAGCGTTCAATCATAATATGCTTTAGAGGATAAAGTGTATTTTAGACAGTTGTTAGACAGGGTATTTTTCTCCTTGATTTTATTGGGTTTTCAGGGCACTCTGAGGTTCGAATTCCGTCTCGTGCTTTTAAAGGTCTGGTAGATACCAGACCTTTCAGAGTGTAGACAAAGTCCCGCACTTTTGTGTGGGATTTTTCTATGATAAATGCTGAAAATCCAGTATTATTGCGGCTTTTAAGGTGCTTTTCTGATATAATAGAAGTATCAAATCAAGGCAGGTATTTCTACTTATGATGACGCAGAATGCAGATAAAAAGAGAGAACAGATCCAGTTCCTTTGTATGGATGACATGGTTCCGCAGGATCATCTTCTGAGAATTATAGATAAGACAATTGACTGGAACTTCATTTATGGTCTTGTAGTTGACAAATACTCGCATGATAACGGACGTCCAAGTATGGATCCTGTCATGCTGATTAAGATTCCTTTTATCCAGTATCTCTATGGAATTAAAAGTATGCGCCAGACCTGTAAAGAAATCGAGGTAAATGTTGCTTACCGATGGTTTCTCGGTTTGGATATGATGGATAAGGTACCGCATTTTTCTACCTTCGGGAAAAACTATACCAGACGCTTTAAAGATACTGATCTGTTTGAACAGATAGTTTCCCACATCCTGATGGAATGTTATAAGTTTAAACTTGTTGATCCTGCCGAGGTTTTTGTGGATGCCCCTCATGTAAAAGCAAGAGCCAACAACAAAAAGATGCACAAACGCATTGCCCACGAAGAGGCTCTGTTTTATGAGGAACTGTTAAAAAAGGAAATCAACGAAGACAGGCAAGCCCATGGGAAGAAACCTCTGAAAGAAAAGAATGATAAGGACGATGCTAGCAACAGTACACCATCGGCCGGAGATAATCCCGAAGAATTCACGGATGACATCCCAAAAGATACAAAAACAATAAATTGCAGCACTACGGATTCCGAAAGCGGATGGTTCCGCAAAGGGGAACACAAGAATGTATTTGCCTACGCAATAGAAACTGCCAGTGATAAGAACGGCTGGATTCTTGGTTATACAATTAACCCCGGGAATCTGCATGACAGCAGAACTTTTAAGGGACTGTATGATAAAATAAAGGGCATCGGCATAGAAACACTGGTTGCAGATGCAGGTTATAAAACTCCGGCGATTGCAAAGCTTTTGATAGATGATGGAATCAGACCGCTCTTACCTTACAAAAGACCAATGACCAAGGAGGGATTTTTCAAGAAATATGAGTATGTATATGATGAGTATTATGATTGTTATATCTGTCCCAACAATAAAGTGCTGACATACCGCACAACAAACAGGGACGGATACAGAGAGTATAAAAGCTGCGGAGCAGCCTGTTCAGAATGCCCGTATCTTTCACAGTGTACGGAAAGCAGGGATCATATCAAGGTTGTGACACGTCATATCTGGGAATCATACATGGAGATGTGTGAAGATATCCGTCAGACACTGGGAATGAAGGATTTATACGCACTCAGAAAAGAGACCATAGAAAGGATCTTTGGGACCGCAAAGGAGAATCATGGTTTTCGGTATACGCAGATGTATGGAAAAGCCCGGATGGAAATGAAGGTCGGACTTACATATGCATGCATGAATCTGAAAAAGCTGGCAAAGATCAAGGCAAAAAGGGGACTTCCGAAGGAAAGATATCCTTTCAGAATTTCTGTTTTAGACGCAATTTACTTCATAAAAGATAAATGGCTCTGGTACACACACCAGAGCCGCTTTGTCTACACTCTG
>CAJTEE010000016.1 GCA_910575275.1 Lachnospiraceae bacterium | reverse complement strand
TTCCTGGTTAAGCCCTCGACCGATTAGTAACAGTCAGCTCCATACATCTCTGTACTTCCACCTCTGCCCTATCTACCTCGTCGTCTTCAAGGGGTCTTACTTCTTTCGAATGGGATATCTCATCTTGAGGGGGGCTTCACGCTTAGATGCCTTCAGCGTTTATCCCTTCCAGACTTGGCTACCCGGCCATGGGCTTAGCAACCCAACCGGTCCACCAGCGGTCCGTCCATCCCGGTCCTCTCGTACTAAGGACAGCTCCTCTCATATATCCTCCGCCTGCGCCGGATAGGGACCGAACTGTCTCACGACGTTCTGAACCCAGCTCGCGTACCGCTTTAATGGGCGAACAGCCCAACCCTTGGGACCTGCTACAGCCCCAGGATGCGATGAGCCGACATCGAGGTGCCAAACCACTCCGTCGATGTGAACTCTTGGGAGTGATAAGCCTGTTATCCCCAGGGTAGCTTTTATCCGTTGAGCGATGGCAATCCCACTTTCTACCACCGGATCACTAAGTCCTAGTTTCCTACCTGCTCGGCCCGTCAGCCTCGCAGTCAAGCTCCCTTCTGCCTTTGCACTCTACGAATGGTTTCCAACCATTCTGAGGGAACCTTTGAGCGCCTCCGATACCCTTTCGGAGGCGACCGCCCCAGTCAAACTCCCCACCTGACATTGTCCCCTATCCAGGTCATGGATATAGGTTAGAAACCCAGTGACGCAAGAGTGGTATCCCAACAGCGGCTCCACAAAGACCAGAGTCCTTGTTTCACAGCCTCCCACCTATCCTGTGCATGCACCACCGAATCCCAGTATCAAGCTGGAGTAAAGCTCCATGGGGTCTTTCCGTCCTGGCGCAGGTAACCAGCATCTTCACTGGTATTTCAATTTCACCGGGTGCATTGTCGAGACAGCGCTCAAATCATTACGCCTTTCGTGCGGGTCGGAACTTACCCGACAAGGAATTTCGCTACCTTAGGACCGTTATAGTTACGGCCGCCGTTTACTGGGGCTTCAATTCAAAGCTTCGGTTTCCCTAACCTCTCCTCTTAACCTTCCAGCACCGGGCAGGCGTCAGCCCATATACCTCACCTTTCGGTTTCGCATAGACCTGTGTTTTTGCTAAACAGTTGCTTGAGCCTATTCTCTGCGGCCGGATTTCTCCGGCGCCCCTTCTCCCGAAGTTACGGGGCCATTTTGCCGAGTTCCTTAACAATGCTTCTCCCGTCGGCCTTAGGATTCTCTCCTCATCCACCTGTGTCGGTTTTCGGTACGGGCACATAGTACACAATAGCGGCTTTTCTCGGCAGTTCGCTTTGAGTGCTTCCCTACTTTTGTTCGGTCCGCATCACGTCTTTGGATTGACAGACGGTTTTTCCTGCCTGTCTCCTACCCCGCTTGCCCGGAGCTTTCCATTCCCCGGTCACTCTAGCTCTCTGCGTCCCCACAGTTCTGATACCATGTGGTACAGGAATCTAAACCTGTTCTCCATCGGCTACGCTCTTAAGCCTCGCCTTAGGCCCCGACTTACCCAGGGCAGATCAGCTTTACCCTGGAACCCTTAGATATTCGGCCACAAGGATTCCCACCTTGTTCTCGCTACTCATTCCGGCATTCTCTCTCCTTATCCGTCCACAGTTCCTTCCGGTACTGCTTCTTTCAGATAAGCATGCTCCTCTACCAATGATTTCTCATTCTTAAGCTTCGGTGGCGTGTTTTAGCCCCGGACATTTTCGGCGCAGGACCTCTCGACTAGTGAGCTATTACGCACTCTTTGAATGTGTGGCTGCTTCTGAGCCAACATCCTAGTTGTCTTTGAAATCCCACATCCTTTTCCACTTAACACGCACTTGGGGACCTTAGCTGTAAGTCTGGGCTCTTTCCCTTTTGACGACCCAACTTATCTCGTGCCGTCTGACTCCCGTACACCATCTGTATGCCATTCGGAGTTTGATATTCTTCGGTAGGCTTTGACGCCCCCTAGGAAATTCAGTGCTCTACCTGCATCAGACTTATACGAGGCTAGCCCTAAAGCTATTTCGAGGAGAACCAGCTATCTCCGGGTTCGATTGGAATTTCTCCCCTATCCACACCTCATCGCCACCCTTTTCAACGGATGTGCGTTCGGTCCTCCACGGAATTTTACTTCCGCTTCAACCTGGACATGGATAGATCACCCGGTTTCGGGTCTGCACATACTGACTTTACGCCCTTTTTAGACTTGCTCTCGCTTCGGCTCCGGACCTTTAGTCCTTAACCTTGCCAGTATCCGCAACTCGCCGGACCGTTCTACAAAAAGTACGCGGTTGCACCTTAACGTGCTTCCACAGCTTGTAAACACAGGGTTTCAGGTTCTCTTTCACTCCCCTCCCGGGGTCCTTTTCACCTTTCCTTCACAGTACTATGCTCTATCGGTCACTAAGGAGTATTTAGCCTTGGGGGGTGGTCCCCCCGACTTCCTGCAAGGTTTCACGTGTCTCGCAGTACTTCGGATCCCGCCGGGCTGGCTTTGTTTTCGCATACAAGACTTTCACTTTCTCTGGTGCGGCTTCCCAGCCGCTTCTGCTAACTCGTACAGTCCCTTTTCGCGGTCCATTACCCCGGCATGCACGCATCCCGGTTTAGGCTCTTCCGATTTCGCTCGCCGCTACTTTCGGAATCGATGTTTCTTTCTTTTCCTCCGGCTACTTAGATGTTTCAGTTCACCGGGTTCCCGGCGCAACACTATGGATTCATGTTGCGTCGCTTAAGGTTTCCTTAAGCAGGTTTCCCCATTCAGAAATCTTCGGATCAATGGATATTTGCTCCTCCCCGAAGCTTTTCGCAGCTTATCACGTCTTTCTTCGGCTCTTAGTGCCTAGGCATCCACCCTGTGCTCTTTCTAGCTTAACCAGGCGTCCCTTCCGCGGGTACGGAAGCAACTTGACGCATAGCGTTGCGTCTCTGGTCTTTGTTCGGTTTTGTATATCGTTTGATATACCTCGGATGTCTTTAATCTTTCTTTAAAGATTTGCTTTCAATATGCAGTTTTCATGGTACGAANTCACTTCGTTCTCTAAGTAAAAGGTATCCGGCATCCACCTGCTCTCCCATATCGTCTCCAATATAGTACCATCGGCCGCTTTGGTCTTAACTCTCGTGTTCGGGATGGGTACGCGTGTTCCCCCTAAGCGCATTAACACCGGAATCTTCCTTCTGTCCCCTTAAGGACTCAACAGTATATAAAACCCTTACTTCTTCTCCCTTAGAAAGGAGGTGATCCAGCCGCACCTTCCGATACGGCTACCTTGTTACGACTTCACCCCAGTTATCCGACCTGCCTTCGACAGCTCCCTGCTCTCGCTTGGGTCACTGGCTTCGGGCATTTCCGACTCCCATGGTGTGACGGGCGGTGTGTACAAGACCCGGGAACGTATTCACCGCGGCATTCTGATCCGCGATTACTAGCGATTCCAGCTTCATGTAGTCGAGTTGCAGACTACAATCCGAACTGAGACGTTATTTTTGGGATTCGCTTAAACTCACGCTCTCGCTTCCCTTTGTTTACGCCATTGTAGCACGTGTGTAGCCCAAATCATAAGGGGCATGATGATTTGACGTCATCCCCGCCTTCCTCCAGGTTGTCCCTGGCAGTCTCCCCAGAGTGCCCGACTTTACTCGCTGGCTACTGAGAATAAGGGTTGCGCTCGTTGCGGGACTTAACCCAACATCTCACGACACGAGCTGACGACAACCATGCACCACCTGTCTCCAATGTCCTCGAAAGGCCTGCAAGCTTTACCCTGCATCCATTGGGATGTCAAGACTTGGTAAGGTTCTTCGCGTTGCTTCGAATTAAACCACATGCTCCACCGCTTGTGCGGGTCCCCGTCAATTCCTTTGAGTTTCATTCTTGCGAACGTACTCCCCAGGTGGCATACTTACTGCGTTTGCGACGGCACCGATGGGCTTTGCCCACCAACACCTAGTATGCATCGTTTACCGCGTGGACTACCAGGGTATCTAATCCTGTTTGCTCCCCACGCTTTCGAGCCTCAACGTCAGTTACTGTCCAGCAGGCCGCCTTCGCCACTGGTGTTCCTCCTAATATCTACGCATTTCACCGCTACACTAGGAATTCCGCCTGCCTCTCCAGCACTCTAGTTTAACAGTTTCCAAAGCAATTCCCAGGTTGAGCCCGGGGCTTTCACTTCAGACTTGCCATACCGTCTACGCTCCCTTTACACCCAGTAAATCCGGATAACGCTTGCCCCCTACGTATTACCGCGGCTGCTGGCACGTAGTTAGCCGGGGCTTCTTACTCAGGTACCGTCTTTCTTCTTCCCTGCTGATAGAGCTTTACATACCGAAATACTTCTTCACTCACGCGGCGTCGCTGCATCAGGGTTCCCCCCATTGTGCAATATCCCCCACTGCTGCCTCCCGTAGGAGTTTGGGCCGTGTCTCAGTCCCAATGTGGCCGGTCACCCTCTCAGGTCGGCTACTGATCGTCGCTTTGGTGGGCCGTTACCCCGCCAACTGGCTAATCAGACGCGGATCCATCTCATACCACCGGAGTTTTTCACACATGATCATGCGATCTTGTGCGCTTATGCGGTATTAGCAGTCATTTCTAACTGTTATCCCCCTGTATGAGGCAGGTTATCCACGCGTTACTCACCCGTCCGCCACTCAGTCTCTCCAGATTCCATCCGAAAACTTCCTCTGAATCGCTTCGTTCGACTTGCATGTGTTAGGCACGCCGCCAGCGTTCATCCTGAGCCAGGATCAAACTCTCATGTTTAAGTGTTTGTGTCCCGGTCCTGACTTTAGCTTGGCTAATTTCAAACCGTTCTACTGTTGTTTTAGGTTTTTGTTCTGAATGTTCTCATCCATGGCCTCTACCCTATCGGCCATTTCTTAATAAGAATTTTCAGGGTTTTACATACTGTTCAGTTCTCAAGGTGC
>CAJTEE010000015.1 GCA_910575275.1 Lachnospiraceae bacterium | reverse complement strand
CACCGTAGGCAAGCGCCATCTCCGAATCCGGCACGCGCAGCTTGCAGCCCTTTAAACCGGACGGCTCTGTCGCCGCATAGCCGTTTACCGTCACCTCTCTGGAGCCATAATAGTACATGCCCAGGCATCTCAGGTTCGTCGCCTCCGCCAGGGAGTCGTAAAGCGCCTGTACCTCGTCTCCGTTTGCAAATGCCACCATCGCATCGCCGTCATTGAAGACATAGGGAGCGTCGAACAAAGAGAACGTCGCATCGTACTTGGAAAGCTCGGACGGACCGGTCGTAACGATGTCACAGGTGCCTGCGCCCATCGCGATCGAGGAAATCACATCGCTCTCCTTTCCCAACCGCTCGCCCGGATAGACCGTGACCTTTACATGGCCATCCATCGCCTTCTCCACGGCCTCCGCAAACGCATAGTAACCCTGGCAGGCCACATGATCCTCGGCCAGATTGGTCGAAATCTTTAAGTCATAACTGTCCCAATTCGCAGCACCGGCCGCATCATTTCCTGCCGCTGCCGTGGTATCGGCTGCCGCTGCTGCTGTCGTTTCGGCCGCCGCTGCAGCCGTAGTCGCTGGTGCAGAGGACGAACCGCCGCCGCAGCCCGCCAGGGAGGCAGCCATCACCAGTACAAGTGTAAACGCCAATCCTTTTTTCACATGCCTCTCTCCTTTTAAAAAATAATGTAGAATGTTGTTTAATCTTGTGATATTTCGTTTAAATATAATAGATATATTACATTGTTTATGCTGATATTCTAAATATATATCATACAAAAGTCAATAGCTTTCCGTACAATTCCTTATCTTTAGCGCGTTTTTAGCGGGGAATTTGTCTATTTTTTTCCATTTATCAGGCTCTCCATTTCTTCTTATGTATATTTTGATAATTTATCCCTATTTTTATTCCCGTTTTATATGCAAAATATTCAAATAGAAAAGAGAGGGGAGCGGTGTGGCCGCCACACCGCTCCCCTCTCCCGGCTACTGTACTGGCAAGCCAAAGGAAAAACGGCCAAATCCCTCATTCATTCGAAATACCTGCCTTTCCCCGCTCCCGAAATAGTGCAGCAGCCCCCATCCATTTACAAAAAAGCAGCCATCCCAGAGAAATCTCTCTCCGGCACGGCTGCTCTCTCAAGCAGATTCGATTCTGTTTCTCGCTTTCGCCTACAAAGCGCGCATTCTACTCACCCAGGCGCCCGTCTCCCCGAGCACCGTCTCAAGCGACGGCAGATTCAGGCACTCAAACGAGCAGTAATCCGAAAACCCGCTCTCCTTCACATCTTTCAAAACCGCCGCAAAATCCGTATGCCCATACCCCGGAAACATCCGATTGGAATCCGCAATATGAACATGCCCAAGCTTCTCTCCCATACAGCGGATGCTGCGCGAAAACCTGATATCCTCAATATTCGCATGGAACAAATCCCAAAGAATCCGCACACATCCCGGATTCCCGAGCCCATCCTTAATAAAGGCAAGCGTCGCCTCCGCCGAGTTCAAAAGCGCCGTCTCATACCGGTTGATCGCCTCCAAAAGCAGCGTAACACCCTTTTGATCCGCATACTCGATCAAGGGTTTCATTGCCTCACTTAACTCCTTTAAATCCGCCTCGGCCGTCTCCTGCGTGCCAAGCCCCCGCATCAGACCGATCGTCACCTTACTTCCGAGGATCTGCGCCGCGTCGATGTGCTCCTTAAAACGCTTTTGCGTCCTCTCCCTGACATCTGCCGGGACTCCGATCAGGGAAAGCCCCTCGAGGGCTCTCGCCTGCCCCGTGGAGAGCGTCGAGCAGCCAAGTCCGCGTTTGTCAAGCTCCGCCTTCACTTTCGCGATGTCCAGTCCGTTATAATTGCTGATGCATAGCTCCGCGCCGTCGAGCCCATTCTCCTTCATCCAATCCAGCCCTTTCAGCCAGTCCTCATGGGAAAAGGACGAAAAAATCGTATCATACTGCAGAGTAACCGTTGCACTGAATTTCATAGCCCTTCTTGCTCCTTTACAAAATCACGCCATCCCGGAAGATCGAAATCTCCTGATAGCCAAATTTCTCACTTTTTGTCTGTTCACGCCCACTCGCGACATCCAGGATGTATTGGAACATCCGTTCTGCAGCCGACTCAAAGCTCTCGCCATCCAGCACGCAGCCGGCGTTGAAGTCAATCCAGTCCGGCTTTCTCTCACTTAGGGCCGTATTGGACGAAATCTTGACAGTCGGCACAAACGCGCCGAACGGGTTTCCGTTCCCGGTCGTAAACAGGATCAGATTCGCGCCGCTCGCCGTCATATTCGTCACCGAAACTGCATCGTTTCCGCTGCCGATCAGAAGGCTTAAGCCCTGTTTTTTCGCCTGGTCGCCGTAATACAGAACATCCACGACCGGCGCATGCCCGCCCTTCTGGATATTGCCGAGCGATTTGTCCTCATCGGTGGAGATCCCGCTACGGATATTGCCCGGGCAGGGGTTTCGGTCGATTGGCTGGCCATAACGCATAAAATACGCTTTGAAATCATTGATCAGCCCGACCACACCGTCAAATACCTCGCGGCTCACCGCACGTTCCATGAGCCTCGTCTCCGCGCCGAACATCTCCGATACCTCGGTCAGGATTCCCTTGCCGCCGCATTTTACCACACGGTCCGTGATTCGTCCGCACAGAGGATTGGCCGACACGCCTGAAAACGCGTCGGAGCTCCCGCATTTTAACCCGATCTGTAAAAGCCCCGCAGACAAGCGCTGCCTCTTAAAGCCCGCTGCATAGCCGGCAAGCTCGTCTAACAGCCGAAGCCCCTCGGCATACTCATCCGTGTGCTCCTGTGTTACGAGGAACTTTACACGGCGCGGATCCACCTCTCCGAGCACGGGCTTAAAGTATTCCAGGCAGTTGTTTTCACAGCCTAGGCTTACAACAAGGACCGCTCCGGCGTTTGGGTTGTTGATCAATCCTTTTAAAAGCTTCTGTGTCGTCAGCATGTCGTCACCAAGCTGGCTGCACCCGGCGTTATGTGTAAGGGCACGCACACCGTCCAGACGGCCTGCGTACCGCTTTGCTCCCTGTTCGGCCAGGATCTGGGCCGTGCGGTTCACACAGCCCACCGTCGGGATGATCCACAGCTCGTTTCTGGTGCCCGCCTGCCCGTCCTCGCGCAGATACCCGTCAAACCAGGCTTTCTCCTTCGGCAGGAAATCGGCCCAAACGTTTTTAGCCGGCTCATAGCTGTATTCCAAAAGCCCCTCCAGGTTTGTAAGCACGTTATGAATGTGAACGTGCTCCCCTGCATGGATCTTTTTTGTGGCATGGCCGATGGAGAGACCATACTTAATCACGTCCTCTCCCGGCGCAAAATCCTTCAAAGCGACCTTGTGTGCCGCCGGGATATCATCTTTTAAGACGATATGTGTATCCCCGATCTCACATTCTGTCCCGGAAGGCACTGCCGACAGCGCGACTGCCACCGTATCATTTGGTTGAATGAGCAAAAATTTTTTATTTTCCATATCAGCCCGCCCCATACATCAAATTCGGAAGGAATAAACTAATCTGCGGAATATACGTGATAAACTGCAGCAGGATATAAAACATGATGATAAACGGCACCGTCGCCTTGCAGATCTTCTCAAACGGCACGCTCGACACCTTTGACAATACATAGAGCACCATGCCCACCGGCGGCGTCAGCAGCCCGATCATCAGATTTAAGATCATCACGATCCCAAAATGAACCGGATCCACGCCGAACGCCGTCACCACCGGCAGAAATACCGGCGTCAGGATGATGATCGACGGCGACGAGTCCATAAACATGCCGACAAACACCAGGAAGATGTTGATAACCAAAAGTGCCAGGTATTTGTTGTTGCAGTACGTCAAGAACATGTTCGCCACGAGCTGCGGGAACCTCTCATACGCCAGAATGTAACAGAAAATCGTCGCACCACAGACGATCATCATGACGGTGCATGTGGTCTCGCTCGCTTCCTTTAAGGCCGCCAAAAGCTTTTTAAGCGTCAGCGTCCGATAGAAGAAGCCGAGGAAGATCGCGTAGAAGGTCGCAATGATGGCCGCCTCGGTCGGTGTAAAAATTCCGGCTAGGATGCCGCCCAAAATGACCACAACGGTCAGGAGTGATAAAAATGCCCGTCTGAAGGAGTGGAGCAGCGCCCTGAAGCCGCACCATGCCTCCTTTTGGTAGCCGCGCCTTTTGCTGATCAGATACACCATCGTACACATGGCCGTCGCCATAATGGCCCCCGGGACCGCGCCGGCCATAAACAGGCGGCCGATGGAGACCGAAGCGACCGTACCGTACACAACGGCCGGGACACTCGGCGGAATGATCGGGCCAACTAAGGAAGAAGCACCCGTGACCGCCAGGGAGAAATCATCGTCATAGCCCGCATCATGCATGGCCTTTAGCTCGATGGCGCCGAGGCCGCCCGCGTCTGCGATCGCCGCGCCGGACATGCCGGCAAACACGACCGACGCCAGGATATTGGCGTGGCCCAGGCCGCCTGTGATATGGCCGACCAGCTTGCCGCAGAAATCAAAGATGCGGTCCGTCACCTCGCCGCTGTTCATCAGGTTGCCGGCCAGGATAAAGCCGGGGACTGCCAAGAGCGTAAACGTATTGGCGCCCTCCGTGAGGCGCTGTACGACCATGACAAGCGCCATGTCGTTGGCAAGGAAATACAGGGTACCGCTGCCGAGCAGGCAGAATGCAACCGGGCAGCCCAGTACCATCAGGATAAGAAAGCTGATTAACAAAACTGCCATACTCTACTCCTCCTTCTTCATATAACGCGCCTGGTAGCCTTCCCAGTCAAAAAGCGCGAACAGGGCATCCACCGTCCACTGAACAGCCATCATCAGGATCCCGACCGGAGCCGCTATGTACTCGATCCCCAGGCTCACGCCGAGCGTAACGGCTTTCAATTTACTCTGCATCGTGAAAATTTTAATCGCATGCGGAAATAAAATAAAGCAGATTGCCGCACAGAAGATGCTGATTGCGATCTGCAAAACGCGGACAACAGGTGCCGGAAACTTGCTGACGACCGCCGTCATCCGCACGTGGATATGGCCGCGGCCGCACCAGGCGGAGCCAAACAGGGCGATCCAGACGAACAGATATCTTGCCAGCTCCTCGGACCACGTAAGCGGCGTACTGAACACATAACGGAATACGACCTGCGCGAGAAGGTCCAGACACATGATCGACATCAGTGCGATGATGAACCACTCGTTCAGCTTATTGAAGCCGTCGTATGCCTGATTGATGTGCTTCATAACTTCTTTCACGGGATTCCCTCCTTTTTTACTATAAAAGTGTTGACCGGCAGCCATGGTGCATGCAGGCTCGCTTGCGATGAACCATGGATATCGGGCAGCCAAGCCGGATAGAGCCAAGTAGGCCGTCAGGCCGGATTGCGAATCATAAAAGAATCCCCCGGTCCCCTGCATCTGACAGGCGGCCGGGGGATTCTTGGTTCTTTCTGATTTTACTTACTTGTTGTAGCCCTGCGCGGTCGCAAGCCAGTCGCCCCAGGTGTCTTTATACTTATCATAGATGGTCTGTACATTCGCCTTAAACGCGTCCTTATCGACCTCAATGATGTTCATTCCCTTCTCCTTCAACGTATCCTGAAGCTCTGCCTCCTGTGCCTGGATCCCCATATACACCTCTCCCAGGGACATAACCGTCGGCGTTGCGCCCAGCGCCGCACCGTAGGCAAGCGCCATCTCCGAATCCGGCACGCGCAGCTTGCAGCCCTTTAAACCGGACGGCTCTGTCGCCGCATAGCCGTTTACCGTCACCTCTCTGGAGCC
>CAJTEE010000014.1 GCA_910575275.1 Lachnospiraceae bacterium | reverse complement strand
CATACGAAAGGAGTGGCAGGGTTTTACGGAGCGTCGAGTGCGGAAAGGATTCCGGTGGAGGAGGCAATTCGCACGCAGGTCGAATGCTTTCGGGATATTCGGTTATAAAATGAGATATAGATAAGGAGGATTACAATGGGCAGACTGGAAGAAAAGGTAGCAATCATCACCGGGGCCGGCGGAGGCTTCGGACGCAGAATGGCGGAAATTTTCTCGCAGGAGGGCTGCAAGATCGTTGTCGCAGACTTTGATGTGGAAAACGGAAAAAAGACAGTGGAAAAGGTCAAAGAGGCCGGCGGTGACGCCCTGTTCGTTCAGGTGGACGTCACGGACGATGCAAGCACGAAAAACATGGTGGCAAAGACCATTGAGGCGTACGGAAAACTGGACATTCTGGTAAATAACGCCGGAAAGCAGGGCGTAAAGAAGGATATTGCGCATATGGAAGTGGAAGAAATGATGCCGTATCTGTATGTAAACGTACGCGGTCCCTGGCTCTGCATCCATCATGCTGCCCCGGAGCTCGTTAAGACAAAGGGAAAGATCGTCAATATAGCCTCGATCGCCGCTCTCCAGGGAAGCTACGGCGGGACGGCCTACGGTGTCTCCAAGGGCGCGGTACTGTCGTTAACCTACGCGATAGCCAATGAATTGGGGCTTTACGGGGTGCGCTGCAATTCGGTCCTTCCCTACTCTGCGGCTACACCGGAAACACTGCGTTTGCTGGGTGAAGAATTCCATGAGCTTCGCAAATCCGGCAACCCGCTTCATCAGCTCTGCACGGCAGACGACGTTGCATATGCAAGCCTTTTCCTGGCTTCTGACGAGTCCAGGAGCTGTACGGGGTTAAACCTTTTATGTGACTGCGGCGCACATGTCCGCTCCTGCCCGTTTGATCTGCAGGATTTCAAGAAAAATAATGTGTATGAAGGGGCGACACCATTATATTGATGCGGGTATCTGCATTTTAAATCAGGGGAAGAAGATGGGACAAGCAATAAAAAATAAATAAAAAGGAGAAGGTAGAATTATGAAGAAAAAGGTTACAGCAATGTTTCTGGCATTGGCAATGACAGCTTCTCTTGCCGCATGCGGGCAGTCCTCCAATTCGGGGGCAACAACGGCTGCTGCGACAACGGAGGCCATTACGACAACGGCCGCGGCCGAAAAGACGGAGACAAAGGAAACGGCTGCGAATGAAAATTCTTCAGAGAAAAAATATCTTGTGGGTGTGAACATGGGCTCCATTGACCAGTCCTATTATGCATTTTTGCGTATGGGTCTGGAGGAAGAACGGGGAGACGATGTGGAGCTGTTTGTCACGTATCATGAATGGGATTTGACCACACAGATCAAGCAGATTGAAGATTTTGTCACCATGGGCTGTGATCTGATCGTCGTAGTGGCGGCCGATCCGGATGGGATCCTGCCGGCTTTGACGACGGCAAAGGAGGCGGGAATTCCGATCATTGAAATGGACTGCCCGACCAATTACTTCCCGGAATACAGCATCGGACAGTTTGTGACGGATGATTATGACGCCGGCTATCAGTGCGGTAAGGCCATGGCCGAATCCATGAACGGAGAGGGTGTCGTCCAGTCTTACGTGGTAACGTCTACCATCAATTCCCAGAGACGCCTTGCAGGCTTTTGCGATGCGATCAAGGAATATCCGAAGATAGACAATATTTATAATGCCACAGAAAAATTTGATGCGACAACGGCGCAGACGGTTATCGAAAATATGCTTCTGGCCCATCCGGAAACGACCGGTTTATTCACCTCGAATGATAAGATCGGAAACGCAGCCGTCAATTTCTTCAAGGCAAATAACATAAAAGATGTTTGTCTGACTCATGTAGCGGCCGGTACCCGTGATACCGTTTATACCTGGTTGAACGAGGGCTGGGATTATGCGGCATATGACCAGAATCCGGTAAATATGGGCGCGGCTGTCATGCGGGCTATTTATGATTACTTTGAAAATGGCACCGTCAACACGGAAAAAACGATCATTCCCGGAGAAATGCGGTTTGCCGGTGACGAATACGTCTGCGATCCGGTTTATTATGATTGATTGTATGCCGGCCGGCTGCTTTTGCATAAGGCGGGCAGCCGGTCAAAGGATCGCGTAAGAAAATGAGGAGGTTCGCATGAGCGCTGAATATATCATTGAAATGAAGGCTGTCAGCAAATCCTTTTATGGGGCAAAGGTTTTGTATGATGTAGATTTTAAATTGAAACCCGGCGAAATCCGCGGCCTTTTAGGTGAGAATGGCGCAGGAAAATCCACCATGATGCGGATCCTGAATGGAATTTATACCATGGATTCCGGTCAAATTTTTGTGGATGGGGAGGAAAAGCATTTTTCTTTGCCTAAAGATGCACGAGATGCAAAAATTGCCTTTGTTCATCAGGAAATCGCTCTTTCAGGAAATCTTACGATTGCCCAGAATATGTTCCTCGGCCTTGAAAAGACGACGGGGAAATACTTTGTCGATGATGTTTCTATGCGGGAAGCGGCAAGAGCCTCCTTGGAAAGTCTGAATTTAAACCTGAATGTAGACACGCTGGTCGGAACCTTAAGCGTCGCCCAGCAGCAGATGGTCGAGATTGCAAAGGCGTTGATGCAGGATGCGCGGGTGCTGGTCCTGGATGAACCTACGGCTGCGCTTTCTGAAAAAGAAGTACGCTTTCTCTTTAAGCAGATGAGGCGGTTAAAGGAAAAAAATGTCGCTGTTATTTTTATCTCCCATCGTTTAAACGAAATCGAAGAAATCACGGATACGCTGACGGTCTTAAGAGACGGCCACATCATTGCGGATGGCGTGCCGACAACGGGCTTGACCTCAAATGAGATCATTGCCATGATGGTGGGCCGGAATGTGACTCAGTTTTATGGTAGTGAGAAACCGCAGGGCACGGATGAGATCGTCTTTGAGGTAAAGGAGCTGACGAATTCCGTGCTGGATCATGTAAGCTTCCAGCTCAAAAGAGGGGAAATCCTTGGCTTCGGCGGCCTGGTGGGCGCCCGAAGAACCGAATTGATGTCTGCAATATTTGGCCTGGATCCGCTTGAGAGTGGAGACATTTTTCTCCACGGCAAAAAAATTGTCAATAAGAATCCGAGGCAGGCCATTCAAAACGGCTTTGGGTTTGTCTCGGAGGATCGAAAGCGAAACGGGCTGATCCTGGTTCACAGCATCGCAAGAAATCTGACCATGAACGTCACCTCCACCTTTATCAAAGGGATCCGCTATGATAAGCGGAAGGAGAAAGAAATTGTTGATGAGTATGGAAACAAGCTGTCGATCAAAATGTCCAGTATGGAGCAGCTTTGCCAGTATTTAAGCGGCGGCAATCAGCAGAAGGTGGTCATTGCCAAATGGCTGGCCTCCAATCCGGCGGTTCTCATTATGGACGAGCCGACCCGCGGCGTGGATGTCGGCGCAAAATCAGAAATCTATCAGTTGATGTCCGAGCTCGCAAAGGAAGGGATTTCCATCATCATGGTAAGCTCCGAGCTGCCGGAACTGATCAATATCAGCTCGAGAATTGCGGTGATGCATGAAGGAAAGCTGGGAAAGATTTTTGACGAGGATGAGATTGTGCAGAGCAATGCGGATGAATTGCAGAAAGAGATTATGTTCTATGCGACGGGAGAGAGGGAATAGGTATGGGCAAAAAAGAAAATACACTGAAAAATATGTTTAAAGGCGTAGGCGGAGCATTTTTTGCTCTGGTTGTAATGGTGGTCGTGCTCTGCGTCTTCACCAATACGTTTGCCACGCGTTTAAATTTTGTAAACCTGCTGAAACAGATTACCTGTAACTGTCTGCTGTCCTTTGGGCTGACCTGCTGCCTGATCACCGGCTTTCCGGACTTGTCCGTGGGCTCTCACGTAGCCCTGGCAACCGTGGAGGTGTGTATGTATCAGAATATGGGCATGTCCCTGGAGATGTCCATACTCATTACACTGGCTGTCGGAATCCTGATCGGCGCGACCAACGGTTTTATTTACTCCCGGACAGAAATGCCGGCGTACATTGTCACGCTGGCCATGCAGAACGTTTTAAGAGGAATCGCGTATGTGCTTACAAACGGCGGGGCGGTAATCGTTGCCAACGATGTCGGGATGAAATTTTTCAAGCTGGCCAATGCCACTATCCTGAACTGGATTCCCTACTCTACGATCATTCTCCTGATCGTATTTCTCATCATCAACACACTTTTGAAGCGGACCGTTTTTGGACGTCACATGTATGCGGTTGGAGGAAACAGCAGCACGGCCATCTATTCGGGTATTGATGTAAAAAATATCCGCCTGGTGGTTTATACGATCAGCGGCTTTTTGGCAGCGATGGCGGGGATTCTGACTGCTTCCCGTGTCTATTCCGGCCAGCCGACTACCGGAGTGGGATTTGAAGGAGAAGCGATCGCATCTGCCGTCTTAGGCGGCGTAAGCTTTACCGGCGGCGTGGGGACGCTGTCGGGCTCCCTGATCGGTATTCTGATTATGGGCGTTATGAGTAACGGAATGAATCTTCTGCAGATCAACTATTACTGGCAGCTCGTCGTGAAGGGGATCATTATTCTTGTCGCCGTTTATGTCGATCAGGTGAAACGGTCAAGGACCAAATAAAAAAATAAAGAAAAGAGGAAGCTGTACTATGATGAAATTAAATCACGTCGGCCTTTTGGTAAATGACTGTGGGGAGGCAGTCCGGCATATCAACACGATGCTGGGGGAACTGAACTGGGAGTATTTTGACTACTTTTTCCCGCAGGAGACGGTCTTTATCGGGAAACAGTTCCACATCAAAACGGCGGTGGCAAACTTCGGCCCGATGGATTTTGAAATTCTCCAGCCGTATGACGGAGAGGGCTCCTATCTGCAGGAGGCTTTAAAGGAACTTGGGCCGGGCCTGCATCATCTGGCATACTTTTTTGATACGATTCCGGAAATGATGGAGCATGTCGAGAAGCTGGAAAAAGCGGGCTATAAGAGGCTGCACGATACGGAGCGGCTTCCGGGACATCCGACGATGTATCTTCAGGCACCGGATAACAGCATGATTTACGAGCTGCATGTGTAAAACCAAAAGACAGGGAGGGATTCGCCATGGGGGATTTGCAGAAAAATGGGACTCCTGACGGGCAGGCAAGCCTGCCAGAGGAGCAGACAGAAAAAGGCAGCAGGCGAATCTCTCCGTCTGTTTTGCGGATCATGGTCGTTTTCTATATTTTGTGGGTCGTAAAGGAGCTGGTTTTGGGGATTTTAAAAAAAGAAGCAGACAAGGCCTCCCTTTGGTTTTTAGGAATCGCGGCAGGTGTGCTTCTTATAGGGGTCGTGGGGCTTTTGCATTTTGAATGGCGTGACAGGAAGGAGCGGAAGCGTTAGGCTTACCGCTCCTTCTTATCGCGTTTAAGAGAGTCGATCGTAATGGCCCCCAGGATGATGCAGCCCTGGACCATTGTCTGAATATAGGAAGGAATATTCAACAAATTCATGCCATTGTTTACGATCCCCAGCAAAAGCGCGCCCAGGACGACCCCTCCGATCGAGCCGTTGCCGCCGGTAAACCGGACGCCTCCCAGCACGGAAGCGGCAATCGCGTCGGATTCATAACCGGTCGCCAGCTCCGGCTGCCCGGAATACATTCTTGCGGCCAGGATAATTCCGGCAATCGCCGCACAGCAGCCGGAGATCATATAGGCCCTGAGCCTTACACTGTGGATGCTGACTCCCGCAAACCGGGCCGCATCCTCGTTTCCGCCGACGGCGTATACATGGCGGCCGAATTTTGTCTGATTGACCAGAATGACGAGAAGGATCGTAATCAGAATCGAGATCCATACCGGGTTCGGAATACCCAGGATATACCCGCTTCCCAGCACCTTTAACCGGGAATCAATGATCTGGACCGGTTTTCCGTTTGTCACGATATATCCAATTCCGCGAATAATCTTCTGCATGGCCAGCGTGACGATAAACGGGGGGAGATTCGTCACATTCAGGATCCCTGCACAGCAGGCGCCTGTCGTGCAGCCGAACAGGACAGAAATGAAAAATGCGGCTGCAAAGGGGATACCGGCCCCGATCGCGGTGATAAAGATACAGCCGGCGGACGCGACAACGGAGCCGACCGTCAGGTCGATTGCGCCGATTAAGAGAGCCATCGTCATTCCGTAGGACAGTAAAAGGTTTGTGACAATCTGGCGGGAGACATTCGTCAAATTCGCCGTTGTCCTGAAGATGGGCTCCAGGATGGACAAAACGGTACTGATGATCACGATTGCAAGTAAAATCCCGACATTTTTCTTTATATAAGAAACGGCCGCGTTTTGCAGCAGACCGCGCCGCTTGTTTGTTCCTTTTTTCATATGTCTTTTCCTTCTACTGCATAATACATGATTTCCTCCTGCGTGATCCCGTCTACTGTCTCGAATATCTTTTCCAGCCTTCCCTCGTGCATAACGGCGATTCGGCTTGACAGCTTTAAAATTTCCGGAAGCTCCGAGGAAATCAGGATAATCGACAGGCCCTGATCGGCAAGCTCTTTGATCAGATCGTAAATATCCTGTTTTGCCCCGATGTCGATGCCTCTTGTCGGCTCGTCAAGAATGATAATGGAAGGCTCGGCCGCCAGCCATTTTGAGATGACGACCTTCTGCTGGTTTCCGCCGCTTAAGCCTGCACAGGCCTGCCCGACTCCCGCCATCTTGATCGCCAGCTTATGGGCGTATCGCTCGATGATTCTGCTTTCTGTCTCAGAGTCAACGCGGATTCCCTTGATGAATTGATGCAGCACCGGGAGTGTCAAATTGAATTTGACACTTAAGGAGGTGATCAGGCCGTATTTTTTCCTGTCCTCGGGGAACAGGACAATTCCGTTTCGAATCGCATCCCGCGGCGATTTATGTACGACGTTTTTTCCGTTAAGAATCAATTCACCGGATTCCGGGGGATCAATTCCAAAGACGGCGCACGCCGTTTCTGTTCTCCCGGCGCCGACTAACCCGGCAAAGCCCAGGATCTCTCCCCGCCTCAGCTCAAAGCTCACCTGCTTTAAATGCCGATTGAACAGATTTTTTGCCTGCATGATCGTCTCTCCCCCTGTGGGGACCTCCATTCTCTCCTGCCCGATCTCGCGCCCTACCATCATGGAAATCAGCTTCTGCATGTCGATCTCACGGATTTTTTCGGTCCCGATGAAGCAGCCGTCTCTTAAGACCGTGACACGGTCCGCAATCTGAAAAATTTCTTCCATTCTGTGCGAAATATAAACGATCGCCACGTGATTCTTCTTCAGTTTTTCGATCTGCGCAAACAGACTCTCCACCTCTTTGTTGGTCAAAGAGGTGGTGGGCTCATCCATCACCACCAGCTTTGCGTCAAAAAATAGAGCCCGTGCGATTTCCACCATCTGCTTTTGAGCGATACTCAGAGAGCTGACCTGATCGGATGCCCTCAGATCCATGCCCAGTTCATCCAGATGTTCCTGTGTGATCGCCAGCATTTTTTTCTTATCCAGGAACAATCCGCTGCATAACTCCATGCCGATATAAAGATTCTCCGCGATGGACATGTTTTCTGCGAGGCATATTTCCTGATGAATGAAGTTGATTCCCTGATTTCGGGCGGCAATCGTATCACGAATGGCCACGGTTTGTCCATGAATCAGAATTTCGCCCTCATCACAGGAATAAATTCCTGCCAGGATTTTCATCAACGTTGATTTTCCGGCCCCGTTTTCCCCCATCAATGCATGGACTTCCCCCGCCTTTTTCATTTATCTTTCTTTTCTGCTTCGATCCCCATTTTTTCTGCGTATTCATACACGTTGTTAACGTCTACCCACTCGGTGCCCAAAAGCATGGTATGCTCGACCTCCTTGCCGGAAAGGACATCCATTGCCGCTTTTACAGACGCATAGCCCATATCGTACAGAAACTGAGCCGCGCCGCCTAACATACGGCCGTTATATTCTCCACCTCGATGCTTGTGGCGTCCACACAGGTCACCAGACAGTCCATCTCCATGCTCTCTAGTAAGGAGATTGCAGCCTGTGCCACCTGGCTGTTATAGCCCCAGAAGGCAGTCACGTCCGGGTTGGCAATAAAGGCATCCTCGACCTTTAAAAGGGCCTCGTCTACCGTGCCAAAGCCGTCTACCTCCACAACCTTGATGTTCGGATACTGTTCCAGGACCGCCTTGATCCCGTCCGCACGCTCGTTCGCCTCCACATTTGGGAAATCATAGTATAAAATGACTTTTCCGCTCTCGCCCATCGCCTTGATCAGCGCTTCGCCGCAGAGTCTTCCGGTTTCTCTGTAATCCATCTTTACGGTTGTCGTCTCAAACTCGGGCGCATTGCTGGAACAGTCCAGGCCGATCAGGGGAATGCCCGCTTCGTGGATCATCTCGTAGGAGGCGACGATCGCCGACGGATCGCGGGGAGAGCAGATGATGGCATCCATTTCTTTTGCCACCACATCCTCCAGCGTCTGGAGCTGTGTGTCCATGTCGCCTTCGCAGTCCACAAATTCAAGCCGGATGTTCCCGTAATCGGCAACCGCCGCGTCGATTCCGTTTTTTACGGTGATCCAGTGTTCGGAGCCGGACCATCGTTTTGTCACATAGGCGATCTTATAGGTGTCCTTCTCCTCAGGTGCCTTTGCCAGATACGATTTTTCCACAGCGTCGATCACATCCCGGATCTCGATCGCTTTATTTTCTCCAAGACCGATCCCGAACGGGACGTTCCAAATGCCGCAGTTATGTACGCCTGCGATCTCAATTGTTTTAAAGCCCTTCTCATCCACAGGAACGTCCTCGAAGGAAACCTCGAGCTGTCCCAGCTGCTGCTGATTCCAGCGGATCGCGCCCTTTGTACCCCAGATGACAAAGCTGACGCCATCCTCCTTTCCGCTGGCAACCCGCGACGCCTCAAGCGTCCCGACCGCTCCGTTGTGGAATCGGACCATAAAGGAGGCCAGATCATCCACCTCTACCTTCCCCATGGGAGCATCCTCGCCGCTCTTTGCCCAGAAAAGATTCGTCCCCTTTGCCGGAAGCGGCCTCTCTGGAATTGCTGTTTTTAAGAGACCACATACCTCATCTATATCCCCGACCAGATAACGTGCCAGGTCGATGGTGTGGGAACCGATATCCACGATTGCCCCGCCGCCGGTCTTTTTTTCTGGAATTTCCATGTAAGCGGCAGGCTGCGGTTCAATGCGAAGCTCTGCTGCATCTCGCAACGGAAATTGATGATTTCTCCGATTCTTCCTTCGGAAATCAGCTTTTTGGCGAACATGGCTGCCGGCCATCTTCTTTTATTGAATGCCACCGCGTGTTTTACACCAGCTTTTCGAACTGCTCTGTAAATTTCCAGACTGTCCTCAAAGTTCAGCCCCAACGGCTTTTCACAATAAATCATCTTGCCGTATTTGGCTGCTTCCAGGCACATTACATGGTGCAGATCGTTTGGCACAACAATATCCACAAGATCAATATCCTCGCGCGCAACGACCTCCTGCCAATCGCAGGTCGATTCCTCCCAACCATATCGTTCTGCGCTTTCCTCGGCCGCGTTTACGTCACACAGCAGTTTTTTTACCGGCATCGCCGCACAGGGGTAAAAATGTCTTGGCATGCTGTCATAGCCGAGGGAATGCGCCCTACACATGGCCAGATGCTCTCTGTGCTCCTTAAAGGTCAGGCACAGATGATGGAAACATTCCCCGTGAGCGCCGATGACACTCTGGATATAGGAGTTTGGGCTGTCTGCTGGCTCGATCACCTCGATGTCATGACCGGCCACCTCGATATGGTAAATGCTGATTTTTACCGGATTTCCGATGATTACGTCTTCTTCTGTAAAAACACAGTCCCTTTCTACCAGGATTTTGGATTCCGGGACGGAAAGCAGAAATTCCTTTGCCCGTTCCTTATTCGGGGTAAACAGTCCAAAATGGTCAAAAATTGGATGTACGCGCCCGTATTTTTCCATCAATTTCTCTACAGATTTCATATGTTTTATACTCCTTTTTCTTAATTTCTCTCAGATAACCGAATATCCCGAAAGCATTCGACCTGCGTGCGAATTGCCTCCTCCACCGGAATCCTTTCCGCACTCGACGCTCCGTAAAACCCTGCCACTCCTTTCGTATG
>CAJTEE010000013.1 GCA_910575275.1 Lachnospiraceae bacterium | reverse complement strand
AAGAAGTAAGACCCCTTGAAGACGACGAGGTAGATAGGGCAGAGGTGGAAGTACAGAGATGTATGGAGCTGACTGTTACTAATCGGTCGAGGGCTTAACCAGGAAGGGTTTTGGTAGGAGGATGTTGTTCAATATGCAGTTTTGATGGTATGAATTGTACCTGAAATGGCCCGGTGGCTCAGCTGGTTAGAGCGCCGCCCTGTCACGGCGGAGGTCGTGGGTTCGAATCCCATCCGGGTCGGTTTTTTCGGGGTCTTAGCTCAGCTGGGAGAGCATCTGCCTTACAAGCAGAGGGTCACAGGTTCGAGCCCTGTAGGCCCCATTTTTAAAAATTTATATAAATAGGGGCGGATTCCCGAGTGGCCAAAGGGGACAGACTGTAAATCTGCTGCAACTTGCTTCGGTGGTTCGAATCCACCTCCGCCCATTAAAATAAATATTGAAATTTCGATATTTATCATATATAATAGAATAAAAAATAGCGCGGGGTGGAGCAGTCTGGAAGCTCGTCGGGCTCATAACCCGAAGGTCGTAGGTTCAAATCCTGCCCCCGCAATTTTTACTTAAGCCCAGATAGCTCAGTTGGTAGAGCAGAGGACTGAAAATCCTCGTGTCGCTGGTTCGATTCCAGCTTTGGGCATTACAACTTCAGTTGTATGGGATATTAGCTCAGGTGGTAGAGCACTTGACTTTTAATCAAGTTGTCCGGGGTTCGAATCCCCGATGTCTCATGAATATTCTAACATGATTTTTATAAAGAAGTCGTTCCTGCCTTGACAGGGACGATTTTTATATTGCAATTTTTTTACGGTTTTTTTAATTCTTTTGCATACTCTTGTCTGAAAACATTTTAGGTGATACAATAAAATTGGAAAATAAAACATAGCTGGTTTCTAATGGCCGGTTACAAAATCAGTTCAAAGATGATCCTAACTGTTAGATCAGGAGAGTGGTTGCATGAAAAAATATTGTATGATTCTATTGATCTGTATACTTTTAACGAGCTGCGGATCAAAAAATAAGAAAGAAAGCCTATTTGAAGAAGCAGGAACGAATCAGGAGGAAATAAAACAGACAGATGAATCTTTTATTTCCATACAGGAGACAGAACAGGAATCCGCGGCAAATCAAAATCGGGAGCAGTTTCTTACATTTCTGGAAAAATTTGAACCGGAACAAAAATTTGTCGATATGGATCCAGAAAAAGCGACTTCCTACGGAGAGCCGCTTCAGGAGTTTTATGAATTTAAAGGACGGATGACAAAAGACGGAGTCGGCTATGTCATTGGTTTTTTAACAAAAGAAGAAAGTCCGCTTTCCGATCTAAGTATTTATGAGACGGAAGATCATATCGAGGCAGAACGCTGGAATGAGGCGGAGCAAAAATTTGATCCCGTATTTTCTTTCCCCTTAACCTATAATCTAATCCAAACAAACGATTATAAACTCATATATTTACAGCCAAATGATATGGAAGAACCGGAGGAGCTTTATACGGCCTTTCAGTACAGCGACACAAAGATTTATCCGTATGAGGGCGAAGAAGGGATCCCTTACTTAGAGGATATTCTGGAACGCGGTGTTCGTTTTTCACCTCCGGAAAGCGGGGCCTATATCGCGGTGACCCGAATAGAAAATGGAAGACACTGGTGGGAATATATTCCTCTTTCGTCTGCGGAGGAGGAGAAAATTTTATTGAGCTCTGAGACTTTGATTCCGCCGGAATGGTATGGCAAATATGGGCTTGAATTCCATGTGAGTCAACAAATCTATGAAAAGACGGACCAGGAGATGCGTGCAGTCATTCAGCCGGTACTTGCGCTAGCCAAAGAACGCTGCCGGTTTGAGGCGTACGATCTCTCCGAAATCCATGATATTTGTAATGCTACGTTATGCTATGAAAAAGAGAGGAATGTAGAGGGAGAGCGGATTTTAATCACAGAGGAGATAACAGATCCCGAACAGATTAAACGACTGGAGCAGCTTATTGTATCTTCAACCGTCTCCAGTGAAGGAAAATGTCCCTACAGCGGGGTTCTCAGGTTGACCAGAAAAGACGGAAAGGTGTTAACACTGAATCTGGTAATGGACAGCTGCGATGGCTTCATTCTGGGAAGTATGGGAATTTATTCGCCCGGAAAGGAAGGAATGGCAGAAATTTGGCAAATGTTCCCGAAAATCAGGGAATACAGCGGCTGGAGGTTAGCTGATACAGGGATTGACAAAAAGCAAAAATAGAGGTAGGAGAGAAGATGGGATTGACAGAGCAGCTCCAAAAATATGCGGCCTCGGATATGTATCCGTTTCATATGCCGGGTCATAAGCGGCACGGATTTAAGGAGAGCGGCTCCTATGTATTTCCGGATCCATATTCGGTCGATATAACAGAGATTTCCGGTTTTGATAATCTCCATCATGCAGAGGGAATTCTGAAGGAGGCCATGGAACAGGCAGCAAAGGTGTATGGGTCTGACAAGACCTACTATCTGGTAAATGGAAGCAGCTGTGGAGTATTGAGTGCGATTTTTGCGGTGACGAAATGCGGTGGTAAGCTTCTGCTCTCCAGAAACTGTCATCTCTCAGCCCACCATGCGGTACTGCTAAATCGACTGGAACCGGAATACGTATATCCGGATTGTATGGATTTTTTTGGAATCAGCGGAGAAGTCCGGGTGGATGAGATAGAGCGGATTTTGCTGGAAAACAGAGAAAAGGCTAAACGTGGTGAGGATAAAAGGATAGAGGCAGTATGTATTGTTTCTCCGACCTATGAAGGAATGGTTTCGGATGTCAAAAGGATTGCGAAGGTAGTTCATACATTTGAGATTCCGCTTCTTGTAGATGAGGCGCACGGTGCACATCTGCCATTCGCGCTAAGGGATGGATTCTTCCCGGAATCGGCTCTGTCACAGGGGGCCGATATCGTGGTCCAAAGCCTGCATAAAACACTGCCTTCTTTTACACAGACAGCACTTTTGCATGTACAAGGGGAGTTGATAGAGCCGGGGAAAATTGAAAGATATCTGCGTATGTTTCAGAGCTCTAGCCCTTCCTATGTATTTATGGCGGGGATGGAGCTTTGTATTCGATATATGGATCGCGAAGGCCGGGATAAGATGCATCAATATGAAAAACGGCTTTTTAGGTTTTATAAAAAAATGAGACAGCTCAAAACCCTGAAGGTGCTGGAAGGCGGACAAAAAGATCCTTCAAAGGTTGTGATTGCCACACAGATGGCGAAAGGATTGAATGGAGCAATCCTGGGCAAAATTCTACGGGAACGATTCCATCTGGAGGTGGAATTCTGTGCGCCGGAGTATGTATTGGCAATGACGTCTCTCATGGATACCGATGAGGGATTTTTAAGACTGGAGGAGGCCCTTCTTGCGATTGATCAGGAGCTGGAAGACTGCGGCAGGGATGGAGACATTAAAAAAATCCTTTCCTGTGATATACCGCCTGCCAGACAGATGATATCGCCTGCTATAGCGCTGGAGGAAAAGGAAGCCTGTGTGCCTCTGGAGGCGTCAGAGGGAAGAATTTCAAAGGAATTTGTTTTTCTCTATCCGCCCGGAATCCCGATTCTGACACCGGGAGAACAGATAAGCAAGGAAATCCTCTCTCATATTGTTTCCTGGAGAGAAGCAGGGCTTCCTGTCCAGGGTCTCACAGATTCGAAGCTTTCCACTATTTTAACAGTTGCGTGTGATGGCTGATGTATGATAAAATGAAACCGTTCAGATCTGTCTGGACTGTTGTGATCCAAATATTGTGCCTACAGAAAGCAAAAAAGCCGCAGGGAGACGGATATGGGCAGAATCTATTACATCATGGGAAAAAGTGCTACAGGCAAGGATACGATCTATAAAGAGCTTTTAAAACGACGGCCTGATTTAAACGTTGTTGTCCCTTACACAACCAGACCCGTTCGCGAGGGAGAAAAAGAGGGTATCGAATATTTTTTTAAAACAGCAGCGGAGCTTTCCTACCTGAAAACAACAAAAAAAATGATTGAGCTGCGCACCTATCAGACTGTTTTTGGGCCCTGGGATTATTTTACGATGGATGACGGACAGATTGATCTGAAGGGGGATCATACATATCTGATAATCGGAACCCTGGAATCATATGAAAAAATGTGTTTCTATTTTGGAAAACAGGCATTGGAGCCAATCTATATCGAAGTACCGGATGGAGTCCGGCTGAGACGGGCCCTAGAACGGGAGAAGCTTCAGAAAAAACCGAACTACAGAGAGGTCTGCCGCCGTTATCTGGCCGATGAAGAAGATTTTTCCGATGAAAAGCTTGCACGTTTGAACATTACGAGGCGGTTTCAAAATCTTGAACTGGAGCAATGCCTAGAAGAAATCGGAAAGGCGATCAAATAAGCTTTTTTCACGGTGGTTTTTATGGTATAATCTCGATAGAGATTATAGAAAAAAGAGGAGGGACGGGCTATGGCAGAGGGAACGATTACAGGTTTAAACGATATTCTTGGAAATGATATGCTGAAGGAGCATTTTAAGAAGGCGATCGAAAGCCACAGGATTTCCCATGCCTATGTCCTGACCGGAGAGGCAGGTATGGGGCGTAAATCTATCGCCAATGCGTTTGCCATGACACTTCTCTGCGAAAAGGGAGGTAAAGAGCCGTGCATGACATGTCACTCCTGCAGGCAGGTTTTGGCGGGAAGTCATCCGGATCTGATTTATGTAAAACATAAAAAGCCCGACAGCATCGGCGTTGACGATGTCAGGGAACAGATCAATGATTCGATCCTGATTCGTCCCTATAGCAGTTATTATAAAATCTATGTTGTGGATGAGGCCGAGAAGCTGACGGTTCAGGCCCAAAATGCGTTGCTTAAGACTATCGAGGAACCACCCTCCTATGCGGTTTTGATTTTAATTACAACCAATCAGGAGGCGTTTCTGCCAACAATTCTTTCCAGGTGTGTGCAGCTAAAGCTGAAGCCGTTAAAGGATTCCACAGTAAAAAGCTATCTGACGGAGCATTTAAACGTACCGGATAAGGAGGCGGAGATCTGTGCGGCATTTGCCCGCGGGAATCTCGGAAAGGCCATCCATTTATCGACCTCGGAGGAATTCAAGGAACTCTATCAGAGAGTCATGGTGCTTCTTAAAAACGTGGAGACGATGGATATTTCCATGTTATTAGACTGCATTCGGGAATTAAAGGAGCAGTCGACCGACATCGGCGAAGTGCTTGACCTGATGCAGCTCTGGTACCGGGATGTGCTCATGTTCAAGGTGACGAAGGATATGAATCTTTTGATTTTTAAGGATATGTACAGCCTGGTGAATGCGATGGGCCAGAAAATAGGATATGACGGCCTGGAGCATATCTTAAGCGCCATTGATACGGCGAGGATCCGTCTGGCTGCAAATGTAAATATGGAATTGGTGATGGAGCTGCTTCTTTTGACCATGAAAAATCCGTAATAGATAAGAGGTCGGAAATTACTGCGAAAGCTCACCATGAGGAGATAAGAAATGACGAAAGTAATCGGAGTCCGTTTCCGCAAAGCCGGAAAGGTCTATTATTTCAGCCCGGGAGACAATGAGATTAAGGCCGGACAGCATGTCATTGTGGAGACGGCGCGCGGGATTGAATACGGGTATGTGGTATTGGGAGGACATGAGGTAGAAGACAAGAAAGTGATTCAACCGTTGAAGCCTGTGATCCGCATGGCCACTGAAGCCGATGAGGAGACAGAGCGCAGAAATCGGGAAAAGGAAAAAGAAGCTTTTAAGATCTGCCTCGAAAAGATCAAAAAGCATGAGCTTGAAATGAAGCTCATTGATACGGAATATACTTTTGATAACAATAAGGTTTTGTTTTATTTTACGGCAGACGGACGGATCGATTTCCGCGAGCTCGTAAAGGATCTGGCGGCGGTATTTAAAACGAGAATTGAACTGCGGCAGATCGGCGTGCGCGACGAGACAAAAATTGTTGGAGGAATCGGCATCTGTGGGAGGCCTCTTTGCTGTTCTTCCTATCTGTCTGAGTTTATTCCCGTCTCGATCAAGATGGCCAAGGAGCAAAATTTGTCTTTGAATCCGACCAAGATTTCGGGTGTCTGCGGCAGGCTGATGTGCTGCCTGAAATATGAGGAGGAGACATACGAGGAGTTAAACGGCCGACTTCCGGGAATCGGAGATTATGTGACGACCGACGACGGCCTGCGGGGCGAGGTTCACAGTGTTAGTATCCTGCGTCAGCTTGTAAAGGTGGTCGTGTCGGTCAACGATGAGAAAGAGATTCGTGAATATAAGGTCGGGCAACTGCGGTTTCGTCCGAAAAAACGCAGGGAAAAGGGAAATATCAATGATGTAGAATTAAAGCAGTTAGAGGCATTAGAGAAAAAGGAAGGAAAATCAAAGCTCAATGGCGATTAGTTTGCTGGAGAATGAGCGTCTCGATGATCTGCAGAGAAACGGCTTAAAGATCATCCAGAAAACAGACGGTTTTTGTTTTGGCATGGATGCGGTGCTGCTTTCCGGGTTTGCAAGGGTAAATCCCGGAGAGCGGACGCTCGATCTGGGAACAGGGACGGGAATTATTCCGCTTCTGTTATCGGCCAAGACAAAAGGAGAGTATTTTGCGGGACTCGAGATTCAGATGAAAATCGCCAAAATGGCGGCCCGCAGTGTGGCACTCAACGGTCTGGAAGAAAAAATAGAGATCATACAGGGAGATATCAAGGAAGCCGGAAAGAGATTCAAAGCGGCTTCTTTTGATGTCGTTACAACGAATCCGCCGTATATGAACGACGCACATGGGCTCAAGAATCCGATGGAGGAAAAAGCAGTCGCCCGCCATGAAATTCTCTGCACACTTGAGGATGTCATACGGGAGGGGGCAGGGGTATTAAAGCCCGGCGGACGCATGTACATGGTTCACAGACCGCATAGGCTGGCCGAGCTCATGGGGCTTCTGTCAAAATATCGGATGGAGCCGAAACGGCTGAAATTTGTTCATCCGTATGTGGATAAGGCGGCAAATATGGTGTTGATCGAGGCGGTCCGCGGAGGCGGAGCATGGTTAAAACTGGAGGCGCCGATCATCGTATATAAAGAGCCGGGCGTGTATACAGATGAAATCTATGAGATATACGGGTATTGATCCGTATACGGTCCAATGGAGTCTGGTCCGTTAGAATAAGGAGGAAAGGCAGAGATGGAGGGAAAGCTGTATGTATGTGCGACACCGATCGGAAATCTGGAGGATATTACATTTCGTGTCGTTCGGACGCTTGAGGAGGCAGATCTGATTGCGGCGGAGGATACGCGCCACAGCATTAAGCTTTTGAATCATTTTTCCATCAAGACTCCCATGACCAGTTATCATGAGTATAACAAGGTGGACAAGGCACACTATCTTGTGGAAAAGATGAAGGAAGGGCAGCAGATTGCGTTGATAACCGATGCGGGAACGCCGGGAATTTCCGATCCCGGGGAGGAACTGGTCAGGCAGTGCCTTGAGGCGGGAATTCCGGTGACTTCCCTTCCGGGCCCAGCGGCATGCATTACGGCTCTTACCATGTCAGGCCTTCCCACGAGACGGTTTGCGTTCGAGGCGTTTCTGCCCTCCGATAAGAAGGAACGGGAGCAGGTTCTCTCGGAATTAAAGAAGGAAACACGGACGATCGTCCTTTATGAGGCGCCGCATAGGCTGCTTCGGACGCTTGAGGAGTTATCGGACTTGCTGGGTGACCGAAGGCTTTCCGTCTGCCGGGAATTAACGAAGAAGTATGAGACAGTCCTCTGCACGACGATTTCAGGGGCACTCTCATATTTTAAAGCCGAGGAGCCAAAGGGAGAGTTTGTGCTCGTACTGGATGGAAAAAAAGCCGAGGAGCTTATAAAAGAAAAAGAGAAGGAATGGAAGGAGATCCCGCTTGAGGAGCATATGGAGCGGTATCTGTCACAGGGACTGGACCGCAAGGAGGCCATGCGGCAGGTAGCGAGGGACAGAGGGGTCAGCAGAAGGAGTGTATATCAGGAATGGATGGGAAAGTGAAAAAGCCGCTGACGGGCCAGAATGGGTAGGGCACGTATTTTTAAAAAGCTGTTGTACAAAAGCCAAAAAGCGGTATGTACAGCAGCTTTTTTATAGAATCAATGAATATTTCCTGAGTAGGCGAATACAGCCTTATTCTTCCAGAGCGACGATTTGAAAATCTGCTGTCTCTTTGATCAGCTGGCAGAGAAGCTGCTTCATATGCGGCTTTTTAAGGCTTCCCTCAAGCAACAGGGTAACGGTCTGTGGGCCGTCTGATGCTTCCATAAGGAGGCGGCGGATCGGGATTCCGTTTAAGGATATGGCCTCCATCAAAACGGGAAGGCCGGCGTTTTCCTTACCGCAGGTAAAGCGGACCTCTACCTGGTTATGAGGTGTTTTGGGGTCTAAGCCGGCCCTGGAGAGAGCCTCTGCCACGGATTTTTCCTGCATGTCGGTCAGGATACCGTATTGGTAACGGCGGCTTAGGCCGATCAGATGGCGCAGGAAAGCGGTGTATTCCCCGCGGATCTCAGGATTCACATCTGCGGTGCGCGCATCAAGGATGGCCTGCTCTCTGGAAGCGACGAAGACCTCGCCTCCGTTTTGTTTTTTTGTCTCTGCCACCTGCCCGGCGCACTCCATGCGCGAAAGGAACAGCGGCTTCATCTGTGTGTCTGTCTGGTCGATCCGGATGCGGATTTCATCTAATGTCATAACAGATTCCTCCAATTTTGCTGATAGATATACTATACATTTGTTTAATAATGAATGTCAATCCATTTATCTGCTTGAAGAACGTGCTGTTACTGTTTAGCTACTGTTCATATAGGTCTGCGCAGAGTCTTCTGACAGAAAATAAAAATTGTATAAAACTGGCTTTTGCTACAGGCAGGAAAACGTTCAGAAGTAAAATCCGGGGCGTTCTTGCTTTTTTATTTCAAAAAACACTTGACAAAACGTCAGGTAGGTCGTAACATAATGCTTAAATAATTTGAATATCAAAATATTTTAAATTCAAATTAAGTGAAAGCAGACATAGGGAAGAATTATGACAGCCAAAATTGCAGGGATCGGTGCATATGTGCCGGAAAGAATTGTGACAAATGACGATTTGGCGAAGATCGTCGAGACAAGTGACGAGTGGATCTACAGCCGGACCGGAATCCGGGAGCGTCATATCTCCACAGGCGAGGGGACAAAGGAGCTGGCCACAGAGGCCGCAAGACGTGCACTCCTGGCGTCCGGGGTCAGGCCGGAGGATCTTGATCTGATCATCCTAGGGACCTCGTCGCCGGACCATAATTTCCCGAGTGATGCCTGCGGCGTCCAGGCGGCTCTCGGGGCGGTAAACGCCGTGGCGTTTGACATTTCCGCAGCCTGTGCGGGCTTCATCTTTGCGATGAACATTGTCCAGGGCTTCTTCATGGCCGGGGTCTACAAAACGGCTTTGATCATCGGGGCGGAGACCTTAAGCAAGGTGACCGACTGGGGTGATCGCTCGACCTGTGTGCTCTTTGGAGATGGGGCCGGGGCCGCCGTGCTGAAGTCCAGTGAGGACGGCGGGATCCTGGATATGGTGATGGGAGCCGACGGGACGAAGGGCAGCGCCTTAAGCTGCACCTCCCGGACGCTTGGAAACTTCCTCCTGGGGACAGCGCCGCAGACGGGCTTCATGGCCATGGACGGACAGGAGGTGTTCCGCTTTGCGGTCCGCAAGATTCCGGAAAGCGTGGAGCTTCTTTTGAAAAAAACCGGAATTTCCAGACAGGAGATCAAGTATTATGTGCTTCACCAGGCCAACGAGCGGATCATTGAGGCGGCGGCCAAACGGCTTGGGGAGCCCATGAAAAAATTTCCGACGAGCATCGCCAGATACGGCAATACCTCGTCCGCTTCGATTCCGCTTTTGTTAAACGAAATGCAGGGGCGGGGCATGCTGGAAAAGGGAGATACGCTCATACTCTCCGGCTTCGGTGCAGGTATGACCTGGGGCGCCGTGCTGCTGGAGTGGTAATAGAACAGGGAAGGCATCTGAACTGTTACACAAAATCAAGTAAAATTTAAAGGAGAAGAAATATCATGTTGGAAAAAATGAAAGAATTGATTGCGGATCAGCTTAGCATTGATGCGGGAACTGTCACGGAGGAGTCTTCCTTTAAGGATGATCTGGGCGTGGATTCGCTGGATCTGTTTCAGCTTGTAATGGCGCTCGAGGATGAATATTCGATCGAGATCCCGTCTGAGGACCTGCAGGGTCTGGCAACGGTGGGAGACGTCATGAGATATTTAAAAGACAAGGGTGTTGAGGAGTCATGAAGACAAGAATCACAGAGCTTCTGGGAATTGAGTATCCGATTATCCAGGGCGGCATGGCCTGGGTCGCCGAGCACAGTCTGGCAGCGGCTGTATCCGAGGCCGGCGGCCTGGGGCTGATCGGCGGAGCCAATGCGCCGGGCGAGGTCGTGCGCGAGGAGATCCGCAAGGTGAGGGAGCTGACAAAGAAGCCGTTCGGCGTGAACGTTATGCTGATGAGCCCCCACGCGGACGATGTGGCGAGGGTGGTTGTCGAGGAGGGCATCAAGGTCGTCACGACGGGCGCCGGGAATCCCGGGACCTATATGAAAATGTGGAAGGAAGCCGGAATTACGGTGATTCCGGTGGTGGCTTCCGTCGCTCTGGCAAAGATGATGGAGCGGGGCGGCGCTGACGCAGTGATCGCCGAGGGAAGCGAATCCGGCGGCCATATCGGCGAGGCCACGACCATGACGCTCGTCCCGCAGGTCGTCGATGCGGTTTCGGTTCCGGTCATCGCCGCAGGCGGGATCGGGGACGGCCGGGGCATCGCGGCGGCCTTTATGCTCGGTGCAGAGGCAGTTCAGTTGGGGACGCGGTTTGTAGTGGCAAAGGAGTCCATTGTCCATGACAACTATAAGAAGCGGATTCTTAAGGCCAAGGACATCGATTCCGTGGTGACCGGCAGGAGCCACGGCCATCCGGTACGGGGACTCAGAAACCAGATGACACGGGAGTATACAAGGCTGGAGGCCGAGGGAAAGAGCTTTGAGGAGCTGGAATATCTGACACTTGGTGCGCTGCGAAACGCCGTCGTGGATGGCGACGTGATAAACGGAACCGTCATGGCGGGGCAGATTGCGGGCATGATCACGAAGGAGCAGACCTGCCGGGAGATGATCGAGGAAATGATGGCGCAGGCCACGAAGCTATTGAAAATATAGGGGAAACGATGGGAAAGACAGCTTTTATTTTTCCTGGCCAGGGGGCGCAGATATGCGGCATGGGGCAGGAGTTTTATGAGACGACGGAGACGGGAAGGCGGATTTTCGACAGGGCCTCGGAGCTTCTGGGGTTTTCCATGCCCGAGCTCTGCTTTGAAAAGAATGACCGCCTCGATATCACGGAGTACACGCAGGCGGCGATGGTGACGACGAGCCTGGCTATGCTGAAGGTCATGGAGGAAAACGGCTTTTTTGCCGATGTGGCCGCCGGCTTGAGCCTTGGCGAATACTGTGCGCTTGCGGCAGCAGGTTGCATGAGTGTTGAGGACGCGATCCGCACGGTCCGGCAGAGGGGTATCCTCATGCAGGAGGCGGTTCCTGCGGGAGTCGGCGGCATGAGCGCGGTCCTCGGGATGACCGCGGAGCAGATCAACGCGGTGATTGATACACTTCCCGACGTGCAGGTCGCAAACTACAACTGCCCCGGGCAGATCGTGATCTCGGGACTGAAAGACGCGGTAGACGGCGCGGCCGTAAAGCTTAAGGAGGCCGGGGCAAAGCGTGTGATCCCGCTCAATGTCAGCGGGCCGTTTCATTCCTGGCTTTTGAAGGAGGCCGGGGAGAAGCTCGGGGAGTTCCTCGAGAAAGTGGAGATCAGGGAGCCGAAAATCCCCTATGTGGCGAATGTGACGGCGGAATATGTGACCGGCTCCGGGCAGGTGCGTGAACTTTTAAAACGGCAGGTGTCCTCGTCGGTGCGCTGGCAGCAGAGTGTGGAAAGCATGATCACAGACGGCGTTGACCGGTTTGTGGAGATCGGCCCGGGGAAGACGCTTTCCGGCTTTATAAGGAAAATAAGCCGGGATGTGACGGTAGTCAATATAGAAAAGCCCGCGGACCTGGAGAGGCTTCAGCGGGTCTGAAAACCGCTTTTTGGCAGGCCTAACCGCCCGGCCAAAACGAACGGCAGCAAACAGCTGCAAAAAGGTTACCGGTGGGCGTATGGGAACAGGAACACGAAAACGATGCAGGAGAGCGGACACATGGATTTAAAAGGGAAAATCGCCCTTGTGACGGGCGCAAGCCGCGGGATCGGAAGGCAGATCGCGATCACGCTTGCCGGATACGGCGCGGCGGTGGTGGTAAATTATAACGGCTCCAAGGCACGGGCGGCCGAGGTCGTGGCCGAGATCAGAGAAAACGGAGGCAGTGCGGAGGCGGTGCAGTGTGACGTGGCGGAATTTGGCAGGGCGAAGGAGCTGATCGACGGGATCGTCAAGCAGTATGGCCGTCTGGATATTCTCGTAAACAACGCGGGTATCACGCGTGACAACCTGATTCTTAAGATGTCCGAGGAGGAGTTTGACGCGGTGCTCGCAACGAACTTAAAGGGGGCGTTCAACTGCACGAAGCACGCATCCCGTCAGATGTTAAAGCAGAGGTACGGCCGGATTGTCAATGTTTCCTCGGTCTCCGGGGTCATGGGGAACGCGGGGCAGGCCAATTACTGCGCCTCCAAGGCCGGCGTGATCGGGCTTACAAAGTCCGTGGCGAGAGAGCTCGGCGCGAAGGGCATTACCTGCAACGCACTGGCGCCCGGCTTTATCCGGACGGAAATGACGGAGATTCTTTCGGATGAGGTGAAGGAATCTATGAAGGAGCAGATTCCCTTAAGGTGTTTCGGGGAGACAAAGGATGTGGCGGAGGCGGCCGCATTTCTGGCCTCCGATGAGGCGGCTTATATCACGGGGCAGGTGCTTCATATCGACGGCGGAATGGCCATGTAGGCTGAAAGGCCGATCCGGCGCAGAATGGCCGCGCAGGGGCAGGCCCGGCTGACCGGCAAAGAGGGTAACAGGGCACAAGTCTGTTACGGGAGAAGGAGATTGAAAAGATGAACCGAGTTGTGGTAACCGGAATGGGAGCAGTCACTCCCATCGGAAATAATGTGGAGGCGTACTGGGAAGGCTTAAAGGAGAAAAAGCTTGGCTTCGGCCCGATCACGACGTTTGATACGGCGGAATATAAGGCAAAGCTGGCCGCCGAGGTGAAGGGCTTTGATCCGAAGGAATACATGGATGCAAAGACTGCAAGACGGATGGAACGGTTTTCTCAGCTTGCCGTCGCCGCCTCCAAGCAGGCTCTTGACGATGCGGGGCTTGTTATGGAAGGAGAGGATCCATACCGGGTCGGCGTCTGCGTGAGCTCGGGGATCGGCAGTCTCCAGATCATCGAAAAGGAATATAGAAAGCTTTTGGAAAAGGGGCCGAACCGGGTCAATCCGCTGCTGGTCCCGTTAATGATCAGCAACATGGCGGCCGGAAATATCTCGATCCAGTTTGGCTTAAAAGGGAAAAACATCAACGTGGTGACGGCCTGCGCGAGCGGTACAAACTCCATCGGCGAGGCAATGCGGGCGATCCAACACGGCGAGGTCGATGTGATGGTGGCAGGCGGCACGGAGAGCAGCATTACGCCGATCGCAGTCGCAGGCTTTAGCGGGCTGACGGCGCTTTCAAATTCCGAGGATCCCGCGCGGGCGTCGATCCCCTTTGATGCAGAGCGGAACGGCTTTGTCATGGGGGAGGGCGCAGGCGTCGTCGTCCTAGAATCCCTTGCGCATGCGAAGGCGCGGGGCGCGAGGATCTACGCGGAGCTTGTGGGCTACGGCGCGACGGCCGACGCATTTCATATTACCTCCCCGGCCGAGGACGGCAGCGGGGCGGCGAGGGCCATGGAAAATGCAATCCGTGAGGCCGGCATCCGGCCGGAGGAGATCGACTACATCAACGCCCACGGAACCGGAACGCATCACAATGATCTGTTTGAGACAAAGGCAGTCAAGCAGGTATTCGGCGATTATGCGTATCATGTGAAGATCAGCTCCACGAAATCCATGATCGGGCATCTTTTAGGAGCTGCGGGCGGCGTGGAATTTATCGCCTGCGTGAAGTCGATCACGGACGGCTTTGTCCATGCAACCGCGGGCCTTACCGTGGATGACCCGGATTGCGATCTGGATTATGTGAAGGGAGAGGGCATCGCCATGCCGGTGCGGTATGCGCTCAGCAATTCTCTGGGCTTTGGCGGGCACAACGCGAGCCTGCTTGTAAAAAGATTTGAGGAGTAAGGAGAACGGATCAATGGAGATAAAGGACATCCTTGCGCTTATGAAGGCCGTTTCCGCCTACGCGCTCACGGACCTTGAGCTGGAACAGGGGGATACGAGACTCGTGATCAGAAGAAAAGGGGAGGCTGTGATAATGGAGGGGACACCGCAGCCCGTTTCTGCGGTGCAGGCGTCTCCCGCAGTGCAGGAGGATCCGGCGGAGGCGGTCGCCCTGCCCTCAGACCGGATCGTGACCTGTCCGCTTGTCGGCACGTTTTATTCCTCACCCTCCCCGGAGGCCGCCGATTTTGTGCGAGTCGGAGACACCGTGAAAAAGGGCCAGGTCATCGGCATTGTTGAGGCCATGAAGCTGATGAATGAGATCGAGTGCGAGTACGACGGTGTCGTCGAGGCGGTGCTCGTGAAGAATGAGGATACGGTCGAATACGGGCAGCCGTTGTTCCGGATCCGGTAAAAGGAGGATCAATATGCTGGGAATTAAGGAAATTGAGGCGATCATCCCCCACAGGCATCCGTTTTTGCTGATTGACCGCATCGAGGAGCTTGAGCCGGGGGTCAGGGCCGTGGGATACAAGGCCGTGAGCTTTGACGAACCGTATTTTGCGGGGCATTTTCCGGGAGAGCCGGTCATGCCGGGTGTTTTGATCGTGGAGGCGCTGGCGCAGACGGGAGCCGTGGCGGCTTTGAGTCTTGAGGAGAATAAAGGGAAGACCGCGTATTTTGGCGGGATGGATCATGTAAGGTTTAAGAAAAAGGTGGTTCCGGGCAATGTCCTGCGTCTGGAGTGCCAGATCATCCGGCAAAAAGGGCCGGTGGGTGTCGGAAACGCGGTCGCGACGATAGACGGCAAGGTGGCCGTGTCGGCAGAGCTCACCTTCATGATCGGTTAGGCGGTGGAAATATGTTCCAGAAAGTTCTGATTGCAAACCGCGGCGAGATCGCAGTCCGGATTATCCGTGCGTTGAGAGAGATGGGAATCAAGAGTGTGGCGGTCTATTCGGAGGCCGATCGGGACGCGCTGCACACGCTTTTGGCCGACGAGGCGATCTGTATAGGGCCGGCGGCCTCCTCGGAGAGCTACTTGGATATGGAGCGGATCCTTTCGGCCTGTGAGGCGATGAAGGCCGATGCGGTTCATCCGGGCTTCGGCTTTTTGTCAGAAAACGCCCGCTTCGCCGAGCTCTGTGAAAAATGCAGCATCGCGTTTATCGGCCCGTCGTCTGCGGTCATAAGCCGTATGGGAAATAAATCTGAGGCGAGGAGGACGATGCAGGAGGCCGGCGTGCCGGTGGTCCCGGGAAGCAGGGAGGCGTGCCGCACGGCGGCAGAGGGCCTTTTAACGGCAAAGGAAATCGGCTTTCCGGTCATGATCAAGGCGTCAAGCGGCGGCGGCGGAAAGGGCATGCGAATCTCCCGATCGGAGGAGGACTTTGAGGCCAATTTCCAAAACGCCCAGCTGGAGTCCGTAAAGGGCTTTTCCGATGACGCGATGTACATCGAGCGGTATGTGGAAAGGCCCAGGCACGTTGAGTTCCAGATCCTCGCGGATCGGTTCGGGAACGTGGTGCATTTAGGGGAGCGGGATTGCTCGATCCAGAGAAGACATCAGAAGGTGCTGGAGGAGTCCCCATCGCCGGCGATCTCCGAAGAACTGCGGGAGCGGATGGGAGAGACGGCGGTCCGGGCCGCGAGGGCCGCAGGCTATGAGAACGCTGGTACCATCGAATTTTTGCTGGATGCAGACAAAAATTTCTATTTTATGGAGATGAATACGCGCATTCAGGTCGAGCATCCGGTGACAGAGGCAGTGGCAGACCTGGATCTGATCAAGGAACAGATCCGGATTGCCGCCGGCATGCCGCTCTCGGTGCGCCAGGAGGATGTCCGTATTTCGGGACACGCGATCGAGTGCCGGATCAACGCGGAAAATCCGGATAAAAATTTTATGCCTTGTCCGGGAGTGATCACGGATCTGCATCTGCCGGGAGGGCGCGGGGTTCGGGTGGACACGGCCGTCTATACCAATTACAGGATCCCGTCGAATTATGATTCTATGATTCTGAAGCTGATCGTCCATGACAGGGACCGAGAATCGGCGATCGCGAAGATGCGCAGCGCGCTCGGGGAGCTGGTGATCGAGGGGGTTACGACCAATCTGGATTTTCAATATGACATTGTGAATGACCCGGATTTCCAAAGCGGGGAATTTGATACGGATTTCATTCCGACCCATTTTCCGGGTGCATGCAGATAGGGAATGTAGGGATAAAGGAGCTTCGATATGTTAAGGGATATGTTTAAAAAAACCTATACGAAAATTGACATGAAAAGCCGCACAGAGGAGAACAAGGAAAAAAAGGAGCAGACGGGAGAAGCGCCGGTGATTCCGGCGGGGCTCTGGCGCAAGTGCAACAAGTGCGGGAAGCCGATTTATGCCGAGGATGTAAAACAAAATTTTTATATCTGCCCCAAATGCGGCGGCTATTTCCGGGTACATGCGTACCGCCGGATCGAGATGACGGCAGATGCAGAAAGCTTTGAAGAATGGGACCGGGAGATGGAGGTCTGCAATCCGCTGCATTTTGCCGGCTATGAAAAGAAGTTGGCGTCCGCGAGAGAGAAGACGCGGCTTAACGAGGCGGTCGTGACGGGAACGTGTACGATCGGCGGCTTTCGGACGGTCATCGGCGTCTGCGACGCCAGATTTTTAATGAGCAGCATGGGCCATAACGTCGGGGAGAAGATCACACGCGCCGTGGAGCGTGCGACCGAGGCAAAACTTCCGGTGATCCTGTTTGCCTGCTCGGGCGGCGCAAGAATGCAGGAGGGGATCGTTTCCCTCATGCAGATGGCAAAAACGGCCGCGGCCTTAAAGCGCCACCACGAGGCCGGTCAGCTTTTCGTGAGCGTGCTGACCGATCCTACGACGGGAGGTGTGACGGCGAGCTTTGCCATGTTAGGCGACATCATTCTCGCGGAGCCGGGGGCGCTGATCGGCTTTGCGGGTCCGCGCGTGATCGAGCAGACGATTGGGCAGAAGCTGCCGGAGGGCTTTCAGCGGGCGGAATTTCTTTTGGAGCACGGCTTTGTGGATCGTCTCGTGGAGAGGAAGGAATGCAGGGAGATACTGACGCGGATCCTTAAGCTGCATGCGGGGAAGGAAAACGATCCGGCGGCGTGCGGGGTTGAAAAGCCCACCTCCCTATCCTCCGGCAAAGAGCCGGCACACCGGGGAAGGACGGCCGTGCTCCTTAAGAGTGCATGGGATTCCGTACTGCTTTCGCGTAGCTCGGACCGCCTCGTAGCTTCGGATTATATCCATGCGCTGTTTGAGGACTTCATCGAGCTTCACGGAGACCGGTATTTTAAGGATGACGGAGCCGTCATCGGCGGGATCGCAAGCTTCCACGGGCGGCCCGTGACGGTGATCGGCCAGGAAAAGGGAAAATCAACAAAGGAAAATCTGCACCGCAATTTCGGAATGCCGTCGCCGGAGGGCTATCGGAAGGCGCTGCGTCTGATGAAGGAGGCGGAGGCCTTTCATCGGCCGGTGATCTGCTTTGTCGATACGCCGGGCGCGTTCTGCGGGATGGAGGCCGAGGAACGGGGGCAGGGCGAGGCGATCGCCCGAAATCTTTTGGAGCTGTCGGCCTTGAAGGTGCCGGTGCTCTCGATCGTGATCGGCGAGGGCGGAAGCGGCGGCGCGCTTGCGATGGCAGTTGCAAATGAAGTATGGATGCTGGAAAACGCCATCTATTCCGTACTTTCGCCTGAGGGTTTTGCCTCCATTCTGTGGAAGGATGGCAAGAAGGCCAGGGAGGCGGCCGGAGTCATGAGGATAACGGCTTGGGAGCTCTACGCGCTCGGCATCATCGAACGGGTAATCCCCGAGGATGAGCCGGCGTCGAAAGCGGCGCTTCCTGCGCTTGCCGAAATACTGGAACAGGCGATAGAGGGATTTTTTGAGACCTGGGGGGCCG
Source organism: Lachnospiraceae bacterium (assembly GCA_910575275.1). Classification (GTDB taxonomy): domain Bacteria; phylum Bacillota; class Clostridia; order Lachnospirales; family Lachnospiraceae; genus CANQGL01. The sequence continues at coordinate 19,767 of CAJTEE010000013.1, read as the reverse complement.
TAGATGGGGAAACGGCGTCGAAAAAGAGATACGAGCGTTTCCGCAAATTTTAAGAAAAGAGGTCAGGAGGACGGAAAATGGGACAGGATACGCTGCAAATAAAACCCCTGCAGATCGGCCGACTGTCTGCAGAACGCCCGGTTATTCAAGGCGGCATGGGTGTGGGAATCAGTCTCTCTTCCCTGGCCGGGGCCGTGGCGAAGGCCGGCGGGATCGGCATCATCTCCACGGCGCAGATCGGATTTAAACGCCCGGATTTTTTGAAAAATCCACTGGAGGCGAATTTAAAGGCGATCCACGAGGAGCTGAAAAAGGCTAGAAGGATCGCACCGGAGGGGATCATCGGCTTTAATATCATGGTGGCGACGAGGGAGTATGCAAGTTACGTAAAGGAGGCGGTCCGCGCCGGGGCCGATGTGATCATATCCGGAGCGGGGCTGCCGGTGGATATGCCGAAATTCGTGGCAGAGGCGGAAGGGCAGGAAAATGAGGCCTCAAAGCGCCGTACTATGCTGGCGCCGATTGTTTCCTCGATCAAATCCGCGCTTGTCATCTGCCGGATGTGGGACAGAAAGTATAAGACGGCGCCGGATTTTGTGGTGGTGGAGGGTCCGAGAGCCGGCGGGCATCTGGGCTTTTCGAGAGAGGAGCTGTCCGCTTACGGTGCGGATACCGCGGATGTGGCGCATACGTATGACAGAGGCCGGTACGACGAGGAGATCCGCGGGATTATCCGGGTGGTAAAGGAATTTGCTGCAAAATATAAAAAGAAAATCCCTGTGATCACGGCCGGCGGTGTGTTTAACCATCAGGATGTGCTGCATGAGATGGAGCTTGGCGCGGATGGCGTGCAGGTGGCGACGCGTTTCGTGACGACGGAGGAATGCGATGCGCCCATGGCGTATAAAAAGACGTATCTGGACGCAAACGAGGAGGACATTGTCATCGTAAAAAGCCCGGTCGGAATGCCGGGGAGAGCGATCCGGAATGAGTTTCTGGCCCGCGTAGCAAAGGGCAGGCTCCCGGTCGAACGCTGTTTTCAATGCCTGGCGCACTGCGACCCGGCGAAGACGCCATACTGTATCACAAAAGCACTCATCAACGCCGCGGAGGGGAAGCTTCAGGATGCTCTTTTGTTCTGCGGCAGCAACGCGTACCGCTGCAAAAGGATCGAGACGGTATCCGAGGTGATGCGGGAATTGTGTGAAGGGTGACAGGCAGGAGGGAAAGGATTCCCTCCTGCTTGTTTTTATACGGTCGAGGTCGCCTTTTGATCAGGAGAAGCAAGGCTTACCAGTATGACACAAAGGAGACAGGACAAAGCTCCGATGATGACCCCGGCAAATTCCTGGTTTTTTGCCCGTCTTGAGGAGCCCGGATAAAGCATGTATGAATCCCTCTTTTCTGTCATAGAATCTGACAGGAAGGAGGGATTTTTATGCTGAATTATTTGTGGGCCGGCATGATCGCGGCCGGGATCTTCTGGGCGGCCGTGCACGGCAATATGGCGGCCGTCACGAACGGGGTGCTGGATTCGGTGAAGGAGGCGGTCGCACTCTGTGTGACCATGCTAGGAATCATGTCATTTTGGTGCGGGATCTTAAAGGTAGGCGAGGAGGCAGGACTGATCGGGGAGCTCACGAAAAAAATGAAGCCGGTGATCCGATTTTTATTTCCGGGCCTTCCCACGGAGCATCCGGCGGCCTCCCACATCGCCACGAATATGATCGCGAATATCTTAGGGCTCGGATGGGCCGCGACGCCTGCGGGATTACGGGCGATGGAGGAGCTTAAGAATTTAGAGGAGGAGCGCAGGGCCGCGGGAAGCGCACAGGGAACCAGGGCAATGCCGCGGGGTACGGCCAGCAATGAGATGTGCGCGTTTCTGATTATCAATATCTCGTCGCTGCAGCTGATCCCGATCAATATGATCGCCTATCGGAGCCAGTATGGAAGTGTGAACCCGGCGGCAGTCGTAGGGCCGGGGATTGCGGCTACGGCAGTGAGTACATTGGTGGCGGTGGTGTATTGCAAGATGATGGATGGGAAGCGGAGAGTTTGATGGCTCTCCGTTTTTATATCTGCAAATGTCATTGACAATATAGAATGAATAAACTAAAGTGAAATTGATAGTTTAATTCTTTTTTTGCCATAATATTTTGCTGAGAGGAATAGAAATGGATGTAATGCAAAAATTCAAAAATGAATTTTTTGAAGATCGTAAAGATTTACTTACCAAAAATTATGTTTATCTAAATCATATCACCAAATTTATTAAATATTTAAGATTGCCGGAGGTGCAGTTGTCAAACGCACCTGCCAGAATTAATATAAACGCAGTTGAGGAATGTATCAGATATTATCACGATGGAGGCGAACTTAATTCCAGATCAACCATGGAGTCGCATCTTGAGTCGGTTAGAAATTTCTATGACTACTTAGGTGAGACTGGCAAGGCAACTGATATTTTTTCGAATTATAACTACAGCAAATTTAAAGATGAAATTGTCGAGAGGTATAGATTGCTGGAACCTGTGGAGAGAGGAAGTTATAAATGTGAAGATATAAAAACTATTTTAACTGAACTGGATAAAGCTATTGATAACTTTCAGAATGAATCTGCTGGAATCAGGGAAGAAGAGAGATACCTGCAGAGAATCATATTAAGGCTATTTATTAAGTTGACATTAATCGCGCCGGCCAAAAGAAGTATTGTTACAAGTATAAAATAATCAGATATCACAGAAGATTATAAAAAAATTATTTATAAATGGTATAAACGTCAATATACCTTGCGGTTTGTCAAGGGATTTGTGTGCGGTATTAAAATATGCAGAGTCAAAAAATAAGAAACATATCAAGAAGAAAGATGATTTATTTGAGTATTTATATAAATATAAGGGTAAGTTCCAGGTAGAAAGCCTCAATTCATGGTTTTATAATATTACGCAAGATTTTGGAGTAATGGAAAATAACTGCAAAGATAAAAAAACATTGGCGGTAGAGCCGATTAGAAATATGGTGATTCAAATGATGGTTGATAATTTGATCAATCCTGTATTTATATCAAAAATAGCCGGACTTACACTTACCATGATTGAAGCAACATATTATCCAAAAGATTGGAATGCCAAACGTGAAGAAGATATCAATAAGTGCATTAATAAAAGTATTGCACACAGAATGCCTGTTTTGTAAAAAGAATTTGACACACGCCCAAAAGCCCGCTATAATAAAAAACATGGCAGAGCTTAAGCCCTGCGGGCATTCAGAAGAATGAAGCGGCTGCAAAAGGACGGCCGCAGACGGAAATAAAAACCGAAAACCGGAACAGTCAGATACCAGGAAGGTACGAACGCGCAGCAGCGCGCTGCTTTCTGGTATTTTTTTGTGCAGGAGAGATTGGCAAAAATGAGAAAAAGGACAGGAAAACAACGGATGACGGCAGCCGTGATAACGGCAGGACTGGCGCTGGGGCTTTTCGGATGCGGTGCGGCGGGGACGGGTCCTGCGGCCGGTCCCAATACCCGAAAGGAGCAGAGTGAGACGCCAAAGGAGTCGGTCATTGTTGTGATGGGCCCGTCGTCGGAGCCGGAGTCGGGATTCGACCCGGCGTACGGCTGGGGCGCGGGGGAGCATGTGCATGAGCCGTTGATCCAGAGTACGCTGACCGTGACGACGGCGGACTTAAAGATCGGATACGACCTGGCTGTGGAGATGGAGACAAGCGGCGACGGGCTTGTCTGGACGGTGAAGCTTCGCGACGATGTGAAATTCAGCGACGGAGAGCCTCTGACGGCCGAGGATGTGGCGTTCACCTACAATACGCTGCGGGATACCAGCTCGGTCAACGATTTTACGATGCTTAAGGAAGCGAAAGCGCTGGATGAGGCAACGGTGGAATTTACATTAAACCGGCCGTATTCCATCTGGCCCTATACAATGGCGATCACGGGCATCGTTCCGGAGCACGCATACGGCCCCGATTATGGGAGCCATCCGATCGGCTCGGGGCGGTATCTTTTGAAGCAGTGGGACAAGGGGCAGCAGGTGATCCTCGAGGCAAACCCGGATTACTACGGCGAAGCACCGAAGATGAAGAAGGTAACGATCCTGTTTATGGATGAGGATGCGGCATATGCGGCGGCGCTCTCGGGGCAGGTGGATCTTGCCTACACCTCGGCGGCCTTTTCAGAGCAGACGGTACCCGGCTTTTCCCTGTTTTCCTGTGAAACGGTGGATAACCGCGGCTTTAACCTTCCGGCGACGCCCGCGGGGGAGACGGATGAAAACGGCGTGGCGCTCGGAAACGACTTTACTGCGGATATACAGGTACGCCGGGCCATCAACCTAGCGATAAACCGAGAAGAAATGATCGAGCATGTGTTAAACGGGCACGGGACCGCGGCCTACAGCGTCTGTGACAAAATGCCGTGGTATAACCCGACTGCCGAATTGTCTTATGATTCGGAGCTGGCCGTCTCCCTCCTGGAGGAGGCCGGCTGGAAACCGGGAGCGGATGGGATCCGGGAAAGAGACGGCGTCAGAGCGGCGTTTCAGATGCTCTACCCGGCCGGAGATTCGGTGCGCCAGGCACTTTGCGAGGATACGGCGAACCAGCTTGCTGCCGTAGGGATTGACGTGACGGTCGAGGGCGTCGGCTGGGATACTGCCTATGACCGGGCGCAGTCTGCGCCCCTCATGTGGGGCTGGGGAGCGCACACGCCGATGGAGCTTTACAACATCTATCACACGAAGCCGGGCGGGACATACGCAGAATATTCGCCTTATGCGAACGAGGCGGTAGACGCGCTGATGGACGCGGCCCTGGCCAGCAACAGCCTGGAGGAGTCCTATGAACTCTGGAAGAAGGCCCAGTGGGATGGCCGGACGGGAATCACGCAGGCCGGAGACCTCCCCTGGATCTGGCTCGTGAATATTGATCATCTCTATTGGGTGAAGGACGGACTTAAAGTAGCCGATCAAAAGCTGCATCCGCATGGTCATGGCTGGACGATTGTCAACAATGTGGATCAGTGGGTATGGGAGTAAAGGAGATACATTCCAAGAAGGGGGCAGGAACATGAAGCAGGAAAGACAGAATCGGCTCCGCCACGGCGGCATATGGTTCGGCGGGCAGATACTCCGCGCGGCGGCCCTTATCGTGCTGGTGAGCGTCCTAGCCTTTTTCCTCGTCTCGGTTTCTCCGATCGACCCTCTGCAGACAAACGTGGGGCAGGCGGCCCTGGGGGCTATGAGCCGTGAGCAGATCGAAAAGCTGGAGGCCTATTGGGGTGTGGACACGCCGCCCACAGAGCGCTATCTTTCCTGGGCCTTTGATTTTCTCCGTGGGGATATGGGAGTTTCGCTTCTGTACCGCCGGCCGGTGGCAGAGATCCTCGCGGAGAAGCTTGGAAATTCCGTCTGGCTTCTGTTGTCTGCATGGGTATGCTCGGGGCTTTTCGGCTTTTTCCTGGGAATGCTGGCCGGACACAGGCGGGGTGGCTCTGCGGACCGGTTCGTAACGGGACTTTCGCTGGTTGTCGCCAGCACACCGTCGTTTTGGATCGCCATGGTGCTGCTGCTCACGTTTGCCGTACAGTTAAAGTGGTTTCCGATCGGGCTTGGCGTTCCGATCGGTGCGGCCTCGGAGGCGGTGTCTCTTGCGGACCGGCTGTATCACGCGGCGCTCCCGGCGGCGTCGTTGAGCATTGCGGGCATTTCGTCGATTGCGCTCCATACGCGGGAAAAAATGATAGAGGTCATGGAGAGTGAATACATCCTGTTTGCCAGGGCGCGGGGCGAGTCCGAGGTGTGTTTGATCCTGCGCCATGGCTTTCGCAATATCCTGCTCCCGGCGGTTACGCTGCAGTTTGCTTCCGTCAGTGAGATCATCGGCGGTTCGGTCCTCGTGGAGCAGGTATTCTCCTACCCGGGGCTGGGGCAGGCGGCCGTGACGGCGGGCTTAGGCGGCGACGTGCCGCTGCTTTTGGGGATCACGGTGCTTACCGCGGCGGTCGTTTTTTCCGGCAATCTGGCCGCAAACCTTTTGTACCACGTCATCGACCCCCGGATTCGAAAGGGGGGAACCGAATGACGGGGACAAAAAAAACGGGTAGCAGGCGTCTGACGATGCTCGTGCTCCTAGCCTTTGCAGTCGTTTTTTTGGGAGCGGTCGTATGGCTCGGGGAAATCTGGCAGGAGGAGGCGCTTGTGACGGATTTTACGAGGAAAAATCTTGCGCCCTGTCAGACACATCCGTTTGGAACCGACTGGATGGGGCGGGATATGTTTGTGAGGACCGTGACGGGCCTTTCCATGAGTATCCGTATCGGGCTCCTTACGGCTTGCATCAGCGCGGGAATCGCGTTTCTTATGGGGCTTGCGGCGGCGGTCATGGGCCGGCTTGCAGACGGAATAATCGGTATGCTGATCGATCTCGTCCTGGGGATTCCCCATATGCTGTTACTGATTCTGATTTCCTTTGCCTGCGGCAGAGGCTTTTTCGGAGTCGTGGCCGGGGTTTCCCTCACGCATTGGGCGTCGCTTGCGAGACTGCTTCGCGGCGAGGTATTGCAGCTTAAGGAGAGCCAGTATGTAAAAATTGCCGAACGGCTCGGCAAAGGCAGGTTCTATGTGGCGTTTTGGCACATGGCACCGAATCTGCTTCCACAGTTTGTCACCGGTTTGATCCTTCTGTTCCCACATGCAATCCTCCATGAGGCCAGCATTACCTTTTTAGGCTTCGGCCTCTCACCGGAACAGCCGGCGGTCGGCAATATCCTTTCCGAGAGTATGCGGTATCTCGTGACCGGAAAGTGGTGGCTGGCGCTGTTTCCGGGGCTTTTGCTGGTCGCGGCGGTGCTTCTGTTTCATTACATCGGCCAGACGGCCTGCCGCCTGATCGATCCGGGCAGTGCGCACGAATAGAGAGGAGTGTGGACATGGAAAAAGAGATACTTCGCATCGAGCGCCTTTCTGTTTCCTTCTCCCAGTACGGTCGGGGGCTTGCGAGGAGGAGACTTTCTGCGGTTGAGGAGCTGAGTCTTTCCGTGTATGCGGGAGAGATCGTGGCTGTCGTAGGCTCGAGTGGTTCGGGAAAGAGCCTCCTCGCCCACGCGGTTATGGGGATTCTCCCTTATAACGGGAGGCTGGAGGGAAGAATATGGTTTAACGGGGAGCCTCTGACGCAAAAGCGGGCGGCAAAGCTTCGCGGAAAGGAACTCTGCCTGGTGCCGCAGAATGTGTCCTATCTGGACCCGCTGATGCGTGTGGGGGAGCAGGTGACAGGGGGACGGTCCTCACCATCCCGGCGGGGAAAATGCAAAAGCGTGCTTGCCGGCTACGGGTTGGAGGCGGGAGTGGAGAGAAAGTATCCGTTCCAGCTTTCCGGCGGCATGATACGGCGCATCCTGATCTCGACGGCCGTCATGGAGACGCCGAAGCTCGTGATCGCCGACGAACCGACGCCGGGGCTGCATCCGGAGGCGGCCGGACGTGTCATGGGACATTTTAAGGAGATTGCTAAGGCGGGTGCGGGTGTATTACTCATCACACATGATATTGAGCTCGCGCTTCTGACGGCAGACCGGGTCGTGGTTCTGTATGGGGGTCGGATGATCGAGGAAGCACCTGCGTCGGCGTTCTCGGATGAAACAAAGCTGTCCCATCCGTACACACGGGCGCTCTGCCGCTCCATGCCGAAAAACTGGAATCCGGACGGAGAACGGCTCTGCGATACGGGGGACATTCTTTCATACATGCGAAAGGAATACGGGAGATGAAATTAGAGGCAAGAGAGGTCTCCTTTCGCTACGGGAGCGGCGGGCGGAGGGTGTTAGACCGGGTAAGCCTGACGGTGGAGAGCAAAGAACACATCGGCCTTATAGCCCCCAGCGGGTTCGGGAAAACAACGCTTTTGAAGCTGTTGGCAGGCTATGAGAGGCCGGACTCCGGCGAGGTGCTGCTGGACGGCAGGCCGCTGGCAGAATTTGAGGACTACTGCCCAGTCCAGATGATCTGGCAGCATCCGGAGCTCTCCGTAAATCCCAGGCGTCGGTTAAAAACCGTTCTTTTGGAGGCAGACTGGGAAAAGGAGGCAAAAGACCGCGCCCGAATCGAGGGGGAATTAGGCATTCTGGATGAATGGAAGGAGCGCTATCCGGCCGAGGTATCCGGCGGGGAGTTACAACGCTTCTGCATCGCAAGAGCACTGGGGCGCAGGACGAAGATCCTTCTGGCGGACGAGATCACGACGATGCTGGATCTGGTGACGCAGGGAGAAATCTGGAGCTTTTTGCGAAAGGAGTTAAAACAGCGGGAAATCGGCCTGGTGGCGGTCAGCCATTCGCCAAAGCTTTTAGAGAAGGTGTGCAGCCGGATCGTCAGGCTGGACTGAGGAGGGAAAAATTGGACAGAATCGACTTGGATGGGATGGTCTCGATCCCGTATTTAAAAAAGGCAGTATTTACCGGAAGCCATAAGGGGATGTGTTTTCTGCTGCGAAGCCAAAAGAACGAGGAGGACACGGTGTTACAGGCAGCCGTCTGGCCCGGGCCGTTTAATTTTTCTGTGACAGAGGAGGAAAAAAAGACGTACCGGGATTTCTCATTCAGCCGGGAGGGGCTCACGGAGGCCGCCTCCTGGCTGAATAAAGTCTATCAAAACGGGTACGGAGCTATGGAAAAGTGAGATTCTGCATGGCGGTCTTAAAGGCCGCCGCGGGTTTCCAAATCCAGAAGGACATGCGGAAATTCTGTCTTTAAGCGCGCGTAAATGCTTCCATGCGTTTGCATAAAAAGCGGAAAATCGTCTTTTGTCAGCTGAAGCTTTGCCGAAAACAGGCGGTCGCTTTCGGAGGGCGGCCCGCCTGCGTTTTCCTCAAAAACCCGCACGCGAAAGTCCGAAAAGCCCAGGCGGGAGAGCTCCGTTTCGGCCCACTCGATCTTTTTGAGCACGCGGGCGTCAAGCAGCGTACCGGCGGGGACGCGCGTCGCAAGGCAGGCGTAGGCCGGCTTGTTCCAGGTAAAGAGTCCTGCGATCCGGGAGTATTCCCGGATTTCTTTTTTGGTAAGGCCGCAGAGCTGCAGCGGGGAGAGGACTTTAAGCTCTTTGAGTGCACGCATGCCGGGACGGTCGCCTGCGTCATCGGAGGCATTGGTGCCATCCAGTACCTCGCGAAAGCCTGCGTCTGCCGCCGCTTGAAGGATCGTCTGAAAGATGGCATGTTTGCAGTGGTAGCAGCGGTCTGCCGGATTCTGCCGTACGGCCGGTACGCTTAAAATATCATAAGGCAGGAAGGTAAGGTTAGAGTCAAGGATTTTGGCGAGGCGTTTCGCATCCTCCCTTTCAAAAGCGGGCTGAAAGGGAGTCGCGACATAGAACGCATGAATCTCTACCTTACAGACTTTGGCAGCATACAGAAGATAGGCCGAATCCACACCGCCGGAGAAGGCAAGAGCACAGGAGGGATGCTCCCTGAAAAAATTTCGGAGAGCTTCAGGGACGGCCCTGTCTGCGAGGTGTTCATCAATATAGCGTTCGATGACGGAAAGGACCTCCTCCACCTGCCCTTTTGTCCGGGGATCTGCAAACGTGACCCGTTCAAACGGCCGGCGATAACAGCCCTGTTCTCTTGCAATCGCAAAGCTCTCCGGATAATTCAAATCAAAGAAGTATCCGACGAAGCTGATCCAGTAATCCAGATAGGTCTTGCGGATCACCTTGTCGATGCAGCGGTGTTCGCGGACAGCCTGTAAAACGGCGGGGGAGATCGTTTCCTTTGCCACCTCCGAATCCGGTACGCCGACTACATCCACCATGTCCTCCTCTGCGAAGACGCGGAAAATGTCACACTTATCGGCGTCGCGAATCAGCCTGCAGAGGGGAAGAAAAGATTTTGGTACACTGCGGTCAATTTCCAGCTTGTTATGGTTTGCGATCGCGGTCAAAACCATCTGCCGGTCTGTTCCCGAAAGTCCGGAGAGGATCCCCTTCTCCCACAGGATGCGGCAGCTTAAAAGCGCGTGGTTCACGCTCATATGGTCAAGAAAGGTATCATAGCGCTTCAACTGTTCAAAGCGTCCGATGTCATGAAACTGCGCGCAGATGAGGGCCAGGCTTGTCAGGTGCGGGTCAAGACCGCGTCTTTTACAGAGCTGCTCCATAATCGCGACGACATGGTTGGTGTGGATTATCTTTAACTCTACGCGTCCGTCCGTCCGGTCGAAGCGACCGGTGTAGTGTTCGAAGATCTGCTTATAGGTATCGAAGGAAACGGTCTGGTTCATGAAAGGCTCCTCTTTTCTCTTTAAACGATTGCGCCTGCCGTTACAGGAGAAGGCGCGCTTACTTTTGCAGATGCAGGCGGTACAGACGGCTCGGCCGGCCGGAAAGATGCTAGCTCTGCAGGCCGATGACCTCGGCATAGCCGCCCCTTTCGAGCTGGTTTAGGATCCGGTTTACGCTGCGCGGCGCCCCAGCTCCATGAGGGCGGAAAGCTCCGTACAGGTGACTGTGTCAACGGCGTGGCGGGCCAGAGCGGCCTGCAGCTTCTGGAGCGCATGGAAGCTCAGCCCGGTCGATCCGGCGATGACAGAAAGGCGTTTTTGCAGCTGCCCGGTCTCTGTTTTTGCCGGAATTTTTCGTTCAATGGGGACAGGACCGGCGAAACGATTCTTTGTATAGGCGATGTAGACACAGCTTTTCTGAAGATCCCTGGACTTTTGCAGGGCAAAGAGGGCGTTCATCTGGGAGGTGCGTGCGTCCGCCCCCAGTCCCACGGACGCGAAGACGCGCCGGACATTGTCGCTTGCGAGAAGCTCCTCAGACAGGGGAAAGCGAGTGTAGCTTTGGGATTCCGCTTCGATCTGCGTCTTGGAGGCAAAGAGAATAAACTGCCCGTCCGCTACATCCACTGCAGCGGCCCCGATCTTTGCGGAAAATGCATAGACGGATTCCTTGAACGTATTTTTGCTGCGGAAATCGTCTAGTTCATTGATGCCGTAAAAATTGCTGACACCGAAGAACTCGATGGAAACGGCGATGGCGGCGGTCTGCGACAGATCGGAGAGCTTCATCATATGGCGCAGCCGGAGCTGATTGATTTTACCGCAATTCGCATGCCGTTTCTCCTTTATAATGTACGTATGGATAGTATAACAGCCGGCCCGAAAAATGTCCATACCGCTGTCTATGGGGAAATTGCCTAAAAAAATTTATAAAATTCATGTAAATTTAACAAAATGATTTTGGCCATCATTTTAGACAATATACGGCAGAATCTTCTGCAAAGATCCTATCTGCAGGAAACACTGATTGATTTTGTGGATACCTATGTCTCGTTCTCGCCGCTGGACCTGGACCTGGTCATGATGATCGCGGTTACGTTTGTCATCGCTCTGTGTGTAACGCTGATTACGGAGTTTGTGCTTCCGAAATATGTAAAGACAGGCTGGGAATATTCGGGAGGCGGCGTTTCGGACAGCCAGAAGCCGACGCCCGAACAGGGGAGCGGCGTTATCAAGAAGAATACGGACATTCCCAAATTTATGGAGAAGGGCTTAAAGGGATCGCTGTCTTTCCTGATCGGCTTAGGGATTCTCCTCCTCATCTGGATGCTTTTAGGACTTCCGATTGGGCCGGGTGCCGTAATTATGATGTGACTTTCCCGGAGGAATGTGCTACAATTGAAAAAACAAAAAGGAAAAGAGTGCGTTTATGATGGAAAGAGTGCAGAAGGAACAGATCGAGCAGGCGTTTACATTTTTGGAGGGAAAGCAGGATGAAATGCTTGCCCTGCTGAAGACGCTTGTAAACCAGGAGAGCGGAACCGGCGATAAGGCGGGCTGTGACGCGATGTGTGCGCTAATGAAAGCGGAGCTTGAACGGCTGGGGGCAGTCACGTCTGTAACCCCCATGGAGACGAAGGGAGATTTCCTGTACGGAGTGTGGGGAGAGGGGCGGCCTCACGCCCCGGTCTTATTCAGCGGCCACATGGATACGGTTTTCCCGAAGGGGACACTTGCCAAGAATCCGTTTCGCGTGGAGAACGGCAGGATAACGGGGCCGGGCTCTCTGGACATGAAGGCGGGACTTGTGATCGCGCTGTTTGCGGCGAAGGCGTTAAAGGCGGCCGGCTATGAGGCGCGTCCGCTCCGGTTCGCTTTTCCGGGCGACGAGGAGAACGGGCACAGGGAGTCCTTGGCAGCCGGGGAAGTCAAAAAGGCGGCCAGGGGCTGCGCGGCTGCGTTTAATTTTGAGACAGGCTATCCGGATGACGGGATCGTCGTAGAACGGAAAGGCTCCTGCCGATTTACCATAAAGATATACGGCGTGGCGGCCCATTCGGGGAATGCGCCGGAGAAAGGGCGAAACGCGATTCTTGAGATGGCGCATAAGGTGGTCGCGCTTCAGGCCTTAAACGATTTAGAGCATGGAACGTCGCTAAATGTCGGGCTTGTCAAGGGCGGGACCTCGGTCAACTCGGTTCCGGATTTTTGCCAGGCGGATGTGGATGTCCGCTATACGAAACGTGAGCGCCTGGATGCATTGCTTGAGCGGGTAAGGCAGATCTGCACGGAAACGCAGATCGAGGGGACCCGGACGGAACTAACCATTTCTTCCGTCAGCGAGGTGATGGAGCCCGCCGAGGAGATCATGGGGCTTTTTGAACATGTAAAAAAGGCGGCAGAGGAAACCGGGTATCCGGGAGCGCTGCATCCGATCAAGGTGGGAGGCTGGTCCGACGCAAGCCTGATCGCGGCGGAGCATGTCCCTGTGGTCTGCGGCATGGGAGCGAAGGGTGAATTGAATCATACGAACCGTGAATATGCATACGCGGATTCCCTTGTGCCAAGGGCAAAATTAGCGGCCGCAGCGGTGATTCTCCTATAAAAGATATCGAGTGGATTTCCTGCCAGGGATATGGTATAATGCTATCATTATACCATATCCCTGGCAAAAACTATACCGCGCCGGTTTAAGCCGGACCAAATGGAGGACAAATGGAAATTATCTTACTAAAGCAGATCTGTATCATGTTTTTGCTGATTGCGGTCGGCATTCTTCTGGTAAAGAAAAATTATCTTTCCGAGCAGGGCGGGAAGGATCTTGGGACGATTCTTTTAAGAGCCGTCATCCCCTGTGTCGTCATTAAATCGTATATTACCGAGTATTCGCCAAAGCGGGCGGGGGAGCTTGCGGTCGCGATCGGCCTGGCTCTATTGGCGCTGGCGGTTGCGTTTGCCGTCTCGTATCTGTTTTTTGGGACGAGAGAGAGGATCGAGAATTTCGGAGCCGCATTCTGTAATGTGGGCTTTATCGGAATTCCGCTTGTGCAGGCGGTTCTTGGGGATGGCGGCGTGTTCTACCTTGCCGGTTTTATCGCGCTCCTGAACATATTTCAGTGGACATACGGTGTCCTGATCATGACCGGAGACAGAAATGCGATCCGTCTCAAAACGATCGTTACGAATCCGGTGGTAATTTCCTTTGTCATCGGCATGCTGCTCTTTTTCCTTCGGATCCCTGTACCGCAGGTCGTTATGAGTACGCTTTCCAATATGGCGAATCTCAACACGCCGTTGGCCATGATCATTTTGGGAACGTACCTGGCAAAAATGAGCTGGAGAGAAATATTTACGGCAAAGAGTGCGTATCTGTGTGTTTTTGTGCGTTTGATTGTCATTCCCGTGGCGACGCTTCTGGCACTGCTTTTCATTCCGGGTGTCAATCCGGAGATCAAACGGGTCATTTTGATTGGATGCAGTACGCCGGTCGGCTCAAACATCGCGATTTTCGCGAAACAGTATGAGAAGGATTACAAATTGTCGGTGGTGGTTGTCTGCTTAAGTACGCTGCTTTGCATTGTCACGGTACCGGTATTTTACATGTTTGTTGAAAAATTCATATAATAAAAGGAGGCAGAAAGAGATGGAGCAGAGGATTCTTTCTTATTTAAAAGAGCATGAGACGGAGATTTTTGAGGATCTGAAAACATTGGCTCTCGCAGAGGCGAGCACCTCGGATATCGAGGCGCTTGCAGAGTGCCGCAGAGTGCTGGAGCGGCTGATCCGGGAACGGACCGGGTGTGAGCCATATACGTATAAAGCGGAAAAAGGACATGATCTTGTGCGCTTTGAATATGGAGAAGGGGCAGAAAAGATTCTCTTGATCGGCCATTATGACACGGTGCATCCGATCGGGACCCTGGAATATTATACAAAAGGAAACGAGCTGCACGGCCCCGGTGTCATGGATATGAAAAGCGGGCTGATTTCAACCATTTGGATCGTTAAGGCATACAGGGAGCTAACGATCGATCCGGGAAAACGGCTGGTCTTCATCTTTAACGGCGATGAGGAGACCGGAAGCGGAGAGTCCAGCGAGATCATCTGCGAGCTGGCAAAGGATGCAAAGGCGGCGCTCGTCTGCGAACCCTGCGTGGCAAACGGGGATTTAAAAACCGGCCGGAAGGGCACCATGAACTTTGACGTGACCATTCACGGAAAGGCGGCGCATGCGGGAAATGCTCATAAAGAGGGTGTGAATGCGATCCAGGAGATGGCAGAGGAGATCCTTTTTGTCCAGAGCCTGACCGATTATGAGGCCGGGACCACGCTTAACGTAGGTGTGTGCGGCGGCGGGACGAAAGTCAATGTGATCCCGGATCGGGCAGAGTATCAGGTCGATTGCCGCTATCAGACAAGGGCAGAGGGAGAACGGGTCAGGAAGGCCATCTGTGAGCTTGAGGTTAAGGTGCCGGGGACGACACGGGAGGTACTGTTTAAGGATGGAAAGCCGCCGATGGAGCAGACTCCGGAAAATCTCGCGCTGTTTGCGATCGCAGAGAAATGCGGAAAGAGGCTGGGGCTTTCCTTCTCGCATCAGTTTGTGGGCGGAGGAAGTGACGGGAATGCGGTCTCTGCGATGGGGATTCCGACGTTAGATGGCCTCGGCGCCTGGGGAGATTATGCCCACAGCCCGAACGAATATCTCCGGATCGACCAGTATATGCTGCGTATCGCGCTTCTTGGGCTTTTGGTCATAGAGATATAAAAGGACGGCGCCGGTTTTGCGGGAACAAAAAGAGAGGGAAGAAAACAGCATGCACAGAGAAATCATCTGGTTTACGACGCATATGCCGAACGTGGAGAAGCTGAACCGTTTTTTTGAGGAGCGGAAGCTGGAAATCTCGGCGTTTTATTCCCCGATTGAAGAAATCTATGATAATATACGCTGTCTGATTCGGGAGGTAGACTTAAAAGTAGCAATCGTCCGCGGCGGCTTATTCTCGGAGATCAAGGAGAACATCTCGATCCCTGTGGTCAACGTGAATCAGACGGTGATCGACTTTTACAACCTGTTTCCGCAGATCGAGCGCATGTCAAAAAAGGCGGCCCTGGTCGGCTGGTATTCCGGTGTGCGCGGGCTGGAAGATTTTTTAAAGAAAACGACGGCGAACATTCAATATATTGATTTGCGGGACTGCGGCTTCAATAATTATATTGAGTATGCGACGGAGATCATCCTGCGTCTTAAGAGCGAGGGCGTGGATCTGATCGTCAGCGGTGGCGCGATTATTGAAATCGCGGCGAAATATGAGATGAATACCCTGTACGTGGGCCTTCTTGATCCGCAGACGATTTTAAGCACGGCAACGGAGGCGCAGTATCAGCTCCGCCTTTTAAAGGAGCAGGAGAGCCGCTTCGAGTTTATCAATTCGATTTTTAACTGTATTTCCGAGGGAATCATCGCCGTCAATTCCGAGTGGGAGATCACGAACTTAAACCCTGTCGCGGCCAAGATGCTCGGCGTGCAGCCGGTTCAGTGCTATGGTGAGCCGTTGGAGAGCTATCTGGATCTGGGCAACCTGCAAAACCGGCTGCTGGACGGAAAAAAGGTGGAGAATCAGATCATATCCATTTCGGATAAGCGCCTTGTCATCAGCGCCGTGCCGAGCGTGATTCATGATAAGACGACGGGGGTCGTCATCACGCTGCAGCAGATTGACGCAATCCATAACATCGAAAAGAAGCTTTGGAGCAAGTCTGCGGAAAAGGGGCTGATGGCGAAAAAGAGCCTGGATGACATCATCGGCCACAACCCCAATCTGGTGGCATTAAAGAGAAAGGCGATGCGGTATGCGGTCACGGATTCGACCGTGCTCATAACCGGAGAATCCGGGGTGGGCAAGGAGCTATTTGCCCAGGGCATCCACAACCAGAGCCCCAGGCGGAACGCTCCGTTTGTCGCAATCAACTGTGCGGCGCTGCCGGAAAATCTTCTGGAAAGCGAACTATTCGGCTATGTGCGGGGAGCCTTTACCGGGGCAAGGAACGAAGGGAAGGCCGGGCTTTTTGAGCTTGCCAATACGGGGACGATCTTCCTTGATGAGATCAGTGAGACCTCGTTAAACGTACAGACCAGGCTTTTAAGGGTCCTGCAGGAGCGCTCCGTGATCCGGATCGGGGGCAGCAGCATCATTCCGTTAGATGTGCGTGTCATCGCCGCTACAAACCGGAACCTTAGCGAGTATATCCGGGAAAATCGTTTCCGGCAGGATCTGTATTACCGCCTCTGTGTGTTACCCATCCATGTACTGCCGCTCAGGGAGAGGCGGGAGGATATCCTGGAAATCATTTATTATATGTTGCGCGGAAAAAACAGCGGGAATATCCGGTTCTCCGGGGAAGCGGAACGGCTGCTCACGGAATACGACTGGCCGGGGAACGTCAGGGAGCTGTCCAACTTCGTGGAGAGGATCCTGGTTCTGCATGAAAAGGATCACATCTCGGGCCGGGAGGTACAGGAGGCCCTGTTTGTCTATGGGGAGCTGGAGAAAACGTTTCAGCCCGAGCCGGAGGAAATGCAGAGCGAGGCCGGCGCCGAAAAAGCCCGGATATGGAAGGCTCTGCAGGAGAATAACTGGAGCAGGAAGCGTGCGGCGAGCCAGCTTGGGATCAGTACCACAACGCTGTGGAGAAAGATTAAAAAATGGAAGATCCTCACCGACGAGGGGGAGGATTAGGGAAGGGGATTCAATAGGCAGTTGTTATGAAACGAAACGGATGGCTTTTAGCGGTTCTTTTATGTGTTATTTTCATATGTGGCTGCGGGAGGGAAGAAGAAGCTCCTGTAAGTACGGCAGAGGATAATTTTATAGCAGGACAGACAGAATCAGAGGAACAGCCGGTCACGATTCCGGATGCTTCTTCCGAGATAGCAACGGAGACAGAAACTCCATCCGCAAAGCCGGCAGAGTTAAGCGCCGCGGAGTGTCAGTTTTTTACCGATTTTATTCAGAAAACAGAAAATTACGGCTTTCTTCTGTCCGACTATGATGAGCCCCAGGATGTGGATCTAAACCAGGTATTTTACACCGGAGCGGGAATTGGGGAAGGAATACCGGAGGAAGACCTTTTGCAATATCTCGCAGCAGCCGGGCAGGAGGAGCTGATGACGGATTGTTTAAAGCTTCCAAGACAGAGCGTGGAAGACTTCCTTCAGAGAAAACTGGGGATCGGCCTGGAGGAGATGCGCACACCGTTTGAATGGCTGTATCTTCCGGAGACAGACTCTTATTACCGGGAGGCGGGAGATACCAATTATTTTTTGTTTTCCTGCGTGGAGGGAAGACGGCAGGGGAATACCTATACTCTGTGTTTTGCTCCCGAGGAGGACTGGGGGGCACTGTTTAGCGGCTGTGAAACGGTCCTCGTAGAAACGGAGGCAGAGTATCGCTTTGTTTCCAATCATTTTCTGACGGAATAGGCCGGCATTCGGAGTTCGGAGGCGCATCGCTTATCGGACGACTCGAGCCGGATAACCTGTTTGTTAAATATTTGAAGGGCTTCATCCTATATGGCAGCGAAGAAGACGTCGTTTTTCTTTTTTGCTTTCATAGATGAAGCCTTTTTTGATGCAAGCATTCCTGGCAAAACATTGCAAAATATGTGAAACATATAACTTCATAATGAAATAAAATGAAATGATTGATTAAAGATCGAAAACGACATTTTTCTGCAAAGAAAGGGAAAAAAAGTATAAAAAAAGTCCTATAAACACCGAATAAATCGACATTTTGCCAAAAAGAAAAAAGAAGTTTTTAGAAGATTGGCACAAATATTGCTTAATAAATGGATATAACAATAAAACGAGGAGGAAAAATCTTTGAGACAGTTTACCAGAAGTGAAATTAACAAGAACCTCCGGGAAAAGGTAAAAAGGAAGGAACCGATCATCATCGGCGGTGCCGGGATCGGTCTGGTTGCCAAGATGGCGGACAGGGCCGGGATTGATCTGATTATGGCCTACAACACCGGGCCCTTCCGTATGGATGGACATCCCTCCTGCACCGGGTATCTGGCGTATGGAGACTGTAATGCGATCACAATGAATCTGGGAAGGGAGCTTCTTCCGGTCGTCGAGCGCACGCCGGTGATCGCGGGGATCGGAGCAGCAGATCCGTACCGAAACATAAACATGCTGATCGACCAGATGATCCAGATCGGTTTTAGCGGAATTACGAATGTTCCCACGGCAGGAGCATATGACGGACGGTTCCGGCAGAGGATCGATATGGCTAACGTAGGGTATCCGGAGGAGGTCAAGCTGATAAAAAAATGCCGGGAAAAGGATATCTTTACCGTCGCGTACGCGTATACGCCGGATGAAGTTAAGGCTATGATTCAGGCAGGCGTGGATGTGATCGGCGCCCATGTCGGTGCCACGTCGGGTGGAACCTGTGGGTTTGAGGAGGCATATTCGCTTGAGGAGGCCTGTGAACGGACGCAGAAGATGTACGAGGCGGCCATGAAGGAGAATCCGGAGGTCATTTTCACCTGCCACGGAGGGCCGTTTGAGGGGCCGGAGGAAGTGCAGGTCTGCTTTGATAAAACGGATGTGCACGGCTTCATCGGGGCCTCCAGCATAGAGCGTCTCCCGTTAGAACGAGCCATTTTGCAGACGGTAAAGGAGTTTAAGGCGCTACATCTGCGAGGGGAGAGAAAATGAAAAAGCGAGTAGCCGTCTTTGGAACCATGGATACCAAAGGAGCCGAGTATGCCTATCTCAAAGAGCATCTGATCCGATGCGGACTCGAGGTCCTTATGGTGGACACGGGAATCACCCCTATGCCCGAATACCCTTGCGAGGTTACAGCCACCGAGGTGGCAAGAGCCGGAGGTTCTTCCTTAGAGGAGATAAGAAAGCACGACAGGCTCTACGCGTTTCAGATCATGGGAAACGGATCAGCCGTAATCCTGAAAAATTTGTGCCATGAGGACAAAATAGACGGGGCCATTTCTCTGGGAGGCGGTCAGGGTACTCTGCTTGCTTCTATGGTCATGAAAGCTCTCCCCATCGGTTTCCCCAAGCTTATCGTCTCCACCATCGCCAATCTGCGCCAGGAGCCGTTCGAGGGAGTGAGGGATACGCTGGTGATGAATCCGCTTGTGGATGTGAGCGGTTTGAATCATATTTTAAAAACCGCGCTGCAAAATGCGGCCGCGGCGATGGCGGGCCTTGTCCTGTTTGGAGGAATGGACCGGCCGGAACATGTACCACACAAAAAAGCAGTCGGCCTGACCATGTTCGGAGTTACAACCCCATGTGTGGAGCATGTGCGAGAAATCTTGGAAGCGAACGGCTATGAGCCCATCGTCTTCCACGCAAACGGGCAGGGAGGAAAACGGCTGGAGGAGATGATCCGGGAAGGCCATATCCTGGCGGTCGCAGATATCACCACCGGCGAACTCACGCAGGAGC
>CAJTEE010000012.1 GCA_910575275.1 Lachnospiraceae bacterium | reverse complement strand
AGTCTTTGCGGGAGGAGACGCGGTGACGGGAGCGGCGACGGTGATTCTCGCGATGGAGGCGGGGAAGGCCGGAGCGCGCGGAATCGACGCGTATTTAAGCAGGAAAGAGACGGAATGACATACAATGTGCCGACGGAGGAATGAGAAAAGGAGAGACAGACGATGAAAAAAACCATGACCAGTGAGGAGCGCTACCGGCTGATGACGGAAATGCCGGTTTCAAAGCTGATCCCGCAGATGGCGGTGCCGACGATCATCAGTATGCTGGTGACGTCGATCTACAACATGGCGGATACGTTTTTTGTGAGTCAGCTGAATACCAGTGCTTCCGCGGCCGTGGGCATCATTTTCTCCCTGATGGCAATGATCCAGGCAGTCGGCTTTACGCTCGGCATGGGAGGCGGCAATTTCATATCGCGCACGCTGGGGACCCGGGATGACGAAAAGGCGGAACGCATCGCGGCGACGGCGTTTTTTACGGCGCTCTTTGTCGGGCTTTTGATGACGGTGTCCGGCCTTGCGAGCCTGGATAAGCTCGTGCGACTTTTGGGGGCGACGGAGACAATCGCGCCGTATGCAAGAGATTACGCCCGCTATATTCTATTAGGCGCGCCGATCATGACGGGTTCCTTTGTGATGAACAATCTGCTCCGCTCTCAGGGCTTTGCGTTTTATGCGATGTTAGGCATTACATCCGGCGGAATTCTCAACATGCTGCTGGACCCGATCTTTATCTTTGGCTTTCGGATGGGAATTTCCGGCGCCGCCCTGGCAACGGTCCTTAGCCAATGTGTGAGCTTTGCGATTCTGTTTCTGCAGTGCAGCCTGCGGAAGGGCTGTATCCGCCTGAAGTTTACGAGACTGACGGCGAAGGGCTGGATGTACGGGGAAATCCTGCATGCGGGGCTTCCCTCGCTCTGCCGCCAGGGGCTTGCGAGTGCAGCCTCCGTAGCTTTGAATGTTGCGGCGAATCCGTTCGGCGATGCAGCCATCGCGGCCATGTCCATTGTGACGCGCTATGTGATGTTTGTCTATTCGGCGCTTCTTGGTTTCGGGCAGGGATTCCAGCCGGTCTGCGGCTTTAATTTCGGGGCAAAGCGCTATGACCGGGTACGAGAGTCGTTTTATTTCTGCCTGAAGGTGGCGGTGCTTCTTTTGTCCACTCTTGGGGCGGTGAGCTTTCTCGGTGCGGAATGGATCATGACGATGTTCAGGCGTGAGGATGCACAGGTGATTGCCATCGGGACCTGGGCTCTGCGCTTTCAATGCCTTACGATGCCGTTCCAGGCGTGGATCATCATGTCGAACATGCTGACCCAGTCGATCGGATACGGCTTCAGAGCCTCCATCGTGGCGGCGGGCCGTCAGGGGATCTTTCTGCTTCCGGCGCTGATGACACTGCCGCGGATCTTTGGAATCCGCGGGCTGCAGCTTAGCCAGCCAGTGGCGGATCTGGGGACAAGTGTGCTGGCGGCGGTGATCGTGTTTGGGATCCTGCGGGAGTTAAAGGAGAAAAGTGCCGGGATGGAGCACTCGTAGTTTGCGGCAGGAGCAGGCGGTTTGGTATGGATTTTTACATGCCGCTGTGAACGGGGCGGACGATACCGAACGGCAGATATTTTTTGAATTTTTTTCGGAAAAACTATGGACGAATGGAAAATTTTGTGAGAAAATGAAGAAAAGCCTGCTGTGATTTTTTTAACAATATGAAGAAGGTAGGCTGACGAACAGGAAAGGAGTTTTATCATGATTTATTCACATGAAGTCGAAAAGATGTGTACGGTAGCCCAGGGCGTAGGGCACGGCGCTGCCCCCATCCCGGAGGAGGCCAAATGGGTAAAGGCCAAAGAGGTCAAGGATATTTCCGGCCTGACACACGGAATCGGCTGGTGTGCACCGCAGCAGGGCGCATGTAAGCTGACCTTAAACGTGAAGGAGGGCATTATCCAGGAGGCTCTCGTGGAAACAATCGGCTGCTCCGGCATGACGCATTCCGCGGCTATGGCGGCGGAGATCCTCCCGGGCCGGACGGTAATGGAGGCATTAAACACCGACCTTGTCTGTGACGCCATCAATACGGCTATGAGGGAGCTGTTTTTACAGATCGTATACGGACGTTCCCAGAGCGCGTTCTCCGAGGATGGACTGGCGATCGGCGCAGGACTTGAGGATCTCGGCAAGGGCCTTCGTTCGCAGGTCGGCACCATGTACGGCACCTTGAAGAAGGGCCCGCGCTATCTGGAAATGGCCGAGGGCTATGTAACCGGTATCGCGCTCGACGCGGACGACCAAATCATCGGCTATCAGTTTGTGAACCTTGGAAAGATGACGGATTTCATCAAGAAAGGCGATGATGCAAACACAGCCTATGAGAAGGCAAAAGGCCAGTACGGCCGCGTTGCAGACGCAGTGAAGATCATTGATCCGAGACAGGAATAAGGGATCGGGTTGTTACATAGAACCAGGCGACAAGGAGGAGTATTGGAATCATGGCATTATTTGAATCATATGAGAGACGTATCAAACAGATCAACGAGACCTTAGAAAGCTACGGCATCGCTTCCATCGAGGAGGCCGAGAAGATCACAAAGGATGCAGGGCTTGACGTATATAAGATGGTAGAGGGGATCCAGCCCATCTGCTTTGAGAATGCAAAGTGGGCCTATACGGTAGGCGCGGCCATCGCGATCAAGAAGGGCTGCCGCCGCGCCGCGGACGCCGCCGCCGCGATTGGTGAGGGCCTGCAGGCGTTTTGTATTCCAGGCTCCGTGGCCGACCAGAGAAAGGTGGGCCTCGGACACGGAAATCTTGGAAAGATGCTCTTAGAGGAGAGCACCGAGTGCTTCTGCTTCCTGGCAGGGCATGAGTCCTTTGCGGCCGCAGAGGGAGCGATCGGCATCGCGGAGAAGGCCAATAAGGTCCGTCAGAAACCGTTACGCGTAATCTTAAACGGTCTTGGAAAGGATGCGGCACAGATTATTTCCAGGATCAACGGCTTCACCTACGTGGAGACGGAGATGGATTATTATACCGGCGAGGTTAAGGAGCTTTGGAGAAAGTCCTACTCCGAGGGCCTGCGTGCGAAGGTAAACTGCTACGGCGCGAACGACGTGCGTGAGGGCGTTGCGATCATGTGGAAGGAAGGCGTGGACGTCTCCATCACCGGCAACTCCACAAACCCGACTCGTTTCCAGCATCCCGTGGCAGGCACGTATAAGAAGGAATGCCAGGAGAAGGGCAAGAAGTATTTCTCCGTCGCGTCCGGCGGTGGCACCGGCCGTACGCTCCATCCGGATAACATGGCGGCAGGCCCGGCTTCCTATGGCATGACCGATACCCTGGGCCGTATGCACTCGGATGCGCAGTTTGCAGGTTCCTCCTCTGTCCCGGCGCATGTCGAGATGATGGGCTTAATCGGCGCGGGAAACAATCCGATGGTCGGAATGACCGTGGCGGTGGCCGTGAGCATTGAGGAAGCAGCTAAAGCCGGAAAGTTCTAAGAAATAGTGTATTTTCAAGGGTTTCCGCTGATGTGAGTTGTCAGCGGAAGCCCTTTATTTTGCCATGTAGCACACAAGTAACACACAGGTAGCACACAAATATAAAGTATAAGAAAAACCGTTACCCAAAGTAGAAGGATAGCGGTCTTGACACTATATCAAATTCAATTCTGCAAAAGTGCGATTGTAGTCATATCCAAATATGGTAAATGGCTCATTTCTACATCTAAAATCTAAGTCAAGGCTTTTGAGCATAAACAGCAACCCATGATAGCCGCCTAATTCTGCCAAGTCAGAATTGTGTGAAATATTGGCATGATTATAAATAATGCAGTCAAGGTCTTTGAATTTTGGAAAAAGATGTTTGTAGAGTTCGACTATTAGCGTTTCTTTTAGTAATGGATTTACTAATGATAAGATATGTTCATGTGCGTGTATCATTTCATGTAATATTATGTTCTGATCATCCACAAACTGGGAATTGATTTTTATTGTTCGCTCAAAAATATCTGTTTCGCCATTTGCAGTTGTTTCTGTGACTATAAATTTATAATAGTGTGCGTCAATGCTCAAATAATAGGTATCCTCTTTAAGACTTCCCTGTGGAGTATCTAAATATTTTCCCATTATGGAAGATTTGGCCATGCACATATCATCAAATAAATCCTCGTACATCATTGAGCGCATATGTAAATCGAAAACTTCGCCAGTTTGTTGGTTTGTCCAGTCATTGTAGGATTTCTGCAAATTGTCATTACGTTTAAGCGTGTCATTATAAATCTGATTTAGAATGGATGTGTCAGAGCAATTATTGATTGCAGATATTATGTTTTCTTTTATCTTCATTGTTTGGCTCCCTCTTTTCTCGAACAGAGGGCATCTGCACTTTGCAGACACCCTTTGATACGGTTTTATGTAACGGTTATTCCTTATATTTAGAAGATTGTGCCAGACAGCAAGGAATAATCCTTTAAATGTTCTAAAATGATATTCTGAACATATTCAAGAAGGGCAGCAGTATCATAAGAGAAATTATGTTCGTCCAGTGCATCATTATTCAATAAATCTTCGGCTATTGCTTTTGTTATGTCGTTTCTATTCATCAGCGGCACCACCTTTCTTTACTGACAACATACCCATGATAAAGCTGTATATGCTTTCGATAGTATCAAGGCTTTCAATATCGTATACCATTCTTGCGATATTGCAGCGGTATTCTCTGGCTTGCTTTTCTTCTGCGGTCTGTTCCGGCTTCGGCTCTGTTTCTTTTGCTTTTCTGTCCTCACGTTCTGCCCGGATTTCAAGCATAGGTTTTGTTATTCTGTTTGGCATAAGATAAAAGCAATCTTCCGGCAGCAAATAGGACATCATGCAATAAAAATACTCTGCTTTGTACCCAAAAGGCAAATAATAAACAAGTTCCAAAAGGCGGCGATGCATATCGCCTTTTACACGTTTATCAATCTTTGTTTTCCGTTCGGCTTCTGCCTGCTTGTACCCTGCCATAAAGCCATAATTGAAAAGGTCATAAATCAAATCAATAATGCTTTCTCTGTCTGCCAGTCTGAAAAGTTCTTTGTAATTTCCGATCTGTGCGGAATTAAAATCAAAATCATCATGCCGGGGATGCTTTACTTCCCATTTGGTAAAGGCTTCCTTTGCTTCGGCGGCGGTCAAGTTCTTAATCTTCTTCATCGTAAAATCTTCCTTTCTTTTGGTTGGGAAGTATGCTACAATAAACATATTCCCTTTAATTTGCGTGGTAGCTTATTACTGGGTAGCGGCTCTATGGTATTTGCGGTACTGTAGAGCCTTTTTAATTGCTACAATCAATCTGCATCATATCAAGGAACAAACTTTAATAGAAAAATAGCCTCTGAATTTGAAGGGCTGTTTTCGTATCTATCACCGGAAATGCAGCTATTTCAGGCGCTTTCGGGGATTTCTCTTGTTTGAGAAGGTTCACCGTAATAAGAATAAAACCGGGATTTCTCTTTAATTGTTTGGCGGCTGGCATTATGAGCTTTGAATTTGAACACCTTTTCAAATAGGCAGAAGCTGAAAAGTTTCCCGTTAAAAAGTATAAGAACAATTTAGCGGAAACCTTTACGGCCTCCGCCTTTTGTTTTTATGCCCGCTCGAAAGGTTCTCCGCAATCCCCACAGATTACATTGACCTCGCGCGTTGCCCGGATAATGGTGCCGCAGCAGGGGCAGACATATTTGATACTGCGGTTCTTGGATTTCTTGCTCCCGCCTTTGGTTGTTCCCATTTCCTGCAGGCGGCTGGCATTGATACCGGCCTCGCCTATGGTTTCTCTGATCCATGCCTCCGCCTCCGGGGCCAGCGTCGTTACCGTCCAGCCATATTTCTGGTGCTTTTCAATATGCAGACCGTGAGCCTCGGCGGTGGTCTTAAATTTCATGTTGTGATAATAGCCGTTGTTGCTTACGTCCTGAATATCATGCACCAGATTGTAAAGATGGGCCATTTCATGTAAGAGGGTGGCCGCCAGCTCGAAGATGGGCCGGTCAAGGTATTCGGCGCAAAGGTTGATCTCCCGGTACTTCTCGCCGCTGGCGTTCCAGATTTCATTGATACTGCACCAGCCGTATGCGCCGCGCCCGCCATCCGGGGATACGGTGATGGCCGGGCGGGTTAATTCATTATCATAGAAATGCTCGTTAAACAGGTCGAACATTTCCTCGGTTTTCTTTACAATTTCAGATATTTGCAGCATAGTCGCGTCCTCCTCAAAGATATGTTTTATTTCTGTGAGTGACAGCTTACACACCACGGGTGGAAAAGCAAGCTCTAAAGGTCTTAAAATATATCTTTTTTATGGCCGGGGACGCAAAAGCCCCGCCGGGGCGGGGCCGCTTTCCCTATTCATTCTCGCTGTCGCGGTTTGCCTGATAATAATACCCGTGGCCTGTTTTCTCATCGTCAAAGGTAAACTCGCAGATTTCATTATACATGGAGCCGTCATGGTTCAGGATATAGGTCTGGAAGTCATAGGCGAAGGTTCTGCAGGTTTCCGCCCGGCATGGCGCGTCGGTTCCATCCTCCGTCCAGTCATAGCGGCACAGCTTGGTTTCCTTGTATTCCTTTAACTCGTCTGTATAGTAGTATCTTGTAAAGCCCTGTGCGGTCTGATAGCTGGCTATCTTGCGCCGGAAATTTGTCACTGTCCGGTATTCGGCGGAATGGCATTTTTTCTAGCCGTCGATTACGGTATAGCTGTAAGCTTCGGGGCGCTATGGGTTCTCAAATTCCTCCCGGTCGATCTCCATATAGATGCCTTTCTTTTCGCATTGCTGCCGGACATACCGGAGAAATTGTGCGAGGGTTACATTGTTGCGCTGTATTTCAATAGAATAGTCTGCCATTGTGTGGGCCTCCTTAAAGATATGTTTTGTTTTCTGTGAGTGACAGCTTACACACCACGGTTGAAAAAGCAAGCTCTAAAATGCTTAAAACATATCTTTTTTCTATGGCTGGGGACGCAAAAAGCCCCGCCGAAGCGGGGCTGGTGTTGATTTCTTATGCGGCGGTGAAGCCCTGCTCTGCAAGCGCTTCCACCAATGCTTTGTTGTTTTCTCCGATAAGGGTTCCGTTCTTGTCAATGATGTAATTGCTTACCGCGAAGCCATAGGTCGGGGCTTTCATGTATACCGGAGCCGTGCCGATAATATACCAGCAGTACTGGGAGAGATACCACCGGGAGCAGGACGAGCAGACAAGGCTACACAATAGGCGATTAACTGAAAACACATTCAAAAATAAACCGTATAGTTTTAGATAGGAGAGAGAAATTTATATGAATCAAGCAGAGTATGAACGCATGGTAAAAATATATAATTATGTGTATTCCACACTTCCAAATACTCCTGAAAGGGAAAAACGGCTTGCGGAGATAGGAGAAGAAGATTCAAGTAAGTTATGGGATTTTTATTGTGGAATTTGTTCTGGACGAATAAAAGAGCCTGAACGCACAAACAGCGAGGTAAACACAATGGGTGAAAAGAAGATTGCAAGTTATGAGGATTTTATAAAAGCGTTAAGATATGGGGAAAATAATATGCTTTTCAAATTCAGGCGAAACAATCCTGAAAGATATGCTTATTATGTTGAACAGATGGGAGCAGGTTTTGGACGTAAAAATTCGTCGAAAACACGAGATATTAAACGGCTGGAGGAAGAACACAAAAAGCGTAGTGAAATTTTAGCAATTCCAGACACAATAGCAAGGCATAAGGCGATAGCTGAAAATATGGCTCTGTTTGGACGATAAAGAGAAAACGAGGTAGATCATTATGGAAAAGGACACACTTATAAACAATTTGCTTGCGAATTATGGCAAATATGGCGTTACCAGAGCAGAATTAGAGCCGATTACAGATGATGGCATACAAAACTATGATTTGCCATTAGAAGCTATCTACAGCGGTTTGAGAATGAGCCTTGCATCTGCATTTAATGAGTATGAGTATTTTTCTTTAGATGATGTGATGGCGATAACCGGTGAAAGCCGGGAAGAACTTTTACAGCGGATAGAGCAATGTCGGCAAGAATTGATAGAAGCCGGAGAAAACCTGGACGAGTATTTCAAGCCTGTAGAACCACAGAGGGCAACAGTCTATTATTTTCCTAACGGTTTGCATTAACGGAATTTTTTCTTGAATTTATCCGGGGATTATGCTATATTATAGATACAAAAGAGGAAACAACCGCCCACAAAGTGGTTGACCTCACAAGATTAGACGATAAGCCTACCTGTTCCGCCAAGATACAAGGTAGGCTTATTTATTTTCGCTTGTTCCTCTTATCGAGAAAGGCAAGCAACGCTATAACAAAACTACCAAAGGCAATCAGCATAGCTAATATACCTATGAAAATCGAAATGATTTCAAAAGCTGTCATTTGCGCCACCTCCCTTCTTATGTACTCCGGCAAACCGGGCATGAAGTTTTGGGAGGTTACCACCTTGCAACACGATTGTTCCTCTTTGATATTCTATCATATTCTTTCTTTTATGACAATTCCCAGATTCCCCTACAAGTATTATTTTCCTATTTTTCTTTTTGAATAGTCTAAAAAAATTATAGATTAAAATATACCATTTTCTATATGACAATAACAGCAACAACAAGTATAATTTTAGTATAAATTTATTTATAATTATTTTTGAACTGTTTTAGGGAATGAGAGGGAACGGCTTATGTGTAAAATATACGGTTATGTAAGAGTTTCTACAATCCAACAGAAAGTAGAAAGGCAGATAAACAATATTATAGGATTCAATGGGGATGCAATCATAATATCCGAAAAGCAATCTGGCAAAGACATAGATAACAGGGCAGAGTTTAAAAAACTGCTGAATAAGGTAAAGCCGGGAGATACAATAATATTTGATGAAGTCAGTAGAATGTCAAGAAATGCTGATGAAGGCTTTTCTCTGTATATGGAACTTTTGAGCAAGGGTATTTCCCTTGTGTTTCTGAAAGAGCGGCATATAGATACAGACGAATATAAACGCCGGACACAAAAGCATATAGAGAAAGTATCATCCAGTAATAAGAAAATGGATAATCTCATAAACGGAATACTGGAACTTGTGGCAGAGTTTGAGCAGGAGAACTTGAAAGACAATATCCGGCTTGCGTTTGAACAGGCAGAGCATGAGAGACAGTTTCTTATTAAACGAGTGACAGAGGGTAAGGCTACTTCAAGTAAGAGGCAGGACAGGCCAGAGGGAAGTTGCAATATAAAGACAGATAAAGCAGATCATATAAAGCAAACTATAAGGGATTTATCAAAGGATTTTGACGGTAAATATTCCGATGCTAAGATATTGAGGGAATATTTGCATAACACATCAAAAGGAACATACTACAAATACAAGAAAGAATTGAAAGAAGAAATAGCATAATAACACATAAACCTATTGAGGGTATATACCCTTTTGTTTTGCATAAAATATCATGCCGTGGGGGGTTATAGGGAAACGCCGCATAAGGGTAGTTAGTGCCTTTTTCTGCCGAACATTTTCAAAAAGGCTTAGTCCTGCTGTTATTCTAAAATATTTTTGAAATATGCAAAAAGGCGGTTTTGTGATAAAATAAAAATTATCATTATATGGAAGAGGTCGTTAAGATGAAAAATCAATCATTAGCTGCTAACGCTATGAAAATTTCAATAGAAGATTCAATACATAAAGTTATGAACATTATAGAAAAAGAAGATGGAAGAACCTTTGAAGAAAAAAGAAAGAAGCAATCAATTTTCTTAAGGATAAAGAGAATACGTTGCTGGCAGAACGTTTAATTGATATTGTTACAAATGATGAAATGGGGAAAAAGATTTATAAAAAGTTCTGGACAATGGGAGAGTGTATTATTACAGAAAATGAAATTATATTACGAAAAGTACAGGATTCGGATAAACACATATTTATTGAATTGCAAAAGGAAAATAATATCGTTAAGTCAATGATGAAAGAAGAAGCCTATCGTAATATGTTATGGAATGAACATATAGAGTATAAAGCATTAATGTTTTCGGTAATCGTGGATAATGAATATGCCGGATATTGTGGTATAAAGAATACTACGCATGAACAATGGGAGATAGCGATAGAAATTTTGAATAAGTGGAAACACAAAGGAATTGGATATAGAGCAATTAGCGTTATGTTAGATGAAATAAAGAATCGTCTGAATGTGTCGGAATTTCGTGTAAGAATTGATGCTGAAAATTATCCAAGTCAAAGATTATTTGAGAAACTTGGGGCAGAGCCTAATGGTATTTCAGAATTCAGGAATTAAAAAGAGGCTGTCTGGCACTGGCTGTTACGTCAGTAGATATAATAAATGGTGCTGCTTATCTGTTTGAAAAGGAAACTCCTAAAAATCAGAGGGATTGGAAAGCATAATTGGGATTAGAACAGTATCGCAGTGTACTTGGTCTGGGCAGGGAAAGTAAAGATGAGATTGAAACCGAGGGAAATCCGTGATATGATATTGAATGAAAAGGCAGGCGATTGAATGGGAATGGAGAAGCAGGCTGATTTAAAACGTGAAGAAACTCTGAAGGCAATTGAGCAGCTAATCTGATGGTATTGGCGTTTGATAGGAATACTGAAGCTACGGAACTGTTATTAAATGTTATCCTCCAGCGCAATGATTTGAAAGTTTCAGAGGTTGCGGCTCAGAGGGAATATAAGAATCTGGTGTCTGGAGGGTCTTCCATTACCATAGATATTTATGCGGCGGACGGGGATGGAAAAATTTATGACATTGAAGTTCAGCGTGCATCATCAGGCGCGGATGTTCATCGGGCAAGATTTCATTTCAGCATGATGGATACAAAAATGTTGAAAGCAGGGCAGGAGTTTAAGGAAATCCATGATTCCTATGTAATATTTATCACTGCTAAGGATGTTATGAGTGCAGGGCTTTCCCTATACCATGTCGATAGGGTAATACAGGAGACGGGCGTATACTTTGGAGATGGCTCCCATATTATTATATATTTGAATGGCAGTTATAAAGATGACAATGACCCAATAGGAAAGCTGGCGTATGACTTTAGATGTATGGGTTCTGTTGATATGTTTTATCCAGAACTGGCGAAACAGGTGAAATATTTCAAGGAGACGGAAGGAGGTCAGGAGATTATTCGTCAGGTGTTTGAAGAATTGGCAGAAGAAAGGGCGGAAGAAACAAGAATAGAAACTCTGTTTGGCTCTATTAAGAATCTCATGAAATCTATGAAATGGACAGCCGAACAGGCAATGGCGGCAATGGATATATCTGAGAATGACCAGATGCTTTTGAAATCAAAATTTTAGGCTGGGATAACGTAAAAAGCATCGAAAATCTCTGGTAATACGGATGTCGCATGGTAATACTTTGGTAATAAAAAGTTAGAGAACCAGAAAAACGGCTTTGTATTTCAGCGGATTTAGCGAATAGAAAAACTGAAAATCATGGATTGGTAGGCTGAATGACAGCCATGTGAGAAGAATTCGAAGGAAGATATGTAGCAAGGACGGTGGATGAGAACATTCCAACTCATATGATATAGCATTCTTTCTGAGTGCAGATACAGATTATATAAAAGTATATGAAGTTCTAAAAAATATAGGAAAAATTACGGTTTTGGTTGGCGTAAGCAGGCAGAACATCAATCGTGTAAGACCTATAGCGGATAATGTTCTGATTTTAGATGAGAAATTTTTGAAAAATGTAAGAGAGATGCAGGAGTCAGACATTAAAGTTGAGTAGTATAAATCGAGTAAATAACCCTCGTGCAGCGCTCGATCTAAAAATATTGGTTTTTCGGGGGTTTGCTAAGTAATATGGGCCTGCAAATCCCTGGTTTTGTTAACAGGCCCCTTGGAGGTTGATCATGAAGAAAAAATTTGCAGCATTTATGATGGCGATGGTTATGGCGGCAGGAAGCGGTATGACTGCCCAGGCAAGTCCCGTACGGATGCCGGATGGCACTTTGTTCGACAGTGATTATTATGCAGAAACATATCCCGATCTCATGCAGGCGTTTGGAAGGAATACCCAGCTGCTCTACCAGCACTATCAAGATTGTGGGAAGGCAGAAGGGAGGGTTTCACTTCCGTCCAAATTTGTGTACCCAAAACTGCCTGCGCCTGCATCCGGGGACAAATACACGGCAGATGAGCTGATAGCAGCTTACCGTACGATTATTGAAGCAAACGGGATTGTATGGGATCCAGGCCTGAAGGGAAACTGGAGTGAGACGATCGGACAGCACAATATCGAGGAATGGTATAAGTATGATGATTCTTATAATGGCGGAAGCTGGGGAACGGGCTTCATAGCGCCGGACAGAGCGGGGCTTAATAATGTCGACTGGGCGGCTTATACGGATTTGGAATCGTTTGCATTTGACGACGGGACAGGGCATACAACTACAAGCTGTTATATGGAAGTGCTCGGCTGGGATGAAAGTATGGGAATGTATGAAATTGTAGCATGGTAGGCTGGATGTTTCTGTTCACATAGGTCTGCGCATTTCCTGCGCTGACCGTAAAAATGCGTGGAACAGGAACGGTCCGATAAAAGACTGATTCAAGAGGCAGAAGCCTCTTTTGACAGGCCGTAAAAGATATGATACACTGAAGGGGAAAGGAGGCAGGACGATGCCATATGTAGAGGAAGAAGGTTTACAGTATCACTTAAATATTAAGCCGGGAGACGTGGGCAGATACGTGATTATGCCGGGAGATCCAAAGCGCTGTGAAAAGATCGCTGCGTATTTTGATGAGGCAAGGCTCATAGCCGACAGCCGGGAGTATGTCACGTATACGGGCTATTTAAACGGAGAGAAAGTCAGCGTGACCTCGACGGGAATCGGCGGCCCGTCCTCTGCGATCGCGATCGAGGAGCTTGTCCGTTGCAAGGCCGATACATTCATCCGCGTGGGGACATGCGGCGGCATGGATTTGGATGTGCAGGGCGGGGACGTGGTGATCGCCACGGGAGCGATCCGGGCCGAGGGGACGAGCCGGGAGTATGCCCCGATCGAATTTCCCGCCGTGGCCGATCTGGAGGTAACCCATGCGCTTCTTAGGGCCGCAAAAGGCCTGGGCTACCGTTGCCATGCGGGGGTCGTACAGTGTAAGGATTCTTTTTACGGGCAGCATGAGCCGGAGACGAAGCCGGTCAGCGGGGAGCTGTTAAGCAAATGGGATGCATGGTTGAAGCTCGGTTGCAAGGCGTCGGAGATGGAGTCGGCGGCGTTGTTTATCGCGGCGAGCTATCTGCGCGTGCGCTGCGGCTCGTGTTTCCTGGCGGTTGCCAACCAGGAACGTGCAAAGGCCGGACTTCCGAACCCGGTGGTACATGACACAGAGGCAGCGGTGAAGGCGGGCGTGGAGGCGCTGCGGATTTTGATCGAGGAGGACCGGAAAAAGGGATGAACGGAAAGGAACTGGTCAGTCTGGCCCTGGAGGCTAGGCGGCGTGCGTATACGCCCTATTCGGGCTTCCAGGTGGGGGCGGCTCTGCTCGCTTCGGACGGGATCGTCTATACGGGCTGCAACATCGAAAACGCAGCCTTTACCCCTACGGTCTGCGCGGAGCGGACGGCATTTTTTAAGGCAGTCAGCGAAGGAAGGCGTGCGTTTGCGGCGATTGCCGTTGTCGGAGGTCCGGGCGGGAAGGAGCCGGAGGAGTTTTGTGCGCCCTGCGGTGTGTGCCGCCAGGTCATGATGGAGTTTTGCGACCCGGATACATTC
Source organism: Lachnospiraceae bacterium (assembly GCA_910575275.1). Taxonomy (GTDB): domain Bacteria; phylum Bacillota; class Clostridia; order Lachnospirales; family Lachnospiraceae; genus CANQGL01. The sequence goes on along the minus strand of CAJTEE010000012.1, from coordinate 79,403 downwards.
AAAATTTACCTTGGTAAAAGCGACCGTTCGGTGAGAGAATATACCTTAAAGGAGCTTCTGCCGCTCGGCTTTGCCGGAGAGGGCGTAAACCGCGCCTGAAAAGATAAATTATAGAAGGAGCATGAGAGCATGCAGAGATTTAAAAGGATTTTTACGATCGTCATCGACTCGCTCGGGGTCGGGGCCATGCCGGATTCGGAGCGGTTCGGCGATGTGGGAGTGGATACGCTGGGCCATATTGCAGAGAATATGAAGGAATTCAGGATTCCGAACCTGACCCAGCTGGGGCTTGCCAATTTGAAGCCTCTGGCGAATGTTGCGCCAGCAAAAGCGCCGATGGGGTATTACGGAAAGCTCAAGGAGGCCAGCAACGGCAAGGATACCATGACCGGCCACTGGGAGATGATGGGGATCTATACCACGACGCCGTTCCAGACGTTTACGGACACGGGATTTCCGCCGGAGCTGATAGACGAGCTGGAAAAACGGACGGGGCATACGGTAATCGGCAACAAGAGCGCGAGCGGGACGGAGATCCTGGAGGAGCTTGCCGAGGAGGAGATCGCCACCGGCCATATGATCGTCTATACCTCGGCAGACTCGGTGCTGCAGATCTGCGGGAACGAGGAGACCTTTGACCTAAAGGAGCTGTACCGCTGCTGTGAGATTGCCAGAGAGCTCACGCTGCGGGAGGAATGGCGCGTGGGCCGTGTGATCGCGAGGCCCTATGTGGGAAAGAAGCGCGGTGAATTCGTGCGCACGAGCAACCGCCATGACTATGCCTTAAAGCCCTCCGGGACGACGGCGCTTGACCTTTTAAAGGAAAACGGCTATGATGTGATTTCTGTGGGAAAAATACGTGATATTTTTGACGGCGAGGGGATCACAAAGAGCCATAAATCCAAAAGCTCGGTTCACGGCATGGAGCAGACGATTGAGGTCTGCAGACAGGATTTTACGGGCCTTTGCTTTGTGAACCTGGTGGATTTTGACGCTCTCTGGGGCCACAGGCGCAATCCGGTGGGCTACGGGGAGGAGCTGGAGCGCTTCGACGAGAAGCTGGGGATTTTGCTGCCGCTTCTTAAAGAGGATGATCTCCTTCTCATCACCGCAGACCATGGCAATGACCCGACGTATACGGGGACGGATCACACGCGGGAGAAGGTGCCGCTTCTGGCGTATTCCCCGTCGATGAAGGGAAGCGGGCCGCTTTCCGAGGGAGAGAGCTTCGGCGCCATCGGCGCGACGATTCTGCAAAATTTCGGGCTTTCGAAGAAGGACGGAATGATCGGAGAATCAATCCTGGAACGGCTTGTGTAGTTCTTCTGTTTTTATGTGACAGCCAAGACCACCGGCTTAGCCGGTGGCTTGCTGGTTTACTGTGACACAAAAAAGAACATTCATTTTTCAATGAATGTTCTCATTCGTAGCGGAAGGGAGATTTGAACTCTCGACACTACGGGTATGAACCGTATGCTCTAGCCAACTGAGCTATTCCGCCATTTCTTTGTGTAATTTTTTCACTGCTCCGCTAGTATAACCGATACTCGCAAAAATGTCAACAGTTTTTTTCATTTTCCCCAAATATTTTTTCTGAAGCGATAACAGATAATATGTAGTGACAAAAAGTGTAACCCCTTCCTAAAAGCAAAAAAGTAACCTCAACTATTTGAAGCATCGGGGATACCCACAGACGGACCGGAATCCCCTATACAGGCAGCTCCCATATCCGAAGACTGCTGGTGTAGGCTGCGCAGGAGGTATTACGACCTCATCTTCAGCGGGAAGCCGGCAACTGTGGCAAAGGCGGCCGTGGCCAGGGAGGCAGGAAAGCAGAAAAACCGCTTTCCTGCACAAAAGGGTAATATACTACATGCCAAAAACGGAGCGGGGGCAAAAGGCGCAGAAACACAAAGGCAGGACAAAACGCCTTTGCCGCCGCGAGGGGCTTTTTGAAAGCCTTGCCCCTGACAGCCCACCGCTGACAGAGAAACAATTCAAGACTTTCCTTGAAAAGACCATAGCCGCAGACCACGCCCGCCGCCCTGTTTTGATTTTTCATTTGCCCGATAAATCGTTAATGTGTATTAATTAAAAATTTCGGTGCTTTTAGAAGTAATGATAAAACCGTTTTCATTGTTTTCTGGAATGATGTCAAAACATACGGTACCGACATTGCTTTCACCCTCAAAATCAATCGTATATCTTACAGTAATAAAATCACCAGCTGCCTCATAATCAGCAAATGTGTATTGGTAATCAGGAAAATCAGAAACGCCAATGTAATAGTAACCATTCTGATAATAGAAAGAGGTTTGACCTTGTTCCATATCTTCAAAAGAAGGTTTTATATTTGGCAGGTCAATACCAAACACCAGTTTTGCATAGGCTTCTGCTTCTTGTAAACCAATTTTAACAACTGTTTCATCAAATCCTAAATCTTCACGATGTACATTTTCGGTTTGTACACCTTCAGATGCGCCCGTGTAAGAATAAAACAGGAAATCCCGCCAAAATGTTTCATCCTTTGTTGTCTGGGAATTGAAATCACTCAATTTTTTACACATTTGTGTCAGAAATTTTTTTCCGTGTTCCGTAAGATCAAAGGTTGCTTCTGTCTTGGGCTGGGCTTCCTGCTCATTCCCCGCAGAATCGGTTGTTTCCATTTCAAGAATAGAGATACTGTTTTCCAATGCTTCATCTTTTTTATCTGTTCCGCAAGCGGTTAGACACAACATCAGGGTTATAAATACTAATAAATATATTTTTTTCATTTTAGCTGGTCTCCTTTTTAAAATGTAATTTGTCACAGGACTCATTATATATCTTTTTGAAGTATAAGTAAAGCAATCAGCATTTCATGTCCGTTCCGACTATCCCTTTGTAAAGATAGATCGGGTTGGGCCGGTTTTGGTACCCCTTGTCGAAACGAAAGGCAGCATCAATTTTGTCGATATCTGTATCTATGACCGTGACCGTACCATTTGCGATGTACGGCAATCAAATCCTTTGATTCTTCCGTGTACTTGAAAATAGTGAGTAAATAGAATAGACCTTTTGTGATTTTATACTATTTTTTATCATAATAAATCTAATTTTGTTTGTATAATTTATAAAATGTCGAAAAGATGGTAAGATATAGAAAAACTGATTTGGCAGTATCAGAGTGTGCAGCCCGATGATACAATAAGGCTACAGGGAGGTAGTATGAAAAAGTTAAAATTTTTTTTGGTTATGGTCTTGTGTTGTTTTTCGTTCCATCTTTGTGCATGGGCGAATGAAAGGAAAGAGGATTCGAAACCGGCTTCCTCAAGCAATGCAGAAGAAAATCCAGTTGATCCCTCCGAGGAATCAAAGTCAGAAAATACAAACGAGGGTTTACGTGCCGATTCACGAAATGCTTCAGAAAAAGCCTCCAGTGAATGGAAGTATACAATCAATTCCTCCAAAACCGAAATCATACTGGACGAATATAAAGGCATGGAAACGAATATCGTGATTCCGGAAAGCATAGATGGAATGGAGGTCACGGAATTAGGCTGGCGATTGTTTTACGGTACAGGGATCGAATCCGTTGAGATGCCGGATACCGTTGAAAAATTAGGAGATTGGCTGTTTTGTGATTGTACGGAGCTTACATATGTTAAATTGAGTAACAATTGTTGATTATCCCTGAGACGATTAAAAAAATTGTTCATAATTCGGGAGAAATGGGAGATACCTGGTGCATGAATCACAATAAGGAGCTATATAAAATTGTAAATCATTCGGATGTGGAGATTTTTGCAGGGAGCTATTTAGAGATATGCAATGGCTGGTACTCACAGCAATTTTCTGGCGGAGAGCGATATACGACCATTCCCGGAAAAACAACAGCATATAAACATTACAAGATTCGATATGTGACAGAGGGGGTTGTAACGGATATGGACGGATTCCTGGGAGACTTTGGATATGGGGAAGAAGTGTGATCCTGCCGATTCCGCGTCTTAAACCGGGCTATAAGTTTGAGGGCTGGTATCAACATATAATTGATTCTGAAAATGATATCGATTTAATGATCCCCACTACGAAGATAGAGATTGGCGCCAGAGAAAATGTAGATGTTCATGTCCAATATACGAAAATTCCCGGCACCACCAACAAGCCCAGCATTTCCAATAAGCCCGGCACTACCTCCTCCAGGCATGAGGAAAGCAGCAGCGGAGGGGAGCCGGCGTCTTCCCTGCAAAAAAGATCAAAGACCTCCGGCAAGGCCGGTCTCACGGTCACAAATCCGTCGCTGACAGGGGATACAGGAAAATGGGTTCCGGATGGAAGCAACTGGAAATACCAGTTACCAGACAACACCTATGCGAACCGGCAGTGGATCTATGTGGATGACAAATGGTATTTAATAGGTGCGGATGATACGATGCTCAGAGGCTGGCAGCTCGTGAACGGAAAATGGTACTTATTGAACTGCGACGGAGCTATGCTGACAGGCTGTCAGCAGGTGGACCATAAATGGTACTATATGAATGTAAATGGGGAAATGCTGTCTGACAGGCTGACCCCGGATGGATACAGAGTAGATAAGGATGGAGCCTGGATTCAATAAAGTGCCGTTTTCCTTAAATATTGAATCAATAAGACTACTGAATCAAACTCATACCGCCTGTGAGCCTGATCCGGTAGTCTTTTCGCAACCGTTCGGCCTGCATCTGCGCAGATAGCAGCCAATAAAGCCAAACAGCCATGAATCCGCCCCTCTTTGCCGCAGGCAAACTTCAAGAAAACCAAAACCGCTTGCGTCCCTCTGGAAAAAATGTTATATTTGTGTAGAAACGATTTTGAGGAAAGAAATGAGGGACATGCATGGCGGATATTTCCCAGGATAAGATCCGGAATTTTTGTATCATCGCCCATATTGATCACGGTAAATCGACGCTTGCGGACAGGATCATTGAGCACACGGGCCTCTTGACGAGCAGAGAGATGCAGGCGCAGGTGCTTGACAATATGGAACTGGAGCGTGAGCGGGGGATTACGATCAAATCCCAGGCGGTGCGGATTGTGTATAAGGCGAAGAACGGGGAGGAGTATATCTTCAACCTGATTGATACACCCGGACATGTAGACTTCAATTATGAGGTTTCCAGGAGCCTGGCAGCCTGTGACGGGGCGGTGCTCGTCGTGGACGCGGCGCAGGGGATCGAGGCCCAGACGTTAGCCAATGTATACCTGGCGCTGGACCATGACCTCGACGTATTCCCTGTGATCAATAAGATCGACCTTCCCAGCGCGGAGCCTGACCGGGTGGCCGCGGAGATCGAGGACGTAATCGGCCTGGAGGCGCATAACGCGCCGCGGATCTCGGCGAAGATGGGGCTTAACATTGACGACGTCCTGGAGGCGATCGTGGAAAAAATTCCGGCTCCCGGAGGAGATCCCGCTGCGCCGCTTCAGGCGTTGATTTTCGACTCGGTCTATGATTCTTACCGCGGCGTGATCGTATTCTGCCGGGTCAAGGAGGGGACGGTAAGGAGAGGAACGCCGATCCGTATGATGGCGACGAACGCTTCCTATGATGTGGTCGAGGTCGGGTATTTCGGAGCCGGACAGTTTATCCCGTGTGACGAGCTGTCCGCCGGTATGGTGGGCTATATCACGGCCAGCATCAAAAACGTAAAGGATACCCGGGTCGGCGATACGATCACAAGCCGCGAAAATCCGTGCGCCGAACCGCTGCCCGGTTATAAAAAGGTAACGCCGATGGTCTACTGCGGCATGTATCCGGCCGACGGGGCGAAGTATCCGGAGCTTCGGGACGCGCTGGAGAAGCTGCAGCTAAACGACGCGTCGCTGTTTTTTGAGCCGGAGACCTCGGTCGCGCTCGGCTTCGGGTTCCGCTGCGGCTTTCTGGGACTTCTGCATCTGGAGATCATTCAGGAGCGCCTGGAGCGCGAGTACAACCTGGATCTGGTGACTACGGCCCCGAGTGTTGTGTACCGGATCCATAAGACCAACGGCGACGTGCTGGATTTGACGAACCCGACTAACATGCCGGACCCGTCGGAGATCGAGTACATGGAGGAGCCGATCGTAAGTGCCGAGATCATGGTGACGACCGAATTCGTGGGTGCGATCATGAAGCTGTGCCAGGAGCGGCGCGGTGTGTACCTCGGTATGGAATATATGGAGGCCACGAGGGCGTTATTGAAGTACGAGCTTCCGCTAAATGAGATTATTTACGACTTCTTCGATGCGTTAAAGTCCCGTTCACGCGGTTACGCGTCGTTTGACTATGAACTCAAGGGTTATGAGCGCTCGGAGCTTGTAAAGCTCGATATCCTGATCAACAGGGAGGAGGTCGACGCGCTCTCGTTCATCGTGTTCGCCGGGTCGGCGTATGAACGCGGCAGAAGGATGTGCGAGAAGTTAAAGGATGAGATCCCCAGGCATCTGTTTGAGATTCCCATCCAGGCGGCCGTCGGCGGGAAAATCATCGCCAGGGAGACCGTGAAGGCCATGCGCAAGGACGTGCTTGCCAAGTGCTACGGCGGAGACATTACGCGGAAAAAGAAGCTTTTGGAGAAGCAGAAGGAAGGCAAGAAGCGTATGCGCCAGGTCGGGAGCGTGGAGATCCCGCAGAAGGCGTTTATGAGCGTTTTGAAGCTGGATGACGAATAGGATACGGATATGAAGCTGACAACACTGTGCTATCTGGAGCGGGATGAGAAATACCTGATGCTTCATCGGATCAAGAAGCAAAAGGATGTAAATAAGGACAAATGGATCGGCATCGGCGGGAAGTTCGAATTCGGAGAAAGCCCGGAGGACTGCCTTTTGCGCGAGGCGAAGGAGGAGACAGGCTATGAGCTTTTTTCCTACCGGCTGCGGGGCATTGTGACGTTCCTCTTTAACGATGAGGAGGCGGAGTACATGTTCCTCTACACGGCGGACGGGTTTGCGGGGGAGCCGCGCCTGTGCGACGAGGGGACGCTGGAGTGGATTCCCAAAAAGGACGTGGACGCCTTGAATCTCTGGGAGGGGGACCGGCTCTTTTTTAAGCTGATGAACGAGGAGCGGCCGTTTTTTTCCCTGAAGCTGCATTACCGCGGGGATCGGCTGTGCGAGGCGGTCTTAGACGGTCGGCCGCTGGAGCTTTTGGACGTGCTGAACGTGGACGGGGAGCCGTCCGGGCTTGTGCGGGAGCGGGGCATGGTACACGAGCGGGGCGATTACCACCGGACGAGCCATGTATGGATTGTCAGGCGGATGCCGGATAGGAGCTGTGAGCTGCTTTTGCAGAAGCGCAGCCGGGAGAAGGATTCGTTTGCCGGCTGCTACGACATTTCGAGCGCGGGTCATATTCCGGCGGGGGAGGACTATCTGCCCTCGGCGCGGAGAGAGCTGTTTGAGGAGCTGGGGATTCTGGCAGGGCCGGATGACCTTACCCGGATCGGCTTTGTGGACAGCCTGTATGAGGGGGTGTTTCAGGGAAAACCCTTCCGCAATCATGAAAAAAGCGCGGTGTACGTCTACGAAAAGCCGATTGACGAGACGGCGCTCCTTTTGCAGGCGTCCGAGGTGGAGTCGGTCAGATGGTTTCCGCTTGACGACGCGCTTCGTGCGGCCAGGGAGCAGGAGCCGGGCTTTTGCCTGCATGCGGATGAGGTCGGCATGGTAGGGAAGTATATCGCGGAATCGTTACAAAAGGATCGGGAGCAGCCATGACAAAGAAAAAGGAGCTGGAGCTTTATCTGCATATCCCGTTTTGTGTCAGGAAGTGCGCGTACTGCGACTTCCTGTCTTTTTCATCCGGGAAGGATAAACAGCGGGAATATATGGAGAGACTGTTAGATGAAATTCATGTAGTGGGAGAACAGTGCAGAGAGTATCGGATTTCCACTATATTTGTGGGAGGAGGGACGCCTTCTTCCCTTGATTCAAAGTGGATTGTGGAGATGATGAAACGGATTCGGGAACGTTTCGTAATCGCAGAGGGCGCGGAGATCTCCCTGGAGGCCAATCCCGGGACGGTGACAGAGGAAAAGCTTTCCGACTACAGGCGGGCGGGGATCAACCGCTTAAGCTTCGGCTTGCAGTCCGCGGATAACAGGGAGCTTTCGCTGCTGGGGCGGATTCACACCTGGGAGGAGTTTTTGGAGAGCTTTCACATGGCAAGGCAGGCAGGCTTTGCGAACCTGAATGTGGATCTGATGTCGGGACTTCCGGGGCAGAGCCTTGCCTCGTGGAAAGAGACAATAAAGAAAACGGCAGGGCTGGAGCCGGAGCATATTTCCGCGTACAGCCTGATCCTCGAGGAGGGGACACCGTTTTTTGAACGCTATTCGGCCGGCGGTCCGGAAAGCAGATTTTTGCCGGATGAGGACACGGAGCGGGAGATGTATCACCAGACGAGAAGCCTGCTCGGTTCGTTCGGATATGAGCGATATGAGATCTCGAACTATGCGAGGCCGGGAAAGGAATGTCTGCATAATCTTGGATATTGGACGGATGTGCCGTACAGGGGGCTGGGGCTCGGGGCATCGTCCTACATGGAGGGAGAGCGGTTTTGCAACGAGAGTGACCTTGGATTGTATCTGAAGGGGAGCTTTAGGGAGCGAAAACAGGTGCAGAGGCTGACAAAGAAGGAGCAGCAGGAGGAGTTTTTCTTCGTAGGGCTCCGGCTGGTGCGCGGGGTATCGCTGAAAGAGTTTGAGAGGCGGTTTGGCGTCCCGGCCACCGCGGTGTATCCGGGCGTGATGGAGCGGTTTGTGCGCGAGGGCGCCGCCAGGCTCGAAAACGGCTGGTTTAAGCTGACGGAGCTCGGACTGGATGTGAGCAACTACGTGATGAGAGGATTTTTGCAGGAGTGAATGCGCTCCCTCCTTATTTTTCCACCGACAAAAACAATTCTGCCTGCTTTTGGGGGCTTTCAAAAATCAGGCGGAAGGAGGCCTTTTTCGATTCCTCGATATGGATCGCCATCTTTTCCGCGGCTTCCTTCCAGCTGCTCTCGAGGCAGGGGCGGATAATGGCCAGGTGCTCTTTAAAGGTATCCTCAAGGCGCTCGGCGCAGACGTCCCCGGTCATGTAGCGGAGGCGTTCGTTCTGTGTCAGGATCAGGTTGTAGTTATGGCGGATATAGATATTGGGGCAGGCGTTTACGATCATCAAATGAAAGGCGGAATCCAATTCATAAAAGCGGTTGTTGTCTTCCAGGCAGCCGTTTCCGGTATCCGAGCAGACAAAGATGTTGTGGAATTCTTGCAGACGATCCACCGGCAGCATGGAACCGTAATTTAAGAGGATATACGGCTCAAACAGGCTGCGCATTTCAAAAATCATGTTAATGTTTTTGACAGAAAGAGGGGTTACGATGATCCCTCTTTTTGATTTGATCTGTACAAGGCCCTCCTGCTCCAGGCGGCTTAAGGCATCGCGGATCGGCGTGCGGCTGAAGCCCAGCTCGGAGGTCAGCATTTCTTCATTTAAAAAAGTACCCGGCGCGTATTTGCAGGTGACGATTTTCTCACGGATCGCATTGTAAGCCAGAGTTTTCAGATTTGTCTTCGGCATGAGGATGTCCTTTCGTAACCGTTCAGGAGCTGCCTGAACAGCCATGTCCTTTCCCGTTCATTGCTTGCAGCCGGCGGCTGCGTCGTAGAAAGTTTAACATGAATCCGTGAAGTTTTCAAGGCTTTCATTCCCCCAAAACCTCCTTTAGAGTCTCGATAAACAGCTTGGACAGCCTGGTCAGGCAGGCGGTCTTTGGATAGACGACGGAAACGGGCTGTATCATCTCGGGGAGATCCACAATGAAATAGGTAAGCTTATGATCCCGGTTTCCCGCCTTGGCTCCCTCGGCCGGGATAAAGGTACTGGCGATCCCGGCTGCGGCCAGATTGATCGCGGTGGTGAGATTGGCGGTTTCCAGCAGGATATTCGGCTCAATGTTGTTTTTGCCCAGCGCATAGCTGATGGCATGTGTAAAGTTCTGGCCCGGCTTTGTCAGGATAAGCGGGATCTGCCGCAAAAAATCGAGCGGGACGCAGGGAAAGCCGTCCAGATACCGGCAGTCCTTCTGCATGTCTGTTTCATAGGAGGAGCCTGTGGGCACAGCTAAGAGAATCCGTTCTTCAAAGATAGTCTCGCAGGCCAGCTTATGATAGGAGAGCGTGAGGGGCAGGTTCATGACGGCGATGTCCAGCTTATCGTTTAACAGCGCGGTCTCTAACTGCGAGGAACGGCCCTCGGTCAGCTCCAGGCGGATCTTGGGATAGCGTTTGTGAAAAACGGGAAATACGTCAGGCAGCAGACAGGAGCCGCGCCAGAGCGCCAGGCCGAGGCGGAGTCTTCCGCTCTCAAAATTCTGCGCGTCATGAAATTCACGGCGGAGGGCTTCGGAGATCTGCAGCATCTGGCAGATGTACTGATAATACTGCTCCCCGAACCATGTGAGGCGCAGCGGCGAGGTGCGGTGATTGAAAAGCTCGACGCCGAGATTTGCCTCCAGGCGCTTCAAATACTGGCTTAGATAGGGCTGGGAGACGTAGAGCAGCTCGGAGGCGCGCGTCAGGCTTCCCGCCTCCACAATGGCGGCGAAATATTCGGGATGGCTGAGAATCATGGAAAATGCTCCTTTGAACGACGGGATATTTTATAACCAATCTATTATAATCTATATAGTACCTTACGTCTTTGACGTTTGCAACAGAAAATGATAAGATGAACACAGAAAGCAAGAAAAAGTACACAAAATTGCTGGAAGGCGAACTGAAAAGATCAGGGAATACGAAAATTTCAGAGAAAATTGAGAAATAATTCTCATGAATTTCGCAAAAAGGAAGAAACAGAAGATATTAAATAATTAGTTATAGAAATGAGGGGGAAAAACATGATAGCGTTAATCGGACTGATTATGTTCATTGTATCATCGTACCTGGCACTCAGCAAAAAAATGCATCTGATGGTTCCGTTTATCGTGGTTCCGGTGATTGCGGCGCTTTTTTGCGGCTTTTCCTTTACGGACGATCATGGACTTCGCGGCGGGAGGCGTAAACGGCGTATTCAACACGGTGCTGCTGTGTGTGTTTGCGGTACTGTACTTCAGCGTCCTGTCAGAGACCGGTATGTTTGATATCATGGTGAACCGGCTTGTGGGGGCGGCGAATAATCTGGCCTGTGAGCTGGCCGAAGTCGATATCATCAAACAGGTAAAGTATTCGGTCGTTCCCTGTCTGGCATTTAACACAATCGCGGCGCTTCTGTGCGTCATTTTGAGAATCGCATAAATAAGGAGGAAATCAGTATGAACCAAGCAGTAAAGATAACGCCCAAAAACATTGTCCAGGAGGCAAGAGAGACGCCATGGAAGGTGGCCGTCAAACCGTTTCGTGTTGCGCCCCATGTATATTATGTGGGGAATGCATGGGGGAGTCAGCATCAACACGATGAACACGGCCTATCTGACGAAGGTGGGGCTCCCGCTTTCCCTGCAGGAAAGCTTTCTTGCAGGCTGTGAGGCGATGAAGACGGTCCATGTGGACGTGTGCACGCCGAGTCACCCCGCACATTCGGATATGCTGGAGCGTGTACCTGAGGATCGCACGGACTACCGTCCGTTTGCTGATCCGGAAAAATGGCCGGCCTTCTTAGAGGAGCGTGCGGCGGCTCTGCGTACGGTCCTGGAGACGGAGAAAAGAGGCTAGCATGGATTCGGTAGTCATCCGGAACGGGACGATCGTGGATGTCGAGAAAATGCGGGTATTCGAGGCGGATCTTGCGGTTACAGACGGTGTGATTGCAAGGATCGGGCCCGGGCTCTGTGGCTATGCGGTGCAGGAGATCGACGCCGCAGGCTGCATGGTGACGCCTGGCCTCATCGACCATCACACGCATTTGTACCCGATGTCACGGATCGGGATTCCCGGGGAGGCCGTCTGTTTTTCCTCGGGCGTGACGACGGCGGTGGACGCGGGAAGTGCGGGCTGCGATACATATGAGGACGGATTTTGGACGCTTCGCGGCGGGAAGCTGGAGGTAAAGGCCTATGTGAACGTCTGCGGGACCGGCCTGGACAGTCTGCCGGAACAAACGGAGGATGTACGGCCGGAGCGGATGGATGCGGGAAGACTGAAGGAGCTGTTTGCAAGGCATGGAAACGAGCTTTTGGGGCTTAAGCTGCGCACCAGCAGAAACATCGTGGGAGAGCTGGGATACCGGCCGCTTAAGGCTGCCGTCTCTCTTGGGGAGAAGCTTGGCGTGCCGCTTATGGTCCATATCACAGACCCGCCGGGGCCGCTCGATACACTGTTTTCTCTCCTGCGCCCCGGGGACATTGTCACGCATATGTACCAGAACACCGGCTTTAACCTTCTGCGGGGCGGCGCAGTTCTGGAGGAGGCGTACAGGGCCAGGGAGCGGGGAATCCTGTTTGAGGCGGCGGACGTGAGGGCACATTTTTCCTTTGAGGTATGTGAACAGGCGTTCTGCGAGGGCTTTTTCCCGGATTTCATCGGGACCGACCTGACAAAATTCAGCATGTTCCAGCGCCCGACCACGTTTAATCTGGCGATGCAGCTCTCGAAATACACGAGCCTGTTAGTTTAAAGATTTCCTTGCCAATCTCCTCCCCCTGTGGTAGAATAAAGGTAATCATTTTTCGGCTGATGGATTCGGGAGAGGCTGTATGAGGCAGCGCCGAAGGGGAAGAAACTCTCAGGCAAAAGGACCGGATCCGGACGAACCCCTGGAAAGGTGTTAGATCACCACCAACGAGGCAGCTCCCTTTGTATCAGAGGGAGGAATCTTTCAGGTAAAAAGACAGGGCACATGGCTTACTTGCTGTGTGCTCTTTTTGTATTATAAGAAATTCCTACGAGTTTCCTATAAGACAAAAGGCCCTGCCGGGCCAGGAGTGGTTGCTGGTATCATACATATTAAAAAGGAGAAACTGCAAATGGAATTGAAAACACCCCTCTATGATACACACGTCAAATACGGCGGGAAGATCGTGCCCTTTGCCGGCTATCTGCTCCCGGTGCAGTACGAGTCGGGCGTGATCAAGGAGCACCAGGCGGTGCGCACGGACTGCGGCCTCTTTGACGTGTCCCACATGGGCGAGATCACCTGCGCCGGGCCGGACGCCCTGGCGAACTTAAACCGCCTGATGACGAACGACTTTACCGGCATGTATGACGGGCAGGCAAGATACAGCCCCATGTGCGATAAAAACGGAGGCGTCGTCGATGACCTGATCGTCTACAAGATTCGGGACGACCACTATTTCATCGTCGTCAACGCCGCCAACAAGGACAAGGATTTCGCATGGATGAAAGAGCATGTGGCAGGAGACATGGTCTTGACCGACATTTCGGATACGGTCGGACAGCTCGCGCTCCAGGGGCCCCGAGCGAAGGAGATCCTTTTAAAGCTAACGGACGAGGCCGATCTGCCGAACAAGTACTATAGCTGCAACCCACACGCGGTGGTGGCGAAGATTCCCTGCGTGATCTCAAAGACTGGCTACACCGGCGAGGATGGCTATGAGCTCTACATGGCGGCCGACAAGGCGGCCTGCCTGTGGGAGGCTCTCATGGAGGCCGGTAAGGACGAGGGGCTGATCCCCTGCGGGCTCGGCGCGCGGGATACGCTGCGCCTGGAGACCGCCATGCCGCTTTACGGGCATGAGATGGACGAGACGGTCACGCCGCTTGAGACGGGGCTTGGCTTTGCCGTCAAGATGGCGAAGGAGGATTTCATCGGGAAGGCAGCCCTCGAAAAGCAGGGAGAGGCCAAACGGGCGCGCGTCGGCTTGCGGGTCACCGGGCGCGGCATCATTCGCGAGCATCAGCCGGTTTTCATCGGGGAACGCCAAATCGGGATGACGACCTCCGGGACGCATGCGCCGTATCTGGGCTATCCCATCGCCATGGCACTCGTAGACGCAGAGGATGCGAAGGTGGGGACGGCAGTAGAAGCAGAGGTGCGCGGCAGACGGGTCGGCGCCGAGATCGTGCCGCTTCCGTTTTATAAAAAGAAGAAATAAAAAAGGAGAGAAGACGATGAATTTTCCGAAAGAATTAAAGTACAGCAAATCGCATGAGTGGGTATCGTATGAGCAGGATGGGACCGTCCTCATTGGCATCACGGATTATGCGCAGAAGGAGTTAGGGGATCTTGTGTTTGTGAATCTTCCCGAGGAGGGGGATGGCGTCACGGCCGGCGAGGCCCTGGGCGATGTTGAGTCTGTGAAGGCCGTCTCCGACATTTATTCTCCGGTGACCGGGACCGTGGCGGAAATCAACGAGGAGCTTTTGGACGCTCCGCAGAAGATCAATGAGGATCCCTACGGCGCATGGCTGATCCGTGTGGAGAATGTGACCGATACGGAGGAGCTTTTGGATGCGGACGCCTATGAGGCGTTTACGAAGGAGGAGAACCAGTAACCCGCCGGGAGGGAGCGCCGGGGGCAGCGGCAAAGAAGGATTCAAAGCCGCTGCCGTATTCGGCAGGTCAACAGGAGGTATCATACGTGGGAAGCTTTATATCGAATACCGGCAGTCAACAAAAGGAAATGTTAAAAAAGGCTGGGTATGCAGATTTTGACGCGCTTTTTGAGGGGATTCCGCGAGAGGTCTATTTAAAGGATGGCGTACAGATCCCCTCCGGCCTCTCGGAGCTTGAGGTATGTGAAAAAATGGAGGAGACGGCCGCGAAAAATACCGTTTTCCGCCATGTTTTCCGCGGCGCAGGCTCCTATCGCCATTATATCCCGGCCATCGTAAAAAGCGTGACGGCGAAGGAGGATTTTCTGACCGCTTACACGCCGTACCAGGCGGAGATCAGCCAGGGAAATCTTCAGTCGATCTTTGAATTTCAGACCATGATCTGTGAGCTGACGGGGCTGGACGTCGCCAATGCGTCCGTATATGACGGGGCGACGGCCGCCGCCGAAAGCGTTTTCATGTGCAAAGAGCGTAAGCGCACGAAGGCCTACGTATCCGCCACGACCCCACCCGAGGTATTGGCGGTCATGAAGACGTATTGTTACGGAAGAAATACGGAACTCATTGTGATTCCCGAAAAGGATGGCGTGACGGATTTGGACGCGCTTGTCTTGATGATGGATGGGGCGTCGGCCGCCTGCCTGTATCTGCAGCAGCCCAATTATTACGGGATTCTTGAGGACGCCGGGACAATTGGCCGCCTGGTGCATGAAAAGGGCGCAAGGTTTATCATGGGCTGCAACCCGATCGCCCTGGCAGTCATGAAGACCCCGGCGGAATGCGGGGCGGACGTGGCGGTCGGCGAGGGCCAGCCGTTAGGGCTTTCCATGGGATTCGGCGGGCCGTATCTGGGCTTTATGGCGGCGACGAAGGAGATGATGCGCAAGCTCCCCGGCAGGATCGTCGGAGAGACCACAGACAGCGAGGGAAAACGCGGCTTTGTCCTGACACTACAGGCCAGGGAGCAGCATATCCGGCGCGAGAAGGCCGGGAGCAACATCTGCTCCAACCAGGCGTTATGTGCTATGACCGCCTCCGTCTATCTGTCCGCGATGGGCTCGGCGGGCCTTTTTGAGGTGGCAAAGCTTTGCACCTCGAAGGCCCACTATCTCCGGGAGGAGCTCAAAAAGGCGAGGCTTAAACCGGTCTATGACAAGCCGTTTTTCCACGAATTTGTCACGGAGTGTCCGGTTCCGGCTGATACGCTCCTGCTGCGCCTGGAGGAAAAGGGATATCTGGGCGGCCTGCCGCTTTCCGGAGGCCGGATCCTCTGGTGTGCGACGGAGATGAATACGAAGACGGAGATGGATGCACTTGTGCAGCTTGTAAAGGAGGTGGCTTCCGTATGAAACTGATTTTTGAACGCAGCGTGCCCGGACGCAGATGCAGCATCCTGCCGCCGTGCGACGTGCCGGAGACGGATCTCGGCGAGTTCGGCCGGACAAAGGAGCTTCATCTGCCGGAGGTATCGGAGAACGATATAAGCCGCCACTATACGGAGCTGGCGAAGGAGACGCACGGGGTCAATGACGGGCAGTACCCGTTAGGCTCCTGCACGATGAAATACAATCCGAAGATCAACGAATACACGGCCTCCCTGCCGGGCTTTACGGGCGTGCATCCTTTGCAGCCGGAACGCACGGTCCAGGGCTGCCTGAAGGTCCTGCATACGGCCGAAAAGCTGTTTGGAGAGATCACCGGCATGGATGCCATGACCTTTGAACCCGCGGCCGGAGCCCATGGCGAGTTTACCGGGCTCCTTCTCATCAAGGCGTACCATGACCGCCGCGGCGATACCAAGCGCACGAAGATCATCGTCCCGGACTCCGCACACGGGACAAACCCGGCAAGCGCCGTCATGGCCGGATTTATGGTCGTGAACATTCCGTCCACAGAGGACGGGCTCGTGGATCTGGACGCGCTGCGGGCAGCGGTCGGAGAGGATACGGCGGGGCTGATGCTCACGAACCCGAATACGGTCGGCCTTTTTGACAAAAACATCCTCACGATCACACAGATCGTCCATGAGGCGGGCGGGCTGAATTATTATGACGGGGCCAATTTAAACGCCGTCATGGGCGTTGCCCGGCCCGGGGATATGGGCTTTGACGTAGTCCATTTAAACCTTCACAAGACCTTTTCCACGCCTCACGGCGGCGGAGGCCCGGGAAGCGGCCCGGTCGGCTGCAAGGCGTTCCTCAAAGAGTATCTTCCGGGCGCTGGCGTCGTGCAGACGCCTGACGGATATTGCTTTGCGCACCATGCGGATTCCGTCGGGAGCGTGAAAGCGTTTTACGGCAATTTCCTCGTCGTGGTGAAGGCGCTCACGTACATCCTGATGCTGGGGCGCGAGGGGATCCGGGAGGCCAGCCAAAACGCGGTCTTAAATGCCAACTATATCCGCACCGGCCTGGCAGACGCCTATGATATGGCGTATGACGAGACCTGTATGCATGAATTTGTCATGAGCCTGGAGCAGGAGAAGCATGCCATCCACGTCAGCGCGATGGACATCGCCAAATCCCTTCTGGATTACGGAATCCATCCGCCGACGATGTACTTCCCCCTGATCGTGCATGAGGCCCTGATGGTGGAGCCGACGGAGACGGAGTCCAAGGAGACGCTCGACGAGCTGATCCATGCCTTTTTGGAGATCCATGAGAAGGCAAAAACCGATCCTGCCTACGTGCAGAGCGCCCCGCATACCACGGCCGTAAAACGTCTGGACGAGGTACAGGCGGCGAGAAATCCGAGGCTGCGCTATGTCTTTGAATAAGCTTTCTTATTATAATAGTTCTTCGACAGATCCGTACCATAATATCGCCACGGAGGAATATCTGCTGCGGCATGTGGCCCCGGGGGAATGTATTCTGTACGTATGGCAGAATTTCAAGACGGTCGTGATCGGCTACAACCAGAACGCATGGAAGGAATGCCGTGTCAGAGAGCTGGAGGCGGACGGCGGGTCTTTGGCCCGCCGCCTCTCCGGGGGCGGCGCGGTATTCCATGACCTGGGGAATCTGAATTTTACGTTTCTCGTCCGCTCGACGGAGTATGACGTCGCAAGGCAGTCGGAGGTCATTTTAAAGGCCGTACAGTCCTTCGGGATTCCGGCCATGCGCGACGGGCGCAATGACCTGACGGCGGACGGGCGGAAATTCTCTGGGAACGCCTTTTACCGGACGGGAGATTACTGTTATCAACACGGTACGATCCTGATTCGTGCGGATATGCAAAAGATGGAGCGTTACCTGAACGTGTCCGCAGAAAAGCTGCAGTCCAAGGGCGTGGATTCCGTAAAGAGCCGGGTTGTCAATCTCTGTGAATATGTCCCGGACATGCAGATCTCCGATATGCGGGCGGCCCTCCTGCGGGCGTTCGGGGAGGTCTGCGGCTTAGAGCCTGCGCCCCTTTCCGAATCCGGACTTTCTGCGGAGGAGATCGGGGAGGGGGCCCGTCGGTTCGGCTCCTGGGAGTGGCGGTTTGGCCGGAGAATCCCGTTCCAGTATGAGATGACAAAAAAGCTTTCCTGGGGGGAGGTCCTGGTGCAGTTTCATGTTGCAGGCGGCATCGTAAAGGAGGCGGCCGTCTGGTCGGACTGCCTGGATGTGGAGTTTCCCGGGCTCGCCGGGGAAGCTTTTGTGGGAACGCGTTATGGCTCCGAAGAATGGGACGAGCTTCCTGGGAAGATGGAAAAGGAGACGCACAGAGAACGGATGGCGGAGCTGGTCGGCTGTCTTAAGGAGGAAAACTAATGGAACAGATCTATGATTTGCTGGTGATCGGCACCGGGCCGGGCGGGTATCTGGCCGCGTCTAAGGCGGCGGGGCTTAAAAAGTCTGTGGCTGTCGTCGAAAAACGTGAGCTGGGGGGAACTTGCCTAAACCGGGGGTGTATCCCGACGAAAACCCTGCTGCACGGCACCGGGATGCTCCGCGAAATCTCGGCGGCCGGGTCTATGGGAATCCGGTGCGCAGAAGCGGAGTTTGAGCCGGAGGCGTTCTGGCGGTATAAGGACACGGTGCTCACGACGCTGCGGGGAGGAATCGAACAGCTTTTAAAAAAGCAGAAGGTATCGGTCTATCACGGGCACGGGACTGTCACAGCGGCGGACGGCCGGGTTGTTTCCGTGGAGGTCTGCGCGGAGAATGGGGAGAAAACCAGGCTTCAGGCGGCAAATGTCCTGATCGCCGCGGGCTCCCGTCCGGCTCTGCTCCCGATTCCGGGAGCCTCGTCGGCCGGAGTGATGAACAGCGATACCGTATTGAATGAAAACCGGCTCGGCACGGATCAGGGAAGCGTCTATCAAAGCGTCATCATCATCGGCGGCGGAGTGATCGGTATGGAGATGGCGACGGTCTATTCGAATCTGGGAAGTCAGGTGACGGTGATCGAGGCCATGGACCGGGTGCTTTTCGGTATGGACCGGGAGATCGCCCAGAATCTCCGGATGATCTTAAAAAAGCGCGGTGTGGAGCTGATCACCTCCGCTTCGGTGAAGGAAATCATCCCGGAAGACGGCGGATTCTGCTGCCGGTATGCGGTGAGAAACCGGAAGGGAGAGGAGGAAGAAAACCGCGTGTCGGCCGAGGGGCTTCTGATCTCCACGGGCAGGAAGCCGGAGACGGAGGGACTTTTTTCGGAGGCGTTTCTGGAGAGCTTCAAACAGGCGGGGGCGCTTTGGACGGAGCGCGGGTTTTTGAAGGTGGATGAGGAGTTTCGGACGGGGATTCCGGGTGTTTATGCGGCCGGGGATGCCATCGGAGGGATCCAGCTCGCCCATGTGGCTACGGCGGAGAGCGTTCGGGCCGTCGAGACTATGTTTTCTCTGCCGCATTCCCAGGAGCTTTCTGTCATTCCATCCTGCGTCTATACGGACCCGGAGATTGCCTGCGTCGGGATTACGGCGGATGAGGCGAAGAATGCCGGCGTCGAGGCCGTGACGGGGAAGTATATCATGTCTGTCAACGGGAAATCGGTGCTGACGATGCAGGAGAGGGGCTTTGTCAAGCTGGTTGCCGAGAAGGGGAGCGGGCGCCTGTTGGGCGCGCAGCTCATGTGCGCGAGGGCCACGGATATGATCGGGGAGCTGGGGCTTGCGGTCGTGAAGGGGCTTACGGTGAAGGAGATTGCCTCGGCGGTGGCGGCGCATCCGACGTTTGCGGAGGGGATTATGGAGGCGGCGTTGGGGATGTGCCAGGAGTAGGAGCCGGGGGTCCGCGGAGTCGGGCATGGGCCGCCCATGCCCGACTCCGCTGCTTTCCTGGCGGGGTGAGGGGAAGGGAAAAGGAAGGTAGTTTTTGATTTTGCATGTCTGAGTGTTCTAAAGAGTAGGTAGTTGTTTCTTGGGGCGGCGTTCGGCCGTTGAAATCTCGTGGGTTGATTGGAAGATTTTTGTGAATTTTTTAGCAAGAACTGTTGCAGCGCTGACCATATGAAAATGTAGTGACCGCCGGTAACGGGCTTCTGTGAAGAAACCTCTTGTCTTTGACGTGTTTTTTTGTTACCATTAATTCAATAAGAAAAGGGATCAAAGAGAAATGTGAGGGAACGGGTCGATATGTTGGAAAAACAGCTTCCATATAAATATAAGGTGTTTGACGTGTTAAAAAAGGGGATTCTTTGTGGGACGTATCCGCCGGGGACGGTGTTGAATGAGAGGCGTCTGTCGGAGGAGCTCGGGATCAGCCGTACACCGATTCGGGAAGCGCTTCAGATGCTGGAGCAGGCTGGCTGGCTTACGATGGAGACGTATAAGGGCGCCGTCGTCCGGGAGTTGGATCCAGTATATATGGAGGAGGTGGGCAGCATCCGGCGGGCGTTGGAGCAGTGTGCCGTTGAGCAGGCTGTCCGGAATATGCGTCCGGATGAGCTGGCACGGCTGGTGGGGATCCATGAAAAGCAGCAGGAGATGCTGGAAAGGTATGACATCCAGTCCTTTGTTGCCATGGACCGTCAGTTCCATAACTGTATTTATCAGATGAGCCAGAATAGGGAGCTGATTCAGCTTTTGCAGAATTACTATGATATGTTTCAGTATATGGGGACGCAGGCGCTGCTCAATACGGATGAGAGACGGGTCACAACAATCCGGGAGCATCAGGCGGTTCTCGATGCGATGCAAAAGGGGCAGGCGGACGAGGCTGTAAGGGCTATGCGGATTCATATGGACTTTACCATGCAGAATATGCGGATGCGGATGGGAGATTCGGAAAAGAGGGGCACAGAGTAACAGCAGGCGGTGAATTGTTTCAATATGATTGACGATTTTGAGAATGGGGATGTAACCTATTTTACAAACGGCCCGGCTTTTAGCTCCTGGACGGATTTTTTCACATAAGCCATGTTTGCCTCGGAGAAAAATGGGGCGATAGTCTGGGTGATCTCAAACGGGATGCGGTTTTCGCGCAAAACTGCTTTCACAAAAATATTGATTGCGGTAGAAGTATTCAGGCCAACATTGGAGCAGAAGGTGTCAAAGCTGGCCTTGCCTTTTTCGCCTATTCTTGCGGTTAAGGTTGCTAGTGCCATAGATCTATCTCTCCGTATTCGGGTTGTGAGTATTATACACTATTGTATACTAAAAGGAAGCATATGTATTCCATATGGAATGGGATTTACATGTGAGTTTATATGGAAATGAAAAAGAAACGGGCAGCCCGCATGAATAAAAACTGTACGGTGAGAATCCATTTCTTTTAATGATTGTATCGGAAGGCGGGGATTTTGTTATTAGAAATTCAGTAGAAAATATGAAGGAACATAGCAGTTCGGCCTTTACGGTTGATCCCAAAGAGAAAGCTAATAAAAATATGTTGAAACTTGGCGTTAGTATATAAGAGCGGATAGGAAAAGTTGAACAACTTATACTACTCTCAGTGTCTCCTTGTTTCTTGAGGGTATCAAGTGAAAAAACAAAGAGGATGTTCAACATGGCGAAAAACCCAAAATGGGGAATAGGAAGCGGATATGCACACCTTTTGATGTGGTATTCGCTTTTTTGTATCCGCTTTAATTGTATGAAAATTTGACGGGAAATATGGGGAGAAAGGTAACAGTTCAGATAGGTTTGCGTAGGGGCTTCTAGACCCCGTTTCAGTCACTACCAAACAAGTGCCACCGACACTTGGCATCCAAACGAAGTGAGGTCACTTGCTGCGCTGATTGTGTAACATCATGCCCTTCGTGTAAAATGTAATGGTCGCAGACATACGGCCCAGTCTACGCTCCGTTTTGGGCGATTCTGAACAAGCACCACCGGCGCTTAGGACCACAGCGATTTTATATGGACATATGCGGTAATAGTTTGGACGTTGTTTGAACTGTTACGAAAAAAATGGAGTGATATTGGATTTTTCTTTTTTATTTGACAAACAGATTGAAAAATGATATAATTCTATCAAGGTATTTGGTATACCAAATACCAAATACCTTGAACGCTTTGTCAATCGCCATACATGGAAACAAAAAAGAATGGGGGAGTACGTTATGAGGGTATCCATGCTCCAAATGGATATGCAGTTAGGAGAGCCGCAGAAAAATTTTGAACATGCCGTCTCGCTTGTACGACAGGCGGCGTTCATGAAGCCGGATGTGATTACGCTGCCGGAGACCTGGAACGTGGGTTTTTTCCCGAAGGAGAACCTAAAAGGGCTGGCGGACCGGGACTGTGTCGAGGTAAAAAAGGTATTTTCTGCACTGGCGAAGGAATATGGGGTCAATATAATCGCCGGTTCTGTCGCAAATTTGAAGGAGGACGGGCGGGTGTACAATACCGCCTGTGTGTTTGACCGTCAGGGCGGCCTGGCAGCCGAGTATGACAAGGTGCATTTATTCAGCCCCTCCGGGGAGCATGAGTATTTTCAGCATGGGACAAGGCCGTGTAATTTCGAGCTGGATGGGACTCCCTGCAGCCTCGTGATCTGTTATGACATCCGCTTCCCGGAGCTGATTCGTTCGGAGATGCTGGCCGGCTCGAAGGTGCAGTTTGTCGTGTCACAGTGGCCGGATACGCGGACGCTTCACTGGGATACATTAAACCGCGCCCGTGCGATCGAGAGCCAATGCTACTTGAGCTGTACCAATTCGGTCGGGACTGCCGGGGCGACAAAATGCGGAGGCCACTCCGCCGTTTACGGGCCGATGGGAGAGTGTTTGGTCCTTGGCGGAGAGGGCGAGCAGATCCTTACCGCAGATATGGATCTCTCGGCAGTGGATCGGGTAAGAAATACGATCAACGTATATAGAGACAGGAAACCGGAGGCATATCGCCTTTGATCCGGTATAGTCCTTTGGGCTGGCGGTCCGATTTCTGCCAGATCGGACCGCCAGAGTCCCGAACGGACCCGGGATGCGAACTAAAGCGTGTTTGAACATTCATTCCCGTCATCTGCACGCCCCACTTCGCGGTATATTTGGCCCAAATTCACTTAACGCAGCCCACTACGCCGCGCTCATTTGGGCCAAATCTCCCACAAAGTGGAACGCACATCTGACGGAAAGCAATTTTCAGACACGCTCTAGGCGCGAAGCGCATACATGTTTACCATCATTTAAGGAGAAGCTATGAGCAGAATGAATTTTACCCTGCAGACCCAAGCAGGGGAACAGCGGTTTGAGCTGGAGTATGAGAGAGTCTTTGCCATCGGCTATGCAGGCCGCAATCTGGAGAAGACCATGGAGCACATCAGAGAGCTGGAGCGGGATCTGGGAGTCCCGGCGCCGAAGAAGATTCCGACGATTTTTCAGTGCGGAAACTATCTGCTGACACAGGAAAAGGATCTTGTGTTTGTCGGGGAAAAGAGCTGCGGCGAGGTCGAGTATGTGATCGTTGTGAAGAATGGGAAGCTTTATATCGGGCTGGGAAGCGACCATACGGACCGCGAGCTGGAGGCGGCCAGCGTCCCGAAAGCCAAGCAGATCTGTGCGAAGCCGATCTGCCCAGTGCTCTGGGAGTACGAGGAGATAGGGGATCATTGGGATCAGATCCTTCTGCGCTCCTGGCAGACCCTTGGCGGAACGGAGACCGCCTATCAGGAGGGCAGCCTGGCGGATATTCTTCCGCCCGACGTGATTTTGAAGGAATTGAATGAGCGCGTCGGCGAGATCGACAACTGTGTAATTTTTTCGGGGACGGTTCCGGTGTTAAACGGGTTCCATTACGGGACAAATTTCCGGTATGAGATGGAAGATCCGGTATTGGGCCGGAAGCTTGGCTATGACTATGATGTAATCGCAATCAGTGAGGAGGAACGATAGGATGAAACGGATGATACGTACGGCACTTGCAATGACACTGACGCTCGGCATGTTGGCCGGATGCGGGAATTCCACAGGCTCCGGTTCGGCAGCGAAAGAAACGGCGGCGCAAGGAGCGGCTTCCGGGGAGACCAAAGCGGCGCAGACGCAGGCCGCGGCTTCCGGGAAGGCCGTCACCATGAAGATCGCCACGACCGGCAATGACAAGCACCAGTCCACCATCGCCGCACAGGCGTTTGCCGATAAGGTGAAGGAGCTTTCCGGCGGCCAGATCGAGGCGACTGTATACCCGAACAGCAGCCTTGGCAGCGAGCGCGAGGCGTCTGAGGGCGTGAAAATGGGCTCCATCGAGATGACGATCGTGACCAGTGACGGCGCGCTTCCCAGCTTTGTCCCGGAGACACAGGTCCTTTCGATCCCATACCTGTTTGAGAGCAAGGAGGAGGCGTACTATGTGCTGGACGGCTTCCTTCAGGAGGAGCTTGGCCCAAAATTTGAGGCGCAGGGCATGAAGCATCTTGCCTTTTGCGAGCTTGGCTTCCGCCATTTTACCAACAATAAAAAAGAGGTCACGAAGGCAGAGGACATGAAGGGGCTTTCGATCCGTGTCCAGGAGGCGCCGATCTGGTTCGCACTTGCGGACAGCCTGGGCTTTATCGCGACGCCGATCGCCTTCAACGAACTGTACACGGCGCTCCAGCAGGGCACGGTTGATGGCCAGGAAAACCCGATCGCTTCCATTTCCTCGTCCGCCTTTGACGAGGTGCAGAAGTATATGTGCATGGACGGCCATACCTATGCCGCGGAGAGTATGATCATGAATCTGAATTTTTACAACGGTCTGACTGCCGAGCAGCAGGGCTGGGTAGATGAGGCGGCCGCCTATGCAAGGGATTATCAGAGGCAGACTGTGACCGATATGGAAAATGAGATGCTGGAGGGAATCAAGGCGAAGGGAGTCAAGGTCTGCGAGGAACCGGATCTGGCATCCTTCCAAGCCGCGACCGCAGAACTTTATAAAATGGATTCCGTCACCCAGTTAGTGGCTCCGGAGCTTACAGAGGCTGTGCGCGCCGCAGTTTCGGAATACCGCAGCAGATAAGGAGAGGCTATGAAGGTTTTGAATCAGCTTGTAGACGGCGTCGCAAAGCTGGTTATGGGCGCGAGCGCGTGTGTGGTGTTTGTCATCACATTCGCGCAGGTGCTCTGCCGCTATGTATTTAAGTCGCCGCTTCCATGGAGCACGGATATTCTCCGGCTGGCGTTTACGTATCTGGTATTCTGGGGCGGAGCATGGTGCGTGAAGCAGAAGGGCCATTTGAATGTGGACTTTTTTATCACCTCCCTCCCCGAAAAAGCGCGTAAGCTCCTGGAGATTGTCATTGACGTGATTTTATGTATCTTTTTCGTATTCTTAATCTGGCACGGGGTCAAATTTGCCCAGAGCGGACTCACACAGACGACCTCGTATCTGCCGATTCCCATGACCTTGTATTATGCGAGCATTCCGAGTGCCGCGGTTCTGATGCTGTATTATATGGTACAGATCCTCATTGAGCAGGTTGGAGCGCTTGGCGGAAAGGGGGAGCAGAAATGATCTATATCATTCTCCTGTTTGTGCTGTTTATTGTCGGGATTCCGATCTGCTTTTCCCTGGGGCTTGTATCCGTGTACGGGATCGTACAGGGTGGCTTTCCGATGCAGGTCGTGATCCAGCGGCTGTTTACCGGCGCGGACAGCACGGCGTTAATCGCGATCCCGCTGTTTATCCTGGCGGGCGGGCTGATGGTGCAGGGCGGTATTTCCAAACGGATCGTTGATTTTGCGGATGCCCTGATCGGCCATCTTCCGAGCGGCTTGGCGCTGGTGAGCATTCTGGCATGCATGTTTTTTGCCGCCATTACAGGCTCCGCGATCGCGGCGACGGCGGCGATCGGCGGTATTATGATCCCGATCATGGAGAAAAAGGGCTATGAAAATACATTTTCGGCCCCATTGATCGCCTGCGGCGGCTCCATCGGGCCGATTATTCCGCCCAGCATCCCGCTGCTTCTGTATGGGACCATGGCGAACGTCAGCGTCGGAAAGCTGTTTATCGGCGGTTTTATTCCGGGGATTATCATGGGCGTGGGCCTTATGACCTACAGTCTGATGGTCGGAAAGAAGCGGCATTATGTGGGACGTGAGACAAAGGCGACCACAAAGGAGATCCTTTCCACCGGAAAGGACGCGCTCCTTGCGTTGATCATGCCGATTATCATCATCGGCGGTATCTTATCCGGCGTTTTTACCGCGACGGAATCCGGTGCGATCGCGTGCGCGTACGCGCTGATTCTGGGGCTGTTCGTATACAGAGAGCTAAAACTGGATAAGCTGTTTGATCTGTTTGTGGACTGTGCGAAATCCACGGGCCAGGTCCTGATCGTGGTAGCCTGTGCGAGCCTGTTTACCTGGATCATCACGGTCGCGCAGGTGCCGCAGACTGTAAGTGCATTTTTGTCTGCAAACATCAGCAACAAGTATATGCTACTTTTGGTGATCAATTTCGTCCTGCTGATCGCGGGGACCTTTATTGACACGACCAGCGCGTTAGTAATTTTTACCCCGTTGTTTCTGCCGCTTGTAAACGCCATGGGGATCGACCTGATTCATTTTGGCCTGGTTATGGCGGTCAACCTGACTATCGGTATGTGTACGCCTCCACTTGGCGTCTGCCTGTTTGTCTCCGGCTCCATCGCAGGGGTGAGCCTGAAGGAACAGATGCGGGATCTTTTGCCCATGCTCGGTGTGCTGCTTGTGGTTCTTGCGATTATCACGTATGTCCCATGGACGGTGACGTTTTTGCCGGAGCTGTTGGGATAATAGCAGCGTGCAATTCTTTTTTAGACAGTTAAACAGACGGCTGTGTCCTTTCGGGGGATGCAGCCGTTTGTCTTACAGGTAACTCTTTTTCATCTGAAACAAGAAGGAGTTTGGAAAGGTATACGTTTCCAAACTCCAAATTCATTTCTGAATCTTTCCCTAATCTAACACAAATACGTTGATTTTGCAACACCTTTTGACAAGAAAATAAAGGAAACAGCCGTTTTGGAAACGTATAGGTTTGTAAACTCCGGGCATGAAATTTCCTTGTAAACGAAAGGGGGAGCGGCGTGCCGCATACAAACCAGGATATCCGAAAAATTCCGTCCGCCCGGCCGGAGCTTAACCGGAACGAATATTTACAGCTTCTGCGCACGGCGAAGACTCTCGGCAAGGAGCGGCTGTATCTTCTTGTGAAGCTGTTTGCGGCTACGGGAATCACGGTGCAGGAGCTCCCCAAGGTTACGGTGGAAGCCGTTAAGGAGGGGAGGATTGTCTGTTCGCATAACCATGTAAAGGAGATCGTGCGTCTGCCGGAGTGCTTAAGGAAGGAACTACTGAGCTTTGCGCGCCGGAATGGCTGCAGTACCGGGCCGATTTTTCGGACACGGGCTGGGGGGCCGATGAATCGGACGCATATCACGACCGCGATCCGCAGGCTGTGTGTGGAGGCCGAGATCGCAGAGGAGAAGGGAAACCCGCGGTGCTTAAAGCGACTCTATCAGAATACGCGGACAGGGATCGAAAACAATGTGGCCCTGTTGATCGACCAGGCAATGGAGAGGCAGCTTGAGCAGGAGCAGCTTGAGGCCGGGTGGGAGCAGGAAGATGAGGCATAAGATTTTATCGGTTGTGGTGCCGATGTACCAGGCGGAGTCGTATATAGCGAGGTGTCTGGACTCGTTTTTGGTTCCGGAGCCGGGGGTGCTTGATAAGGTGGAGATCCTGGTGATTGATGACGGCGGGACGGACGGGGCGGCCGCGATTGCAGAGATGTACGCAAAGCGATACCCGGATACGTATCGGGTGTTCCATAAGGAAAACGGCGGGCATGGCTCGGGGATTAATTATGGAATCGAGCATGCGGCAGGGACGTATTTTAAGGTTGTGGACGCGGATGACTGGGTGGACACGGAAGCGTTTGGCCGGCTGGTGAGGGCGCTTGAGAAGCTTGTGGAAAGCGAGACAGGCGCAGACGTTGTGTATACGGGCTTTTGTTGGATCTCGGAGTACGGGCAGACGGCAGGACATATGCGTGTGGCCGGAGGGCAAGCAGGGCATGTACCCGTGATGGGGATACGAGGAGCGGAGCGTGCGTCCATGTCCAAAGGCCGGGGGATCGGGCGGATACGCATACGTATGCCCGGGACCCGGGCGGAGAGCGGGGAGCCGTTTAAGGGAGTTTTATACGGGAAGCCGTATGCCTTTGACGAGGTGGCAGGCTGTATTTACATGAAAATGCACCATATGACGATCCGTACAGAGCTCCTTAAGAAACATGCAATCCGCCTTGACGAGCACTGCTATTACGTAGATATGGAGTTCATCACCTTCCCGATTCCGTATGTGCATACGATCTGCTTTCTGGACGAATCTGTGTACCGTTACCGGATCGGGGTTGAGGGACAGAGTGTTGCAATCAAAAACATGCAGAAGAACGAGGAGAATTATGACCGGGTAATCCGGTCGCTGCTGAAGTTCTATGCCGGGCTGGGGACAAAAATTCCCTGCTCGGAGGCCAAAAGACAGTATATTGCGTCGATGATCGCGCGGATGGCGGCGGGGAAGGCGAAGATCCTGTTAAGCTGTCCGAAGACGGCCCACAGGGCGTGGGAGTGGCGTGCGTTTGATACGAGGCTGAAGACGGAGTATCCGGCCGTTTATAAGGCCAATACGCATCCGGCGATTACCGCTTTAAGAGCGACGGGATACCGGTTGTTTCCTCTGTTGGGGGCCTTGACGCGGAGGATTTATTTATAAGCAGCGCAGAGGAGAACAGGCATGAGCAAGGTCATTTCTTTTATTATTCCATCTTATAACGTGGAGCCCTATCTGTGTAAATGTCTGGAAGCGTTTTGGTGCCCGGCCGTGCGGGACGAGGTGGAGGTCCTCATTGTGGACGACGGCTCCACAGACCGGACGGCAGAGATTGCGCGGGGATACATGGCACGGGATCCGGACATGTACCGTCTCCTGCAAAAAGAGAACGGAGGGCATGGCTCCGCCATTAACGCGGGGGCGAGGATCGCTTCCGGGAAATATTTTAAGGTGATCGACGCGGATGACTGGATTATAAAAGAGAATCTGCCGCTGTTTGTTGAAAAGCTGAGAGGATGTGAGGCAGATGTCGTCCTTACCCCTTTTCATCAGATCCATATAGAGGATGGGAGCCAAAGCGTCTGGCGGATGTACTGCGCGGGCTATGAGAGGTCATACTCCCTGGAAGAAATCACAAAAGAATGGAATGCGTTTAAACACTGTCTGACATTCCATGGGATTACCTATCGGACAGATTTTTATAGAAAATTTGGACATAAGCTTCCGGAAAACATTTACTATGAAGACCAGGAATTTGCGTCCATCCCATGCTGCCATGCCGCATCGGTTTGGCCCTTAAAATTATTTCTGTACCAGTATCGGGTCGGAGATCCGGAGCAGAGTGTGTCTGTAAGAAACCGGATCCGGCGGCTCGCCCATGTGGAGCGAGTGACAAAGGATATGCTGCTGTATCGGAGAAAGCATGAGGAGTTATCTCCGGCGGCAGGGGAATTTTTATATAAGAAAACAGAGAGCGTGATTTTAAGCTATTATGTGGCAGCGTGTATTCTGATGAAGAACAGAGTGGAGGGACGCAGGCAGGCGGGGCAATATACCCGTATACTCGCGGAAATCAGTCCGGAGATTTACCGAAGGATTTTCCGTAAATATAAGCTGTATGTCCTTATGAGCCGCCTGCATGTCCCGGAGAGGGCGTACCGGTCCCTGCTTGACTCCAGGTTGTACGGCATACTGCGCAGGTCGCATAGGATTGAAAAGGAATAGAGAAATGGGTATTTGGAAACAAAGGCTTACAACCTTTTGGAATTACCGGGATCTGCTGGCGGAGCTTGTCAGCAGGGACATTAAGCTGAAATACAGGAGGAGCTTCCTGGGATATGTCTGGAGCATTTTAAATCCATTAATGACCATGGTCGTCATGTATCTTGTTTTTTCCAATATGTTTCGCTTTGATATTGTCAACTATCCGGTCTATCTGATTATCGGACAGACCCTGTATGGCTTTTTGACAGAATCGACCACGCAGGCGATTTTTTCGATTACCGGAAACGCCGCCCTGCTGAAAAAGACGTATGTCCCCAAATATGTTTTTACGGCCGCAAAGGTAACGAGCTCCCTGGTGAACATGGTTTTTTCGCTCGGAGCCATGGCGCTTGTGCTGATTTTCTGCCGGATCCGGTTTACCGCACTGTTTTTCCTGCTCCCGTTTGTCCTCCTGCAGATATATGTTTTCTGCCTGGGGATGGGAATGTTTCTGGCGCAGGCCGCGGTCTTTTTCCGGGATGTCCAATACATTTACAATGTCATTACGACCGCATGGATGTACCTGACGCCGATTTTTTATCCCTTGAGCGCTCTGCCGGAATACTTGCAGAAGTGGATCGCCACATATAATCCCATGTACTGCTACATTACACAGTTTCGCCAGATTGTTTTATATGAGCAGTTCCCTGATCCGCAGTCTGTCATCAAGGGAAGTCTGATCGCGCTCGCGGTTTTCGGGATCGGCGCAGGCTGCTTTGCAAAGACGCAGGACAAATTTATTTTGTATATATAATCGAGGGTATTTATGAAGAAGAAAGCTCTGAAACGTCAGAGGGAGGTTGTCATTCAGGTATCCGATGCCACCGTGCGTTTCAACATGGCCTCGGAGCGGATCGACAATCTGAAGGAATATTTTGTAAAGCTTATGAAGCGTCAGCTCATGTTTCAGGAATTTTTGGCTCTGCAGAATGTGAACTTCACGGTACGACGCGGCGAATCATGGGGAATCATCGGCACAAACGGTTCCGGAAAATCCACGCTCTTGAAGCTGATCTGTGGAATTTTAAAGCCGTACCGCGGTGAGGTGAAGATTTCGGGCAGCATTGCCCCGTTGATTGAGCTGGGAGCCGGCTTCGACGGCGACTTAACCGCCAAGGAAAATATATTCCTGAACGGGGCTGTCCTTGGATACAACCGCCAATACATGCAGGAGCATTTCGACGAAATCGTGGACTTTGCGGAGCTGCACGACTTTCTGGACATGCCGATCAAAAATTATTCCTCCGGCATGGCGGCCAGACTGGGTTTTTCGATTGCGACTGTGGTGCGGCCGGATATCCTGATCGTAGACGAGGTATTGGCTGTCGGGGACTATTCCTTTCAGCAGAAATGCGAACGCCGGATGAGGGAAATGCGCGAGGCAGGAACAACGCTTTTGTATGTGTCGCACTCGATCGAATCCGTCCAGGGAATCTGCACCAACGCCTTATGGCTCCATAAAGGGGCCGTCTGGCAGGCCGGAAGGGCGGATGCGGTCTGCAGCGCCTATATGGCTTCATTACAAGATTAAACATAGTCAACGAAGGAGAATTGGAAGATGAAGGTTGTCATTTTGGCTGGCGGACTCGGGACCCGAATCTCGGAGGAAAGCCAGTTTAAGCCCAAGCCCATGGTAGAAATCGCCGGGAAACCAATCCTGTGGCATATTATGAAGCTGTATTCCTATTATGGATACAATGATTTTGTCATCTGCGCCGGTTACAGGCAGGATGTGATCAAGCAGTATTTTTTCGACTATTACCTGCATAATTCGGATGTGAGCTTTGATTTGCGCACCAATCAGATGAAGGTTCACTCGAATCATTCCGAGCCCTGGAACGTTTCCGTGATCGATACCGGTCTGAATACCATGACCGGCGGCAGGATCAAACGGATCAAGGACTATGTGAATGGCCAGCCGTTCATGCTTACATACGGCGACGGCGTTTCCAATATCAATCTGAAAGAGCTTGAGGCCTTTCATAAGGCACACGGGAGGATCATGACGATCTCCTCCTATAACGTCGGGCAGCAGTTCGGCGTGCTCGACGCCGGGGAGGATGGAATCATTACCGGCTTTCGGGAAAAAAACGAGAACGACGGCAACCGAATCAATATCGGCTATATGGTCTGTGACCCGAAGGTCTTCGACTATATCGAAGGGGATCGGACGGTTTTCGAAAAGACACCGCTGGAAAATCTGGCGAAGCACAGGCAGCTTGTGGCCTATCATCATGACGGCTTCTGGAAATGCATGGACACCGTGCGCGACCGGACCCAGCTTGAGGAAATGTGGGCGTCCGGGAATGCGCCCTGGAAGGTGTGGAATGACGAATGCTGAACACGAATTTTTACAACGGAAAACGGGTGCTTGTAACCGGGCACACCGGCTTTAAAGGAACATGGCTCTGCCGTATGCTCGTCAATGCCGGAGCCCTTGTAACCGGCTACAGCCTGCCTGCGCCGGCTACGCCGAACCTGTTTGAGCGGTCCGGCCTTGTGGGAAATATGGTCAGCATCATCGGCGATATACGAGACTTTGACCGGCTCCAGGTGTGCTTTCGGGATGCCGGGCCGGAGATTGTATTTCATCTGGCGGCACAGCCCATTGTGCGGGAGAGCTATCAAAATCCCCGCTATACCTATGAAACCAACGTGATGGGAACCGTAAATCTGCTGGAGTGCGTCCGTCTGAACCCTTGTGTCAAAAGCGTTCTGAATGTGACGACCGACAAGGTTTATCATAACAACGAATGGGTCTGGGGATACCGGGAATGCGAGCCGCTTGACGGCTTTGATCCTTATTCTAACAGTAAAAGCTGCTCCGAGCTGGCGACCCACTGCTATGTCAACAGCTTTTTTGCCGAAGGGCAGGCCGCTGTTTCAACCGCCCGCGCCGGCAATGTGATCGGCGGCGGAGATTTCGCTGCGGACCGCATAATTCCAGACTGTGTCAGAGCCGTGGCAGGCGGGGAGACGATCGGCGTCCGCAACCCTTATTCCACCAGACCGTATCAGCATGTCCTGGAACCGTTGGCGGCCTATCTGATGATCGCAAGACGGCAGTATGAGGACAAAACATACGCCGGCTGTTACAATGTGGGACCGGATGACTGTGACTGCGTGACGACCGGAGAGCTGGTGGATCTGTTTTGCAGGACCTGGGGGCCGGGGGCGCGATGGGAGAACCGGGCCGAGGAAAACGCTCCTCACGAGGCGAATTTTTTAAAGCTGGACTGTAGTAAGCTAAAATCCGTTTTCGGATGGAGCCCCCGCTGGCACATTGCCGAATGTATGGAGATGGTATGCCGTTTTGGAAAAATCTGGCTGGAGGGCGGCAATATCCCGGTGGAAATGGATCAGGAGATCCGCTATTTTGAGACAGGAGAGATGGGATGGAGCCGGGAAAAGAGCTGATGCAGGCAGTCGAACTTCTGCGAAATGCCGCGATTGACCCGAAGCAGGGCCTTCCACAGCCGTTGTTTCTGCTTGTCTCCTCGCTGGTTCCGCTGCCCAATGTGGATCTTTTGGTGATAAATGAAAAAAATCAGATCCTCCTCGCGCGCCGAAATGATCCCTTTTTTCAAAAAAGCTGGCATATCCCAGGGGGCTGCATGCGTTATGGGGAGGAGTTTGACACAAGAATCCAAGAGACCGCCAGAAAGGAATTAGGCTGCGAAGTCTGTTACGATCGAAACCCCGTTGCAGTCCGAAATGTCATCCGCGGCCCCAATCCGTCACAGGCGTATCCGCGGGAGCGCGGACATAATGTTGCGATCCTGTTTCGCTGCCGGCTTCCGGGTGAGCACTGGATCGACAATCACGGCCTTGGCGAGGATGACAATGGATACTTGAAATGGTTTGATACACTGCCTGACGATTTCATGAAGATTCAGGAGGTGTACTTTGATATTTTATCTGCCTGGAGAAAAAATCGGGAGGAATGACATGCCTACTTGGAAGAACGAAAATGAGGCCCGTGAACAGATTAAAGCGCTGGTAGCGGACTATTATCATGACTTTAAGGAAAATAAGCCGGAGTTCAAGCCGGGAGACCGCATCTCTTATGCCTCCCGTGTTTTTGATGAGAAGGAAATGTGTGCATTGACGGATTCCATGCTGGATTTCTGGCTGACAACCGGAAGATTCGCCGATGAATTTGAGAAAAGATTTGCCGACTGGCTTGGCGTCCGCTATGCCAGCCTCGTGAACAGCGGTTCTTCCGCGAATCTGCTCGCGTTTATGGCATTGACGGCCCCGGAGCTGGGGGAACGCCGGATCAAAAAGGGAGACGAGATCATTACGGTTGCCTGTGGCTTCCCGACAACGGTCACGCCGGCGCTGCAGTACGGCGCGGTACCGGTTTTTGTCGATGTTACCGTTCCGCAATATAACATTGACGTTTCCAGGCTGGAGGCGGCCAGAAGTGATAAGACAAAGGCCGTCATGATCGCGCATACGCTGGGGAATCCGTTTGACATAGCTGCCGTCAAGGCGTTTTGTGACAAATATCATATATGGCTGGTGGAGGATAACTGTGATGCGTTGGGAACCCGGTACACGATCGGCAAAGAAACCCGCTACACGGGCGCCTGGGGCGACATCGGCACAAGTAGCTTTTATCCGCCGCACCACATGACGATGGGAGAGGGGGGCTGCGTGTATACGAACGATTCCCTGCTGAACCGCCTGATTAAGAGCTTTAGGGACTGGGGGCGCGACTGTGTCTGCCCGTCCGGACATGACAATTTCTGCGGCCATCGTTTTGACGGACAATACGGCGAGCTGCCGGCAGGGTACGACCACAAATATGTATACAGTCATTTCGGCTACAATCTGAAGGTGACGGATATGCAGGCGGCCATCGGCTGTGAACAGTTGAAAAAATTTCCGTCTTTTATCGAGCGAAGACGCCATAACTGGAGCCGGCTGCGCGCGGCCCTGGAGCCCGTTACCGACAAGCTGATTCTTCCCGAGCCTGCGGCGGACAGCGTTCCTTCCTGGTTTGGGTTCCTCATCTCCGTTCGTCCCGAGAGCGGATTAAAACGAAACGATATGACCCGCTACATCGAGTCTCACAATATCCAGACCCGGCTTTTGTTCAGCGGCAATCTGATCCGGCATCCCTGCTTCGATTCGATCCGCGGCACCGGGGCCTACCGTGTCGCAGGAACGCTGGAGCATACGGACTTTATCATGAACCATACCTTCTGGGTCGGCGTGTACCCCGGTATGGCCGATAGAGAGATCGATTACATGGCGAAAATAATCAGAGAAGCCGCAGAAGGGAGCTGCTGATATGAGAATGAGTGCAAGAACACAGTTGGAGCAGACCGCCTGGCAGATCCGCCTGGGCATCATCCGCGCGATCTCGTCAAACCACGGCGGGCATATCGGCGGTTCTCTGGATCTGGCGGAGCTGATGGCTGTCGTCTATTCCGACTTTATGCGTGTGAAAACGGAGGAACCGCGGTGGGCGGACCGCGATTTCATGATCGTTTCCAAGGGGCATGCCGGCCCGGCCCTGTACGCCACACTGGCCCTGAAGGGATTTTTTTCGTCCGACCGGCTGGAAAACTTAAACAAGACTAACAATCTGCTTCCGGGACACTGCGACAGAAACAAGGTGCCGGGTGTGGACGCGACGACCGGAAGCTTAGGACAGGGCCTTTCTCTGGCCTGCGGAGCCGCATTAAGCGCCAAGATCACCGGCCGGGATCAGCGGGTTTTTTGTGTAACCGGCGACGGGGAATCCGCGGAGGGGCAGATCTGGGAGGCCGCGCAGTTCGCCGCGCACTATAAGCTGGACAACCTGATCGCGTTTTTGGACTGGAATAAAATGCAGATCGACGGCACCAACGACGAGGTCATGGCCCTCGGGGATCCGGTCGCTAAATATCAGGCGTTTGGCTGGGATGCATGCAAGGTAAACGGTGCAGACGTTCTGGAAATCCAGGAGGCTGTTCTTCGAGCCGTAGAGACGGCGGATGGAAAGCCCGCCATGATCGTTTTGGATACCGTAAAGGGACAGGGCGCTCGCTGCATTATGGAAATGGCCAACAATCACTGCATCGGATTTCCGGATTCGCTCCGGGAACAGGTCATGGCAGAGCTTCGGGAACAGGGCCGCGTATTGGGCATGGAGGTGGAAGATTGAACAGGAAGATCCGATATACCGGGAAAAAACCCGAGCGGGAGGTTTTTGAGATTTTTAACAGCACCATGCGGGAGCTGATCGAGGATGATCCGCACGTAATCTATCTGGACGCCGATCTGATGGGCTCCCTGAAAACGCAGGAGCTTTGGCGCGCGTTCCCCAAAAACGTGTTCAACACCGGCATCCAGGAGGCGAATATGATCGGTGTGGCCTGTGGTATGTATCTGAACGGGATGAAGCCGTATGTCCATAGCTTTGCGCCCTTTACAAGCCGTCGTGTGTTTGACCAGGTTTTTTTGAGCATTGCATATGCCGAAAAGAGTGTGCGCGTGATTGGGTCGGACGCCGGAATTATGGCGACTCACAACGGCGGCACACACATGTGCTTTGAGGATGTCGCCATGATGCGCACGGTTCCGGAGGCCTGTGTTGTGGATGTGAGTGACCCGGTCATGTGCGCGGAATTTTTAAAGGAAACCAAGGAGCGGCCCGGCCTGACCTTTTTACGTATGCCCCGTCGCGATCTCCCGGATATTTACTGTCCGGGGACGAGGTTTGAGGAGGGAAAGGGAATGGTCCTTCGCGAGGGAGGCGATGTCACTCTGATCGGCTGCGGCATTATGGTGGCAACGTGCCTGCAGGCCGCCGAAGCCTTAAGACAGGAGGGAATCGAAGCCAGAGTGATCGACATTGTCACTATCAAGCCCCTGGACAGGGAGCTGGTTCTGGAAAGCGCGGTTAAAACCGGGGCTGTCGTTACAGCGGAAAACGCTAATGTGATAGGCGGACTGGGAAGCGCCGTAACGGAGTATCTGGCCATGGAAAGACCGACCCGCGTCCTGCGCGTGGGAATCGAGGATACCTTTGGCCGCGTGGGGGTAGAGAGCTTTCTGAGAGAGGCCTATGGACTGACCGCAGAGCACATTGCTTCTGAGGCGAAACGGGCCATTGCATTAAAGAATTAAAGGAGCAGCGAACCAATGAGCAGAATCAAGCTGTTAGACTGTACGCTTCGTGACGGCGGGTATATCAATGACTGGCGCTTCGGAAAAAAGGCAATCCAGGATATGACCGAAAAGCTGGCAGAATCGGGTGTCGATGTTTTGGAACTCGGATTTCTGAAGGATGAGCCGTACATTGAGGATCGTACTGTGTTCAATTCCATGAAACAGGTTAAGGCGCTGATCGGCAAA
Organism: Lachnospiraceae bacterium; assembly: GCA_910575275.1. Lineage (GTDB taxonomy): Bacteria > Bacillota > Clostridia > Lachnospirales > Lachnospiraceae > CANQGL01. Next base: position 42,354 of record CAJTEE010000012.1, on the reverse strand, counting down.
AAGAAGCCGGACGCTTCCTATGCCGTTATGTGCGAGGTGATGAATCCGCTCCCTCTGGACATGCTGGAGCCGGCAGATGAGGAGAGCGCCGACATTATCCGCGTCATTGTGTGGAAAACAAAGCACGATAAAGACGGTCGTGTTGTGGATGCTCTACAGGAGGGATATGAGTACTGCAGGGGAATCGTGGAAAAAGGCTATAAGCTTTGTGTGCAGCCCGCCCGTGTGGATCAGTATTCTGACGAGGAATTTGTTGACATGATCCGCCGCTTCTCTGCTCTGAAGCCTTTGGCTTTGTACGTGGTCGATAGCTGGGGTACGCAGAATGCAGAGCAGCTTCTGCATTACATGCACCTGGCGGACGAGAATATGCCTAAAGAAACGATCCTGGGCTATCACGGACACAACAACATGATGCAGGCGCTTTCTGTCGCACAGGCAATGATCAAAGAAGGCTTTATGCGCGACATTCTGATTGATGCCAGTGTCTATGGCATTGGCCGCGGCGCAGGAAATCTAAATCTGGAGCTGATCGCCAAATACATGAACGAGCACTGCGGCTCCGATTACGATGTACAGCCGATGTTGGAAGTCTATGACCTCTATGTGAGGCATATTTACGCGCAGGAGCAGTGGGGGTATTCGATACCGTACTATCTGACGGCGACGTATAACTGCAATCCGAATTATGCGAGGTTTTATGCGAGCCATCTCGGATTAGATAACGGAGAGATCGAAGACGTTCTTCAGTCTATTCATGGAGATGAACGGGCTATGTTTTCTGAAAAGCTTGCCCGGCAGATCCTTGAACGTCAAAAAAAAAACAATTAGCACTTGTTATACCGACCAATGATTCATGGGGAAATATTGAACGGGTTTTGTATCATTGCCAATACGCAACAAACCGATACAATCTGGCGGTACATATATGCAATTACGGCAAGAAAGAAAAAACAAAAATTGCAGTTAAAAACGTTGTTTTCGATCATGGAATCAATATTTTTTATAGACGGTATGATTCTGGCGGAAAAACGTCTTTTTCCATGATCCAAAAAGAGTTTTATGAAAACCACTCTGATTATGATTTTATCTGGTTCTGTACAGATTGCGCATGTCCCAACTTTGCAAAAGCATTTGAACGTTTGCAGCAAGCAAAAGAAAAAGGTATTTCCTGTATTTTGACGAATCCTTTTTCAGGTGCAGACAGTAGCAAAAAGGAAGATAAAATCGTTGCGTCTGCATCTTTAGAACTGTTTGGGAAACATATAGAAAAGCTTATTGCACTCGGAGGGGTTATTGTCAGCAAGGATATGGCAAAACAGCTTAGCTGCTGTTCGTTTGAACAATGCAATCCTGCTTTTTGGCAATTCTCAGCACTTGCGAGAGTCTGGGCCAAACAGCCTCTGTCAGTAATGATCTGTAATGAATATTTGTTTTATTATAATGATAGGCCGCCGTATTTTTGTGCAACAGATTTCAAAACGGGTATTTTGGAGTTTTGGACAAATGAATGGTGCCGTACACTCAAAGAGCTTCCGCCCGCATATACGCAGTTACGTAAAGCCTGGTTCAAAATTGATGACAGTCCCTACTCGCCCTTGCAGCTCATGAATTTGATTTACTGGAGGGCAGATGGAACCTATAACATGCAGATCTACCGCCGCATTGAACGAAATCTGTCAGTCGTTACGCGCAAAAGCCTTAAAAGAATGAAACTGATTGCTCTGCTGCCTGCCTCCTTATGTCGTTTATGTATCCGCTATCAGCAGAAGAAGCCCGTTCGGATTATAATGGAAATCTATCGTATCTGTTTTACCAGAAGTGAAATGTAAAGGAAGTCAATCCGTGAAATATACAGGTTTAGATTATGGCGCTGCCGTCGATACCGCGGCTCAGATCGCACATGTAACGACAGTTTTAAAATATGGAGATCTAAGTGCGATCAAAAACCCATGGCTTACCGTCCTGATCCCTACCTTTCGCAGAGTCGATCTGCTGAAAGAAGCCATCTCAAGTGTTTTGAACCAATATCACTGTGATTTTTTATGGGACATTGTCGTCCTTGACAACGAAGAAGATGATGGGGAACAAAATGATACAGAAAAACTGATCCGAATCATTGATTCTCAAAGGATTCTCTACTACCGGAACAGTGAGCACATCCGCCCCGGAGATAATTTCAACCGGGCGATGCAGATTGCCCGGGGAAAATGGGTCTGCTTCCTGCATGATGATGATCTTCTGGTTGGGAATACCCTGCAAAAAATGGAACGGCTGATTTCTGTCTTTTCCAAAAGACCGGGGAAGCCATTAGGGGCGATCAGCGCCAAGTACCATCAATTTATATATGATTCCGATACAAGAAAATGCAATATTAATATCGAACAGGTTAATAAATATTACTGCGATATGCCTTTATACTATGGGTTATACCAACTGACTCATGCGAATTTGTGGTTTACCGCCAATATTGGCGGAGATGTCCCTTCTAACGGAGCTATTTTTAACCGCGAGGCGGCCTTAGAATGCGGCGGGTTTATTGAGGATTTTGGTATTTCCGGAGACCTGATCCTGTATTACCGCATGGAAAAGAATTATCGCGTCTATTCGACGGTTCAGCCTATGGGTCTATATCGCTGGGGAAACAATACCATGGTAAGACCCGAGTCTACACGCCGTGTAATTAAGGATGGTTTTGACTTTCGGGAATATGTTTATTCGCAAAATTTCTTTACGCGATGTCTGGGAACAGTATTGAGAACCTGCCATTACAAGCTTTTTACTGTACAGGTAATCGCAGCGAAAAACAAAAGTGTAGACAAAGAAAAACAAATAAAACGCGAAGATTTTTGCAAAGACCATGTACCAGAGCCACCCGTATGGCTGTATGCATTCTATCGTTTGATTTTTCAAAAGCTATATTTCCGTCATAAATATCATCAGTCTAAAAGATTTGAGAAATTCGCTAATAAAATGCTACTTCAGGAGTGTGAATCTTTATGAAACAGATTTCCAAAACCTTGAGAAAAGAGGCTCTCTACCTCTCCCATAAATGCCAGGATGGAAACCTGCAGAGCGTTTTTTCCTGTCTGGATATCGTGTGGACCTTATATGATAAGATCATGAATTGGAGTCCCCAAAAGGCAGCGGACGAAGACCGAGATTTCTTCATTATTAGCAAAGGCCAGGCCACGCTGGCGCTCTATCCGGTGTTGATTGAAAAAGGTATGTTTTCCCTGGAAGAAATCGGTTCGGAAATCGGCACATTTCACAGCCGCTACTGCATTCAGACCGATCTAACGAAATTCCAGGGCGGAATCGAGAATAATGCCGGCTCACTCGGGCATGGCCTTCCCTTTGCGGCCGGTATCGCCCATGCAAATAAGATCAAGCGTTCTCTATCCAGAGTGTATGTCCTCTGCGGGGACGGTGAATTTTGTGAGGGAACCATGTGGGAGACCTGCATTTTTGCCGGTTCCAAGAGACTTGACAATCTGTGCGTCATCATTGACGATAATAATTCGGTGGGAGCTATGGTGGAGTTTGGCAGTCTGTCGGCCAAACTCGCGGCTTTTGGCTTTGAGGTGTTTGATGTAGACGGGCACGACATGCAGGCGTTAGAGACTGTTTTTTTGCAGGTGGGAACCGCTTTGAACGGGAAACCGAAGGCTGTCATCGCACATACGATCCGCGGCTATGGCAGCCAGACCATGACCGAACAGGATATTTGGTTCCATAAGGCGCCGAATGCAGAGGAGCTTCAAATGCTGACAAAGGAGGTCGAGGAATTTTGAGACGGGCATTTTTAAACCGCGTAGCCGATATGATCCGCAACGAAACCGATACGACTTTCTTCACCGTAGATATCGGAATGTGGGCGATCCGTGATGTGCTTCGGGATTTTCCGGAGCGCTGCACGAATGTGGGGATTTACGAGGACGGAATGTTCAGTATCGCGGCCGGCATGGCACGCCGCGGTCTCGTCCCCACGATTTTCGGGATTCAGCCCTACCTGATCGAAAGAACCCTGGAACAAATCAAAATGGATTTTGCCTACCAAAAGCTAGGCGTGAATGTGATCGGAACTGGTGCTGCCGTGGATTATCCCAAGTATGGTTATTCCCATTACTGTGCGGAAGATGTGCAGATAGTCAAGGCAATTCCCGGCTGTGAATTTGCCGCGCCTGGGACGGCCAGACAGTTTTTGCAGCTTTTCAACCAGTCCTATCGGGACGGGAAGCCCACGTTTTTTCGCGTGAGTGACCATCCGAATACAGAATATGATGTGGATGTAAAATTCGGAAAGGCAAATGTAATCCAGACCGGGACGAGGGCAACGGTGATTGCCGTCTCCGTCATGCTGGATATGGTGATGAGAGTGTGTAAGGATCTGGATGTTACGGTCTTATATTATACGACCTTGGAGCCCTTTGACAGAGAGACGCTGGCGGCGAATTGCCCTTCCGGCCGCGTGCTGATCGTCGAACCGGAGTATGAGGGGAGCCTTTTGTATGATGTACATAGGGCGCTGTCTGGCCGCACTCTGCGGATCGCCCATGTTGCTTTCCCGCGTGAAATTTTCCGCAACTACGGGACCTATGAGGAGAAGCTGGAGTATTATGGGCTGACGGAGGAACATGCTCGGGCTGAGCTGACAAATCTCATGGATTTCTAAAAAATATGTTATAGAGGAGTTTGTCATGATGGAGAGATTTACAAATCAGGTTGCCGTTGTTACCGGCGCAACCTCTGGAATTGGTGCTGCTTGTGCGCGTAAATTTGCAGAAGAAGGCGCATCCGTAATCTTAGTCGGCCGCAGTCTTGAACGAGGCCAGGCATTGGAACAGGAGATCAAAAGCAGCGGAAGGCAGGCAGTGTTTTATCCATGTGATATTTCTGACGCCGATTCGGTAAAAAAGCTGTCTGATAAAATCGGCCACGACTTCGGCAGAGTCAATGTTTTATTTAATAACGCCGGAGTTATGCTCCCTTCCATGGAAATCGAGCGTATGCCCATTCAGGAGTGGCAGGATACCTTCGCTATTAATATAAACGGCCTGTTTTATGTGACACGCTTTCTGAAGCCGTATCTTCTGGAAAGCCGCGGCTGCATAATCAACAATGCTTCGATTGCCGGCCTGCAGCATTATGCGGCCGGGCGATCCTATGCGTATAGTGCCTCCAAGGCTGCGGTGATTCAGTTTTCGCATCAGATGGCAAAGAACTATGGTGAGGAAGGAATCCGAGTCAACTGTATCTGTCCGGGAATTATTGATACTCCGATTCTGGGAGATCGGGACAGGAAGCTTTATGCGCAAAGGATTCCGCTCGGATATGTCGGGCAGCCGGAGGATGTTGCCAAGGTTGTAGCTTTTTTGGCATCTGACGATGCCTCTTATTTAACCGGCGTTGTCCTGCCGGTCGATGGAGGGGCGTCCATTTAAGAAACTGTAAACAAAAGTGGCTTAAATTTTAAAGTCCTGATGAAAAATCAAGCACTACGGATTGGCCTTTGGCAACATAAAAACGGTTTGAATTTCTAATAAGAAAGGGAAATAAGAGTGGAAACGAAAAAAACGATTGCTATATTGTTGGCAGCCGTCGGTATTTTAACGGCGTTTTCCACGATGTGGATTGCGGTGCAGGTTTTTTTATTTACGCATACCGCTGACGTTTCGGAAAGCTCTGTAAACGCCAATACTGAAAGTACACCGGGGAGAGGGTATGTGGATATGACGATTGACGGGCAGCCGGTCAGATTGGATATGAAGGCGGCGGTAAAATACATCGAGCTGCCGACGCTGAACTGCGAAAAGGACATTACCGTCACAATGTCGGGGGACGACGCGTATTCGGCTGAATTTAACGGCGTTAGTATCGGAAACGGGGAAAGCATATCTTATCGTGTGCCGCGGTTGGATAAAAATGACGTTATTTTGATAAAAGTTACCGACAATATAACCGGAGAGACGCAGACGTTTATAATTCCAACATGGCCGTCATTCGTACCAGAGTATACGGTTGTCGGGGAGAGCCCTTATGAAGGGGACTATTATCTGACTACATTATCGCACAACGGGGATGATCACGTTGCGATGAAGGTCGGGCGCGGCGGAGAGCTTAAATATTACCTCTATAATCAGTACGGCTGCGTTGCGGATTTCAAAAAGGTCGTGGCGGCGGAAGGCGTGCGATATCTTCATTTTACCACGATAAGTACACGAAGGAGTACGAAGGGGGTTTCACAGAGCGGCTGCTACGTGGTGATGGACGAAAACTATCACGAGATAAACAGGCTGTTTATGAAGAAGTCAGAAAGAGTCCCGACCGACGATTATCCCGTCGATCAACATGACTGTATATACATAAGCGACAACGAGTATTATCTTATTTCTTATGTCGATAAAAACGTATATAACATTCCCGAAGAAATAGAACACAAAGCGAATGGCTCCCTCGTGACCGCTGCGGTGATACAGGGCATAAAAAACGGCGAGGTGTTTTTTGAGTGGGACAGCACGGATTATCCTGAGCTTTATTCCTTGTCGGTGGATTACAATGACTTTACGAACAGCGTCAATACTTATTCGGCTGATTATATGCATATCAATTCCATTTCTCTTTGCCCCGAAGACGGTAACTTGATAGCGTCGTTCAGGAATATTGATTCTGTTTTGAAAATAGACGTGAATAGCGGAGACATTCTCTGGAAGCTTTCAGGTCTCGGAGACGAATTTGGCTTGGGAGCCGACCAGAAAACGTCGCGTCAGCATTATGCCAACTATACGGACCTCGGCAGTGTTACCATATTTGATAACGGGAATGAGAACAAACAAACGAGAGTGGTTGAATACTGGCTTGACGAGAACCATAAATCCTTGGAAAATTTCAGAAGTTATCAGATAGACGGCTATTTCTCTTATGCAACAGGTTCCGTGCAGAGGATAAGCCGCGATGAAGACGTGTTTATGGTAGGCTGGGGGTTCCGAAATGTCGGAAATGACGGTGAAAACAGTCTCTATCCGCAATTTTCGGAGATTAACTTCACAACGGGTGAAACATATTTTGAATTTCGTTTTCAAGATCCGAACATGTGTACTTACAGGTGTGTTAAATGTCCATAGGCGAGAGAAACTGTTATGATGCGAACACTGTAAATCCAGATGCGTATAGACATCTGGATGCCTACGTCAATAATTTTTCCAAAACAAGCTCCGTGTCCAGCGAGCTGCTCTGGGGCGATCCAAAACAGATCCCGGCTCCCTGGCTTTCCGTGATTATCCCGACCTTCAATCGGTGTGAATTATTGCAGGAAGCGCTTGAAAGCGCACTTTGGCAGGAGCCCGTCCGCTTCTCCTGGGAAATCATTGTCGTGGATAATACACCTCTTGATGAAAACGGGGTGACACCAGCGCTCGGCATGATTGAGGCGCTCGGAGCTTCCCGCATCCTATATTATCATAACCGGGAAAACATCGGCTCCGGCTATAACTGGAACCGCGGGGCAGAGCTTGCCCGCGGGATATGGATCAGTTTTCTGCACGATGATGATCTCCTGTACAGAGATGCGCTGCGAAACATAGAGAGGATCATCCTGAGAAAGAGCCGCTTAAAAAAGCCGTTGGGATATATTCAGGCAAGGTTTGATGAGTTTTCTTCTCCAGAGGATAGAGTCCATATGGTTCGCAAAGACAAACACTATCTTCTGGAATTGACACGGTTTGGAACCTTGATTACCTATTATACGCGGACAGGGATCCCTACCTGCGGAACCACAATTTTAAAACGTGCCTATCTGGAGGCCGGTGGTATTAATTATGATTTTGGACCGACGGCGGACGCGGTCCTTGGCTATCAGATCATGCGCCGCTATACGGTCCTGTTGTCTGACCGTACGCTTGGCGCGTACCGCTGGGGCTCAAACGAGACATTAAAACGAGAGACCTCGCAGAAACTGGTATATGCGGACTATCTGCTTGCCGAATATTGCCGCAGGCAGTCGCCCTTTTCACGGGCTTGGGGGAAATGGTTCGGTCAGACACAACACAATCGGAATATTGAAGTCAAGCTGCGTAATGTAAACCGTTTGGGAACATGTGCCACCGTTAAAGATTTTAGGGTTCCCATTCCCTATAAAAAAACGTCAGGGTTCAATCTACTGTTTCTGCGTATTTTCTCCCGGCTTTACCGCGAGTCGTGCCGGTGTAAAGCAAGATGGAAGGCATTTTGGAAGATATGAAAAAAGAAATTTATAATTTGAGAGCCCAAATGAACATAGAGCAGATCGATCCCGAGAACGGTCTTGGGACGGATCTGTTTCTCATGGTTTCCTCCATGACGCCGATTGTCAATATTGATATGTTTATTACGGATGAAACCGGGAGAGTGCTGCTTAGCTGGCGGGATGACAAACATTGCGGCCAGGGCTGGCATATCCCCGGCGGCTGCCTCCGATTTAAGGAAACACTGGACAGGCGGATTCATCTGACGGCGCTCAATGAGTTGGGGAGTGATGTCTCCTATGATCCAAGGCCGCTCTTAGTGCGGGAAAACATTGCCACAGACGAGCTGACTATCCGGCAGAATCATAATGAGCGGGCGCATTTTATCTCTTTGCTATACCATTGCAGAGTGCAGGATGCAGCCGCGTTAAAGGACTGCGACGGAAAGGAAATTGTCGGACACCTTAAGTGGTTTAATCGCCTGCCGGAGAATTTTATTGAGATACAGTATTATTATTGTGGGTTTTTAAAAAATTGGTTTGCGAAATGAGATTGGCTGCTATATAAGATTCATATATGTGAAAAATCATTTCAGAAAGTCCGGAAATATTCGCAATTTCTTCCAGAGCATATTCACTCCTTTCGGGCCATAAAAATCTTTTTCAATGATTTTCTTCCTTATTTTTAATAAAGCAAGTGTTTATTTTGGAGGTAGAATTAGAAAAACGCTTGAAATTTGATGCTATATATGATATCGTGCAAGAGAAAGGAAGGAAATGATCTAAAATAACAAGAAATTGGAAGTGTGAGCATGAACGTTAAGAAAATACTAGAAAAAATGCAAAGATAACCTAATGGAATTAGACCAGAAGAAGCAAATAAAGTGCTAGAATACTATGGATATGAGCGTGTCCGTCAAAAAGGGTCACACGCCCAGTATTTAAAAAAGAAACGGGAGAAATAATAACAATAAAGGTAGATAATCCTTTGAAAAAAGTATACATTATAGATATTTTGAATAGAATAGACGAATAGATTATAAGTATATTTAATATATTGTTTATTAATAAAGTACTAAAGATATAACAGAGAATGAAAGAGAATATCATCATGTTAAATACATTAAAATACTATATGAGTTTACCATACAATAGAATAATACAAGAAATTAATGACGAAAGCGGCCATTATTTTTACGGTAAGATTTTAGAATTAGATGGTTGCCAGAGTACAGGAGATACACTGGAAGAATTAAATGCTAATCTTACAGAGGCTATGGAAGGGCATATAGAAATAATGTTTAAAAATGAAATGGAGATACCAGAACCAATTAAAGAGGAAAATTTAAGTGGTAAATTTGTGATCAGAGTTCCAAAGTTTTTGCATAGAAGATTAGTGATAGAAGCTGAAAGAGAAGGTGTTTCATTAAATCAATATGCTATGTATAAATTAGCAAAATAGAAGTGTTTAAAGGAAGAAAAGGGATAGCACAAGTCCATTTTCTTCCTTATTTTGCGTTCCAGTAAAAATAATCCTGCGGCTATGCCGGGGGCTTTGACTTATACTGTCCGTTCTGTTTTTAGCTTTTTCACTTCATCAAGAGAAAGTCCAGAAATATTCGCAATTTCTTCCAGAGCATATTTTCCAGCTTCCAGCATACGGAGGGCGACCTCCTTTAAAGATTCACTTCTCATATCTTCCATAATTTTACACATCTCATTCACTCCTTTCGGGTTCTCTTTTAGATACCGTGTTCGGTTTGCCATCAATTCAAAATTCATATCATCTGCTTTGGTGCAATTAAAATCGTGCATGAGTTTTCCTATAGCGGAATCACCACGATATTCACCATTTACATAAAGGATATGTTCCCCATCTTCAAAAGATTTACCCGTTGCAAGGTTGATTCTCTCAATCGGATAAACAGCTTTCCCCTGACCATAAAAATCTTTTTCAATGATAAAGATTGTATATGTATCTGGTAATTCTTTAAATTCCTGACCAGAATGGAGATTCTCTATATCCATTACGCTTGAATGATACCTTGCCCTGTGTGGGTCTGCTCCCTTGTCTTGCCTCTGGACTTCCAGATCATATTTTTTTCCGGTTGAATCCGTTCCATATGCGTCCAGACAGATAGAACGTGCTCCAGCCAGTCTTTTCATATCTTTCTGTGTTTCACAATCAATAATAATTAAATCCGGTTTATCAGTGATAATGCGTAACACAAATTCAGCCAATGGAATGTTATCTTTGAAAAGACAACGCATAAAGTCATCATCGATTGGCCTTAAGAAACGTAAACGCTGCAGATCTTCCTGATGTTGTTTATCCGTCACTGTCAATCTTCACACCTGCTTTCCCTTCCGTTTTCGTATCTTCATACTAACATAAACCTCCCGATTTTACAAGCCGGGAGTCAGTGCATTTCTGAATCCCGACTTGTTTCCGTTATTGATTTTCCACATCTGCCGTATCTCATTTTTCAGCATATATCATAAAGCGATTTTGGAAGCTTTTGCGCACTATAGTGAGATATGAAAAACAACCATTCTGCTATTTCATATGAAATGAGCGGAGTGGCTGTTTTGTTTTGCAGGAGGAATCTTTTTCATCTGAAACAAGAAGGAGTTTGGAAAGGTATACGTTTCCAAAACGGCTGTTTCCTTTATTTTCTTGTCAAAAGGTGTTGCAAAATCAACGTATTTGTGTTAGATTAGGGAAAGATTCAGAAATGAATTTGGAGTTTGGAAACGTATAGGTTTGTAAACTCCGGGCATGAAATTTCCTTGTAAACGAAAGGGGGAGCGGCGTGCCGCATACAAACCAGGATATCCGAAAAATTTCGTCCGCCCGGCCGGAGCTTAACCGGAACGAATATTTACAGCTTCTGCGCACGGCGAAGACTCTCGGCAAGGAGCGGCTGTATCTTCTTGTGAAGCTGTTTGCGGCTACGGGAATCACGGTGCAGGAGCTCCCCAAGGTTACGGTGGAAGCCGTTAAGGAGGGGAGGATTGTCTGTTCGCATAACCATGTAAAGGAGATCGTGCGTCTGCCGGAGTGCTTAAGGAAGGAACTACTGAGCTTTGCGCGCCGGAATGGCTGCAGTACCGGGCCGATTTTTCGGACACGGGCCGGGGGGCCGATGAATCGGACGCATATCACGACCGCGATCCGCAGGCTGTGTGTGGAGGCCGAGATCGCAGAGGAGAAGGGAAACCCGCGGTGCTTAAAGCGACTCTATCAGAATACGCGGACAGGGATCGAAAACAATGTGGCCCTGTTGATCGACCAGGCAATGGAGAGGCAGCTTGAGCAGGAGCAGCTTGAGGCCGGGTGGGAGCAGGAAGACGGGGCATAAGGGGAATATATGATTTCAGTAGTCATGGCAACGTTTAACGGCGGCCAGTATTTGCAGGAGCAATTGCAGTCTATCGCTGAGCAATCATTAAAGCCGGATGAGATTATCATATGCGATGACGGTTCCACAGACAACACCGCCGACATCGTTTATTCGATGAAAAAAATGTCCGATATCCCAATGGATTTCTCTGTCAACAAAAAACATTTAGGGTACAGCCAAAATTTCCGGCAGGCAATCAATAAAGCATCAGGAGATATTATTTTTCTGTGCGATCAGGATGACATATGGATAAAAAATAAAATAAAGCTATGCATGGATGTTTTTAACAAAAATAGAAATGTGCTTTCCCTGTCAACGGATTTTTATCTGATGGGGGAAACGCATGACTTGAGCCCACTATGCGCCCGATTTTTAAGCGGCACGATCGAAGAAAAATCCGGCGGACGATCGGCAGGTTATTTTGTGACAGCTCCGAAACGAGCGGCTCTGAATAAAATATCATGGAAAAAATTTATAAGACATCCCAAATACCCCGGAATGGCGATGGCGTTCAGAAAAGAGCTCTGGCCTGGTATCAACGCGATGGATTGGGGGCCCGGGGCGGCGCATGACTGGATGATCAATCAATTTGCTGCCGCGAAAGGTGGAATGTTTTACTTGAACAGGAAGCTGGTTTTTTATCGGCAGCATAGGAATAATACGGTTGGTCTGTTAAAGAATGAGCCGCAAAGAAAAATTGTAAGGGCCAGGTTAGAAATCATAGACGGGCTGATTGAGGGACTGAATGCAGTCCGTATGGAATCTCCCGGAAGGCAGCGTGCTATAAAAAGGATGCTTGCATTTCAGAAAAGAAGAGAAAAGCTGCTGCGGGACAGAAGGATTTTTTGTCTGTTATTCTATGAAATCAGCAATCTGGACTGCATTTCTGTAAAATCCATTTGCGGCGATCTGTATGCGTTAATGAAAAGCAGAGAGGAAACGGTATGTGCAGAATCGGGGTTGTTATAGTCACATACAACAGGAAGGAAAAATTAAAAAGGGCACTCCAAAGCTACGAGGAACAGGAATATAAGCCACAATTTATTTTGGTGATTGATAATTGCAGCTCAGACGGAACGGCAGAGTTTTTATCAGATTGGGCCCGGAATACAAGCGTGATAGACAAGCAGGTACGGCATTTAAGGAAAAATTCAGGAGGAAGCGGGGGATTTTTCGAGGGAATGCGGATTGCAAAGGAAATGTCTGCGGATTGGATTTGGGTGGCGGATGATGATGCATATCTGGATAAGGCGTGTCTGCGGATCTTTGCAGATTTTTTGAAAAAAAATGACTGCAAACGGATCGCGGCATTGTGTGCGGCGGTTTTTGCGAACGGGGAAATTGATACATGGCATCGGCGCAAAATCGAAAAGAAATACGGTCTGCTGGTGACAGAAAAACAAATTGGGAAACAGGAATACAGGAAAGATTTTTTTGAACTCGATTTGCTTTCTTATGTCGGATCACTGATACGATGTGAGGCATTGAAAAGAGCCGGACTGCCCGAAAAGGATTTTTATATTGCGTATGACGACAGCGAGCATAGCATGCGGATCAGGAGAGAGGGGAAGATCCTCTGTCTGCCTGAGGCAAGGGTTATACATGATACGGATCATACAAAAGAATCTCGTGTAACATGGAAAACGTATTATAACCTGCGGAATAAGCTTTATAGCTATAGGCTTTATTTTGGAGTGCTCCCGTTTCTGTGCTATGCATTTTATTATCGTGTGAAGAACCATAAAAATGAAACATTAAACAAAATGACGCAGGCCGCGATCCGGGACGCGGGGACAGGGACTTTGGGATTAAGTGAAACATATGGACCAGAATGGAAAGACAGAGCAGGATAATCTGCTGGCTGCGAAGGCCTATGGGGAAAATGTGATAGGGCCTGTTATATATGAATATGTTACCTGGATTTTGGAATACGCGGCAAAAATGGGGCTGAAGACGATCTATTTTTTGGCCAGAGACGGCTATCTTCTGAGACAGGCGGCAGAAATACTATGTAAGAAGAAAGAATACCCGATTCAATGCAGATATTTGTACTGCTCCCGTATGGCATTGAGAATGCCGACCTATTGGTTTATTGGGGATGAAGCGTTTGAATTATTGCTTCAGGGAGGATTTCACATTACTCCTTATGTATTGATGCGGCGGCTGGAGCTTGATTTGGAGGAAAGAGGGCGGATATATGCGGATACAGAAATCACAGATGAGAATAAGCCCCTGACATTTGAAGAATATATGAGATTTGTCGAGGCAGTCAAAAAAAGCAAAATCTATCGTCAATTGCTGCGCTGTAAGTCTTTATCAGCATATGACAATACGATCCGGTACTTGAAACAGGAGGGGCTGTTTGATCAGGATCAGGTGGCAATCGCTGACAGCGGCTGGTCAGGGAGCATACAACGGTCGATGCGGCAGCTATTGGAGCATGCCGGCTTTAAGGGAAACGTAGTCGGCTTTTATTTCGGGCTCTATAAGGAACCAAAGGAGGCGGCAGACGGCGTATACCTCGCATACTATTTTACTCCTCTTTCCGGTTTAAAACGCAAGGTGTATTTTGACAATATCGTATTTGAATGTATGCTGGCGGCCCCGCATGGCATGACGACAGGATATGTCCGCGACGGAGAAGGATGGAAGCCTGTCCTGAAGCAGGATATGAATGAAGAATTGTCAGGCCGTATTAGCGAACAGATAAGAGGGGCGCTGGGATTTATAGAAGGCGTTAGTGATTACAAGGATAGGTTCATTTTGGAAAAATCCATTAAAAAGAGCTATAAAGTATTAAAACGGGCGATTCTTTATCCGACCGGAGAAGAATTAGAGGCCTATTGCACATTTAAATTTTGTGATGACGTTTCAGAAAGCCTTTCCGCGGCGCTGATTCAAAGGGATAAGCTTTTGCTGGTGAAAAATGATATGCTTATACCGAGAATCATAGCTAAACTCAGAAAGAGAAATGCGGACTCCATGGATCATGCATTCTGGCCGTTTGGATTGATCCGGTATATAGATGATCCGGCGCAGTTGTGGTACAGATGGAATATTATTTTACTTCAATACTCCCGATATTTTAGGATGGCTGTAAAGGAGAAAACAAGGATATAAAATCATGAATAAAACGGGCAACAGGATAAAATTATTTATAAAATATAGAGACTTATTTATTCAACTTGTGGAAAAGGATCTGAAGCTAAAATATCGAAGGAGCTTTTTGGGATATTTGTGGAGCGTTTTGAATCCATTGATGATTATGGCTATTATGGTACTGGTATTTCAGCATATGTTCCGGTTTTCGATAGAAAATTATCCAGTATATGTCCTTTCCGGTCAGGTATGTTTTAATTTTTTATCAGAAGCAACCAATCAGGCGATGGTATCGATCACAGGAAACGCGGCACTCTTGAAAAAGACGTATGTGCCTAAATACATCTTTACCCTTTCGAAGGTCACCAGTAGCTGTGTGAATCTATTATTTTCTCTTGGAGCCCTGTTAATCGTATTGCTTATCTGTAAAGTGCAGATAACCGTTTATATGCTATGGCTTCCTGCCGTACTTCTACAGTTGTATTTTTTTTGCCTGGGAATCGGGTTGATGCTTGCGGCGGTAAATGTGTTTTTCAGAGACATACAATATATATACGGCGCATTTTTAACAGCCTGGATGTACATGACTCCTTTATTTTATCCGATGGATCAGATCCCGGAGCAGGTACAATGGATCATCAAGCATCTGAATCCTTTATATTTTTATGTGGGTCAATTCCGGGATGTGATGCTGTATCAGCAGATGCCGGGAAATTTGATTCTGCTGGCTGGGCTGGCAGCGTCAGCTTTGGCGCTGGCGGTTGGGTCGGCTGTATTTTTGAAGGCTAAAAACAGCTTTATTCTATATATCTGATAGGAATGGATAAACAATGAAGGATGATTTTGTGATCGAAGTAAAAAATGCGACGGTAAGATTCAATATGGCATCGGAAAAGATTGATAATTTGAAGGAATATTTTATAAAGCTCGTCAAAAAAGAGCTGATGTTCAAGGAGTTTTTGGCGTTACAGGATGTGAATCTTAAGGTGAGAAAGGGGGAGGCGTGGGGAATTATAGGAACAAACGGATCGGGAAAGTCTACGCTTTTAAAGCTGATTTGCGGGATTTTATCGCCATATAAGGGCAGTGTGTCGGCAAATGGGACGATAGCGCCGCTGATAGAATTGGGGGCCGGCTTTGACGGAGAATTAACCGCACGGGAAAATATCTATTTAAATGGCGCTGTTTTGGGCTACAGCAAAAGGTTTATGCAGGAATATTTCGAGGAGATTGTAGAATTTGCCGAGCTGTGGGACTTTTTGGACATGCCGATCAAAAACTATAGTTCGGGTATGGCCGCGCGGCTGGGATTTTCGATCGCAACGGTTGTACGGCCGGATATATTAATATGCGACGAGGTTTTATCGGTAGGAGATATTGCGTTTCAAAGAAAATGTGAACGGCGTATGCGGGACATGTTAGAAAGCGGAACGACGTTGTTGTATGTATCGCATTCCATAGGCTCCGTTCAGGAGATATGCGACCATGCGCTTTGGCTGGAAAGGGGACGGGAAGTGATGAGCGGCGATATCCATACAGTTACAGATGAATATTTAAATAAATATGATACGCAGCAAGTATAAAGGAAGGAAAGGATAAAAACATGAAGGCATTAATTACAGGCATTACAGGAATGGTTGGTTCTCATATGGCAGATTTTTTAATAGAGAATACGGATTGGGAGGTATATGGGGTTTGCCGCTGGAGAAGCCCGCTGGATAATGTCGAACAATTGATTGACAGGGTCAATAAAAAGGATAGGGTATTTTTCGATTATGCGGATTTAAACGATGAGATGTCGTTGATTACGGTGGTAAGAAAGATTAAACCGGATTATGTCTTTCATCTTGCCGCACAAAGCTATCCATTAACCAGCTTTACGGCGCCGATTGACACATTGAATACAAATATTATCGGGACCTGCCGATTATTAGAAGCGATTCGTCTGGAAATGGAGCAGGATTCCGAATATCGGCCGGTCGTGCATGTCTGTGCCTCCTCTGAGGTGTTTGGCAAAATACCGGCCGAAAAAAAGCCGGAGACAGGGATTCACGAGGAATGCCCGTTTCATCCTGCGTCCCCGTACGCGATTTCGAAGGTGGGGACAGACCTTTTAGGAAGATATTATGCGGAGGCATTCGGCATGACGGTCATGACCACCAGAATGTTTACGCACACAGGACCGAGAAGGGGAGATGTATTCCATGAATCTACCTTTGCCAAGCAGATTGCGATGATTGAAAAAGGGATGATTGAGCCGGTCGTCAGGACCGGGAATTTAGAGTCGCTCAGAACCTATGCGGATGTGCGGGATGCCGTACGGGCTTACTACATGTTAGTTACCAAAGATCCGATTGCCGGCGCGTATTACAACATTGGCGGTACGCATACCTGTCTGGTTAAGGACACGCTGGATACGCTTTTGTCGATGTCTCCTTTAAAAAAGGAAATTCGTGTGGAAACGGATCCGGAGAGACTGCGCCCGATCGACGCGGATCTTCAGGTCCCGGACTGCAGAAAATTCAAAGAGCATACGGGCTGGGAGCCGAAAATTCCTTACGAAAAAACGATGGAAGACCTGTTAAATTATTGGAGAGCCAGAGTGGATAAGGGCGAGGAATTTTTGACACGGTAGGCGGAGGAGAAAATGGGGTTATATTCCTTCACTGCATTATATCTGTTCACTTCTCCAAAATAGGAAAAACGATTCATTTAAGAATCCAGACGTGAGGAAAACATGCGGTTTGAAAGGAGTACAAGATCATGAATGAACATATTAAAAGGCATTTAAAAAAATTTATACCAATTTCCGCAGCCAAATTCGATGAAAGATGTTGGGGTATAGAAACCATTTTACATAACATGATACAAGAGCAGGAAGAACTAAGCAAGAAAATCGCACAGTTCATGGAAAAAATAATTGCAGGGCAGTCTGACGAGAAGTCTATCTGTGATCGGAACCGTCAAAAGTTGTACGAACTGTCACAAATGATTCAATTAATACAAAATAACCAAGAACAGATCTGTGTGGATTTTACTGCGTATCGAAATGCAAGTATTCATCAAGAGATACTCGAATCATTGCAGATGCTTTCTTATAAATCCGGCAGGTTAGAGGAAGAATTGCAAAACATAAGGACCGGGGATCTTTTTCGACGAATTGAGTATATACAGTGGAAACTGGGAAATTTGGAATACTTAATACAAAGCAATCTTTTGCGTGATGATGAACAACAAAAAAGCTCTGATTATCAATTTATTCTCCGCATGAGGGCTTTATTCCCGCTTATGTCCATTGATCACCAGAAGGGGTTTTCCCGCATTGGGAAAGACTTTGATGGAGGATATGTGATGTTAGATGACTTTGAGCATAGAAAAATTGCATATAGTTTTGGCATTGCAGATGACGTGTCCTGGGATTTAGACATTGCCAGGCGCGGAATAGATGTATATATGTACGACCACACAATCAATGCGCTCCCCGAGCACAATGAGCGGTTCCATTTTTCTCCAATTGGATTGTGCGCCGGAAATGTACAGGCAGAGAGGCTTAAAAGCCTGTCCGATCTTATACGAGAAAATGGGCACTCAACTGAATATGGGATGATTTTGAAATGCGATATTGAGGGTGCGGAATGGGATGTGCTTTGCGACATAGAGGAAGATGAATTAAAGCATTTTTCCCAAATTGTTTTTGAATTTCATAGTCTGATCTCCCGTGAACAAGAGGACAAAATCACCAAATCCATGTTGAAATTAAACAAAACACATCAGTTGGTCCATATTCACGCGAATAATCATGGACGTTATCTTTCACTGGGCGGTATTGTGATGCCGGACCTGTTGGAGTGTACATATTTGCTAAGGGAAGAATATCAATTTAAAAAACACTCCGGTATAGTAAGGGAAAAATTTGACCAAGCAAATAATGAATACATTCCAGATATATTCTTAGGAGCTTGGGATATTTCCTCGGACCAACCAGGAAATGTTTCCAAGCCTGCGGATTCAAAAGAGCAAGAATAGAAGCGGAAATTTGATAAACCAAGAGCTGCGCATGGATGGAGAGCCAGAGTAGAGACGGGCTGGGAATTTTTGACAAGGTAGTAGGAGGGAAAGATGGGATTATATTCTAACTTTTTTGCGTTGGTTAACAAAGTACAGAATGAAGATGTTGATACATATAAAAATATTTTGAAAAATAAAATTCCAAAGTATACGGGTACAGAGTACTGGAATCTATTTGGATATGTTTATATGGGCCCATTCGTGCTGTCCGGCTGGACGCGGGAAAAGCTTTTGAAGCAATTTGACGAAAGCCAGCAATATGCAAAAGATGTCTTTACGGCACTGTATTATGAGACGATAGAAGATGGCTGCGAGAATTATAAGATAGCAAAACAGGCAATGGACGGCGGCAAGGCATTTGCGGCGGATGCGGCAGGGCTTGGATTGTCAGAATTGCTTTTGAAGGAGATTCAAAACACGATTCTTTATTATTTCTCTCACGATGTAAGCAAATATGACGAATGCCGCCTGATGCAGCTCTACAAGATCGAAGATATAAGAGGAGAGCGATACCACATTCCCTTAAACCGGTCAGGGCGGATGCACATCGGGGTCATAAATCCATGGCCGGGCGACTTGTCGGCGGAATCCGAGGTTCTTACAAGAATCAACTGCGCCGCAAAGGAGGCAGGCATAAAATGCACGCTGCTTTCTGACTGGGGGCACATTTTAAAAGAAGAAAACCAAAAGAAAACGGACCGTTTTGTTGACGCCGGGCAGCTTGATCTTGTAATTACCACACATTATCTTTCTCCTAAGGTGATTGACAGCTTTTTTTATCACGCGCTATGGAACCCGCCGGAGATTCCGTTAAATCTTGGAGAATACAATCAATATGTCACCAATAATTACTTAATGAACGACGACTATTTGACCTATGATATGGGAGGAATGCGCAACCATCTCCAAACCATCTTGATGAACAAACCGCGGAATATTGACAACACATCTATGCTGACAGCCTCTTTTCCGGAAAGCAGTATGCTGGAAGCAAAATTAGAAAACCCAAAAATGTTTTATTGCGGGATGAACTGGGACAAGCTGGTGAATCATCAGAACCGGCATGAGGGCCTTTTTAAACTGCTGGATGAAACGGGCGCGGTTAAATTTTTTGGGCCGGATATTATGAAAAATTGGGGCGGAATCCGTCCCTGGGAGGGCTATCGCTGCTACCAGTACCCGATCCCCTGGGATGGGTTTTCGATTCTGAAGGAAATCAATGAATGCGGCGTCTGTCTGGTCATTTCCTCGGATATACACAGAAGGGCCGGGGCGGTAACGAACCGGGCGTATGAGGCCTGCGCCGCGGGCGCGGTCATTATTTCGGACAATAATGAGTTTATGCAGAAGTATTTTGCGGATGCGGCCCTGTTCATTTATTATAACAAGAATGATCCACAGGATACCTTTGATCAGATCATGGAAAAATATAATTGGATCCTGACGCATCGGGAAGAAGCGCTTGCGATGGCGAAACGGGCGCAACGGATTTTTCGGGAAAACTTCACATTGGATAAACAGCTTCTTCGTATTGTATCCAATCATCCGCAGCGCTTTTTTTCCATAGCGAACGACTTGTTTGCAAGGGATGACAGTAAACGGGTACTGGTGACCTATATTTTGAACAGCCTGGATGACAAGGAGGCAGAAAAACGGCTCGATATCGTAATAAAAAATATCAGACGGCAGTACTATGAAAATATTGAGCTGGTGGTTGCCGTCGATCAAACGGTGGAGGACTTTATAAAAAAATATTTTTATATCCGTTACCCGGACGCACAGTATGAAGCGATGGAGCTGTTTGACCAAAAGGGGGCGCGTTATCTGACGGATGGCCAGGCTATACGAAACATTCAGAAATGCCATGAATACGATTACTATGTCAATGTAAGCGCGCGAGAGATTTGGTTTTATGATCACATCACCACGTTGGTGAGAAGCATCGAGGACAACGACGCTTATGGAGCATATTCCGGCCGGGCATTTTTGGACAGCGGGGACAGATATACGAGAACGGATTATTTCAATACATATTCCGATGCCGAATTATCCTCCGTGTCGGATGTGAGAGCGGCAGAGTGCCCCGGGGAATTCATGTTTACGAAGGAGGCAGAAAGGTATCTTCCAGATTTTGTATTTGATTCTCTGGATGGGTTGGAGCATTTTGCATATGCATGTATTTTGCAGGTCAAAAACAGCCTGCCGGTCGTATTTACCAGGAGAATGACGGATGTCGATAACGGGGATATCTACGACGACAGAAAGACGGTTCTGAGCTGGGGAATGCAGGTTCGATTGATTCAGGATATGGTCCGTTTTGAACTCAAATCGAAAAGGCGGGGAGGAGAAAACGTTACCTTCAATCCGCTCGGTCAGACAGATCCGGGTATTATAAACATTGTGAAAGACGCTTTGCTGAAGGTCCCGATGAAGCAGTGGATCCTGTACAGGTGGCATTTGGCCTGGGCAAGACTGGCCGGCTGTGATACGAAACGAGGCCGAAAGCATATGATGAAGGTTCAAACCATCAGAAACCTATTTTTTCAGTATTGGTCATAACAGGAGATGAAACATGGTAATTACAAAAACACCTTTTCGAATGTCCTTTTTTGGAGGAGGAACGGATATTCCGGAATTTTATAAGCAGCATGGAGGGGCGGTCATTTCAAGTACCTTTGATAAATACTGTTATGTCACTGTGCGCCATCTCCCGCGTTTTTTTGAATATACAAGCCAACTTGTATATTCAAAGATGGAGTTCGTATCGTCCCTTGAGGAAATTGAGCATCCGGCAATTCGGGAGGCAATGCGGCTTTTGGACATGCATGAGCTAAGAATTGCCTACGATGCGGATCTTCCGGCAAGATCTGGTCTGGGCACCAGCAGTTCCTTTGCCGTGGGGTTATTACATGCATTTTATGCGCTGAAGGGGAAATATGCCGATAAGCAAAGATTAGCAGATGAATCAATCTACCTGGAGAGAACCTTGTGCAAGGAAAAGGGAGGTGTACAGGATCAAATTGCAGCGGCATTCGGCGGCCTGAATCGGATCCGTTTTGACGCGGAGGGCTATACGGTGGAGCCGGTCATCATTTCTCCAGAGAGAAAAACGCTTCTGAATGATAATCTTTTGTTGTTTTTTACAGGGTTTTCCAGGTTTTCTTCTGATATTCAGAAGGAAACGGAGTCCGCGCTGAAGGACAAGACAAAGGAATTACAGGAGATGCTGTCTTTGGTGGATGTCGCGCAAAATATTTTGACCTCCAAATGTGACTTAGATGAGTTCGGAAGATTGCTGGATCATACCTGGAGATTAAAAAGGGGAATCACAAATAAAATATCAACGAATGCGATTGATGAATTGTATGCAAAAGCGTTAGGAGCAGGGGCTCTGGGAGGAAAAATCCTGGGCGCTGGCGGCGGTGGCTTCCTTTTGCTTTATGTTGAAAGAGAAAAGCAGAATGCGGTGAAAAAGGCAATGGAGAAGCTGTTGTTTGTTCCTTTTCAATTTGAAAATGGAGGAACGAGAGTCATTCACTATTCACCGGAAAATTATGTCCCGATAGGAGCAGCGGAGCGATATGAGCTTAAAAATACGGATCCTCTTAATCGATAACGGAAACGAAAAGGAGCGGGAGGAATGCCTGGAATCTATCCAATGTCAATCTTTTCGTAATATTGATACAGTGGTATTTGCAGCTCCCGTTTCCTCCGGAGCGATCAAGGAAACTTTAAAGAATTGTGACGCAGAATATATCTTGTTTATGTACACAAAGGACAGGCTGGGAATTGATTACTGCCGGACATTGCTGGAAAAAGCAGGGAGGGGATTTGAGATCGTTGCTGGGGAGACGCTGGAGCTCATAGGGGCAGAGCTGTTTTTCCCGAACCGGGTCTTTAATCAGTGTGAATTTAATTTAAACGGAGAAGCCGTATCAGAAACCTATCAAAGCTTAAACAGCCTGGACAATTCATGGAATACATTATGGAATAAACTGTACCAAAAAGAATTGCTGCTGGACAGCTTAAAGGACATAGCCGATCAGGAATGCATAGAAGAATTGGGCGTATGGATCAATACGGCCGCATTTTACAGGGCAAAGAGCTTTTCGAATGCCAGACATAATTATTACTATCGGAGAGCGTCAGAGAAGCCCTTTGACGAATATAAAAAAGAGGAGACAGAATTTGTTACAAAACGGTACGTAAAGGTAGAATATCCGTTATATTTCGAAGAAATGAAACAGGCGATCCAAAGGGCGGATACAAAAATCGTCAGCTTTGACGTGTTTGACACGCTTTTGCTGCGACCGTTTTTATATCCGGTCGATCTTTTTATCGTACTGGAACAGTATGTGAATACGTTAATTCCGACCACAGACGGAATCGGGTTCCAAAAGATCAGAATGTCTGCGGAAGCCGCGGTGAGGAGAAAGATCAGGGAAAAAACAGGCGTTCAGGACGTTACATTGGAACAGATTTATGACGAGATTGCGAGACAATGCTCCTTTTTACAAAAATATCTGGAGCCTGTTAAAAATAAGGAAATCGAACTGGAGCTGCAATACTGTTATCCTCGGAATACAGGAAAAGAATTATACGATTTTGCACAGAGCTTGGGAAAAACGGTGATCTTCCTGTCAGATATGTATCTATCGGAACAAACGATTCGAAAATTATCCGAAAAAAATGGCTATCACCCCAGAAGCATTTTTGTCTCAAGCGAATGTGGGAAGACAAAGGCCAGCGGAGATTTGTATCCATACACGATTCAAAAACTGGGCTGCGAGCCGTCGGGACTGGTACATATCGGCGACAACATGGAGACGGATGTCGTCAATGCGAAAAAACAGGGAATAAGGGCGTTTCACCTTCCCAGAACCGAGGAGATGTTTAACAATTGGAATCCTCAGATTTTTACTGGGCGGTATTTTTCCAATATGTTTGAATCGCGTTGTGGGATTGTCCAGAATTACGATGCAAAAGAATTATTGGGCATTCGCTGTATGATGGCGGTCAGCGCAAACAAGCTGTATGATTATCCGTTTGTATTTTATAACCGGGACAGCGATTTTAACGGGAATCCGTACACGATCGGCTATTTTACACTGGGGATGCACATATACGCGATAGCCAGATGGCTGATTGACCTATGCCTGGATGAAAAATATGAGAACCTGCATTTTATGTCCAGGGATGGCTATCTGGTAAAAAAGGCATTTCAGGAATTGAGCGGCATTTTCTCCGTCAAAACAACCACCTATTATACGCATATGTCGAGAAAGGCGCTGATGCCGTTCATTATCCAGTCAAGGGAAGACTGCTACAATCTGGTCAATGAATTTAATGGGGTGGACATTCTGCCCAGGATTCTGTTTGATGTGATAGAGCCGGTAATCAAAAAAATGGACGAGGGCCGGCTTGCGGATCTGTGCGGCGGCATCGGGGTGGACTACCACAAGCCGATCGGTAGCTACGAAAAATTCCTGAAGCTTTCTGAATTGATCGCTACAAGATTATTTGATCCACAAAAGGCGGAGACCTTCAGGCGGAAATTTGACGAATGCTTTCGCGCGCAGTTTTCCGGGAAAACGGCTACGTTTGATATGGGATACAGCGGAAGATCGGAGTCTGTTTTAAAAGAGGTATTTGGATATGATATTACGGCGAACTATATTCATACCTGTCTGGACAGGGCGTATCAGCGGAGAATAAAGTCCTCTGTAAAAATAAACTGCTTTTATGATTTTACGCCTTATATCAGCGGTATTGCCAGAGAGCTGCTATTAAGTGAACAAACGGGCTCCTGTATCGGCTATCAATTCGAAGGAAATACGGCGCTCCCTCTGTTTGAAGATTTTGAGATCGGCGGCGGCACCTGTTACGCGGTTTCCTTGATGCAGGAGGGGGCGCTGGATTTTGTCAGGGATATGGTGAAAATTTTTGGGCCTTATAATAAACAGCTTTTGATACGCAACCTGTATGCAAGTATTCCTTTTGACTATTACCTGGCATATTCGAGTCCTTTTGACCGCTCCTTTTTTTCGGAAACCGTGTTTGAGGACGATATGGGACTGGGAGACAATATTAATTTTGAAAAATTCTGGGATGGCATGATCCATCGAATGGCAAAGGGCGATACAAACAAAATGGATTATGACGCATATGGAAGGCTGCAGAAATACCTGGTCATGCTGGCCTGCGGCGATTTGGGAGAGCTGAAGGCAAGAGGCAAGGGAAAATTATATCGTCACGCCCTCGCTTACAAACTGGCAGGAGCCGGGTATCGCGGATTGAAAAGGCTGTACCATAAATTTTATGATTGAGGAGAAATGAAGGCGTGTATTTAATTATCGGCGCAAACGGATATCTGGGATCGTATCTGATCAAAAACATCTTGGAAAAGACGGAGGATAAAGTCCTTGCCACGGCCAGGGATATGTCCTCATGCGAGGAAAGGGATCGCGTTACCTGGATAAAATGTGAAGTAACCAATGATACGGACATAAAACATCTGGCAGAAGTGACGATGCAGAATCCCGGGCTTAAGGTTGTGTATCTGGCGGCATATCATAAGCCGGATTTAGTCGAAAAAAATCCGAAAACAGCGTGGAATATCAATGTTACGGCATTATCCACGATTATCAACAGCCTGGAAAAGATCCGTTGCCTGTTTTATGCGTCGTCGGACACCGTATACGGAAACAGTGTAAATGGCTATCATTTTAAAGAGGAAGATGCCTTAAATCCGGAAAATACATATGGCAGGCAGAAGCAGACGGCGGAGGCGATTGTGACGGGATACGGCTATCATGTCGTGCGGTATCCGTTTTTGATAGGTGCGAGCTTATTGGGAAAGAAAAGACATTTTTATGATGAAATCGCGGAAAATCTCAGAGCGGGAAAAAAATTTGAGATGTTTGAGGATTCCTATCGGTCGTCCCTGGATTTCAACACGGCGGCAGGGCTGTTGATCGAGGTGATGGAGACCTATAGAGAGGATTATCCTTCGATCTTGAATATTTCAGGGGATGAAGATCTCTCGAAATACGACGTGGGAATCCGTGTGGCGAAAAGAGAAAATTGCAGGACAGAACTGATCCGCCCGATCAAAATGGAGAGTAACGCCGGCATTTTTACTGCTCCACGGGCGGTATCCACGCTGATGGACAATCATAAAGTTAAGGAGATATTAAATCTTACGGAGATTCGGATGCGGTTGTAGGAAAGTACAAGGGAGTGGAATTATGCTGATTCATATTTTAAAACCGAATTTTGTGTTTGAGGACGAACGAGGAAGTTTGATACAGCTGGTTAGAGCGGGGTATGCGCAAGTCAATGTGATTACTTCGACGGCCGATTCTCTGCGGGGAGGGCACTATCATAAGAAGAATGAGGAGGCCTTTTATATCCTTGACGGAGAGCTGCGACTGGAGGTCTATAAGCTCGGAGAAAGGGAGGTACGGGAAAGCTATGTTTTTGCGGCAAAAGACATGTTCCAGATTCCCAGATGTGTTGTTCACAGCTTTTATTTTACCAAGCCGACCACATTAGTCAGTATGTATTCGAATGGGGTTGAGCTGCCGGATGGGGGGAAAGATATATGGACGGAGCAGTGAGGAGAATTTCTGCTATAAATGGCAGGTATGAATTTATATGAGAAGGGGACAAATCGTATGAAAAGCAGGTATCAATATCTCGATTTCATTCGAGGAATAGCCGTCCTATTAGTAATGTATGGCCATTTAATTAGCGTTGGTACTGGGGCACTCGAAATTCCAGAGACTATTAATCAAATCAATAATGTGTATTTGCCAATCCTCCCAAGTGACAGTCATAACTTATGGAAATTTGATGTTCTTTTAATTCAGGGTGCTGCTACCGAAAGTGCCGTTACTGGTGTTTTCTTGTTTTTCTTATTAACCGGTTATTTAATTCCTGACAGTTTAAAGAAATATGCAAATCCAGTAAGATTTTTAATTAATCGTTTCTTCCGAATTTTTCCTACTTTATGGGTATGTGAAATCATTGTTTGCATTGTATTATATATTTCACAAGGAATATCTTTTTCATCAATACGGATTATGTCAACAATGTTTATGCTGTATGAATTTTTTGGAGTTCCGGCAATAAGCGGTGTATTATGGACATTAAGTATTGAATTGTTTTTTTATATATTATGTGCGATACTGCAAAAATTTTCTATCCTTAAGATATATGCTATTTTATTTATAACCGTTATCTTAATCGGTGTTGGTCCGTCGAGAAGCTACTATATTGATAGAATTGTGACCAATTTGAAATGGATTTCTATTGTTTTATGCAGCGTGACCTTTCGATTAGCAGAAAAAGACCATGAGACAGGCAATAACCATTCCATCAAACATATACTGTTTGTCCCTGTTATTAGTTTTATTTGTTTTAATCTCTATGCAAATAATTTTGGTGATGATTCAACATATTTTCATTTAGGCACTTATCTATTGGCACTCTCGATTTTTTTTGGAGCAGCTTCTCTCAATAAGTACGCTCCAAATATATTTGATAATCCGTTATTAAAACCTGTTTATAAATTAGCAGAGATATGTTTACCACTTTATCTTACCCATGTAGCAGTAGGACTTCCTCTCATGTACCAGCTAAAAATGTGGGGCTTCTTTCCTGTGCTTATACCATTTATTGCGGCCTGTATATCAATACTCCTTGCACAAGTCATTCATTGGTGCATGGATAAGCCATGTAAAAAAATGGAAAAAGTATGTTCGGATGCGATTTTTGTAAGGTAGATTCCGCATTTACATGCGGCAGAAATCGGCGCAGGAAACGTTATAAGGAAAAATTTATGAAGTTTCCTTTGTTGTCGACAGGCACAAAACTCTGTGTGCAAGGGCGTGAGCGGTTAATAGCGTAAGCTATATTTTTGAAGGGCAGTAAAAAATGTGCCTTGCGGCCCATATTCAGCTATGTTATTATAATATATGAAGAATAAGAGATAGAGGAAAATGATATACGGACAGATATCACCAGACTTATACCAGCAAGATTCGCAACGAACTTTGAGAGGGGAATCTATTATGGTAAATATGAATAGTATAAGGGAAGAAATGAAGAAAGAACTGGCGTTTACAGAAGAACAGAGGGAATTAGAGCTGACAAGAAAAATGCTGATCACATTCGATGAAGACTGTCCTGAAAAGGCAATAAAATTTCGTGGGGTGAATCCGCCGTGCGGATTGGCTGGCAATAGCAACGAAAAAAGTATTAACATATAACTGTTAGGTGTAATAATATATGAAGGATGAATATGATATTAAAAATCTAAACCCAAGAAAGAATCCTTTTTCCAAAAACTTGAAGATGGAAGTTGCTATTAACATTGACTATGACACGATCAACTTTTTCAAAGCGCAAAGTGAGGAGCCTGGTATTCCATATCAAACGCTTATCAATCAGCAGATGTCCTGGAAGTAAAAAATCCATCCGTTATTGATTTTAAAACCAATAGCGGATGGATTTTTTAGAAATGGACCTGAGGGGAATCGAACCCCTGTCCGAAAACCAATCCCCTGTTCTTCTACTATCATAGTCTGTTATTTAGAATTCCCTCCCGCAGCCGAAAGCAGACATCCTGCTGCGTTTGGTAGCTTCATGATACGCCCGCGGGTGCAAAGCTTAGCCCGTGTCGTTTCCCGCTATAAATGATGCCGGTGACTTATGGTGCGGGTCCCCTAAGGCCGACAGCCGCCTAAATTAGGCTGCGTATGCTAATTCTCTATCGTTAGCGTTTATATTTAGTTTTGCCATTTGACGCATCGCATGCGGATAGCTTCACCAGCTTCATAGCCCCCGTCGAAACCAGTACAAGCCCTTACTGGCGCTCTTGTGGAGCAAATCTATCATAGCATCCTCGAGGATAAAAGTCAAGGCGGAAAGCTTTTCATTTTTCAGTTCAGCCGGAGCGAACAGTAACAAAGATTTGAAAAAACCAGTTGCAAAACAAAACCGGACGTGATAGAATAGAAAAAATTTGGTAAAAATCCAGTACCAGTTCAGAGAAAGGGTGGCGTCATGAAGGCATACTTAATACTGGAGGACAAAACCGTGTTCGAGGGCGCGAGCATCGGTTCTCCCAGGGAAATGATCAGTGAGATCGTGTTTAACACATCCATGACCGGCTATTTGGAAGTCCTCACCGACCCCTCGTACGCAGGACAGGCGGTCGTGATGACGTATCCGTTGATTGGCAATTATGGAATCTGCCGGGAAGATATGGAATCGCGGCAGGCATGGCCGGATGGGTATATTGTCAGAGAAGTATCCAGAATCCCCAGCAATTTCCGAAGCGGGGACACCATTCAAAATTTCTTAAAGCAGCAGGACATTCCGGGTATCTGCGGCGTCGATACAAGATCCCTCACAAAAATTTTAAGAGAAAAAGGAACCATGAACGGCATGATCACGACAGACGGCTCGTTTGATCTTGACGAGGTCATAGCGCGTTTAAAGGCGTACCGGGTAACAGGCGTGGTGAAAAAAACGACGGTGAAGAAGCCGTACGTCCTGCCGGGACGCGGCAGACGTGTGGCGCTCATGGACTACGGCGCGAAGGACAGCATCGCCCGCGCGCTGCAGGAGAGAGGCTGTGAGGTCACGGTCTACCCGGCGGATACGCCAGCAGAGGAGATCCTTTCGGCAGGACCGGATGGAATCCTTTTGTCAAACGGGCCGGGAGATCCCGAGGAGAATACAAAGATCATAAAGGAAGTCAAAAAGCTCTATGATTCGAATGTCCCAATTTTTGCGATCTGCCTGGGCCATCAGCTTATGGCTCTGGCGACGGGGGCGAAGACATATAAGTTAAAATATGGCCATCGCGGCGGCAATCATCCGGTGCGTGATTTAAAGACCGGGCGCGTGTACATATCATCGCAGAACCATGGATATGCGGTGGACGAGACAAGCCTGGACAGTTCCGTGGCGGTTCCGGCCTTTGTGAACGTAAACGACGGGACAAACGAGGGCCTCTCGTATGTGGGCAAAAATATCTTTACGATCCAGTACCATCCCGAGGCGTGCCCGGGGCCCCAGGACTCGGGCTACCTGTTTGACCGGTTTATCCGCATGATGGAGGAGGGAAAGTAATGCCAAGAAATTCGGAAATCAAAAAGGTACTCGTCATCGGCTCTGGCCCGATCATCATCGGGCAGGCCGCGGAATTTGACTATGCCGGGACCCAGGCATGTCGTTCCCTAAAGGAGGAGGGGGTTGAGGTCGTACTCTTAAATTCGAACCCGGCCACGATCATGACGGACAAGGACATCGCCGACCATGTCTACATCGAACCGCTGACCACGGCCATGGTGCAGAAGCTGATCCTTTTGGAGCGGCCGGACAGCATCCTGCCAACGCTGGGAGGCCAGGCGGGGCTTAACTTGGCGATGGAGCTTGCGGAGAGCGGGTTTTTGGAGGAACACGGCGTGCGCCTGATCGGCACGACGGCCCTGACGATCAAGAAGGCCGAGGACCGGGAGATGTTTAAGGAGACAATGGAGCGGCTTGGGGAGCCGGTGGCGCCGTCCGAGATCGTCGAGGACGTGGAGACGGGGCTTTCGGTGGCGGCCCGCATCGGCTACCCAGTCGTTTTGCGCCCGGCTTATACATTGGGTGGCTCCGGCGGCGGCATCGCGGACAATCCCGAGCAGTGCGCCGAGATCTTACAAAACGGCCTGCGGCTCTCCCGTGTGGGGCAGGTGCTTGTGGAGCGCTGTATTGCGGGCTGGAAGGAGATCGAATACGAGGTCATGCGGGATACGGCCGGCAATGTGATCACGGTCTGCAACATGGAAAACCTGGATCCGGTGGGAGTCCACACGGGTGATTCTATCGTCGTGGCCCCCTCCCAGACGCTCGGGGACAAGGAATATCAGATGCTAAGGACTTCGGCGCTTCGGATCATCACGGAGCTCGGCATCACGGGCGGCTGCAACGTGCAGTTTGCGCTGCATCCGGAGAGCTTCGAATACTGTGTGATCGAGGTCAATCCTCGCGTGAGCCGGTCATCGGCGCTGGCGTCTAAGGCGACGGGCTATCCGATCGCGAAGGTGGCCGCGAAGATCGCCCTGGGCTATACACTCGACGAGATCAAGAATGCGGTCACAAAAAAGACGTATGCCAGCTTTGAGCCGATGCTGGACTACGTGGTCGTCAAGATGCCCAGGCTCCCCTTTGACAAGTTTATAAGCGCGAGCCATAGCCTCGGTACGCAGATGAAGGCGACGGGCGAGGTCATGAGCATCTGTACGAGCTTTGAAGGCGCGCTCATGAAGGCGATCCGTTCCTTGGAGCAGCACGTGGACAGTCTTTTTTCCTATGATTACAGCGATTTAAAGGATGAGGAGCTGAAAAGACGGTTGAAGGACGTGGACGACAGGCGGATCTGGGTGATTGCGGAAGCGCTACGGCGCGGCTTTTCCTACGAACTGCTCCATGCGCTTACGAAGATTGACGTTTGGTTTCTTGATAAGCTGGCGCTCCTGGTGGAGATGGAGCAGGCGCTGAAACTAGCGGGCGCAGGACTGGAACTGGAGCTCTTAAAGGAGGCGAAGCGGCTGGAATTCCCGGATCATGTAATCGGGGATCTGACGGGACTTTCCGGTGAGGAGATCAGGAGGAGGCGCCTTGAGGCGGGACTCTGCCCGGCCTATAAGATGGTGGATACGTGTGCGGCGGAATTTGCGGCCGAGACGCCCTATTATTACTCCTGCTACGGGAGTTTTAACGAGGCGGAGAGGACGTCCGGGCGAAAGAAGGTTCTCGTTTTGGGCTCCGGCCCCATCCGCATCGGTCAGGGGATCGAGTTTGACTTCTGCTCGGTACACAGCACCTGGGCCTTCGCAAAGGAGGGCTATGAGACCATCATTGTCAACAACAACCCGGAGACGGTCAGCACGGACTTTGACATTGCGGACAAGCTTTACTTTGAGCCGCTCACACCGGAGGACGTGGAGGGGATCGTAAAGCTGGAGCGCCCGGACGGGGCGGTCGTACAGTTCGGGGGCCAGACGGCCATCAAGCTGACGGAGGCGCTCATGAAAATGGGTGTGCCGATCCTAGGGACCGCGGCCGAGGATGTGGACGCGGCTGAGGACAGAGAGCGGTTCGATGCGATCCTGGAGCAATGTGCGATCCCCAGGCCCCAGGGGCGGACCGTATTTACGGCGAAGGAAGCGAAGGAGGCGGCCCATGCGCTCGGCTATCCGGTTCTGGTGCGGCCGTCGTATGTGCTCGGCGGCCAGGGCATGCAGATCGCGGTCAGTGACGAGGATATAGACGAGTTCATCGGAATCATCAATCAGATCGCCCAGGAGCATCCGATCCTCGTGGACAAATACATCATGGGGAAGGAGATCGAGGTGGATGCGGTCTGCGACGGGAAAGAGGTATTGATCCCGGGGATCATGGAGCACATCGAGCGCACCGGCATCCATTCGGGCGACAGCATTTCGGTGTATCCGGCCATGAGCCTCACGGAGGGGAACCGGAAAACGATCGTGGATTATACGGAAAAGCTCGCACGGGCGCTGCACGTGAAAGGCATGATCAACATCCAGTTTATCGTTGACGGCGAGGAGATATACATCATTGAGGTAAATCCGCGCTCGTCGAGGACGGTGCCGTACATCAGCAAGGTGACGGGGATTCCGATCGTACCTCTCGCGACGCAGGTGATCTGCGGGCATACGCTGCGGGAGCTGGGATATGAGCCCGGGCTTTTTAAGGAAGCAGAATATTATGCGATCAAGATGCCGGTGTTCTCGTTTGAGAAGCTTCGTGGCGCGGATGTGAGCCTGGGGCCGGAAATGAAATCGACGGGCGAGTGTCTGGGAATCTCAAAGGATTTCCATGAAGCGCTTTATAAGGCATTTGTGGGCGCGGGGATCCAGCTTCCGAAATACAAAAACATGATCATCACGGTCCGGGATTCCGACAAGGAGGAGATAGCAGAGGTCGCGGAGCGCTTTGCGGCGTTAGGCTACCGGATCTTTGCGACGGCGGGGACAGCGAGAAGCTTAAAAGAGCACGGCGTGCGCGCGATTCCGGTGCGGAAAATCGAGCAGGAGTCCCCGAATCTCCTCGATTTGATCCTGGGACATGAGATTGATCTCGTGATTGATATCCCGGCGCAGGGCGCGGAGCGGTCACGGGACGGGTTCATAATCCGGAGAAATGCGGTTGAGACGGGTGTGACGGTGCTCACGGCGGTGGATACGGCCCGGGCGCTGGCCCTGAGCCTGCAAAACCGGACGGAGGAGCTTTCCCTGGTAGATATTGCACGGGCAGAAATGGGTAGGTGAAAGGAGATATCAATCACTGAGTAGGAATATGACGGCTACTTATTCGATCAGCTTTTCATATTGGAAAGAATCGAAGCCGTTACGAAGGAGGAGGCCGTATTCAAACAGATTGTGATTGAACGGCGGCAGATTGAACGAAAATTATATCAGCAGCCGCTAGAACGTGTCTGAAAATTCATTCTCGCCATCTGCACGCCCCACTTTGCGGGAAATTGGGCCCTCATTCGGTCAACATAGCCCACTACGCCTCTCTCATTTGAGCCAAATTTCCAACAAACTGTGACGTACATCTGACGGAAAGCAATTTTCAGACACGCTCTAGTGATAAGCGATTGAAGGGTATGACGGAAGGAGTGCCAATTTGTTTTGGCACTTTTTTATTTTGTGCTGCATAAAAATTCGAAAAAAATGAAAAAAACTCTTTACAAAAGTATATTTATGCATTATAATGCATAACATCATAAAACGTTTGAGGAGAGATGATTATGAAAAAACAGTTTGTATTTGCAATGGCGGCGATTTTATCTTTGACGGCTTTAAGCGGCTGTTCTTCCAACTCGGCTTCCGCAACGACAGCGGCGGAGACGACAACGGCAGCAGAGACAACAACGGCGGCTCCCGAGACAACGGCAGCGGCGGATACCACGGCGGCTCCTGATACTTCGGCTAAGGCCGAGGGGGGAGACGAGAGTCTGGAGAAGGTTTTACAGGCCGGAAAGCTTGTGATGGGGACTTCACCGGATTTTGCTCCGTGGGAGTTTAAGGATGTGAGCTCCGGGACGGTCGAGTATGTCGGCTCGGACATTGAGCTCGGAAAGTACATAGCAGAGCAGCTCGGCGTAGAGCTGGAAATTAAGCCGATGGAGTTTTCGGCGATCCTGCAGGCGATCAATTCGGATACGGTTGACATCGGGATCTCGGGTTTCGCTTATACGGAGGAGCGCGCCGAGGCGATGAATCTTTCGACCAATTATAATATCAATTCCAAGGCCGGCCAGGGACTCCTTGTCATGAAGGATCAGGTTTCTGTTTATAATACGGCGGAGGCGTTTGCCGGCAAGAAGGTCGCAACGCAGAATGCTTCCTTACAGTATAAGCTGGCCACCGAGCAGCTTCCGTCCGACGTGACGATCCAGCCGGTTACCAACGTGACGGACGGCGTCATGATGCTGACGACCGGGAAGGTGGATGCGCTGGCCGTTTCCGGCGATAACGGTGCATCGCTTGCCAAGACGTATCCGGAGGTTGCCATGGCCGAGTTTATGTTTGATTATACGAACGACGGCAATGTCATCGGCATCAAGAAGGGCAATGACGATCTGACGGCCGCGATCAATGAGATCGTGGAGAAGGTCAACGAGGAAGGGCTCTACGAGCAGTGGAAGCAGGAGGCGACCGAGTTAGCGGATTCGCTGGGAATTAAGACGAACTGATAGAAATATAAAACACTTCGGTCTTCCCGAAAGACAGTACACTAGGGAAGGCCGTCGTCTGTTTTTGAAAGGAGCAGCAAGCAGATGGAATTTTTCATCGTTATGTCGAAGGTCTGGAGCCAATATTGGAGATTGTTTATGCATGGGCTGGGGATGACCCTGCTCATGGGTTTTTTGACGGTTCTCGCCAGTACGGTATTCGGGTCTTTAATGGCCCTGATGCGGCGCAGCAACTGGGGAATCGGGAAAGTGAAGCCGCTGCAGGCGATTGCGATCGCGTATGTGGAGGTGATCCGAGGGACCCCGATCCTGTTACAGCTTTATTTTTTCTATTTCATGCTGCCGAAGTGGCTGCCGTTTCTGAATCTGAGTGAGTTTGCCTGCGTCCTTATCGCCTGCTGCGTAAACTCGACGGCGTACGTCTGCGAGATCGTCCGTGCGGGAATCCAGGCGGTTGACTACGGGCAGACGGAAGCGGCCAGATCTCTGGGGTTAAACAGCCGGCAGACCATGCTGCACATCGTGCTGCCGCAGGCCGTGAAAAACATTCTTCCGGCGCTCTGCAACGAGTTTGTGGCAATCGTCAAGGAGACGTCGTTAGCGTCCACCTTCTTCATCGGCGAGCTCATGACCCAGTTTAAGACGATCAACGGCATCACGTTTCGCGTGCTGGAGCCGCTTACGATCGTCGGTATCATCTATTTCCTTTTGACCTTCACGCTTTCGAAGGCCATTGCCGTATTTGAGAGGAGGCTGAACGCAAGTGAACGATAAAAAGGAGCTGATCCGTGTCGAGGACCTGCATAAGTCCTTCGGGAGCCTAAATGTGCTGAAGGGCGTGACCGAGCAGGTGGAAAAGGGAGAAGTAGTTTCCGTCATCGGCCCCTCGGGCGGCGGGAAAAGCACGTTTCTGCGGTGCCTGAATCTTTTGGAGGTGCCAACCTCGGGACATATTTATTTTGAAGGCGTGGACATTACGGATAAAAACGTGGACATCAACCTGCATCGCCAGAAGATGGGGATGGTGTTCCAGCATTTTAACGTGTTCAATAACCTGACCGTGGGGAAGAATGTGACGCTCGCGCCGGTGCTTTTGGGAAAGAAGGACCAGAAGGCGGCGGACGAGATGGCGAAGGAGCTTTTGGACCGGGTCGGCCTGTATGAGAAGGTGGACCAATATCCGAAGAAGCTTTCGGGCGGGCAAAAGCAGCGACTCGCGATCGTGCGTGCCCTGGCCATGGAACCGGATGTGATGCTGTTTGACGAGCCGACCTCGGCGCTGGATCCGGAGATGGTTGGCGAGGTTTTACAGGTCATTAAGGATCTGGTAAAGACGGGCATGACGACAGTCATCGTGACGCATGAGATGGGCTTTGCCAAGGAGGTCTCGGACCGCGTGCTGTTCATGGATGGCGGCCTGATCGCGGAGAAGGGGACGCCGGACGAGGTGTTTAACCATCCGCAGAATCCGCGGACGAAGGAATTTTTGGGTAAGGTTTTATATTAATATTAAGGGAGGAACGGAGTAAGATGGCGGAAATTAAGAAACAGGCGCTTGCCTTTATCGACGAGAAGGCGGGGCTGATCACGGACGTATCCGATCAGATCTGGGACTTTGCGGAGCTTTCGCTGCGGGAATTTAAGTCGGGAGAGCTCTATGCGAAGGTGCTGGCCAAGGAGGGCTTTGCGGTTGAGCATCCGTTTGCGGGAATCGAGACGGCATTCCGGGCTTCGTATGGCTCGGGGAAGCCGGTCATCGGGATTCTCGCGGAGTATGACGCGTTAACAGGGCTTTCCCAGGTGGCGGGCTCGACGGAGAGAAAGGAGCTCGTGGCGGACGGCAATGGGCATGGATGCGGCCACAATCTGCTGGGAGCGGGGGCCATGGCGGCGGCCTTGGGGCTTAAAAAGTACCTGGAAACGAAAGGCGAGGGGAGCGGAACGGTCGTTCTCTATGGCTGCCCCGGCGAGGAGGGCGCGGCCACGAAGGCGTTTATGGCGCGGGACGGCGTGTTTGCCGAGTGCGACGCGGCGCTTACCTGGCATCCGGACAAGGTCAATCAGGTCACGACCGGGACGTGTAATACTTGCATCCAGACGGAGTATAAGTTTACGGGCGTGGCTTCTCATGCGGCCGGAGCCCCCGATAAGGGCCGGTCGGCGTTGGATGCCGTGGAGCTCATGAACATTGGTGTGCAGTTTTTGCGGGAGCACATGCCGGACAGCGCGCGGATTCATTACTCCATCACGGATGCGGGCGGAGCCTCGCCGAACGTGGTACAGCCGCGGGCTCAGGTGCTCTATATGGTGCGTTCGATTTGGGCAAAGGATGCGCTTGAACTTCAGAAGCGGGTGGATACGATCGCCTTGGCGGCTTCGATGATGACGGAGACCAAGATGGAAAAGAAATTCATCGACGGCTGCTCCAATACAGTGCCAAACAAGGTGCTGGAGTCGCTTCTGTGGGAGAATTTTGATGAGATCGGCGTCCCGGAGTATACCGGACAGGAGACGGCGTATGCGAAGGCGCTGTTTGACTCGGTGGAGATGAAGGACTCGAAGCTTCCGGGGGCGGCGACCGAGGAGAGCGATGCGATCTATGCGTTTGTGGATGAGAAGTCCTGCCATGGGACCGTGCCGATCAATGCGTATCTGATCCCGTATTGGTATTCGGAAAAGCCGCGGATGGGCTCGACCGACGTGGGCGATGTGAGCTGGTGTGTGCCGACGGCGCAGATCAACACGGCTACGTTCCCGGCTCAGGCTCCGGGGCATTCCTGGCAGAACGTATCCTGCGGACGTACCTCGATCGCACATAAGGGGCTTTTGACCGCGGGGAAGGTGCTGGCGGCTGCGGCGATTGATCTGATGGAAAAGCCCGAGGTGCTGGCGGCCGCGAAGAAAGAATTTGCGGCGAAGATGAAGCGCTACGGCGGTTATTTCTGCCCGGTCCCGGAGGGAGCGGTACCGGTGGTGCCGGGGGAGAAGATGTAAAGGAATAAAAGCAGCAAAAATGGTGATCACAGAAGCAATCAGGCTTGGTGGTCACCATTTTTGGGATGCGTACATTTTTTATGAGCCGGAAGTGTCATGAGGAGAAGGCTGCTCCGCTGCGAAATAGATCGGCTCCATATGAGCGAGGACTACTGTCCTCTGTAACGACGGACTCCGGTTTTATTCTGCTTTCCGGGGCGGCCAGACCATAGATCCTGTAAAACTCATGATAACTCTGTTTCTCTCCGGCAACCGGGACCAGCTCTTTCATAGAATGTACGAGCTGACACGTTCTGCCTCTGATTTTGCCACGGATAAATGCAGAATTTACATCGCAAAAACCATATATTTTATTTAAACACATTTTTGCGCTTGTGTCCAAAGAACTTATTAAAAAAGCGACGTTTCCGTTTCCTTACTGCATAAGCTCCTCCTTCTTTTCAAGAATCGCCGCGGCAGCCGCGCAGGCCGGGCAGTCGCAGTATTTGGCGCCGGCGGCCTTGATCTCCTGGCCGTGGTCGTGGATGTTTTTGGCCATTTCTGCACCGAACAGTGCGGCGCCGGCCTCGGAGGCGGTGAAGGCGATCAGCTGGTCGATCGGCATGATGTCTGCCTCCAGTTCTTCGATCAGCCGTTTTGTCATATCGGCTTCTTTTTCCGTGCCGACGGCCTTCAGCCAGTTTTTACCGGCCTCTTTTGCCTCTGCGCAGCAGGAGTGCGCGCTTATCAGTTCGTTTACCTTTTTGTTTACATAGTCTTTTGTTGTCTGGTTCATATGTTTTTACCCTTTCTTTTATAGATTTGAGGAATCTCATCATGTTGTCTTAAATTTTCATGAATTCGGCCAAGAAACGCCTCGCACTGTAGGATTTCTTCTTCGGAAAAGCCGGTGTAAAAGATCCCGGTCATTTGATCGGATACTGCCATATAATCCTGCCGCAGATTTTTTGCCATGCCGGTCAGGGCAAGCAACGTCCTTCTGCGGTCGTTTGTATCCGAGACCCGGCTTACCAGGCCGGCGTCCTCCATGCGGTCGATCATACTGGTGAGAGTGGTAGCGGCAAGCCCGGTCCGGCCGGCGAGGTCTCTCAAAGAGATATAATCCTCCTGCCAAAGGACATAGAGGATGCGTCCCTGCGCACCGTTAAATGCGTCAATCTTCTGCCTGGACAGAATGCGTTCAAAAATTCTGTCGCTGTACCGTTTGATCTGCGAGACAAGGTGCCCTGCCCGAATTTCCATATCAAATTCCTCCTTGATAGGATTATACTATATAGGATTAATTTTGTAAAGAGTGAAGGCAGAGAACATGCTATCATTTTTTTTGATAGTAACTGTTATAAAGAAGAATTGGATTTTTTATCATGCAAGGCGTATTATAAAGTCATCAAAACGCGGTAATTTTTACACAAAATCAACAAAAATACCAGGAGGAAATCAAAATGAAAAAATTCGTATTTCTGCCGCTTACACTTGCGGCAGCTATGGCATTGACTGCCTGCTCCAAAGGTGCTTCTTCCACGCCCTCCCAGGCTGATACGGCGGCAGGCGCCGCTGCCACGACAGCAGAAGCAGCATCATCGGATTCCCAACAGACGGCGGAAGAAACCTACGATCTTGTCTGGGCCGGGACAAGCTCGTCGTCCGGATACTATGCCCTGAACGTAGCCGTTTGTGACATTATCAATACATATGTGGACGGTGTGACGGTTACCCTGATGGAGACAGGAGGAACCGTGGATGATTACAAATTGATGATGAACAAGGAAGCCTCTTTTGGACAAACGAGCAATGTCAATGAATACTGCCTGCAGCAGGGGATTGCAACCTATGAGGGCTTTGGCTACACAGGAGGCCGCGATCTCTGCTTTTTTGTCCCGCAGGTACACAACTTCGTCGTTTCCAGCGACAGCGGGATCCGGACCTTGAGTGACCTTGCGGGAAAGAAATTTAATGCCGGCCTGTCCGGCTCCTCGACCGAGATCGAATGCATGAATATGCTGAACACGATCGGAATTAAGCCTAATTGGTATCCGGCGAGCACGGCGGACGCGATCGACGCAGTCTCCAACCGCCAGATCACCGGCCTTGTAAAGACAGGAACGACTCTCGGCACGGACTCCACGATCACAAACCTGCAGTCCTCCGTGGAAATTGAGTTCCTTTCCTTTACGGAAGAAGAAATTGCGAAGGTGCAGGAGGTCTATCCCTACTATAATTTCAAGACAGTCAGCTGTGCGGACTATGGCAAGGACTATGAAGTAAACTCGCTGGGCATGAATCTTGGCTTCTGTGTATCCGAGGAGCTTCCGGAGGATGTCGTGTACCGGATCATCAAGGCGATTGACGAACATATGGATGCGATCCGTACCGCGTATCCGGGGATTGCCGACGATCCGCTGGCGTTGACGAACGAAGAAGGAACTCTCAGCCTACTTCATCCCGGTGTTGTCAAATATATGCAGGAGAAGGGCATGACAGTCGATCCGGCACGCATTC
The DNA here is from genome assembly GCA_910575275.1 of Lachnospiraceae bacterium. Classification (GTDB taxonomy): domain Bacteria; phylum Bacillota; class Clostridia; order Lachnospirales; family Lachnospiraceae; genus CANQGL01. The sequence goes on along the minus strand of CAJTEE010000012.1, from coordinate 2,282 downwards.
CTCAATAGAAAAATTTCGTTAGTATGGATACGCGGCGCGCTGCAAAATAGATGGAAACTATAACAGCAGCGCGCTGTATGAAAACAGAAAGGGACAACTATGAATAAAAAAACCCCTCTGGAGCGGCTTCTCTTTATTCTGTCCATTGTCTATTCCTGCTTTTTCCTTTATACGGCGTTTCGCGGCGCATTTGTCAGTACGATCCAGCGCGGAGTGCATGTCTGCGGGGGAATCATTGTCTGGGCGCTGATTGATTTCTCAAATAAGAAAAAGACAAACAAAGTAGAAAAGATAATAGACATTCTCATGATCGTAATATTGGCAGTCGCAATGGCGTATTATGTCGTTGCCGGAAAGAACATTCTCATGCCGACATTCAAAATGTCAACGCCCCTTATGATTCTCGGCATCCTGTTCATGCTCTGTGTGATGGAGGCGGCGCGTCGTACGATCGGAATTGCGGTTCCGATCCTGAGCATGATCGGCCTGGCCTATGCATTATTCGGAAAATATATTCCCGGAACCTTCGGCCATCCCGGTTTTAAGCTTCAGCGAGTGATGGAGATCCTCTGCTACAGCGACCGAGGGATTCTCGGAAGCGTTACCGGAATTTCTTCCACCATCATTGCAACATTTGTCATTTTTGGAAGTATTCTTTTTGCGACCGGAGGCGGCGACACGTTTATCAATCTGGCCAGTCTTGTCGCGGGCAATTCCGCAGGCGGCGCTGCTAAAATGGCCTCGGTTGCGAGCGGCCTGTTTGGTATGATTTCCGGAAGCTCCGCCGCCAATGTCGCAACCACCGGTGCGTTTACGATCCCGATGATGAAGCGTATGGGATATGACAATGATTTTGCGGCCGCTTCTGAAGCAAGTGCTTCTTCCGGCGGACAGATCATGCCGCCGATCATGGGAGCGGGCGCGTTTATCATGGCCGATATGCTTGGCATTACGTATAAGGAGATCGCGCTGGCGGCCATTATCCCCTCGCTGTTGTTCTATTTCGGTGTGATCTGGGGAATTGACTGCTATGCGCATCGTTACCACTATCACGGAATCCCGCGGGAGGAGCTTCCGGCGGCAAGGGATGTGCTTCGCCCTTCCAAATGCCTGCCCGTGTTTCTTCCGATCGGTACCTTGATTGTCCTGTTTTTTATGGGATATACGGCCGTATTTTGCGCGAGCTATTCGATTCTTGTTGCCGTGGTGCTGTATCTGGTGATGGATGTAAAGAATATCCGGAAACGGATCGGAGATTTGGTTCAAGGGCTTGCCGATGCGACAAAGGATATGCTGAGTGTCATATCCCTGATTGCCTGCTCACAGATTTTGATCGCATTGATTTCCACGACTGGCGTCGGTGTCAAATTTACCAAAATTATCGTTGAGCTTGGCGGAAGCAGTATGCTGCTTGCAGGTCTGTGCGCGCTGGTGGCAACCATGATTCTTGGTATGGGTATGCCAACCGTAGCGGCATATATCCTCGCGGGCTCGGTGATTGCCCCTGCTCTCGTCCAGATTGGCGTAGAGCCGCTTGCCGCACACTTTTTCGTCTTTTATTATGCGATCTTCGCGGGACTGACTCCTCCTGTCTGCGGAACGGTGTTTGTCGCTGCGGCGATGGCGGACTCAAACTGGCTGAAAACGGCCTGGATTTCGATCCGTCTGAGTATCGGCGCATTCCTCGTCCCGTTTATTCTGATTTTTAATCCGGGTATGATCCTGATTGGAAGTACGGGAGAGATCATTCGCACAACCATCACCTCATTATTCGGGATTTACGCTCTTGGCGCCGGTTTCATGGGGTATCTGACCAGGGATTTGAACTGGCCGACCCGATTGATCCTAGTTGCTGCCGGTGTTGCGATGGTAGATCCGGGAATGGTGACCGACATAGCGGGAATCGTCGTGATCCTGGGCATCGTAATCGGATTGACGGCGACCAGGAAGAAGGAAAAAAAGGAATAAAGTGCCGTTAAACAAGAAAAAGGCCGTCGCATTCGTTTTGCGATGGCCTTTGTTTGTGTTTGAAGGGATGAAGTGGATAAAAAAGTACACCTTTCTATCCACGCAAGGTATTGCAATAAAAACCGCAATATGCTATGATAAACATGCAATTTACCCCTTTCAATGCATAAAAAAACCACCGTTTCCGGTGGTTACAGAGTGTAGACAAAGCGGCTCTGGTGTGTGTACCAGAGCCATTTATCTTTTATGAAGTAAATTGCGTCTAAAACAGAAATTCTGAAAGGATATCTTTCCTTCGGAAGTCCCCTTTTTGC
>CAJTEE010000011.1 GCA_910575275.1 Lachnospiraceae bacterium | reverse complement strand
GTTTTAGGTTTTTGTTCTGAATGTTCTCATCCATGGCCTCTACCCTATCGGCCATTTCTTAATAAGAATTTTCAGGGTTTTACATACTGTTCAGTTCTCAAGGTGCATTGCTTTTTGACAGCTTTGATAGATTATCACATCTTCAATAATTTGTCAACCATTTTTTTCAAAACTTTTTTGCCTCTTGCAAATTCTTTTGAAATGTTTCTGCTTGCTCAAGGCGAGTATTATAATATCAAAGGATTTTACAAAAGTCAACAACTTTTTTCATCTTTTTTCCAATTTTTTTCTGTATGAAAAATGTCAACAAAATAGAGTGGTATACCGCCCACAGGCCCACAAGATATACCACTCTTTGCTCATTGGTTTGCGCCGTCCATTGTGAACCAGAATTCCACACCGTTTTCCCAGTTCTCCACGCCGCACTGCTGATGATGCGCATCCAGGATGGCCTTTACAATCGAAAGTCCGATTCCACTCCCGCCGTAGGCGCGGGTCCTCGCCTTGTCCACCTTATAAAACTTCGTCCACAGATTCGGTAGTGCTTCTTCGGGAATCGCCTCTCCGGTGTTGAAGACCGACACACGTACGACGTCCCCCTGCTTCTCCATACGTATGATAATCCGTTTTTCCCCGGCCGCATGATGGATCGCATTGCTCAGGTAATTGGTAATCACCTGCTCGATTTTAAATTCGTCGGCCCACACATACACAGGCTGTGAGACGTCGAAGCTGACTGTAATTTTATTTTGTGCGAGCAGGATTTCGGAGGCGTGCAATACTCCCCGGATCAACTCTGTCAGGTCAAACCGCTCCATAACAGTTTTATCACTGCCGTTTTCCAGCGACGACAGCGTCAGAAGCTGTCTCACCATCTGATTCATTTTTGCAGCCTCGTCCACGATCACCTCACAATAGTAATCACGGCTCTCTTTGTCTTCACACATTCCCTCCTGCAGGCCCTCGGCGTAGCCCTGGATCAGCGCGATCGGTGTCTTCAGCTCATGCGATACATTCGCGATAAACTCCTTACGCAGCTCATCAATACGGGTCTTTTCCTCAATGTCTCTCTGTAGCTGATTGTTGGCGGACTTTAGCTCGCCGATCGTTTCCCTTAACCGCTCGGACAGTGTGTTCATACTGCTGCCGAGAATGGCAAGCTCCTCCGTATCATATCTGCCCGGCTCATACCGGGCGTCAAAATCAAGATTGGACATTTTCTCCGAAAGGCTTGCCGCCTTATAGATCGGAAGCATCATATGCCTGGTAATCACGTACGTGAGAACAGCCCCGATGAGGATCGTAAAAAAGCCCACATATGTCAAGAAACGATTCGAAAGCTCCACGCTCTCACCAATGCTTGAAAGCGGTGTGCTCATGATAAAGGCCGTGCTGTTGTCGGAGAAAAAGCCCCAGCTCTCCAGATACATGCCGTTCCGTCTTGGGTCAAAGGTCTTTTGAAGCGTATAGTTGTCATATTCCTGCAGGATCTCAAACCGGCCCCTGTCCCATCCGAAAATGTAACGGTCCATACGGTCCTTTAAAAATTTTGTGTCGCGGGAGGTTGAATAGATCGTGGGCTCCGCCGTGCTGTTGTCGATCATCACCACTGATACGTTGGCCTTGTCACTGTAATTGCGGATCAACTGCTGTAAATTCCCCTCGATCACATTCCCCTGCTCATCCTGCCTCTGACACATGGCCTCCTCGACAGAAATCCCCATTTTTTCATTCTTCTCAATCTGCTGATCAATGGAGTAATATGCATCATTCAAGGATTTTATTTTCTGGCTTTCATAATAAGTAACGAGATACCAGCGGTTTACGCCCCAGACAGCCGCCAGCATTACCGTCATCATACCGATAAATACGAGCGTCAGCCTTGTACGGATCGATTTCATTTCCCATTCACCTCAAGCTTATACCCCATGCCCCAGATCGTCTTGATGCAGTCGCCCCGGTCTCCCAGCTTGCTTCTCAGCTTTTTGACATGTGTGTCGATCGTCCTAGCATCGCCGAAATAGTCATAGTTCCATACATGATTTAAAATCTTCTCCCGGGACAGGGCAATTCCCTGATTCTCCATAAAATATGTGAGAAGCTCAAATTCCTTGTTGCTCAGATCTACCTGCCCGCCGTCTACTGTCACAACATGGGCGTCTTTGTCAATGTGAATCCCGTTGACCTCCAGCGTCTCCCCGGTCACTGCAGCTCTCCTGCGTAAAATTGCCTCGATCCGCGCCACCAGGATCTTGGGGCTGAACGGCTTCGAAATATATTCATCCACTCCAAGCTCAAAGCCTAAAAGCTCATCCCGCTCCTCGGAGCGGGCCGTGAGCATAATGATCGGAGTTTTGGAATACTGCCGAATGATCCGGCACACCTCCCAGCCATCCATTTTCGGCATCATCACATCCAGGATCACGAGTCCGATTTCTTTGTCCTGAAAGAACAGATCAACGGCCTTCTCCCCATCCTCCGCCTCAATGACGCGGTATCCCTTCACCGTTAAAAAATCCTTAACAAGCTTGCGCATGCGCGCCTCGTCATCTACGACCAGAACCTTTACCGTATCCATGGCGTTTCCTCCTGAAAACAAATTCCTTCGTTATCAGTATTCTAACAAACTGTTCGAAAAAATTCCACATTTTCACACATTTTTCATAAAAGCAAGCCCTCAAGGGCCGATTGTTCCGCACAACCGTCTCTCAAGGGCTCGTAAATCCCTGTATAATGCTGCCTTTATTCTCTCTCTCCGTCCTTCTCTGGGAGAACAATCGCAATTCCAAGCTCATCAAGCTGCTTTTTTTCGACCTGCGACGGTGCTTCCATCAGCATGCAGGAGGCGTCCTTCACTTTCGGGAATGCGATCACGTCTCGGATGCTGTCGGCCCCCACCATCAGCATCACGATGCGGTCCAGCCCATAAGCCAGCCCCGCGTGAGGCGGAACGCCATATTGAAACGCTTCCAACAGGAAGCCGAATTGTTCTTTCGCACGTTCCTTGGTAAAGCCTAAGACCTCCAGCATCTTTTCCTGTACATCGGCCTGGTGGATTCGGACCGAACCGCCTCCAAGCTCCGTGCCGTTTAAGACAATGTCATAGGCTTTCGCACGGACCGCACCCGGATCTGTGTCGATGAGGGGGAGATCCTCCTCCATCGGCATCGTAAACGGATGGTGCATTGCCACATAGCGCCCTTCCACCTCCGAATATTCGAGAAGCGGGAACTCCGTCACCCACAGGAATTTAAACTCATCCTTCTTTAATAGGTCAAGCTGCCTTGCAAGCTCCAAACGCAGATTGCCTAGCACGTCAAAGACCACCTTGTCCTTATCCGCCGCAAAGAACAGCAGATCGCCGGGCTTTCCGGCCATCGCCTCTACAAGGGCCGTAAGCTCATCCTGGCTCATAAACTTGCCAAATGAACATTTATAGCTGCCGTCCGGGAGGATCGCCAAATAAGCCAGGCCCTTCGCCCCAAAGCCTTTGGCATACTCAACCAGCGCGTCAATTTTCTTTCTGGGCATTCCGGCCTGTCCGGCCGCGTTGATGCCGCGGACCGAACCGCCCTGTTCCAGGGCACCCGCAAAGACCGCAAAGGCGCAGCCCTTTACGACATCGGACACATTTTTTAATTCCATGCCGAAACGCATATCCGGCTTATCCGAGCCAAAGCGGTCCATGGCCTCGCGCCACGTCAGCCTCTGAATCGGAAGCGGAACATCAAAATTACAGATTTCCTTAAAAATTTTCTTTAACAGCCGCTCGTTTACATCCAGTACATCATCCACATCCACAAAGGACAGCTCCATGTCGATCTGCGTGAACTCCGGCTGGCGGTCCGCGCGCAGATCCTCATCGCGGTAGCAGCGGGCAAGCTGAAAATAGCGGTCGAAGCCCGAACACATCAAAAGCTGTTTCAAAAGCTGCGGCGATTGCGGCAGCGCGTAAAAACTGCCCGGATGGACGCGGCTCGGCACCAGATAATCCCTTGCACCCTCGGGCGTACTTTTGATTAACGTCGGCGTCTCGATCTCCAAAAAGCCCTCATCCGAAAGGAATTGACGGACCATCGTGGCCACACGGCTCCTCGTCATGATATTCCTCTGAAGATCCGGCCGGCGCAGGTCGAGATACCGGTATTGTAAGCGCAGCTCCTCTCTGGTTCTGGAATTTTCTTCGATCGGAAACGGCGGAACCTCGGATTCCGAAAGAATCCGCAGCGCTTTCGCCCGCACCTCAATCGTTCCCGTTGCCAGATTTGGATTTGCAGCGCCAGAGCGCTTCTCCACGACGCCGGTAACCGCAACCGCAAATTCACTCCTGAGCTTTTCTGCCTTGGCAAAGCTCTCCGCCCCGCAGTCGTTCTCCTCAAAAATGAGCTGGATCAGCCCGGAACGGTCACGCAGATCCGTAAAAATAATTCCACCCTTATTTCGGCTTTTCTGGACCCAGCCCATCAGAGTCAGCTCCTGTCCCACGTTCGCCTCCGTCACCTCCGCGCAGCGGCATGAACGCTTTAAGCCCTTCATTGATTCTGCCATAGCTCTCTCCTCCTCAAAATGGTGTTCCCTACCGTTTTAATTCCTCTCTGTAAAATTCTTTCCATTCCGAATAGCCCTCCTTAACGAGCTGTTCCTTCTGGAATTTTTTATTTTTGTTCATCTGCGCGACGAGAATGGTTTTCCCCTCTGCCCGTGCGGCCATGGCCTCTTTCATGATTGCAGAAAGCCGGCCTGCATCCATGTTTTTCTCGAACAGCCATGCCTCCTTCGCACTCTTTGACGGGACAATAAAACCGCTGTCCATAAGGATCGTCACAATCCGCTCAAATCCGATCGAAAACCCACAGGCCGGCGTGTCCATGCCGGTAAATTTCCCGATCATGCGGTCATAGCGGCCGCCGCCGGCCACCGAAACGCCCAGACCCTCCATGGAGACCTCAAAAATTGTCCCCGTATAATAGCCCATGCCGCGCACAAGCGTCGGGTCAAAGATTAGGCCAAAACTTTTACCGCTTATTTCCGTCACCGCATCCATGATCTGCGCCAGGTTTCCGGCCGCTCCATCCTCAAGGAAGCCTGCGAGCTTTTCTCCCATTCTGCGAACGCCCTCCGCATCATTTCTCACGCCGCTCATGAGGCTGAGATATTGATCGGCCGATTCTGCGCGAAAGCCGTTTTCACAGAGCTCATCCCGGACTCCCTGCGCCCCGATTTTGTCCATTTTATCAACAATAATAAAGACCTTTTCAATCTCCTCCTCCGGGAAACCGCTGTAAAGCGCCATGGCTCTTAAGAATCTTCTGTCGTTGATGCGCACTTCAAACCGGTTTTCCGGGCAGATCTTCGAGAGCGCTGACGTTGTTGCGGTGATCAATTCGATTTCTGCCTGATTGGTCGCATCCCCCAGAATATCAATATCACACTGCATGAACTGACGAAAACGCCCCTTCTGCGGACGGTCGGCACGCCACACGTTTCCGATCTGCAGCGCCTTAAACGGCGATGGCAGGACCGCTGCGTTGTTTGCATAATATCTTGAAAGCGGAAGCGTCAAATCGTAGCGCAGGCCACTGTCCGCCAGATCGTTCTCATTCTCTGCGGACGCAAGATTCAATTTTTCTCCCCGCTTCAACACCTTAAAAATCAGCTTTTCATTGTCACCGCCTTGCTTACTCAGCAGATTCTCGATATGCTCCACAGAAGGAGTCTCAAGCTCTGAAAACCCAAAACTTTTGTAGGTTTCCCTGATCTGGCCGAGCACATATCCGCGAACCTGCATTTCCGCAGGCAGAATATCCTTCATGCCGGTGACCGGCTTTTTCTTCAATGCCATGTTTCCTGTCCTCATTTCCTGAATTATTATAACCGATTATACTCGTGCACACCGCAAATGGCAACGTTTTTTTCTGCGCACCTTTAAAAATAATGCGGGCAGTGCTGCTGTTCACATAGGTCCGCACATTTGCTGTGCTGACCGTAAGAATACGTGGAATAGCCGGCAGAAATCCCGCTCGTATGCTCAATCGTTGGCAGCCACGTCCTCCACTTCAAATTTCAACGTCTTTTTCAGCTCCTCTAATGAGGTCTCGACCTGATATCCGATCTTTCCTCCGCTGAAAATAATCGTTTCCACATTCATCGCAGAGCGGTCCACGACTGTTTGAAACTGTTTTTTCATTCCGATCGGAGAGCAGCCGCCGTGCATGTATCCGGTCAGTGCCAGTAACTCTTTTGCTTTCAGCATACCGACGCTTTTTTCTTTGACCACTTTCGCCGCCTTTTTTAAATCCAGTTCTTTATGCACAGGGATCATAAATACATAATGATTCTTTGAATTTCCGACCGTCACCAGTGTTTTAAACACTCGGTTCGGATCCTGCCCCAGGACAGCCGCAACGTCCGTTCCGCTGATCACGCCTGAATCCACATAGCAATGGCTTGTGTAAGAAACTTTCCTTTGATCCAGGATTCTCATTACATTTGTTTTTTCCATATTTTCTCCTCATAACTACGAGCTTTGGCCAAATAAAAATCCCCGTACAAAGGCAGGGACTCTCTCGTTTCCATATCTTGATGTACAGCAAAACCTTTTTTAGCCTCAAGAAGTTTCCGTTTCATGGAAAATACCGTATTATCGGGTATTATTCTTATATGATGGATGTACCGGAACGTCCTAAAGGGCTCTCCGATGACATACACGTCTGCTAAAATAAATCCAGCTTTGCTGCTAATGCTTCCATTAATTGCTTTTTCTTGGCTTCTGAAGCCTCCACATACATGTTCATCGTGGTTCCTTACTGTCAATATGCCCCTTTCCAGATTAAATCACTTTCAGATTTGTTTCATTCTCATAAAATCTGGCGCAGAAAGTATGGCAAAGGCTATGGTGGGTAAGGTGTGGTAAAATCAATACTTCCTTATGTTTCAATACCGCCTTATTAAAGCGCTGCACTCTGGCAAGCGAGGGTATTGTAGCACAAGCATTTTTCAAAGTCAACCGCCGTTTCACAGCTCTGGCCTGACAGGGAGGATATCTCTGCACGATTGCAGAAAGAGCTTCAACAGCGGCTTTCCTGTTACGCTCTTGTAGTATGCCCCAAAGGACAGCGGCTCCGCATTCTTGATTGGAAGGTAGGCCAAGGCGGGGTCCCGCAGAGATGGAAAATCGGGCTGCACAGCAATCCCAAAACCAGCCTTAGCCAGTGTAATGCACGCGTCAGCAGAGCCACACATAAACAGTTCGGATACTGCCCTCCCTGTTGTTAGCTCGTGCTGGATAGTATTCAAACTGTCGGGACATATCTGTGGGTCCAGCAGGAGTAGCCGTTGTGTTCGAAGATCGTCCTCGTCCAGCAACTCCTTTTCTGCCAGCGAGTGGCCGACGGGCAAAATGCCAGTAATACAGATCTGAGCCAGTTCCCTGTAAATGGCATCTATTTTTTTTGAATCTTTTTCTTGAAATGCAATGATCACATCGACCGCTTCTTCGTCCAACAATTGATACAGGTGTTGGAACGGTACGACTTGGAACACTGGATACAGCATAGGGCAGGATTCTGCCATTTGCCGCAGTATCTCAGGTAACAAGTGCAATTCATTGTGGCTGTGGCAGCCAATAGAAAAGAACTGCCGCTCATCCACCAAAGGTTCTTCAAACCGTTTTTTTGCCAGAGTAATGATATTCAATACATTTTTTGCATCGTTCAAAAAGATCAGCCCTTCCTGCGTGATCTCTACCGACCGTGTGGTGCGCTTAAACAATTGTGCGTTCAATTCCTCCTCCAAAGAATGAATCTGATGCGTGACTGCTGGCTGCGTCACATTCAGGAGCTTGGCGGCTTTTGCAAAGCTGAGCGTTTCAGCCACGGTCAAAAAGCAAGTAAGTTGAAACGTATTCATACTATCCCTCCGGCGATTGATAAATTTTTTTATATGTTATAACATTTTTTAAATTAACAATCAAGGGAAAATGCGTATAATAGACGGTATCGCCAGTAAAGATTGTCTGCCGAACAGTCGGACGGGCACATTGACGGAAACGCCCCGGCGCAGGAAAGACCACCATTGCCGATCTGATCAACCGCTTCTACGACATACGGGACGGCTGAAAGCCGCCGGCGGGGAATGCGTCCCCGTTGCTGATCCGCCGGTCCTGATTTTGGACGAAGCCACATCCTCCATCGACACTCGCACGGAGCCGTTGGTACAGGGGGCATGGACCGGTTGATGAAAGGCCGTACTACCTTTGCCATCGCGCACCGGCTCTCCACAGTTCGGAGCTTCGACTGCATCATGGGTCTGGAGCAGGGCCGGATCATCAAGCGAGGGATCCACGACCAGTTGATTGAGGAAAAGGGGGGTACTACCCGCTTTACACGGGCAACGCCATCGGAGCGTAAATTATTTTCATTTTGTTAGGAGGAATTTCAATATGCGTGCAGAAACAGTTGTGGTCAATCCGCTTGGGACCGAGCGGGTTGGCAAATTGATGGTCCGCTATGCGATACCCAGCATTATTTCCATCGTGGTCAACTCTCTCTACAACATGGTCGATCAGATTTTCATTGGGCAGGGCGTTGGTTACTTGGGCAACGCCGCAACAAATATCATCCTACCGCTTACTTCGATCCTGCTGGCCTTGGGCCTGTTGATTGGCGATGGAGCGGCATCCTACATGAGCCTGAATTTGGGAAAGGGCCAGACGCAGGCGGCGGCCTTCGGTGTCGGCAACGCTGTCACTCTGGTAGTCGGGACGAGTGCGGTCCTGCTGATCCTGTTTGAAGTTTTTCTGGAACCTCTTTGCCTTCTGTTTGGCGCGACGGAGGGAAATATGCCTTATGCGCTGGAGTACGGGAGCGTCATCGTTTTGGGCTTTCCCTTTGCGATGATGGATGGCGCTTTCGGCAGTATTATCCGAGCGGACGGGCGGCCCAAGGTGAGTATGGTCGGACTGCTGATCGGCTGTATTACCAATATCATTCTCGACCCCATCTTCATCTTTGTCTGTCATTGGGGGGTCAAGGGCGCGGCCTGGGCCACCATTGTCGGGCAGATTTTGAACGCCATCTATTTCATCGTGTGTATGCTCCGCTTTAAGACCATCAAGGTGAAAAAGCAGCATTTGCTTCCCAAATGGATGGTAATTCAAAAAGTGCTGACCCTTGGAACGTCCAGCTTTATTTCGCAGGTCGCCTCGGTATTTGTCATTGCGGTAATGAACAATTCCTTGGTGAAGTATGGGACTATGTCTAAATACGGAGCCGACATTCCTCTGGCAGCACTGGGCATTACGATGAAAGTGAGTCAGTTAATTACCGGCATTGCCCTGGGCATCGCCACCGGTATCCAGCCTATCTTCGGGTTTAACTACGGCAGCGGCCAGTATGATCGCGTGAAGAAAACCTATAAGCTGGCTCTGACGAGCTGTACGCTGATTCTGGTGGTGGCTTTCTTTATCTTCCAATTCTGTCCGGAGTATATCATCAACCTGTTTGGGCAGGAATCGGACCTTTATATGGAATTTGCGGTGAAATGCTTCCGTGTCTATTTGCTGGCTTGCTTTATGATTGGTGCTGGCGCTGTAACCGGCATCTTCTTCCAAGCTATCGGAAAGCCTGTGCCTGCGGCTTTGCTCACGCTGTCACGGCAAATTATCTTCCTAATTCCGGCTATGCTGCTCTTTGGGTATCTGTGGGGTGTCGAGGGCATCCTGTGGGCTGGCCCTGTTGGAGACGGATTGTCCGGTGTGATTTCTTTGATTACATTGGGAGTTTCCTGGAAAAAAATTTTCAGTAAAATTTAGGAAATCCGTCAGACACTCAAACCGTGGAGCATAGTACACCAACGAAACCCACCGTAAAGCAGTTGCTAAATATGGCATCCACCAGAGCATAGGCAGTGTCGGGGGAGCCGCCACGACACTGCCCGCTGTGAGGGCATGTGGACGAGGATAAAAAAGAACTTCTCTATGGTCGCCCTAATGCGCACAAGAAATGACCATTGAGGAGCTAAAGTCATTCATTTTATATATCCTTTAGGAGTATTTTCGTCTGCTTCTTTCGCCTAATTTTCTACAAATCCGCTTGTCTGCGCTATTTTTTGAATGAGTTCATTGTCATCGCACGGAGTGTTAAATTTGTCTGCAGCTTCTTTTCCAATAGTATGTCCACCGCTTCCAAATTCCCGGCTGATTGTAATCATGCAATTTTTCATTTGATTTTGGCTCCTTTCGTATTCAGCTCTTTATAGGTGTGGTAAATCAAAATAACCGCAGCAATGAATGTTAATATATCAGATAAAGGCATGGAAAATAGCACACCATTGAGTCCCCAGAATATAGGAAGCAGAACGGCGAAACCGACACCAAAGACAACTTCCCTTATCATGGAAAGTACCGTTGAAGCCACGGCTTTCCCCATTGCCTGCAAGAAAATAAAACATGCTTTGTTTACGCAAGCCATTATAATCATACATAAGTAAATCCGGAATGCTTTTATTGCAAACTCCGTATAATAGTTGCTTTCATTTGCAGCACCGAAAATAGAAATCAGCTGCTTCGGAAAAATTTCGACCAAAACAAATGCAGCTGCACCTACAAGAGCTTCCGCAAACAGCAATTTTGTAAATAATTCTTTGACACGCAGTTTATGGTTTGCGCCTATGTTATATCCTACGATAGGGATACAGCCGGCTGCCATACCGACAACAATCGAAATAACAATCTGGAAGAACTTCATGACAATGCCGACAACAGCCATTGGAATTTGGGCATACTGCGCCTGCCCGAATGTTTCATCTATTGCGCCATACTTGCGGAGCATATTGTTGATTGCCGCCATTGCCGCAACCAGAGAAATCTGCGATAAAAAACTTGTAATTCCCAAAATTAAAGTTTGGCCGCATATTTTCCCGTCAATTTTGAAGTCATTTGGCAACGGCCTGATTGTTTTCATATGCAGGATATACCATATTGCTAAAATAGCCGTGATAATCTGACCGATCACAGTTGCGATGGCCGCTCCCTTCATTCCCCATTTACATACAAAGATAAAAACCGGGTCAAGAAGAATATTGGCAACTGCACCAATCAGCGTGGAAGCCATAGCAAACTGGGGGTTCCCGTCTGCCCGGATAACCGGGTTCATTGACTGCCCAAACATATAAAGAGGAATTCCAAGACTGATGTAAAAGAAATATTCCCTTGAGTAATAAAATGTTTCTTCGTTTACGGTTCCGCCAAACATGGCGATAATTTGTGTCTGAAAAAATAAATAAACAACTGTCAGAAGCAGGCTGCCTGCAATTATCATAACAACTGCATTTCCAACACTTTTTTTAGCATGAGCCATTTCCCCTTTACCAAGGCAAATACTGACAAAAGCGCAGCTGCCGTCTCCAACCATGACAGCAATCGCAAGCGCAACAACGGTAAGTGGGAATACCACCGTGTTAGCCGCATTTCCATAAGAACCAAGGTAGCTGGCGTTTGCAATAAAAATTTGGTCTACAATATTGTAAAGCGCACCAACTAAAAGAGAGATGATGCAAGGGATTGCATACTTCTTCATCAGCTTTCCGATTTGTTCTGTTTCTAAAAATTGATTCGATTGTACCATTTGGTTTTCCGTTCCTTTCTTTCACAAAAATAAAGCGTATAGCTTGACGTTTGCTGGTTTTACGCCATAGGCTACACGCTTTTCACAGTGGTTAATTCAGATAATCGCCAACAGGACTGGAATTATATTGCTTAATTATTTTTACAATAATTGACCCGTCAACTTGTTTTTCCTGCTCAATAATTTTGAACGGTGTATGATTCTGTTCCAGTTTTTGCTTATATTGTTCAACCTCCTGTTCTGCTTGCCTGACTGCATAATCATGACCGACCTCATCTTTCAGCATAAAGTGAAGTGTCTGACAAATGCAGGCCGCCTTTACCCTTTTCACCTGTTCTCCTCCGTTTCAAAAAATAACGTGCAGTTTATACGCAACCGGAATTACGCATAGAGCTACACGTTGTATATATATTATACACAATTCAAAAAATATTTCAAAGGGATTTTTCAACAAAAAGTTCAAAAAAGCTGATTTCTTTTTAAGAGATATCCCACGATAGCATCCGCACATTTTTGAATGCTAATGGCTGAATATTGAGAGCGTTCCAATCGTACATCTATAGAATTTAGTCTTGGAAATGCGATAAAAGCAAACGCATTGGCTATCTGCTTTTTTGTGGGCTCTGCCCATACTTGGCCCCGGAATAAGACTATGGGTTCTGGCAATACTATCAATGCCGTAAAGATCCTGGCACCGATCATGTATATCCCTAATATTCATGCCTTTGTATGCAGGAAAATCACTTTTTCCGCACGCTCCGAATGTAACTATCATAAAATCGGAAATTCCTATCATTTACATTTTTTTAAGCATAACTATCACACCTTTCTTTTCAATACTCAATCCTCCAGCGTGACAACTGCCCTGTGGCCATATCCCGGCAATGCCCCCAGCACCTCACGATCCACAGCAGAGGCATAGCGGGGATTGATAAGGGTTGCATGAATTCCATGCTCCACAATTTCATATTTTGCAGGTAAGCTATATTCAGACAAAAGATTCCCGGCTTTGGATACAGTTTCTACTCCCGGCACACGAATGACCACTGGGGAATCCTTCTGGTTTAGTCCCCATTCCAGCATACTGAGATATTCTTCCTTGCATGTTGGCGCAAGATAGACGATATTAGGAATATTCGCAGCAAGTGGAATATCCCCCCCCATGTGTGTCTGACTGCCCCCCGCCAATCCCCGCAAAAAATACAAGAATGACCGCCGGGCTGTGATTCAGTGCCAGATCAGAGGAAAGCTGGTCATAAGTCCGCTGTAAAAAGGAGCTGCTGACACCAAATACTGGTTTTGCTCCCGCTTTTGCAATACCAGAGGCAAAAGCCACAGCATGGCCTTCTGCAATTCCTACATCCACAAATTGTTTTAGGAACTGTTTTCTCAGTTCCTCATCAACCCCCAAAACCTTTGGAGTTCCTGCCGTAATTGCTGTAACAGCCGTGTCCTTTCTCATTTTATCCGCCAGATATGCGGCCGTTAAAGCCTCATATGTTTCCACAGGTACGGCTGTAATTTTAAGTCTCCCTGTCTCTATATCAAACGGCCCCATATAATGCCAGCTTTCTTTATCTGCTTCTACCGGCTGGTATCCTTTCCCCTTTACTGTACACATATGAAGGACAACCGGGTGTTCCGTATTCTTTACCTTTTGAAACACATCTGCAACCGCATAAAAATCATTGCCGTTCCTGACAAAAGAATAGTCAAAACCCAGCGCGCGAAAAATATTACAGGGAAGCTTTTCCGTCTGTTTCCCGTAAAAGCCGCAGATTTTGGTACAGACTGTGATAGATGTCGCATAATTCCTCAATACTCGGCATATACCAGCCAACTGCAAAATCACCAGACAGCCCGTAGCTCTCCGCATAGG
Source organism: Lachnospiraceae bacterium (assembly GCA_910575275.1). Taxonomy (GTDB): domain Bacteria; phylum Bacillota; class Clostridia; order Lachnospirales; family Lachnospiraceae; genus CANQGL01. The sequence continues at coordinate 100,988 of CAJTEE010000011.1, read as the reverse complement.
TGTTTACAAAATGAAACGCGGGATAATTCACTTCGGCATCTGTTGTATCCTCCTGATCCTGCGTACAAATTTCATTCCAATTATCCGTACCGTTCTTATCGCCGGAAAAATCAAACTCCGAGTCCTGTGTGCAGACAATATTGATGAAGCTTGTTGCGTATCCGGCGGAATGATCCGATGCCCATTGCAAAGGTGTATTACTTCTATGAACACCTACACCGAAAGCCATTCCATCCTCCTTAAATCCACCAATGACAGCTATGGGAACATTATTATTATCAATTGAAGTTAAATCTGTTCCTTTTACAATGGAGCCATCGGCACGAATGATATCTCCAATCATATATTGGACAGACATAACGGCATCTCTGTTTTTTGTTGGTTTTTCTGCCAAAGAATCTTCCAATTCCATAAGAGCTTCATCCATATTTAATGACAATTCACCAGCTAAATCAGATGCTGCACCTGTATTGCCAGAGGCAGCCATAGAAAGCATTAAAGGCACCAATGAACTTGAAATCACTGTTTTTTCATCCGTTTTATCCTCTCCGTCCATATTGATATTATCATAGACCTTAGAGTATACCATCAGTCAAAAGAGTGTCTCTCATTTATTGATGATTTTTTGTCTGCGAAGTAGCCAAATGCTTGAATCTTTCCCCGCACACCATCCGTTTTTACGCGAAAGAAGGATTATTAACCTTTGTTGAGCGGGATCAAAACGGAAACCGTATATTTAAAGAATCCGATTTTGAAAGATTGTTTATCATTGCATCTCTCAAGCGTGCTGGTATGTCAATTAAGCAAATCCTGGAATTTACGATACTTTGTGATAAGGGTGACTCCACTATTGCACAGCGGCTGACGCTGTCCCTGGCTGATGCTCTCGCCTGCCCCGGAGAGAATGGTGTCCCAGCCCCGCGGCAGGCTCTGGAGCAGATCGCCGCATCGGCTCATGCTGACCGCCTGCTCGACCTCCTCCTTTGATGCGCTCTCCCGGCCATATTTCAGGTTGGCCAGGATCGTATCGCTAAAAAGCACCGTGTCCTGCAAAACGATGGCCACATTCCGCCGCAGATTCTTCCTGGAAATATCCTGAATATTTTGCCCGTCAATGAAGATGTGCCCGCTGTCGATGTCGTAAAAGCGCATGAGCAGGTTGACCAGCATCAGTACGCTATTGAGAAGTTGGGTAGTGTAGGTGACAGACGCCATGATATCCCCCGGCGTTGTGCGGCCGGCCGGCGGCAGCCTGGAAGGAACCGGTATACAGGATGACTGCTACAACGCCATACATCAGGGCGTTCGCGACGGGGTTCATAAAGGTAAAAATTACCAGCATTCGCAGCTGGGTTTTCACCAGGGTCTCATTGGCCTTTCCGAACTGGGCCTTCTCATAGGCTTCCCGCACGCAGGCTTTGATGATACGGATGCCGGATACAGCCTCCTGCATGATAGAATTGATGGAGTCCAACTGCCCTTGCAATTTAACAAACAGCGGATTGGCCTTCCAAAGACGCAAAAGAATGCAGCCCGTCACAAGGGGGAACACGCTCAACCCACCCAGTAGCACCAGACAGATCATTTGCAGCCCCAGCACGCCGTCATCCACAATGCGGCGCATAATCCCCGGCTACACCAGATCCGTGGACACCTCGCCCACCATAAATAGCGCGGCCAAGATGGCGTAGGGCAGATATTGCTTGATATACTTCCACATGAAGCCTTACCCCTGTCTGCCCTGCCCACGACCGCAGGGATGCTCGCAGTGCTCACAGTCGTGGTTACAGCCACGCTCTCCGCCTTGGTGGCCAAAGTGCTCGTAATGCTCGTGATGATGGCCTTGATGGTCATGATGGCGGTGCCCATGGTGCTCACAGACAGCCTGATAGCGTCTGTCCCAGTCGCTGTTGATTTTTTCCAGCAGGGCCAGCAGCCGCTCCTTTTCCTCCTCGGACAGGATGGAAAACATCTCCTCATGCCGCCGTTTGCGCTGCTCCAGCGCGTTCTCCGCCTGTCGCAGACCGGCCTCAGTGAGAGAAATATTAGCGGTGCGGCGGTCCTCCTCGCTGGCGGTCCGCTCTACCAGTCCGGCGCTTTCCAGCTTGGCAATGACCTCGCTGGCGGAGCCGGGCTGAATACCCAGCCGTGCGGTCAGCTCCCGCTGGGTAATGGTCCCGGTTTCACTGAGCACGATGAGAACCCGCTTTTGGCTGCCCCGCCCTTCATAGAGGGAGCGCATCGTGCGGCTGATATCCAGTAAGTCAAGTACCAGCCTTCCATCCATATTTTCCCCCCAGGACGGTGCCGGCTGCTTCCATATCTGATTTCTGTGACAATTCATATAAAACTCCTTTCAATTTTACAAGGTACCTTGAAGTATAGCAAGATTTCCGCAAATTGTCAAGGTACCTTTTTATTTTTATATTGTTTGTTCTTTCTATACATGCCATTGAGGCCCTGTATCCTTTGCAAAAAGCATTCAAAACAGGTCGTTTTCTATGCACATAAAGTATTGGCCAATCTTCCGGCACAGGATTTTTGTGCAACCGGCCTCAGCCGGAAATAAAGTAAAATTTTTCATGTACACCATTGATAAAAATAATCGCATTCTCTGCTTCTAGCGCTGTACTACTTACTTATACATTCTTCCTCTATTCTTGATAATTGACTATAACAAAAAAGGACAGTCTCATTCATTAGAATAAGATTGTCCTTTAGGCGCAATATTAGGTTGTTCCTCTACATCCTCAAGTATGATTCAGTACCATTGGGTAAAAAAATGATGTACAACCCCTATTTTGATGTACAAAAAACCTCTTTTTAAGCCTCAAGAAGCTTCCGTTTCCGCCCAATCATTTCGTCGATCCGGTCGATATACTGGGCCACATCCTTCACGTTTTCCGCCCGTTCGATCCGGTCGCCGGGGAACAAAACCTTCGTGGTTGTCCCGGCGCCGCAGGCGGCGATGGTCTGTTTCTCCTCCATCATTAATACGTTGTACAGGCATTCCCTCCCCGGCGCCGCATAACCGACATTCTCAAAATTTCCTGCCATGTTTTTCTGGCGGTACAGATAATAGGGAAGTAGCCCCATCTCTCTGGCACATTCTTCCGCCAGGCCGATCATCTCCTGTGTGTTTACCATTCCCAGAGGCGCATACGTATCCCACATGCGGTTCAGCCTGGCCGCCCGCTTGACTGCCAGCGAGTGGACCGTGAGACTGTCCGGCGAAAGCCTCTTAATCTCCTCCATCGTCATGTGTACATCAGAGAGAGTCTCACCGGGAAGGCCGATGATCAGATCCATGTTGATATTGTCAAAGCCCATTTCACGCGCCAGCTTATAGGTCTCCCGCGTCATATCCACCGTATGACGGCGGCCGATGAGTTCCAGTGTCTCCTGCTTCATCGTCTGCGGGTTGATGGAAATCCGCGAAATCCCATGCTGTTTGAGCACCGAAAGCTTATCCCTTGTGATGCTGTCCGGCCGTCCCGCCTCTACGGTATATTCACAGACTGTAGACAGATCGAACAGCTCCTCGGTCTTGGAGAGCAGCGCATCTAACTCCGAAGCCGTAAGAGAAGTCGGCGTCCCTCCGCCGAGGTAGACCGTGTGAAGCGGCCTCCCTTTCATCCGGCTGGCTACATAGGCGAGCTCCCGATAAACCGCCTCCAGATAAAGACCGATCCTCCCGGACCATACCCCGATCGGATACGAGGTAAAGGAACAGTACAGGCAGGTTGTCGGACAAAACGGGATTCCCACATACAGACTATAACCGTTTTTATAATCGATCCGGCTTAAAAGCTCCTTTTCACGCGCAGCGATCGCAAGGCTAAGCGCAGTCTTTTCCGGGCTCGTCAGATAGGTTTCCTGCATAAAACTGCGTATCATCTCCCTTGTCTGCCCCGCGAAAAGTCTTGTAAGCGCGATCTTGGTCGGCCGGATTCCGGTCAGCGTCCCCCAGGGAAGCGTTTTGTTTGTAAGCTTTGTCAGCAGTCCGTACAATTCACGTTTAATCGCCGTTTTCGCCGCAAGCCGGTCCCGATACGGAAGCGAAAACTGGCATTCTCCCCAAACCGCTTCCTCGTTCAAAAGGCGCAAACGGAAACGATCTTCATCGCCCTCTGCGCCTGCATATATCCCTTCTACATAGAGCCTCGCCCCCGCCTGCCTCTCATGGGCAAAGCTTTCCCCCGGATAAAACGCCATCAAAAGCTCCCGGATATCCTGCTCATAGGCGTTGTCGTTTAATAAGATCCCTATCATCGCCTATTTCTCCGCAAGTGGATTGTACGTCCGCTCAAATTCAATTGTCGTCTGATCCATGTGCCCGGGATAGACCATGACGTCGCCCGGGAGCTCTCTAAGCAGCCGGCGCACCGAGGCTTCCATCGCCCGGCCGCTCCCGGTCGGGAAGTCGATTCGCCCGTATGACATCTGAAACAGCGTGTCGCCCGAAAACAGCACCCGCTCCTTCTCCAGATAATAGCAGCATGACCCCGCCGTGTGTCCCGGCGTCTCTAAGACCTTACATGTAAACCCGGCCACAGAAAGCGTATCTCCCTCCTTCACCGTCTCGTCAGGCGTTAAGCAGTAAGGCTGTCCATAGTAGCTCTCCACCAGGTTCTTTTTTCCATCCGAAAGGATCTCCCGCTCCTTTTCGCAGGCATAAATCGTAAGCCCCCACTCCGTCCGCAGCGCCTCGGCTGCCAGGATATGGTCAAAATGGCCGTGCGTCAGAAGGACCGCCTCCGGCTTCAGGGAAAGCCGTCTGCATTCTGCGTTAATCTGTTCTGCGCCGTCTCCCGGATCTACGATCACCGTCCTCTTTGTCTCGTCGTCATACACCAGATAGCAGTTGGTCCCCACCATGCCTACCACCAGTGTCTTAATTCGAATCCCGCTCATAGCTGCTCCTTTTATCCCGTTGTCCGCTCGATATCCAAGACGCCCTCGATCTGCCCGAGCTTGGCGATCAGGCTGTTTAACTCCTCAAGCCCGTGTGTCTCAAACGACATCGTAATCGTCGCCTTTCCCTGCTTATTTGTGCGTACGTTCATGGACTTGATATCAATCTGCCGCTCCGTAAAGATCTTGGAGATATCCACGAACATGCCGATGCGGTTGTTCGCAAAAATGGAAATCTCCGTGATGTAGGTCGCCGCGCTCTTTTCATCCGTCTCGGACTGCTGCCATTCGGCATCAATCAGACGGCTCCGCTCCATTTCCGGCAGGTTCAGTACGTTTACACAGTCGGTCCTGTGGATCGTGATCCCGCGGCCGCGTGTGACGAAGCCGACAATCTCATCCCCGGGAACCGGGCTGCAGCACTTGGAAAACCGCACGGCAAGATCATGAATCCCCCTTACCGTAATCCCGCTGCCCGATTTCGCCCGCCGGACCGGTACGATCGCCGCCGGCCGGCCGTTTTCGCTGATCGAATCCAGGATCGTCGCGTCCGTGACCTCCCGCTTCAGCTTCTTGTTGCGCTCCTCGAGCATCTTATTGATGACCTGGCCCTCCTTGAGGCCGCCGTGCCCCACGGAAGCCAGCACGGAATCCCAGTCCTGGAACGCGTAGCGCTGCATGACCTTATCCATGAATTCGGGCTTGCTTACGTCCGCATAATTGATGCCCTTTGCCTTACAGTAGCGGTCGATCATCTCACGGCCGCGGAGGATATTGTCCCCCTTCCTCTGCTGCTTGAACCAGGAATTGATCTTATTCTTCGCCTGGCCGCTCTTTACAAGCGAGAGCCAGTCACGGCTCGGCCCCTTGGAATTCTGCGAGGTCATGATCTCGATCCGGTCACCGTTTTGGAGGACATAGTCGATGTTTACGAGCTTTCCGTTTACCCGCGCGCCGACCATTTTGTTGCCGACTGCCGTGTGAATGGAGTATGCAAAGTCGATCGGCGTCGAGCCGCTCGGCAGAGATTTTACATCGCCCGTCGGCGTAAAGCAGTACACACTGTCCGAGAATAAATCGAGATCACTCTTGACCGTGGACAAAAACTCCCGGCTGTCAGACATGTCCTGCTGCCATTCGAGGATCTGACGCAGCCAGCTTAGTTTCTTTTCCTCACTGCCATCCGCGATCTGGCCGCTTCCGCTCTCCTTATATTTCCAATGAGCCGCGATGCCGAATTCGGCGGTGCGGTGCATCTCATAGGTCCGGATCTGGATCTCAAAGGGCTGTCCGTTTCCGCCGATTAACGTCGTATGAAGGGACTGATACATATTGGGCTTCGGCATTGCAATGTAGTCTTTAAAGCGGCCGGGAATCGGCTTATACATCTCATGGATCACGCCGAGCGCCGCATAGCAGTCCTTGACCGATTCGACGATGATGCGCACGGCAAACACGTCATAGATCTGATCCAGAGTCTTGTTCTGCTTCATCATCTTTTTGTAAATGCTGAAGAAGTGCTTCACGCGCCCCTCCACCTCGCAGGCAATTCCGGAGTTTTCCATATGGCTGCTGATCTCTTTAATGATCGAACCGATAAATGCCTGACGCGCCTCTCTCGTCAGGGCAATCTTTTCCTCCAGATCTTTAAAGATCTCCGGCTCCAGATATTTAAGCGCTAAATCATCTAACTCGATCTTGATCTTTGAAATACCGAGGCGGTCCGCCAGAGGCGCATAGATTTCGATCGTCTCCCTGGCCTTCTCCTTCTGCTTCTCCTCGCGCATATACTGAAGCGTCCGCATATTATGAAGCCGGTCGGCTAATTTAATCAGAATGACGCGAATGTCCTTCGCCATCGCGAGGAACATCTTTCTTAAATTTTCGGCCTGGATCTCAACCTTGTCGGCCGACCAGGAGAGCTGCGTGAGCTTTGTCACGCCGTCCACCAAAAGAGCAACCTCTTTGCCGAAAATTTCCGCGATCTGCTCGTCCGTCATGACCGTGTCCTCTACGACGTCATGGAGAATCCCGGCTGTGATCGTCTCCTTATCCATTTCCAGATCTGCCAGGATGATCGCCACGCAGAGCGGGTGAATGATATAGGGCTCGCCGGATTTGCGTTTTTGCTCCTTATGCGCGTTGTCCGCAATCTCATATGCCTTCTCGATCATACTCAGATCATCGGAAGGATGATACTTTTTGATGCATTTTATCAAATCTGCATAAAGGACTTTTGGCTCCGTAAAATCCGCAGGCGCCTCCAGCTCTGTCTTTATGTTTTTCAACTGATTCTCAGCCATGTATTCTCACCTTCTTTATCAGGCTATCCACAATTTAATAATAGATAAAACATATTATAATTTTATTTGTTACAAAATGCAATCTTTTTCTTATTTTACAGGGAATATTGGGTAGCAGGGACGCCGTAAGCAAGGCTGCTGCAAATATTGAAAATTTCTTGTCTTCCCGCAGATTACTGCTATAATAAGTAAAGGAACTGTTTCTTAATTTTATTGCACATGTAGGAGGAATTTACCATGATTACCTTATTTACCCATGCGGACGTCCTCGATGTCCTTGGCAACACCGTACTTCCGGAATGCAGCATTCTTGTCGAATCCGGTATGATCCGCGAGATCGGCAGAGAGCTTACCGCCCCGACCGACGCAAGGGTCGTAGACCTTCGAGGAGAGACGCTGCTTCCCGGTCTCTTTAACTGCCATGTACATATCTGCTTCGACGCGGGTGCCAATCCCGACCGCACTCTCCCCGATGCCGCTTTCACCATACGCGCCCTTGACAATTTAAAAACGTTGTTGGATTCCGGTGTCACCTACATCCGCGATGCGGGCTCCCCCAATCACATCGACGCCGTAATTCACGATGCCCAGCTAAAGGGTCAGATCCTCTCTCCCGGAATGCAGACAGCCGGCAAATGCATCTGTATGACAGGCGGACACGGCCATACCTCTGGACGCGAGGCCGACGGTCCTGACGACTGCCGCAAGGCCGCGAGAGAGCAGTTAAAAGCCGGCGCAAACTGGATCAAGCTGATGGCCACCGGCGGCGTCATGACAAAAGGGGTAGAACCGGGTTCCGCCCAGTTGACGGAGGAGGAGCTTAGCGCCGCCATTGAGGAAGCCCACAAGGCCGGTGCCAAAACCTTTACGCACGCCCAGGGTATGGAGGGCATCAAAAATGCGCTCCGGGCGGGCATTGATTCTGTTGAACACGGCTTCTATATGGACGACTGGTGTTTTTCCTTTATGAAAGAGCATGATGTCTTCTATGTCCCGACCTTAGCCGCCCCTTACTGGATCAAGCAATACGGAACCAAAGCAGGAATCGCCGAATATGTCGTCAAAAAGGTGGAGCAGACCATCGACGCCCACATGGATACCTTCCGCCGTGCCCATAAAGCCGGTGTAAAGATCGCCCTCGGCACAGATGCAGGAACCCCGTTCAATACGTTTGACAAGACCGCCTTCGAATGCGTTCTTATGACGGAATGCGGCATGACGCCGATGGAAGCCATCCGGTGCGGGACCAGCCGGGCCGCCGAGCTTTTGGGCGTATCGGACACGCATGGCTCCGTCACTGTCGGGAAAAGAGCGGACTTTGCCGTTTTTGACCAGAACCCGCTCGATAACATCAAGGCTCTCCTAGACTGCCGAATGACGGTCCTTGGAGGAGAGATCGTAAGCCAAAAATAAGCCTCATATGGACAAATGCCGCCACGAGACGACAACCGGTACTAAATTATGGTAAACCAGACAAATTGCACAAAGCATCGAGTTGATTTTTCTGTTATCCACAGTATCCACCGGCGTTTTCCGGGGAATTGCCTGAAGTTGTCCACCCCGGAGAACCGCCGTTTTGTGTGGAAAAGCACTTATACACCAAGTTATACACAATATCCACATTTTTCTCCGGTGTATTTCGTGGATTTTCCGGTCCAGCCAATATTTTCAAATTTTTGTACACATCTCATAAAATTTGCCGTTTCGACCTTTTTCTCCCAAAAACCTATTGACAAACGCCCCGGCATGTCGAATGCGTTTCTATCGTTTTAATACTTGAATTTCTCTCTTCAAATTGTCTAATTTTTTTCTTTCTGTGTTGTATTTTACAGAAATATATGCTATACTTGTCTTATCCCAAAAGAAGGAGTTGATTGTATGCGTTATATTATCAGTGGAAAGAACATCGACATCACCGAGGGCCTCCGCGAGGCGGTGGAGAGCAAAATCGGTAAACTGGAACGCTATTTTTCTCCAGACACGGAAGTACAGGTAACCATGAGCGTTGAAAAGGGCCGGCAGAAAATCGAGGTGACGATTCCGGTCAAGGGAAATATGATCCGCGCCGAGCAGGACTCCAGCGATATGTATGTCTCGATCGATCTCGTGGAGGAAATTATCGAACGCCAAATCAAAAAATATAAGACAAAGCTGATTGACAAAAAGCAGAGTGCCCTCTCCTTCAGCGAGATGTTTTTACAGGAGGAGCCGGAGCATGAGGAGACAATCCAAATCGTCAAAACCAAGCGCTTCGCCATGAAGCCCATGGATCCGGAGGAGGCCTGTATTCAGATGGAGCTTTTAGGCCATAACTTTTTCATGTTCCTGAACGCAGATACCAATGAAGTCAATGTGGTCTATAAGAGAAAGGCCAACTCATATGGCCTCATCGAGCCGGAATTCTAAATAACCTGAAAATTTCTTCTTGACAAAATACAATTGCAGTATTAAGATAACCCCATAACTGAAAATCAAAACCGTTGAGAAAGAGGAGTATGTTTCCCCAAACGGATTGACAGAGAGCTGCAGGCGGTGGGATTGCGGTATTTCGTTGGAAACAGAATGGCCTTTCGAGGGCAGTCTTGAAAAACAGTAGGGACTGACGGCTTCCGCAGCCGTTACAAAGCGGCGTATATGATGGTATACGAAAAAGTGGACCAACCGGTCAATTTGAGTGGCACCGCGGATAGAATGATTCGTCTCAAGCATACTAGTGTATGCTTGAGACTTTTTTTATGCGCACTCCGCGCTAAGGAAGATGGCTGTGACGCAGCCGCGCTCCGGCGCGAGTGTGCGCAAAGCGCACACTTTTTATGCCCTCAATTTTCTCATCGGCAGCAGCAAAGACAGAGAGGAGATCTTTATGAAAAAAATCATGAAAGCAATCGTTCTTACCACACTGGCATCCGTCCTGGCAACGGGCTGCTCCAGCAGCGGACAGCCAGAGACTAGCGCACCCGCCAAAGAAACCGACTCCCAGACAGAGGCTTCCCTGGCAGAGGAATCCGGCCCTGCCGAGGGAACCGCCCCTTCTGTAACAATCGGCATCGGCCAGTTTGCTGTCCACGGCTCCCTTGACAACTGCCGTGAAGGCTTTATCCAGGGGCTCGCAGAGGAGGGCTTCATCATAGGAGAAAACCTGACCCTTCTTGAGGAGAACGCCCAGTCGGATCCCGGGCTTGCCTCCCAGATCGCCACAAATTTTGCAGGGCAGAACGTCGATATGATCTGTGCGATCGCGACTCCGATCGCGCAGAGCGCATACAGTGCCGGCAGAAAGAATAACATTCCAGTTATCTACACGGCTGTGACGGATCCGGTCGCCGCGGAACTCGCTTCCGAGGATGGAATGCCGGCAGGCGAAGTCACCGGCACAAGCGACAAGCTTCCCGTGGAGCAGCAGCTTGCGATGATCCGGGAGATCCTTCCGGAGGCCAAGCGGATCGGCATTCTTTACACAACAAGCGAGGTCAATTCCGCCTCCACACTCGCCGAATATAAGGAGCATGCGCCGGAATACGGCTTTGAGATCTTCGACGTAGGTGTTTCCTCTACTGCGGATATCCCGCTTGCCACGGACAGTATCCTGCAGGAGGTGGACTGCTTAAACAACCTGACCGACAATACCGTCGTTTCCTCCCTCCCGCTTATCCTCTCCAAGGCGAATGCATGTAAGATCCCGGTGTTCGGCAGCGAGATCGAACAGGTTAAGCTCGGCTGCCTGGCTGCAATGGGACTCGATTATGTGGAGCTCGGCAAGCAGACCGGCCATATGGCCGCAAAGGTCTTAAAGGGCGAGGCAAAGGCCTCCGAGCTTCCGTTTGAAGTGATCGAGGAAGCCGCCTTTTACGGCAATACGGACACAGCCGAGGCGCTTGGCATCTCCTTTCCCGAGGCGCTTACAAAAAGCGCAAAAGAACTGTTTGGAGGCACAAAATGACCATCCTTTCCGGTATTCTCGAAGAAGGCCTGATTTATGCCATTATGGCCCTCGGTGTGTACATTACGTATAAAATCCTGGATTTTCCGGACCTTTCCGTAGACGGTACGTTTCCCCTCGGTGCAGCGCTTACTGCTGCCATGCTCGTAAACGGCACCGCACCCTTCCTGGCGCTCCCGGCCTCCTTTCTGGCCGGGGCCCTCGCGGGCTGTATAACGGGCCTCATCCATGTCCGCTGCCGGGTCCGTGATCTGTTTTCCGGAATCATCGTTATGACATCCCTTTACTCCGTCAATCTGCGGATCGCTGGCATGAAGGCCAATCTTCCGTTTTTGTCAAAAGACACGATTTTTGACAACCCATGGATCCGGACCTGCCTGCCCGCGCCGTTACGGCCCTATGCCGTCGTCCTGATCCTGGCTGTTATCACTCTGCTCTGCAAGCTTTTGCTTGACTGGTATCTGGGCACCCGCTCTGGTTATCTTTTACGGGCCGCCGGGGACAATGACACACTCGTGATCTCTCTCGCCGTGGATAAGGGCCGCGTAAAAATCATCGGCCTGTCCATCGCAAACGGCTTTGCGGCCTTGGCCGGCGGCATTTTCGCACAGAAGCAGGCCTACTTCGACGTTTCGGTCGGCACAGGCACCATGGTTTTCGGACTCGCAAGCGTGATTCTGGGAACGCAGCTTTTTAAGCGCTTTCACAGACTTCGCCCGACAACGGCGGTCATCGTCGGTTCAATCCTTTACAAGGCGTGTGTAGCCCTCGTGATTTCGGTCCGCCTAATCAAGGCCACCGACTTAAAGCTTGTCACTGCCGTCATCCTGCTTTTCATTCTGTTTGTCAGCGATTCGGTCAAGAGGAGGGGGAAACGCCATGCTTGAGCTTCAAAATATCTGCAAATTTTATCATGCCGGAACCGTCAATGAAATGTGCCTGTTTGAGGATTTCAGCCTGACTGTCGGCGAGGGGGAATTCGTCTCTGTCGTCGGAAGCAACGGCTCCGGAAAAACTTCTCTGTTAAACCTGATCTGCGGCAGTATCCCTTTGGATGCCGGCTCGATTCGGATCGGAGGCCGGGACATTACCCGCATGCCGGAGTTCAAACGCCAGCGCCGCATCGGACGCGTCTATCAGAATCCGTCCATGGGCACCTGCCCCAATATGACAATCCTTGAAAACATGGCGTTGGCCGATACGAAGGGGCGGTCCTTTAATCTGCGGCCCGGGACGGATAAGAGCAGGATCGGCTTTTACAAAGAACAGCTAAGTACGCTGGGACTGGGACTTGAGGATAAGCTTTCTGTCAAGGTGGGTGTGCTCTCCGGCGGGCAGCGCCAGGCCATGGCGCTTTTAATGTCTACCATGACGCCCATCGAGTTTCTGATCCTTGACGAGCACACGGCGGCTCTTGACCCGAAAACGGCCGAAACCATCATGCAGCTTACCGGAAAAATCGTCGCCGAAAAGCATCTGACGACGATCATGGTCACGCATAACCTGCGGTTTGCTGTGGAATACGGAAACCGCCTGCTCATGATGCATCAGGGGCAGACGATTCTCGATAAAAAAGGCAGGGAAAAATCCGATATGCGGGTAGAGGATATCCTCGATATGTTCAATGCGATCAGCATCGAATGCGGAAACTAACGCCGGCGCACCAGAGCCGCTTCAGATTCGGATGTTCATCCACTTCCCGCTCTGGAAGCGCCAGTTTGTAAGAACAAACCGGGAAAACTGGTCGCAGACAATACCGAGCCAGACGCCGATCAGCCCAAAGCCGCAGACATAGCAGAGCACATAAGAAAAGACCGGGCGGATGATCGTTATGCTAAGCGTGGAAGCCACAGTCGTAAACAGGACGTCACCCGCCCCGCGGAGACAGCCCATATAGATGACCTGTGCGATCTGCAGGAGCACAATGACCGTCAGCACCTTGGTGATCGCGACGCCCATCGTGATAATCTCCTCCTCCTCAAAAAACAGATGATAGAGAAGCGAGCCGCACGTCAGATAGAGCACTGCCAGTACCACAGAAATCAAATTGCCGATGCGCTGGCAGACCGTCCCGTACATTTTGGCAAGCTCCGGCTTTCCCTCGCCAAGGCTCCGGCCGCAGAGCGCCACCGCCGCCACCTGCATACCGTCTCCGAAGGAAAACGAGAGATTCATCACGTTCATACCGACCTGATGCGCCGCAAACGCGGCTGTCCCGAGCTTCGCAACCATGATGGACACTAAAAGGAAGCCCGTCCGCATGAATACCTGTTCCACAAAAACGCTGGCGGCGATCTTTGCCATGTGTCTCGCAGGATTGAGCGTCACCGTTACCCTTTCCTTTATAATGTAAACAAAGCTTACAAAATTATCCCTGGGGATGACGGAAAGCAGGCTCATGGCACAGGCCACAACCGTCCCGAACACCGTCGCAAGCGCCGCTCCTGCGATCCCTAATTTCGGGAAACCCAGGTTTCCCTGGATCAGCAGATAATTGCCGATCATGTTGACCACGTTGGAGGTCACGTTCGTCCGCATCGCGATCTTTGTATTCCCCGCGCCACGCTGCGCCGCATTGACCGCCATGGAAATGACATTGAACAGCATACCGCCCATGATGATCCTAAAGTAGAGCGCCGCACTGGCATGCGTATCCTCATTTGCCCCACAGAGCGCAATAATCGGATCCGCAAGCGCTACGCAGGCCGCGCTGATTGCGGCTCCCGCCACAAGCGTAAAAAGGACTGCCATCATTAACACCTGGTTGGCACCCCGGCGGTCCTTCTGCCCCCGCCTTCTGGCCACCAGTGCCGACACGGCCACATTCGTTGCGATGAAGATGCAGAGCCCGATAAATTTGGGCTGTGTCGTGAGACCGACGGCGGCCACCGCCGCGGACCCCATCGAGCTTACCATCAGGGAATCCACCATGCCGGCCAAGGCAATAAAAAACGACTCCATAACCGCCGGCCATGCCATTTGAAAGGCAGTCCGATAGCCCTCTTTGTCTCCTCCCAGAAATTTTTGCATCCTCTTTTGTGTCTGTTGTTCCATATCTGCCCCTTCCCGCCGTCTTAAAGTCCCAATGTCTTTGTAAGCTCCCCTTTAAACCGCAGCACCTTTTCCTTTAACTCCGTTACACGGTCCCCTGTCATACGGCCGACCGGAGCCGAGATGCTGAGTGCATAGACCGGCTCTTTGTGGTAGTCCTTAAGGCTCACGGCAATGCAGCGCACACCTTCCTCGTTCTCCTCATCATCCAGGGCGTACCCTCTCCTTCGCACCTCACCGATCCGCTCCATGAGCTCTCCAAATGTCAGGATCGTATGCGGCGTCAGCTTGCGGATCTCGGAATTCTCCCATATGGAGCGAATCTCTCTGTCCTCAAGCTCTGCTAACAGGGCCTTTCCCACTCCGGAGCAGTAGAGTGGAATCCGGCTGCCGACCCGCGAGACCATGCGGATCGAGCTGACGCTCGACTCTACCTTGTCAATGTAGACCGCCTCCGTCCCCTCCCGGCGTACCAGATGAATCGTCTCGCCGGTCTGTTCCGAAAGGCGTTTGAGCGACGGATGAATCAGGGACGCCATGTTGGTCTGTTCCAGGATCTTGCTGCCGATCTCAAGGAATTTCAAAGACAGCGTGTATTTAAGCGTCTCTTCATCCTGGCGGATATAGCCCATGTACTGCAAGGACGTCACCAGCCTGTGCGTCGTACTTTTATGGAAGCCCAGCAGACTGCTAAGCTCCATGATCCCCATCGGACCGGCCTCCGCCAAAAGCTCGATCACCCGGAACAGCCGCTCGGCAACCTGAATCGGATTTTTTGACATATCTTCCATTTCTTAGCGTCCCGCCTTTGGTTAAAATCTCATCTTTTTTGCCATGTCTACAAACTCCCTGTTCGTCCGGGTCCGGGCAAACAGATCCAGGATCTTTTCGACGGATTCCTCGGCCTTCATGGAATTGGTCGCCTTTCTCACACTGTCCACGGCCTCGGCCTCCTCTCTCGAAAGGAGCAGGTCGTCGCGGCGCGTGCCGGATTTTAGGATATCAATCGCCGGGAAGATCCGCTTTTCGGAGAGCTTTCTGTCAAGAACGAGCTCCATGTTGCCGGTTCCTTTAAATTCCTCATAGATCACGTCATCCATACGGCTGCCCGTATCGACTAACGCCGTCGCAAGGATCGTCAGGCTTCCTCCCTCGCGCATATTCCGGGCCGCACCGAAAAAGCGCTTTGGCATATGAAGTGCCGCCGGATCGAGCCCGCCGGAGAGCGTGCGTCCGCTCGGCGGGACGACCAGATTATAGGCACGTGCCAGACGGGTAATGCTGTCCAACAGGATCATGACATCGCGGCCATGTTCAACCAGGCGTCTTGCGCGCTCGACGACCATCTCGGAGACACGCTTATGACGCTCTGGAAGCTCGTCGAAGGTTGAATAGATCACCTCCACATTGGGCCCGACCACGGATTCTTTCATGTCCGTGACCTCCTCCGGCCGCTCGTCGATTAGAAGAATGATCAGATGCATATCCGGATAGTTGGTCTTGACGGCCTTGGCCACCTGCTTTAAGAGCGTGGTCTTTCCTGCCTTCGGCGGCGAGACAATCATGCCCCTCTGCCCTTTTCCGATCGGCGCCAGCAGATCCATTACGCGCATGGCAACCGTATTTTTCGCACCACGCAGCTCCAGGCAGAGCCGCTCGTTCGGAAAGATCGGGGTCAGGTCTTCAAAGTTCGGGCGGCGCTCCACCACATGCGGCGGGTAGCCGTTGATATCTGTCACATATAAAAGAGCCGCAAATTTTTCCGTCGCAGTCTTTACACGGCGGTTTCCGCGGATGATATCCCCTGTCTTCATATTGAAACGCCGGATCTGAGACGGCGCCACATAGACGTCATTTTCACCGGGCAAAAAATTTTCGCAGCGGATAAAGCCGAAGCCATCCGGCATAACCTCCAGGATTCCGTTCGCCTCAATGCCGCTGTCCAGTTCCTGCAGATCACTTTTAGGATCCGTCCCCTGTACGGCAGAAGCAGCCATCGGCTGCACCGCTGGCTGTCTCCTCTCCGGGGCAGGCTCTGTGGACCGCTCCGGCTCTCTGCTCCGTTCCGGCTCGGACTTTTGTGCCGCTTCACAAAGCCTGTCGATCAGCTCCGACTTTCTGAGCGACGTAATGTGCTGGATTCCCTGGCTTTTTGCCAGCTCCCTAAGCTGCGTCAACGGTAGGGTTTCTAGTTTTTCACGCATATATGTTCTCCTTATTTATTTGATCTGTTGAGCTCTCAATCGGGGATTATAAATAGATCCACATGGATAGACACCAGATTAGATATACATATTATAGCGCTTTTTTTTCCATTTGAAAAGCCAAAAACCACATTTCCATGAAAACATTTCTGTTCTCCTTAACAGTTCAGACGACGTCCGAACTGTTACCGCATACGGCCATATAAAATCGCTTCGCGGTTCTAAGCGCCGGTGGCGCTTGTTCAGAACCGGCCGAAACGAAGTGCAGACTGGGCCGTATGCCTGCGAGCATTACGTTTTCGTACGGTCAGCGCAGCAAGTGACCTCGCTGCGCTGGGTCAGACCCTGCGCAGACCTATCTGAACTGTTACTGTTTTCCTTCTTTACCGCCGTAATATCTCCATGAATTCATCTCCGGTGATGGTTTCCTTTTCCAGCAGATAAGCGGACAGCTCGTTCAGCTTGGCCGCGTTCTCCTTTAAGATCCCAATCGCCTTCTCATGCTGCTCCTTTACGATTCGGATGACCTCATCGTCGATGGCCTTAGCTGTCTCCGGCGAACAGGCTAATGAGGTATCTTGCCCCAGATACTGATTCGTCACCGTCTCAAGCGCCACCATGCCAAACTGGTCACTCATGCCGTAGCGCGTCACCATGGCCCGGGCAAGCTTTGTGGCCTGCTCGATGTCGTTTGACGCACCTGTCGTAACCGAATGGAACATGAATTCCTCTGCTGCCCGCCCCCCGGTCAGCGTCGCGATCTTATTAAGGGCTTCCTCCCTGCTCATCAAAAACCGCTCGCCTTCCTCCACCTGCATGGTGTAGCCGAGTGCCCCAGAGGTCCGCGGGATAATTGTAATCTTATGGACAGGCGCCGAATTGCTCTGGCAGGCAGCGACTAAAGCATGCCCGGTCTCGTGATAGGCGACGATCCGTTTTTCCTTCTCCGAAACCGCCGCGCCCTTGCGCTGATAGCCCGCGATTATCGTCTCCACACTCTCCTCCAGGTCCTCCTGGCAGACCACTCGTCTGCCCATGCGGACCGCCCGCAAAGCGCCCTCGTTGATGATATTCGCTAGCTCCGCGCCGCTTGCGCCGGACGTCGCCCTGGCAACGGCATTGAAGTCCACCGTATCATCCATCCTGACGTTTCTCGCGTGAACCTTAAGAATCGCCTCCCGGCCCTTTAAATCCGGAAGCTCCACGGGAATCCGCCTGTCAAAACGGCCCGGGCGCAGCAGAGCTTGGTCCAAAGACTCCGGCCGATTCGTCGCCGCAAGGATCACGACGCCTTTCTTTCCGTCAAAGCCGTCCATCTCGGTTAAAAGCTGATTCAAGGTCTGTTCCCTCTCGTCATTCCCGCTGATGCCGCCGCTGTCACGCTTCTTTCCGATCGTGTCGATCTCGTCGATAAACACAATACACGGTGCCTTTTCCGTCGCCTGCTTAAAGAGATCACGGACCTTAGCAGCCCCCATGCCGACAAACATCTCCACGAATTCCGAACCGGAAATGGAGAAAAAGGGCACATGTGCTTCCCCTGCGACGGCTCTTGCCAGAAGTGTTTTTCCGGTTCCCGGAGGGCCGACTAGCAAAGCCCCCTTCGGGAGCGATGCACCGATGTCCGCATATTTATTCGGATCATGCAGAAAATCCACGATCTCCACCAGGGCCTCTTTTGCCTCCTCCTGTCCAGCTACGTCCGCAAACGTTTTTCCTGTCTCGTTCTCTGCATAGATCTTTGCGTTCGACTTTCCAAAGGTCATCGCGTTGCCGCCCATGCGTTTCATGAGAGTTCGGCTCAACAGATTCCCCAGAAGCAGCATAACGCCGATCGGGAGGATCCAGTTTGTGAAAAAGGCCATGATCGCCGATTCCTTCTGTGGGATCACCTTTCCAAAGGTCACACCGGCGCTGTACAGACGCTCTGTTAATTCTGGGTCCTCCCAGTTGCCGGTCCGATAAACCTGCCTGTTGCCGGCCGCATCCTCGGCCAGAAACAGGATCTGATCCTGATCCCGCTGTACCTGACGCACCTTACCGGCTTCGATCATGGACAGAAAATCGTTGTAGCCGGTCTCGATCACCCGCTGGCGCATCGCCGGAAATAAAAGCCCGTTTAAAAGCATCGTAATAATCAGCATCAGAACGGCATAGTAAAGCAGCCCCTTCCAGTTTCCAAACGGCTCGTTATCCGGCTTTTTCCCATCGTTCTTTACGCCCATATAGGGAATTCCTCCTTTTTCTTTGCAATGGTGACAACTTGTCACCCGTATCATTATGCTATATCCTACCTCTACCGCCAAAGACTGTCAAGGCACTTTATAAAAGTTTCAGAATTCTCCTTTTTTCCAAAACGGAAACAGGGCGCTGCCTATTAAGGCAGCGCCCCGTTTCCGATCAATGATTTATAAACCGGTCCAGCCAATCGTCTGCAGAACCGTAAGGCTTACAAGGGAAAGGATAACCTGGCAGCCGAGAAGCGGTATCATCCATTTCGCATATTTCGTCCAGTCTACCTTTGCAATCGCAAGCGCGCCCATCAGCGTACCGGCAGTCGGGAACAGGCAGTTCGAGAAGCCGTCGCCGAACTGGAATGCCTGTACAGCAACCTGACGCGTAATACCCGCAAGATCCGCGATCGGAACCATAAGCGGCATGACCGCAGCCGCCTGGCCGGAGCCGGACGGGATCAGGAAGTTGATGAACAGGTTGGCGATAAACATGAAGTTTGCGCCAAGCACGGAGCCCATGCTGGAGATCGGGATCGACAGCCAGTTGACGATCGTGTTCAGGATGTTTCCGTTGTTGAGGATCACGCCGATTCCGTTTGCAAAACCGATGATGAACGCGGCGTTTACCATCTTCGCACAGCCGTTTATGAATACCTTCGTGGTGCCGTTGACACCCATGCCGTTGATCAGGCCGGCAAAGATCGCCAGGACAAAGAAGGTAGCGGAAATCTGGTCATAGCTCCATTTGTACTTGATGGAACCGATCAGAATGCATACGACCGCGGCGACCAGACCAAGAAGGCTCAGAAGATGCGGCATTGTCATCGTGTCCTCGATTGCGCCTTTCTTTTCTCCGGAGCCCATATACTCCGATACCGACATGCCCTCCTCATAATTCAGGCTCTTTGTCGAATCCGTTTTGACCATCTTCATATAGCGAAGCGTAAAGTAATAGCAGATCGCAAAGTTGATGATATTCAGGACCACACGGACGCTGAAGCCGGAGAAGATCGGCAGCTCGGCAATTGGCTGCGCCGTTCCGATTGTGGAGGCGTTCGCCCAGCCTACATTGAAGCCAGAGTATGCACCCATATATACGAGCAAAAAGCCCGTAAACGCATCATAGCCTAAATTGGTGGCAAGGATAATACCGATCGGAACCAAGGCGACAACCGGGTTCGCAAAGACGCCGGCCGCACCGCCGACGGACATGAATGCCATCACAAGGAACGCCAGAACGTTTACGTTCAGGTTCTTTTTGGAGGCAAGCTTTCCAAACGCCGCGTTGATGGAACCGCTCTTTTCAAGGATCTCAACGGCGCCTCCGCAGAAGAATACCATAAACATCAGCTTTGCGCCCTTGGAAAATCCGGCAAGCACACTCATGATCGCCGACCACGGGCCGACCGGGGTACTCTCCACAACGTGATACGTCCCCGCGATTACGCGGTTCGTATTGCCCACCTGCTCCATGTCATAGGCTCCGGCCGGGATAATCCAGGTCAAAACCGCGCAGACGATCATCATCATGAACAAAAGCGCACAAGTGGTTGGAATTTGGAACTTTTTCTTTTTGTTGTCCATTTACAACTCTCCTTTTTTGTATTTAAGCAAATCCGGCGGCTACCCCTTAACGGCCGCCGGAGATCCTCCTTTGATTATTGGCGCACTCTCATTGCAGGAAGTCCCGCACAAACTGTACGAGCACCGTGGTTCCCACAGGAAGGCACGTATCATCAAATACGTTTTTGGAATTGTGGAGCCCGTGTCTTGTATTGGGATCCACATCATTGCCCGATCCTAAGCGGAACTGGGCGCCCGGTCCGAACTCCGGGAACATATAGGAGAAGTCCTCCGAGCCCAGGGACGGATTCTGCACGGTAATGATATGATCGGCCCCGATGGTCTTTTCGGCGGCAGCACGCAGGGCGTCGATCACCTCGCCGTCATTGACAAGCGGCGGCATACCGATCTCCCAGTTGACCTCCCCATGCCCTCTCATCGCCTCCGCGGATGAGGTCACGATCCGCTCGATGGCTTTCTGCATGGCCTCCCGGCTCTCTGCGTTTAAGCTTCTTAAAGTACCGCCCATCTCCACGTAATCCGGAATTACATTCGCGGCCTTTCCGCCATGGATGCTGCCGATCGTCATGACCGCAGGATAGACCGGATGATTTTCACGCGAGATCACGGTCTGAAGCTGCGAGAGGACAAAGCCGCTGATCGCAACCGGATCAATGCAGTTTTCTGGATGGGCGCCGTGTCCGCCCTTTCCAGTGATTTTGATATGGAACATATCGCAGGAGGCATTCGCCGGCCCGCGTTTTAATCCGATCGAGCCCGCGGGATATTCCGGGGACACATGAAGGCCCACAAAAACATCCGGCTTTAAGACCTTGGTAAAGCCGCACTCGACCATCTGCTTGGCCCCGCTCCCTTTCTCCTCTGCCGGCTGGAACAGGAACATGACGTTTCCGTGGAGCTCGTCCTTCAGCTCAGAGAGAACCTTGGCACAATATAACAAGGTCGTCGTATGAATATCATGTCCGCAGGAATGGCTGACGCCCTCGACCTTCGAGGCATATGGTACATCTGCAAGCTCCTGCATCGGAAGCGCGTCGATATCCTCGCGGATCGCAACCGTCTTTCCCGGGGTTTTGCCGCGCAGGATCCCGACCACGCCGGTCGTTAAGCCGATCTCTGCGATCTCGATTCCATATTCTGTCAGCTTCTCCTTGATAAGCTTTGTCGTCTGAAACTCCTTGTTGCTGATCTCCGGATTTTGGTGGATGTGCCTGCGGAGGGCCGTCATCTCCTCGGTATACCGTTCCACGATCTTTTGTGTCTCCATAAAAATGCCTCCTTAATTGCAAATAACAAACGTTTTTTATATTATTTTAGTATATATCTTGAAAAATGTAAAATATTTGTATAGAATAGCGATATAACCTCAGCTAATACCTAATCCGTACGGAGGAATGACAGATGAATTTTTCTCAGATGCAATATGCGCTGGCGGTAGCCCGATACAAAAATTTCTCCAAGGCTGCCGAAAGCCTGTTTCTTTCACAACCCGCCCTTTCGCAGCAGATCAAAAGGCTCGAGAAGGAGCTTGGCTTTGCATTGTTTGCGCGTATGGCGCAGGGTGTGACCCTGACTCCGGAGGGAAAAGCTTTTTTTGATTCCGCCTGCAAGGTCGAGGAGGCATGGAACCAGCTCCAGCAGACTGCCGCCAGAGGACGCCGGTACAGCCGCCCCTTGCGCGTCTCTTTAGGAACACGCGTATATTCAAACGGCCTGTTTGAGCCCGTCATGCGCTTTTTTGATCAGCATCCGGAGTTTGAGGTCTCTTTTTTTACGGAGGCGGACGGTGACTTTCTCACAAGCCTTCGAAAGGATTCTCTCGATGTAGCGCTGGACAGGCTCCCTTCCTCCTATCCTCCCTCGGACGCCAAACGTTTCTATTTCTGCGAGTTGATCCCCGAGCGGCAGTGCGTCCTTGCCTCCCCGCAGGATCCCTTCTACACAATGTCGGAAATCCCGTTCACCTCGCTGGAGGGATGCACACTTATCTCCCCTATGGAAAATACCATGACGGATCTGGCCATTCGCCGGCGCTTCAGTGAATACAACATCTCGTTCGGAAAGGTCTTCCGCTCGGACCGGATTGAAACCATCATGAACATGGTACAGCGCGGAAAGGGGATCACGCTGGGCCCCCTCTCCTTTGCCGATTATTATGGCGTCCGCGCGATTCCTCTGATCCCGGCCACTTATATGAGTCTCAATTTCATCTGTTTGCGTGAGAGAAAGGACTCCTTCGAGCTTTCCCTGTTCAAGGATTACCTCGTACAGCTCTGTAAAAAAGGTTGCGCGGAGCGCACACTCGCGTCGAAGTGATCTCACTCCGTGCGAGGCCGCACTTCGTTGGGTCAGACTCTGCGCATCCTGGCCCGGCAGGGCCTTTTGTCTTATAGGAAATTTCGGAGGAATTTCCTATAAGACAAGGAAACGGTTCATCCCCTCTCCTGACCGCCTCAAATTTTCTCACAATCTCCTCATACGGCGTCAAAGCCGGCCCAGGCAAAGGAGATAATGCCAAAGGCCGAGCTGTTCGGATCGCCCGCCAGGAAAACGGCGACGACTGCGATTACGACCACGGTCGAGCGGGCCGCACGGATTCCAAACAAGACGGCAATCACGACTGCGCTGACCGTAAGAATGCGTGGAATAGCCGGCAAATATCCATCGCCGAAGGCCATTTAGCATGGATTTTTACATGTTACCGTGAACGCAGCGAACAGTAACCTAATCAATCGAAAGCTCATCCACGGTGACAAAGCTGTACCCGTCTGCCAGAAGCCTGTCAACGATCTCCAAAGCCGCCTCTACAGACGTAGGAAATTCGTCATGCATCAAGATGATGTCTCCGTTTTTTGTGTTCTTCAGAACCTTTTTTACGATTCCTGCCGTATTCTGAAGCTTCCAGTCTACGGAATCCACGCTCCAGAATACCGGCTCCATTGGTATTTCCTCCCGAAGCGCTTCATTCCAGCTTCCATAGGGCGGCCGTACATACTGAGGAACTTTTCCGGTCAGTGCAAGGATTCGTGCCTTCGTCTCCTCGATCTCTCCAAGGGCGACCGAAAGCTTCTCTTTTGTCAGGTCCGCATGGTGCAGGCCATGGACGCCGATCAGATGCCCTTCTTCATCCATGCGTCTTACAAGCGCTTCATTCCCCTCAATGCAGTCACCCAGGAGGAAAAAGCTCACGCGGACCCCCCGTTCCTTCAAGCCGTCGAGAAGCGCCCCTGTATATTTCGCATTGGGTCCGTCGTCAAAGGTCAGCGCCACGACCTTTGGCTCCACAGGCGTCTCCCCGGCCGAAACGGTTAAGGAGGCATCCGACCGATCTCTCCAAACAAAAAAAAGCCTGGCTCCCAGGCATACGTCGATCGTTAGGATCAGTACAAAAAGGGCTGTCTGGGTTCGGAATCTCATGCTTGCTCCGCTCCTAATGTCTTTCAAAAAATTCTATGACAAAGACGGGCCGGTTATTCCTGCATGCAGGAGCCGACCCGTCATCTGTCCGTTTTTATTTTTTTCTCTTTTCGGCACAGGCCATACAGGCCTCACAGGCGCTTTTCGCGACGGCCATGCCGCCTAACGAGGTCTCCCGAAGCTCCGAGGGGATCGACCTTCCCACCGCATACATGACGCCGATGGTCTCGTCGATCGGTGTGATGCTTTTGATACCGGCCAGGGAGAGCTCTGCACAAAGCAGGGCATTTGTGGCCCCCATCGCGTTGCGGTTCTGGCACGGGTTTTCCACTAGTCCGCCGATCGGATCGCAGACAAGGCCCAGTATATTCACGATTGCCAAGGAGGCCGCATCCAGACACTGTCCGGGAGTTCCTCCAAAGAGCTCCACGGCCGCGGAAGCCGCCATCGCACTAGCCGAGCCGACCTCTGCCTGGCAGCCGCCCTCGGCTCCTGCCGTCGTCGCGTTGCGCGTAATCAGATAGCCGACCGCCGCCGCGTTAAACAGAGCCTGGCAGATCTGCTCATCCGAAAAGTCGTACTGCTCTTTCAGGGAACAAAACACACCGGGCAGAACGCCTGACGAGCCAGCCGTCGGCGCCGCCACGATTAATCCCATCGAGGCGTTGACCTCCAAAACACCCACCGCATAGGCGGCGGCCTTAGAGATCACGTCGCCGCAGATGTTCTTTCCAGACTCACGCAGGGCATGCAGCCTCCTGCTCTCGCCTCCGATCATGCCGCCCATGCTGACAATGTCTTCCGTCATCGGCTTTTTCGCCGCCGCCTTCATAATCGACCAGGCTTTCTCCATCTTCTCCCTGGTCTTTTCCGCAGGCTGCTCGAGAAACAGAGTCTCCCGCTCAAACATGGCCTCGGAAATCTTCTTGTTTTTCTTCTCGCAGTATTCCAGAAGCTGTGCTCCGTTTGTAAAATTCATGCCGTTTTCCCCCCTATGTCAGTTCAGGTCGATCGCCGGAACGAGGATCACGTTCCGAACGGCCTCAAAACCGCGCAGCGCACTTAAAAGCTGCTCGTTTATGTTTGTATCCACCTCGATGATCGCGTAGGCGATCTTTCCCTTGCTCTCCCGATACAGCCGCAGGGAGCCGATGTTCAAGTCATAGGCGCTCAATACCGTCGTCACAAACGCCAGCGTACCCTTTTTATCAACGTGCTCGACCACCATCGTGCAGTAATTGCCGGTCAGCTCTACCTCGACGCCGTTCAGCCTCGTGATCACCGCGTTCCCGCCGCCGATGGATTTTCCGCGCAAGGAAACAGCCTGTCCATCCTCTCCCGTCACATAGATATCCACGGTATTCGGATAGATCTCCTTGTCTGTCAGGTTTTCCTCAAACACAACGGAAACCCCGGCCTGCTTTGCATATTCGAACGAATCGCGAATCCGTTCATCATCCGGATGGTAGCCTAAGATACCACCGACCAGTGCGCGGTCAGTCCCGTGTCCATGATAGGTCCTCGCAAAGGAGCCATAAAGGACAAACCGGACGGCAGACACCTTTGTCACCATTTTTCCTGCAATAAACGCGATCCGCAGGGCTCCCGCCGTGTGAGAGCTCGAGGGCCCGATCATATTCGGCCCGAGGATATCAAACGTGCTGATTTCATTCATGGCTTTCACTCTCCTGTCTATTCATTTAAAAATGTCACCGCCTTGCATGGTGTGCGGTAGTTCATCGTGGAGATCTTGATCCCCGTGCGCTCCGTGCTGGCGTGAATGATCTGTCCGCCTCCTATGTACATCGCTACATGGTCAATATTTCCGCCGTTTGCATAAAAAACCAGATCCCCCGGTTCAACGGAATCAATCGGGACCGCCCTGCCCCTGTCCGCCTGATCCCTGGAGCTTCTTCCCGTATCAATTCCAAAGTGCTCATAGACCTTCATCGTAAAGCCCGAGCAGTCTGCGCCCTCGGTCAGGCTCGTCCCGCCGTATACGTAGGGGTTTCCGACAAACTGCTTCGCATACGCCACGACCGCCGTCCGCAATGCAGACGAGAGCTCTCCTCCCCCGGGACCCACGGGACTTTTGGGCTGTGTATCCGAAGTCCCTTCCATACCGGGGCCATAGCTCTCTGCCGCGCCGCGGCCGGCCGCCTGGCCCCCTCCGGGGCCGGAGGTGCTCCCCCAGGCAGAGGGCCGTTCCCCTTCGCCCCCATCCGAATTTCCCGAAGCGGGGCCGGCCGGGCCGTTCCTTAACTCCTCCACCCGGGCGATTGCTGCGGCTGCGTCCTGCCTGCGCTGATCCGCTTCCGTCCTCTGTGCCTGCTCCTCCAAAAGACTCACCGCCTGGCGGAATTCCACACGCTGTTCGACGTAATCTCTGTGCACATATCCGCTAAGGGAGGCATCCACCTGGATCTCTACAAAATCGCCCTCCTCCCGGAGTGCAACATACTCGTCATCCTGAGAAAGAATCGTGAGAGTCCTGCTTGACAGGTTCGGCTGCTCTCTGAGACGCAGGGAGGCCGTATTGATCCGCACATATACGGCGCCGATGCTTTTGGCCAGCTTTTCGGCCTCGGCCCCGGTGATAAAATACTCGGCCTTAATATAGCCGTTCACACTTCCCGACCGGATCTGATACCAGACGCCTCCCTCTCCCTCCACGACCGCAAGAATCGTCGCCGCACAGTCGTTGTAGATCTTCCCGACGATCTCGCTTTGTGTATCCGGCTGCGTCCGCACGTTCACATAGCTGCTGACATGGGAGATCGCCACATTTTCATATGTGGGCTGCGCCAGGGCTCTGGCCGGCGTCCAAAGAAGCAGCATGCCGATGCAGACGCCCAGAAACCGTTTTGCTTTTTTCATTCGAATCCTTCCTTTTCTCAGCCCTGTCCGTTCAGATAGCGCTCCACGCTGCTCACACAGTTTGCCCCGTCGGACACCGCCGTCACAATCTGGCGCAGCGCCTTGGTCCGTACGTCCCCGGCTGCAAAGATCCCCGGCTCCGAGGTACAGCCGTCTTCTCCGGCAACGATGTAGCCGCCTGCATCCATCGCAGCCAGACCGTCAAAGGCTGCCGTGTTCGGAGAGATCCCCACTGCGATAAACACACCATCCACGGAAAGCTCCCTGCCTTCTCCCGTCTTTTTATTCCTAAGATGCAGGGATTCCACTTTTTCCGTTCCGTTTATGCTCTCTACAACGGTATCCCAGAGAATCTCTGCATTTTCACACTCCGTCAGCCGTTTCTGCAGGCTCTTTGCCCCGCGAAGCGTATCGCGGCGGTGGATCAGATACACCTTCTTACAAAATCTGGCCAAAAAAATCGCGTCCTCGATCGCCACATCCCCGCCGCCGACGACCGCCACGGTCTTTTTCTTAAAAAAGGCGCCGTCACACGTCGCACAGTAGGAGACGCCCATTCCTAAAAGCTCCTCCTCGCCCGGGACGTCCAGCTTTCTATGATGCGCACCGGAGGCAATCAGTACGGTCTTCGTCAGGTACGTGCGCCCCTGACAGACTACCTGTTTTAACGTCGGACCGGCCTCAGCGGCTCTCAAAAGCTCGCCGTCCGTCTCGGCCTCCTCCACTTTAAGCACGGTCTCCTCCGCAAACTCCACTCCGAGCTTATCCGCATGTTCACGAAACTTCATCCCGAGGTCAAAACCGCCAATCCCCGGAAGCCCCGCATAATTGTCCACCTCATATGTGGTAAGCACCTGACCGCCGCTCACGGCCTCCTTCTCCAGTACAAGCGTTTTAAGCTCCGCCCGCTTTGCATAGATCGCCGCTCCCAGCCCCGCGGGCCCCGAGCCTACAATGATCAGATCATAAATCTGCTCCATCTTATTCTTCCTTTCCAGCCACGCTTTTATAAAAAACGTCATAAATGTTTTCCTTATGATGTTTCCTACGCCGATTTTTGCTGTGTGTAAACGCAGAATCTATCTCTCAAAAATCGTGCGCATCCCCCAGAGGGGATATAGTAAACAGCAAGTTTATTTGTCGTTTGCCATATCTCTGCGCGACGCCAAAATATTCTTGTTAATAAGTATAGCACAGTCCGCCAGAATAATACAAGGGACAGTTTGAGCAGAGTGCAGCGATGTTATGCCGAAGGCCAGCCGCATGGCAAAGTATATTGATTTTTACATGTCTAATGGTTGTAATGGATCTGAGAAATCCCTCTTACCAGAAAACCCCTGCAGGTATCCATGAAAGGAAGGGGGACTTTAACACACACCTCCCTATATTCGATTCTTCGCAAAGAAAAACGGCGGCTTTGATTTTATTCAAAACCGCCATCAGGCTGTCTTTATTCTGTCAGGTGCATAAAAGCTTTGCCGCCGAACAACATTTTTTTATCTGCTAACAATTAATAATTAATTCCGTTTATCGCAAGCACTCCATCTACAACGCCAAAATTTATAGAAGTATACTTTGGGAACTCTCCTGTTGTGTTTCCTGACGGGATTGACGGCTTTCGCCGCATCCTGTCAGAACTGCGCCTGTCAGAGCCAGGCTTAAAATCATAGCTGCTATACGCGTTTCATTTTCTTTCTCATTTTAATCTTCTCCTATTTCAAATTCAATCTCTCCGGATGCGCCGGGAGCAATTTCATATTTTTCAAAAACGATAACCGGACGGTTATTTTTATTTATATAGAACCTGACATTTTCTGAAATCCCTGTAAACCCTCCCTCCTCTGCTGTAAAAAATACTTCTCCTGCATCTTGTCTTTCGGCAATCTGTTCTCTGATGCTCCTGTTTACCCGTTCAGCATAATCACCACCCAACATATCCTTTAATGTGACAAGTTTCCCTGTATTTAAGTCTAAATTGTAATATTTTGATTCGCTGTAGGCAGTCGTCCAGTTCTCCATCCCTCTTACAACAAAGGAAAGATAATCGTTATTCTGCTGCTTGATCTCATAATCTACCGTAATCCTTATATTATGTTCTGCCCATTCTTCCGGAGCTCCTCCTGTTTCTAAAAAAGCAGTTCTGTATTCTTCTGCACGCAAAACTGCATCATCTGCGTACTGATTACAATGGGCAAGAATTTCCTGATTGATTTCATCTACTGCTATTCCAGTATCCTCTGCAATCATCTCAATCGTTGGGATTTCCACGGACACTGCGATGTCATCTTTTTCCGTTTCATAAGAGCGGAATGTCAATATCCGAGCCACTCCTCCAATTATGGGAAGCTGTGCTGCTTCCTTTGCGAATGCCGAACTCGTATTCAAGGCTGCCGTAAAAAAAATACATACAGCCGCCGCTGTCACCCCCATGCCACGGATTACTTTTTTAAACATGTATCTCTGACCAGCAATATTTTTGTCTGCCTGTCGTTTTCGTGATTTCATTATTTCCTGTTGTATACGAACATTAAGCTCCGCCGGAATGACAATCTCATCATATTTTTCTTTCATTTTCTCTAATCTGCCCATAAATCTGCCTCCTGAATGTTTTCTTTTAATAGTTTTAAGCCACGATAAAGCTTTGTTTTAACCGTATTCAGATTAAGTCCGGTAATACCGGATATTTCTTTCAATGACATTTCCTCAAAAAATCTGAGTTTTATAATTACCTGAACATCCATCTCCAGCTTCTCTAACTCCCGCTCGATATCACCTCCCTGCTCATACCCTTTTTCATAATACGCCTCCTCCTGCTTTGCGGCATCTGCGATCAAAACAACTTTGCCGCGCTTTTTCAGTACTGTTAAACATTCATTAATCAATATTTTATAAAACCATGTCTTAATTGCATCTGCATTTTTGATGTTCTCATGCGCTTCAAGCGCTTTGCAGACCGCACTTTGGACTGCATCAAGGGCGTCCTCCTGATGCCTGGTATAACTATAAGCCACTCGATAAAACCGGTCTTGATGTTCGAGAATATATTGAATCAGCCTCTCATATAATATCTGTTTCATTGCCATCACGCGCCTTTCTGTTTTATTCTTTTACTATATAGATTTTTTTCGTATCTGAAAAGTTTCAAAAACAGAAAAAATATTGAAACTATTTTTTACACAGGCATTAAAATCTTTTTTTATCGGAATCTCCAGTGAATAGCGTACCATCGCCGTTTTCTAACTCCTTTCATGGAAGCGATTGTTTCGGCATTGGGAATTTCATCCAATACCGTGTTGCCCTGTAGAAGAAGACCGGCCGAGCGATACATCAACCAATCAAGTAAAATCAAGGCATTCCGCATTTCGGTAACAGCATGGCTGGGAGAGTATAACAGGAATTTATAAAGAAAGCTGAATCTGGAACAAAGATAGGCTGAAAAAGAGAGAATTGCAAGGAACAGTTCTTTTTTGAAGCAGATAAAGGAACATATCAGACAATGACAAATTGAACAAAATATGAAACAGAATAATAGTATATTATAATGCCGGAGAATAGGCCGCACCGGTACACATGCTTATTTACTTTCAATATGACAATTACTAAAATCCGCAAGAGGCCTGTCGTCTGTGCCGCCCTGCACGGTCCTCCGCGCCCCCCTTTTCAGCTTCCCCCGATTGTGCTATACTACATCCATAAGCAAATTCAAAAGGAGACTCCCGCTTATGACGAAAACCGTCCTCATTACTGGCTCCTCCCGCGGCATCGGCAGAGCCATCGCCTTAAAATACGCCACTCTCGGATATCAGATCGCCCTAAACTGTTCCCGGGACACCGACCGCATGGAGGAAGCAAAAAAAGAGGTCAGGTGCCTTGGTGCCCCCTGCCTCGCTATCCAGGCCGACGTCGGAAAAAAGGAGGACTGCATCCGCCTGTTCGACACGGTCCTTCACGCCTTCGGCCCCGTGGACATCCTCGTCAATAATGCCGGCATCTCCCGCATCGGCCTTCTCCAGGACATGGAGTACGAAGAATGGGACCGCCTTCTTTCCGTCAACCTTTCTTCCGTTTTCTACTGCTGCAAGCTCGCCATCCCCGGCATGGTGCGAAAGCAGTCCGGCTCCATCTTAAACATCTCCTCGGTATGGGGGATCTGCGGCGCGTCCTGCGAGGCTGCCTACTCCGCCTCCAAGGGCGGCGTAAATGCCCTCACCCGCGCTCTCGCGAAGGAGCTCGCCCCCTCCCATATTCAGGTAAACGCGATCGCCTGCGGCGCGATCGACACCGAAATGAACCGGGGGTTGAGCGCTGAAGAACATGCATTGCTCCTCGAGGGAATCCCCGCCGGCCGCATGGGAACAGCAGAGGAGGCTGCCGATCTCGCCATACGGCTCACCGGCGCCTCCTCCTATCTAACCGGACAGATCATCACGCTCGACGGCGGCTGGATCTGAGGAAGTACGGATTCCATCAGCGCTTCCCCGGATCCTCCGGCGGACGCACAACGGTAAAATCCTCCTCGATGACACTCCACGCCGCGTCCACGCTGAAATAGTCCCGGATATACCTCTGCGTTGCCTCGCAGAACGCCTTGCATGCGCCCGGATCCTCATAGAGCCCGATCACGCTCTCTGCAAACGCCTCCGGGGTATCCGCGATCCGCATGACCGCCTCCGCTCCAGGAATTCCCTCGGCTCCGATGGCGGTCGTCACGACCGGCGCGCCGTTATAAACCGCTTCCACAACTTTCCCCTTCACGCCGGCGCCGTACCTAAGCGGCACGACGACAACCCGGCAGGAGGCATAAAGCGTAGAGAGCTCCTCCTCGCTCACAAATCCCTTGACAATAATGCCGTTTCCCGGCTGCTCTAAGGCCTTGATCTCCTCCGTCACCTTCGAGCCCACCACATAAAACGGCACGTCAAGCCGCTTTCGAATCAACGGGAATATCTCCCTCGCAAACCACAAAACCGCATCGGCATTCGGCGGATGCGCGAAGCCCCCGACAAACAAAAGGCCCTCCCGCCTTGCAAAATCCGTCGGAATCGTCTTTAAAAACTCCTCAAACACATACGCGGTGATCGCCTTTAGCCGCAGTCCGGGATTGACCGCATGGATCGCCGCTTTCTCCACCTCAGACGGGTAATAGGAGACCGCCACCTTTTCCATCAGGGCAAACTCGACGGATCGCCAGTAATCGGAATCCCGCTTTTTCTGAATATCCCCGGTCAGCTCATACTCCCTGTATTCACGCAGAAAATGCAGATCATGCCCGTAATAGATCAGCTTGATCTTCGTATTCTGCTGCAAAAAATCCACGTATTTGGAGGCGATATGCGGCCGGTTCAGGTACGCAAAGTCAATCTCATCCTTGTTTTTCAAAATCCAGTCCCAGATCCCCGCCTGGTATTCGGGCCCGTAGAGGATCTCGACTCCCATCTGCTGGAGTGTCGTCGAGTAGGGCTCCTCGTGCAGGAAATTGTCGCCGAGGAACTTGACAGAATACCCCTTCTTCAGGAACATTTTCAGATACTGAAACGTCGTCTTGGAGCCGGCATCATTGTCAAAGGTCGGCACATAATGGTCCACAAACAGGATCACCGGCTTTTCCTGGCTACGCTCCCTGGCGCGGAACGGATTCGGATTTCCCGTGTTGACACACTGCTTTTTCAACTCCTTTGCCCATTTTTCCTTCAGTTTTTTGCTGTTCTCCACCTGATAGCGCTTGAGCCCGGTCCCGTTCACATCGGTCCCGTTGGACACGCCCTCGAAGTGGATCACCTTCGAAAGCGGCTGATACACCACGCGGTAGCCGGCCTGTCTGACCGCAAAGGCCAGGTCGGAGTCCTCGCAGTACGCAGGCGCAAACCGGTCGTCAAAGCCGCCAATCTGCTTCCACAAGGAGACGGAAAGCAAAATCGCCGCGCCCGAAATATAGTCCACGTCCTTTACATAGTTATACTCCGCCTTATCCGGGTCATCCAGCCGTCCGTAATTCCAGCCGGAGCCGTCGCTCCAAATGATCCCGCCTGCCTCCTGCAGCCGCCCGTCGGGATAGACAAGCTTGGAACCGGCCATGCCGATTGAGGGATCGGATTCCAGCAGGTTCACCAGGCTTGAGAGCCAGCCGGGCGTCACCTGGGTATCATTATTCAAAAACATGATATACTTCCCGCGCGCCGCCTTCGCCGCCTGGTTGCAGTTTCTCAAAAAGCCCTGGTTCGTCGCGTTACGGCAGACCGTCACATTCTCCACGTAGCGGTTCAGCTCCTTCGTCGCGTCGGTCGAGACATCGTCCGCGATGAGGATCTCATAGCTTACGTCCGGCGTGTTTTCCAGGATCGAGAGTAGGCAGGCGTAGGTATAGTGCACCTGGTTATAGACCGGGATCACGATGGAGACGACGGGCGCCTCCTCCTTTGGGAAATAAAGCTTCCCGTGCTCCAAATACCCCGCCCCGATCTTAAAATCGCCGCGGATCCGGTTTCTTCCGTCCGCCGAGAAATACAGCCTGCCGTACTTTTTCGGATACAGCAGCGTATTTTTCAGATACTGGAGCACCTTCCGTTTCTTCGTCCCCTTCGGCATGAGCCTTTCGACGAGCCGGTGGCACTTTCTTAGCACCTTCCAGATCAGGGCCTCATGCTTTGCCAGATACTGAAGTGTCTTTGCAATCTCCGCGTTCTCCCGGCGCAGATCGCCGATGATGATGTCCAGATTCGCCACATGGTTATTCGTCAGCCGCTGTACCTCCTGCTGCTTCTGGATCGTCACATCCTTTTCGGCGATCTCTGCCTTGAGCGCCTCGCACCAGTCCTTGACCTTATAAAGCTCGCTCTCCCTGTCCAGAAGAAATTCCAGGGTCTTTACCGGCTGCTCATACTGCTTCATGTAACCGAAGCTCCCCGCGCCATGCACATAGGACTGGAACGCCTCCTCCATGCCGGCAAACAGCCCCAGAAGCTCCCCCTCAATCCCGAAATGCGCAAAAAGCGCCTCCTGCCCCTCCTTCAGCACGTTTTCGTAACGGCGGTAAAAATACAGAAGGTTCCGGTAGTGCAGAAAGCCGGCCGGAATCGGGAAAGCAAACACCCACTCATAGTCGATCCCGTAGACCCTGCCCTCCGACAGCATCAGATTCTCAAACAGGCCGTCCACATTGGAAACCGCCGCCGCCCGGCCCGGGATCATGGCCCCCTCGGTGAGCTTTCCGAAGGCCTCCCGGAATACAGGCGTTTCATAGAAGGCCGCCGGCCGGTTTTCCGTCTGCCTGCCGTCTGCTGCCTTAAAATCCTCCGGGAATAAAAACGCCATCACCTGCTCCAGCGCCTCATACGGCGTCCGGCCCAGCCGGATCGTTTCGCCAAGCGCATCGCCGAGCGTCTGTCCTGTCAGATACGGAAAACGGACCGTCCGCTTATCCTCGGAAAATACAGGCTCCAGGAAGCAAACGCCCGGATTCAGCTCCCTGATCCGGTCATATTTCTCCGCAAAGGAACGGATATGCGAAACCCCTTCCTCGGTGAGTGCTGTTTTTTCCACGCAGCGCGTCCCATCCGTCCGCACGATCGCCGTCTTAAGCTGAAAGCGTTCGGCCCTTGT
Organism: Lachnospiraceae bacterium; assembly: GCA_910575275.1. GTDB lineage: Bacteria > Bacillota > Clostridia > Lachnospirales > Lachnospiraceae > CANQGL01. The sequence continues at coordinate 66,865 of CAJTEE010000011.1, read as the reverse complement.
TCGGTTATATTTTACAAATTCGACCTGCCTCATAGCTGCCCTCTCATCCTGTCACCGGCGTCCGCCTTTTTATACATGCCCAAAAACGAATTGGCAAACTTTGTAAACTCTCCGTTCTGGCACGCCTTTGTCATCGCTTCCTCCTCACTTCCGAACCAAAAGCCGGGGCCGTCCAGGCGCGCCGAAATGTTCGTCACGTCCCCGGTCTTCGGAAGCCAAGCGTCCGAATAGACCGCCGCCGGATAGCGGTAATCCGGAACCGGATAATAAACCATCACTTCTCCGCCGGACTCCCTCGCAAGCGTCTCAAACAATTCCCGGAATTCCGCCTCCAGAAACGCCGTCTCAAAGGGCTGCGCCCCCATCCAGTAACGGACGCCTGCCTCGTTCTCCGCCGCCGCAAAAAGTGTCCCGCCCGGGCGCAGAAAATCTGCCGCCCGCCGCAAAACGGCCAGGGCCTCCTCCTTTTTATACTGTCCGAGGAGGCCCGCCGTAAACACGTAATCAAACGGCTCTGCCAAAAGCTCCCCGGCAGTCCCACAGGCTCCCGCCTCAGGCTTGTACTCCTCAAAGCCTGGCTTTCCCGGCCCGGCTGCCTGTCCCAAAAGCTCTCCCCGCACATACCGGATCCGCTCCGACGATCCGTGCCGCAGCCGGTTCACCTCCAGATTTTCGTCGCGCGCATCGAGCACCACGACCCGGCCCGCACGCCTGGCTAAAAGCCCTGTATAGGAGCCGTAATCGGAGCCGAGCTGGAGCACTCGGGCTTGGGGCTCTAACTCCACCCATTCGAACAGGTTTTCCCGCAGCGGCGAAAACGCGTACAGGCAGTGCGCCGACCTCTCCCCCAAAAGCGCGGCGGCCGTATCCCCGTCATATTGTTTCAGCAGATCTAAAATTTCATAGCTGTAATCTTCCATCATCTGTTCCCCTTACGCTCGCGTCAGCTTCGTCTCCACCTCGGATTCCATATCGTACACCCCGACCGTGTTCTTATTGGAGATCACGGTGAGGTTGGCCACATCGTACAGCCTGTGATAGACCACATGCTCCTCGCCCTCAAACCCCGTGCAGCTCATGGACAGAAGGTACTCCCCGCCCTGTAGCGTCATCTTCTGTGTAAAGGACACGTCGTACACGTCACCCGCCGCGACCGGCTTTACATCGGCGCCTTCATACATCGTATTGGTGCCGGAGAGATCCGTCCCCTTCTTATCCTTGATCGTATACGTGAAGATCGGGCATTTTAACGGCGCGTGAAAGCGGATCCGCTCCTTGATCGTAAACATCTCGCCCTTTAAAAGCAGGTTCGTCAGATTCCCTCTCGCGTCAAACAGGCCCAGATCAAAGATCTCGGCCCGGCCGTCGCCGTACTCGGTGCGGTTCGCGTTGATCGTAATTTTTTCCTTCATAAACGCCTCGGGCGCGCCCAGAGGCTCCTCCGCCTGTACGCCGGCCGCCTTTTCCTCGGCACCCTCAAGCTCCTCCCGGAGCGAATCCATCTGATTGGCCAGAATCTTCTTATACAGATCCACCATCCGCCCAGCCTCGCCCTCGGCGATAAATTCGCCGCGGTTTAACAGGACAACCTTGTCGCAGTATTTGATGATGCTTCCCATGTCGTGCGTCACCATGAGGATCGTGGTGCCGTTTTTGCGGATCTCCTCCATCCTTCTGTAACACTTGGCCTGAAAAAACACGTCACCCACCGACAGCGCCTCATCCACGATCAGGATCTCCGGCTCCACGTTGATCGCCAGCGCAAACGCCAGCCGCACGAACATACCGCTGGAATACGTCTTGACCGGCTGCCGGACAAAGTCCCCGATGTCCGCGAAATCCAGGATATCTGAAAGCTTTTCGTCCATCTCCTTTTTGGTAAAGCCCATCATCGTGCCGTTCATGTAAATATTTTCGATCCCGGTGTAATCCATGTTAAATCCGGCGCCGAGCTCCAGAAGCGCCGAGATTTTTCCATCCACAAAGACACTTCCGGTCGTCGGCGTGAGCACACCGGTGATGATTTTTAAAATCGTCGATTTACCGGAGCCGTTGGTTCCGATGATCCCCACGGTCTGCCCCTTTTTTACCTGAAACGACAGGCCGTGCAGGGCATAAAAGTCCCTGTGATATTCTTTATGGCGCGGACTTAGGGCCTCCTTCAGCCGGTCGATCGGCTTGTCGTACAGCCGGTATATCTTCGTCACATCTTGTACTTCAATTGCAAATTCGGACATCCGATCCTCCTGAAACGGTAACGCCTTGGCGCCTTTGCCGCTATCCTGCGGTCAGAGCTGCCAAACCGTTACCTGAATTCTCTGGTTTCTGCTACAGCACATCCGCAAAATGCGGCCTGAGCCTTTTGAATACCTTGAGCCCCACCGCCATCAAAAATGCCGTCACCGCCCAGAAATATACGGTCAGCATAGGCCGCATAAAAAACGGATCCCCGGTCAGCATGCTGTCGCGGTAGCCGGCCGCTATATAATAGAAGGGATTCAGCTTTAAAACAAATGGGGCAATCGTAATCCCTTTATCCACAAAGAGCTGTTCGCTGTACATGATCGGGGTAAGCCACATACCAAACTGTAAACAGATGCCGACGATCTGTGCCATATCCTTAAAAAAGACCTGGATCGCGCTCGTCAGATACGAGAGCGCGAGCGCAAGCATCGAGGCCGCAAACGCATAGTAGATGAGCTGGAGCCAGGAGGCCATCGGAAGCCGTCCGCTCACCAAGAACACCACAAACATGATGGCCACAAAAAACAGATGCACAAACAGGCAGGAAAGCAGCTTGATGACTGGGAGAATCTCCACACGGAACACCACCTTTTTTACCAGGTAGTTGTATTCCTGCAGACAGCCGGTCCCCACGTTTAACGCCTCGGAAAAGAAAAACCACGGCGCGATGCCGGGCACAAGCCACTGGACATACGACGCATTCGGGACCGGGGGGGCGCTTTTAAAGCCGATCGGTCCAAAAATCAGCCAGTAGATCAAAACCGTTACCACCGGCTGAATGAACATCCAGATCACCCCGAAATACGAGCCCACAAAGCGCTTCTTAAAATCCGCTTTGGAGAGTTCCCACAAAAGTCGCCTTTTGTCAACCAGCTCCCTGACCAAAGAAATCATATATTTCACGAAAAAACAATCCTTCCCGTCTCATATCAGAGCGTGTCTGAAACTTGCTTTCTGACAGCCCTATCGCTCAAATTTGAATGTCTTTGCAAAGCCGCCCCACTTCGTGTCCTTCTCCGAGATGATAAGCCGCATCCCGTCCTCGATGGGCCACTTAATGCCGATGGTCGGATCATCCCAACGGACACCGCCCTCGTCTCCCGGATGGTAAAAATCCGTACATTTGTAGGCAAACTCTGCCTCGTCGGACAGCACCAGAAAGCCGTGCGCAAAGCCCTCGGGAATGTAAAACTGCTTTTTGTTCTCCGCCGAGAGCTCGACGCCGAACCATTTCCCATAGGTGGCCGAATGCGTCCGCAGATCCACTGCCACGTCGAACACCGCTCCTCTCACGGCGCGCACCAGCTTTCCCTGGGGGAACTGTTTCTGATAATGCAGGCCGCGGAGCACTCCCCGCACCGACATGGACTGGTTGTCCTGCACAAATACCATGTCAAGCCCTGCCTCTCTGAAGTCATTCTGGTTATATGTCTCCACAAAGTATCCACGTTCATCCTTGAATACGGTCGGCTCAATTACAAAGAGTCCCTCGATCGTCTTCCCTTCCACCATACAGGGGGTTACCTGAATCTTTCCCATTTCTTTTCCTCTCTTTTCAAGAAGTGTGCGCCTAAAAGCTCTGTTTTTTAATATACCACCAGAACCTCGGGCTGACAATACTAAACAGACGCAAATCGTACCTGCCCGTAACAGTTCAGATAGCTTCCCTGTTCCTTACCTTCTCCAATAGTTCGCGTTCAACGTAAGATGCCGGATCAGAAAGGCGGGGAGCCGTCTGTAGCTCTTTCCGAGCCGGTAGCCGACGTATTTGGCGCCGCTCTGTAAAAACAGCCCGGGGATCTGTTTGGCCTCACCGCGTTTTTTCAGATATACGGCTGTCTGCCGCACGAGGCGAAGTCCCTCCCCCTCGGAGCGCAGCCCCAAAAACACCTCCGGATGATCCGCCTGGGATACCCCGAGGTCAAAATTACGCCGGAGCTGCTCCCGGATTGTATAGGTATGCGAATGGAACACTCTCGCGTCGGCCGCATAGCAGACCGCATAGCCCGCACCAATGGCCTTTGCTGCAAAGATCATGTCCTCGTTAAAGATTGTCCGCCTGATAAAGCCGCCCAAAACCAGGTACGTCTCCCGTCTGTAGGCCGCACACACATCGGAACAAAAATATGTCTTGATCCCAAGCCGGTCAAGATCTGCTTTCGTCTTGACAAGGCTTTCGGCCGGGTAATTGAACCGGCGTGTGTAACGCTCGATCGGCCCGCTCCCCGGGTCGGCAAGCTGCCTCGCATAGGCCACGGCCGCTGTCGGATTCTTTAAGAGCGCCTGCACGAGCTTTTCCAGAAGCCTGTTATCCGCCGGAAGTGCATCCTGCGTCATGCAGACACAGATCTCCGCATCCGACTGCTCGATTCCAAAGTGGCGCGTCGCCCCATGGTCAAAATTCTCCCTTGTCACATGCCAGACCGCCAGATTGTCCGGAAGAAAACCATACGCGTTCGCCTCCTCAAGAATGCGGGGCCATTCCTCCTCCCCCGTGTTGATGACAAGGAAGCGGTTTACCGGCTGCGTCTGCGCCGAAAGTCTGCGAAGAAGCTCAAAAAAACGCCTCCCCGGGCGGCAGACCGGAATGATGATATCCACTTTTTTCTCATTCCTGTTCCTCATACACACTCCTCCCGTTTCTTTTTTTGAACAAGCACGAACACGAGCAGGCCAAAGACCGCGGCCAGAGCCGCCATCAGCGCCAGGTACACGAGGGCCCCGCCAAGGATCCCGCCCCGTTTTACAAACCGGTTTGCAGACAAAAGCGCAAACGCTGCCACGAGCCCGTAGCCTGCAAAAATAAGCCGCTGCTGTTTCATGATGACCAGAGAATAATAAAACAGGTTCATATAGGCATTAAAGGCACCGCCTAAGATGATCAAAAGAAGCGCCGGACGGCACTCCAAAAGCGCATGCCGAAGCTTCGGATACAGACGGCTTAACACCGGGATTCCCAAAAACCAGGCGCCAAGGACTGCAAGTAACGCGAGCCCTGTGATGACCGCCGCCAGCTTCAGGATCGTGTGCGTGAATTTCTTTCGCTCCCCGCGCTCCCAGCCAATCGAAAGCCTTGTAAGATAGGGACGGATCACAAATCCGGCCGCCAGATTGATCACACTGGTCGGCATGAAAATGGCGCCGTAGACCGCCATATCCTTATCCTGCATACAAGCCTCCACCGCATATTTGGAGGCGGAAAATACATAAAAGTCAAGAATCACCGAAACAAACAGCAGCGTATTGTCCTTAAGAAGGGCCCATTTTTTCCCTTTTCTCACGCTCCAGTCCACACCGGGAAGTCTGGGAAGCAGCCATGCATCAAAGAGGAAAAAGCCAAACGCCTGCGCAAGGACCGCCCATACACAGGAAAAAACCAGCGCCTTCGTCACCGCAAGCACCGAAAGGAAGACAAAGATGGAAAGCAGCGTCCGGAATGCGTTCGATTTTCCGGTCAAATACAGTTTTCCCTGCCGCTGAAACTCTGCCTCGTAGGTGTCGGCCAGCGCGTCGATCACCTTGTACGCCACCATTAGAAATACCGTGGCCGCCTTCGTAAAGGTATATGTGTTCCAGAATACATACAGCAGGCCGACGCCCAATGCCCCCACGCATGTCAAAAGCCGCAGCCCCAAATATTCCCCAAAAGAATACCGGTTTCCTGTATCGGTGATCTGAAACGGCCGGATGCCAAAGTATGCCGCCATGAACATATGCTGCCCGAAGGTCGTGAATGCAAACGTAAAAATCCCGCCGGCATCCTCGCCCACGATCTGTACGACCGCGATCGTTAAGACCATCGAGGCGAACGCGTAGAGAAAGCTTCCGATCATGTTCCAGATGACATTTCGTTTTTCCGGGTTTTCCGATTCCCTGCCGATCAGCAGGCGTGCTATTACTTCCATTGCTCCTTTTTCACACAGGCAAACGCCGATTCGATCACTTTGTCCATATCGTAATATTTATACTCCGCCAAACGGCCTCCGAAGATCACCCGTGTCTCGTCTTTGGCGAGCGCCGCATATTTCCGGTAGAGCTCCTGATTTTTCTCATCGTTGACCGGATAATACGGCTCCATCCCCTCCGACCACTCCGCCGGATACTCCCTTGTGATCACCGTCTTCTCCTGTGTTCCGAACTCGAAGTGCTTGTGCTCGATGATCCGCGTATAGGGCGTCTCACGGTCCGTATAATTGACGACCGCGTTGCCCTGGAAGTTGTCTGTGTCCAGAGTCTCCGTCTCAAACCGCAGGCTCCGGTATTCGAGTTTTCCAAACTGGTAATCAAAATAGCGGTCGATCGTGCCGGTATAGACGATTTTGGAGGCCATCTCGTCCCAGGCTGCCTTGTCTTCCAGATAATCGGTATTCAGACGCACGTCACAGCCTTCAAACAGCTTTTCTGTGATCGCATTGTAGCCGCCGATCGGGATGCCCTGGTAGAGATCGTTAAAATAGTTGTTGTCATACGTAAAACGGACCGGCAAACGCTTGATGATAAACGCCGGGAGATCCTTGCAGTCCCGTCCCCACTGCTTTTCCGTATAGCCCTTGACGAGCTTCTGATAGATATGGGTACCCACGAGGCTGACCGCCTGCTCCTCCAGATTCTTCGGCTCGCCCTTTATGACCTTCCTCTGCTCGTTTATGATCTGTCTGGCCTCCTCGGGCGTCGAGATCTGCCACATACGGCTGAACGTATTCATATTAAACGGCAGGTTGTACATCTCGCCCTTGTAATTGGCGATCGGGCTGTTGGTATAACGGTTGAACTCCACAAGGCTGTTGACGAAGTTCCAAACCTCCTTATTGCTGGTGTGGAAGATATGGGCGCCATATTTGTGGACATGGATCCCTTCCGTCTCCTCGCAATAAATGTTGCCGCCCAGATGATCCCGTTTTTCCAACACCAGGCAGCGCTTCCCCTCCTTTTTGGCGTGCCAGGCAAACACACCGGCAAACAGGCCGCTGCCTACCAGAAGACAGTCATATCGCTTGCTCATCTCACTTTTTCTCCTTTGCACACTCAAGCATCTCGGAAAGCATAAAGAGCGCCGCTCCCAGAAGAATACAGATATCACCCAGATTGAATACGACTTTCTTTAAAAGGCCCCATTGAATGCTGAAGTAATCCACTACATAGCCGCGCTTCATACGGTCATACAGATTGCTGACCCCGCCCGCAAGCGCAAGCGTCAGGCCGAGCTTCTTTAAAAGGCGGCCGCGGCAGGAGCAGACATACGTCCACATCCCGGCGAGCGCCGACGTGATGCAGAGCGGGACCAGCTCGACCGCCCTCGGCTTCTCCTTTAAAAATCCGAAGGAAAAACCCGGATTGTGATTCTGGTAAAGCTTTATCAGGCCCCGGCTCCCCGAAAGCTCCCGCGGAAATTTTTCTTTTTCCTGCGCTTCGATCTGGCCCTTTAACGCCAGGTCCAGAAACGTAAGCGTTGTACCGAATGTCAGAAATCCAAACATGGCAAACCCCTTTCTGTTCTTTTCTTTCATCTTACAACATTTTTCCGGTTCCGTCCATCCTTTTTATCAGGCCGCCATACGGCGGACAGGAACGGTTTGTTACTGTTCACATAGGTCTGCGCACTTGCTGCGCTGACCGTACGAAAGGCTGGGCTTGCGAGCAAAAATCCATCGCCGCAGGCGATTTAGCATGGATTTTTGCTTGTTGCTGTGAACGGAGTGAACAGAAACAACGGTTTTTCACCTGCAGCGCATTTCTTCTGCCGCTTCTTCATATATTATAAACAATTCTTTGCCGGAGTATCAGCATGCCTTGCACCGAACCTGTGACCTCAGAAGAATATGCGGATTTTATTGCCCGCTACTTTAAATCCCCGGAGGATTTCAGACGCATGTGGGGGACCGACTGTATCGACTTCATCAGTCATCAATATGCCGTGATCTATGCACCGTTGACTGAGCTTGCCACCCCGGTGCTCACACTCTCCGCCGCCACCTATTCCGCGATCCCCAAGCTCTATACGCTCTCCGATTCCGTCAGCGCAGAGGCAGCCGGGATCGCAAGGGCGGCAAGGCTCCCTGTGCTCGCAGGCGGCGGCCGGGGTGTCATCATCGGCTTTGTCGACACCGGGATCGACTACCAAAATCCCCTTTTTCGAAATCCCGACGGCACGACGCGGATCCTGGGCATCTGGGATCAGACCTTCGGAAACGGGAATACGGTTCCCGGAAATACGTTCCGCTCTCTTTACGGCACCCAATACACGCATGAGCAGATCAACGAGGCCCTGCGCACAGAGGATCCGCTTTCCGTCGTCCCCTCAACCGATACGGATGGCCATGGCACCTTTCTGGCCTCTATCGCAGCCGGGAATGCCGACGAAGCAAACGGCTTCACGGGGGCCGCACCGGGCGCCTCGATTGCCGTGGTAAAATTAAAGCCCGCCAAACAGTATCTCCGGGACTTTTTTCAGATACCCGAGGCCGCAGCCGCCTATCAGGAAAACGACATCATGATGGGGGTCTCCTACCTGTATTCGATCGCAAGGCAATATTCCATGCCGATTGTCGTCTGCCTCGGCGTCAGTACCAATCAAGGGAGCCACACGGGGCATTCGCCGTTAGATATTTTTCTCGATGAGGTCAGCAGCTTTTTCGGCTCTGCCGTCGTGGTCGCGGCCGGAAACGAAAACGGCTATTCGACCCACTACCGCGGTTCGACCTCCCAGGAGGCGCCCGAGGCGGATGTGGAGCTTCGGGTCGGCGAGGCGAGCACCGGTTTTACGATGGAGCTCTGGGCACAAAACGTTGAGCTCTACCGGATCGGCTTCGTATCCCCGACCGGAGAGGTGGTTCAGCCGCTTCCCACTTCTACGGATGACCAGGATTCCGTCCATTTTCTTTTGGACCGCACCGAGATAAGCGTTTACTATAAGATCGCCGACCCCTCAACCGGAAGCCAGCTTATTTTCATTCGTTTTCGGACCCCCATGACCGGGATCTGGCACATCCGTGTTTCAAGTGCCCTAAGCTTAAGCGGTGTCTTCCACATCTGGCTTCCGGTCCATGACTTTCTCGATCCTGGCACATATTTTCTGCGGCCTGATCCCGATATGATGATCACGGGCCCCGGGAATGCGCAGTATCCGATCACCGTCTCCGCCTATAACCACATTACCGGCGGGATCTATATTCACTCCAGCCGCGGCTTCTCACGGACCGGACAGATAAAGCCGGAGATTGCCGCTCCGGGCGTCGATATTCTGGGCGCCGGTCTTGCCCCAGGGCAAGGTGCCGTTCAAACACCCGTTTATGTCCGAAGAAGCGGTACCTCTGCCGCTGCAGCCCATGCGGCCGGTGCCGCTGCGCTACTTCTTAAATGGGGCATTCTTGACGGCAATGACTTCTTCATGTCCACACTTGCCATCAAAACCTATTTCATCCGCGGTGCAAACAGAAATCCAGAGTCCGTCTATCCGAACAGAGAGTTCGGATACGGAACTCTGGATCTATACGCAGCATTTTTAAGCCTCGCAACCTGACACTGGCTCCGGCAGCATGGCCCCGCGCATCTCAATGCGCGGGCCGCCCTTTTTCTCTAAGTAGGCCCGTGTGATCGTCACCGCGCCGATGTTTGCATCCTTGGGGATCTCATACATAATGTCCAGCATGAATTCCTCGATGATCGCCCTGAGCGCCCTGGCCCCGGTCTCCCGTTTCATCGCCTCCCCGGCGATCCAGTCCAGTGCATCCTCATCAAATCGCAGCCTGACCTCATCCATCTCTAAAAGCTTCTGATATTGCTTGAGGATCGCGTTTTTCGGCTCTTTTAAAATCCGTATGAGGAATTCCTTCGTAAGCCCCGAGAGAGTCACCGTCACCGGGAGCCGCCCCAAAAACTCAGGGATCATGCCAAATTTGCGCAGATCCTGATTTGTCACCTTTCTTAAAAGCTCCGGATCCTTATCAAACCGGTTCTTTATGTCCGCGTTAAAGCCGATCGAGCTCTGCTCGTTTAACCGCTCCTTGATAATCGTCTCCAGCTCCGGAAACGCACCGCCGCAGATAAACAGGATGTGATCTGTATTGACTGTCTCCATCGGCGTCATCGCATTTTTCTGGTTTGTCCCTACCGGAACCTCTGCCTCGGTCCCCTCTAAAAGCTTTAAGAGCTCCTGCTGTACGGATTCCCCGCTGACATCCCGCGTGCTTGTGGACCGTTTTTTCGCGATCTTATCAATCTCGTCGATGAAGACGATCCCCGTCTCCGCCCGCTCCACGTCGTTATCCGCCGCCGCCAGGAGCTTGGAAAGCACACTCTCGATGTCATCCCCGATGTAGCCGGCCTCCGTCAGAGAGGTCGCATCCGCGAGCGCGAGCGGTACGTTTAAAAGCTTTGCCAGCGTCTTCACAAGATACGTTTTCCCGCTCCCGGTCGGGCCGATCATCAGGATATTGGATTTTTCGATCTCGACATCCGTTCCGTACTTTTCCGCATCCGGGGACGTCCGCTCGAATACCCGCTTGTAGTGATTGTAGACGGCCACGGATATCGCCTTTTTCGCCTGCTCCTGCCCGATCACATACTCATCGAGCCGCTCCTTGATCGTATGCGGCGCAGGAATCTCGTTCAGCTTGAACAGTTCTTTCTTCTTGCCGCCCGTACTTTTTTTCTTTACACGCTTCTTGCCTGTGATCGCGGTCAGGTCAATCTGTCCGAGCGGTATGCCAAAGCCCATATTTCCCCAGGGGAACACACCGGGGCTGGCCGGCCCGTTTTCCGGAGTCCCGGACTCTGTGGGCTCTGCTGCCTCCGGATGATCGGCTGGCTTTTCCTGCTGCCCGGCCGGCCGTGCATCCTTTTTTGCACCCGGCGCCGCCCCTTTATTCCAGAGCTGGTTCGGGTTCGCCGTCGGAAACTTCGACAAATCCAGCCCGCTCTGCACGATCATGTCCGAGGCCCTCTGCATACAATCACGGCAGATGTCAATCCCGCCCGGCATCGTAATCATTTTTCCTGCCTTGCTCTCGGGCCGCCTGCACATATAGCAGACCTTCTCGTATTCGTCGTCCTGTTCCGCCATCCTGTTTCTCTGATTATCTTCCAAGCCCATTCTCCTTACCGTTTGCATGGTGATAGGAAACGGCAAATGGATGTACCGTTCCCCATAGCTTGTATTATAAGGCATTTTGTCAAAGCCTGCAAGCAAAAACAAAAGAGCCCTCCCCCGGACATTTCCGGAAAAGGGCCCTGTAATCCCTGTTGGGTCAGGACTGTGTATTCTCCTCCTGCGGGCGTTCTCCCAACGTCACCGCGACCTCGCGCTCGACATAAGCCCCGTTTTCTAAGTAGCTCACCGTGAGTGTCACCGTATCACCGGCCTTATAATAGGCCAAAAGCTCGGTCAGCCGTCCCGCGCTTGTCACGCGCTCACCGTCCAGCCTCGTGATAATGTCCTTTTCCCGAAGCTCTGAGGCGTCTGCCGCCGTCCCTTCCAGGATCTGATACACGAATGCTCCCTGCGGCATGCCGTAGAGCTCGACCGCCGAGGCATCCACATTCCTTAAGCGCACGCCCAAATAGCCCTGCTCCTCCTCGGCCACCTCGACCTTTGTCGTCCGTGTCATGAGATCATCAATGATATCCTTTACCTGCGATACGGGAATGGCATAACCGATTCCTTCCACATCCGAATTCGCATATTTGGCCTCGTTGATTCCGATTACCTCACCGTTTGCGTTTAAGAGCGCACCGCCGCTGTTGCCCGGGTTGATCGCTGCATCCGTCTGGATCACCTTCCGCGTGACTCCGTCTACAACGATCTCCCGGTCCAAGGCACTGACATATCCCACGGTCAGACTCTGCCCACGGCCGAGTGCATTGCCGATCGCGACGACTCCCTGTCCGATCTTTAAGCCGTCGGAATCACCAAGAACCGCCTGTTTGATCTGTGTCTTGGTATCCGCCGAGATCTTTTCTAACGGGACCGCAATCACGGCCAGATCTACTTCGCCGTCGGTCCCCTTCACTGCAGCCTCCACGCTGCTTCCATCCACAAAGGTCACGGTCAGGCTGTTGGCGTTCTCAATTACATGATTGTTTGTCACCACCAGAAGCTCCGTATCATTCTGGCCTACGATAATCCCCGAGCCGCTGCTCGGCACCTCCACGGTCTGCGACGGCCCAAACCAGGAATTGCTCTGGTAAAGCATCGTGTTGGTAATCGCCACGATCGAAGGCATCGCCGCTGCCGCGATCCCGGAGACATCGTTCAGCCCCCCGTTTCCGGCCACGGGCTGCGTCGCAGACTGTGGCACGGCCGGCGCCGTCTCCGGGGCAGCCTTCGTCCCTTCCGTCTCTGCCGTCGCCTGCGTCGGCGCCGGAAGCAGAAGCTGCGCCGCCCGGTTTACGCCGAACATCGTTCCGCCCGCTACAACACCAAACAAAAGGGCTGCTGCCGTGACAAGGGCTGTTGCTCTTAATCCCGATTTCTTTTTGGGCGTGCGGCTGCTCGGATGCGGGTTCTGTCCTTGGCCTCGATTCGGGCCTTGGTAATACTGGTTCTGATATGGATAACGGTTCCCATAGCTCCCCCAGTTTGGCTGCCCAGAGTTTTGTTCACTCTGGCCATTCTGTGCGTTCTGCCAATAGGACTGATTCTGATAGTATCCGTACGGATATGGGTTCGGATTCTGTCCGGCCGGATTCTGCTGCCGGCTCTGTGTCTCCTGACTGCCCTGCACGCTCCTGCCGTTTTCCGTACCCTGCCCTTCTGTCATTCCCCGGCCATCCGTCTGCCGTTCCTGCGTACTGCTTATCTCCTGTCTCCCGTTCTCGTCATAGCCGTCTTCGTTCCATTTATTTTCAGTCGACATAAAAAAGGCTCCTTTCTGCAAAGAAATGTGTATTTCTTTCCTTTCATTTCGGAGCCTAGTTTACCAGCTATTTGTGATGAAATTGTGATAAGATTCCAATGGATTTGTGAAATATTTGTTACAGGCTCAAAAGTGTCATCAGGCCAAAATAGATCAGGACGATCACGCCCAGCACAATCCGATAATAGCCGAAGAACCGGAAATCATGCTTTTTTACATATCCCATCAAAAACTGGATGGAATACATGGAGACGATAAACGCAATCACCATGCCGGCAATCAGGTAAAAAAACTCCTGCGGGGTAAATGCCAGGCCATAATGCACAATCTTTAAGAGGCTCGCCCCAAACATGACCGGAATCCCCAGAAAAAACGTAAACTCCGCAGACGCGGTCCGTGAGCAGCCTAACAGCATCGCCCCAAGAATCGTCGCCCCGGAGCGAGAGGTTCCCGGAATCAGGGCCAAAAGCTGGAACAAGCCGATATAAAACGCGTTCAGATAGCTGATCTGCGAGACCTTTTTAACCGGGAAGTCCATAAATTCATTATGCTTTTCCAGGACGATAAACAGGATCCCATAGATGATCAGCATGGAAGCAATCACATATGGATTATAGAGATATTTGTCCAGGATCTCGTCGAGCAGGATCCCTACCACAGCTGCGGGGAGGCAGGCAATGACAATCTTAAACCAAAGCTGCCAGGTTGCATTTCTCTGCTGCGCCTTCTTACGCGGATCAAACGGATTCAGCCGTCCAAAGTACAAAACGACGACGGAAAGGATCGCCCCCAGCTGGATCACGACGCGGAACACTCGCATAAAATTCTCCGAGGCGTCCAGGTTTACAATATTCTCCACGAGGACCAGATGGCCCGTGCTGCTGATCGGGAGCCATTCCGTAAACCCTTCCACAAGGCCGAATACAACAATCTTTAAAAATTCAATCAATACGCTCATTCCCTCTCTCCCAGGTTTTCAATCTGCCAGTCAATTGGAGTAAGTCCCTGTTCCGTCAGGTATTTGTTGGCCCTGCTGAAGGGACGGCTGCCAAAAAAGCCGCGCTGTGCCGCAAACGGACTCGGATGCGGCGACTCGATGATCCTGTGTCTGGGGTTTGTCAGCATAGCTTTCTTCATCTGAGCTGGCCTTCCCCACAAAAGGAATACCATCGGTCTGTCCTGTTCGTTGAGAACACGGATCGCCGCATTCGTAAATTCCTCCCAGCCAATGTCCTTATGGGAATGAGCCGCATGGGCCCTGACGGTCAGAACCGTGTTCAGGAGCAAAACCCCCTGATCGGCCCATTTTTTCAGATAGCCGTTGTCCGGTATGTAGCAGCCGCAGTCATCTTTTAATTCCCGATAAATGTTCACCAGCGAAGGCGGAATCGGCACCCTAGGCTTCACGGAAAAGCAGAGCCCGTGCGCCTGCCCCGGTTCGTGATACGGGTCCTGCCCCAGGATCACCACTTTGACCTTGGAAAGCGGCGTAAAGCTGAACGCATTAAAAATATCGTCCGGCGCCGGATAGATCTTCCTTGTCTGGTATTCCTGCATGACGGTCTCATACAACTTCTTGTAATACGGTTTTTTAAACTCTCCGCTTAACGGCTCCAGCCAGTCATTGCTGATCGCTGCCATGGCTTCCCTCCTCTTTTTCTCCCAGAGACAAGATGAATTCCACCGAGTCGGCCGCGACTCCCACGGCCCGCTCCGACAGTTCTTCGGAAATCTGGTACAGTCTTTTATGGATTCGGTATAAACAGGCTTTTTGATTGACTGCCGCGGCCTTTTCGAAAGGCCACCGAAACAGGCCTGGGCGCTCGAAGCCCTCCCCCAGCTCCAAAATCAGCAGGCTTCGGTTTAAGGTCCTGCCAAGCCAGCCCATATAAGCGTCCCATTCCTCCTCCGTAAAGGATACGTCAAGGGGCGCCGCCATATGCGTCCTTTCAAATCCCAGCCGGGATACGTCCTCTCCGTCAAGGCTCGTAATCACATAGTAATCGCTTCCGTCAAGAAAGCCTTTGAGCCTCTCTGCCCCCTGCTTTGCGCCTTCTTTCTTCCACTCTGCGCCGATTCCGATCAGCACTTTATCTGCCGCCGCAAGCTTCTTTTGCAGCACACGGCCTATTTCTTCTGTCCCCATAGTTGTCTTGCCCTTTGCATGTTCCAGATGATTTTCCAGTATAGCATAAAAACAATTTTGTTTCAACCAAAAGCGGCGGGCAGCCTGTAAAAGCTGCCCGCCGCTTTTGCTGTTCACTCCGTTCACAGCAGCATACAAAAATCCATGCTAAATCGCCTGCGGCGATGGTTTTTGCCGGCTGCTCCACGCTTTCTTACGGTCAGCGCAGGAAATACGCAGACCTATGGGAACAGTAGATCCGCCGTACATATCTCTCGTTTCAGGAAGCAAACATATGAAGTCCCAGGTGCTCGGAAAGATATTTTAAGGCGGCCCGGCCCGCAATGCTGTTCCCTTTTTTATCCAGGGAGGGACCGTAAATCCCGATGCCCATTTTTTTATTGACCACGGACAAAAGCCCGCCTCCGACCCCACTCTTAGTCGGGATTCCCACGGATACGGCAAATTCACCGGAGCCGTCGTACATGCCGCACGTAAAGATGATCGTCTTGACAATGCGCACCACATCCGGATCCAGAAGCCGCGCTCCGGACTCCGGATGCATGCCTCCGTTTGCCAGTACAAGCCCCAGCCCCGCCAGGCTCTTTGCCGTCACATTCAAAGAGCACATCTGCACATAGAGCTCAAGACAGCTCTCCACGTTGGTCTTGATCACTCCCTTGCTTTCAAGGAGGTAAGCGATCGCCCTGTTCCTTGACAGATTCTCCATTTCGGAATAAAAGACAGCACGGTTTACCTCGATCTGCGGGTCCATGCAGAGCTTTCTTGCAAACTCCAGCATGGTTTCAAAGGAAACCACCTCTGTCAGAAAGCCTGTCACCGCAATCGCTCCTGAATTGATCATTGGATTATACGGTGCATCGCTGACCATGTCTAATTTAATTAGTGAATTGAACGCATCCCCGGACGGCTCCATTCCGATTTTCTCAAATACACGCTCAAAGCCGCATTTCTCCAGCGCCATGGCAAGAGAAATCACCTTTGAAATGCTCTGGATGCTGAATCGCGTCTGCGTATCCCCCGCCTCAAAGCGTTCCCCTTCTTTTGTGAAGATGCAGATCCCCAAATGGTTTTTATCTGCCTTTGCAAGCTCTGGAATGTAGGAGGCAACCTCCCCTTTTTCGATCTGCGCCCTTCCCTCTTTCAAGGCCTGTTCCAAAATCTCTTGCATACTCCTTCTCCTTTGCACTATAAAGCCCAGAAATACATGATCGCCACATGCAGGGCAAACATGACAGCCGCGACCACTGCCTGCGCCTTGATAATCCCGTATTTGTTCCGCATTTCCAGGAGTGCCGCCGGCATGATATTAAAATTGGCCGCCATCGGAGTGACTAACGTCCCGCAATAGCCCGCGCTTAACCCCAATGCGCCTACCACGGCCGGGTTTGCACCCTTTGCGATCAGAAACGGCATACCGATCCCCACCGTGATCACAGAAAACGCTGCAAAGCCGTTTCCCATGATCATCGTGAACAATGCCATACCCGCGCAGTACACAAGGACCGCGATGAACATGTTGCCCTCCGGAATCAGCACAGATACCGCACCGGAAATCACATCCCCGACGCCGGCCGCCGTAAATACGGCTCCCAGAGCGGCCAGAAGCTGCGGCAGAATTCCCGTAATGCCTACGCTGTCCATTAACCTCGAGCCCTCATTTGCGGCTGCCTTCGCCGGCGCACCCGTCACCGCAAATACGATTACCAGACAAACGAGGCCGGAGATGCCGATCGCGTTATTCGCTCCGAAGGGAAGGAAGGTTGCCGCAAGCAGCGCAAGGCCGGCCAGACAGACGACCGGGACAAAAATTTTGTTTCCCAGGCGGTCGGCTTCCTTTCTCCCCTGCTCTGCATCAAGTGCCTCTCCCTTACTGGGCTTTACCTTATTTAAGCCCGTAAGCACAGCCAAAACAACAATGGACGCTCCGACAGCCGCCTGCGGAAGGTAGGGGCCCACCATAAAGATTGCAGCCAAAAGGAACCAAAACGCCGCCGTGAGGCTCCGACTTGCCAGGGTCTCATCTTTTAAGGCGCGAATCCCGACCAGTATGAAGATCACGCCGATCAGGCAGTAAAAGATTTCTGAAAGAATTGTGTTGATCATGCCTTTCCTCCCTGTTTTTTTCCATACTTTCGATCGAGTCTTCTGTCGAGAAGATGGTTGTTGACGGCTCCCACTACAATAGAAATCACCGCAATCGGGATGGAACACATGGCCACCTGCAGGGCGTCAATGTCACATCCCTGCTCGGAAAGAGTGGATACGATTAACAGCGTACCGGCCGCTCCGATAAAGCAGAGCTGCGCATAGAAATTTCCATAGTTATCGCTGGCCGCGCAATAGGCTTTCAGCTCATCCTCCGTCTCCTTGTCAAGCTCGCCATATTTGACGATGGCGGCTCCCTGGGCCATCGGGTTGATAAGCGGGCGCACAAACTGCGGATGGCCGCTTAAGCGCAGGGAAAATGCTGCCCCGAGTGCCCGCATGATCTGATAAATCGTGATAACCTTGCCCGCGGTTGCATTTTTCACTTTCCCGATCAGATCCACGGCTTTTTCCTTTAACCCGTACCGTTCACAGATGCCGATCACCGGCAGCGTCAGTACGAACACCGTGGCGACGCGCTGGCTGATAAAGGATTTTCCCAGGATCTCCAACACCTCGATTAAGGACATTCCCGATACAAGGCCCGTCACAATACCGGCGATGACAACGGTCGCTATCGTGTCTTTTTTCAGAATGAATCCGACAATTACAATCAGAATTCCGATCAGCTTCAATGCTTCCATATCTGTTTTTCCTTCCTTCAAGCAAACTGCGCCGGGGTCTTAATGCAGCTTTCCTCCTGTGATCTGAAGATCGTTCTCATTGGCTACGATCGCTTCGATTGCGGCCTCGATGCCCTTTGCAATGTCAGCCATCGCCATATAGGGCTTGTCAGGAAGATTCACCACCTGCTCCGGTATGTAGGGGACATGCATAAATCCGCCGCGCATACCGGGATAGTGTCTGTCAATGTGGTACAGTACCCCGTACATCAGATGGTTGCAGACAAAGGTTCCCGCACTGTTGGATACCGTGGCCGGAAGCCCCGCATCCTTCATGGCCTTTACCATCGCCTTGATGGGCAACGAGCTGAAATACGCCGGCGCGCCATCCTCAAAGATCTTCGTGTCGATCGGCTGTTTTCCCTCGTTGTCCGGAATTCTGGCATCGTCTATGTTGATCGCGACCCGCTCCGGGCAGAGCGCAAAACGGCCGCCCGCCTGTCCGATGCATAACACCGCATCCGGCCTTATGTGCTCCATGGCAGCCGCCACCTTTTCAATGGCCTTTCCAAAAATAGTCGGTACCTCCAGTTTGACGATCTCGGCACCAGCGATCTCATCCTTTACTTTTTTTACCGCCTCCTGAGCCGGATTGACACGGTCTCCTCCGAACGGATCAAAGGCTGTCAGTAAAATTTTCATGTTTTTCTCCTTTCGCATACATTTTGTTTGACACTTTTCACTATTTCATATATTATATTTATAGCAAAAATAGTTCAGATTGACTAATTGTTAATATTGATAGAAGTATAACCAAATCATTATAGATTTAAAAAAGAGATTTTATGAACACACGTATTTTAAGCTACCTGACTGCGATCGAGACCTACGGCTCCCTCTCCGAGGCCGCCAAACGGCTGTACGTTTCCCAGCCTTATTTAAGCAAGATCCTGCATGATATGGAAGACCGGTATCACATCACGATCTTTACGCGGGGCAAGAACGGAATGCAGACAACCGAGAACGGGCGCCTTTTTTTGGATATGGCAAGGGAACTGATTCAGGACGCAGAGCGATTCGAAAAAATCTTTCGGGATCACACGGGGGAAACGATGCTGCGTATCGCTGCATTCCCCTCCTCCTATGCGGCAGACGCCTATCTGCGCATGATAAAGGCCATGCCGGATCAGTCCTTCCGCTTTCATTACAAAGAAGAATCCAGCAGCGAGGTCATCAAGGATGTCTACACGAGCGCGGCGGATGTGGGAATTATCTTTCTGAAAAAGCGGAGCCGGACGCTGACCGAGCAGTTTTTTAAAGCTAGGCGGATCATATGCCGCCCTGTTTTTGATGCCAGGCTTCATGTAATCGTACGAAACGGCCATCCGCTCACGCAGAAAAATGATTTAACCCTGGAGGATCTCTATCAATATAATATTGCCATGTATCATACAAAAAAAGGAGACGGCATCTACAGCCTTGAAGACGGCTATTATAACCAGGTGTCGCTCCCGGATCTGGTCGATTTTGACCGGTTTAAGCAGATCATCTATATCTACAGCCGGGCCACTCTCCACAACATTTTGAATCAGACGGACTACATTGCCTTAGGCAGCCAGGCCACATTGGATCAGCAGAAAAACTTTGGGATCGCATCCATCCCTTTTCCGTTCCCCGGCGGAATGAAGGACCCGGATTCATTCGGCAATACACTCTGTTATATTCATCTGAAGGACCGCCCGTTATCGTCTGCCGCGAAACGGTTTGTGCAGTATCTGCTCAAATATTATAGTTAGCTTAAAACAACGGTTCTGACACTGCCGGCTCAGAGGGCGCTCTGTTTTCTGTAAACATTTTAAGCTGCAGAATCACTCCCTCCACAGAGTCCACAAGATATGCAAATATTTCGCTGCCGTTTTCATACCGTTTCTTCAAAAACAGCCTCATTGCATTTTTTACCTGCTCCGTATACTCTGTACGCTTCGGTTTCATGCATGCAGTACAAAACCGCCGCCATAAGCTGTTCTGCTTTTTCATAGGAAACAGAGGTACTTCCAAAAGCCGTGTAGGCTTGTTCTTTCATCAGATGCACAAGTTCATCATCCGTGATCTCATCCTGCATCTCATTTTTATACAGATAAAAGATTTTCTGCAGCCGAATGATCGTATCCACGTACGTGTCAGGTGTAATAAAATCCGAGTCACAAAATTCATAGATAAGCTTTTCTGCGATTCCCGCGCCAAACTCCACTCTCCTTTGTTCACACAGTGCATGGTTTTGCTCTTCCAGAATCAGCTTTGCATCCTGTTCGCACAAGGTGAGCCCGAAGCGCTTCGTCGTCTGATTCGTTTTGAGAATTTTGGGCAGTTGATTTTGCCTCTGCAGCAAAATGAGCCAATTCTTGTCCACAGGCCGCCTCCCCGTTTTTTATTTGGATTCTGATTATAACATTGTGCCGGGAATGATACCAGTCTTGTTTTTCGGGCGGTTTTGTGGTATTATTATATTATAGAAAAAACGGCCAGATTGTTGGCCGTTTTCTTAATTTCCGGAATCTTCGAAGCTTCGTGCGTCAAACATTTCTTTTACTGAAGGCGCGTTTTTTGTGAGCCTTTTTATGCTCAGATCTTCTGCCTTATTATTCGCCAGACGGAGATTATTTTCGGAGGAAAGCAGCGCCTCCTTTGTCTTTTGCAGATGCGTGATCGTCTTGTCGATTTCCTCGATTGCTGTCTTGAACCTGTCACTCGCGATCCTGTAATTCCGTGCAAAGCCTTCCTTAAATGCATTCATATTCTCCTCAAACCGGAGAATGTCAACCTGCTGATGTTTGACTGTCTCGAGCTCCTGACGGTACTTCAGCGAATTCAGCGCCGCATTCCGCAGCAGGGTAATGATCGGAATAAAAAACTGAGGACGAATCACATACATTTTTTCATATTTATAAGAAACATCCACAATTCCGTTGTTATACAGTTCATTGTCCATTTCGAGCAGGGAAACCAATACCGCATATTCGCATCTTTTTTCGCGCCTGTCCTTATCCAGCTCTCTCAGAAAATCCTCGTTTTTGTGCTTGGTGGCCGTCTCTGCCATCTCGTTCTTCATTTCAAACATGATGGAGATAAACTCGACTCCGTCCGCGGACTCTCTGAAAATAAAGTCCCCCTTGCTCCCCATACGCACATCGTTGTCCTTTTCAAAGTAAGCAGCGGGAAATGCCGTCATTCTCAGGGAGTTAAACTGATTCAGGCAATGCTGCTCGAGGCTCTCCCCGACCATCTTCGTGGACTGCCGGGCTTTAAAATCTTTGTAATATTCAATCTGTTCGTCTTTCAGCTTAAGCTTGTCCTCATACTGTTTCTGCAGGGATTGTTCTTTTAATTCACTTTCCACCGCTTTGTTTGACAAAAGTCCTTTTAGTTCTATAATTTCCGCTTTCTTTTCAGAAAGCTCTTTTTCCCTGCCCTGGACGGCTTCCGAGACCGCCAGTTTCTTTTCTGTCTCATTGCTTGCAAGCTTCGCCTTCAGTTCTTCTATTATACGGTTTTTTTGTGCGAGTTCCTCGTTTTTCTTTCCAAGCGCTTCTTCCCGCTCTTTTTCCTTCTTATTCACAATTTCGCTGATTGCAAGCTTTTTCTCCGTTTCATTTCCGGAAAGCCGGGCTTTTAACTGCTCGATCGCCTTTGTTTTCTCGACGATCTCTTTTTCTTTCGCCGAAAGCGCCTTCTCAAACTCCTCCCTCTGCTCCATTCTCGCGATCTTCAAGTCGCTCTTTTTCAGTTCTTCTAGCTCTTTTTCACGCCGGTTCAATTCGTTCTCAAATTCCTTGTCCCTTACCTGCTGAATGATCTGCGCATAGCCGGACTCATCCACCGCGAAAACCTCTCCGCAATTCGGGCATTTAATCTCCTGCATACCAATCCTTCCCGTTGTATATGTTCTTACTGATTTCTGTGTTCTGATTCTTTTGCCGTACCTGTTCCAATATGTTCCGTTTCCAAAGAAGGTCGGACCGTCTTGTGTCATGCTTTTGCAACAGTTCGGAGGCCTTTCCTGCTACAAGCAAAAATCCATCCTGAATTGCCTGCGGCAGTCCTAAGCGCCAATGGCGCCTGTCCGGGACCGCTCGGAACAGAGTGCAGAGGATTTTTGCCCGCTTTTCTGCGTTTTATCCAAAGGGCACGATGCCGTACAGTCAGCATGGTAAGTGCGCAGACCTATCCGGCCGTTACATGTTTTTATCTCTGTCTTTATATAATACCATATACGCACTTGTTTTTAAATTCAATTTTGCTAGAATATAAATTAAATCGAAGAAGGGATCAAAATATTATGAAACTTTACGCCTTCTATTTCAGCCCTACCGGCGGAACCAAAAAAGTTTTAGACATCATCTGCTCCGCCTGGGACTGTCAAACGGAATGGATGGATCTGTCCGATCTGCCTAAAACAGGTTTTCCTGTCTCGTTTCGTGAAACGGATCTTTACATCGTGGCTGTCCCCAGCTTCAGCGGGCGGGTTCCGCAATTTATTGTTCCGATCCTACAGCGTCTGCAGGGAAACCAGGCAAAAGCAATTTTAATTTCCACGTATGGCAACAGGGCCTTTGACGATACACTTTTAGAATTAAAGGACACCATGGAACAGGCCGGTTTCTTGTGCTATTGTGCCGCTGTCACAAGGCATTCCGTGATGCCGAGGTATGGAGCCGGGCGGCCCGGCGCAGAAGACAAAAAAGAACTAAAACGGTTCGCGGTTCAGTGCCGGGAGCTCTTAAAGCAGCCCTTTACTCCAATCGGAGTCCCCGGCAGCAGACCCTACCGAACGTATGGCTCCATTCCTGTCAAGCCCAGAGCAGACAAATGCTGCATGGATTGTGGCTTATGTTATCAAAAATGCCCCGTTCATGCCATACCCGGTGATCATTATCGAACATGTGATGCGAACGTTTGTATTTCGTGTCTGCAATGTATAACAGTCTGTCCCCAAAAAGCCCGTCATGTGAATCGTTTTATTTTGAAGGCTGCGGAAATAACGATGAGGAAAACCTGCAGCGGACGAAAGCCAAACCAGTTCGGTCCGTACGTATTGCAAAACTGCCGCGCTCTTATTATGACACTCTCTAAAAATTATCCGGCAGCTTTTTAATTTTTATTTCAAAGAATATTCTCCCCATATATAATTGAGTTTTTCTAATTTGCTATTGAATTTCAGGCAGCAACCAAAAACCACTTTACTGATAATTCTCTTTTCATATGGATCTTTAATCTTTTCTTTTATCTCCGGAGAATTCGCCAGCAAGTAATCCACTACATCGCGGTCAAGAGCCTCTTTTTCCGTTGTTGTCTTAACATTATGCCTGAGCAGCCAAACATAAATATAATTCTCAATTATCAAATAATATTTTTTACACAGTTCATTTATTAAGTCCATCGTTTCCGGTCTTTCTATCCAACTCTTTGTATTAAAAATGAAAATCATTACATGAAGCTCTTAAACAAGTAATTACCTCCCATTCACTATATTTGCTGATCGAATAAAGCTTATGGTCTATGTAGCTTTCATTAATTTTATTTGCTGTTTCTATCTGTCCATTTTTAATAGCTGTGTTGACTCTTATTGCATTATTAAAAAATGAATTTAAAGCAGCCTTTAACTCCTGATCTTCACTCTTTAAAGCTTCATACTCATAATAATATAAAATCCATTCAGGGTTATATGGTATAGGGTTAATATACCTTCTGTTCTCCGGGATTTGAATATATTGTTTATTTCTTATCAACTACCCTAAATTCAGCAATTCCATATCTGCATTTTCCATCAAAGTAATCAGCAGCTTAACCTTCGTTCTTTTTTCTTCAATCATTTTAATGCGATCCTGAAAATAGATAAAATACCCTAAACAAAAGGTCCCTAAAAAAGCAAGATAATTCCCGCAAAAAGGAAGGATATCAGAGGCTTGCAAGGATACGTTTCCGTTCGTATATAGGAGCATTATCACAATTACAGCTATCAAAGCAAGAATCGGAACAAGAATTATTGTCCAATATCTTTTTACTATCCTTTTTATCAATACCCATGTTGTCAAGGCCGCAGCCATAGCAGTCACAATTTCAGAAATAAGTATTATTTCCCCTGCTTTTCTTGCATTTCCATAATAGTCTGAAAGACAAAAATAGCCAATAAAATGTAACGATAAAAAAACAAATCCTGTAACCTTTCAAATCTTATTTTTCTTCCGATTGCAATTATCACGAATCACCTTATGTATATCTTTTTCAAAAATCCACGAATCAGGGCTGTCCTTTTCATTCTCCTTCATCATCAAATAAACACATTTTCTCAATTATCGTAATACACTATTCGTATCCATATTGTTACGATTCCAATTTTATCGAAAGCTTCTGTTTAAACATATTTGTCAAATTCCTTCTATCATTATGATTTGTTCTGTATCCTGCAGGCGTTCTCCCGATCTGCAAACGGATACTGCTACAGGCGCTCTCTTTCCTTTGTTACATCCTTTTTCGGGCAAACCTTAGTTTAACGCATTGCCTGTTTCATCCAGCTATCTAAAAAGGCAAGCTGTTCATCTGTATGAAACCAGTGCTCCCCATCTTCCATTACAGTAAGCTGTGCATTATGACTGCTGATAAATCTGTTTACTGTCTGCCGGGATACAAGGCTATCGTTTCCTGCATACAGGATTTCTGTGGGAACGTTCCATGTAATAGGATTCTCCCTGACAAAGCATAAATATTTCCATGACAGTGTTTCACCAAACTCCGTAGGTATTTCTCCCTTTTCACATAAATCTTTTTCCGATATATTTGCCAGACTCATCATATCCAGTATAAGACACTCCATATCAAGTACAGGCGATATAAATAAAGCCCTTTCAATCCCACAAGCCTGCAATGTGTACATTGCAAAATAAGCTCCTATACTATTTGCAATCACATAAATCGAATCGTATTTTTCACGCGCTTCATTATAAACCGATTGTATTTGATTTTGTACAATCCACGGAAAAGAATCATTATAATCCACACCAAGGATATCATAGCCACAACAATTCTTCTTATACCGTTCGGCTTCTAAAGAGCTTCCGCCTTTTCCATGTATATATATAATTACCTTTTTCAAAATATCACCTCTCTGGGTTCTGGTTTACAGCCATACTTTCTAATCCTCGTATTGAAATGTTCCGCTGCCATGATGAAGTTTTCCATCTGCCTTAATATTTCTAAATGCCTCCTGCCATGGTCTGTCAGCACCTTTGTTGGCATCTCCTGGAAAAATACATAATCCTTCACGCAAAATTGCCCTTCCTGCCCCCTATTTTAAATCGCACTTTCGATTATAACACTTTCTCCTTGCAGCTGCTACTATAAAAGACAAACCATTGCAGCCGCTGCGCCCCATATTTCTGATCATTCCGGCAATTTCTCTATTTTTTGTCTCTGTTCTGTTTCCTGTCCTCCTGCAATCTGCTTCGTCTGTTCCATCTCTGCCGCTTTCTCTATATGCGCCTTTTCCTCACTCTCCAAACTGAGCAAGCGTTTCTCGTGTATTTCTTTTTTCTCCACTTAATACCATGCTCTCAGTGAACAAGGGGATACTCGCCCCCTCGTTCACTGAGGGTATGGTAACATATCATATAAAATCTGTCAATTTTACTAAAGGAATAAATTGCTTCTCAAAAAACGATTTTAAAATGCAATGGAAAGTTTGAATATAAAATTATTCATGCAGACGGAAAGGCAGATTCGTATTTGGAATTTCACTGGTAACACTTTAGAGGGCCTTAGTGACATTTGAATTTTCTTATGGTATAGTAGACTTTTCTCAGCAATCTGCTCCGGCAGTTTCTCAGCCGGTCCCGTCTGCACGGAAGCTGAACCGGCATGACCGGATGAAGAACATCCTGCCATGCCAAGTGCGAATAATCCCATCGAAAGAAATGTAAAAATCCTTTTTACCATAGCCTCTCCCTGCTACAACTTACGGTACAAATACTTATTTCTGACCGTCTACATCCGGCACGATCTTTACATACCCTTCAAGCATCTGGGGCATACTCGTATAATATCTCTTATTCTTATCAACAGCTGCCACCTGTGCCATCTCCTCGTCTGTCAGTGCAAAATCAAACGGGTCAAAATTATCGCGGATATGATCCGGGTTCTTGGAACCGGGAATCACAATATTGCCCGCCTGAATATGCCTGCGCAGAATAACCTGCGCATTACTCTTTCCATATTTTTCAGCCATTTTTGTGAATACCGGCTCGCTGGTCAATGCCTTATCGCTATGTCCGAGCGGATACCACGCCTGAATTACCATGCCCTCTTTATCAAGAAACGCTTTCAGTTCCTTCTCCTGAAAAAAAAGATGCGCTTCCGTCTGCAGGAGGGCAGGCTTTACTTCACAAGTATCCAGGATTTCCTGAATCTGCTCTTTGTTGAAATTGGACAGTCCAATGGCTTTCACCTTTCCCTCTTTATAAGCCTTCTCCATCAGCCGGTAGCCAGCCAGATAATTGCCCGCAGGCTGGTGGATCAAAAGCAGGTCAATGTAATCGGTAGCCAGCCTTTGGAGCGTTTTTTTACCGCGTCCTCCTACTCATAGAATGCAGGCCAGATCTTTGTCTCCAGGAAGTTTTCCTCTCTGGGTACGCCGGACCTTTTCATAGCCCTGCCCACAGCTTTCTCAGAGAAGTATTGTCAAGTGTGTTTGTAAACTTTTTTCAAAAACAAGCAACAACTCAGCCAAATTTCACAAATTAAGCAGGGAAGATTTATCTACGCTACTCGTGCGCCACCAATGAGCTACTTTAGTGACATACTTCCATGTCAAAAACTTTCATATATGGTTTTTTGCATTTGCATCGACATGCGCATAAAAAAGAAAGGGTATCGCAGCACAGTTTTCACTTCACTACGACACACCTTCCCACATATAAAAAACAATCGCTGTATTCTGCTATTTTTACCTTACTTGTGTCAGCACTCCCATATCCATCTCATACACCCTGTCACAGAGCAGGTTGATGTCCTCACGGTTATGACTGATGATAAGAATCAGCTTTCCCTCCTCCTTCAGTCCAAGCAGGAGCTTTCGTATCTCCTCCACGCCATGATTATCCAGCCCATTCATGGGTTCGTCAAGGATAATCAGACTAGGATTCTCCATGATAGCCTGTGCGATACCCAGCCGCTGGCGCATCCCCAATGAGTATTTCCCTACCCATTTCTTATCATCAGGATTAAGACCAACCATGGTAATACCCTCCCTGATGCGCTCCTTTCCGACCACATTCCGGATGGAGGCAAGATATCTCAAATTTCGAAATCCGGATTCTCTGGGCAAAAATCCCGGTGTTTCGATGATGAATCCGGTATCCTCAATAAATTCCACATCACGCCCGACCTGTTTTTCTCCTACCCATATTTCGCCCTCCGTGACAGGCATAAACCCGCACAGACACTTGATCAGCACCGTCTTTCCTGAACCGTTCCTGCCCACAATTCCATAAATCCCCTGCTTAGGTATCTCCAGATTGATATCCTTCAATATCATCTGATCGTCTATTGTCTTAGAGACATTTTTAAAAAGAATCCTTCTATCATTCATTTTTTCAGTCCCCATTTCTTTACTTTTTTTGTTCCCTGTCCCAACTGTAAGCTCAATAACAGCAGGCGGGCTTAATTAAAAACCCACCTGCTTATATATGATTTGAATTTATTGTGCGCTGATTGTATCAACAATGGACATATTGCGTATTCTCTTGATTGGCCCTTGCACAGCCAAAATTATAGAGATTACAACAATCAACAGAATAACGGCTACCTCTGGTAATGGAGGAGTCCAAGCATCCCCCCATCTATAACTTATCAACATTCCAAACAATAGCTTATTACAAAACAGTCCCAACACCGTACCAACTACACCGCCGATTATGGTATAGGTGAAGGCTTCTGCAACGATCATTTTACTTAGCTGTCCCATGCTAACGCCGATGGCGCGGAAAGCGCCATACTGTTTCAACCGTGCAGACACACTCATGGAAATACTATTGATTATGTTAAAAATTGTAATCATTGCAATTAGGACGAGGAATCCATAGATGAACAGCCAAAAACAATAGTAAGTTCCCATGGTACTGCTGTTACCCATGCGTTCATCAGCGAAAGTAAATGATGAATCTACCATTTGGCGGATCACATAAACCTCTTCGTCTGTTGCGCCTTTCACTAACTGCACATCAATAACCGTATATTTCGACTCGCCAGTAATTTGTTCAAATGTATCCTCTGAACAAATAATTGTTCCAACATCGGCGGCACTGTAAAACGGACAGTTGGACAATATTCCAACAATTTGAATTTCTTCACTTTGTCCGTCTATATTCAGGGATACCGTATCGCCTGTTTGTATTGTGTTCTGCGAATTATAAACAATTAAGCCCGTCCCTAAATCAGTTTGCACAGATTCCAGAGAACCCTCTAATAAATAGTCCCTTGCCCAATCAAATTGATACTGCTCATAAGAGATTAAATCCATCTTTTTTTCAATACCGTTTGTGACAGACGGAACCTCGTATGCAAATTTTCTTCCATACGCTAAATCCACAACAGGATTTTCCTTTAGACTATCGAGTTCTGTTTTGTCAATAGCACAGGAGTTATCGGGACTTATGATAGATAGATCTGCTGTCCAAGGTTGGAGCGGTGTTAAGGTATGCTGCATGAACTCAACTGTTACAGAGAATGAAAGGAAAAGGATAATACTGAGAGCAAATGAGCTTGTCATCAAAAACAGATTTTTCCGATTTGCTTTTGCGTGATAAATTCCAAGTGCTGTATCAATCTTAAGCAGTTGTGTATTAGCGGCATTTCTTGCAGGCTCCAAGTCGTTTGCATTACCGGACACCTCTGCCAGCGGAGATACTTTTGCTGCTTTCTTTGCCGGAGAATAGGCAGCGAACAAAACTGTTACCAAGCCCACAACGATTCCTGCAAGAATACTTGGTACGCTAAATCCGAATGTAGGCATCGCTTTGAAAAATTCCGGACTTAGGAAACGCAAAATCGCGCATAAGACCCAAATGACAACTACACCGATGGAAATACCCACAGGGATCGCCAAACGGCACCAACTAAGCGCCTCTTTCCGTACTAAGCGCATAACCTGTTTTGGTGTTGCACCGATACAGCGCATAAGGCCGAAAAATTCTGTACGCTGGGCTACATTGCTGTTAAGGCTGCTTGCAATCATCATAATACCAGCTAACATTACCAGCACAAACAATACTGCCGCGGCCAAATAAACCTGTAATAAAAAGGGAACACGGCTTTGTCCAAGCAATCCAAGCAGATTATTGTTGGAAGATATTTGTTCATCCGATAAATTGCATTGTTCTTTCAAATCAGCAATTTTCCCTTGTATATTTCTTGTGTTTGCAAATTGAGCGTAAAACATAATGCCGTAATCATTCGGTTCCCCGTCTGATACATTCGGATAAATAGTGCAGTAATCCTCTGTGTTCAAAATGATGCCGTAGGAGTCGCCACTCATTATCGAGGCGGTATTATTCATAAATCCTGATATGGTAAAATTCAGTTTGTCGCCATCAGGAGTTTCTACGGCAATGGGATCACCAATCGCAACACCCATTATCTGCTTTGCATTTTCAGTCACCAACGCTTCATTACTTGTCTGTGGAAAGACACCTTCTTCAAGTTGGTCAGTCCAGATTTCAGTTATATATCTTTCATCACAACCGCATATCGCTACATTTTTTCCACCCAAAGTATAGCCTAAATTTCCACGATAATTGAGAACGCCATACGGTGAAAACACTTCTATATCAGGCCGTGAAGCGATAATTGCAGCTTTCTCATTACTGATATTCCGAATGGCAATATGCCAATTCCCAGACTCCTGCTGTGCCTGCAAAATCTGGCTGCGGATGAACATATCTGCCATTCCAAAAATAGTTGTAACCAGAAACACAGCCAGCACAATGCAAAAAATAGACATTCTGCTTTGCTTCTTGTGGATTTTTGCGGATATGGGAACAAGGTCAAGATAATGCTTCATTTGTTTTTCCTCCCAAATCCGTCAAAACGCCATCTGATACCCGAAACACCCGATCAACGGATGCAGTCAAATTCTTATTGTGGGTAATCATCAGGATTGTTTGCTGATAGCGGCGGGAAGCCTGTGTAAGCAAGGTAATAACATCCTGACTATTCTTGCTGTCCAGATTGCCAGTAGGTTCATCCGCCAGAATCAGTTTGGGCTTTGTGATTAACGCCCGACCAATGGCAACACGCTGCTGCTGTCCGCCGGATAGTTGGCTCGGCAGGTGATGCCGACGCTCGGTAAGGCCCAAGAGTTCCAAAATTTCTTCTACTGCTGCCGGGTCTGGTTTGCGATAGTCCAAAAGAAGCGGAAACATGATATTCTGCTCCACATTCAGCTCGGAAACCAACTGAAAGGATTGGAAGATAAAGCCGATATTACGACGGCGGAAAATCGTGCGCTGTTCCTCTTTCATGGAAAACAGGTCTTGTTCATCAACCCAAATGTGGCCGGAGGTAGGGGTATCCAAAGCTCCAATACAGTTCAGTAATGTGCTTTTGCCAGAACCGGATTCACCCACAACGGCAGCAAATTCGCCTTTATCCAGAGAGAAGGAAACCTTCTTCAACGCTTCGACTTTCGCCTCACCCTTTCCATAAGTTTTACATAAATCTTGTACTTTCAATATTTCCATAGTCATCAGTACCTCCTTTCTCAAAAGGATAGCAAAAGCAGCTTACAAGCAGATGAATTTGACCTTACAGTTCCGTAAGGAAAGAAAGTGTAAACCGCGTACCTTTTCCAGCTTCGCTTTGTACGGAGATAACACCGCCTTGCCCCTCAATAATGGACTTGGCGAGGGGAAGCCCCAGTCCAATTCCTTGTGTATCAAGAGAATGTTTGCTGCGATAAAAGCGTTTGAAGATATGATGAATATCTTCCGGGGCTATACCGTTACCATTATCAGAAATAAAAATACGAAACACGGCAGGAGTGCGATCCCATGTAATATAGACAATGCCGCCAGCTTGTGTGTGATCCAGCGCATTTTTTACAACGTTTCCAATCGCTTCGCCTGTCCATTCCATGTCACAAATAAGCTGCTGTTCACCATCGCCATCTATCTGAATCTGCTTGCTTTCGCTTTTAGCCCTTGTGGTTAGGTCATTGACTGAATGAGCTATCAGCTCGGACACACGGCAACTTTTTTTCTCAAAAATGATGTTTCCCGTATCCAGTCGGGTTATCTTCAACATGGATAAGATTAACTGCTCCATACGCTTTAGAGAAATACCCATCTTCGCCGCAAACTGTTTGACCGTTTCTGCATTTTCTGGCTCACTTTCAATGATCTCCTGATACATAGCGAGGGCTGCCAGAGGCGTTTTGAGCTGGTGAGATATATCGGATATGGTGTCTTTCAAAAACTCTTTTGCTTTACGCTCTGTTTCGTTTTTGGATTGGAGCATAGTTGCAAGCTGTTCTATCGAAGAAAACACTTGATAGATTGCACCCTCGTAATTCTGTGGCAAATGAGAAGAGTAATCCCCGTTGATGTAATTTGATAATATTTTGTCGGCCTGTTGGTACAATCGCTTCCTTTTCCAGAAAAAAACGAATACTCCTATGGTAAGCACAAAGAGAAAAAATAACACAGTGCATAGCATGATGAAGAAAGCGGAACGCTGAAATTGATTAAAAAAAGGCCGCATACTGCTTTCTGCCTGTTTTCCCAAACCCGCAGCCGTTAATAATGACCTGCCATTTTCACTAATGTTCGTATTAGTAAAGGCAACTGCTATCACTTCTTTAGAAACACCCTGTTCCAAAAGTGAGGACGAAACCGCTTCATCGTGTTTGAGCCATAGGACTTCCACATCGTTCACCTGATAAATAGTCAAAACGGCTCCTGTACCTACAAACAACAGGGAAAACAAAATTAAAAATATCAGGAAGCCTTTAATCTGTCTATCTTGGTACAAGCTCATACAGACACCTCTTTCCATTGGTAGCCAAATCCCCGGATGGTTATAAGGTGTTCTGGATGGGACGGATCGGTTTCCACTTTTTCACGAAGCCGCCGTACATAGACGGACAGGGTGTTATCATCAACAAAATTTCCTGTATCATCCCACAGCTCATTTAGAATGATGTCCCTTGTCACAACGCGATTTGCATTTCTTACCAGCAGGCAAAGCAAACGATATTCAGCGCTTGTCAAATCCAATGCTTTTCCCTTTAAGGTTGCACGGCTACCCAACAGATCAATGGTAATGTCGCCACATTCCATAGAAGTGTTTTTTTCGCTTTTGGAAACTCCGGCCCGACGCAGCAGTGCCCGGATACGGGAACACAATTCCCCCAGCTTGAAAGGCTTGGTGATATAATCGTCCCCGCCGCTATCTAACCCACGGATTATGTTGACTTCTTCATCCGATGCGGTCAGGAATATAATCGGGACTTTCTGATTTTCTTTTCGTACTGTTTCACATACATCAAATCCAGTTCCATCTGGCAGGGTGACATCCAAAATCAACAAATCGTATCTGTCGAGTTTGGATAAGTATTGTTTTGCTTCAGATACAGTACGGGCAACTTCAACATCAAATTCATTCTTTTTCAAAGAGTAGACCAAGCCATCTATCAGACTAACATCATCCTCCAATAGTAATATTCTATTCATTTTTTAATTCCTTTCCTTGTTTTGTCCGGCCATCAAGCGGCTTCTCCGCAGTTTTAGGAATCAGCCAAACACCGGCCATTTTCACAGCGCCGGGGATACGCCCTCCGGCACAATAATAATTTACCCTACGAGGTGTCACGCCCCACTTTTCGGCGGTCTCTTTCAATGTCATATAGTCCATTTCGCACCTCCACAGAATACATTATAGTTCTTTATCTCGAATAGTACAAGTTGGAGGCTGCACATTGATGAAATGAAATACTACTTTATGTAAAATTTCATTACATTCTCATAATCCAACCCGAAATGTACAATGATATAGGGTGATATGAGAATGAACCAAGATGAAAGAAGGTTTGACTTTCACGGCCTCGGGGCAGCTCTCAAACGAGCCAGAGAAGAAAAGGGTTGGACACAAGCCTATGTTGCGGAATTAGTAGACCGTGACTCCCGTACCATTATGAATATTGAGAACAAAGGTCAATATCCCAGCTTCGACCTTTTTGTTAAACTCATTACTATGTTTGACGTTTCAGTTGACCAGTTTATTCATGCGGACGGAGGGGCAAGGCCAAGCTCTTGCAGAAAGCACATTGATGTACTTCTAAACTCCATGAATGAAAAAGAGCTTGTCGTGATAGAAGCCACAGCCGAAGGCATTAAGAAAGCCAGAGAAACGGAGGTTCCAGAATAAGGGCCTCTGTTTTTTGCGCCATTTTAGGGGCTGCCGCTAAGTGGCAAGCAGGGCAACTGTAGCCACAGTTGCTATTTTTGACGTTCCGGCCTTCCGGCCAGAACGCAAAAATCTGCTTGTTGGGGAGCCTCCCCAAACCCGGCTTCGGGCCAACTTGGCCCGAAATGTCAGCGTCGCTTTGCTCCTTATTTTTACACCTCCTAACGCTCCTGTTCCTTCTTCCTGCCCGGCTCCGCATAGCCCAGCAGATAATCAATGTTTGCCTTCGCCGCCGTGACTTCCCGCATTTCTTCCTTCACTTTTCGGTACTCGGCATAGAGCTTCTTTTTCTTCTCCACAAGCTCCCGGCTTTCCTCTTTGAGCTCGTCCATTTTAGGGGGCTTTGCCCCGTCAAGTATCCGTTTGAAGTCGGCGCAGGCCGCCCGGTAAAGCTCAATGTCGGCCTCATGCTCCGCAAGGAATCTGCGGCTGTATTTCCGGGCCTTGTACTCCTGGAACACTGGCCGGGTCCTGGCATACTGCACCGTGGCAGCCTTCAATTCCTTGTTGGTCTGGAGTGCGGCCTCGGTACTCTTGATCTGGCCGGACAGCGTGTGGAAATGCTCCGTGGTTTCTGCCGCTTTCTTTTCCAGCTGTTCATACTCCATCAAATTATTTTCCTGCAAAAAGACCAGGGCGGCGGCCATCTGCTTCAGGTTGAAAACCTTGGCCCACCGCTCATACCCCGGCCCCTTCCCTTGGAGCTTAGATTGAATGTCGATAATCAGGTTGACCCTATGGCTGTGCTGGCCCGTGCCTGTTCGGGAGCCAGACAGTGCCGCCTCTATATCCTTCTGGCCGTAGCCCTTCCCCAGCGTGGAGGAACGCAGACGGGTAAACCGTTCCTGGCCTGGAGCCCGGAAACTGATTGCGCCCCGCTGCTGTTTCACCTCATAGCCGGACTGCTCCATAAGTGAGAGGAAGGCAGCAAGGCCGGAGGGCTGTTTTTCAAGAGCCGCGTCAATGGCGGCGCACAGCTTCTGCTGGAAGGTAAGCGGCCTTTCCCGGCCCTTGGCCCATTCCCCATAGTTCTTATAATTCCCCTGGCTTTTCATCTTCGGCTGCTTCACGATAGAGAGGCCGTTTTCCAGACAGAGGGTGTCGGACAGCCGCCCGAGGGCACGGCCGGAGCCGAGGAAATCCCGGTATTTATGGGTACAGTCAAGGGTAGTGGAATTGTAATAAATGTGGTTATGGATATGGGCCTTGTCGGTGTGGGTGGTGACGATGAACTGGTGCTTTCCCTTCGTCCACCGCATAGCCAGCTCATAGCCGATACGGTTGGCGTCCTCCGGCGCGATCTCCCCGGGGAGGAAGGACTGGCGTATCTGGTAGCACAGCACATCCTTGTCTGTTTTCTGCTCCCGGCCCGTGGCGGCTTTGTACCTGCTTTTCCACAAAAGAAATTCAGCGTCTACCGTGGCCGGGTCACATTCATAGGCAGAGATATATTTTCCTTCTTCCGTCTTGACCGGGTTCTTTCCGTAGTCGGTACAGTCCTTTATGGACTGCGCTATGGATAGCCCCGGCGTGGTCTTGCGTTTCATCAGCCGCGTGGTCGCTATGGTTCATCCCTCCTTCCGGCCTCGGGCCAACTTGGCCCGAAGCTCGTTGAAAAATGTAATAAAATTGTGTATAATTAGTTCCGACAAGGGAGGTGCCGTATGGAGCAATTAGCTGATGTGATAAAAATATTTATAGAGAAACACTTGATGCCTTCTATTATTTCAATAGCGGGTACAATAGCAACTTATTTGTTTTTCCCACAAGACAACTGGATTGTTGTCAAACTGGGAACCACTATGTTTATCCTGTTATTTTTTTGTTCCTATTTTCTTTTGGTTCAACTTCTTATCATTGCGGTGCGTTCCTTTAACCACTTTATGGTTCATAAGATTGATGAAATGAGAGAAAACAAAGAAGAAGAACAAAAAGCAATTCAGCAAATAAATGAATTTTTTGATAGATTATCTCCACAAGATAAAGATATTCTTTTAACCTTTGTAAAAAATGGAAATAAAATATTGCTTACTTACGAACACTATTATGGTTGTTTTGATAATTTTTTGGAAAATTATAATATAGTTAATGTGTCGGACTATATCGGAGACATACATACGCTTGACAAAGAACGCTACTGGATTTTGCCCGATTTAGAAGAAATGATAATATCTCAGACACAGCCTGTTATGGGGTTAAAGCAATATCGTATTAAAAATGATTTTTTTAAAGACCTCGTGTGGGTATATAGAGCAAATGGAAAATTGGGAAATTTTTAAAAACAAATCAGAGGGATACAGACCGTAGAATCTGTATCCCTCAATTTTATTTCTCCACCAGCGCCGCCAGTTCCTTCAATACCCCGGACAGCTGCCCCCACAGCTTTTCATAATCTTCTTTCAGCCCGTCTATCTCCTCCGGGTACAGCCCGTAGGTGTGGGCGTGGACGGCTATCTGGTTCAGATTGTTGGAGCACCGCCGCTGCAAGGAGACCAGCTCCCGTACCGGCGCAAGGTCCACATGGAGGATATAGCCGTTTAAGGCCATCTTCCGCATATAGGCCCCGGCGTTGGAGATGCCGGCCTCGGCCATGCGCCCGTGTATCTGGGCCAGCTCGTCCGCCGTCACCATCACGTTCAGGTGCCTGTCCCGTTTCCTCCTTGCCGTCAGCGTTCCTCCCGTTCCCGGCTCCGTTTCGGGGCAGGCGGCTCTTTCACTCTGTCAAGCTCTTTTTCCTCCGGCCTCTGGGGGAGGGGCGAAGGCGGAAGGTTGTTCAGTATGCCGTCCAGCATGTTCCCGTTCTGTTCCTCCGTAAGTTCCGCAGTCAATAAGGGATTGTCTTTTTCGTTCATAGATCCTCCTATCTGCCCTCGTGGGCCTTGTGGTGTTTCTGCTTTTCCGGTTCCTTTGATTTCTCTGGCCTGTCCGCCGCTTCCTTTAGTTGTGCCGTGATAGAAGGCCGCCCCGCCCGGTCCGGGTTGTGGCTGGATGGCTTGAGCTCATAATCATACATCTGCTTTTCAGTCAGCGGCTTTCCATAGATCAGCTCGCCCCACGCCAGCAGATTCCCGCCTTCTACCGGAATCCTCCCGTCATAGTTGAATATCTCTATGGGCCCGTTGCCCGGCGACTTCGGGTAGGTCCCTATGTCCACCGGCCGCTGGGTGGAGTAATAGCGGTAATGCCCCGGCCCCTGCCGCCGGCTGTCCGGCCCCCGTTCCTCCACGCCGAACTGGTAGCGGTGCTCTGCCGCCCGGTGGGCAAAGTCACGGACGGCGGCCTCTTCGTCCTTGAAGTAGTGGCCCCAGTTATAGTCACGGCTTCCGTCGGCATTTTCATAAAACGTCCATGTGACGAAGGGGGAAGGCGCGTTGGGGTTGTGGCCCAGCGCATACCCCCCGGTCGTTGGTGAAGGCCACCGACTGCAAAATCTCATATCCCTCGTTTGTTTCTATGGCAGTTCCCTCCTTTCCGGCCTCGGGCCAACTTGGCCCGAAGCGTCCTTTGTTACGAAATACCCCCGTAAACCGGGAGGGAAGGTATTAAGATACCTCCACCCGGAAAACAGGGTCAGGACCCCTTGGAATCCCGGGCTTTCGGCAGGCCCAAATCGTAACGCCCCTGCCCGGGTTTTGAGCGTTTCTTCCTCATGCGCTCCCGGCTCCTGCGGCGGTTCCCCTCGTCCTTGCAGGCCGGGGAGCAGTAGGCCTGGCGCCCCTCCGGGAGAAAAGGTCTCCCACAGACGGCACAGGGTTTCGTATCCGGCGGCGGCCCTTCCTCACAGACGGCCTTTTCCAGCACCGGGTCCAGCGGGAGCACATTTTCACGGAAATAATGGCAGAAAGAACCCGTCCAGCCTTTCCCCAGCATGTAGCAGGAACAGTCCAGCGGAAGGCAGATGTCCTCCCCGCTGTCATAGTTGGCGCACCAGCCCGTGACAAGCCGCCGGATTCCTTTCCTCTCGTCCCGGGCCAGCTCCCGGCCCACGGTCAATGCCCCGGGCCAGGCTGGCCCGAAGTGCGGGGCTCCACGATCAGGGTACGGAACTTCTTCCGGCACCGCCCCCGCCGTCCTCTGCACTCCTTTAAGTAGCGGCACCCGGCGCAGGGGTCGGCGCCTCCGCGACCCGGGCACGGCGTCTCCTTCATCATCCTTTCAAATTCGCTGTCCGTAAAATTCATTCCCCGTCCTCCGTTTCCTCGATTTCCTCTATATCGCCGTAGGGGTCGGCCTCGTCCTCGTAGTCATATTCCTCGTCGTCCATGTCAGGGACCTCATGCTTTGGGCGGTAGACCTTGAAATAATACCCGGCCCCGCCTCCGGCCAGCAGGACGGCGGCAATCATCAGAATGTTTCCCATAGGGAAGCCGGATGTTTTCTCCGGCTCGGGTTCTGTCTCCGGTTCCGTGGGAGGTTCTGTCTCCGGTTCCGGCTCCATGACCGGCTCCGTCACCTCCGGCTCCGGGTCTTTCTCCGCGAGGGCCAGCAGGTCCTTCTCCGTGACTGCGTTCAGGAAGTAGACGTTCTGCCCGTCCCGCTGGCGGTCGATAATCAGATAGAACACGTTCTCGCTGGGGGTGATGATGGTGAAGAACTCCTTGCCGTCCCCGTCCGTGGCGTTGTCCACCACGGTCCCGGTGCCCTCCGGGGTGAAGGGCCTGGCGGTGGTTTCCTCCGCCGTCTCCGTGGGTGTTTCCTCCGCCAGCTCGCTGCTCTGGGCGTAGGCCGTCAGGGGCATGGCGGTAAGAGAGAGCAGCGCAGAGAGGATAAGCGCCGCCCTGCGGATCAGGTTATTCTTCATGTTCGGAATCCTCCTTTCTGGTGCCGTGCTTCGGGACAAGTTGGCCCGGAGCGGAAACGTTGGGGTTGTCAAGGAAGGACAGGAGCTCGGCGGGGGTCAGCTTCAAAGAGCGGACCGCCTGCACGATCATCACGTTCTCTTCCTCCTGTTTCTGCTTCTCCAAATCCCGGATCCTGGCCTGCCACTCGGCGGCCTTCTCCCGGGCCTTCAGAAGCTCCTTTTCAATTTTTTCAAGCCTGCTCATGCAGCCCTCCTTTCAGAAAAATCAGTTGAAACGTCCAAAGGTGAGGAAATGCTGCCGCCAGTAGGGCGTGTCGATACTGGCGTAGCTGATGGGGTTGCCGCAATGGACCATCATCCCGTCCCCCACATAAATCCCCACATGGCTGGCCCCGCTGGTGTTGTAGGTGCCCTGGAAGAAGATCAGGTCTCCCGGCCTTGCGTCCGCCCTTGACACCCGGGCGCACTGGCCCAGAATCCCGTTGGCAGTGGTGCGGGGCAGGTTATGGACGCCGGAGTGGGTATAGACCCAGCAGACAAAGCCGGAGCAGTCGAAGCTGGTGCTGGGGGCGGAGCCGCCCCACACATACGGATAGCCCAGATACTTTTCCGCCTCCGTGATAAGGGCCGCAAAGGCCGGGTCGGAAAGGGCCTCCCCCGGCACGGTGTAGCCTCCCCCGGGGTCATATCTGCCGCCGTTCCCGGAGTAAATGTCATCCCACAGATAGGGTTTGTTTCCTTTCAGCTCCAGCAGGATGTCATAGAGCTCCTTCTGTTCCCCGTCCAGCCGGGAGGCAACGACAGCCGGGAGCGTCCGGTTCTCCAGCCGCACGTGGAGGATGTAATACTCATAGGCCACCTCCACCTCGTACTCGTATTCCTCGGTGGTGGTCTCGCCGGTCTCCGGGTCCGTGCTGGTGGAGGTGCCGGTCCGGGTCTCCGTGCGGTAGCGCGTCTCCACTTCCTCGGTCAGCGTCAGCTTGTATTGCGCCTCAAACAGTGACCGGAGCTCCCCCTGCACGTCCCCACGGGTATAGGTGCGGAGCTTTGCAATCAGGTAGGAGGTCAGCTCATAGGGGTTATGGCCCAGCTCGTCCACGCGGTAGCGGTACTCGTCATAGCCGGGGTGGGTACGCTCAATGCCAGCCACTTCCTGCCTCAATGCGTTTTCAAGGGCGATATAGTCCTCGTTGGCCCCTAAAATATCCCCGTCCTCGGCGGTGTAGGAAGTGCCTACCACGGCGTTCACCATGCCCGTCCCCAGGGAAGGGAGGGCGGAAAAGACAGAG
Organism: Lachnospiraceae bacterium; assembly: GCA_910575275.1. Classification (GTDB taxonomy): domain Bacteria; phylum Bacillota; class Clostridia; order Lachnospirales; family Lachnospiraceae; genus CANQGL01. The sequence goes on along the minus strand of CAJTEE010000011.1, from coordinate 27,251 downwards.
TTGATAATCAGGAATACGCAGAACAGCAGCAGGATTACCACAGCCCCGCCCTTATGGTTACGGACAAACAGTGCCAGCTTTTCCGCCGCCTTCTCCACCGTGCCGGCCGCTTTCCCCGCCGCTCTGGCCCCCTGCTTTGCCGCCTCCCTGGCCTCTTTGGCATACTGCCGCTTGATTTTCCACTTCTGCGCCATGCGGGAGAGGGCATTGCTCTGGAGCTCCGGGTGCTCGGCAGCCGCCTGCTGGTAACGGAGCTCGGCATCTGCCTTCATGGCCCTGTGCTCCCATCTTTCCACCTGCCGGGCCGGGTGCTCCCGGATACGCCGCTTTGCGTAGCGGACTGCCTTATGGGCCCCGGCCTCGGCCAGCAGCTCGGTCTTGTGGGCGGCCTCCGTCCCCACGTTCTCGTGCTCGGCCTCATGGATTTTCCGGTGGCCGTAGGCCCAGAGGGTAACCCCCGCCGCCGTGGCTGCCCGCTTTGCCGGGCCGGGAGGCTTGCGAGGCTTCTGGGCCGCCAGATGTTCCTTTGCCCTTTCCAGCCGGACAGCCGAATGTTCCGCCCGGCTCTGGGCCCGTTCCTGTTTCTTCTCCTGCCGGGACTTCTTTTCCTTGGAGGTGCGGCCTTCCTCCCGTTGGGTGTCCGTGCTGGAATCCGCCGCTTTCTCCCGGCTACCTCCTTTCCCGGTGTCTGCCACTTTCTCCCGATAGGCTTCCTTCCCAGCATCCGCCCTTTTCTTCCGGTGGGCGTCTGCTTTGGCGTCTGCCCGTTCCTCCTTTGCGGCATCCGTCTCTTTCGGGGAACCCTCCCGGTGGAGCCTGGAAGAGAACTTCTCCCGTTCCCCGTCCTGCTTGAATTTCCCGGTGCCCTGGGGCTTCGGGCCAACCTGGCCCGGAGTGCCTTCCCCGGACTGCCCGGCCACTTCTTCCTCGGAAAAATGGAGCCGCCCCCGCTTCACGCGCTTTCCCGGCGGCCTCTCTGGTTGTCTGGCGATAAAAGCACCTCCTTCCTCTGGATATGAAAAAAGCCAGCCCATACCCTCCGGTATCGCGCTGGCAGGTCAGGACCCCGGGCCAACTTGGCCCGAAGCCCGGCTGCTATTCTTTCACGGCCTCCGCCTTCCTGTCCTCGGGCCGGGTTGTCATAATGGAATACAGCCTGGTATTCTTGGGGAAACGGTCAACGAAGGGAATCGTCACGTTCCCGAAGAACAGAAGCCCCTCGCCGGAATTGGAGTGGGTCACATAGGAAAGCTGGTGGGGGCTTATCCCTAACTGCTTCGCCAGAATCTGCCGGTCCCCCTGCGCCTGGGAGAGAAGCACCATGAAATCGCTGTTCTCGAAGATGTTCTCGATCTGCCGGGAGGCAAGGAGGTCCTTCACGTTCTGGGTCAGGGCGCTGGGGACGCAGCCCTTTTTGCGGAGCATCTTCCATATGGTCACAAAATAACTGGAAGTCAGTTCGTCCTGCAACAGCACATGGAACTCGTCATAGTAGCACCATGTGGAGAGGCCCCGGGCGAAGTTGTGGGAGACCTGGCTGTTCATCAGGTCGTTGATGATGTGCATGGCAATGGTGCGGAGCCCCGCCCCCAGCCGTTTCAGGTCAAAGCACACCACCCGGGCGTCCTGGTAGCCCACGTTGGTCTGGTGGTTGAAGATGTTCAGGGAGCCGGAAACATAGATTTCAAGGGCCGTCGCCAGCCGTTTGGCCTCGGTCTCCATCTGCTTGCAGAGAAGGTCATAGAAGTCCTGCAAGGTGGGGAGGGGCGTATGCTCCGGGTCGTTGAGGAAGTCCCGGTACACCATCCGGGCGCACCGGTCAATGATGGTCCGCTCCACGGGCTGCAACCCGTCCTTGCCTCCCACAATGAGCTCCATCAGGGAAAGGATGAAATCGCATTTTAAGCTGATGGGCGAAACCTCGTCGTCCACACTCACATCCAAATCCATCGGGTTGATATGGTGGGGGCTGTTGGGCGCGATCTCCACCACAAGCCCGTCACTGCCGAACTGGCGCACCAGAGGGGAATATTCCCCCATCGGGTCCAGTATGATAATGCGGTCGCTGGTGGCAAGGAACACGTTCACAAGCTCCCGTTTTCCGGCGAAAGACTTCCCGGAGCCAGGCACGCCCAAGTACAGTCCATTAGGGTTTTTCAGCTTCTTGCGGTCCGCCATGATGACATTGTGGGAAAGGGCGTTCAGGCCGTAGTAAACCGCCTCCCCGTCCATGCACAGCTCCTGGGTCATGAAGGGCACGAAGATAGCCGTGGAGCTGGTGGTCATGCCCCGCTGGATCTCTATGCCGTTGAGGCCGAGGGGGAGGCTTGACATCAGCCCCTGCTCCTGTTGGAAATCCAGCCGTTTCAGGGAGCAGTTGTATTTCTGCATGATACCGGAGACCGTGAAAAGGTCGTTGTCCAGCTCCCGGCGGGTGGCCGCCGTATTCACTACAAGGAAGGTCAGGAGGAACATCCTTTCATTGCGGCTCTGCAAATCGGTCAGCAGGTTCTTTGCGTCCTGGCTGAACGTCACAAGGTCCGGGGGCAGGATGTCCATATCGTAGCCGGAGCGGACCGCCTTCTTCTGTTCCTCCACCTTCATTTTGTCAATGTCTGAGACCTTCCCTTTAATGGTCTTGATGGCCTTCGCCTGGTCTACTGTCTGTATGTGCATGGTGATGGTCATTTCCGCATCCACCTCCAGCAGCTCCGCAAGGAGCTTGTCGGAAAGCTCCGAGGCCATGATCTGCATATAGGAGGCGGCGCCCCATGTAGCCCCCATACGGAAAAGGCGGCTCATTCGGAAGTCGAAGCTGGACGGAGCGATAAAATCCTTCGTGGAAAGCCCGGTGGCCGGAATCTGGCTCCATGTGAAGGAAAAGGGTTCCGTGCCGCCGGGGTGGAGCTGGCCGTGAAGAATCTCCAGCCGTTCCAGACCAGTGAGAGGCCTTGACTGGACTCCCAGCTTTTTAAAATTGCCGGCAATGTCGGCCTCCACCCGTTCCAGTCGGGGCTTTGCCGCCGCCGGGCTGTCGGCGGTGACGCCGAAAGTAATGAGCTTCGTCCGTACAATGCCGTTGTTGCTCTTTGCAATCTGGCCTTCCAGCATCTCCACATACTCGTCACGCATCCCGCTGTAGCTGTCCGTTTTCCGGGGAATGTTCACCCGGTACCTGTTGCCCGGGCGGCTCCGGTGGTTGATGAAAGAAAGCTGGACGGGAAGGGAGCTGTCAAAGGAATTGAGGAAAGCGCAGTACCCGTCAAAAATGGCGCTCTGGTCGTCTGCCTGCGCCAGCTGGTAGTTGATGTCCTCATATTCCATGCTCTTTGTGTAGAGCCTTCCGTCCACCCGGCAGATACCGTCCTTGTACATCTCCCGGTAGGGAAGCGTCTGCTGGGCGGTCTGGGGCCCGGTCGTTTTCCTCGCCCGGGGCTTTTTTGTGGCGCACCGGCGGTCAGGCTTTTTTGCCCTTGCGGCCGGCCGTTTCGCCTTTGATTGTTTTTGCAATCGGCTTTTCCTCCTTTCGGTTCAAAAAAGCGTAGAAATTTTCAGTTCTGTAGGGCCGCACCCGTGGCGTTAGGAACCTTGCACGGATAATGTTGCGAAGTACCTTCTCAAAGGGAAGGCCGTCCTTCTCGTACATGGCGAACAGAAAGCACGGGAGCATGAGCCCTATCATCAGGAACAGAGCAATGCTGTTCCCGATATGGGAGCGGGTGAACAGGTAAAAGGGTACGCCTGTCCCGCCCGCTATGGAAAAACAGATAAGCTGGCGTTTCGTCAGGTTGAAGGCCAGCTTGGTTTTGATACGGTTTAAATCGTTAGGCACCGGCACATAGGCCATAAGGTCCTCCTTTCCGCTTCGGGCCATGTTGGCCCGAAGCCCGTCCTACCGCTCCGCGCCCTTTGCGGGCTTCTCCTTCTTCGGGGAGCGGGCGGCGTTCTCTTTGGCCGCCTCCTTTGCCCCGGCTTCCAGCTGGCTCTTGATGGAGGGCTGCTCCTGTGCGGCGGCCACCGCCCGGAGCCGTCCCAGCTCCGCCGAGTAGGCCTCCAGGACGGCCCCTTGCAGCTGTCTTCGGAAGTCCCCGGTAATGGGCTTTGCCGTGTCACGGTAGCCGGTCCTGCTGGTCTTGTCGGGCTTGCTGGGCATCCCCACATAGAGCCCCTTGTCCGTCTGCAATATCTTGAAGTCCTCCACCACGAAGCAGTCGTTGAACTTCACGGTGGCGAAGCCCAAGAGGTTCCCCATAGGCTGGATGGCCCGGACGCTCACGTCCAGCTTCATAGGCGGCGCCTTTGTTTCCTCCTGCGCCGGGATTGCTGTTTCCTGTCCGTTCATGTCTGTTTCCTCCTTTCCGGGCCGGGGCATGACGGCCCCGCCCCGATAGTCGTAGCCCGCCGCGTGGATGGCGGCGAGGGTCTCTTCTGATACCTTCTGGAAAAGAAGAAGGTCCGTGTCGGCCGCGAAGGCCAGCATGTCCCGCTCGTTAAATTCCTCCGGAAGCTTCCCGCGGAAGGCGGGGCGCGTGTCCCCGTTCCCGTCTGTCCTGTAGCGGCGAGGTGCCCGTCCCTGCATGGTATCCCTCCTTTCCGGCTTCGGGCCAGGTTGGCCCGGAGTCCCTTAGTGCGCTCCCCATATGGATTTCGAGAGGCTCCCGGTCTTGAAGAGGACGAAGCACAGCAGCACCGTGTACCCCACGCAGGTCCAGATGGCCCCCATCAGGTCGCCGCCCGCCGCGATACCCTGCACCAGCACGGCGTAGATCGCCATGCAGACCATGATAAGCATCCCCTGGAACCCCACGGCGAAAAGGGACTTGAAATAGTTGTGCCCCATATGCCCGGCCTCCCGGTTGGCGATAGTGGCGAAGGGGATGGGGGCAAGGCTGGTCATCAGGTAAATCTCTATCATGCGCCCATAGACAATGACGAACACCACGATATTCAGGGCCGTCATGGTGAACTGCACGAAGAAGGATTGCAGGAATATCCCCAGCAGGGTGCCAAGCTCCATTGCCTCAAGCTGGGCCTGCATGTTCTCCAGCGCCTCCGGTGTGACGGCGGTGGAGCCCTGTATCAGCCCCGCCGACTGCTGCACTACATGCTGGGAGACGTCAAATACCGCCATGACGATGTTGAAGGTGTTGGAGAGCACCAGCACGGCGGCGAAAGTCTTGAAAATCCATTTGAAGAAAATCCAGGTGTCGAAGTTGTGGAGGTTGTTGTGGTCCACCAGCATCTGGATGAGCTCATAGGTCATCACGAAGGTCAGCACCAGCCCCGCTATGGGGAGGATGACGGTCTCGGAGAGCTGGCGTATCATGGAGAACACCCCGGCGTTCCATGCCGCCGGGGTCATCCCTACCTGTGCCGCGATCTCTCCGACCTGCTCGTTCACCCCCGCAAAAAGCCCGCCGAGGTTCTCCATGATACCCTCGACCAAAAGGGCTTTGAGCCATTCCGTGATGGCGTCGAAGATACTTTGCATAGGTCACTCCTTTGGGAAACTTAAAACAGGTCAGCCAGCAGCGGGATCAGGTTCATGCCAAGGAGGACGAAGCCCCCGCCGGCCATGAGCTGTTTTATCCCCAATTAGGTGTAAAAACTCTGCTCGATGGCGGGCGGCGGCGTACAAAAAATCTATATGGTGTTGTTAAGAGAACCGTCCCGGCGGGACAGGTCAGGCAGTGACCTGTTCCACCTCCGGGATGGGTTTGAGATTAAAATGAATTTCGATAGAAATGTGTCTTGTTTTATTTTCGTCAATGCGCTCATGCACGACGATTTCTTTGATTAAGCGGTTGAGGGTGGCTGCGTCCAGCTCTGTGATGTTGGCGTATTCCTGAATGGCTTCCACCCATTGTTTTGCGTCATTGGCAAGCTGGACTTCATCGGACAGCCGCTTCCTGCCCTCGGACACTTTTGTTTTAAGCTCCGTCTGCTCGGTCTGTGTCCTTTCCAGCATGGTGTTGAAGTTCTGCTCACTGATACGCCCTGCAATCATATCCTCATAAAGCCGCATTACCATTTTGTCCAGAACCTCAATCCGTTCCTCGTCCCTTGTAAGGGAGCGTTCCATTGCTTCCCGCTGTTCCCGCTGCTCGGCTTCACAGGTATTGGTCAGGCGGTCGGCAACCGCTTCCCCGTCCATCAGGGCAGCTCTGGCACATTCCCGTATTTTCCGCAGCACATGGCTGTAAAGGGTGTCATAATCAATCCGGTGCTGGGTGCAGTGGTTCTTTCCAAAGGCATTGTAGGTTTTGCAGGAGTATATCCGCTGGGGATGTTTTGCGTTTGTGTAGCGTATCGTCAGCGACTTCCCACACTCGCCGCATTTTAGCAGTCCGGCAAACAGGCTGATTTCATTGGTCTGCCCCGGACGCTGGCGGGATTTCAGCTTGTTCTGCACAATGTCAAAACTCATGCGGTCAATCAGCGGTTCATGCTGTCCCTCCACCACAATCCAGTCCTCCGGCTTCTTTTCCCCAATCGTGCCGATTTTGAAGCGGTAGTCTTTTTTCTGGGAAGCAATCGCCCCGGTGTAGACGGGATTCATCAAAAGGTCTTTGATAACGGAGAAGTCCCACATATACCGCCCGTTTTCCGGGTCTTTCTTTTCCCATTTGGTGCGGGTATTGCGAAGCCCCCGTTCCCGGTTCCACCATGTGGGGCAGGGGATTTTTTCTTCCTCCAGCCGTCTGCGGATATAGTTCGGACCATGACCGTTCAGGGCATATCCGAAAATCAGCCGCACAATCGGGGCGGTTTCCTCGTCAATGAGCAGATGGTTTTTGTCCTCCGGGTCTTTCCGATACCCAAACGGGGCAAGACACCCGGTAAACTGTCCTTTCTGCGCTTTCAGAAGATAAGAGGAATGGACTTTCTTGGAAATATCCTTGCTGTACATCTCGTTCAGGATATTCTTGAACGGGGCAATATCGTTGTTATCCCGCAGGGTGTCGATACCGTCATTCATGGCGATATAGCGGACACCGTTTCTTGGGAAAAAGTCCTCAATCAAATGCCCGGTTTGCAGATAGTTCCGCCCCAGTCGGCTGAGGTCTTTCGTGATGACAAGGTTGATTTGCCTGCGCTCAATGGCTCTCAACATTCTCTGTAAATCAGGACGCTCCATATTAAGACCTGTGAAGCCATCGTCCTGATAGACTGCCACAACCTCCCATCCCTGCTTTTCGCAGTATTTTTCCAGCATATCACGCTGGTTTGCGATACTGGCACTTTCGCCTTGCAGGTCATCGTCCTTTGACAGTCTGCAATAGACCGCTGCACGATAGCCCCCGGCAAGTGCCGAACCGATTGTTCTGTATTCCATTTCGTTCATCATAGCCATTTACCCACACAATCCAGACGGTATCTGGCTCTTTTGAACCTCATCTTCATTATACTTCAAATCTTTCTTTTTAGCAAGATATTCTTTTGAATTTGTCTTTCCATATTTCTGGGAAATCAGGCTGACGAACACATCGGTTGCGTCAAGCTCCCCGTCAAACACAGTAGTCACATGAATCTCTGTTTTGTTTTTTGCCATAGGCAGTTATCCTCCATACATGAAAATAGCCAGACAGAGGGTGTCGGCAACGAAGTCCGGCAACGGGCTTCAAAAGACCTTGCAAACAATCTCAATCTGGCGATGGTTACTATTTATATTTTTCTTTTATTTTTCTGTTGTTTTGGTTGTCATAGGGGAGAAAAGCCCGCAGTTATGGGATTTTCTCCGGCAACCGGCTCGGCAACGGGATAGCAACAGGGTGTGCAACAGGCTGTCATTTTCAGAATGGAAGCTCCATCTGTTCTGTGACCTCCACAAAACCGTCCACCATTTTTTCAGACGGGTTGCCGGAGTCCGTTGCCGGGTTTTCACGCTCCCAGCCCTTTTGTCTGCCATATTCTGAAAACATTCTTGGATTCGGGAAGTACCGCCAGCCGGAAATGCACTGGTTCATAATCTCGTTGATTTCCCGGATTTCCCATTGCTTCGGTTCGTCAAAGGCATGGTTCAAGGCTTCCTTGTAGAGCTGCTTGGAACAGACCATGCTCCCGGTGTACTTATCAAGATACGCCTGTATCATTCCGGCTTTGGTGTCCTCCGGCATAAAATCCCGCTGGTGTTCTTTGAGATACCGCTGCATGGCGGGGCTGAAAGCCAGCTTGAACCTGCCGCTTCGGTAAATCTCCATCGCTTCCGCCCACATCTGCTCGATATAGGCTCTGGAAGCGGCTTCGTCCTCCAAAATGTGAACCTCGGCTTGCTCCGGGTACACCATGACGGGGATAAAGCGGCGGTTGCCGGAACGGTCAAGGGGAAGAAAATCAAGGGCATTGGAAGTGCCGCCAAACACGCACTGACGGGGGCGGTCTGCCGGGTGGGTTTCATAGGGTATCTTGTAAACCTCTTTCTGCCGGCTTAAAAATGACTTGATTTCCTCAATGCTCTTGGCGTTTGCGGTTGCCATCATTTCCGACATTTCGATAATCCAGTGACCTTGCAGCTTGCGGTACACATTGTCATCGTCCAGCTTCCGCAAATCATCGGAGAACCACTCGTCCCGGATTGCCAGCAGACGGAAGAAGGTGGACTTGCCAGCCCCCTGACCGCCTACCAGACAAAGCATGATTTCAAACTTGCACCCCGGCTGAAAGGCTCGTGAGATTGCACCCAGCAGGAACAGCTTCAACGCTTCATAGGTGTAATCGTCTGCGTCAGCCCCCAGAAAGTGCCGCAGGCAGAAGCGGATTCGCTCTGTCCCGTCCCACACAAGGGAACTTAAATAATCCCGGATGGGGTGGTACTTGTTTTCATTCGCCACAATCCCGATGGCGTTATCAATCTTTTTCTCATTGGTAAGCCCGTAGGTTTCTTCCAGATAGAGAAGCAGATACTTCATATCTGTATCGTTCAGGGGGGTGCTTTCCCTGTGGAAGCCGATGGGCTTTATGATGTCCTTGCGGTCAGTCAGGATATTGTATGCGATAGCCCCGGAAAGCAGCGGGTCACGCTGGAATACAGTCAGGCAGTTCCGTATACTCTGACGGACGCCGCCTTTCTCGGTAGTTTCCAGCCCCTCCTTGATTTCCTCAATGCTCTGGGGTGGCTGCATGGCGTTCATGGTGTTTTTTAGTTCTTGCTGCGTCTGCGGCGGCAAGCTCTGCCATTCGCTGTTCAAGCTGTATCACATCCTTTCCGTAGTCCGTAATCAAAGCCGCTTTTTCCTCTGTTTCCCCGAACAGCAGCACATCCAGCAGATACTCCACTTGGTCTTGCTTCTGTAAGGCTTCTATAAACCGGGGATGAAAGGCTTCCTCCGGGGAGTGTGGGGCGTAGTCCGTTCTCCATGCCCGAAGCAGATGGAGATAATCGGCAAGAATACGGAAGCAGCGGCTCTTTGCTTCTTGAAACTGTTCCTCCGGGGATTTCTGCCAGGGCTTGGGCTTTTTTGCCTTTCCCGGCGGCTTCCAGTCCTCATAGGAAAGCCCGAAGTCCTGTGCCAGTTGTACGGCGGCTTCTTTCTTTCCCAGCCCATACAGGGCGGCGGCAAAATCAATCACATCCCCATCCGCACCGCAACCGAAGCAGTGGTAACGCCGATCCAGCTTCATGCTTGGGGTTTTATCGTGATGGAACGGGCAGCAAGCCATCCCGTTCCGCCCTGCATGGATTCCATAATGCTCCGCAGCCTGTCTGGTTGTGACGGACTGCTTCACAGCTTCAAATACATTCAAATCTGTCCCTCCTTGAAAAAAAGAAAAAACACCTGACATTCTCTGATTGAAAATGGCAAGTGTCTGTTAAAGTTCCATATCCTGTTGTTTGCGTTTTGTCTGCGCCGGGATAGTTCTTTTAGCCTTTTTCTCGTCCACCTTATCCTGCAAGGCTTCCTTGATGGGCTGTTTCTTGGGTGGCTCTTTACTTTCCTCTGTGCCGGGTGTGGCTTTCCGTACCCAATAACGGATGTCCCGCAGCTTCTTCAAATCCTCCTGTACCTCGGTCAGCGGTACTTTCAGCTCTGCGATTTCGCTGAGAAGCGTTTCCTGCTCCTCTTGCAGTTCCTTTTGAGTGCTGTCCTTATCGTCCGGGTGCTTAGCAAGGTAGGCGGCGGCTTTCTCATACCGGGCAACCTCCGGGTGTTCCTGTTTGAATTTTTCCTTTGTTTTCTTAAAAAATATCTTCTGGTACTTGTCATAGACGGGCTTACATTCCTTGCTGTCTGTCCGGCTGGCAAGAATCCCGTCAATCACTTTGCTGCGGGCTTCCTTTGGCTTCATCTGATTGCGGTAATCTGCGGCTGATTTCCCGGAAGATTCCAGAAATACTTCTAAGTCCTCCACAGTAGAAAGCCCCTTTTGCCGGAGATAGGACAGGGCTTCGCTGACTGCCTTTAAGTCCTGTGAAGTCCCCCGGTTCTGTCCAGCCCTTGTCCAGTCCTTCCGTTCTTCCTTTCGTATCTCCATATACTTCATCAGCAGATTTGGAAGAAAGACCGCTTCCTCCGCCGCTTTTTGTGCAAGCAGCTCTTTCCGTTTTTCTCCCAGCTCGGTAATCCAGCCTTTGAGGTTTTGGATAAGCTGCCGGATGGACTTCATCAGGCGGTTGGCGGCTCTGATTTCCCGGTTCAGATTGCCGATATTCGTCTGGATACCACGTTTTTCCATCTGCCGGACAGCAGCACCCTCATGGACAGTGGGGACAATATCAAGCCCCTGTCTGGCATAGGAACGCAAGTCCACACGCTCCGGGCGGTCATTGGCTTCCAGATAGCGGTTCTGGATGACCTCCCATTCATGCCTCCAGATTTCACAATACTTCTGGTCGTTCCAGTCAACCGTATCTTCCTTGTGGCTTTTCCATCTGCCGGAGGGAAGTTTTATCCGTTCCCCGTTTTCGTCAAGGTCATAAACCTTGCGGCTCTTGGGAAGCCATTTCCCATGTTCATCCATTGCCCTCATAGTCAGCATGACATGGGCGTGGGGATTGTGTCCCGGCGGATGGGGGTCATGGATGGCAAAGTCAGCAATCATGCCTTTGGAAACAAACTGCTGTTTACAAAACTCCCGGACAAGGACAGCATACTGGTCAGGTGGTATCTCTCTGGGGATGGTAAGCACCCACCGCCTTGCAAGCTGAGAGTTCCATTGTTTCTCCACCGCTTCGGCGGCGTTCCATAGGGTATTGCGGTCTGCATATTTCTGTGGGGCATTTGCCGGGAGCAGGATTTCATTGTGGACGATACCACGCTTTTCCGGGTAGTGCTTCACTTGCTGGTCATATTCACAGAAAAGCTTTTCGCCACTCTGGTAAGCAGCGGCGGCAACCGCAGACTGCCGCTGGCTTCGCTGTACAATCGTGATTTCGTTGTGTGGACAGGGCATTTCGTGTCCCTCCTTTCTATGCTTGGTGGATGGGGTGGCGTTTTGCCACCTCATTTTGGGCAGAAAAAAAGCAGGAGACCTTTTTCAGATTTCCTGCTCGGTATGCCGCTGGGCGGCGGGTATTTAGTTGTAAAAGTTCGGGGCAAGTTGACCCGATGTAGAAAAATAGCAAAATGGAATTTCAAGCTTCTACTGACAACAAATAAGCAAGCAAATCCTCTTTACTAAGAGGTTCGCAATGACTTAGTATGCAATATTTACAATCGATAGATTGAATAGTCTGAACCAAAGAATACAGTTTATCCTTATCCATATATCCATTATTAAAGAAATCTTCACTCGTTGAATCTCCTAAAAACAAAACTTTTTCTTCTGGCACATAAACACAAGTAGTATCTTCTGAATGTGGCGAAATTGTATGAAAGATTTGTGCAGTAATGCCACCTAAATCCAAAGTCATTTTATCCGAGAAAGTTATGTCGGACAGCACAATACTTAATTTGTCCTGTCCGCAATATTCTTTTCTAAAATGAATATCTTCCTTTTTCAGAATTTCGATATAATTGAGGTTTTTTGCCTGTTCTTGCTGGTCTTTGAGGAACTCATTTGTTTTGCCATAGGCAATACTTATTCCATTGATTGCGTGCATACCAAAGGTGTGGTCATAATGCCAATGTGTAATAACCGTAAAATCCGGCTTGTTAAACTGTTCCGCTTCGATTGCCCTGTAAAAATCCTGAACATGAGATGCCGAATATCCAGCATCAATCGCCAGAGAAATTTTATCTCCTTTAAGATAAGCTAACATCGGTCTGTCCACTTCGGGGGCGTGTTCTAAAAAATAAATTCTGTTGGTTAATTTATTTAATCCCATTTTTTGTCCCACCTTTCAGGTAATAATTCTTTCAATGTAACCTTTTGGTCATTGTTAATGGCAACTACTGTATTTTCATTATCCAGATCTAACTGTGAAATCAATTCTCTGCATCTTCCACAAGGCGACAGGATGCTGCCATCTTCATAAACAGATACAATTCTTTTGATTTTCGTTTCTCCATGTTTCAGCATTTCGGCAATAGCTGCCTGTTCTGCACAAATTCCAATTGAACAGGGCACATCAATACAAATGCCAGTATAAACAATACCACTTACTGTTTCTAAAGCACAAGCCACATGACCTGCTTTACCATTTTTCTTTAAATTTATGTTTTTTACCGTACACAAGGCAATATCATATAAGTCTTTCATCACTATCTTCCTTACTTAAATTGTTATCAACATCATTATACTGTATTGCCTATCGAAAAGATAGCATATTTTATGAAACTTGTCGGCTGGGAACAGCTTGCAAGGCAAGGTGTCCCCAGATGGCAAGTCCACAAAAGGGTAGCTGGCGGCAGCCAGCGCAGGGGAAGCGTAGCGTCCCCTGTATGATTTGGAGCAGACCATGACTGCGGAAAATCACAGCCCTCCGGCGAGGAGCCTTCGGAGAACGCAATGCACCAACCTCTGGGTGGTGTATAATTGCGCCCTATCCGAGTTCTTGGATAGGGCGCATTATCCGAGATAAAAACTTATCCGAGGTAAATTGATTAAATCCGATGAATACAGCATTTGAAAACGATTATCTCGGATAATTAACCCCGCTTTCAATTGTGGGTGATTTGTACTTATCCGAGATAATTGGGTAAATCACACCTTTGCCTCTGATAATTTTTGAAATGGCAGTTGCTCTTTTCATAAATAATTATCCGAGATAATTTCTTTGAAAGCCTTTCATATCGGCAGCTTTGAGAGTTACCTCGGATAATTGGAAATCTCGGATAATGCGCCCTTAGTAAACTAAGGGGTTTCCGGCTTCTCCCGTTCCAGCATTTTTTTCAATAGTTCCTGCGTGTCCTGCCTGTGAAAAATGAGTTTCAACAACAGCATGACATCATCATCTGTTAGGCGTTCCGGCTCTTGCAGAAAACTTTCCAGCATACCGCCACGAGTGCAGAGCCGGTGCGTCCGTTCCTTTCGGGTAAGCTGCTTTAACTGGTGCTGCAATGCCTTTTCATCATTGATGGCTTTCCGCAGTTTCTTTTCGCTTTTCTCCAGCTCCCGGTTGAGCTTTTCCAGCTTCGAGGTATCAGGCAAGGGCAGCGTCCTCCTTTCCCGGTATCAGCACATAAATCCTATTCGGTTCTCCCACGCCCTGACGCACCCGCATGATAAGTCCGGCGTTTTCCAGTTCATTCAGAGAACGCTTGACCGTCATGGGACTGCGGGACAGGACTGCGGCAATGGCTGTGACAGGGAAGCAGACAAACAGGATTCCGTTCTCGTCCTCCTGCCCTTTGGATAGCATAGCGTCCAGCATCCGGCAGTACATGACCTTTGCGGTGCTGCTGACTGGAAATCCTGTCAACGCTCTGGGAAATGGCATACAGGGCGGCAATGGTGTGTCTATCGTCATAAATTCAAAATTCATTCGGTGTGTTCCTCCTTTTTCTTTGATCGTTTGAATAAATAACGGGGGCAGTCAATCACAACCGCCCGGAAGCTCTGCTTGCACCCATGCTGGCATTTCCGGCATAATTCGTTGTAAGTGACACGCCCCCGGTCATTGAGGTAAAAGGAAAGCTCATGCTTCCTCTTTTTGCTCATTCTCGGCATATTGTATTTCCTCCCGTTTTAGTGTATGGTTTCGGGGCGATTTTCGGCAAAATTACGGTCATAGAGCCGATTAAAATCTCCCGAAGTATCAGCGATAGGGTAGACTATCCCCCTATCAGATTGTCGTGTTTCGGTATCATTTCGGTGTCAGTTCGCCAGTTCTCCCCGGTGTCGTTCCTCCCCTGAATCTCACAGCGGCGTATCGCTCCCTTTGGTACGCTCGTTTCGGTCAGGGTTCCTCCACATCCCTGCCAAAAGTCATGGCGCTACATCGCCGGGGAAGCATATCCCACACAGGCTGGTCATTCGATTGGAATAATCCATCGATGAACTACCTGTATCATAGAACATTTTTGTGCCCTGTGCCGTATGTCCACAAAGTAGGAATTAGGGGTAAAAATCAGAAATTTCCACGATTGCGGAAAGTGTGATATAATCCAGATAAGCGGCAGCAATGAAACCATTGGAAAGGAGCGTGCGCCCATGAAAGGAGCAACAAGCATACAGGAACGCCTTTGGGAACTCCGCAAGGACAAAGGCTTAAATCTGGAAGAACTATCAAAGCTGACAGGCATTTCCAAATCAGCTCTTGGAAGTTATGAAAAAGAGGATTTTAAGGAAATCAATCATGGCAACCTTATCACGCTGGCAGACTTCTATGGGGTCTCTGTTGATTATCTACTGTGCCGGACAGAGAACAGGGAGCAGATCAACACACCATTGACGGAGCTGCATTTGAATGATGAGATGGTGGCACTGCTGAAAAGCGGTCGGATTAACAACCGTCTGCTCTGTGAGCTTGCTACACATAAAGATTTTATCAAGTTTCTTGCAGACATTGAGATTTATGTGGACGGGATTGCTACCATGCAGATTCAAAACCTCAATGCACTTGTCGATACCGTCCGGCATGAAATCATTGAACGGTATCGCCCAGGCGAAGATGACCCGCATTTGAAAGTGCTGCAAGCCGCCCATATCAGTGATGATGAGTATTTCAGTCACATGGTTCTGGATGACCTCAACCTGATTATCCGGGATATTCGGGAAGCCCACAAAAAGGACAGTGAGAGTGCGCCCCAGACCACCGTTGCCGATGAATTGAAAGAAAATCTCGAAGCAGTCGAAAATTTCAAGGGCAGCCGGGATGAAAAGCTGGTTGTCCTTTACTGCAAGCAGCTCGGTATCAACTATAAAAATCTGTCAGACGAAGAATTTCGCTGGCTGATTCGGATTCTCAAAAAATCAAAGAAAATGGGAACGCCTATCAGCCAGAGGAAAAAACGGTAAAAAAAACCGCTGTTGCATGGTTGGGGTGCCTTCCATGTAGCAGCGGTTCTTGCTGTGGTTATTATTTCATTCGTTTTCTTAATATCCGGCGATAATTTGTTTCTCCCTTTGGTGCGTCCTGTATAATTTCCAACACACCATCTTCAAGCATTTTATCAATGCGATTAGAAATCCATACATCACTAATTCCAAGTTGATATTTTCCTAAAACATTACCTATAACAATAGCCATTTTGAATTGCTCTGGCTGTTCCGCAATTTCACGAAGAATGAAACTATCATATATATCTTCTGAAACACTTTGCAATTTACCATTTAGCATTGCACGCAAAGGTGCATTTTCATTTTGAAGTTGATTCCATTTCATAGCACAAGCTGAAAGAAATACAGGCTTAGCTTTTTCTTGTAGAGTTATATATTTTCCCCATTCGCCAGGAGAAACCTCACCCCATGCTATTTTGGATGTCATAGTATTTTCTTTTCCATATTCCCAGGCAGGTAACTTAACCAAATAAATTGTTGTCTGACAGTTTAATGGTCGAAGTTGTTTCATAAGCCAGTACATACCGCAAAGTTCATCCGGATTATAGCTATACCAAATACGAACTTCTTCCCCAGCTACATATCGTTCAATAACCGAAGACAATGTAGTTTTAATTTTCTGTATTTTTTCTTCAACCTGATAGTCTAAATCCTCTACAAACCAGACAGACAGCATTTTCTTGAGAACATTTTTCCGCTGTTCGCCAATTCCATTATCAGAAATATCTCCCACACTAAGAGCCATATCAAAACAATAAACATCACTGCTCTTGCCTCCCAATGGAATAGCATTCTCCCAAGCAATATGTTCTTGTTCCTGTGCTTGAATTTGTGCTTCTTTCATTTCATCTGAAGATGGAACACTCCCATCTTCGTGCCTCATAAAGACCGAAACTGCACTTCCTCTATACTTTCCCTTACCGTAAGTTTGGGCAATTTTCAAACTTCCACAGGCACTTTCACCAAATACAATTTCAATCATCTTATATACCTCCGATTTAATTACTCCCGTATGAATAAATTATATCATGCAAAACAATTTCTTCTGCCCGGTTGTGAATGTTATTACAACGCTGCACCCATTCCATTTGTTGAGTTCGCTTCAATTCCTCTGTCACGCCCTCGGTGGCTTTCATCTGCTCCATGATAGTGTCTAACCGTTCCTGTGCCTGTTCGTTCAGGTCTGCAAGATATGTCCACAATTCTCCGGTCAGTATCAATGTATTCAATCTGGCTGGGTGGACTTCCCTTAAATATTCCCGGTGCATCCGTCCGTACTTTCCGATAGGGCGGTGTTCCTCCGGCAGTTTCAAGTCCGGGATGTAGTAATCTCCGACAAGGATATAATCAATTCCGTTTTCCGTTATTCTTGGTTTCAATTCTCTCATGTTCCTTACCTCCTGTGGAAGCAGGCTCGTCTGGTACTAACTCAATCACATCGGTAATCTCACAATTCAGCGTTTCGCAGATACGGGCTAATGTATCCATGCTGATGTGCTTTCCCTCTTTGCTCATGTTGGCAATCATATTTGTTGTCATACCAGCAGCAAGCCTTAAATCCTCTTTCCTCATATCACGCTCTAACAGTGTGTGCCAGAGTGGTTTATAGCTGATGTGCATATTGTTTTCCTGCCTTTCTATCCATACCACCGGGGCGGCTGCCCCGGCAGGAACTTTTCTCTTATTATAGCACCAATCTTGTGAAATCACAATTTATTCTTGTATCCTGCCGCTGATACCGTCTGGATTGGCTTTCCCTTTCTTTTTGTTCCCTTTAATTAGCCATGAACTGCTTCATGCCCTGGCTCTTTACTCATGTGAGATAAAGAAGTAAAAGAAGTGTAAAAAATTTTGCCGTTCCCTATCCGGCTGACTGCTGGACGGGTCGGGCTTTAGTCGGGCAATTCTACCTTGCCGACAAAAGAGTAATAGATTTCGATTTCCTGTCTGCGGAGCTTCCCCCGGCGTTTCCCGTCAAGGGCTTCCGATTCGTGGATTACGATTTTCTCCACAAACTCCCGTAACAGGGTAGGGGTAAGTTCCTCAAAGCTGGTGTACTTGCGGACTACTTTCATAAACTTTTCAGCGTTTGCCGTGGCTTCCAGCGTTTTAGAAAGCTCGCTCTGCAAGGCGGCGGCTTTCTCTTTCAGTTCCTTTTGCTCGGCTTCGTAGTCTGCCGAAAGCTCCGTAAAACGCTCGTTCGATATGCGCCCGGTCACGCTGTCCTCATACAGCCGCTTGAAGATAGCGGAGAGTTCCTCAATCCTTTTTTCTGCCGCTTCCAGTTCTTTCTTCTTGGCGGCGTTCCGGCGTTTGCTCCCGTCCTCGGTCTGCTCGGTCAACAGCTTCATAAACCGGGCTTCGTGCTTGGCGGCGTAGCTGGTGACTTTCCGCAGGTTCTCGGTCACTCCGGCGGTTAAAAGGTCGGTACGGATAAAGTGCGCCGTACAGTCTGCCGTGCGCTTCTTGTAGCTGCCGCAGATATAGCAGTCCTGCCGCCGCTTGTCCGTCTGATACCTCTGCTGGTACATGACGCTGCCGCAATCCGCACAAAACAGTATGCCGGAGAACAAGCCCACTTCATCATAGCGGTTAGGGCGTTTGCGCTGCTTGCGTAGCTCCTGCACCCGTTCCCATGTGTCCCTGTCGATTATCTGCTCGTGGTGGTTCTCAAAGATTGCCTGTTTGTCCTCGCTGTTGTAGATAATCTTGCTGCATTTGTAGGATTGGGTGGTGGTCTTGAAGTTCACAAGGCAGCCCGTGTATTCCCGGTTTTCAAGGATATGCACCACGGTGTTCGCCGCCCACTTGCACTCGTAGCCGGGGTGGTAGCGGCGTGTGCTTCCCGTCCGGCAGTATTCCAGCGTTCCCGGCGTGGGGATTTCCTGCTCGGTAAGCATACGGGCTATCTTGGTCGGTCCGTTCCCCGCAAGGCAAAGGCTGTATATCTGCTTCACCACGGGGGCGGCTTCCTCGTCAATGATGAAATTTTCGTCCTCGTCCATGAGGTAGCCGTACACGGGCTTGCTTGTGACAGGCTTCCCACTCATGCCTTTTGAGCGTTTTACCGCCCGGATTTTCTTGCTCGTATCCCTCACCAGCCATTCGTTAAAAATGTTACGCAAAGGCGCAAAATCATTCTCGCCCTGTGCGCTGTCTACGCCGTCATTGATTGCAATGAAGCGGACGCCGTTCTGTGGGAAAATCATTTCTGTGTACATTCCCACTTGTAAATAATTTCGCCCTAACCTTGACATATCCTTTACTATGACCGTTCCCACAAGCCCCGCTTCAATGTCGGCAAGCATGGACTGGAAGCCGGGTCTTTGGAAATTTGCCCCGGAGAATCCGTCGTCCGTGTACCATTTGAGGTTGGAAAAGCCGTTCTGTCTGGCGTAGGCTTCAAGGATTCGCTTCTGGTTGCTTATGGAGTTGGATTCACCTTGAAGCGTGTCCTCGTGCGACAATCTCGGATATAGGGCGGTAATCAGTTTTTGGGTGGTCTGTCTTGGCATAATGTCCTCCGTTTCCGACAGCCAGCCCCACTATTCCGTAGGTCTATTATACCATAGGGCGGGGCTTGCTGTACAGTCCTTTTTGCTACTTTATGTCGAAAAATATCACATTATTTTATTAAGGCTTATCGCATTACATAGCGTGTGCGGATGTTCCCCCGGCTGCGCTTTCCGCTTCCAGCACTTTCATCATCTTGTCGGCGGCGGTGGCGGTAGTGCCTTGTTTGAAATAGCCGGAAACCACAAGGACGGTGTTCCCCCGGCGTACTTCTGTCACGCAATCCGGGCGGCGGGCGGTGGTGGCGGTGCTTTTCTTGGGCGTGTCGGTCATAGGCAAATCTCCTTTCCGTTCAGCAGCTTTTTAAGGCGTTCCATTTTCTCCCGTGCTTTGGCTTTTCTGAAATTCTCCCCGGTAATACGGACGGGGGTACACATTTCCGTAAGGCGGTCATATATCCGGGCATGGGCGGTGTCCTCCGGGTTCTGCAATTCCTCCAGCGTAAGGTTCGTTGTCACGATTAAGGGCTTGCCGCTGCGGTATCGGCTGTCAATCACGTTGTAAACCTGTTCAAGCCCGTATTCCGTGCCGCGCTCCATGCCGAAATCGTCAAGGATAAGCAGGGGGAAGCTGCAAAGGCGGGAGATGTATTCGTTCCTATCCTTGTAGCTGGCGGCAAGGTCGTTGAGTATTGCCGCAAAGTTTGTCATGCACACGGAAACCTCTTTCTCCATGAGGGCGTTGGCGATACACCCGGCAAAATAGCTTTTGCCTGTGCCTGCCATGCCCCATAACAGATAGCCGATATTCCCAGCTTTCATTTCCTCCCAACACTCCACATAAGCATAGGCTTTGTGCATTTGGGGGCATTGCCCGTTGTCGTTTTCAAACGTCCATTCCCGCATAGCCGGGTCTGTGAAGCCTGTCCGTTTTAGCCGTTCCACTTCCTCCCGGTGCTTGTATTCCCGGTGGCTGGCTTCCAGCGTTTCCCGACGTTTTCTCTGGCAGTCACATTCTTTGGGGTGTCGGTCACGTCCGAAAAATGTTTTGCCCTCCGGGAAGTAGGCTTCTTTGGGCTGGCGGCAGCTCCCGCAATATAAAAGCCCGTCCTCGCCCGTGTAGTCCTCCGGCTCTGCTTCCTGTGCCGTGGCAAGCCGGAAAATGGCGTTATCGTAATCACACATAAAATCGTCCTCCTTGTTCATGGTCTTTTACGCCCTGTTTACGGGGCGTTGTATTTATGCGGTCAAAGGCTCTCGCCCTCTTTGTAGGAATAATCGGGGATTCCTTTCTTTCCTGTGCCTTTCCTGTCACGCCCCGCCCATATACGGATAGCGGCGGCATAGTTGATGTAGCTTTTCCCGTTGGCGGCTATATGCTGGCTTAATTCCTCAATGAACCGTTCCAGCCTGTCCGGGTATTCCTCTTTCAGCTCCGCATATTCGCTTTCAGAGAGGAAAATATTTTTATATCTGCCAAATGGGGCGGGCGGCTTCTCACTCGCTCCTTTTAGTTGGTTCTCTTTTAGTTTGTTTATAGTAAGTTGGTTAGGGGTCGGTTTTCCGTCCAACGCAAAGGTCGGTTTTCCGTCCTTATGAGGGTCGCTTTTCCGGCTATCAGAGGGTCGCTTTTCCGACTGTATGGCGGTCATATGGTCGGAAAACTGTACCACTGGCACTTGCGGTATTTTCACATAAAGGCGGTTCGGTGCGGAAAAGCCCCGGCGTTCCCTCACCAGAAGCCCGGCAGCGTCCAGCTCGTTCAGTGCGGCTTTTATGGCGGTGCTGCCTTTATCCAACATTTCCGCTATCTCCGAAACAGGGTAGACAATGTATGTCCTGCCCTCGCTGTCCTGCCAGCCGTTCTTCTGTGAGAGTTCGGAACGGTCAAGAAGCAGCGAATAAAGCAGCTTTGCGGTCTGTGACAAGTCCATTTTCAGCAGAAAACGGGGGTATCGGAAAAACAGCGGCATGATGGTGTCGGCTGTGATGTATTCGGTTATGGTTCTCACCTCCTGTCTGTGGCTTCTGTTACGCAGTTAAAACGGCATTTTCGGGGATAAAGGATAAATGTATCGCATACCCTTTGAGGGCGGTCAAAAAAGCCTTGATTTACGGGGGTCTGGAATATCCTAAAGCGTGACATTTATCCCTCTGTTTCCGCTTGCGCTGTGTGGCATGGATTCTTTTCATGCGTCCGGCGCAATCCGGGCAGTATTTCCCCCGGTTTGATTTGGGGAGAAAATACCCGCCGCACTCGGTACAGCGTTTCCTGTCTGCCCGGTGGAGCAGGGCGGCTTCCAGTTTCCCGTCCAGCGGCAGCACGGCGGCTATGAACCAGCGGCATATAAGCGAATAGCTGATACTCTGGACGCATACGCAAGGCTCGCCGTTATCCAGCAAGATACAGTTGCCGTTATCGTAGTTGCAGCACTCATGCACAAGGCGGCGGGCGGCTCTGTACTGTGGGTAGTCCATGTAGGGGAATTTACCGTTCATTTTCCCGCCCCTTTCCCCGTTCCGGCTCACGGCGTAATATTTTGTCAAGATTGCTTTTCACGGTCTGCAATTCCCGGACGTTCGCTTTCTTCTTCCGGTACTCGTTGTAAAGGGCGTTTTTCTCTTTGGTAAGCTGCTCAATCTCGGTCTGTAATGCTTTGGACGCTGGCAGCTTGGAGATTCCCTGTGCCTTGAAATACCGGGCGGCAGATTCGGAAATGATAAACTCGCTTTCGTGCTGCTCCCGGTAAGCTCTCCGGGCTTTCTCCGTTTTCTGCGCCCGCAATCCGTCACGGGCTGGCTTGGTCTTGATGTACGCCAATAGCTGTTTCTGCAAGTCCTTTTTCTCCTGCAAGGTGCTTTCCACGGTTTTCAGTTTCCCGGTCACTTCATGCAGTCCGGCACTGGCAGCGGCAAGGGCGGCTTCCAGTTCCTCCGGGGAAGAAAAGCCGGATTCCTCGTAAACGCTCATGGTAGCCGCCATTTGCTTCAAGTTGTGTAAGGTCGCCCATTTCTCATAGCCTTTCCCCTTGCCCTCGGCTTTCTTGGCGGCTATGTCTACCATGCGCTGTACGCTGTCCTGTTTCGGGGCGTTTACAGCGGCTTTGTTGCGCTGTAAGCGGTCTTTTATGCTGCGGGGGTATTCCTGTTGGGGTAGGGGCGTTTCGGCGGCTCTGGCGGCGTTCTGTGCGTTTATGGTGAGTGCTTCCAGTACGGCGGCACGGTCAAAATCATCACCCAGTTTCCGGGCAGTGATGGGCTTCGTCCTGTCCGGCGTGAGATACGATAATCTCCCCCGGCTCTCCTTGACGGTCACGCCCTGTTGTAGCAGCTTCCCGGAAAAATCCTCAAAGGAAACGGCAGAGGACAGGGCGGCTCGGATTGTGCGCCGTAATTTCTCCTTGTCGGTTTCAAACTTGGTCTGTTTGGGCGGCTCTCCCGTGGCGGCTTGGGAAGCGTTCTCCTTATCCAGTGCGGCTTGTCCTTTCCGCTTCGCCCAATACTCACGCTCGGTAATGCGGTTCTTGCTCCCGTTCAGCAAGTCAATCTGATAGAGGTTTTCCCGGTGGCACATCTCCATGACTTCCGCTTTGAAATACTCCATAGCTGCGTCCGTACAGCGGTGCTTGCAGCCCTCCCTTGTGTCGGCTGGTCTTTCCATGTAGGGCAATAGCGGCACTTCGGCAATCCGCAAGCTGTTTATGACGATATGCACATGAATGTTGCCGCTGTGGTTATGCCCGTCTGGGTGAGTACAAACAAGGGCTTGGTGTCCGGGAAAATGCTCTTTACAAAACTGCTCGCCCAACACTTGCGCCCGGTCTACGGTCAAGCCGTTGTCTGATGCGTCACGGGGGTCAAAACTGATAATGTAATGGTGGCTCTTTACGTCCTCACGTTTCTGGTTTTTGCCGTATTTGAGATTGGAGCGCATACACGCTATGGCGAAATCTTCCCCGCCACAATTCAGAGAGGAAATGCGGTAACCGTCACGGGGAACAAGCCGCCCATTCCCGTCCAGTGTGGGCTTCATGGTAAACTCGTCATGTTCAAAAGTTAGGTACTGCTCGGCAGCTCCGTAGTCGGCATTTTTAGAGCTGATATGTTTGAATGTTGCCAACGGCTTCACCTACTTTCTGCAAGACTTCAAACTTCAAGGCGGCAAGCTCCGCTGTGGCGGCTCTTACCTCTTGGGAGAGGGTGTTATAGGGTGCGCCGTACTCGTTCAGACAGCGGGCAATCTGATTCAAGTTGCCGCCGATTTTTCCGTATTCGGCTGTGAGTTTCCCAACGGCAGAGAGTAATTCATCATTGACCGGGGAAACGGTAATGACCGGGCGTATGCTTGACTTGATAAGGGCTTGCCGGATAAACTCGGCTTGGCTCATTTTGCAGAGGGTGACACGCTCGGAAAACTCGGCGTATTCTTCCCCGGTCAAGCGTGTCTTGATTACCCGGTAGCGGTGGGGCGTGTTGTATCTTTTCATGGCTTTCAACTCCTTTCTTTTTATGGTTTGCCCTCTCACCAATAGGAGAAAAACAGGGGGCAAAGCGGAAGTGTTTTTTCAAAAATCCGAAAATATTTTTTCGGGGATTTTTCAAGCGGCGCAAGCCGCAAAAAGGCGGGCTTGGGGTGGCAACCCCAACAAGATTCCCATAGGACAAAATGAGCGATTATCGAAATTTGGTACTGTGGTAGAATCTTGCTCTTAGAAACTGCGCTGTGTGGTATCTTTGCTTACTATCCGGCTATTGGCGGCTGGTTTGTTGCGTTCCGGCGAAAATTTCTCTCACAATACCTTTAGTGCCATACGGAGAGATTTTGCCAAGGCTACGGAAAATTTCTCTCCAATACCTACAAACCAGCAAAATGCAAAATGGACGTTGATTGGCTGAAATTTCCCCTCATTCCTTACAAAACCACACAAGCCCGGATAGGCGGGAATTTTGAGAAATTTCTTCATTTTCCTTTCATTCCCCACACCACCGAAAATTGAAAACTGCCAAACAAAGAGCGTGTCATGTTTCCCTTTTCGTGGGGCAATACGGCGGTTTTTCAAAAACGCCGAATATAAACGCAAAAAAACAGGAAACCTTTTTATGATTTCCTGTCTTGGTGTGCCGTTCTATGTGGCGGAGGTTATTCAGTTTTGGGGTATGGCTGTTCATCAAAGCGGAACTGGAACAGGGCAGCGATAAGCCGCCGTTTGATATTGTCCTCGGTGTCCTTGTTGACGTGTCCGTTTTCAAGAGAAGCAAGCCGGATTCGCTTGCTGTAATGCCGTAAAACCTCGTCAATGGCTTCCGGTTCTCCGCTGGTCGCTCGGATAATGGTTTCATATGGCACAAGTTTAGGATTCCTCACGGAAAAGCACCTCCATTTCTTCATGCAGCATTTGCAAGGCACTGTGTATGTGATGCCACGCCGTACTCCGGCAGCGTCCGTATAGTTCCCCGATTTCCTGCTGTGTGTAACGCCCGAAAAAGTAAAGGTAAATGACTTCCCTCTTTTTCTCCGGCAGAGAGGACAGGGCGGCGGCAAGCTCCCCGTTTGTGAGGATAACCCTCTGACCGCATATCATAACCGGGTATTGCTTGTAGGGGTCTATGAAATAGGTGTCTGACGTGCTGAATGGGTAAAACTTTTCTTCGGTGAGGTATTCAAAAGATATTTCTCTTTGCCGCCGTCTATCCCTGTCACGCCATGCGTTGATAACCGCATAACGTATAACAACTTTACAAAAGGCGTTAAATGTGTATTCGATATGCTCCTTGTATGCTTCTGTGCAAGGCATAGAAATTCCCCCTTTCTCCCACATAATACATTTAGTTAGTATTCTTTTTTGTGATAAATACCCACGGTCAACGGATAGGATAAAGCGAACATTAACAAAGAACTTAAAAGCAAAATAGCCGCACTTAATAGAATTGTAGTTACGCCAGGGGCTAAATAAAGATTAAGTACACTAATAATTCCTAACACAACGCCAATTCCACAAAGCAAGCTGATTACTAAAAATACATCACTTCTTTCTTCGCCGCCCAGATAAAGCAATGGAAAGAAAAATGCACCTGTAAAAATACTTACACTGATTCCCAATGCAAATATTGAAACTACGTCAATGCTATTATCATAAGGGCAACCATGCAATGCCCATGATAAACTTATAACGATTCCTGCATATAGTATTCCAACAAGCAGCCATATTAGTTGACTGATAAAATAGCTTTTAACAATAGCAGCTCTCTTTACAGGCAAAGTTAATTTGTATTTTCCCCATTTTGAAATAAACTCTTTTTTTATGCTTGTAATTGCATTTACGGAAAAGCCAACCATGCTTAACAGAACGTAACCAATAAGAAGCGGCTGGCTGATAACCGCAACAACAAAAAGCCCCAATATAAGCATAAAAATTGAAAAAACTTTCGCATTAGAATAAACGGTTAAAAAATTATTTTTAAGCAATCCTTTCATACTCGTTCCCCCTTTACCAATAACAACATGATTTCATCAACTGAAACATGGTCTACAACAGAACCTTTATATTTTCGTTGTGCTTCTTTTCCGTTATTAACTAATACATCAATCTGAAAATCCCGTTTTCGGTAAGCGATAATATCACCAGGGTCTAATGCAAGGAACTGACTTTCCTTGCAACGCATAACGGCGTAATTATATACCAAATCATTTTTTGATGCGGTCATAATCAATTTCCCATTATGAATAAATGTAATATAATCTGCAACTTTTTCTAAATCGCTTGTAATATGAGAAGATAAAAGGATAGAATGGCTTTCCTCCTGCACAAATTCAAGAAAAACGTCCAGCATTTCATCACGCATAATGGGGTCTAAACCACTGGTTGCTTCGTCCAAAATCAATAATTGCGGGTGGTGCGACAAGGCAACTGCAATAGCCAGCTTCATTGTCATTCCTCTGGAATAATTTTTGATTTTCTGTTTAACAGGTAAATGAAAATCCTCTAAATATTTTTGAAATAAGGCATTATCCCATTGTGTATAAATTCCCTCCATGACTTGAGATAATTGTTTCGCCGTCCAAAAACCCGGAAAATTATCTCCGTCATAAACCACACCAATTTTTTCTCGAATGTCTGTGTCAATATCCCGCATTTCTTTTCCAAATAGTTTTACCATACCGCTGTCTTTTCTGACAGTGTTTAAAATACAGCCAATCGTGGTAGTTTTACCTGCGCCGTTTTCACCAACAAAGCCCAGAATAGCCCCATACGGTAATGAAAAAGAGAGTTTATCCAATATAAAGTTTGACTTTGGAAAAGACTTACATATTTGTTGCAATTCTAAAATGTTTTCCATGTTATTCGTCCTCCTGATAAAATAAAGTTAATAATTCCGTCAATTTTTCAAGAGAAATATTACTCATTCTCCCTATTTCGGCGGCTGCTTGTAAATGTTCTTCGGCTATACGCTGTTGTTCCTCTTGATAAAATTCTTTGTTCTGCGCCGACACAAAACTTCCTCTGCCAACTGTAGTTTCGATAAATCCGTCCCTTTGTAAATCCTCATAGGCTTTTTGGACTGTAATGACACTTACATGGATTGATTTTGCCAAAGCTCGCATGGAAGGGATTGCGTCACCTGCCTGTAATTCTCCGCTCATTATCATTGCCTTGATTTGTGATGTGATTTGTTCATAAATCGGTTTATTGGCATTGTTGCTGATAATGATTTCCACTATTCACCACCTCTACTTTCCGAATGTACTTAATGTACAAGTACATTATATCACCTTTGCTATTATAGTCAATCCCCCAAATAAAAATAATAACAACTTAATCTGGTTGTTGTGTATCAAAAATATAGGTCGGTGTAAGGTAGGATTCCGTAGTAGTCGGCATTGTGGGAATGTGTATAACTGGCTGTCTTATGGAGTTGTGGGTAACTCTGTTTGCAGGACGTGGGAAAGCTGCACTTTAGCTTTTCCATGTGCTGTGAATAGAGTTATCCATGATTCCATAGCCTGTTATGCACATTTCCACAATGCTTGTCTTTTGGTCTTTGGCTTCTTTGGTTCGGAATAGTGTGGTGCTGGCGGTCTATCTCTTGTTTTCGGTTGCTTGCTTCTTTACCGTACATGAGCATTCGCGCC
Organism: Lachnospiraceae bacterium; assembly: GCA_910575275.1. Lineage (GTDB taxonomy): Bacteria > Bacillota > Clostridia > Lachnospirales > Lachnospiraceae > CANQGL01. Next base: position 227 of record CAJTEE010000011.1, on the reverse strand, counting down.
AGGGTTATCATTGCCGTAACCTTCCAGCAGGTTGATGACGCCCCAGATTCCAAGGCCGGCTCCGAGTGCGATCACGAGGGTCTGCAAAACGTCGATTGCGCTGTTGAAAAATTCCATACTTTAATTTGAAACCCAAACCCCCGAAACGCCTTATTTTGTCGTTTTGTCACAATCCGTGCAGAACACAAACCATAGATTCCAATGGTTTTGTCGTTCCAGATTTGTGT
>CAJTEE010000010.1 GCA_910575275.1 Lachnospiraceae bacterium | reverse complement strand
AAAGCTGGCAAAGATCAAGGCAAAAAGGGGACTTCCGAAGGAAAGATATCCTTTCAGAATTTCTGTTTTAGACGCAATTTACTTCATAAAAGATAAATGGCTCTGGTACACACACCAGAGCCGCTTTGTCTACACTCTGAGGTCTGGTAGATACCAGACCTTTATCTTTGTTTAACGTATTTCTTGTTCCAAATTATAAAAAAGGGGAGAAGAAAAAAATCGCTAAGAGACATTTCAAATCCATCACAGATTTTCTTGACGGTAGATAATGAGATATTTCTCCTGCCGGGATCTAAAATACTGTATATTGTAGACGGAGTAATACCACAAATATTCGCTAATTCATTGAAGGCAATTCCTTTCTCCTTGCAGAGCAATTCGATTCTTTTCGCAACAGCATCTTTTACATTCATATTCTATTCCTTTCATTGATAAAATCTGATATAAAAAGAATATAATTTTTGACGCTTGTGCGTATACGCAATTGCGTATATAAAAAATATGTTATACTTGATGTATAAAACAGATTTTATTATGAGGGGGGGATACGGTGCTGGAAAAAGTCAAAGCAGGGATCAACAAAAGCTTAGTGTCTGCCAATGTAAACGTATCTACATTTTTGGAGATTGAAAAGGTTAAGGCAAAGATAGGAAAAGAAAAAACCGGAATACAAAACTCTTTAAACGAATTAGGGAAGCACGTGTTTGAAAGCTGGAAAATGGATTCCTTAGATTTATCCGAATTGATAGAAAAATGTCAGGAAATTCATTTGAAGGAAAAATTGATAAACGATTTACAAAAAGAAGCAGAAGATATAGAGGCGGAAAAGCTTCGCCTTTTAGCAAAGGAAAAGGAAAATGCTTCTGATTCTAAGATAAGATGTCAAAGATGCAGGGCATTAAATTTCATACATAGCAGATTTTGTATTCAGTGTGGAGCCGCCTTATCAGACGATCCAAAGGAAGAAGACAAGGAGGATAAGGTATGTAGCTGTGGGGCTGTTTGCAATCATACGGCAAAGTTTTGTACGGTCTGTGGAAAGGCGTTATAATAACAAGGAGAGAAAAATATGGCAATGAAGATGTATTGTCCTGGGTGCGGCGCAGCAGTAGAAGAAGGCAGTATTTGCTGCTCTCAATGTGGAACAAAGATTGATATGCTCCTTAAGCAGCAGGAAAGAAAGAAGAATGATAAAGGGAAATCCGGACGCTGCTCCCTATCTAAGAAAGCCTCCGGAGCATTTTGGAATCGCTTATTTTCTGGTATGATGTTCTTGCTCTTGATTCCTTGGGTATTATTTTTTGCTTCTATTTTCAGTAGTGATACGCTAATGTGGATGTCTGTGTCTGTAATAGGATTTCTTATTGCACTATTCGCAATCAGCGGAGCCATGGTATTTGTTTCTATGGCCAAAAATGTAGAGAAAATAACAAATTATCTGCCTGATCTGCGGAATATGCAGGAAGTACAGGCAGATGAGTTAAGAAAACTAGCATACAAAACGATGGAGGAGAAATAAACCTATGATGAAAGTAAAATTGTTGTTTCTGGTAATCGCCACGATTGGATGCCTATCAGGCTGCTCTAAAACATGTAAAATTGAAGGCTGCAAAGATGAAACTTACAAGGAAGGGCTCTGTCAAAAGCATTATTATATAAATCAGGGCGCCGATGCCGTTGAGGGCGTCGTAAGCGGATTAATGGATATTATAAAATAAAATTCAGAAAGCATATATGCATACAAATAAGGGCGGATTGAGAGGACAAAGCCTCGAATCTGCCCTTTTAACAATGAAAAGAGCTGTTACTGTTCACATAGGTCTGCGCATTTCCTGCGCTGACCGCAGGAATGCGCGGAACAGCCGGCAAACATCCATCGCCGCAGGCGATTTAGCATGGATTTTTGCTTGTTGCCGTGAACGGAGTGAACAGGAACAAAGAGCTTTCCTAGTCTTTTATTTATCTTCTTGTGCCGGCTGCCAGGCCTGTCCGAAGTTTATGTCACGGAATAAGGCGGCCAGGCCGGTGATCTGTTTCAGGCGCAGGATTTCATCGCGGTCCATGCCTAAATGTTTGGAGATCCAGGCATCGGAGCGGCCGAGCTCGTGGAGCTCTTTGATGATGTTGCTCATAAGATCTATATTATGGGCGCCGCGGGCCCGGTTGTGCCGGATTGTGCTGGCCATACGCCGATCGAGAGACTTGTTGATGACAGATACGGGCAGAAGGCCGTGTTCGCGTTCATAGATATCCGGATGCTCCAGCATGATCTGGTAGCGGTGAAAGCCATCCACGATCAGATAAAGATCCCGTTCTTTGGCATAATAGCATACCACCGGCATCGTATAGCCGTCTTCCTTGATACTCTCATAGAGGAGGCGCATTTCGGGCGGTGCGACTTTGTTTGGGTTGTAATGGTTGGGCTGTACCTTTTCAATGGGCACAGGGATTACACTGTATACAGGGCTTTTATGTTCCATAGTCAAACTCCTCAATACTTTTGTATTTGCGTCGGATCACATCCAGGCGTTCTTGCTGCTGTCTCGTCATTCCAAACCCCATGAAACGGCAGATATGGTCGTTTTTTAAAATACAGTAGCACATTCGTTTCCAGCTTGGAATGTCTTTTGTGGAGCGGATGTCATCCGTTTGATCCGGGATCGGGCCAATGAAGACGACACGGGATTTTTTATTCAGCGTATAGTTGGAGATGCCGTTGCGCCGGACGTGGTAACCGTGCTCCAAGAGTTCTTGGATGACATCCTCATCAAGACCGCCGCCTGTCTCGTGCCAGAAGCGTATGGAGGTGTTGAATTTTTTAACATAATTATTGCGGAGACGTTTGGGAAGCGTATCCAGGAGAAACATGGTATAGGATTTCCAGGTGTGTCCTTCCGGGAGAGTAACGCCGCGGTAGCCCATTGCCTTTGTTTTGCCGTAGATACAGGCAAAATTTGCCCCCTGGACCCGGCCGATAAGACGAACCCAGATCTCCGGGTCAATGACCCGGTACAGATTTAACGCATCTTTTGAGTAATCGTTAAACGGAGAGGCCACCCGCATCTGGGAAGGCTTGAGGCCGGCCATATAATAGAGGTCATACAGGCGGTTGTAGTCGTAGCCGTACAGATAGTTGGCATGCCACACATCGCTGACGGACCAGTCATACAGAGGAGAGGCGCACCAGACATTTTTAAATTGCCTGCTGATCCAGCAACACCCCTTATATCCGTATTTTCTGTTTAGAAAACCGCTGTAACGCTGTAGGGATTCGTCTGCACGGATTCCCAGAAGGCAGACGGTTTTTTTATGATTGTGAGCCATACAATACCAGCGCCCGAACTGCTTGGCCAGATCCTCCTGGTGCATACGATACCGGTATGTAACAATGGGATTGCGGTCCAGACTGATGACATAGTCCTTTTGTGGCATTTCCCGCACCCAACTGTCTTTTTTGGTGTCATCCCAGGGATACCAATACATTTCATAGCTGCCAAGTGCGGTCCTGGTCGCCATGGGCAGACAGACCCAGTAGGGCTCCACCTGATTCTTGATCCGCTCGAAGGTCCGCTCTACGTATTCGGTTGTTACCGTATATTGCGCTTCAAAATCTTGATGGAACACACCGAGGATTTTGTCCGGATAGTATTTATTTTTGTAGTCCAGAACCAGATTGAGAAGCAGGCCGCTGTCCTTGCCTCCGGAAAAAGAAAGATACAGATTGTCGAATTCTTCGAAAAGGAAATGTAGCCGTTCCAGAAGCGCGTCATAGACGTTTTCTTTTAAGTAGTTCCGAATCAAGCCAGTCAGCTCCTTTTATGTCGGACAAAGTCGGATTATGGTTTATATTGCGAATTGTTTTCTATTATACTGTTTTTTCCAGAATTTACAAGTAAATATTCAGTTACTGTTCACGTAGATCTGCGCATTTTCTGCGCTGACCGTAAGAATACGTGGAACAGCCGGCAAACATCCATCGCCGCAGGCGATTTAGCATGGATTTTTGCTTGTTGCTGTGAACGAAGTGAACAGTAACAATATTCATATCGGCCTGAACGGTTACGTTCCACGAAAGATTTGACCCGGCGTACAGGCTGTGTTAAAATGGACAGGAACGAAATTATAAATTGCCTTACAGGAGAGACAAAGGATGAGCTGGAAAAGGGAGTGGCGGCGCGGAGTGCGCGACGGATTGGCGATCGGACTGGGATACGTACCGGTCTCGTTCACATTTGGTTTTTTAGCGGTATCGGGAGGATTGCCGGTTTGGGTCGCCTGCCTGATCTCCCTAACAAATTTAACGAGTGCCGGGCAGTTTGCCGGGACGAATCTGATCCTGGCGAACGCCGGATACATGGAGATTGCGATGACAACCTTTGTGATCAACATCCGCTATATGCTGATGTCTTTGGCTTTATCACAGCGGATCGAGAAAAAAATGGGGGCGGCAAAGCGGATGCTGTTTGGCTTCGGCGTAACGGATGAGACCTTTGTCGTAGCCTCTTTAAGGCCGGGGACGCTTCGGTTTGCCTATCTGATCGGGCTCATCACACTGCCGATCATGGGGTGGAATTTGGGGACCCTAATGGGCGCCTGCATTTCGGCCGTTCTGCCGGCAGCATTGCAGAATGCGATGGGGATTGCGCTTTACGGCATGTTCATTGCGCTTCTCGTACCAGCAGCCAGAGATTCGTTTCATGTGCTGATCATCGTACTTCTGGCCGTGTTTGTAAATTGCTTTTTAAAGTATGTGCCGGTTTTTTCGTGTATCTCCTCCGGGTTCCGGATTATTCTGGCGACAGTCCTTGGGGCCGGCGTCGGTGCGGCGCTATTTCCGAAGCCTTTGGAAGAACCGGTGGTGGACAAGAAGGAGGGAGAATAGGATGGACATGAGACGGGTATTGAGTTGTGTTTTTCTTATGGCGCTTGTGACATATATTCCGCGTGTGCTGCCGCTTACGATTTTTCGGAGACAGATCAAATCGCGGTATATCCGTTCTTTCCTCGATTACACGCCGTATGCGGTGCTGGGGGCGATGACGTTTCCCGACGTATTCGGCTCGACGGGCTCCCTTCTTTCGGCAGCGGCTGGGACTTTGACGGCGCTGGTATTGAGCTATTTCCGGAAGGGGCTGGTGACGGTGGCCTGTGCGGCGATTTTGGTGGTGTATCTGGTGGAACTGATTGTTTGACAGGTGGGAGTGAACAGCAACATGGAAGGAGACACAGATGGAGCAGTGGAAGGAATATCTGGAGGCGCTGGCCTCGAAGGCGCCGGTCCCGGGCGGCGGGGGCGCCTCGGCAGTCTGCGCGGCGCTTGGAGCGGCGCTCGGGGAGATGGTTGGCAATCTGACGACAGGGAAAAAGAAATATGCCGAGTGGGAGGCGGGAGTCCGTGAGGCACTCGGACGGCTTGAAACGCTGCGGGGCCACTTTTTGGAGCTTTCCGAGGAGGATGCCAGAGTCTTTGAGCCTCTTTCAAAAGCGTATGGAATCAAGGCAGAGACAGAGGCAGAAAAACAGGCAAAGGCCGCTTATATGGAGACATGCCTTCTGGAGGCGGCGCGGGTTCCGCTTGCACTTATGCAGTGCTGCCAAGAGGCCATGACAGAGCTTGAGTTTCTGGCTTTGCATGGAAGCCGGTTGGCAGTCAGCGATGCGGGCGTGGGGATCCAGTTTTTGCGGTCGGCGCTTCTTGGGGCGGTCATGAACGTTTATATCAATACAAAGCTGATGAAAAACAGGGAGACGGCGGCAGGGCTAAATGAGCAGGCAGAGCGTCTGGCGGCCGAGGGGGCAGAGACGGCTGACCGAATCTATGGAATTGTTTTAAAGGCGGTGAAGGAATGATTGTTTTAAAGGGGGCCGAGGTATCGGCCAGGCTGAAGGAGGATGTGCAGGAGCTTCTTGGCAGGTTCCCTGTCGGGAGCCGGGTTCCCGTTGCGGCGATCGTGCGGGTTGGGGAGCGGCCTGACGACGTATCGTACGAACGCAACGTGATCAAACGAATTGCCGCATTTGGTATGGAGGCGCGTGTGTATGTATTTCCGGCAGACATTCCCGCTGCGGAATTTGTACGGGAGTTTCAAACGATCAATGAAGACAAAGAAATAGACGGGATCCTTTTGTTTCGGCCCCTCCCGGCCCATATGGACGGGCGGCTGTTTGAGCGATTAATCCGGCCCGAAAAGGATCTGGATGGGATAAGCCCTGTGAATGCGGCCAAGGTATTTGCAGGGGAGGCAGATGGCTTTGCCCCCTGTACGGCGGAAGCAGTCATCGAGGTTTTAAAGGCATATGAGCTACCGATCGAGGGAAAGCGGGCCGTAATCGTCGGGCGCAGCATGGTAGTCGGCCGGCCTCTGGCGATGCTTCTTCTGCGGGAGAATGCAACGGTCACGGTCTGCCACACGAAAACGCGTGACCTTGGAAAGATCTGCAGGGAAGCCGAGATTTTGGTGGCGGCTGCCGGAAGGGCCGGCATGCTGACAAAAGACGAGACGGCCGAGGGGGCTGTTGTGATCGACGTGGGGATCAATGTGGATCAAAACGGGAAGCTTTGCGGGGATATGGTCTGGGATGGACTGGAAACGGCCGCCGCCGCGGCGACTCCGGTGCCGGGAGGCGTGGGAGCTGTGACAACGGCGGTTCTTGCAAAGCATCTGGCGCAGGCGGCATGGCGCAGCAGACAGACAATGGACGCGTCGGAGCAGGAGGCGTAGTCCGGTGTATAAAAGGGCGGCCTGTCGGCCTTTGCCGGGGACTGCAGCAGGTGCTTAGGCCTGCCATAAGGAGTTTGTGAGAGAAAACCGGCTATATCAGGAAAGATATTAGAACGGCTGCGTTACATAAAAACCCTCCTGGAATGGAATACTACCAGTAATTCATTTCCAGGAGGGATTTTTATGTGGGGAATTTTTGTAGCACTTTTATCCGGTGCTTTGATGAGTCTGCAGGGCGTTTTTAACACGGAGGTAACGAAGCAGAGCAGCATATGGGCGGCCGCGGGCTGGGTGCAGGCATCGGCATTCTTGACCTGCGTGGCACTTTATTTTTGCACGGGCCGGGGAGAGATCTGGGGCATGTTTTCGATTGACAAAAAGTACATGCTTTTAGGCGGAGTCATGGGTGCGTTTATTACCTGGACGGTCATTAAGAGTATGGACGGATTGGGGCCGGCAAAGGCGACGCTTTTAATCGTCGTGACACAGATCCTGGTATCCTATCTGGTGGAGGTCTTTGGCCTGTTTGGCGTCGAGAAGGCAGCATTCGAGTGGAGAAAGCTGATCGGTGCAGCCATTGCGGTCGCTGGGATCATCGTTTTTCGGTGGTAAAGAATGTTTTTAAAATTAGACTTGTTTTTAAAGCCGGGTTTGGATAGAATAGAAGCAGGCAGAACAGTATCTTCTGGGAGACAGTCTCAGGAGGTATGATACATGGAAAAAAGATATTGGAAAATCGTGGCGGCAGCGGCTTTTTTAGCTGCGGCAGGGTTTTTTTACGGACTTTCGAGGCACGGTGGGGAAACTGCGCTTTTGGAGACTGCAAAAGCACATATGGAAACTACGGCTGTCACGGATACAGAGGATTCGGCAGAGCCGGTGCCAGACTATATGTATGTCTATGTCTGCGGGGAGGTGGCGGCTCCGGGGGTCTACGAGCTTCCGGCGGGAAGCCGGATCTTTGAGGCAATCGAGCGGGCCGGAGGTTTTACGGAGGCCGCCGCCGCAGAAAGCCTGAATCTGGCGGCCGTTGTGAGCGACGGGATGAAGCTTAGAGTGCTTTCGGAGGCAGAACTTTTGACTCTGCCGGAATCCGCGCAGGCGGAGGACGGGCGGCCGGATCTGGTGAATCTCAATACGGCGGCAAAGGCAGAGCTCATGACGCTTCCTGGCATCGGGGAGTCCCGTGCGGAGGATATCATCCGTTACAGGGAGCAGTCCGGCGGTTTTCAGAAGATTGAAGACATTATGAAGGTTTCGGGTATCAAGGAGGCCGGTTTTCAGAAAATAAAGGACAGAATTACAGTATAAGCAGGAGGAGAAGATGGCGAGAGTTCTGGTGGTCGATGATGAGAAGCTGATTGTTAAGGGCATCCGGTTCAGCCTTGAGCAGGATGGGATGGAGGTAGACTGCGCCTACGACGGAAACGAGGCGATCGAGAAGGCGAAGGAGAAGGAATACGATGTGGTGCTTCTGGACGTCATGCTGCCGGAACACGACGGGCTTGAGGTATGCCAGGCGATCCGTGAGTTTTCGGAAATGCCGATCATCATGCTGACGGCAAAGGGAGGCGACATGGACAAGATTCTGGGGTTAGAGTACGGTGCGGATGATTATATCACGAAACCGTTCAATATCCTGGAGGTCAAGGCAAGAATCAAGGCGATCATGCGGAGAAACTCCAAAAAGTCGGGCCGGGGCGGCCGCCAGGAGAGCGGGCTGGCAATCTGCGGGGATTTAAAGCTTGACAGGGAGAGCCGCCGGGTATTTATCCAGGAACGGGAGATCAATCTGACCGCAAAGGAGTTTGATCTGCTGGAGCTGCTTGTGACAAACCCCAACAAGGTGTACAGCCGGGAGGCGCTTCTTGGCTATGTATGGGGGAATAAGGCCATGGACAGCGGGGACGTGCGGACCGTGGATGTGCACGTGCGCCGCCTCCGGGAGAAAATCGAACCGAGCCCGAGCGATCCGAAGTATGTGCATACCAAATGGGGAGTCGGATATTATTTCCGTGCACAGTAACAAAACAAGGGGGCTTTGTATGGTAGAGATTACAATCCGTGCGGTTCGGTCAGACGACCTGGATGCGGTGGCAGCTGTCGAGGCTGCATGCTTCCCGCCTGCGGAGGCGGCGGACAGGGAAGCGTTTGGACGGCGTATCGAGGCATTCCCCGAGTGCTTTTTTGTGGCGATCTGTGAGGGGAGAGTGATCGGCCTCATAAACGGTTGTGCGACCGATGAGAAAACGATACGCGATGAGATGTTTGCAGATGCGAACCTACATAAAAAGGGCGGCTGCTACCAGAGCATTTTCGGCCTTGCCGTGTTGCCGGACTATCAGCGGCAGGAGGTCGCGGCAAGGCTTATGAGGCATCTGATTGCAGACGCAGAGAGACAGGGGCGGCGGGGCCTGATTCTTACATGTAAGGAGAGGCTGATTCCGTACTATGAAAAATTCGGCTACCGGAATCTGGGCGTTTCCGCGTCCGTACATGGCGGGGCGGTCTGGTATGATATGCTGCTGGAATTTTAGAGTCCACAGTTTGTTGATTTAAAAATACAAAAGACTGCTTATGATGGCGACGCCTGCTGCCATAAGCAGGAAAAGCGGTCCGCCGATTTTCAGAAAATCTTTAAAGGTATATCCCACGGGAAGGATCTGCATATTGGCGGCCGTACCGATGGGAGTGCGGCGGCCAGGTTGGCGCCGATTGCAATGACGGTCACTCAGGGAATCGGGCTGATTCCGAAATGCAGAGCCATGGAGATGCAGATCGGGGTCAGGGTCGCGGCTACGCTGACATTCTGCATAAACAGTGTCAGCACGCTGGAGAGCAGCGTAATGACAATTGTCAGGACGATCAAGGAGGCCGCTTCCCCGCCAAATAGGTTGAGGACAAAATCTGCAATGATTTTGCCCCCGCCGGAGGCGAGCAGGATGGCTGCGCCTAACAGGGCCATATTGGCAATATTTAAGTAATTTTTAAAGGGAGAAATCCCGGTCAGGATAAAGCCGACGATGCAGGCGGCGAGAACGGCAACCGAGAGAGTCCCTTTCCATGCCGGTATGGAGCCGCTCGGGCCTTCGAAGGCATACACAGGATTTGCAAAGGAATTATTTTTATTAAAGTCGGGATTTCCCGGCTTTAATGTTTTTTCTAAAAGAGTATAGCCAATGGTTGCCCGGAAAAGGATCTGCAGGATAGCGACGGGGACCATTACCTGGCTCATCTCGAAAACACCCAGACCGTCTTCAAAGCCCTGATATCTGATTAAGACGGAGTTGGCAGCATTTTGTGAAGCGGAAGGGAACCGGGCCGCGAACTCTCTAGAAGGATGTGTATGTTTTTTAGAGGAATATTCTGTATTTACATGTAGCAAAAAAGATTCAAGATGTTTCCCATATCATTTTGGCACAAAAATTGCTTTATAAAAAAAGAGGAACGAATAAAAAATTTTAAAGGAGCAGGTATGGGAGTACAGGCAAAAAAATTGAGAAGCGGTGAGATGACAGAGGAACTTGTAAACGCAGGAAACCGGACGCTTATGTATGCACTGGGGATTGACAAGGAGGATATGAATAAGCCGTTTATCGGTGTTATAAATTCCTGGAATGAATTTCACCCGGGGCATAAACATCTGCACAAGCTGGCAGAAGCTGTGAAACAGGGGGAGGGCTGGCTGAGGGCGGACAGCCCTTCGAGATGAATACGATTTCCCTCTGTGACGGGATTACGCAAGGACATAAGGGGATGTGCTTTGTCCTGCCCTCGAGAGATTTAATTGCCGATACGATTGAGGTTATGGCTGAAGGCCAGCAGTTAGACGGAATGGTTATGCTGGCAAGCTGCGATAAGATCGCTCTGGCTATGGCCATGGCAGCGGGAAGGCTGAACATTCCGACGGTCATCGTCATCGGCGGCCCGATGATGCCCGGCTATTATATGGGAAGGGAGTTTGGCGGCGCCTGGGAGGTGCGCGAGGCGGCTGGAAAGCTTTCACGCGGGGAAATCACGGCAGAGGACTATGACAATATGGAGAAATGTGTATGCGGCGGCATAGGGTAGGGTCCTGCCCCATGATGGGGACGGCGAATACCATGTCCTGCCTGATGGAGCCGTTGGGCCTGTCGTTGCCGGGCTGCGGGACCGTTCATGCGACACAGGCAGACAAGCTGCGCTATGCGCGCAACAGCGGGAAGCAGTCAACAGTAAGAGCTGGGCAGAGGTCCTTTCCGCTTATTCAGGGAGCCATAATACGGAGGTAATCCACACACGAAAAAAACCCGTATCGGCGGAAAGCGGCCTGGCGGTCTTAAAAGGGAATCTCGCGCCGGTGGGAGCGGATGTAAAAAAGACAGCCTGTGATAAAAAATATGGGTTCACAGCGGTCTTGCCCGGGTTTTTGACAGTGAGATGGAAGCGGTAGAGACGATCATGAGCGGGAAAATTCAAAAGGGAGACGTGTTGGTAATCCGGTATGAAGGGCCGAAAGGCGGCCCGTGCATCGGCTATGTGGCGCCGGAGGCGGCAGACTGTGGCCCGATCACTCTGGTAAAGGAGGGGAATGTGATCCATATCAATCTTTGCGAAAAGAGCCTGACTATAGATGTAGACGACGAGGAATTTGCCAAAAGGAGAGAAAATTGGCAGCCGGAGGAGTTGAAAGTACATGGATATTACCTGGAGCACTACAGGAAGCAGGTCGGCTCCGTTTGGGATGGAGCCATGCTGCAGTAAGAGGTAGCCGGAGGGAATAAAATATGGTAAACTGATGATGACAGTGTGGCAGGACTGCCGCAGGCAATTTCCAATGGGGGGCTGCTTATAACGAAAAACGGAAGGTCGGTGACGGATATGCTCTCTTATTTTGATGTTTTAAATAACCTGGACATTGAAGTAGCTGTATTCGACCGCAGGGGGAATTACGAGTTTGTCAATACGGCAGTGGTCAATAAGAGGAATATCCCACGGACGGAGCTCATGAAAATGAACGTGCACGATTTCCTAAAGGTATTGGATTTCAGTGTATTTGACCTCGTGATGGAGCAGAAGCGTCGTGTAAGCCGGGTGCAGTATTACCGGGATATCCAGAATTTTGCGGAGCGGGTCGCGGTGATGACATCGAAGGCGGCACAGGAAATTCACAGTATTTCGCAGGGACTCCTCGATTTCGGTGCGGGTGAAAAAGACAATGCCGGACAAAGGCGGCCGGAACGATTTGATATGCCTGCGGGATTTGAAATGCAGATGTCCTCTGGTCTTGAAAGGGAACGGATCATGGCGGCTCTGGCGGAATGCGGCCAATACCAGGGGAAGACGGCAAAGCTTTTGGGGATTTCTGTGAGAAAGTTTCAGTATAAAATTAAGGAGTACCATCTTTCCCCGAAGTGCAGATACAAAAAGGAAAGCGAGGGGGAAGATAAATGAAGATTACGGTGCTTGCAGTCGGGAAGGTGAAGGAGCGGTTTTATCGTGAAGCGATTGCCGAATATACAAAGCGTCTGGGCCGCTACTGCCGATTGGAGATTGTGGAGGTATCGGATGAAAAAACGCCGGATGGAGCCGCACCGGCGATGGAAAGGCAGATCAAGGAGAAGGAAGGGGAGAGGATCCTTTCTCATGTCCGGGAGGGCAGCTATGTAGTTGCACTGGCGCTTGAGGGCATGGAGACGGATTCGCCGGGGCTTGCAGAGAGAATCGAAACATGGAGCGTTTCAGGCGTCAATCAGCTCGTATTTATAATCGGAGGGTCATTGGGGCTTTCGGATTCGGTGCTGTCCAGGGCAGATTTTAAACTGAGCTTTTCGAAACTGACCTTTCCGCACCAGCTCATGCGTGTGCTTGTATTGGAACAGCTTTACCGCAGTTACCGGATTATACACAAACAGCCGTACCATAAATAAAGGCGAGGCTCTGAAAAGGTCCGGTGAGTACAGAAAGACTAAGAATTCATGCAGATCAGGAGGGAAAATGAAACGAGTTTACAAGAGGCATATGGTCTAGGCTCTGGCGGCAGTGGTGGTAACTGTGAGCGGGTGTAAAGGTCCGAAGCCCGAAGAAAGCACGGTCGGCTTGGCAGCAGAAGCAACAGAAACAGAGGCGGCTGTTTCGGCCGTACAGGAGGAACCGGCAAGCCAGTCAGAAGAAGGCCAGTCAGAAGGGGATGTGATTTCCGGTTTCACGGTAAAATCCGTTTCTGTCAGCGAGATGCTGCAGGCAAAACTCATCGGATTTACCCATGAAAAAAAGCGGGGCAGAGCTGCTCTGGGTAAAAAACAGTGATCCGGAACTGGCATTTTCCATCAGCTATCATACGCCGTATGTTCTTAAGAATGAAAACATTTTTAAACGGGAGGCAATTCGTTATGAATTAGACGGTCCAAAGGAGGAGATCCGCATGATCGGTACGGTTTTCTCTGAAGATTTTGGTTTCCTGACGGATATGTCCATGGAAGTGGTCAACAATCTGGTGGATGCCCTATATCCGGAACAGTATGCCTCCCATGCAATCGGGCGCGCTCACAGAAACTATCAGAACCTCACCTATGAGGCCGTATTGGATACCTACAGGCGCTACTATCATTTTGATAACAGCCTGCTCTTTTTATATGGTGACATGGATTACGAAAGGATTTTAAGCTTTCTTGACAAGGAATATCTGTCAGCGACCGAAAGACAGGAAGCAGACCTTTCTGTCTATCAAGATCCGGCTGCTGAGGACGGCTATGTGGAAACAACCGTATTCGCACCGGCTTATGAGGGAGATCAGACAGAAAATGCCTCCGAGATTGATTATGCATTCAGTCTGGAAGATAAGAGCTGGGAGGATCTGCCGGGTCTTGCCGAAACGATTCTTGGCGAGCAGGAGGCCTACTTAGCAGACAGGAAAGCGTCTATGACCGAAGAAGATATCCGGCAGATGATCCTGGATACGAAAGAATTCATGGAGTGGAATGAATCGGAGAGCTCCAACAGTGACTTTATGATTGATCCTTCAGATATTCCGGATGAGGAGCCCTATATGGATTATGAAAAAACAAACGGGGACGGGGCTGCCTACTATATGGCTTCTGCAGAGGCGGAAAACGCAGGAAGATACAGAATGTATCTGGATACCAGCGATTTTTCTGATGAGGAGAAGATGGATCTGGGGCTTTACAGTATGCTGGCAGGCAATATGGGTACCAGAGACCATAGCCTGGAGGAGATTCTGAATTTAAAAAGCGAATATCTGTATTCGTATGAAATGGAAAGCCTTTACCCGGATGGAGAGGAAGCTTATCCGATGATGAGACTGGACTGGGTCACGCTGACAGAGGATTATGAGGCAGAACTTACCCTTCTGTTGGAGATGCTGGGAAGTACGGATTTTACCGATACGAAACAGATTCAGGAATTGCCCGCAAGGGAGTCGGATTTTTATGACCGGTTGCGCACAGGTGATAAGTTAAGTGTCGCGCGTGATCTGGCAGCGTCCTATGTGTATCGCGATTATGCGTATCAGGAGGCATACAGGAGACAGGAATTTTATTATTATCTTGAGGACATCAAAAACAAACTGGAGGAAGACAGCGCTTACGGTGCAGGTTGGGCAGAGCGTCTTCGGTCCGTTTCGGATAAGCTTATGAAAAAGGGGCGTCTTGTATCTGCCTGTGCGGCCCCCGAATCCGATCTGGAAACAATTAAAACGATCAGCGCCGGTATGCAAGAGGCGCTTCCCTCCAAAGAGGCGGGAGAAAGTTCGATCCCGTTCCCCCAAAAGATGCAGATGCGGGCTGTGATCCTGGAAAGCTCCGATCAATGTGCTGTTACCATTGGGAACTGTTATGAGGCGGACGGATTTTCCGGAAAGTACGTACCGTTTCTGATGGCGGCAGACGACTGGTATACGGTTCCCAAATTCCGCTTCCAGATGGGCGCGTACAGCAGCGGCATCAACTTTTTGGCTTATAGCGGTGCAATGCTTATGTACAACTACAGCGATCCCAATGCGGCAGAGACGATAAAAGTTTTTGAGGGGAAAGTAGATGCGATTGCAGCGATGAAACTGACAGAAAAGGAGCTGGACGGATATATTCTGACGGCAGTCACTTCCTCCGATATGGCCAGAGGAGTGTTTACGGAACCATTGATGACGATGGAAAATGAGATTGTAGGACGCGATACCCGGAAAGCCTGTGAGGTAGCCAATACGATGAAATTCGCTGTGTTAGAGGATCAGAAGGCAGTATCAGAATACTTCCGGGAGGTTTTAAATCAATCCGGTACAGTTTGCTCATGTGAGATAAAGAAGTAAAAGAAGTGTAAAAAATTTTGCCGTTCCCTGTCCGGCTGACTGCCGGACGGGTCGGGCTTTAGTCGGGCAATTCTACCTTGCCGACAAAAGAGTAATAGATTTCGATTTCCTGTCTGCGGAGTTTCCCCCGGCGTTTCCCGTCAAGGGCTTCCGATTCGTGGATTACGATTTTCTCCACAAACTCCCGTAACAGGGTAGGGGTGAGTTCCTCAAAGCTGGTGTACTTGCGTACCACTTTCATAAACTTTTCAGCGTTTGCCGTGGCTTCCAGCGTCTTGGAAAGCTCGCTCTGCAAGGCGGCGGCTTTCTCTTTCAGTTCCTTTTGCTCGGCTTCGTAGTCTGCCGAAAGCTCCGTGAAACGCTCGTCCGATATGCGCCCCGTCACGCTGTCCTCATACAGCCGCTTGAAGATGGCGGAGAGTTCCGCAATCCTTTTTTCCGCCGCTTCCAGCTCTTTCTTCTTGGCGGCGTTCCGGCGTTTGCTCCCGTCCTCGGTCTGCTCGGTCAACAGCTTCATAAACCGGGCTTCATGCTTGGCGGCGTAGCTGGTGACTTTCCGTAGGTTCTCGGTCACTCCCTCGGTCAAGAGGTCGGTGCGGATAAAGTGCGCCGTACAGTCTGCCGTGCGCTTCTTGTAGCTGCCGCATATGTAGCAGTCCTGCCGCCGTTTGTCCGTCTGGTATCTCTGCTGGTACATGACGCTGCCGCAATCGGCACAAAAGAGTATGCCGGAGAACAAACCCACTTCATCATAGCGGTTGGGGCGTTTGCGCTGCTTGCGTAGCTCCTGCACACGCTCCCATGTTTCCCGGTCAATGATTGCTTCGTGGTGGTTCTCAAAGATTGCCTGTTTTTCCACGGGGTTCTCTTTGCTCTGCTTCACCTTGTAGGACACTTTCTCGGTCTTGAAGTTCACAAGGCAGCCCGTGTATTCCCGGTTTTCAAGGATATGCGCCACGGTGTTTGTCGCCCACCTGCACTCATAGCCGGGGTGGTAGCGGCGGGTTCTCCCTGTCCGGCGGTATTCCAGTGTTCCCGGCGTGGGGATTTGCTGTTCCGCAAGCATACGGGCTATCTTGGTCGGTCCGTTCCCGGCAAGGCAAAGGCTGTATATCTGCTTCACCACGGGGGCGGCTTCCCCGTCAATGATGAAATTTTCGTCCTCGTCCATGAGGTAGCCGTACACGGGCTTGCTTGTGACGGGCTTCCCGCTCATTCCTTTTGACCGCTTCACGGCTCTGATTTTTTTGCTCGTATCTCTCACCAGCCATTCGTTAAAAATGTTACGCAAGGGGGCAAAATCGTTGTCGCCCTGTGCGCTGTCTACTCCGTCATTGATTGCAATGAAACGGACGCCGTTCTGTGGGAAAATCATTTCCGTGTACATTCCCACTTGCAGATAGTTTCGCCCTAACCGTGACATATCTTTTACGATAACCGTTCCCACAAGCCCCGCTTCAATGTCGGCAAGCATGGACTGGAAGCCGGGTCTTTGGAAATTTGCCCCGGAGAATCCGTCGTCCGTGTACCATTTGAGGTTGGAAAAGCCGTTCTGTTTTGCGTAGGCTTCCAGAATCCGCTTCTGGTTGCTTATGGAGTTGGATTCGCCTTGAAGCGTGTCCTCGTGCGACAATCTCGGATAAAGGGCGGTAATGAGTTTTTGGGTGGTCTGTCTTGGCATAATGTCCTCCGTTTCCGACAGCCAGCCCCACTATTCCGTAAGTTTATCATACCACATGGGGCGGCTGTCTGTACAGTCTTTTTTGCTTCTTTACCGCCCGTCAAAATGACGGTTTTTATCTGCGGGTTGTCATGCGCTGTAAATCGGCTTGTGTCCGGCTGCGCTTTCGGCTTCCAGCACTTTCATCATCTTGTCGGCGGCGGTGGCGGTCGTGCCTTGCTTGAAGTAGCCGGAAACCACAAGGACGGTGTTCCCCCGGCGTACCTCGGTCACGCAATCCGGGCGGCGGGCGGTAGTGGCGGTGCTTCTGTTGGGGGTGTCGGTCATAGGCTCTCCTTTCTGTTCAGCAGCGTTTTAAGCTGTTCCATTTTCTCCCTTGCTCTGGCTTTTCTGAAATTCTCCCCGGTAATGCGAACGGGGGTACACATTTCTGTAAGGCGGTCATAAATGCGGGCGTGGGCGGTGTCCTCCGGGTTCTGCAATTCCTCCAGCGTCAAATTTGTTGTGACAATCAGCGGCTTTCTGCTGCGGTATCGGCTGTCAATCACGTTGTAAACCTGTTCAAGCCCGTATTCCGTGCCACGCTCCATGCCGAAATCGTCAAGGATAAGCAGAGGGAAGCTGCAAAGACGGGCTATGTATTCGTTGCGGTCTTTGAAATTGGCGGCAAGGTCATTGAGGATAAGGGCAAAGTTTGTCATGCACACGGAAACTTCTTTCTCCATGAGGGCGTTGGCGATACACCCGGCGAAATAGCTTTTGCCTGTGCCTACCATGCCCCATAACAGATAGCCGATATTCCCGGCTTTCATTTCCTCCCAACACTCTACATAAGCATGGGCTTTGTGCATTTGGGGGCATTTCCCGTTGTCGTTTTCAAACGTCCATTCCCGCATAGCCGGGTCTGTAAATCCCTTTCGTTTCAGCCGTTCCACTTCCTCCCGGTGCTTGTATTCCCGGTGGCTGGCTTCCAGCGTTTCCCGGCGTTTTCTCTGGCAGCCACATTCTTTGGGGTGGCGGTCACGTCCGAAAAAGGTCTTACCCTCCGGGAAGTAGGCTTCTTTGGGCTGGCGGCAGCTCCCGCAATATAAAAGCCCGTCCTCGCCCGTGTAGTCCTCCGGCTCTGCTTCCTGTGCCGTGGCAAGCCGGAAAATGGCGTTATCGTAATCACTCATAAAATCTTCCTCCTTGTTCATGGTCTTTTACGCCCTGTTTACGGGGCGTTGTGTCTATGCGGTCAAAGGCTCTCGCCCTCCTTGTAGGAATAATCGGGGATTCCTTTCTTTCCTGTGCCTTTCCTGTCACGTTTTGCCCACATACGGACAGCTGCGGCATGGTTGGTGTACACTTTCCCGTAGGCGGCTATGTACTCGCTCAATTCCTCAATGAACCGTTCCAGCCTGTCCGGGTATTCCCCTTTCAGCTCCGCATACTCGGATTCGGAGAGGAAAAGGTTTTTATATCTGCCAAAGGGTGCGGGCTGCTCCCCACTCACTCCTTTTCGTTGGTTCTCTTTTAGTTGGTTTATAGTAAGTTGGTTAGGGGTCGGTTTTCCGTCCAACGCAAAGGTCGGTTTTCCGCCCTTATGAGGGTCGCTTTTCCGGCTATCAGAGGGTCGGTTTTCCGGCTGTATGGCTGTCATATGGTCGGAAAACTGTACCACTGGCATTTGCGGTATTTTTATATAAAGGCGGTTCGGTGCGGAGAAGCCCCGGCGTTCCCTCACCAGAAGCCCGGCAGCGTCCAGCTCGTTCAGTGCGCTTTTTATGGCGGTGCTGCCTTTATCCAGCATTTCCGTTATCTCCGAAACGGGATAGACAATATACGTCCTGCCCTCGCTGTCCTGCCAGCCGTTCTTCTGTGAGAGGGTGGAACGGTCAAGAAGCAGCCCATAGAGCAGCCTTGCAGTATGTGACAAGTCCATTTTCAGCAGAAAATAGGGATAGGGCAGAAAACGGGGCAATATGGTGTCGGCTGTGATGTATTCGGTTATGGTTCTCACCTCCTGTCTGTGGCTTCTTGTTACGCAGTTAAAACGGCATTTTCGGGGGTAAAGGATAAATGTATCGGCTACCTGTTGAGGGCGGTCAAAAAAGCCTTGATTTACGGGCTTCTTTCATAGCCTAAATGCGTAGAAAGGTGGTATCTTTTCCGCTGTCTGTCGGCTTCTTTCCGGCGGCGCACTCTTGCGGCGCAATCCGGGCAGTATTTCCCCCGGTTTGACTTGGGGAGAAAATACCCGCCGCACTCGGTACAGCGTTTCCTGTCTGCCCGGTGCAAAAGGGCGGCTTCCAGTTTCCCGTCCAATGGCAGTACGGCGGCTATGAACCAGCGGCACAAGAGAGAATAGCTGATACTCTGGACGCATACGCAAGGCTCGCCGTTATCCAGCAAGATACAGTTGCCGTTATCGTAGTTGCAGCACTCATGCACAAGGCGGCGGGCGGCTCTGTGTTGTTGATAGTCCATGTAGGGGCGTTTACCGTTCATTTTCCCGTCCCTTTCCCCGTTCCGGCTCACGGCGTAAGATTTTGTCAAGATTGCTTTTCACGGTCTGCAATTCCCGGACGTTCTCTTTCTTCTCCCGGTACTCGTTGTAAAGGGCGTTTTTCTCTTTGGTAAGCTGCTCAATCTCCGTTTGTAAGGTCTTGGAAGCTGGCAGTTTGGCGATTCCCTGTGCCTTGAAATACCGGGCGGCAGATTCGGAAATGATAAACTCGCTTTCGTGCTGCTCCCGGTAGGCTCTCCGGGCTTTCTCCGTTTTCTGCGCCCGCAATCCGTCACGGGCTGGCTTGGTCTTGATATACGCCAATAGCTGTTTCTGCAAGTCTTTTTTCTCCCGCAAAGTGCTTTCCACGGCTTTCAGTTTCCCGGTGGTTTCGTGCAGTTCTGTATTGGCGGCGGCAAGGGCAGCTTCCAGTTCCTCCGGGGAAGAAAAGCCGGATTCCTCGTAAACGCTCATGGTAGCCGCCATTTGCTTCAAGTTGTGCAAGGTCGCCCACTTTTCATAGCCCCGCCCCTTGCCCTCGGCTTTCTTGGCGGCTATGTCTACCATGCGCTGTACGCTGTCCTGTTTCGGGGCGTTTATAGTGGCTTTGCCACGCTGTAAGCGGTCTTTTATGCTGCGGGGGTATTCCTGTTTGGGTGCGGGCGTTTCGGCGGCTCTGACGGCGTTCTGTGCGTTTATGGTGAGTGCTTCCAGTACGGCGGCACGGTCAAAATCATCACCTAATTTCCGGGCGGTGATGGGCTTCGTCCTATCCGGCGTGAGATATGACAATCTCCCCCGGCTCTCTTTGACGGTCACGCCCTCCCGGAGCAGCAGAGAGGAAAAGTCGTCAAAGGTGGCAGCGGCGGCAAGGGCTTTCCGTATGGTCTGCCTTAGCTTTTCCTTGTCGGTTTCAAACTTGGTCTGTTTGGGCGGCTCTCCTGTGGCGGCAAGGGTAGCGTTCTCTTTATCCAGTGCGGCTTGTCCTTTCCGTTTCGCCCAATACTCACGCTCGGTAACTCGGTTCTTGCTCCCATGCAATAAGTCAATCTGATAGAGATTTTCCCGGTGGCACATCTCCATGACTTCCGCTTTGAAGTATTCCATAGCTGCGTCTGTACAGCGGTGCTTGCAGCCCTCTCTTGTGTCGGCTGGTCTTTCCATGTAGGGCAATAGCGGCACTTCCGCAATCCGCAAAGAATTGATTACGATATGCACATGGATATTTCCGCTGTGGTTATGCCCGTCCGGGTGGGTGCATACAAGGGCTTGGTGTCCGGGGAAATGCGTCTTGCAAAATTCCTCGCCCAACGCTTGCGCCCGGTCTACGGTCAAGCCGTTGTCTGGTGCGTCACGGGGGTCAAAGGAAATAATATAGTGGTGGCTCTTTACGTCCTCCCGTTTCTGGTTCTTGCCGTATTTGAGATTAGAACGCATACAGGCGATTGCAAAATCTTCCTCACCGCAATTCAGAGAGGAAATGCGGTAATCGTCACGGAGAACAAGCCGCCCGTTTCCGTCCAGTGTGGGCTTCATGGTAAACTCGTCATGCTCAAAGGTTAGGTACTGTTCAGCCGCCCCATAGTCGGCATTTTTAGAGCTGATATGTTTGAACGTTGCCAACGGCTTCACCTACTTTCTGCAAGACTTCAAACTTCAAGGCGGCAAGCTCCGCTGTGGCGGCTCGTACCTCTTGGGAGAGGGCGTTATAAGGTGCGCCGTACTCGTTCAGACAGCGGGCAATCTGGTTCAAGTTGCCGCCGATTTTCCCGTATTCGGCTGTGAGTTTTCCAACGGCAGAGAGTAATTCATCATTGACCGGGGAAACGGTAATGACCGGGCGTATGCTTGATTTGATAAGGGCTTGCCGGATAAACTCGGCTTGGCTCATTTTGCAGAGGGTGACACGCTCGGAAAACTCGGCGTATTCTTCCTCGGTCAAGCGTGTCTTGATTACCCGGTGACGGTGTGGCGTGTTGTATCTTTTCATGGCTGTGAATCTCCTTTCGTGGGTGGATTTTTTCAAGCGGCGCAAGCCGCAAAAAGGCGGGCTTGGGGTGGCAACCCCAACAAGATTCCCATAGGACAAAATGAGCCGGTAGGCGAAATTTGGTACTGTGGTAGAATCTTGCTCTAAGAAACTGCGCTGTGTGGTCTGTTCGCTTACTATCCGGCTATTGGCGGCTGGTTTGTTGCGTTCCGGCGAAAATATCTTATGGAATTTTCTGATACCCTCGACGGACAGGGCGGGGATTTTGCCAACTCGGCGGCGGTATTTCTCCCCCTACTACCTACAACACCACGCAAAGCAAAAATGACGGTGATTTGCGGAAATTTCCCCTCATTTCTTACAAAACCACACAAGCCCGGATAGGCGGGAATTTTGAGAAATTTCTTCATTTTCCTTTCATTCCCCACACCACCGAAAATTGAAAACTGCCAAACAAAGAGCGTGTCATGTTTCCCTTTTCGTGGGGCAATACGGCGGTTTTTCAAAAACGCCGAAAATAAACGCAAAAAAACAGGAAACCTTTTTATGATTTCCTGTTTTGGTGTGCCGTTCTATGTGGCGGCGGTTATTCAGTTTTGGGGTATGGCTGTTCATCAAAGCGGAACTGGAACAGGGCAGCGATAAGCCGCCGTTTAATGTTGTCCTCTGTATCTTTGTTGACGTGTCCGTTTTCAAGGGAAGCAATTCGGATTCGCTTGCTGTAATGCCGTAAAACCTCGTCTACGGCTTCCGGTTCTCCATTGGTCGCTCTGACAATAATTTCATAAGGAATAAGATTAGGATTCTTCATGCGAAAACACCTCCATTTTTTCTTGTAACATTTGTAAAGCACTGTGTATGTGATGCCATGCCGTACTCCGGCAACGTCCATACATTTCACCAATTTCCTGTTGCGTGTAATGACCGAAAAAGTAGAGATAAATGATTTCTCTTTTTTTCTCTGGCAAGGATAACAGCGCAGCGGCAAGCTCTCCATTGGTGAGGATAACCGTCTGACCACATATGGTGATGGGGTACTGCTCATAGGGGTCTATGAAATATTTATTAGACGTACTGAACGGGTAAAATTTTTCTTCTGTAAGATATTCAAAAGATATTTCTCTTTGCCGTTTCCTGCTTCTGTCACGCCATGAGTTGAGAGTTGCATAGCGTATCACCACTCTACAAAAAGCGTTAAAAGTATACATAATGTGTTCTTTGTATGCTTCGGTGCAAGCTGAAAGCCTTTGTTTTTTATTTGCTGTATTTGTCCGCTCTTTATTCAAAATAGGTTCTCCTTTTTTATCAGATTTTTTCTCCATATAATTCACAAAAACTTACATTGTCTTTTGAAACATATACCGAATCTTATCTAACCGACTGTTAGGGCGGCGTGGCTGCGATACAAACTCCCCAGAAGTTTCTTTATACCCTTTTAATTCTGTAAGACAAACACTTCTCCCGTTTGTATAAAAATTTAAATCATTTTTATATTCATTGATACAGCGGGCGGGGATTTCTCCTTTAAAAATAACCTCATCATTTTCAAGTACAACCGATTCAATCACTGCACAATATTTTGGCACATCATTGTAAGCCCGTGAAAGATATTCCTGTGGAGCAAAAAGGGTAAAGGAAAGGTATGGCTCCAAAACCTGTGTTCCTGCTTTTTTCAATGCCTGTTCCAATACGACAGGAGCAAGGAAGCGAAAATCTGCGGGGGTACTAACCGGGCTGTAATAAACTCCATAGTCAAAACAAATGCTGCAATCTGTCACTTCCCAGCCATATAAGCCTTGCTCCATTCCATAATGCACACCCTCCATGACGGCATTTTGAAAACTTTGGTTCAAATAGCCAAGAGATACCTTGCTTTTATACTGGGTTCCGCTTCCGATAGGGAGTGGTGTTACAGTTAAACCAATAGACGCCCAAAATGGATTTGGTGGTACTTCAATATGAATCGTGTAGGCTGCCTTTTTTAACGGTCTTTCCAGATAAATAACCGTAGGCTCTTTCATAGCCACTTTTACATGATACTTTTCTTCCAGCAATGAACAAATAACCTCTAATTGCACCTTTCCTAAAAAAGACAGAATAATCTCACGGGTGGCAGTATCAATTTCAAAGTGCAAAAGTGGGTCTGTATCGGCAATTTCTATGAGAGCATTCAGCAAGGCTTCTCTTTGTTCTGGCTCTTGTGGCTCAACGGTTGTCCGAAGTAAAGGCATAGGATTGTCAATCCATGCTTTGCGAGGTAAAAGTTCTTCATTTCCCAAAATGTCATATAATTTTAAAGTATCATCGGATAAGACAACAATTTCTCCCTGACAGGCATGGTCTGCCGAAACAATTTCGCCATTTGCCGGAATGTACATTTCTGTAATCTTTACCTTTTTCTTTTTTGACAGCAGAAGTGTATCTCGTAAATGGAGCGTTCCATGATATAGGCGTAAGTAGGAAAGACGTTTTTTCCCTTCTGTATACTCAACCTTAAAAACATACCCACATAATTCAGACTGATTATTTTTTGTTTCTGTAACAAAAGTTTCAGTAATTACCTCAATCAATTTTTCTGTTCCTAAATTGTCTTTTGCGCTTCCATGATATACAGGAAACAAAGAACAACATCTGGTTCTCTGGCACTTTTCAAGTTGTAATTCCTGTATGTCCAATGAATCCTCTGAAATATATTTTTCTAATAGTTCATCATTCCCGGAAATAACGGAATCCCATTTATCCAAATCAGCAATATCAGTAATATCTATTTTGGGCGATAAGATAACCTCTTGCATGACGATTATATCACTGGTAAGTTTTTCCCTGATGTTTTGGTAAACACGCCGTAAATCAATTCCGTTTTGGTCTATCTTATTTACATAGATAATTGTCGGAATGTTCATTTTCTGAAGTGCATGGAATAATATTCGGGTCTGTGCCTGTACACCGTCTTTTGCCGAAACAACTAAAACAGCTCCGTCAAGGACAGATAAAGAACGATATACTTCGGCTAAAAAATCCATATGACCGGGAGTGTCCACGATATTGATTTTATAACCATTCCAGCAAAAAGAAGTAACTGCCGTCTGAATGGTAATTCCCCGCCGCTGCTCTAAAACCATAGTGTCTGTTCTTGTGGTTCCTTTATCTACACTTCCTTGTTCTGCAATCGCTCCACTGGTGTACAACAGGCTTTCTGTTAAAGTTGTTTTTCCCGCGTCTACATGGGCAAGAATGCCAATATTGATTATTTTCATGTGATTGTCCTCCCTTTACAAGCCCAAAAGGGCATAAAAATCCCCAGCAGTAAAATACTTTTACCACTGGGGATTACAGTTTGCGGACATACACATATACAGCATACACCTGCTGGTGATTGCTGTTCTTTTTCAGATATGTCAAAATTGATAAGGCAAAAGTATTCTTAAATTGGGTACAAAAAACCAAGCCCCCTTATTTAGGGACATTCAAAATTCTTTGAACCCACTATTTGATTGAAGTTTTATTTAAGAATACCTTGCCGCATATTTTTTACTCCTTTTTTGGAATGAAGCTATTATAGCACATCAATTTTAGAAAAGAAAGTAGAAAAAGGAAAAATACTTTGTACACCATAAGAAAGATGTAATGAGTGAGAGGTTTCGTAGTCATCGACATTGTGGAAAAATCTAAACTTTTGGATTTTTCCACAAATCCAAACTTAGAAGAAATCCAAACTTTTCTCTGTAAATCCTTTATTCAAGGCATTTTCTGATAAAAAAGTTTGGATTTTGTTTTGTACTTCTCTTGTCAGAAATGAGAATAAATTGATTGAAACAGAGCTAAATAGCAATGTTTTACGCATTTTGTCATAATTGGAGTATTGTACTTTGTGAAACGAAATCCAAACTTTTTCCGGCAAGAATCCCCAATTATCAAGCTGTTTTCAGAAAAGTTTGGATTTTATATAAGTTTGGATTTGTGGGAATGTGTATAACTGGCTGCCTTATGAAGTTGTGGGTAACTCTGTTTGCAGGACGTGGGAAAGCTGCATTTTAGCTTTTCCATGTGCTGTGAATAGAGTTATCCATGACGGAATAGCCTGTTATGCACATTTCCATAATGCTTGTCTTTTGGTCTTTGGTTCGGAATAGTGTGGTACTGGCAGTCTATTTCTTGTTTTCGGTTACTTGCTTCTTTACCGTACATGAGCATTATAGTGGGCAATGAAACACAGTTGAAGGCGGATCCGGATGCGTTCGACCAGCTTTTGTCCTATAAAGAAAGGGAAAGCGGATTCAGGAATTTCGATTAAACTTGCAGCGCGAAATGACATGTGCTATACTGCAAAAAGCAGAATGGATTCGCATAAGAGGAGAGACAGACGGATGAATGAGAAAATAGTGGTTAAGGCAGCGCTCTTAGGAGCCGGAACCGTGGGAAGCGGTGTGTATGCGCTCGCAGGACTTTTGGAAGACGAAATGGTTCACAAGACGGGCGCGAGCCTGGAAATCAAAAAGATTCTTGTGAGAGATAAGAAAAAGAAGCGCGACGGGATCCCGTGTGAGATTCTGACAGATGACTGGAAGGAGATCATAGAGGATGAGGAGATCCGGCTTGTCATCGAGGTGATGGGCGGGGTCGAGCCCGCAAGAACATATATCCTGGAAGCCCTGAAGGCCGGAAAGCAGGTCGTCACGGCGAATAAAGACCTTCTGGCGGAGCATGGGCAGGAGATTTTGACACTGGCAGAAAACAATGGCTGCGATCTGCAGTTTGAGGCGGCAGTGGCAGGTGCGATCCCGATCATACGCCCGTTAAAGCAGAGTCTGGCCGGAGGAAGACTGACAGAGATCATGGGAATCGTCAATGGGACGACAAACTATATCCTGACAAAGATGTCGGAGGAGGGCATGGGCTATCAGGAGGCTTTGGCGGAAGCGACAAGGTTAGGTTATGCAGAGGCTGACCCGACGGCGGATGTGGAGGGATATGATGCGGGCCGGAAAATCGCGATCATGGCCTCGCTGGCGTTTAATTCCAATGTGACCTTCTCGGACGTGTATACCGAAGGAATCACGAAAATTACGTCTGAGGATATCCGATACGCGAGAGAATTCGGCTATGTGGTGAAGCTTTTGGGTGTGACGCGCCTGGCAGACGGAAAAATTGAGGTCAAGGTGCATCCGATGTTAATTGCTGACAGCCATCCGCTGGCGACGGTGCGGGATTCCTTCAATGCGGTTTTCGTACACGGAGAGGCCTGCGATGACGCCATGTTTATGGGACGCGGTGCCGGGAAGATGCCGACGGCAAGTGCAGTGATGGGAGACATTATCATCGTGATGCGCAATATCCTTCACGACAACTGCGGCTGGAACGGCGGAATTGCCTACAAGAATTTTCCGGTGAAGCCGATCGAGGAGACGAGGAGTCGGTATTTTCTGCGGATGCAGGTGATGGACAAGGCGGGAGCGCTGGCCAATATCGCCGGGGTCCTGGGAAATAATGATGTGAGCATTGCCCAGGTCGTACAAAATCGTGGGAAAGATGGAATCGCGGAGCTGGTCGTGATCACGGATTCGGTCCTGGAACGTCATTTTAACGATGCGCTGATGATTGTCAGGGGAATGTCTGTTCTAAAAGAAATTTCCGGAATTATCCGGGTCTACGGAGAATAGACGGCTGAAAAGGATAGAATGGAGGATGTAGCTGTTTGGACAAAGACGGGACTGTCGGGTTTGAGACGCCTCGCGGGCAGCGGAATTTTCGGCAGTCCGCGAAGCGTTAAAGCTTACAGCGTCAGGGATGGGGCCGAGTAGCTTCTTTCGGCAAGCTCGGAATCAAGCATATAGAGTGCTCTTGCATCAGAGCCGAACAGGTTGAACTTCTTGACCAGATCGTCCGCATTGGTCTCCTCCTCGCCCTGCTCCTTGACAAACCAGTCGAGGAACTGCATGGTACGGAAATCCTTGACGGAATTGGCGGCGTCATAGATCGTATGGATCAGTCCGGTGACGTACTGCTCGTGCTGATAGCCGGCTTTAAGCGGTTCGGCAAAGGAAGCAAACGTCTGATCCGGCTTGTCGATCGCCTCAAGAGTGACCTTGCAGCCGTTGTTCTGTAAATACTGCATAAACAGCATTGCATGGTCGCGCTCCTCCTGGGCCTGTACTTTGTACCAGTTGGCGAAGCCGTTTAAGCCCTGTTCCGTATAATAATTGGAAAAATCCAGATATAAATATGCGGAATAAAACTCTTTATTGACCTGCACATTCAAGAGCTCGGCAACTTTAGTGTCTAACATGATAAAAATCCTCCTTTTTTAATTTCGCGTTTTTATTCTAGCACTGTTTTAGCGGAGTGTCACTATCTATTTTGGCTTTTTTTGTCGGAACAGGACATAAAAAAGTGTGCGCTCTGCGCACACTCGCGCCGGAGCGCGGCTGCGTTAGCAGCCATTCTACCTTAGCGCGGAGTGCGCATCCTGGCCCGGCAGGGTCGTAAAAAAATTTTCTGTGGAGGTAAGAAATGGATAAACTGTATGATGTGACTGCGCTGGGAGAATTGCTGATTGATTTTACAGAAAATGGAGTCAGCAGTCAGGGGAACCCGCTTCTGGAGGCAAACCCGGGCGGCGCGCCCTGCAATGCGCTGGCAATGTTGGCAAGGCTTGGAAAGCGTACCTCGTTTATCGGAAAGGTTGGAAACGATCAGTTCGGCCATATGTTGAAGGAGACGATTGATTCGGCGGGAATCGACTCGGGAAATCTGATTTTTGACGGGGCTGTACATACAACGCTCGCGTTTGTCCATACCTTTCCGGATGGCGACCGGGATTTTTCCTTTTACCGCAATCCGGGAGCGGATATGATGCTGAAAAAGGAGGAGGTGCAGGAAGAACGAATCCGGGCCTCAAGGATCTTCCATTTTGGGACTCTTTCCTCCACACACCAGGCGGTCCGGGAGGCGACGCAGCATGCAATCGCCTGTGCAAAGGAGGCCGGTGTGCTGGTGTCGTTTGATCCGAACCTGCGCGAGCCCTTATGGGCAGATCTAAAGGATGCGAAGGCCGCCATGCTTTATGGGATGGAGAGCTGCGATATTCTGAAGATCTCTGACAATGAGCTCGTGTTTGTGACAGGGGAGGAGGACTATGACAAGGCGGCCCGCATGTTAAAGGAACGGTTTGAAATCCCGCTTGTCTTTGTAACGCTTGGGAGAGACGGGAGCCGCGCGTACTGGAAGGAGCTTCGGGTGGATGCAGAGCCGTTTTTGCAGGCGGATACGATTGAGACGACCGGTGCGGGAGATACATTTACCGGCTGCATCTTAAGCTCGGTGCTGGAAAGGGGATTTGAGGGGCTGAACGAGGAGAGCCTCTCGGAGATGCTGACCTTTGCCAATGCCGGCGCGTCGTTGATCACGACCAGGCGGGGGGCGTTAAAGGTGATGCCGCAGAGGGAGGAAATTTTAGAGCTTATAAAACGCTTTGGAAGATAAAGATAAAAATACGGACAGCGATACAAAGAGACTGCTTTCTCAGAGCCAGGGAGAAAGCAGTTTTTTATATTATTAGGAAAGTGCGTCCTATGATACAAAAAACGCTCCGCGGGGATGCGCACTGCGTGCTAAGGAAGATGGCTGCTGACGCACACTTTTTTATGTCATAAACCTGTCCACGGCACATATATTGGAGGTAAGGAGCGTGAGAAAAGATGGGGATCGAGGAGCTTAGAGAGATTTTTAAGGAACCCTTGCCGGCCTGGGAGCGGGTGCAGGAGATTCGGGTACGGATCGGATATCCGATCCTTTTTCGGACGGAGGACGGGGAGCTGGAGATGAAAACATGTGCGGACAGACGGCTTTTGCGGGAGCTTCTTGGAATCTTTTCCAAACATTCTTTGTATGCGTTTGAGGATGAGGTCCGGCAGGGGTTTTTGACGATAGAGGGGGGCCATCGGGTTGGGCTTGTGGGAAAGGCAGTCCTGTATGAGGCGGGAGAGGGGCCTTTGGGCGCCATAAAAACGATTCGGGATATCTCAGCATTAAATATTCGTCTCTCTCATGAAAAAAAAGGCTGTGCGGATGCGATCCTTCCTTATTTATATAACGGGAACGGTGAAGTGGAAAGCACACTTCTTATTTCTCCCCCAGGGGCCGGGAAAACGACGATGCTACGTGATCTGATCCGTCGGATCTCCAATGGGACAGCCTATGGGCGGGGGATTGGGGTATCGGTAGTGGACGAGCGGTCGGAGCTTGGCGCGTGCTTTCAGGGGGTACCACAATGTGATCTCGGGCGGCGTACCGATATTCTGGACGCGTGTCCGAAGGCCGTCGGGATGCTGATGGTACTGCGTTCGATGGCCCCGGGCGTTTTGGCCGTCGATGAAATAGGGACTGCCGCAGATCTGGAAGCCATGCGCTATGTGGCAAACTGCGGCTGTGCGCTCTTGGCGACGGTCCATGGAACGGCTATCGGAGATTTGGAGAAAAAACCAGTGCTTGCAGAGATGGTAAGGGATCGAATGTTTTCCAGATATGTAGTTCTGAAAAAAACGCCGCATCCGGGGACAATTGCAGGAATTTTTGATGCGGACAGGAGAGAGGTGTACGGCCTGTCATGAAGTATGTGGGGATTCTGATGATGGCAGCGGCTGTAACGGGTGCCGGCTTTCTTGCTGCGGAGCGGTGGAGGGAGCGGCTTTTGCTGCTTTTGCAGTTCAGACAGATGGTTTACTATTTAAAGGGGCAGATCCTCTATACGAATGCGACGCTCCCGGAGGCGCTTTACGAGGTGGGGACGAAACTGAGGGATGGGAAAAGAGGGAATCGTGCGGAGCCCGGACTCCTGCTTCTGCGAGTGGAAAGACGGCTCAGGGAGGACGGAAAAACGCCGTTTTCTGTGGCCTGGCAGGAGGAAGTGGAACGGCTTCCGGCGGATTTTCCGATGTCTAAGTCGGACAGGCAGATACTTGCGGCTCTGGGAGAAAATCTGGGATATGCGGACAGAAAAATGCAGGAACGGACGCTTCTGTTTTATCTGGAGCAAACGGAAGATTCAATCGCATTCTTGAAGAAGGAATCGGACGGCAGGATGCGGCTTTACCGATGCATGGGAATGGCAGCAGGGCTGTTTTTGATGGTATTGATGGTATAGAGGAGGGGAAAGCAAAAGTGGGTGTGAATCTGATTTTTAAAATTGCAGCGGTGGGCATTCTGGTTTCCGTGATCTGTCAGGTCTTAAAGCACAGCGGCAGGGAGGATCAGGCGTTTTTAACGAGCCTTGCGGGGCTTGTGCTCGTGCTGTTTTGGATCGTCCCCTACATCTATGAGCTGTTTGAGACGATTAAAAACCTGTTTGCCTTGTAAGAACACACTGGAACCGGACGGAGGTGAAGTTATGACGATTATACAGGCGGCTATTTTGGGAATCTGCGCGGTGGCGCTTGCGATCCAGGTAAAGCCGCTCAAACCGGAGTACTCGCTGTACCTGATTTTAGCGGCCGGATTAGTGATCGGCTTTTTAGGCGTATCGCGCCTGGAGCTGATTTTGGAAACGCTTAAGAAGGTCGGCGGCTACATTCATGTGAACAATGTGTATCTGGGGACGCTCTTAAAAATGGTTGGAATCACCTATATCGCGGAGTTTGCTTCAGGGATCTGCAAGGATTCCGGATATTCGGCTCTGGGGACGCAGATCGAGATGTTTGGAAAGCTGTCGATTCTCGCGGTCAGCACACCGGTGCTGTTGGCCCTGTTTGAGACGTTGCAGGAGTTTATGGCATGAGGAAGTTTTTAAGGATTGTCTGTGGGGTGTTTTTTCTTTTGACCGTGACTGC
Organism: Lachnospiraceae bacterium; assembly: GCA_910575275.1. Classification (GTDB taxonomy): domain Bacteria; phylum Bacillota; class Clostridia; order Lachnospirales; family Lachnospiraceae; genus CANQGL01. The sequence continues at coordinate 106,966 of CAJTEE010000010.1, read as the reverse complement.
CATGCAGACGATGCGCGTGCAGGCGGCCGGCGAGGAAGCGGGAGATACCGTTTCCGGTTATACGCTGGAGGATTTTGACGCGTCAACGATCCAGGCTTACCTGGATCGTTTGTCCGGGGAGGGGGAACCGCATCTTTCTTTTAAGGAACTGATGCGCAGGCTGATGAGCGGGGAGCTTGAGGCCGTATTTGGCGAGACGGCAGAGCTTGTTTTTGAAGGGCTGTTCCGGGAAATCCGTACGAATGCAGGGTTAATGGGACAGATCGTGATCCTGGCGCTGACAGGGGCGGTATTTTCGAGCTTTTCCGGGATCTTTGGGTCCGGGCATGTCTCGGAGACGGGCTTTTATGTGGTCTATTTGCTGCTCATGACATTTCTGGCAGCAAGTTTTTTTGCGAGTGTCAGAGTCGCGGATGAGGTGGCAAAGGGGCTTCTGGAATTCATGCAGGCACTTCTCCCTGCCTATTTTCTGGCGGTTACGATGGCTGGCGGCGGCCTTACCTCAGCAGGGGTATGTGGTTTTACGTTTGCGGCGATCGGCCTGGTACAGACGATTTTTACAGGAATTTTAATGCCGCTTATGCGGGTTTACATGATGCTTGTCTTGGCCGGACATCTCTACAGGGAGGACATGATTTCCAAATTTACGGAGATTCTTAGACAGGGGATGCTCTGGACAGTCAAGACGCTGTTTGGCGTTATTGTCGGTTTTCATGTGATCCAGGGAATGATACTGCCGCAGGCTGATGCATTAAAAAATGCCTCCGTCATGCGGGTGGCGCAGATGATACCTGGAGTCGGAGCCGGAGCGGGTGCAGTATCACAGCTCGTCATGGGCTCGGGAATCCTGGTCAAAAATACGGCCGGGGCGGCGGCCATGGTGATTCTGTTTGTCCTGGCTGCGACGCCTATGCTTAAGCTGCTGCTTTTGACGGCCCTCTATTACATGGCGGCGGCCGTGATGCAGCCGGTCTGCGACAAACGGCTGGTATCCTGCGTTTCAGAGGTGGCTGCAGGGAACGGTATGCTTTTAAAACTGGTAGCCTGCTCCCTTACTCTGTTTATGATGACGGTCGCAATCCTCTGTATTTCGACGAATGCGGCCTGGTATGCGGGGTGAGGGGCATGGAAGGGATTTATGAATGGGTAAGGAGCCTTGTATTTTATCTGATCCTAATGACGATGCTTTTAAACCTCCTGCCGGATAAAAAATATGAGAAATACCTGCGCCTGTTTACAGGGATGGTGTTTATTCTTTTAGTCTTCGGGCCGTTTGCGGATCTGACAGGGCTTAAAGAGCGTCTGGCCGGCTCCTTTGAAAAGCTGACCTATCAAAACGATGTAAAGCTGCTTCAAAAGGAGCTGGAGGCTGCACAGGGAGAACGGCTGCACAGGCTTCTGCAAAGCTATCAAAAGGCAGTGGAGAATGATCTTGCCCTGATGGCGGAGGGGAGTTCTGTGGAATGCGTTTCGACAGAGGCCATCCTTGATATGGAGCCGGGGAGTGAGCGGTTCGGAAGCCTGAAGGAGGTCCGGCTGTTGGTAAAACCCGAAGGAGGTACAGGAGAGCCCGGGACAGACGGACAAAAGGAAAAACGGATTTTAGCAAACCGTGAGATTGTACGTCTAAAAAAGAGGATAGGAGAATATTATGGACTGGAAGAAGGAAAAATTACAATCCATCTGGAAGGTGAATAAAGAAAAGCTGATTTTTTTGTTCTGCTCCGGCCTCCTTTTGTTTATTCTGGCGTTTCCAAACGAGGGGCCCACAAAACAGGCGTCGTCGGGGAGTGCGGCGGCAGAACAAGGCACGGCAGGTCCTTTTTCGTCAGAAACTTTTGCGCAGGCGTCTGCTCCGCCGTCAGGCGGAAGCAGTTCGTATGAAAAAGAGCTGGAGGAGCGGATCCAGGCGCTCCTTTCCGGGGTCGATGGAGTCGGGGAGGTGGAGGTATTAGTCATCTTAAAGTCTTCGGAGGAAAAAATTCTCCATGTGGACCAAAATACGTCATCTTCTGTGACGGAGGAGACAAATGCTGACGGTACGGGGCGGGTCGTGAGACAGCAGGAGCTTTCCGAGAGCACGGTTTTGGAGGGGCAGGCCTCCTCTCCTGTCGTGGAGAAGGAGCTAATGCCGGAAATCTCCGGCATCGTCATCAGTGCCGACGGCGGCGGGAGCGCGGTGGTGAGAGCCGAAATTTCTGAAGCGATGGAAGCATTATTTGGCCTTCCCTCACATAAGATTAAAGTATTAAAGAGGGTGAAAAAAGGAGCATGAGGAATGAAACGAATATTCAGGAGAAACCAGGTAATTATCACGACACTGGCAATCATGATCGCGGCGGCCGGATATCTTAACTATTCAGCAAAGAAGGAAGTGGCTGGCGCGGAGGTGTACGAGGCCGGCATGATGGAGATTTCCGACGAGGATATCCTAGCAGAGAACCAGGCCGTAAACGGTGCAGATGATGGGAGTCTCCAGGAAATCGCGAGTCTGGATGGCGACGGAGAGGAAATGCTTTCGGACAAAAGCCAGGTATCGGCCGATGCAAATGACAGCGCCAAGGCGGGGATCGAGAACCCGGGTGAGGCTGTTCTTACAAACGGAACAAGCGTGTCGGAGTACATAGCGGGAGTCCAGCTGAACCGTGAGCAGATCCGCGCCAAAAACAAGGAGACGCTTATGCAGCTGATCAACAGCGACCAGATTTCGGAGACAGAGAAGCAGGCAGCGGTTCAGAACATGATCCGGCTGACGGAAATCGCCGAAAAGGAGAATGCGGCGGAAACGCTTTTGAAGGCGAAGGGATTTGTGGACCCAGTCGTTTCGATCACCGACAATAAGGTAGATGTGGTGGTCAATGCAGCCTCGCTGACGGACCCAGAGCGCGCACAGATCGAGGACATTGTCAAGAGAAAGACGGAGATCGGAGCGGATGGAATCGTAATCACGCTGTTGGATCTGGCGGAATAAAAGGGCAACAGATCAGATAGGTCTGCGCACTTGCTGCGCTGACCGCACGAAAACGTAATGGTCGCAGGCATACGGTCCAGTCCACACTCCGTTTCGGTCGGTTCTGAACAAGCGCCACCGGTGCTTAGAACCGCGAAGCGATTTTATATGGCCGTATGCGGTAACAGTTTGGACGTCGTCTGAACTGTTACATAAAAGAGCAGATGAGGCGCAGTTCCCAATCACAAGGGGATTGCGCCTTTTGCCCGAATGTGATAAAATCCCACTCAAGCGGGTATACTATGAGCACTTAGCGAGGTTTTTCACGAGCTTAGTGCGAGTCATACTATGTATACTATGAGCACTTAGCGAGGTTTTTCACGAGCTTAGTGCGAGTCATACGTAAAAAACGCCCGCAGACGGAGGAAAAGAAGATGGCAGATCCCAAAAACAGCTTAGACCCGGAAACATATCTGCACAACAATCCTTATATGCAGTACAATCACATGGAAATCGTGCAGATCTCAAAGGAATGCAGCGAGATCCGCATGCAGGTATTCCCTGAGGGACTGAATCTCATGGGCATGGTCCACGGAGGGCTTTTGTATGCGCTGGCAGACGTCGTGACTGGCATAACTGCCCGTGCGGATGGAAGAAAATACGTGACACAGAGTGCACACATCAATTTTATCGGGAATGTATCGGAGGGGGTCATAACGGCACGGGGTATCCTTTTACGGCGCGGCCGCTCGATCACAATCGTGCGGGGGGAGGTGTGTGACGAGAACGGCAGGCTTTTGGCCGATGTGACTGTGGACATGTTTTGTGTGGGAACGACTTCATAGACAACCGCTTCACGTGTGTCATTATCAGAAAGCACGGTTTTTTCAAGAAAAATTAAGGTTTTTCCTTGACAGCTTTAAAATCTGTGTATATAATAGTGGGGCGTGCATTGGGAACGTCCCGTTTTTGTGCGCGAAAACAGACTGATCAAACAGCAACCGCAGTCAATATCATAGGAGGTGAAAAGGATGCCAACATTTAACCAGTTAGTAAGAAAGGGCAGAGAGACCAGCGTAAAGAAATCCACAGCTCCGGCTCTCCAGAAGGGCTACAATTCCATTCACAAGAGAGTGACGGATACCTCTGCTCCCCAAAAGAGAGGCGTATGCACAGCAGTCAAGACCGCGACCCCGAAGAAGCCGAACTCCGCTTTAAGAAAGATCGCCAGGGTTCGTCTTTCCAACGGAATTGAAGTGACAAGCTACATTCCGGGCGAGGGCCACAATCTTCAGGAGCACTCCGTTGTCCTGATCCGCGGCGGCCGTGTTAAGGACCTTCCGGGTACAAGATACCACATCATCCGAGGAACTCTTGATACCGCAGGCGTAGCCAACAGAAAGCAGGCCCGCTCCAAATACGGCGCAAAGAGACCGAAGGCGAAAAAGTAATCGCACAGAGAAAGTAAGATTGGACCACAAACAGCAGTAAAATGGATGCAAAGGGACAGAAGGTCGTTTTGCACCGCAGTGCCGGTGATATTGAGCCTGTAGGTTGCAGGATACAGATACAAACCGGGCGCGAACACATTTTATGGAAACATGTGAGTACCGAAGATCTGATTGTTTGTAACGGGGAAGGAATCTGAACGGTTACAATTTTATAATTAAGGAGGGAAGTAACGTGCCACGTAAAGGACATACTCAAAAAAGAGACGTATTGGTAGATCCGTTGTACAATAACAAGATTGTCACAAAGCTGATCAACAACATCATGCTGGATGGCAAGAGGGGTGTTGCACAGAAGATCGTTTACGGTGCATTCAGCCAGGTCGCAGATAAGACCGGTAAGGACGCCGTAGAGGTATTCGAGGAGGCTATGAACAATATCATGCCCGTTCTCGAGGTTAAGGCAAAACGAATCGGCGGCGCCACCTACCAGGTGCCGATCGAGGTCAAGCCGGAAAGAAGACAGACGCTGGCGCTTCGCTGGCTGACCCTGTTCTCCCGCAAGAGAGCAGAAAAGACCCAGGTAGAAAGACTTGCAAACGAGATTATGGATGCGGCCAACAACACAGGCGCAGCCGTAAAGAAGAAAGAGGAAATGCACAAGATGGCGGAGGCCAACAAGGCATTTGCTCATTACAGATTCTAAAAGGAGGAAAATTCCTTGGCTGGTAGAGAATATCCGTTAGAGAGAACCAGAAATATCGGGATTATGGCTCATATCGACGCCGGTAAAACGACGTTGTCAGAGCGTATCCTTTATTATACTGGTGTAAACTACAAAATTGGTGATACTCATGAAGGCACCGCTACCATGGACTGGATGGAACAGGAGCAGGAGAGAGGCATTACGATCACATCTGCTGCCACCACCTGCCACTGGACGCTTCAGGAGAACAATAAGCCGAAGCCGGGCGCTCTCGAGCACCGTATCAACATTATTGACACTCCTGGTCACGTGGACTTCACGGTGGAGGTTGAGCGTTCCCTACGTGTCCTTGACGGCGCGGTAGGAGTTTTCTGTGCAAAGGGCGGTGTTGAGCCCCAGTCCGAAAACGTATGGCGTCAGGCTGATACCTATAACGTACCGAGAATGGCGTTTATCAATAAGATGGACATCATGGGCGCCGACTTTTACGGCGCAGTCGAGCAGATTCGTACAAGGCTTGGTAAAAACGCGATCTGCTTGCAGCTCCCGATCGGCAAGGAGGATGAGTTCAAGGGCATCGTCGATCTGTTTGAGATGAAGGCCTACATCTACCATGACGATAAGGGTGAGAATATTACGATCGAGGACATCCCGGAGGAGATCAAGGATGATGCGGAGCTTTACAGAAGCGAGCTGATTGAAAAGGTCTGTGAACTGGATGACGATTTGACTATGCAGTACCTGGAGGGCGAGGAGCCGTCTGTCGAGGACATGAAGAAGGCTCTGCGCCAGGCCACCTGTGAGTGCCGTGCCGTGCCAGTGTGCTGCGGCTCTGCGTACAGGAACAGAGGCGTCCAAAAGCTCCTGGATGCGGTCCTTGAATATATGCCGGCTCCGATCGACATCCCGTCGATCAAGGGAACCGATCTGGAGGGCAACGAGGTCGAGCGCCACTCCTCCGACGAGGAGCCGTTCTCCGCTCTGGCATTTAAGATCATGACCGATCCGTTTGTCGGAAAACTGGCGTTCTTCCGTGTATATTCCGGTACAATGAATTCCGGCTCTTATGTGCTGAATGCGACGAAGAACAAAAAGGAGCGTGTCGGACGTATCCTGCAGATGCATGCAAACAAGAGGCAGGAGCTTGACAAGGTATATTCCGGCGATATCGCCGCAGCCGTCGGCTTTAAGAATACGACGACGGGCGATACGATCTGTGACGAGCAGCATCCGGTAATCCTTGAGTCCATGGTATTCCCGGAGCCGGTTATCGACATCGCGATCGAGCCGAAGACAAAGGCCGGACAGGATAAGATGGGCGAGGCGCTTGCAAAGCTTGCGGAGGAGGATCCGACTTTCCGTGTTCACACGGACGTCGAGACCGGCCAGACCATCATTTCCGGTATGGGCGAGTTGCATCTGGAGATCATCGTAGACCGTCTGCTTCGTGAGTTTAAGGTTGAGGCAAACGTCGGCAATCCGCAGGTTGCCTACAAGGAGACCTTCACAAAGGCTGTCGATGTGGACAGCAAGTATGCGAAGCAGTCCGGCGGACGCGGTCAGTACGGTCATTGTAAAGTACACTTTGAGCCGATGGATCCGAACGGCGAGGAGACTTTTAAGTTTGAATCGTCCGTTGTCGGCGGTGCGATTCCGAAGGAATATATCCCGGCGGTCGGTGAGGGAATCGAGGAGGCCACGAAGGCCGGTATCCTAGGCGGCTTCCCGGTCTTGGGTGTACACGCCAATGTATTTGACGGTTCCTATCATGAGGTTGACTCCTCTGAGATGGCGTTCCACATCGCCGGCTCCATGGCGTTCAAGGACGCGATGGCGAAGGCAGGAGCCGTTCTTCTCGAGCCGATCATGAAGGTCGAGGTTACGATGCCCGAGGATTACATGGGCGATGTCATCGGTGACATCAACTCCCGCCGCGGTCGCATTGAGGGCTTTGACGACATCGGCGGAGGCAAGATGGTGAGGGCGTACGTGCCGCTTGCCGAGATGTTCGGTTACTCCACAGACCTGCGCAGCAAGACCCAGGGACGCGGCAATTATTCGATGTTTTTTGAGCGTTACGAGCAGGTTCCCAAGAGCGTTCAGGAGAAGATTATTGCCGAAAGAAAAGGCGCGAAATAAGCAAGAACAGGCTTGAAAATATTTTCCGAATAGAATATAATGGATTCAGCCTAGTTAAATAAAATAGCCCAATGGGCGCGAATTAAGGAGGAACGTTTTAAAATGGCAAAAGCTAAGTTTGAGAGAAACAAACCACACTGTAACATTGGTACCATTGGACATGTTGACCATGGTAAAACTACTTTAACGGCTGCAATCACGAAGACCCTTCACGAGAGAATGGGTACTGGTGAGGCAGTTGCGTTTGATATGATTGATAAGGCACCGGAGGAGAGAGAGCGTGGAATCACGATTTCTACCGCCCACGTTGAGTATGAGACAGATAAGAGACATTATGCGCACGTTGACTGCCCAGGCCATGCCGACTATGTAAAGAACATGATCACCGGTGCTGCGCAGATGGATGGCGCGATCCTGGTTGTTGCTGCTACCGATGGTGTTATGGCTCAGACCAGAGAGCACATCCTGCTTTCCCGTCAGGTAGGCGTACCGTACATCGTTGTGTTCATGAACAAGTGTGATATGGTTGACGATCCGGAGCTTCTTGAGCTGGTCGAGATGGAGATCAGAGATCTGCTTAATGAGTATGAGTTCCCGGGCGATGACACTCCGGTTATCCAGGGTTCTGCTCTGAAGGCTCTTGAGGATCCGAGCTGTGAGTGGGGCGACAAGGTAATCGAGCTCATGAACGCGGTTGACAGCTATATTCCGGATCCGATCCGTGACACCGACAAGCCGTTCCTTATGCCGGTTGAGGATGTCTTCACGATCACCGGCCGTGGTACGGTTGCGACCGGCCGTGTAGAGCGTGGTACGTTAAAGTTGAATGACGAAGTTGAGATCATCGGTATCAACGAGGAGACCCGTAAGACGGTTGTCACCGGTATCGAGATGTTCCGTAAGCTGCTTGATCAGGCGCAGGCCGGCGACAACATCGGCGCTCTGCTCCGTGGTGTTCAGAGAACCGAGATCCAGAGAGGACAGTGCCTCTGCAAACCCGGTTCTGTAAAGTGCCATAAGAAGTTCACGGCTCAGGTTTACGTCCTGACCAAAGACGAGGGCGGCCGCCATACTCCGTTCTTCAACAACTATCGTCCGCAGTTCTACTTCAGAACCACCGACGTTACCGGCGTTTGCGAGCTTCCGGCCGGCACCGAGATGTGCATGCCTGGCGACAACGTTGAGATGACCATCGAGCTGATCCATCCGGTCGCGATGGAGCAGGGGCTTCGGTTTGCTATCCGTGAGGGTGGACGTACAGTGGGTTCTGGTCGTGTGGCTACTATCATCGAGTAATTACAATTTATTCAGTAAAATCAAGGCTTTCGGGGGTTTCTCCGAAAGCCTTTTTACATGGAAAGCTATATTGTATGTTGCTTGTGCTTCTATAATGCTTCTAAAATATTTGGAAATTTTGAAATGTTAGGATTATGATTCTATATTTGGGAGTGTATTATCCTAATAATTCTTTGTTTTTCTGAATATATTCTTTCCAGACCGCTTCTCGGTCTTTCTTGTGTGTGTTCTCGTATTTTTCGGTATATTCATCATGTAGCTTCTTTAACTGTTCCATTAAAGGAGTATCATTCGGAACCTTGCCGCGCCGGATGCGTCCGTAAAGCTTATTATAGGACTTTGTAAACTCCTGATGGATTGGATGCTGGAACAATTTTTCTTTATAAGTTTTTCTTACACCGACTTCACTGCAGGTTGCGGAGGTATTTTTATAAATACGGCTGCAATACATCTGATCAGAGGAGTGTTTTGCCTGAAAATATCCATTACATAATTTGCATTTCCTAATCACCATTTCACCGGACATCATAATAGACAGTCCAATATGAAGAAATTGCGCGAAGGATGTTATATAATATTCCTGTGTATCTGTATCCAATAATTTTTCCGAAAATAATTCAAAGTAAGAACTCCATGCAGGGGTATCATTATCAAAAATATTCTTTAGATAATCCTCATTAATTGGAAAATCAAAAGCGTCCATATAAAAATCAGACTTATTCAGCATTTTACAGTATGAATGATATAATGCTGCCGAAGCAGCGCTTTGTATAGAAGCGTTGTCGGTATATGGTTCAATAAATACAGATTGGGTATATTCCCTTGCCTGTTCATAGGAAGATTTTAAATGTAGCAGTTCTTGTAAGAGAACTGTTATTTTGGCTGAAAACTGTGATACAGTTTCTTCATAAGAGCAGGATTTTTCAGCGTAAAGATATAATGAGTGGAGCAGCGCATAGTAGTGTGGGTAAAGATAAGCAAGTACAGGGTGTGGATCAAAGCACTCTTTTAAAATGTCCAAAACAGAGCTTGCGACATCACTAAATGTTTTACTGTCAAAATCTTTAATAAAGTTGTCTATCTTATTAATAAATTTATCCTTTTGTATATCAGGTTTTATTCCAAACAAACCAATAGATGATAAGAGCAGGTCGAAAGTTTTGTCAAGATTCTCTTTCGTTTCGGTATCATAATCAAGGATTTCCAGCCAATTAGAAAGTATGGAGCGAGTTGTTCCTAATGCTTCTTGATGTGGATTGTTGTCTATGTCGTTATAAGTTAATAGAAGCGATTCTGAATAATTTGATTTTTTAATGCGATATACAAGAGGAGAGAACAAAAGCTCTTGTTTTATTGTATTAATGGAATATAGATTCATGTAAAAACCTCCCTTTTGATTACGTCAAATAATATTTTACCATAAAGATACAAAAATATCAATAAAATAGCTTGACATTGTTTGAAGCAACGAGTATGATAAAACTGTAAGCAAGATATAAATAGCGAACAATTATATCTTGCCAAACAATCAAGAGAGGAGGTAATATAGTGAAAGACAACAATTACATGATGTATGCGGAGGACATTTCAAAAGAATTAGGAATCTCCAAAGGATATGCCTACAAAATCATTAAGGAACTGAATCAGGAGTTAAAAGAGGCTGGATTTATTGTGATTTCCGGCAGAGTTCCAAGAGCTTTTTGGGAAACGAAGTTTTATGGCAACGGGACACAAATTGAAACAGTATAGTGAAGGGAGAGATTGAGATGCCGGTTTATAAGGACACAGAGCGTGGAAGCTGGTACTGTCAATTCTATTATGAGGATTGGACAGGGAAGCGGAAGAAAAAGTATAAAAGAGGTTTCAGGACAAAGAAAGAGGCGCAGGATTACGAGAGTGAATTTAAGCGCGTGGCAAATGCAGACATGGATATGTCAGTTGCCTCGTTTGTGGAGGTTTATTTTAACGATAAGAGTGGAGAGCTAAAAGAGCGTTCACAGCGGAACAAGAGGTACATGATACAGTCCCATGTAATCCCTTATCTTGGAGAGAAGAAAATGAATGAAATTACTCCGGCAGATATTATTGCGTGGCAGAATGAAATCCGGAATAAAAACTTTTCTGAAAGTTATCAGAGAATGTTGCAGAACCAAGTAACCGCATTATTTACTCATGCACAGAAAATCTATAACTTATGGAACAATCCATGTAAAAAGGTAAAGAAAATAGGGCGTTCGGATGTAAGGAGGTTGGAGTTTTGGACTTATGAGGAATATCAGAGGTTTATAGCGACATTTGAAAAAGGAAGCCGTTCTTATCTGATGTTCCAGCTCTTGTTTTGGACAGGAATGCGTGAAGGCGAAATGCTCGCACTTTTTATGGAAGATATTGATTTGGAAAATTGTCAGATTCATATCAGGAAAACTTATTACCGTATGAACAGGACAGATATTATTACAGAACCTAAGACGGACAATTCCGTTAGGACAATAGAAATTCCTGTATTTCTTGCAAATGAAATTCAGTCTTATTGGAAGCGGTTGTATCAGTATCCAAAAAATGAAAGACTGTTTCCAGTGGTGGCGGAGGCAGTGCAGCATACAATGAAAAGGCATATTGAAAAGGCAGGAGTGAAGAAAATTGATGTACATTCCCTTAGACACAGCCATTGCGCATACTTAATCAAGCAGGGGGTTCAACCGCTGATTATTAAAGAACGGTTAGGACATAAAGATATTAAGATTACGCTCAATACATATGGTCATTTATATCCGAGTGAACAGAAAAAGGTTGCTTCTTTATTGGATCATCTGATTGCAGATGACGGTGAGGAAAAGGAAAATGCCCCTGCTGGTAACAAGGGCATCTCCGAGTAGTGAAAGCAAAGCGTTCCTATACTCTATCTCGCAAATATAGTATAGCAAAGCTTCGGTCTTTCGACAATGGTGCAAATGTAATTTCCATAGAATTTTGTGGAGTGCTTTTGATGCGCAGTTCCATGTAGAGGAAATATGTCACTAAAGTGGCGCATGGAACGCGCAGCGAGTAGTGAAAAAGAACATTCACTACTCGATTACTTAAAATCAAAGGAAGGAGCTTTTATTTTGTCCATTTTTAGTGAAGTAAAAGAATATCTGACAGCAAGGCAGGCAGCGGAATATTATGGTTTGAAAGTCAGGAGAAATGGGATTGCTTGTTGTCCTTTCCATGATGATAAGCACCCAAGCATGAAGATTGATAAGAATTATCACTGCTTTGCCTGTGGAGTTGGTGGAGATGTGATTGATTATGTTTCACGTATGCATGGACTGTCACAGTATAATGCGGCGTTAAAGCTGATAGAGGATTTTCAACTGCCAATATCAGTTAGAGGCAAAGCAATGTTCAATGAGCAAGAGAAAGTACGGATAAAAAAAGAAAAGGCAGAAAAAGAACGAATTATACATATCAAGGAACGCTTTAAGAGGTGGTGTAATCAAAGTATTGATATATTAAGGGATTGTTTGCTGGAAGTAGAAAAGGTAGAAAATTTCTTACGGAATAAGCCGCCGGATAATGTTTTTTCGGACGATTATGCACAGATACTTCATGCGGTGCCGATTATGAATTACTGGATGGATATTTTGTGTATGGGAGAAACAGCAGAAAAGCAGGAATTATTTATGAAGAATAGAAGGGAGGTGGCGAAACTTGTCCAAAGAGTCAGAAGCAGTGGGAAACGAATCATGGGAGAAAGTCGGGGAAGTGCTGGATGCCGAGATGAGCAGCGTGGAAGATGTGCGCTTTGACCTCGCGAAAAGTGAAAAAGGATATATTTGTCAAACAATTAATAACTGCATGATAGTGTTCCATCGCGATCCGGTTTTAAAGGGTGCAATCCGCAAGAATGAATTATCAGGGAAGATTGATGTTGTTGGTAGTTTAGGATGGCAGCGGACATCTTCCAGTGTGACAGATACAGATGTCTATCAGATTCAATGGTATTTGGAAAAGAATTATGGACTAAAAAATGACCGTATCATCAATAAGGCATTAAACATTGTGGCAAGCGAAAACAGATATCACCCAATTCGTGACTGTTTGGAAAAATTGGAGTGGGACGGAGAGCCGCGTATAGATAAGCTTCTGCCGCGTTACTTGGGAGCAGATAATGACAGCTATACAAAAGAAATTATGCGGCTTCTGATGCTGGCGGCAATCCATAGGGTGTATGAGCCGGGATGCAAGTTTGAAATCATGGTATGCCTTGTGGGAGGGCAAGGGGCAGGTAAATCCACTTTTTTTCGTTTCCTTGCTATGAATGATGAATGGTTTACAGATGATTTGAAACGTATGGATAATGATAATGTTTACCGGAAGATGCAGGGGCATTGGATTATTGAAATGTCGGAAATGATTGCAACAGTAAATGCTAAGAGCATTGAAGATATCAAGTCATTCATCAGCAGGCAGAAAGAAACTTATAAAATTCCCTACGAAACACACCCGGAGGACAGACCAAGACAGTGTGTGTTTGTGGGAACTTCCAACAGCATGGATTTTCTGCCGCTTGACAGGACAGGAAACCGCCGTTTTGCGCCTGTGTTGGTACACCCTGAAAGAGTGGAGAAACATATTCTTGCGAATGAAAAAGAAGCAAGGGAATATATCAGACAGGCATGGGCGGAGGCGATGGTATTATATCGGAATGGTTTTCATGAGTTGAAATTATCAAGGGGTACAGAGGAATATCTGAAAGAAATGCAGAAGGAATTCATGCCAGAGGATGCAAAAGTAGGAATTATCCAGTTATGGCTGGACGAGTTATCAGAAGATTATGTGTGCAGCATTATGATTTATAAGGAAGCGTTCCATCATGAGTACGATACGCCAAAAGATTGGGAACTGAAAGAGATTAACAATGTTATGAACCATAGCATTGTCGGCTGGGAGAAAGTTTCATCTCACAGGTTTGCTGGATATGGTACACAGAGAGGGTGGCGGAGAGTGACGGATAAGAATGGATTCCGAAAATTGCCGGAGAATGTATCAACTCCATTCGAGGAAACAAAAGAGTGAAGTCGTATCGGAACAAGAAAAAGTTTTTTAGGCTTCGTTTACAAATTCTGTTTACAAGCTTCTGTTGACAGGAAAGTAAACCAATCGGTTTACAGGAAAAGTCAGTAAATATAATGCTTTGAGGATTTGTAAACAGTGTAAACGGAAAAGTTTTAAAAGAGTATTTGTAAACAAAACATGTAAACGGACAGATAAACAGAGCATTTAAGGAGGGTATTTTATATGCAGAAATTTAACAGCAGCACAAAAATAATTATCGGAGTGGATCATGGATATGGGAATATGAAGACTGCGCACAGGATATTTAAGACGGGTGTGGAGTGTATGGAAGAAGAACCGATTGTAAGCAGAAATTTTGTAAAATACAAGGATAAGTTTTATGTAATAGGAGAGTCGCATTTAGTGTATCAGGGCAACAAAACGGAATCTGAGGATTTTCATATTTTGACGCTTGCGGCATTGGCGGAGGAATTGATGTTTAGGGGGCTTCATGAAGCGAATGTAACATTGGCGGTGGGACTTCCTCTTGCGTGGATGAAAAGTCAGGGGGCAGATTTTAAGCGTTATCTGTTGAAAGAGCAGGAGTTACACTTTGAATTTCGTAAGGAGAGATATCATGTGCATCTGTGCGGTGCAGAGGTGTTCCCGCAGGGATTTGCCGCGATTGTTAATTTGGGCGCAATGCGGGGGATGAATATGCTGGCAGACATTGGAAACGGAACCATGAACGTGATGCAGATCATTGATAACAAGCCATTGGAAAAGAGCCTTGTGACAGATAAATTTGGCGTGGGTATCTGCATGAAGGAGATACAGAAAGAGTTGTCAAAAGAAAATGGTGAAGATATTCCCGAAATGCTGATTGAACCGCTTCTCTGGAATGGTATACAGGGAAGAACAGATGTTACGGCTGTAAAAGTAGAGCGTATAGCAAAACAGTATGCAGAAAATATTAGAAAGCGTTTGGTTGATTACGGTTATAAAGAAGGATTGGTGCATTTATATGTGATTGGCGGAGGCGGATGTCTGCTTCGGAATTACACAAAATTGGCAGGTAAAGCGGAAGTTACTTTTATTACTGATATTTGTGCCAATGCAAAGGGGTATGAGTATCTTGCGGCACAAAAACAGCGCCGACAGAGGTAATGCCATGAGGAAAACTTATAAATGCAGTAATATAAAATTCTGCATGGAAGATGAAAACCAGCGCAGGACTTGGGAATACCTACAGGGAATAACGAGAAGGGACGGTTCTTACGGGAAGATACTTTCTGATGCGTTTGTTGCGGTTCTTGACAGCAAGAATGAGAATAAACAGGAAGAATTACTTATGCTTTCACTAAAACAGTCAGAACACGAATTTGAACAATTAGAAGAAATGTTTGCGAGGGTGCTGGAAGCTAAGTTTTGGAGTTTACAGGAAATTCTGACAGATCATATGGAAAAATGCTTTCAGGAACATACTTTGGATTTTCAAGCTGATGCGGTTAGGGCAGCGGAAACGGATGACAGTAATGAATTAGGGCAGACGCAGGAGGCGGAATTATCCGAGGATATGATGGCGTTTGCATTTACAATGGGCGAATAGGCGGTACCGAATTTTTACATTCGGTACTCATTTCCGAAAAGGGAGCTTATGGAAGGGTGCCGAAAAGTATTTATTCGGTACTGTCACCCAAAACGAATGACGGCGGCTTTTTGCCGGAATGAGCAGTCTGTCGGATGTGTTTTTCTACAGACTATGGATGCCGTCAGGCAACCGTGTTTGCCAAAGGCAAACACTACCCTCGGAGAGCGCCTTACTTCTGATGCGTATGCGTCAGAAGTAATAAAGCGTTACTTTTGACAAAAGTAACAAAATGCTGTGCTCAAAGTGAAAACAAGCGACGCAAGGCGGCATTTGTTTTCACTGGCACAGCAGCGATAAATGCGGAGCATTTAGAGCAATATTTAAGACGGAAGGGAGGCAGAAAATGGCAGAAAGAACCATATCTTTTCCGAAAGGTGATGGAAGTCTGGCGCACAACAACAGGGAATTTATAGCAAATAATGTCTGTCCGGAAAGAACAGGCTGGAACAAAACATATATCAGGGAATCCATAGCAGATGCTTATGAAAAATGTTTCGGTGAGGCTGTCAGGGAATATAATGCAGGACAGAAACGCAATGACAGAAAAATCAGTAATTATATTAAAAAGATAGAAAATTCCGACAACGGGGAGAATGTGTTTTATGAAAATATTGTACAGCTTGGCACAAAGTACGATACGCCTGTTGTGGACGAAGATGGAAATCTGACAGAGGCGGCAAAAGAGGCAGTTGATTTGTTGGACGAGTATGCAAGAACTTTTCAGGAACGAAGCCCTAATTTATATTTATTTAACTGTGTTCTGCATTTGGATGAGGCAACGCCGCATCTGCATATAGACTATATTCCTGTCGCAGACGGATATAAAAAGGGCATGAAAACAAGGAACAGTATTTCCAAAGCCCTTCAGCAGATGGGATTTGAAAAAGGCAAAGGCAGATATGACAATGAGGTGATTGACTGGGAGGCAAGAGAGCGTGATTATTTAATGGATTTATGCCGGGAACGCGGAATAGAGGTAGAAATCAAAGGAGATAAGCGCGATAATCTTACTCTGCCGGAATACAAAGCGGTAATGCGGAAAGTAGAGTGTCTTGAGGCAGAAGCGGAAAAGCTGGATAAGCAGAATGAAACGCTGGAGCAGTGTAACGAAAGTTTGCAGAAGCGAGCATCTGACCTGCGTGGGCAAGTGCAGGAAATGGAAGCACATAACAATGAACTGATTTTGCAGGCACAGGAGCTTACGGAACAGATTGAGGAAGCAGAGGCAAAAGAAAAGGCGGCGCAGGAGGTTCTTGCCAAACATGATTTAAGGGCAGATACATTTCAATTGATTTCAAAGGAAGTGGCGGCGGAAACAAAAAATATGAAAAGCGCTGCCGTTCCGGTAGCCAATCTTTTCAGTAGCGAGGAATATGTCAAAGTGAAGAAAAGCGACTGGAATAAAATACTGGATGCTTTTAATAAGGCAGTATCAAGAAATCATCTTTTGGAAAAGTATGAGAAGAAGATATCAAATTTGGAGAAGAAGATAGATGTGCTTACTGAGCAAGTTGAAAAATTAAAACGGTTTGTAGCATCAAGAGGACTTGGTGAGGCGTTTGTGGAATATGTAAAATCACTTGCGCCAAAGACAATGAAGCAGAAGCTGGAAGATGCAAAAGTGGATGCGGATGAACACAACCATCAGAGAAAAAATCCGCAGGTATTGCCGGAAAAGAATAAGCGGTGGCAGCAGGAAATGTAGATTTTATGGAAAGAGAGGAACAGACAATGAATATAACTTATGAAAAGTGTGGAGATTATTTGATACCAAATTTAATACCCGATCCAGAGCCGGAAGGAGAGTTAAGGAAATTCGGATTGATGCGGAAACATTATCTGAAAGAGTACAAGAGAGGGATTTATTCAGGCTTGTTACTATCTGGCGAATTAAAGAAACATCTGCTCATGATACAGGAACAGGCAGAGGAAAGATTTGATTTGCTGGTGCAACAGATGGCAGAGAGGGAGGAAGTGACAGAGCAGTTAAAAGTACAGGATCAGATGCTTTGGGTGCGGAGAATGAATAGCATTAGGGCGAGGGCAGAGGAGATTGTGAGGGAAGAAATCATATACATATTATAAGGATTGGAATGGGACGGGTAAACTGTCCCATTTGTAAGTTTTATGCAACTTTAAGAAGAATCTAAATGACAATTTGGATATTTTGTAGTAAAATTAATTTGGAAAATTATGCAAGGAGGTTGTCTTATGGTTGACAACAAGAAGGAACAAGAGCGGGATGAGCTTCACCGTACCATATGGAATATGGCGAATGACCTTAGAGGCAGTGTAGACGGTTGGGATTTCAAACAGTATGTGTTAGGTATGCTGTTTTATAGATATATTTCAGAGAATTTTGTTAAATTTGTAAATGCAGGAGAGGTAGAGGCAGGCAACGACAATTTTGACTATGCAAAGTTAGATGATGAAGTTGCAGAGGAAGCAAGGGAGGATTTGGTGCAGTCAAAGGGATATTTCATTCTGCCAAGCCAGCTATTTTGTAATGTGAAAGAGAAAGCACCAAACAATGAAAATTTGAACGAAACATTGGAAAGTGTATTTAGAAATATAGAAGCTTCCGCACAGGGGCATGACAGCGAGGACGATTTTAAGGGATTGTTTGATGATATTGATGTGAACAGCAATAAACTGGGTGGCACTGTAGCTAAGAGAAATGAAAAACTTGTTAAGCTCCTGAACGGTGTTGCGGAGATGAAGTTAGGCGATTATCAGGATAATACCATTGACGCATTTGGTGATGCGTATGAGTTTTTAATGGGAATGTACGCTTCCAATGCAGGAAAGAGTGGTGGAGAGTATTATACGCCGCAGGAAGTTTCGGAGCTTCTTACAAGAATTACTGTATTAGGAAAGAAAGAGGTCAACAAGGTTTATGATCCGGCTTGTGGGAGTGGTTCGCTTTTGCTGAAATTTGCAAAAGTTTTGGGAAAAGAAAATGTGCGTCAGGGATTTTTTGGACAGGAAATCAATATTACGACTTATAATCTTTGCCGTATCAATATGTTCCTGCATGATATTGGATATGAAAAATTTAGTATTGGTCATGGAGATACTTTGACAGAGCCGTTGCATTGGGATGATGAGCCATTTGAGGCGATTGTTTCCAATCCGCCATACTCTATCAAATGGGAGGGTGATGATAACCCGATTCTTATTAATGATGAGCGTTTTTCTCCCGCCGGTGTGCTTGCGCCGAAGTCAAAAGCGGACTTGGCATTTATTATGCATTCCCTGTCATGGCTTGCAACAAATGGAACAGCAGCTATTGTATGCTTTCCCGGTGTCATGTATCGTGGTGGTGCGGAGCAGAAAATCCGTAAATATTTGATTGACAATAACTATGTGGAATGTGTGATACAGCTTCCTGATAATCTTTTCTTTGGGACAAGCATTGCCACTTGTATTATGGTGCTGAAAAAGAACAAGGTGGAAAATAGTACGTTATTTATTGATGCTTCTAAGGAATGTGTGAAGATTACAAATAATAATAAGCTGACTGAGGAAAATATTCATAATATTTTGACAGCATATGAGAAAAGAGAGAATAAGCAATATTATGCAGCGGTAGTGGAAAATGATAAGATTGCGGATAATAGCTATAATCTTTCAGTTTCGTCCTATGTGGAGCAGGAGGATACAAGAGAGAAGATTGATATTGTGAAATTGAATGCGGAAATAAAGGAGATTGTGGCAAGGGAAGAAAAACTTCGGGTGGAGATTGATAAGATTATTGCGGAAATCGAGGAATAGATTTTGGATAGAGAAAAAGAAAATAAATTATTTAAATGTAAATCACTAACTGAATTTTTGACCATGTTCTTTGGATATGGAATTAATGAGCAGTTGAGTATCTTTGATGAATCTATGACTATAAAAGCAGGAACGTCTTTGTATAGAGCGCGAAAAGACGATGGAAAAACAAATTTTTATGATCCTAAACAATGGACTGTGCCTCCTGCCGAATATGTAAAGCAAGGGCGTTTAAATGAAAAGAATAAGCCAGTTTTATATGTAGCTTCTGATGAGTATCTATGCGGACGAGAAATAGGACTCAAGGATGGAGATAAATATTATTTAGCGAGATACAAATGTGAAAAAGATTTTTCAGTAGGTACATTATTTTGTAGGCATAGTGTGATAAATACAATTCTACACCGGATTGTTATGGCTATGAAAACGGAAAATCTGACGGAAAACGAGAAAATTATTCTACAGAAATATCATATTGGGGAATATGAAATAAGCATACAAGAAATATTGAATGATTATCTATCTGTTTTTTATATAGACCGATTGATTAAAAATCTTTATGATGTTACGAATAAAATAGGACGCTTAATACTTCATAATAATGAGAATGGAATTCGCTATTCCTCAGTTTTTGAGCCAATAGAACTGTCTGGAGGAAATACAATATTAACTTTCGACGGAGAAGAACATGGTAATTATGCATTAACTGAACAAGGAATCAAAAATATTAGGGTTGAGTCTATAGAGAAAAGAATACATAAGCAGGAACACGATTTGTCATTAATGATAGAAGTGTTTGCACAGGAGCGAATGAAGAAATGAGTAAGTTAGATGAACTGATAAAGGAGTTTTGCCCGAATGGGGTAGAATATAAATTGCTGTCGGATATTACAATAAAATTTACGGATGGTATGCACACTCTTCCTAAGGATATACGAACAATAGGAGATTATCCTATATTAAGCGCTCAAAATGTGAATAATGGTGAGATTGATTTATGCACAACGAAATATGTAATGGATGATATATTTCAAAAAGAAAATAAGCGAACAGATATTCGAAAAGGGGATGTTTTGCTAACCATTGTTGGGGCGATAGGCAGAGTTGCTGTCGTGAAAGATAATTTACGGGCGTTGTTTCAAAGAAGTGTATGTGTAATAAAACCAGATAAAAATGTTATTATTCCAGAATATTTAGGTTACACATTGAAAGCTACAGTCATACAAAGCTATATGCAGGTCAATGCTCATGGAGCAGCTCAGAAAGGTTTGTATTTAGATCAGGTTGGAAAGCTTAGGTTTCCTGTACCTCCTTTGGAGGTACAACGCGAAATAGTCCATATTTTGGACTCTTTCACGTTACTTACAGCAGAACTTACAGCAGAACTTACAGCTCGAAGGAAGCAATATGAATATTATAGGAATAAGCTTCTGTCTTTTGATACAAAAGTTGCCAGTGTTGTTGAATTGCGGAGTGTTGTAAAAAAAAGCTGTTCTGGTGCTACACCTGCTAAGGGGAATAGTGATTATTATGAGGGTGGTACAATTCCATGGCTTAGAACACAAGATGTGAGATTTAATGAAATATATCAAGTTGATAGTTATATTACTGAACTGGCGGTTGCGGAAACAGGAGTTAAATGGATTTCAGAAAATTGTGTAATTGTTGCTATTTCTGGTGCAACTGCTGGTAGATGTGCTATTAATAAATTCAGAACTACTACAAATCAGCATTGCCTTAATCTAGAAATTGATGCAGATAAAGCATCATATAAATACATATTTTATTGCGTTACTAATAAATTTGATGAACTGATTGCAAAAAAACAAGGGGCTCGCGGAGACCTGAATTCATCGCTAGTTCTTGGGCTTCGAATTCCACTTCCATCACTTGAAGTCCAAAACAAAATAGTCAATGTTCTTGATAATTTTGATACAATTTGCTCTGATTTAAATATCGGTCTACCAGCAGAAATCGAAGCAAGACAAAAACAATATGAATATTATCGTGACAAGTTATTAACGTTCAAGGAGTTGAGTGAATGAGTACATTTAACATGGTTGCTTCCATGAATGAAAGTACAGTAGTATCTGAATATATACCGGAAAGCAGACGCTCTGACAGTTATCAGAGTGAGGCAGATTTGGAAAATGAGTTTATTCGTATGCTTGTAGAACAGGGGTATGAATATTTGCCAATTCATACAGAGGCAGATCTGATTGCGAATCTTCGTAAAAAGATAGAACAGCTTAATTCCTACAACTTTACAGATACAGAATGGGAACGCTTTTTTCATAAACACATAGCCAATGCCAATGAAGGAATTGTAGAAAAGACACGCACTATTCAGGAAGATGCAGTAAAGAATATGGAGCGTGACGATGGAAGTACGAAGAACATCACACTTTTAGACAAGAAGAATATCCACAACAACCGCCTGCAGGTGATTAATCAATATGAAGTGTCACAGAATGAGGGTGCAAAGTTTGATAATCGGTACGATGTGACAATCCTTGTAAATGGTTTCCCGCTTATTCATGTAGAATTGAAGCGTAGGGGTGTTGCGATTCGGGAAGCGTTTAATCAGATTAACCGTTACCAGCGTGATAGTTTTTGGGCAGGAAGCGGATTATATGAATATGTGCAGATATTTGTTATTTCAAACGGAACGCACACGAAGTATTATTCCAATACTACTCGTTCTGCTCATATTAAAGAGCAGGAAAAGAATACGAATAGAGGTAAAAAGACTAGCAACAGTTTTGAATTCGCTTCTTTTTGGGCAGATGCAAACAACAAGGTTATTTCTGATCTTGTAGACTATACAAAAACCTTTCTGTCAAAACATACCATTCTAAATGTATTGACAAAATATTGTGTATTTACTTCGGAGGAATTACTGCTTGTTATGCGCCCGTATCAGATTGCTGCTACAGAGAAAATATTGAATCGTATTGAAATTGCGACGAATTATAAGAAATTGGGAACGCTTGAGGCGGGCGGATATATTTGGCATACAACCGGAAGTGGTAAAACTTTAACATCATTTAAGACCGCGCAGTTGGCAAGTCAGCTTGACTTTGTGGACAAAGTGCTTTTTGTTGTTGACCGTAAAGACCTTGATTATCAGACCATGAAAGAATATGACCGTTTTCAAAAAGGCGCTGCGAACAGCAATACATCAACAGCCATTTTGAAGAAACAGTTAGAGGAGGATGACGCCAAAATTATCATTACCACAATTCAAAAGCTGGATAATTTTATCAGAAGATATAAAGGGCATGAGGTGTTCAGCAGGCATATTGTTCTGGTATTTGATGAGTGTCATCGTTCTCAGTTTGGAGATATGCATACTGCCATTACCAAGAATTTTAAGAACTATCATATTTTTGGTTTTACAGGAACACCAATCTTTGCTGATAATGCTGGAAGTGGAAAGAATGCTGATTTACGCACGACACCACAGGCATTTGGCGATAAACTTCATACATATACGATTGTAGATGCAATCAATGATGAAAACGTACTGCCGTTCCGTATTGATTATATTAAGACAATTAAGGAAAATGAAGCTTCGCATCATAAAGAAAAAGGACAGGATAGGCAAGTATCAGCCATTGACACAGAGAAGGCGCTTTTAGAGCCAAAGCGAATTGCGAAGATTGTAACATATATTTTGGAACATTTTGACCAAAAGACAAAGAGAAATAGGGAAAGCTTCGATTTTTCTAAGTTGATGAATGTGCAGGAGGTAGCAAGCAGTCAGGCAAAGAATAGGGACAGGGTAGAAGAAATAAAAGAGTCTGTCCGCATGAAGGGCTTTAATTCCATATTCGCAGTGAGTTCCATAGATGCAGCAAAATCATATTACACAGAATTTAAGAGGCAGATGGATAAGCTGCCACAAGCTGCACCTGCAGGACAACCGCACAAACTGAGAGTGGCAACGATATATAGCTATGGGGTAAATGAATCAGAAAACGATGATTTTGTAGAAGATGAAAATTCAGAAAATACAGACGGACTTGATAAAAGTTCCAGAGATTTTCTTGAAATGGCAATTGATGATTATAACAAGATTTTCAAAACCAATTATGATACATCAAGCGATAAATTCCAAAATTATTATAAAGATGTTTCTCTTAGGATGAAAAACAGGGAAATTGATATTTTGATTGTAGTCAATATGTTTCTTACAGGATTTGATGCAACGACTTTGAATACATTGTGGGTGGATAAGAACCTGAAATATCATGGATTATTGCAGGCATTTTCTAGGACAAACCGTATTCTTAATTCTGTTAAGACTTTTGGTAATATCGTATGTTTCCGTAATCTGGAGGAAGAAACAAATAATGCGATTGCACTTTTTGGTGACAAAGAGGCAGGAAGTGTTGTTTTACTAAAAAATTTTGAAAGTTACTATAATGGGTATGATGAGAATGGGAAACATTTTGACGGTTATGTTGAATTAATAGACAAGCTGAAAACTCTTTTTCCGTTGGGAGCATCGTTTGAAGGGGAGAAAGCAGAGAAAGAATTTATTATGCTTTATGGAGCAATTCTCAGAATGAAGAATATTCTTTTCACCTTTGATAATTTTGAGGGAAAGGAAATTTTGTCTGAACGGAATTTTCAGGATTACCAGAGCGAGTATATTGACCTTTATCAGAAATATAAATCAAAATCAAATGAAAAGAAAGAAAATATCAATGACGATGTGGTATTTGAAATCGAGCTTGTAAAGCAGGTAGAAATTAATATTGACTATATTCTTATGCTGGTTAAGAAGTATCAGCAGGATGGAAATCAGAATAAAGAGATTGTTGTAACGATTGAAAAGGCGGTTAATTCCAGTATGAATCTGCGTAGCAAAATGGAATTGATCAGGAATTTTCTGTCAAGAATCAATGCGCAGACCGAGGTAGATGGAGACTGGAAGAAGTTTGTTGATGAGCAAAGAGAGAATGACCTTGCTGCTATTATCAATGAAGAAAAACTAAAGACAGAAGAAACACATAAATTTATAGACAATTCGTTTCGGGATGGCGTGTTGAAAACAACAGGAACGGATATTGATGTTATTATGCCTGCAGTGTCACGTTTTGGCGGAGGTAACAGGGGTGAGAAGAAAAAACGGGTTATTGATAGGTTGATGGCGTATTATGAGAAGTATGTGGAGCTTGTAAATGCGTAATAAAATGTTTAAAGGAAATAAATATGATTTATGATCTTAACGAAGTAGTAGAAATGTTTCGTATGGCAGATGGATTAATATCTGAAAATCCTACGTTATTGTCAATGTCTACGGATCAGATATTTGATGAGTTGGATGATGGAACTGATAAAATGCGTCATATTCGATGGGGTGTTATGACACGTGCTAAAATGAGGGAGTTAAAATCATTTGAGACTCAAGATATCATTGATTTTTTGCTTGCGATTGAAGAACATAATTTATTAGCTGAGTATATTGGATTTATTTTGCAAAGTGAATATGATATAAGTCTATTAGAACTTTTACTTGAGGCATATCAGCAAGGAGTGCAAAAACAGATTCTGCCATTTGCTAAAGAATGTATTGAGTATGAGAAAGATTGTTTTATTGGGCAAATAGATATTATACTGGAATTGATAGATAATATTGGAGAAGGATTAGATAGAAATTTATTTTTAAATGGATATGCGTATTTAGTTGTAAGTAAAAAAGAAGAAACATTGATTTTGGAGAAATATACATCAGACTATACAAAGGCATTAGAACAGTTGATAGTAAGAATCGCTACTGAGTTATACAGCAAAAAGCGTGAAACTGCGGAGAAATGGTTAGATATATTTTTAAATGAGAAATCGGAACATTGTAGATTGATGGGAGTCGAGTTTCTCCATAGAAGTATCTTCTTGGATTGCAAATCTTTTGAAAACTATTTTGAATTTGTGGAAGCAAATTTTTGTGATAATAAGGTATTGTGGGAAGCATTAATACCTGTATATGCGCAGTATTTATTAAATAAGAATAATGATTTATATAAGGAGAGCGTGAAAAAACGACTTTATGAAATAAAAGATAGTTATTTGAGAGAGAAAAGAATATTTTTACAATCAATAATGTATTACATACAACAATCTCAAGATATTGTAGATGTGATAGACAAAATAACCAATGTTAGTTTTGAGAAGGATAGTCAGATATTACAGCAATTAGACTATTATTTAGAATATAAATTTAAAGAAGATACTAATACAGCTATTAAAAAATTATATGATATATATAATATCAATTTGTATAAATTTAATGAACAGTTTTTGGCGTTGTTACCGCGTACATGTTCATTAATGAAGCAACAAATAAAAAATATAATGACTTTTTGGTGTGATAAATATTTGTACGGAAAAATTAAGGAATTTCTATTGTCTTTAGACATTTTTGCCCATGTAATTAAATTTGAAGATTTGATATATTTATTTGAGTTAGGGAAAATGACTAAAAAGGAATTGCTTGATATATTAGAGGGGATTTTGTTATTTACATTTAATGAGAAACGAATTGTTGATCTGGTATTTGGCATATCTGCTTATATAAAAGATAAAGATTTCTTTTTTGAATATTGTCGAGATAACATATATGTTAATTATGCAGGTAAATTAATAGAAAATGCATTTATTTATGCTAAGAGTGAAAATGAATACCAATCAGATTTAGCGTGTAGATTAGTTGAATATCACGAATTTTTTAAAAAGAAAATTCAACTGGGGTATGAGGATAAGGATTTTATACCAACGATTGAGCGACAAAGGATATATCAAGAATTAAGGTTTGAACAAAATAGGAAAATAAATGAACAAGCAGAGAAAAATTCTGTCTTTGCAAACATTATCCAAAGTAGGAAAATGAAATATGGTAAAAGAGTAGCTTTTGTACAAATAAACCGGAATGGAGAATTTTGTTATAATGTAAGTGAGTATGAAAATCATATTGTGAAAAGAGAATTACCATGTGATTTTATTAATGATCCTATAAAATATAAGCATTTGAAAGAGGAATATTTAAGAGAAAGAGGAAAAAATGAGACTCATAGTTAAAGAATATATATCCCAACTAAAAGAAAAAGACGAACTTGATATATTAATAAGTCAAATATTTGTACAAAAAGGATATATTGCGGATAACCAACCTAAAACAGGAAATAGGCAATATGGGGTAGATATACAGTTACATAACGATGATGAACTTCTAATGTTTGTAGTAAAGCAGGGGAATATAGATAGGGAGATTTGGGATGGAGGCATTAATGCTGTTCGTCAAAGCTTGGATGAGATAAAAGATGTTACTATAAAAAATTTGACTACTGAAGAAAAGAAAAAATTAATTAAGATCATAGTAGCTACAAATGGACAAAAGGAAGAATCTATTAAATTTAATTGGAATAATTATGTCGATAATAATCGTTTATGGAATGAGATTCCAATAATAATTGAATTTATGGGAATTGATGATATTGTTAAAGAAATATTAGACAATTTTTTTAATGAGTATCTGTTTGATTCATCGCTTCATAGTGCGATGAGGAAAGCACTTTATTTTATTGGAGAGGGTGAATATAAACGAGAATATTATGAAAAAATTGTTGATTCTCTAATTGCAAATTTAAAAGACAATAAGAAGAAAAAGTTTGACAAAACTTGTGCGACATTGTATTTAGCTAGTCAAATGATTTGCCAGTATGCACATGATAATGGAAATAATAAGATTTCCATTATGGTTTCGGAGTATGTTGTTATAAAGTATTGGAAATATTTAGCACAAAATAATATGTTAGGAAAGCAGCGATATGTTGAATGGTTACTAAAGTTTTGTAAAAGTTATGAAAAATGGAATGATATTTATGTAGAAAAAATTAGAAAGATAGTAGATAAAGAAGTCATATTACCAAATTATAACGTAATAGAAAACCGAGTATTATTATATGAAATATTGGGATATATAGCATCTTATGGGAATTATCTTATGGGTGTTAAGTCTCAAAAAGCGAAGTTGGTTTTGGATATGATAATTGGTATAATAAATGAATATCCCTATTTTGAATACGCTCCATATGATTCAAGTATTGGAATAGTTATAATGGTTTGTAAAATTATGCATTTTTATAATTACGTAGATGGGATTGAAACATTAATGACGAACCAAGCATATAGTTTAGTAGAGCATTATAAGTCACAAAGCAAATTTCCGGCACAAACGGACTCCTTTGAAGAAGCGGTAAAGATAGAAGAAAGTGGTGAAAAGGTAAATTATGAAGTTTCTGCTTTTTGGGGATATTATCTTTTGCTGATAGAGCAAATGAGTTCTAAGGAATTATATGAGTCGATAAAAGAATTTTTAAAAGTTGATCTTAAGAATGTTTCAAAATGTGTATGGTTTCTGAAAAAAGAGGAGGAGTTTCTTTTTTATGAACCTTTTGCAATGAATATGGCGGGCGAAGGAATAGAAATTACTATTGAGAAAACCTTTGAAGAGTTTTCTGCTAAAGTGCAATTTATAATGAAACAGTATGAAAAAGATATATTTTCATTTGACGAATATTCATTTAAAAGCCTAGAAGTAATAATTTGTCATTACTTTGGTTATATTCCAAGAGTAAAGTTTGAATAGAAAAAAGATTAAAAACATATTAAGGTGGTGTGTTATGCCATATTTTGAATATAGTAAGTCTGTAAAGAATATTGAATATTTTGAAATTCTTGAAATGCTCATGGAACGTTGGGAATATGAGATTGTTGAATTTAAGGAAGCCAAAGGAGGATATGATACAGATAAAATCGGAAGATATTTTTCTGCCATAAGTAATGAAGCAAATCTGCGTCAGCAGCAATATGGATGGCTTATTTTTGGAGTTGGCGAGCAGAATAAGACAAAACAGATAGTCGGAACCTCATTTAAAAAGGGTGATAAAAGTTTACTTGAGCGTTTCAAATATGAGATTTCCAGAGATACTGCCAATGGAATGACATTTTATGATATTATCGAAATATTTCCGATTGTGAATGGCAAAGAATACCGAGTGCTTATGTTTAAAATTCCTGCGGCAGCGACGGGCATTCCAACAGACTGGAAAACGAATTACTATGAACGGGCAGGGGAAAGCCTTGTTGCATTGAAACAGTATAAGATAGACGCGATTCGTTCACAGGAACGTAAAGATTGGTCAAAACAGGTGTTAGAAAAGGCAACAATAGAGCATTTGGATAAGACTGCAATAGATTTGGCAAGAGAAAAATATAAAGAAAAAATGAATCAAGAGCATATTTCAGCAGAAGTGGATGCTATGAGTGATGAGCAGTTTCTTACAAAGATTAAGCTCATGATAGATGGTAAAATTACACAGGCAGGAATGCTCTTGTTGGGAAATTCTGATTTTGATTATATGTTTCAGACAGCACCGAGTATTATGTGGAGACTGTATGGTGCAGATGGAATGGATAAAGATTATGCAATTTTTAAGATTCCATTTATCAATGTAGTGGATAAGGTGTTTGCGAAAGTACGAAATCTGACTTATCGTTATATGCCTAATCAGTTGACACTGTTTCCGATGGAAACAGAGCAATATAATAGTTGGCTAATTCGAGAGCTGCTTAATAACTGTATCGCTCATACGAATTATCAGTTAGGCGGAAGGATTTATGTGAATGAATTTGAAGACAAAATTAAATTTACGAATCCGGGGGACTTTATTCCACAGAAAATAGAAAATGTGTTGGAAGTAAGCTACAGTCCACCATTTTATAGGAATAAACTTTTAGCGGATTCTATGATGGCATTTCATATGATTGATACTGCAACGTTGGGAATCCGCCGCGCGTATAATATTCAAAAGGCGAAATATTTTCCACTGCCGGACTACAATGTATCTTCGGGGGCACAAGTTGAAGTGACGGTATATGGTAAAACCTTGAATGATAATTATATGCATATATTGTATGACCATCAGGATTTAGATTTACAGACAGTGTTCTTACTTGATAGGGTTCAAAAAGGTTTAGTGATAGAAAAAGAGGATGTAGACAGATTGCGGGCATTGAAGCTGGTAGAAGGTAGGATAACAAGTTTATATTTATCGGCATCGGCAGCTAAAAGCATTGATGAGAGTACAAACTATATTAAAAATAAGGGATTTGATGACAAGTATTATAAGGATTTGATTGTTGAATATCTGAAACAGTATAAAAAAGCCAAAAAGAAAGATATTCGGGAATTGTTATGGGATAAGTTGCCAAATGTTTTGAGTGATACTCAAAAAGAAAATAAGATTCATAATTTGCTTGCTTCATTGAAAAAGCAAGGAATTATTGGTAAGGATTCCGAAAATCAGCAACAATCTAATTGGGTATTAAGGTAATGTCTTGGGTTGAGTATGGTTTACTCAAGATTTTACCCAAGGTTATTCAAGATTTAAACAATTAAAATTGTTGAAAGAAACAATCATAGGGTAGCGGGAATAGGTAATACGGAATCGTTATATGAAGTCCGCGTGTAAATCGCCAGTCAATGGCTGGCAATTTAAAGACGAATGATGAAGATAAATTAACCCAAGCGGTATCCAAGGTTTACCCAAGACTTACTCAAGGTTTATCCAAGCTCGTGCTTCTAAAATGCTTCTAAAATTTTTAATAATCAGAAAAATCAGATGATATTTGGGATAATATAGATAAAAAAATCCCCATTTTATCATGGTTTGCGATACAGACAAACGTACCGTAGCAACGTGAGGGTGGTAGGACTGTTGGCTCTGGAAGGGTTGCTACTATCATTGAGTAATTATAATTTATTCAGTAAAATCAAGGCTTTCGGGGATTTCTCCGAAAGCCTTTTTACGTGGAAAGCTACTTTAGAGAACTAAAGTGGCTACAAAATGGCTACGATATTTTATTCCTGCGTTGTTTTTCTACTTTATATCTTTCAGATCAGCGGCTCTTTCTGGAGAGGTATGATTTTTCTTCAGCATTTTTGCATATTCAAACAGATCACGTCTGGTTATATCGTCCAGTACATATAAATCTGCAATCAATTCATCTACCATAGGCAGTTCTGTGTAATCAAATTTTTTCAATATGCGGGCGGTACGATCTGATATATAGGCGTTCTTATGGCTGTTAATATTCCACTTTTCATTGTCAGATGGAAGTGCCGGTAAGGTTTCGATATCGTCATAGGGATTATCTTTACAGATAGAACTAATGGGGATATCCAATATATTAGAAATTCTAAGTGCGGTGTCAAAACGGATAGCAGTGTCCCGCTGGATAATCGAATAAAGTGTTGTCGGTGCTATCTTTGCTTTTAACGCAAGCTCTTTTACTGTCATGCCCTTGCTGTCCAAAATATCTTTTAGATTTCGACCATAACCCATGTAATTACATTCCTTTCTGTTAAATGTTTTTTATTTCATTTTTATAAATGTGTTCTTACAATAAACTGGAGGTTTTTGAATTCACTTTTTGTGATTATGTTTCTTTTCAACACTTTTACGCAGTTTTTCAATCTTTTGTTATATTCACTTAATCCTTATAGTAACTTAGCATATGTTCATAAATGTTTCTGGTTTGTTTTTCGTCTCCCCATGATAAAGGGTCATCGGCATAGCATAGAGTCCAAAATGGTTCTATGTCCTGAATATTTCCGGGAAGACTTTCCCATAAGCTATACATTCGATTTGCAAAATATTCAATATCCGAGCAGTTTGCATAAATCGTCTCTAATTTGCTCATTAAAATTCTGCCAAACCGTTCAAGGTCAAGCTTTTTGTAATCAATATGTGTCCTTATATAAATAAAAGCTTTTTTAATGTCTGTTTCCCATTCCAAATAAAGAAAATCATCGTTTTCAGGGTTGTTGAGAAATAATTCATCAAGCCGTTTATTGTAGTCGGTTTCTGTTACTAATTCCTCATAAAGCAAAATAGCATATACTAACAATTCCTCCATGATAATGCCCCCAATTCCTAATCTGTCTTATAAACAGTATTATACCATCGCACAATGTATTATGCAATTCGTAAATATCAAAAAATAATTTTAAAATAGTATTGACAAAATACGCAATGAGTAATAATATAAGATTAATCTGAATACGAAAAGCGTAATCAGAGAAAATATAATGCGAAAGGAGAACTGACATGGAAAAGACAAACTATATGATGACTGTTGATGATATCGCGCAGGAACTGGGCGTGTCAAAGCAGAAGGGGTATCGCATTATCCGTCAGCTTAACGAAGAATTGGCGGCTGCCGGATATATGACGGTACAGGCAAAAGTACCCCGTACATATTGGAGTGAAAGATTTTACTTCGGCAAAAGAAATATCGGATAAAGAAGGGAGTGATTGAAGAATGGCAGTATCCAAAGACACAGAGAAAGGCACATGGACTTCACAAATATGGGTGGAGGACTGGCAGGGCAAGAAAAAGCATAAGAAGAAACGGGGATTTGCAAGTAAAAAGGAAGCCTTGGAATGGGAGCGCAATACGCTATTAGCTTCAAAAACAGATATGAACATGAAGCTGGCAGATTTTGTAGAGGTATATTTCAGGGATAAAAATGGCGAGTTGAAACAGCGCACGATTCGGAATAAGCGCTACATGATTAAACATCATATTATTCCGCTGTTGGGCAATAAGGCTATGGATAATATAACTCCGGCGGATATTATCCAGTGGCAGAACGAAATCCGCTCCAAAGGATTTAAGGAAACTTATCAGCGTATGCTTCAAAATCAGATGACGGCATTATTTACCCACGCAACAAAGATTTACAACTTAAAAGATAATCCCTGCACGAAAGTAAAACGCATGGGCAGGGCAGATGCAGATAAAAAGCAGTTACAATTCTGGACGTTAGACGAATTTAATTGTTTTATCGAAACTTTTGATTTGGGGAGTAAGTATCACGTTTTGTTTGATCTGCTGTTTTACAGCGGATGCAGGATTGGTGAAGCCCTAGCGCTCACTGCATCGGACATTGATACGGTAAACAGGAGAATATCTATTACTAAGACATATTTTCGGCATAAGGGGAAAGACGAGATTACGGAACCTAAAACAAGGGAATCTGTGCGGACGGTAATCATTCCTGAATTTCTGGCGGAAGAACTGAAAACATATATGGCGTCTATGTATAAGCTGCCCGCAGATGAAAGGATTTTTGCAGTTGTGCCGGAGGCAGTACAGCATGTGATGAAACGCCATGTGGATAAAGCGGGAGTCAAATATATCCGTGTCCATGACCTAAGACATTCAAGTTGTGCCTACCTCATACATCTTGGGGTTCAGCCTATGATTATTAAAGAACGTCTTGGACATAAAGATATTCGCATCACATTGAATACTTATGGGCATTTATATCCGTCAGAGCAGGAAAAGGTAGCGGATATGCTGGACAAGATGGCAGGAATAAAAGAAAATGCCCCTGCTGGTAACAAGGGCATTTCGGAGTAAGCAAAGAAGAGCCTTACTATACTCAGATTGCAAATTCAGTATAACAAAGGCTCTCTTTGAAGTAAATATCAAATTGCGAAAAGAGGGAAAGGATGGGATATAAAAAGGCATTTCGGTATTCAACGGGAAATCCTATTGTGGATGAAGTTGGAACCATGAATTTTACAGGAAATGTAATTCCTATGGTGTGGTTTAAGACAATCAGATACCCGAATGGTGCGCCACATAATAATGCGATTCACATTTTAGCAGACATCGTATATTGGTATCGACCAAAAGAAGAACGGGATGAGGAAAGCGGACAGTTAATCGGCATGAAAAAGAAATTCCGTGATGATTACTTACAGCGCAGCTATGACCAAATGGCAGAAACTTTTGGATTATCAAAGAAACAGGCGACAGAGGCAGTAAAGGCTCTTGAAAACATGGGTATTATTAAACGCATTTTCAAGACAATCCAAGTAAGAGGGCAGATTTTGAATAATGTTCTGTTTATCAAATTGGTTCCCAAGAGGCTATATGAAGTAACATTTCCAGAAGAGATTGAGGAAAATACACTCTCCCCGCCAAAGGAGATACCTCTATCCGTAGAAGGAGGGAGGGGCATCCCTGAAAAGAGGGAGGGTACTACTTCAAAGGCGGCAGGTCTCTCCCTAAAAGGGGAGACAAATACAAAGAATACTATAGAGATTACTAATAAAGATTATCTATCCATCAATCAGGGAGAAGCAGATACGGATCTAATGGATGCGATAGAGATTTATACGCAGATTGTGAAGGAAAATATAGATTATGAGATTCTGAAAGCGGATATGAAATATCAATATGAATTGCTGGACGAGCTGGTAGAAATCATCGTAGATGTGGTGGCAGTCCAAAGAAAAAGTATCCGCATCGGCGGTGCAGAGTATCCGTATGGATTAGTCAAGGGAAAATTTCTAAAGCTGGATTCGGGACATATTCGCTATGTTTTGGATAGCATGGAAAAGACCACAACCCATATAGCGAATATTAAGGCGTATCTGCTGACAGCGCTTTATAATGCACCAAACACAATCAGTAATTATTACAGTGCGGAAGTAAATTATTATGAATACGGTAATTGCAGAAACGAAGTATAGTCAGCGATACCGTATTTTGACTGGAAATATCACAAAGACTGGAGGAATGGATTATGCAGGAATTATATTATAACGGGAAATTGATTTTAGGCGTGGATCATGGATATGGAAACATGAAAACGGCGCACAGGATTTTTGCCGCCAGCGTGGAAAAAGAGGTACAGTTGGGAGCGACGGCATTAGAGTACAAAGGAAAAGAATACGGAATCGGCGGCGGGCATAAGGAGTTTCAGGTACAGAAAATTAATGATGAGGATTATTGGATTTTAACGCTTGCGGCTGTTGCGAAAGAACTTAAATTCAGAGTAAAGCATGAGGCAGTTATTCATTTAGCAGCCGGAGTGCCGCTGTTTTGGGTAAAGGAACAGAAAGAAAGTTTTCGGGAGTATCTGCTACGTGAAAAGGATGTACATTTCAAATATAACGGAGAATTCTATCACGTGGTTATTGCGGATGCTTCCGTTCATCCACAGGGGTATGCCGCATTTATCAATTATGATGGAGATATCAGGGGAAATACAGTGTTAGCGGATATCGGTAATGGGACGATGAATGTGGCATTTATGCAGAATGGGAAGCCTTTAGCGGGCAAAATCTTTACAGAACAGTTTGGCGTGTACCAGTGTATGAAAAAGGCAAGAAACGAGGTCATGAGAAACTGTCAGTGCGAGGTTCCGGATCATATTATTGAGGAAGTATTCCGCAAAGGAACGGCTGATATTCCCGAACGGTACATACAGGCGGTTTCAGAGGTGGCAAAGGATTATGTAAAGCAGGTATTCAGTAAACTGCGGGAGTATGGTTATAATTCCGATCTGATGAAACTGTATGTAATAGGCGGCGGTGGCTGTTTGATAAAGAATTTTGCAGAGTATGATGCGGACAGAGTAGTGATTATTCAGGATATCTGTGCAACGGCAAAAGGATATGAGTTGCTGGCGTTACAGACCTTGAAACGGACACAGAGCAGAGGAAAGGCATCATGATAAAGAATATCAATATCCGCTTCAATCTTGATAAAGAGGAACATAGGAAAGCATGGAATTATATGCAGACAATGAACAGGTCGGTGGAGAAGACCTATTCAAAAGTCATAATCAAGTCGCTTATCCGCTACTTTGAAAATGCGGATGCAGAGAATAAAGCGGAGATATCTGAAAACTATTGGGAGCGTTTCAGAAGCGAGATAGGGAATCTGCTACGAGGGCAAACTGCATTGCCTATGGTAGAAATGGAGAAATTGGCAGAAAAAGAGGACAATCATCTGTTAAAAATCAGTGAAGATGTGCTGGATGCACTGGAGGATTTGTTTTGAAGAAAAAGTAGCAGAGAAAAGGGTAGTTTTAGCAGACAGGGCAATAAGTTGGGGAAATGGCTGATTTTGGGAGCTGTTTCTCAAAATCAGAAAATATGTTTCTGGACTTGTTGCTCTCTTTGTTTAAGGTTTTTGGTAGAATATCAAGCACTGGATTCGGATATCCAAACGACGATTTTGCATCGTTTACACGTTTGCAAAATGGATATCCAATCCGCTTGTAGGGGAAAAATCCCCTAACCCCTTATGAAATACATATAGAACGGAATGCAGAGCAAGAAAACAGTAACATCAATATTTTAGTCAATCTATGAAACGATGGAGGTTGAGAATGGAAAAACGAAATCGAAAGAATCAGCTTATTTTACGCCTGAGTGATGATGAAAAGTATATTTTAGATGCCAAATGTAAAAATGCAGAGTACAGGAACAAAAACGACTATCTCCGGCATTTGATCTTGTACGGATATACTTATTTTGTAGATTACTCGGAACTGCATGACTACAATGTCAATCTAAGCAGAATCAGCAAAAGCCTGAACCAGATAGCGGCAAGGATAAGTTCTACGGGTAACACTTATCAGGACGATATAGAAGAAATAAAGGAGCTGATGAAACAGGTATGGCATACACACGAATCCATGCTGTCAAAGCAACCGTACAGAAAGCATTAAAATATATCTGCAATCCAGAGAAAACTGACGGACAGATTTTGATAGATTCCTTTGCCTGTGGGATAGAAACAGCGCATTATGATTTTATGGATGCGTTGTCAAAATCTTCCGGTGTTGGGGATAAGCAGGCATTCCACCTAATCCAGTCCTTTGCGCCGGGGGAAGTGGATTTTAATACGGCGCATCAGGTAGGAATAGAGCTTGCGGACAAGCTGTTAGAAAATAAATACAGTTATGTCATTGCAACGCATGTAGACAAGGAACACTGTCATAATCATATCATTTTCTGTGCGGTTGATAATGTGGAACATAAAAAATACAATGACTGTAAGCGTACATACAGGCAGATACGGAATTTGTCAGACGAACTGTGCAGGGAACATGGATTGTCGGTTATTATTCCATCAGGACAAAAAGGGAAGATACATTATGAGTGGCAGATGGCAAAGGCGGGAACTTCGTGGAAAGCGTGGATAAAATCTGATATGGACAATGCCATTCGTGAAGCACACAGCTATCAAGATTTTATCGGCCAGATGCAGACAAAGGGATATGAGGTAAAAGGGGAAACTTTTGGAGACAAGGCATTGAAATATCTGTCATTTTGCGCATTGGGACAGAGCCGATTTACACGTGTCAGTGAAAGAAATTTCGGTGTGGGATATACGAAAGAAGCAATTAGAGAGCGGATTGAAAAACGTGTAATGACACAGGAAAAATTTCCCGTAAAAAGGAAATTTCCCTTTCCGAAGCGACCGGATGCAAAGCGTACTTTGATTGATACGGATCGGGAGAAGTTTCAAGAGAATGGTGCGCTAAAGCATTGGGCGGATATACAGAATTTAAAGATTGCTGCGGCGAGTTATGCAGAAGGCGGTTCTGTAGAGGAACTGGAACGGAAAATTGCAGAGAAAAATGCCACAGCAAAAACGGCACGGAGTGCGGTTGTGGATTTGGAGCATGAGATGAAAGCCAAAGCGGAAATCCTAAAATACGCAAAACAGTATATGGCAAACAGGAAATACCAGAGAGGATATGAGAGAGCGAAAGATCAGGATGCATATTTCCGAAGTCATGAAACGCAGATTATTCTGTTTGGCGGTGCTGAAAATATGTTAAAGCGGTACGGGATAAAGACAGCTTCACTAGATGTGGAAAAGATGCAGGCGGAATATGAAGCAATGACAACGCAAAAGGCAAAACTGAAGAAAACATATCAGACAGCAGAAAAGGAGGCGATGGAAGCGGATAAGCAGTTGAAGAACATAAGGCAGTATTTAGGGATTGAGAAAGATAAACAGGAAGCGACAAAGCAGCACAAAAAGCAAGATATGAGTTTATAGGAAAGAAAGGAAAAGTTTATGAATTTGACTTATGAAAAATGTGGAGACTATCTGATACCGAACTTAATTCCTGATCCGGAGCCGGAGGGAGAGTTGAGGAAATTTGGATTGATGCGAAAATCTTATTTAGAGAATTATAGGAGAGGCATTTATTCGGGGTTATTGTTATCGGGCAAACTGAAAGAGCATCTGCTGATGATACAGGAACAGGCGGAGGAACGGTTTGATTTACTTGTGGAGCAGATGGCAAAACAGGAGGGAGTGACGGAACAGTTAAAGGGACAGGATCAGATACTTTGGGTGCGGAGAATGAATAATATTCGGGCGAGGGCGGAGGAGATTGTGAGGGAGGAAATTATATTTGTATTATAAGAAGGTAGCTGCCGGCAATGTTGCATCGGCAGCTATTTTCCGCTTTCATATTATTGTTATATTGTCATGAATTGTATTGCGTTTTCATGAAAAATCATTTATTATAGGGGTATGGGAAATATATTCTCATATTTGAGGAGTTTTATATGGAAAAATTAGTGGATTTTGAATGTTATCCCGTCAGAAAGGCATTAAAGATATTATTGCAGGATAAATCAACAAAAAAGAATATTATATGGGCAACGGACCCACCGGATTTAGTCGGAATAGAATATTCAGACAGAAGTCAAATTACAATAAATCAGATTATATCTTTTCCAAATGTGATTCAGCCAAGAATTAGTAAATTTTCAGAGGAACAGCAGGAGCGAACAAAAAGGAAGGGGGAAGTATTTACACCGGCATGGGTATGTAATGTAATGAATAATTTATGTGATGAAGAATGGTTTGAAAAGAAAGATGTGTTTAATCGCCAGGAAGATAGAATGTGGATTACGAATAAGGGAAAAATTGTATTTCCGGATACAAAGAGCTGGATGCAATATGTGGATTCAAGGAGACTAGAAATTACATGCGGCGAAGCGCCTTATTTGGTATCCAGATATGATGCATCGACAGGGGATTATATTAAACTACACAATCGCATTGGAATATTAGACCGTAAAATGCGTGTAGTAAATGAAAATACAGAGAACAAAGACGAGTGGTGGAAATGGACTACAAGGGCGTTTCAGAGCGTATATGGATATGAGTATCAGGGAGATAGCCTATTGCTTGCGAGGGCAAATATTCTGCTGAGTTTTGTTGAATACTATTTTGAACGATGGAAGAATGAGCCGAAGGAAAAAGAAATATTAAGTATAGCTAATATTATTGCGTGGAATATATGGCAGATGGACGGACTGAAGAACACAGTTCCATTTGGGAAACTATGAAGATGGTACAGGAGAAGCATTTAGGGATACGGATTTTCACGCTTACTTACAGAAATTAGACATTGAGCGGGAAGAACATACAGAATGGTTTCATGTGAACGGCGCAGAGTCGAAAGGGCATTTCTATGATTTTAAATCCAATCATGGAGTATTGGATCTGCCCGACACCGTTATGCCCTATCAGTTACGAAATGAACAATCAGAGGCAGTTGAAAAAACGATAGACTATTTTAATGCTCATGAAAAGGGTGAGTTTCTATGGAATGCAAAGCCGCGATTTGGCAAAACACTTTCCATATATGATTTTTGCAAGAAAATAAAAGCAAAAAATGTTTTAATCGTTACAAATCGTCCGGCAATTGCAAATAGCTGGTATTCGGATTATGTTCAGTTTTTGGGAGCAGAATCTGAATACTATTTTGTCAGCCATGTGGCGGCATTGGTTGGAAAGCCATATGTTATGACGAGAGAAGAGTATATCAAAAAGATTATCACTGAAAGTATAGAGCATGGCTGCATTGAATTTGTCAGTTTGCAGGATTTAAAAGGTTCTCTTTACTTTGGTGGTCAGTATGATAAGCTTGCAGAAGTCAGTGATGATCCGAAAAAAGGACAGACATGGGATGTTCTTGTGATTGATGAGGCGCATGAAGGTGTTGATACCTATAAGACGGATATTGCGTTTAATCGTATTAAAAGAAGATTTACAATCCATCTGTCAGGTACTCCGTTTAAAGCGCTTGCAAATGATAAATTTCTGGCGGATGCAATTTATAATTGGACATATGCAGATGAACAAGAGGCAAAAAGGGAGTGGGTTGGAGAGGTTGGAGACCAGAATCCATATGAAAACCTGCCCAAATTAAATCTTTATACTTATCAGATGTCTGAGATTATTAAAGATGAACTACAGCAGGGTATAGAGATTGAGGGAGAAACAGAAGAATATGCTTTTGATTTGAATGTATTCTTTGAAACGCGAAATGAGAAGTTTGTGCAT
Source organism: Lachnospiraceae bacterium (assembly GCA_910575275.1). Classification (GTDB taxonomy): domain Bacteria; phylum Bacillota; class Clostridia; order Lachnospirales; family Lachnospiraceae; genus CANQGL01. Next base: position 67,712 of record CAJTEE010000010.1, on the reverse strand, counting down.
GAGAGTTCTGTTGATAAATTTTTGGATGCCATGACTACACAGCTGAAATTTCCATTTTCGACAGAAGAACTGCGGCAGGAGTTGAAGCATACATTTTGGCTTTTGAATCGGGTAGACAGTGCAAAGGCGCTTGCTAAAAAACTGGAAGAACATCCTGTATTTGGCGAATATAAGATTATTCTTGCAGCAGGAGACGGGCGATTGGATGATGAGGGTGATACAGAAAAATCATATGATAAGGTAGTTGACGCCATTCGCAAATATGAAAAGACGATTACCCTTTCAGTAGGGCAGTTGACTACAGGAATTACGATTCCTGAATGGACAGCGGTACTTATGCTCAGTAATATTAAAAGTCCTGCATTGTATATGCAAGCAGCGTTTCGTTCGCAAAATCCTTGTTTATTTTCAAATAATGGAGAGTTTTACCGAAAAGAGAACGCATATGTGTTTGATTTCGATCCGGCAAGGACTTTAATAATATATGAAAAGTTTGCAAATGACTTATCAAAAGAAACTTCAGAGGGAAAGGGAGATTCGGATAAAAGGAAAGAGAATATAAAAAATCTCTTGAATTTTTTTCCGGTTATTGGAGAAGATGAAGCGGGAGAAATGGTAGAATTGGATGCCGAAAAAGTTCTCTCGATTCCAAGAAAAATCAAATCACAGGAAGTTGTAAAGCGTGGATTTATGAGTGATTTTCTCTTTCAGAATATATCCAATGTGTTCCATGCGCCGCAGGAAGTCATTGACATTATCCAAAATTTTACTCCGATACAGGAGCAAAAGAGCAAGGTGGATATTACTCCATCAACAGGCAAGGAGTTGTCTTTGGACGAGAATGGAGAAGTATCATTGGAAGATGGGTATGTTATTGGCAAATCGGCTGAAATATTTGGTGATAAGATATTTGGAACAGTACCGGATTGTCTGCATACTGCCATAGATGAAATATCAGTGGAAAATGAGGAAGTTGCAGAAGAACCAATTGAGAAATTTAAAAAGTTACTTCATACACAGGCGGTAAAATCGATTGTAGAGACTGCTAAAGAAGAGTATGGCTCCGATATGAAAGTATCTGATAAGAATCGTATTGAGAGTAAGATGAAAGAAGATGCAAACCGGCTGGTGGATAAAGCATATGCTGATTATTCGATTACCCAGAAGGTAATTGAAAAGGAACGACAAGAGCTGCTTGAAAATTGTGTAAGGGAATCTACCGACTGGTATGCGGTAAACAGAGATTATGATGAACGACAGAAGAAAGCAACGGAATCCTTAATTGCGACACTGAAAGATTCGGTGGATGAATTTGTACAGTCCGCAAGTCAAGAAGTTGTAAAAACCGTGGAAACAAAGAAAAAGGAGCAGGAAAAGAAGGGATATGAGGACACCGTTCGAGATCATCTTCGAGGATTTTCAAGGACAATACCGTCATTTTTAATGGCGTATGGAGATGATACAGTAACTCTTGCAAATTTTGACCAGATTATACCGGATAATGTTTTTTTAGAGGTTACAAGCATTACATTAGAACAATTCCGATTTTTGCGCGATGGAGGTGCCTATATTAATGCCGTTACAGGCGAAGAAGAAATTTTTGAGGGAAAGCTCTTTGATCCGGTTGTGTTTGATGACTCTGTAAGAGAATTTCTGCGTGTGAAAGAAAAACTGGCGAATTACTTTATTGAGGAAAACACCGAGGATATTTTTGACTACATACCGCCACAGAGAACGAATCAGATATTTACACCGAAGTGGGTTGTGAAGAAAATGGTCGATATGTTAGAGGAGGAAAATCCCGGATGCTTTGATGACGCAGAAAAGACGTTTATAGATCCGTATATGAAATCAGGAATGTATATAACGGAAATTGTGAAACGTCTCTATCAAAGTGAAGCAATGAAGAAACTGTATCCCGAAGATGAAGTAAGATTGCAGCATATTTTTGAAAAGCAGGTGTATGGGTTAGCACCGACGGAGATTATCTATCGGATTGCGCTTAGTTATATTCTTGGTTTTGCAAAGGGAGATACGCTTATTAAGCATAATTTCCAACAGGTTGATGCACTGAAATATGCAAAAGAAGGAACTTTAGAACAGAAATTATCGGAAATTTATGGAGGGTAAAATAGTGGCAAGGGCGAAAAAGGATAATGTGCCAGTCAGTGTGCGGTTGGAGAAAGGAATCTTCGAGAAATTAAGCAAATTTTGTGAAGATTCCGGACAACCAAAGACTGTGGCGGTGGAGAGGGCGTTGGAAATGTATATTGATGATTATTATGAGAAGATGGGGACTGGCATAAATTGATAAAATTATTTAATGCTGTATAGTTTTTCATATTGCAGAAGAAGAGAGAACAATTAATTAAAAATCAAACAAATTTAAGAAATTAGCATTTTAAGCGATATGGAGAAGCAGGGAAAATTAAATTTACAAACAGAAAGTTGGAAAATATGGATTTTAAAAGCATAGAAGTAATTGGTAAAAGTCCAAATTCATTGGATTCGCTTGCGCCTTATGTAGGGAAAATGCGTCCAGAATTGGTAGATTGGTTGATAAAGAAATTTGCTTATCCTCAAGGCACTATATATGATCCGTTTTCTGGTTCAGGTACAGTGTTGCTTGAAGGCTGGAAAAATGGATATCATGTAATAGGAAGTGATTTAAATGAGTACGCTATTGTATTGTCAAAAGGTAAGATGAATCCATATATAAATGAACAGGTCGCGTTGGAAAAATTGGCAATATATAAAACAAGGGTAAATAGATGGCTGCTTAGGAACCGAGAAGTTCAAGTGCCGCAATGGGTAAGTCAATTTTACCATCCTGATACATTAAGGGAAGTATGTGCATGGACGCGGGTGTTAAGATATAATAAAGAGTGGTTTTTTTTGTCGTGCTTATTGGGAATATTACATCATCAAAGACCAGGATTTTTATCATATCCCTCTAGTCACGGGGCACCGTATCTTAGAACTAATAAATATCCAAAAGAAGATTATCCAGATATGTATGAATATAGAGAAGTATTTCCTAGATTAGAAGCAAAAATCGCTCGTGTATATAAAAAAATTCCAAGACTTGATTATAGTATAGAGAGAGAAGTATATAAAAAGGATGCAACAAAGATGAAAATGATAGGCAAATTAGTTGAAACAATTATTACAAGTCCACCATATATGAAATCTTTAACGTATGCAAGGGACAATAGGCTTAGATTATGGTTTTTGGGGATAGAAGATTGGCAGAAGTTGGACCAAAGCATTTCGCCAGATAGGAATTACTTTTTTGAAGAAATGAAGTGTTGCTTTAAAAATTGGTACAAAATGCAACCTCCTGAAGGAATATGTGTTTTAGTAGTCGGAAATTTGGAAACAAAGTATAAAGGAGAGAAGCATAAAATCCCGGATGTATTAGTTGAGATTGCAAGACCGTATTATTGTTTGTTCGATTCGTATATTGATCCAATACCAGAAAAAAGAAAAGTTGTGAAGGGAAACACAAAAGTAAAACAAGAAGTGGTTCTTGTTTTTAGAAGGAGATGAGTAAAATATGGAACAGGATAAATTTATAAATCAATTCATTGACAAGAGATACAAGGTTATGCGAAAGATTAATTCTGGAAATGTCGGGTCTGTTTATTATGCTGAGGATACATCTATTCAAGATGTAAAAGCTATTAAATTTATCCCTAAAGTGCGAATTGAACGTAATAAGAATTGGAAACAAGAGATTATAAAAGTAAATCAGCTAGCGTATCAACCCGGGATAGTAAAATTTCATAAGTTTGATGAGACAAAAATTGGCGATGAAGAATATATTTACATAATATGGGATTATATTCCGGGAAAAAGCTTGCGCCAACTGATTGAAAATAAAGAAGTAACTATGCAATTGTTAATAAATGTTATTGAAACTGCATTAAAAGTCTTTTTTGCATGTGGGCAGTTAGGGATACAGCATGGGGATTTTCATTCGGGAAACATTTTAATACAAGATGCCAATGAATTATCATTCGTTCCTAATGTTAGAGAAGTTTGGATAACTGATTTTGGATATGGAACATTTTCCAATGAGATACCTCCAATGGATGATTATAAAGGATTGGCAAGGATTATACAGCAATCGCTTGAGGTTATAAATGTTCACACGTTGGAAAAGGAAGATAGGATAAAGTATATAGCATTAAAGAATGAATTTCCTAAATATTTGTTAGAAGAAAATGGAGTAGAAGAAGAGTATGCACGTAATCCTCGTAAGTTGCATGAGAAGATGTTGCAAATGTTCGTTGAGCAACCAGATTTATCTGGAGAAGAGAAAAATGTTGGTGATTATTTGGCAGCAGAACTGATTGGGGATCGGTATGACGAATGGGATGCGCTTTTTGTACCGAAATTTTTGGCGGTAGATGATTTGTTAGATCGAAATATATGTGTGCTGACGGGATTACGAGGTTGTGGGAAAACGATGATGTTTCGTAGACTGAGTTTTGATTTTCAATCGAAGTTAGGAAAATCTGGAATAAGGGGAGAAGATGGTTTTGTAGGTTTTTATTTAAATGCGAGAACAATCGCAGAAGCATTTCCGTGGTTGCCAGATAGAAAAGAAAGTGATGCTAGAAAGCAAGTGATAAATTTTTTTCATTTAAAATGTATTATTGAGGTGTTATCGTGGTTAAAATTGTATGTAAAAGAAGAATTAGATTGGGCGTGGTTATATCAGTATTTTTCTGCATTTTATGATACGGAATTATTTATTACAAAAACCGTAGAAGCATCGATTAATAGTGTCTTGGAGTGTTGCAATGATGAACTGCAACGGAGCAAATTAGATGACAGATATGTTAATCAAGGATGGCATTTTACTGATTATGATTGTTTAGAATGTTTTATGGGTATAATACAAAAAAATTGCCCATTTGCTTTTGGAAAGTCTTTTTATTTTTTCTTAGATGATTATTCAACACCATTAGTTACTGAAGCAACACAACATATAATAAATCCTATTATCTTTCGAAGAAATTCGGTGGTATATTTCAAGATTTCTACAGAAAGTACAGAAAGTATTGAAAAGGTAGGATTAAATGGGAAAATACTGGAGGATGGAGCTGATTATAAGTTAATTGAATTGGGAATGGCATCATTAACACAGAAAGTTGAGGATGTAAGTGATATTATAAGTGCTATTTTCGAGAAACGAATTAAACGTAGTTATGTTTTTTCGAATTTTGAATTGAGATTGCAAAATTTTTTAGGGAATACACAACTTAGTAATAATGAACGCGCAAATAAGATTAGAGAAAATGATAGGCAAACATTATATTATGGGATTGAAGATTTTTGCGCCATTTGGTCGAGTGATATAAGAGAATTGATAAAGATATTTGCTGAAATGGTTTCAACGCAAGGAGAATCTTCACTTGAAATAAAAAAACAAAAAAAATTTGCCGAAGAATGTCAACCTATAATTGATATTAAAATTCAGGATCGAGTATTAAGGGAGGCGGGAGGACACTTTGTTGATGCATTACCTACTGCAGTAAATCCATCTAGGAGAAAAGAGTATAAGAAAGAGAAGAAATATGGGGAGCATTTATATGATATTGTTATGGCAATACAAGAGATGGCTTATTGCGACTTGCAGAATAAGGACTCCAAAAATCAGGATAAAAAACCACCTAAGCAGGCAAGAAAAATTGAACTGACATCTGCTAATGGTAAACTTACAGAGGAGGCAAGAGATTACTACAGAGGATTGATAAGATATGGTGTATTTGTTCAGGATTATCGTGCAAAAAGTGTTAGGGGTACAGTGGCAACCAGATTATATTTACGAAGTTTGCTAATACCTTATTTTAGGATAACTTTCTCTAAAAGGGATTGCATAACATTGGATTGGGAAGATTTTGAAAAATTACTTTTGATGCCTAATGAATTTAAAATGGAATATAAGAAAAAAATCAGAAAAAATAAAGAAAACATAGAAGGTCAGATATCATTTGAAATATAGAAAGAGGTAAATTATGTTGCCATTGGTAAAAGAGTATAATAATATAAATATTTCAGGAACTAAGCTCTTGATTGTTGCAGGAGGGTTTGAATCTAGAACTTTAGCATGGCTCAATAGATTAGAAGAATCTACAATGTTTGATAAAGCAATCATTTGTCAATATGGTCCAGAAAAAGAATCGAGATACCCAGATGCTTTAAAACTAGTAAAAAAACATACGAAAACACTTCCAATCAATTTAAAATATAATAGATTTGAACCTACTGCTTTTGAATCAAAATTACGGAAGTATTTTTTAAATGCAGATGAATATGATGATATATATGTTGATATTACCGTAATGTCCAAACTATTGATTATGATAATAATAAATGAATTGAAGAAATACAAGAATAAGTTACATCTTATTTATTCAGAGCCAGTAAAGTGGGGACCAAGTGAGCAACAATATAAAGAGGCAATGGGAAAAAGAAAAAATGGAAGTGCCATTTGTTTATCTTCTATTGGTGTGGGAGACATTGTTAGAACACCATCTTTATCAAGTGTTGTTATGCAAAAGAATCCTGTTGTTTTAGTGGCGGGACTATCTTTTAACGAGCAAATAGTCAATATTTTAGTAAATGATATTAATCCAGAAAAACTATTTCTCATAAATCAAGGATGTCAAAGAGATATTTGGAGAGAAAATGCAATAGAAGAGATTCATCGAAATATATTAGACGAATACGGTTATCAAAAGGATGTTGTGTCTAAATTTTTGTTAATAGAGTATGATAAAGTTTTTGAATTTCTTGTGAAACTTTATAAAAAGTTTTGGCTGACTAATAGAATTATTTTATCGCCTACAGGATATAAAATGCATGCCATTTCTTTTGCGATAATGAAAATATTGTGTCCAGATATTCATATAGAATATCCTACACCAGAAAGTTATTTGTTTGAAGGGTATTCTTGCGATGAAATAAAAGCTATTTATGAATTAGAATTTAGAAATTTTGAGAAGTGCTTGTCAGAATTATATGAACAATACAAGCTAGGCGGCTGATAGAATATCGAAAGTGTTACTGAAAATGGAACAAAACTATTTGTAGCCCTATTATTAGCATAAACGATAGTTTGGCGTAAAATGGGATTATGCAGGAGAGCAATCATGAAAAAGGATTTACCAGAAAAAATAGATATAGACAAGTCATTGCATATACTGTGTCAAAATTCAATAGATTTAATTGAGTACGCAAGAAGAATTACAGCAAAGCAAATTAATATCATTCAGTTAATGACATTTTACTCCATAGGAAGATGGATTGTGGAAGAACAGCAACAGGGTGAAAGTAGAGCGAAATATGGTCAACGAGTGATTAAAAGGCTTTCAGAAGCATTGACTGAACAGTATGGAAGAGGATTTTCGGTAGATACATTGGAAAATGCCAGACGTTTTTTCCTTACATATCAGGATAGAATTTCCGAAACAGTGTTTCGGAAATTTGCTGTGGAGAAATCCGAAACAGTGTTTAGCTTTTTTGAAAAAGAAGCACCGTTCACACTTTCGTGGTCTCATTATCTCCAACTGATGCGCATTAAAGATGAAAGCGAACGAAAATTTTATGAAATAGAAGCAACAAATGAGGCATGGGGAATACGAACACTGCAAAGACAATATAATTCAAGTTTGTATGAAAGGTTGGCTTTGAGTAGGGATAAAGACGAGGTAATGAGGCTCGCATCTGAAGGCAATGTCATTACAAAACCGCAGGACATCGTGAAACAGCCTACGGTGCTTGAATTTCTTGGATTAGATGAAAAAGCAAAATATGTGGAATCTGATTTGGAAACTGCAATTATCAATAAACTGCAAAAATTTTTGTTAGAATTGGGCAAAGGTTACTTATTTGAAGCAAGGCAGAAGCGGTTTACATTTAAGGAAGATAACTATTATGTTGATCTTGTGTTTTATAACAGACTTTTACGGTGCTATGTATTGATAGACTTGAAGATTGATAAATTGACGCATCAGGACTTGGGACAGATGTTGATGTATGTGCATTACTACGACAGATATGAGAAGCTGCCTGAGGAAAATCCGACGGTGGGAATTCTGTTATGCAAGGAAAAGGATGATGCTCTTGTAGAAATTACATTGCCGGAAGATGCAAATATTTATGCGTCAGAGTATCAATTGTATTTGCCGGATAAGAAGGAGCTTCAGAAGAAATTAAAGGAATGGATAGATGAAGGGATAGATTTGTAGATATTTTTATTGTAGGCACAATTTTTGAAACATACTCAAAAAGTTGCTACACTGTAGCAACAATTACGATGAGGGGGAAACGCGGTTGGCTACAAAATGGCTACAAAAATTCTGAGAATACAGATAAAAACAATATTTCCAGAAAATATGATGACAGAAAACCCCGAAAACACGCCATCTGTCACCCAAAGTTCTCCCAACCTAATCCGTGAGGGTGGTAGAACTGTTGGTTCTGGAAGGGTTGCTACTATCATCGAGTAATCAAAAAATTCATTTTATGGGGCTTTCCGGCTTTCCGGGAGGCTCCTTTTTTATCCGATAAGAAAATTTCCGCAGGAGAGAGTGAAGCATTTGACACTGATATACATTTTCTTCTAAAAAGCAAAGAAACGTTAATTTTAAAGTTAACGTTTCTTTGCTTTTTAGAAGAAATAGAGGAAAAACAAAGGAAAATAACGAGAAAATGTTGTTGGAAATTAATGGGTGCTAATTTTAAAAATAATATGCAATAGAATAATTTTCCTTATATTATTTATATATATGGATAATACACCTAAAAAATATAAACAATATCAAGGAAAAGGAGTGTGGGAAATGAGACAGGCAGAGCAGACCTATTATTATGAAGACGTTGAGGCAGGGGACGAATTTACTTCGCCGTCCAGGATGCTCAGTGAGTCTGACGTCATGCAGTTTGCCGGCTTGACGGGAGACTTTAACGAGATTCACACCAGTGTGACCTATGCAAAGGAGAATGCATACGGAGCCCGGACCGTACATGGGATGCTGACGCTTGCGATGGCGAACGGGCTGTATGTCCGGAGCGGTATTTTCAAGAATTCGGTGTTTCTTGGGATTGATAACTGGAAATTTATTAAGCCGGTAAAGCTTGGTGATACGATCTGGCTGAAGCTGTTTATCCAGGATAAGAGAGAGACGAAAGACGGCTTGAGCGGAATCATGGGCATAGAAATATGAGGTATACAACTAGGAAAATGAAAAGACGGCAGAGGGCGTACTCAGATGTATGGTGGGAAGGAGGCCGAGAGAATGAAGGGAGCGCTTCATGACCTGGCAGTGCTGGACCTGACCCAGGTCGTCGCGGGGCCGTTTTGCAGTTCGATCCTGGGGGATATTCTGGGCGGAATGAATATGGTGATCGGAGTGCTGGAAGCGCTGTATGCGAGAAGCCTTTTCGGACACGGACAACGTGTGGACATCGCACTGGTGGACAGCATTGTGGTCTCATTGGAAAATACGTTTACCAGGTATTGGGACAGCCATGAGATCTATAAAAGGAACGGAAACGCTTATGCAGCCCTGGCGTCCTATGACTCTTTTGGGGCAAAGGATGGGCTCTGTATCATCGCCTGCGGAAATCAAAAGCTGTTGGAGCTATTTTGCTAAAAGGTGGCCGGACATCCGGAATGGATCACGGATCCGCGTTTTTTGACGAATGTGCTGCGGGTGGAGAACATGGACGCCTTAAAGGAGCTGATTGAAGGGTGGACGCAGAGCTACACAGTGAATGAAATCGTAGACAAGGCGCTAGGAGCGGGAGTGCCGGCCGGTTTATGATTTGAGCCAGGTGGTGAAGGATGCGCATATAGCCGAGGCGCGCGGTATGTTCCCGATTGTATCGCATCCGGTGATCGGAGACATGCACGTGAACGGAACGGCAATCAAGCTGATGGAAACGATGCCCCATGTCACCAGACCGGCACCGGTGTTGGGGCAGGATAACGAAAAAATATTCGGAGAATTTCTTGGACTTACAAAGGAGGAGATCACCGGTTTGTCTGAAAGGGGAATTGTGTAGAGGGCGGCAGCTTCCGGCAGGATTTGCCGGGATAAAAATTGTATGCAAAATCCCGAAATTTGAGAGAAGCCGCGTTCATATGTTTCTTTTCATTGTAGAAAAGGGCCTGTACGCGGGGGAAAACCGATTCCGAGACATCAACGCAGCAGGTTCCGTCATATAAACGCGCATAATTTGTATAGGCGAGGCGGTAGCCAAGGCGACGCCAATCTTCTTCATAACCATGTAGGAGCGCATCATGTAATCGCATTCAATGGCAATATGGGGGACAAAGCCGGCTTGCTGGCACAGCTCATCAAAGTATTTGCGTGAGGAATAGCCGGGGGTTAAGGCCACAAAGGGTTCCTCCCTCACCTCGGTAAGCCGGATTTCCCGGCGCTTCGACAGCGGATGGTCGGGATGGAGAAGGAGCACGGGATAATCGTCATTGTAGAGAATCTTTTTACAGATCCAGCTTTTTGGCGTATCGGTGGGGCTAGTGATGAGAAAAGCATAGTTATAAAGACAGTTGGAACTCTGGAGCTCATCCAGACGCAGAGTGGTATGCGTGACCTGAATTTCCGGATACGAAGCCGAAAGGCGGAGAGTCGGAACGCTGATTATTACGATGATGACGCATCTGGACGGCTCAGGGGCGACTACATTTTAATCACGATCCCTGCGTTGCTTCCCATTTACGATAAACTGAAAATGGACAGACGCATGCTGGCGACGATCGTGGCGGCCGGAGCCGGGACCATGAATATTGTTTCGTGGGGCGGTCCGATGATTCGGGCGGCAACAGCGTTAGAAGTGTCTCTGACAGAGCTATACAATCCGATGATCCTTCCACAGCTCTGTGATCTGGCAGACTGTGTGGTAGTCGCTGTCATGTTTGGCCTGAAAGAGAAAAAGAGGCTTGGAAGTGAACTGAGTCATATTTCGGTTGAGATTCCCAGGTTTGAGGATCTGCCGGCAGAGGAACAGGCCAAGAGGCGGCCGAAGCTGGCTGCATTCAATATTCTCCTGATCGTTCTTACAATCGTTGCCCTGGTCATGGAGCTTCTGCCTCCGGCCGGCTGCTTTATGGCGGCGCTTTGTATTGCGATGGTGGTCAATTACCACGACCTGGCAGGACAGAGTAAGCGCATGGATGAGCATGCGGTTGCCGCTATGATGATGGTCTCCACGCTGTTCGGCGCGAGTTGCTTTACCGGCCTTCTAGGCGGAGGCGGAATGCTGGCTGCAATGGCAGAGGCATTATGTAATCTGCTTCTGGCTTTGATTATGGGGCATATCGCGATCTTCATCGGTATTTTTGCAATGCCGCTGTCTCTGATGTTTGACCCGGACAGCTTTTACTATGCGGTTCTCCCGGTCCTGGCAGCGACGGCCGGAAGATCCGAAGTCCCGACGCTTGCAATCGGGCGCGCGGCAATCAGCGGACAGATCACAGTCGGATTCCCGATCTCCCCGCTCACTCCGTCCACGCTTTTGCTGACCGGCCTTACCGGCGTTGATTTGGGAGAGCATCAGAAGCACAGCTTTATCTGGCTGTGGATCATCTCTCTGGTCATCGTGGCCGTAGCGGCTGTCATGGGCGTGATACCGATTTAACAGGAGTACGTATCAATCAGCCAACCCATATCTCTATATAAGGCAGGCCCTCTGTCCGCGGTATGCGGCAGAGGGCTTGCTGCACGGGCGCATTCCATTTTAATAAGTCGTGAGCGGCGGCTGCACAGAATCCGGCAGCGGGCAGGTGTAATGGCCGCCGTTGCGCTTTTGGACTTCCTTTTTGGCAGCTTCTATGACCTCCGGCCGGTCCATGGTACGGATGCAGGAGAGAGCGATGACCTTGGCGGCAGTTAAAAGGCCCTTGTGGGCGAGCGGGCTGCAGGACTGGGCCACCATCTGCCAGGAATGTCCGACGTTTCCGATGCAGCAGGTCGCGATGTTGATGTTTAAGGTGGGGGCGGCGTAGCCCACATCGCCGACATCCGTGGAGCCGGCCACGATTTTAATCTTGTCCGGATTGAAAGGATGGACGGTGGAATCGAGCGGTCGCTTCAGGATTTCTTCAACATGCTCCTCCCCGTAGGCTTCCGCGATCTCTGCGCGGATGTTTTCCCGGGTTTCTTCGTTATAGGTATCCAAAAAGGCCTTGGCAAGCGCATAGTCTTCTTCGCTCCACTTTGGCGCGCCGACCTCTTTCAGGCATTCGTCGGCAACTGCTGCCAGCGCATGGTTTGGTATGTATTCGGTAAAGGCCATGGACAAGTCGCAGCGAACCGTCGTGTCGGTCATGATGGACGCACCGCGGGCCACGTTTTTTACGCGTTCAAACAGCTCCTTGGTCTGGGAAACGCGTGGTGAGCGTACCTCGTAGCGGATGACGGCATGGTCCTGGACAACGTTCGGCGCGGTCCCCCCGGCGTCAATATAGGCGTAATGGATTCTGGCGTCGGGAATCGTGTGCTCTCTTAAATAATTACAGCCCACATTCATCAACTCGACGGCATCAAGAGCGCTTCGGCCAAGATGCGGGGCCCCGCCTGCGTGGGAAGAAACACCGGTGAAAGAGAAGTTTGCGCCCATGATCGCATTGTTGTGGACGGCCTCGACGGCGTTTTTGGTGGACGGATGCCAGGTGTAGACAAAATCAACGCTGTCAAACATCCCAGCGCGGGCCATGAACTGCTTGGAGCCGGCCCCCTCCTCGGCGGGACAGCCGAAATAGATGACGGTTCCGTCTTTTTTCTGTTCTTTTAAATAGTCCTTGACCGCTAACGCCGCAGCGAGAGAACCGGCCCCAAGCGCGCAGTGTCCGCAGCCGTGGCCCGGTGCGCCCGGAGTAAGCGGTTCCTTTTCGGTCTGTGCGGCCTTCTGGCTCAGAGAGGAGAGGGCGTCGTACTCCCCGAGGATGCCCATGACAGGCTTTCCTGAACCGTAGGAGAAGGTTCCTGTAAAGCAGGTGGGGATCCCGGCATCGCCTTCCGTCAATGTAAAGCCTTCATCGCGTAAAATGCTCTTTAAGAGCGCGGCCGATTGGGTTTCGTGAAAGGCCAGCTCCGCATAGTTCCAGATCTCGTCGTTGGCGCGCAGGATCGTTTCGGCCTTTTCTTCAAGAATATGTTCAAGAAGTTCCAAATCCTTCATAAAATAGTTCCATCCTTTCGCTTTTTGCTTTTCGGCAGATTACGATGTACATTGTTAATGTACCGTGCTACAAAGACAGTTTACTACAGTTTCAAAGAAAGTACAATGACAAAATTCGGAGTTCCAATTTTGTTTTTGTTACTGTTCACAGGTCCCCTGTGAATGTAACAGCATATGCCCATTTGAAATCGCCTGCGGCGATGGGGCATATGATTTGGCTCCATAACGGTATTGGCTCATGACTAAACAGTGGAGTGATTCGTCATGGAGTGAACAGTAACTTGTTTTTTGCCTTTTGCGGCAATCCTGCGGCAGGGTATTTACCGAAAGTTACCAGGATGATATACTATAGGAAACGACAAATAAATTTGCCGTTTCCTATAGCCCCTCCGGGGGATGCGCACGATTTTTGCAAGGTGGATTCTGCATTTATACGCAGCAAAAATCGGCGCAGGAAACGTCATAAAAAAGAGATTTATGCCGTTTCCTATAAGTCAAAAGGAGGAGGGTACAACGTGGCAAAACGAATCTATGTGGCCGATGATGAAAAAAACATCTGCTTTTTGATCCAGAACTTTCTTGAAAAGGAGGGGTTTGAGGTGCAGTGTTTTGGGGATGGGGAATCCCTTCTGGCGGCCTGTGCAAAGCGGATGCCGGATCTGTGCATCCTGGATATTATGATGCCGGGGCTGGATGGCCTTACCGTATGCACCCAGATCCGGAAAAGCAGTCATGTTCCGATTATTATCGTTTCCGCGAAGGATTCGCCGCTCGACCGGATTACGGGAATCACGCTTGGAAGCGATGACTATATGGTAAAACCGTTTTTGCCGCTGGAGCTCGTGACGCGTGTCAAGGCCTTGTTCAGACGTGTGGATGCGTTCTCTGGCCAGGAGGAGAGCCATGAAAGCTATGAATTCGGAGATATCCTCTTGTATCCGAAACGCCGGCAGGCAAGACTAAAAGACAAAGAGCTTTCCCTGACGCCATTGGAGTTTGATTTCCTCTGTCACATGATGGAGTATCCGGAACATGCGGCGAGCCGGGATGATCTTTTAAAATCCCTCTGGAAGGTGGACAGCAATGAGGTGGATACGAGAGCCGTGGACGATATGGTAAAGCGTCTGCGTAAGAAGCTTAAGGACCTAAGCAGTGCCGTCCGCATCGAGACGGTATGGGGCTACGGCTTCCGACTGACGGCCGGTGGTGAGGCATGAAGCTCAGCATTCGGATGAAGATTTTTCTGCCGGTCATGGGGCTTCTGATTGCGTTTCCTGTGGCGGTCTGGATGATTCTGGCGTATTCCCTGGAAGGGAGTATGAATTATAACGCAAAACGGGATCTGGAGCTTTTGATCCGCAGGACCGGGGAAGCGGTTGCAAGATGGGAAGCCGGATCCTCCAAGACAGATGGGGCAGAGGAGGAGGGCCTGCTTTCCGAGCTGCGCGGCCTGGTGCAGACTGCCGCGGGAGAGACAAAAATGCTGGCGTTAAACGGCGGGTATCGGGTCGTTTATCCAAGAAATTACGACGACCAGCCGGAGATGACGCAGCTTTACGCGCTGGCTTTATCGGAGCTTACGCAGCCGGATACATGTTGGGAGGCCGATGGGACTGTGGAGGAAACAATCGGGGAAAACCGCTATCTGTTGTATTACAGATATCTGGAAGCAGGGGATAAAGAGCGTGTCAGCCATGTGATCCTGTACTGCCCGATTCACGATACAGGCGTGATTTTAGACCGGGTCTCCGGGCTGGTCTTAATGATCATGGGCATTATGGCGGCAGTCTGGATCGTTCTGTTCTGGTTTGTGGCGGGAAGCATCTCCGGGCCGGTGCGCCGGCTCTGCGAAGCGGCAAGGGGAATCGGAGAAAAAAAATTCAGGCCGGTCGAGACGGGAGCGACCGTAAAGGAACTCTGTGAGCTGGAGGATGAGATCAACCAGATGCAGGAGAAGCTTTTGCGTGCCGACCAGGCGGAACGGGCGTTTTTTCAAAATGCCTCTCACGAGCTTCGGACCCCTCTCATGTCCATTGGCGGGTATGCGCAGGGAATCCAGCGGGGGGTTTTTGCGGACACTTCCCAGGCAGCCGGGGTGATTTTGGAGGAAAGCAATCGGCTGACGGAGGTCGTGGACGGGATCCTGACGTTAACAAGGATGGACCAGCTCCGATACCAGGTTGTGCCGGTTCGGGTAGAGCTGCGTGCGTTTATCGAAGAACGGTTTGAGCGCCTGGAGGGATTGGCTTATTCAAAAAAAATAAAGCTTTTCCTGGAGCCGGGGGAGGAATTTTTGCTGATCACAGATGTGCAGCTTTTGGAACGAGCCGTTACCAACGTGGTTTCCAACTGCATTCGCTATGCAAAGACAGCCGTGCATATTACGGTCGAGAGCAGCGGGGGTCAGATCCTCTTAACCGTTCAGGATGACGGACCAGGGCTTGGAGACGAAGATCTTTTGCACCTGTTTGAACGCTTTTATAAAGGAAAGAACGGAAATCATGGATTGGGTCTGGCGATCGCAAAGCGGTCGTTGGAATATATGGGTGGTGACATAGAGGCGCAAAGCCGGCCGGATGGAGCCGTATTTATCATCAGACTGCCGCAGGATTGCCGCAGCTTTGCCATGGAAGAATGAGGAAGAATATGATAAGATAACACAAGAGAGGAGGGGCACCAGGATGAAAAAATTACTGTTTTTCACAGCGCTTCTTGCCTGCCTGTTTGGCATGTCCGTGACAGGCTTTGCAAAGACCGATGAAGATGAGGCTGCAAAGGAGGCATATGAGACTGCCATTGCCGATAACTGGAAAGACATGCTTCAAAACAGTATTGCGTTGGATAAAATAAACGCTGAGAATAAGACCCATCTTTTGAAGTGGCAGGATGTGGAAGACCCGTCGGAGGAGGCAAAGAAGCTTGTCACCGAGCTTTTGGAGCTCCAGAAGAACCAGGAGAAGGAGCAGGAGAGCATGGATCCTTACATGCAGGCGAAAAAAAACTGTGATGAGAAACTAAATGCCGACGGAGCCAATGCAGCGCTGGAAAACGTGATCCGTATCCAAAAGGACCGGCTTGCCGATCAGGAGGAGATAGCCGCCCGCTGGAAGAAAGTCAATAAGCTGCTTGAGTAGCGCAAAAGTTTGTTAATTTGACAAAAGATGAAGGACTGTGGAGCAGCGGTTCGACTCCACGGTCTTTTTGTGCTTAAAAATAAAATCTGCAGCGCTTGCAATCTTGGAGCGAATGTGGTTAAATAGTAACAGTTCTGATAGGTCTGCGCACGTGCTGTGCCGACCGTACGAAAACATAGAAATGTGAAAAAGAAAGAAGGTACAGTTTCATGGAAACAATGGAAGATTTTAAGGAGGAGCTGGAGGCGACTCTTAAGAGAATACGCGTGGGCGATGTGGTGACGGGTACGGTAATCGACGTGACAGAGGATGCAGTGCTTGTGGATCTGAAGGCGTATGCAGATGGTGTGATCCGCAGAGAGGATCTGAGTGAGGATCCGGATTTTCGCATGGAGGAGGCGATCCATCCGGGCGATACGATCGTAGCGACTGTGATGGCGACGAACGACGGCGAGGGCAATATGGTCCTTTCCAAAAAAGAGGCGAATGCGGTTCTTGCCTGGGAAAAATTAAGAAAGCTCATGGAGGAGAGGACCGTGGTCCCGGTAAAAATAAGCGAGACGGTCAACGCGGGCGCAGTGGCGTATTTGGAGGGGATCCGCGGCTTTATTCCGGTCTCGAGGCTGTCGGATGAATACGTGGAAGACGTCAAGGAATGGGCGGGGAAGACCATTGATGTAACAGTCATCACGGTAAATGAGGAGGAACGCCGCCTTGTGCTTTCCGGACGGGAAGCCGCGCGTGAGAAAAAACAGGAGGAGAAGAACCGCCAGATCGCCAAATGCGAGGTGGGCGCGGTGATGAACGGGACCGTTGATACCTTAAAGCCCTATGGCGCGTTCGTGATTTTGGAGAATGGCCTGTCGGGACTTCTGCATATTTCGCAGATCAGCACACAGCGGATCAAGCATCCGGGCGTCGTCCTGAAGGAGGGCCAGGAAATCCGCGTAAAAATTATTTCTACGGCAGACAATAAGATCAGCCTCAGCATGAAAGCACTCATCGACGAGTCGCCCGAGCCGGAGGATACGTTTGATTATAAGGAAGACGGCCGGGCGAGCACAGGGCTCGGCGCGCTCTTGAAAGGTCTCAAGTTTGATTGAGCCGACCGGAATGCCGGGTTTTTGCTCCTGTGCGGGGAGGACAACAGTTCAAATAGGTCTGCGCATTTGCTGCGCTGACCGTACGAAAACGTAATGGCCGCAGGCATACGACTCAGTCTACACTCCGTTTCGGCCGGTTCTGAACAAGCGCCATCGGCGCTTAGAACCGCGAAGCGATTTCACATGGTCGTATGCTGTAACAGTTCGGACATCGTCTGAACTGTTACCGGGGAGGAGGCGATGGCAGAATGAAAGATCCCGCGTCTATTGATCAGATCGATCAGTGGAAATCGACGATGTTTTTGTATAACTCGGCGTTGAAATCCATCAATACAAAAATCGAAATTTTAAACAATGAGTTTGTTCAGCTTTATAACTACAATCCGATCGAGCACATCAAATCGCGTTTAAAGACGCCTGCGAGCATCGTAAAAAAGCTCCAGAATGACGGGCGTGAGGTGACGATTGAAAACATGGTGGAGCATCTGAATGATATTGCAGGCATTCGGATCATCTGCCTGTTTATGTCGGATATTTATCCGATTGCGGATATGATTGCGCGTCAGGGAGACATTACCGTACTCCATGTAAAGGACTACATCAAATATCCGAAGTCCAACGGCTACAAGAGCTATCACATGGTGGTGACGATCCCGGTATATGTCCGGGACGGAAAGGTTGATACGAAGGTGGAAATTCAGATCCGCACGATCGCGATGGATTTCTGGGCTTCTCTCGAACATAAAATCGCATATAAATTCGAGGGGAACCCGCCGGATTACATGGAGGCGGAGCTGAAGTCTTGTGCGGATGTGGTAGAAGTATTGGATGAGAAGATGTTCACTTTAAATCAGGCGATCATGCAGATCAGCCGGGAGAATGAACAGGGAGGAACGACATGAGAGCAGTGCTGCAGAGGGTCACGCAGGCAAGTGTGGCCGTGGACGGAAAAACAATCGGTTCGATCGGAACGGGCTTTTTAATTTTTCTGGGTGTTTCCGATGCAGATGACGAGACAGTGGCCGACAAGCTGGCGGATAAGATCTGCAGGCTGCGGATTTTTGAGGATGAGAAAGGAAAGACCAACCGTTCTTTAAGCGATGTGGATGGGGAGCTTCTGGTGGTGAGTCAGTTTACCCTTTATGCGGACTGCAGAAAGGGAAACCGGCCGGGCTTTACCGGAGCCGGGGATCCCGGGAAAGCGAACCGTCTGTATGAATATTTCATGGAGCGCTGCAAGAGCCAAGTGAAAAGAGTGGAGCACGGGGAATTTGGGGCGGATATGAAGGTCGAGCTTTCAAACGACGGGCCGTTTACCCTCATGCTGGACAGCAGGGAATTATTTGGAACAGTTTAATAAAAAGCGGGTCCTTTTGAGACCGGCAGTGAAGGAGACAGGCAGAGTGAACGGAAAAGAACTTGCAAAGGAGCTTTTGTGGGAGGCGCCGCACATCGCAAAGAAGGCGCCTGCATTAAAGGAAGCCGCGTATGCATTTTGTGAAGACTATAAAATATTTCTGGACCGGGCAAAGACAGAGAGAGAATGTGTAAGGGAGGCCATAAGGCTTCTTCGGGCCGCCGGCTACGAGGAATTTGACAGAAAAAAGCAATACGGGCCGGGCGATAAGGTCTACTGGAACAACCGGGGCAAGGCCCTTGTAGCATCAACCGTCGGAACCATGCCGCTGGAAGCGGGAATCCGGATGAACGGTGCCCATATTGATTCGCCGCGCCTAGACTTAAAGCCGAATCCGCTGTTTGAAAAGAGTGAGATCGCGTATTTAAAGCCTCACTACTATGGAGGGATCCGCAAATACCAGTGGGGGACCGTACCGCTTGCGATGCACGGCGCCGTCGTGCGTGCGGACGGAGAGATCGTGGAGATTTCCATCGGAGAGGCAGACGGGGAGCCGCGGTTTTGCGTAACGGATCTCTTACCGCATCTGGCTTCGGAGCAGAACGGACGCAAACTCTCGGAGGGCTTAAAAGGAGAGGAGCTAAACATCTTTGCTGCCTCCCTGCCGTTCTATGAAAACGAGGAGGATGACAAGTTAAAAAACCTGGTCAAGCTTACGGCCATGAAGCTCTTACACGAGGCATACGGGATCACGGAAAAGGATTTTACCAGAGCCGAGATTGAGTTCGTACCGGCATATCGCGCCATGGATATAGGACTGGACAGAAGTCTTGTAGGTGCGTACGGCCAGGATGACCGGGTCTGCGCCTATACGGCGCTTCGCGCCGAGCTGGAGGCGAAGGCGCCGGCACATACGACGCTTACGATTTTGGCGGATAAGGAGGAGATCGGCTCTGTGGGAAATACAGGCCTGAATTCCGACTTTGTGCGCCATATTTTGGAGGAGCTTTCCGGGAATCAGAAAGCCGATTTAAAACCGGTTTTGCGAAATTCCATCTGTCTTTCTTCGGATGTAAATGCGGCCTATGACCCGACCTTCCCGGCGGTATACGAGGAACGCAATTCCAGCTATATCAACCACGGCTGTGTGCTGACGAAGTACACCGGGGCGCGCGGAAAGTCAGGGAGCAGCGACGCCAGTGCGGAGACGATGGGAAAGGTCATTGCACTCCTGGAGGCGGAGGACGTTTTCTGGCAGACCGGGGAGCTTGGAGCCGTGGATGCGGGCGGTGGCGGGACAATCGCCCAGTTTGTGGCAAAGCTTGACGTGGATGTAGTGGATGTGGGCGTCCCGATCCTTTCGATGCATGCGCCGTTTGAGCTGGCGGCCAAGCTGGATGTATATTCCGCATACCGGGCCTTTTCGGCTTTTTACAAATAAAACGTTTCCGGCATCTGGCCGGAGACGGGAGGAGAAAGGAAAACAGAAAAATCTATGAAAAAACTTGTGAAAATCTGTCTCTGTGTGGCGGCTTTAGCCATGCTCATAACGGGCTGCCAAAGGGCTGGCGCAGAGGGGACGAAGGGAGAGGGGCAGCAGGAGACGACCGCTAAAGCCGCGTCCTCTGCGCGCATTACGTTGGGCACGTATAAAGGGCTTACCCTGACGGCGCAGAGAAAAGAAGTCACGGACACCATGCTGGAAAACCAGCTGAACTATCTGAAAAGCGTCTATCCGGCCGAGATCACGGGCCGGGCGGCAAAGGATGGAGATGTGGCGAATATTGATTTTGTGGGCACGAAGGATGGCGTGGCATTTCAGGGCGGGACCGGGAGTAATTTTGACCTGACGCTGGGAAGCGGCCGGTTTATCGACGGATTTGAAGCCGGCGTCGTCGGAATGCGTCCGGGGGAGGAAAAGGACTTGGAGCTCACTTTCCCAGAGACTTACGACAACGCAGAGCTCGCAGGGCAGCCTGTAGTGTTCCATGTCACCCTGAATGCGATTAAAGATCCAGAGCAGACACAGATTGATGATGCGCTTGCCAGGCGTGTAACCGGTGAGGAGACGGCAACGCTTGCCTCTCTGAAAGAGGAGCTTCGAAAGGAGCTTGAAAATCAGCAGGAAAGTGAATGGTTTAACAGTGCCGGAAACGAGCTTTTGGCCCAGGTGATCGAAAATTCTGAGATCGTCTGTGACGACTCCAAGGTGGAGGAGATGTTTACAGAGCTTCAAATGACGTACCAGGCGTATGCGGCCCAGTATGGAATGGATCTGGAAACATTTCTGGCGATCTATATGGGAACGGACTCAGAGGGGCTTAAGGAGGTTGCCGAGGAGCTTGTCAAGCAGGAAATGGCGATCGATGAGATCATAAAGGCCGAGAAGCTGACGGCAACGGACAGCCAGAAGGAAAGCATGGCCCATATGAATTCCTTTGAGAATCAGACGGCAATGGTTTTGGCCTATGGCGAGGAGTCCGCAAACCGGTTGTTTGAGATGGGAGCCGCTTATTATTATCTGATTGAAAATGCCGTGGAGGCCGAAACGGGAGAGACGGCCAAGACGGAGACAAACGGGGGCTGAGGAATGAGCAGAAAAGCGCTGTTTTTTGATGTTGACGGAACGCTTCTTATCAATATGTCCAGAGAGATACCAAAGAGCGCAGTGCTGGCGATCCAAAGGGCCAGAGAGGCGGGGCATCTGGTGTTCATCAATTCCGGCCGTGCGCGCTGTCTGTTGCATGAGGTGGAGGAAAGTCTTTTTGTGGACGGATGTCTCTGCGGCTGTGGGACGTACGTGGAGATCGCAGGGCGTGTGGCACTTCATCATGTAATCGCGGAGCACCGCCGGCTGGAGCTGCAGCGGGATATTCTGATTTTTGGCCTGGATGGGATTTTAGAGGGACCGAAGGGCTGCTGTACCCAGGAGGGTGTTTCCAACATGGGTGAGATTGAACGTGTGAAGGAGGCTGTATACCGAAATGGTGCTCTGTACAGTACAGACTGGACGGAGAAGGCGGTTCCCTTTGACAAATTCTGCGTGCTGGCGGATAAAAATAGTGATATAGAGGGTTTTCTTGAGATGCTGAATCCCGACATCGCGGCAATCGACCGGGGGCACGGGCTTTACGAGTGCGTCCCGGCCGGGTTTGACAAGGCCACCGCGATGCAATTCGTCCTCGACTATTTTCAGATTCCAAGAGAGGAGTCCTATGCCTTTGGAGACAGCACAAATGATCTTGCTATGATCCGCTATGCGGGTAACGCCGTCATCATGGGGCAGCATGACAAGGCACTGGAGCCCTATGCTTCCTTTGTTACTAAGGATGTGGAGGACGACGGCATCGCCTATGCGCTTGAAAAGCTCCATCTTATTTAAGGTGTGCCAGAGCGTGCCTGAAAATTCATTCCCGTCATCTGCACGCCCCACTTCGCGGGAGATTTGGCCCAAATTCACTTAACGTAGCCTACTACGCCGCGCTCATTTGGGCCAAATCTCCCGCAAAGTGGAACGCACATCTGACGGAAAGCAATTTTCAGACACGCTCTGGCACACGAATTCTGTCGAAACTTGCGGGCGATTCTACCTTCCTTTTCCTGGAAAAAGTTACTATAATGGTACAAAAGGGGATAATGCGAAGGATGGAGCAAAGGGGGCAAACACATGCGAATCGAAGATCACATTGCCGCTTTGGAAGACGAAAACCGCAGGCTTAGGGATGACAACGAAAAGCTCCTGAATATCATCACACAGATGAAGGTCACCCTGGACCGGCTGGTGAACTATTACATTACCGACCGGAGGTAAGGAACTGTAAAATGGCTCTGTCAGAATCTGACAAAGCCATTCTTTATTTATACTTATTTACTTACTGAACGATTCCTTTGGTATCGACCACCCAGATCTTTCCATTAGAATCCTTGAAGTCCTTGAAGCCGCGTCCAAGATCCGGCTTTACCTGGGAGGTGGAGGAGGAAGATGCCTTTTGGATATTGCCGGTCGTGTTGACGAGATACGTGCTTCCGTCTAACTCCACAGGAGCATAGCGCTGGTCAGAGGTGGCCTCTTGGCGCTTGCCGTAGCGATAAAGGACGTTGTCACGCACGCCGTGGTAGCCCTGTCCCTTCCTATCGCCCTCGGTGTGGAAAAACCAGGTCTCGGTCTCGGCAGTGTCCTCGTTGTAGATGGACTGCTTTCCGGTCTTCATGACGCCGTTTTCATCAAAGTAGAAATTGGCGATTTCCCCGTTTTGAACGTTTACGACCTTCTGACCGGTCTGCATTTCTCCCAGATCGCTGAAGGCATACTTTTTGCCGTTGATCGTGAACAACTCGTTTCCTTTGGTGGAGGAATAATACGGTTTTCCGTTCTTAAAATAGAAGGTATAGATCTCGTCTGCATCATGGATGCCCTTGATCCCCTCGATGGTGTGCCAGCCTTCGGCACGTTTTCCGTCTCCGTCAAGGCCATAGTACTGATAGTCACCGATGGAAGGTGCTTTCGAGGCGCTGCTTTCGGTGGCTTCCGCCTCTGTCTCTGCTTCGGCCTTCGGCATCATAACCCAGCCGGTCTGCATTTTGCCGTCGATGAAAGTATAGTAATTTCCTTCGATCCGCTTATCGTACTGGGTATCGACCATCTTCCCGTCCGTGCCGAAGTAATACCAGCCTTCGGAGACGCCGGGATTGGAGGCATTTTCCTCTAACTTGATCCATCCAGTCTTCATAGAGCCGTCCTTTTCACCGCCCAGATAGTAGGTGAAGCCATCAATGGTGTTCTTTCCGGTCAGCATGTGGCCATTTTCATCAAAGTAGTACCATTTGCCTTCAATCTTCTTCCACTTGGAGGAAAGGGACTTTCCGTTGTCGTCAAAGAAGTACCAATAAGAAGCAGGGGCTTCCGGGGAGTCGGTATCATCCTCATTCTTCAACTCCACCCAGGCGTTCTTGACCATTTTGCCATCCGGCCCGACATAATAATCTTCGACTTTCATGTCCTTAGCCGCCTGGCCGTTCTCATCTAAATAATACCAATCCTCACCGTTCTTTCTCCAGGCATCGGTTGTGAGGTAGCCATCTTCATCGTAGTAGACGAGGCTTCCGTCCTCCTCGACAAAGCCGGGGGCAGCAGCGTAGGCTGTCTGCGCCGAAAAGGCCGGCGCCAGTGTCATACATGCAGCGGCGGAAAGGACGGCAAGCAGATGCGTCTGTTTTTTCATAATCGGTTACTCTCCTTTTTGTTGATGCGCCGTGCGGCGCGGTTTGTTTTTTCCTTACGCGCTGATTATAGCAGACTATGAGGCGGAAAATCCAGTGCAGGTTGTTGGTAGTTCTGCCAACGCGTAACAGGGAAGGAATGGGGGAGGGGGAGTCCGCAAAACACGGCCGCCCCTCCCCGCCTTTGCTATTTCCTTGGCGAGCGACAGAGGCTTAGAGCTTTAAACGCCGAAGCCTGGCTGCCCCGCCCCTTCGTTCGCCGCGGCCTCTGCGCATCCCTATATCCCCGCCCCCTTCCTCGCGGTAAAGGGCTGGACGAGGACGGTAATCTGTGATATAGTGGATATCTATACAGAGATTGGATAGATAGGAACCGTTTGGGCAGGTGGGAACGGTTGAGTGAGAGACCCGCGAGCGGGGAGAGGAGTAAAGCAGTCTATGAGAATGAAGGTTTCGGATTATATCGCGAGGAAGCTTGTGGAGGAGGGCATTACGGATGTGTTTATGATCACCGGGGGCGGTGCGATGCATCTGGATGACGGCCTTGGGCATGAGGCGGGGCTTCGCTGCTATTTTAATCATCATGAACAAGCCTGTGCGATCGCGGCGGAGTGCTATGCGCGGATTCATAATAGAATCGCGGCGGTCTGCGTGACGACAGGGCCCGGGGGGACTAACGCGATCACCGGAGTGGTCGGCGGCTGGCTGGATTCGATCCCGATGTTAGTCCTGTCCGGACAGATCCGCTATGATACGACGGCCCGCAGCACGGGGTTAAAGATTCGTGCGATGGGGGACCAGGAATTTGATATCACAAAGGCCGTCTCCTGCATGACGAAATACAGCGAGATGATGATCGACCCGATGCGGGTCCGGTTCTGCTTAGAGAAGGCCCTGTATCTGGCGCAGTCGGGCCGTCCGGGTCCCTGCTGGCTGGATATTCCGTTAGACGTACAGGGAGCTTTTGTGGAGACGGACAGCCTTTTCGGCTTTGATCAGGAAGATTATGAAGCAGGCGGTACGGGCTGGTCGGGCCATGGAAGCGGTTGTGAGGGCTGTGGCGTCTGCCGGCAGACGTCGGTCGAGGGCCATCCGGCCTTGATCACGGAGGATACGGCGGGGCAGGGCGAGCCGCGCCAGGTTCTGCCGAAGCCCGTGACGGTGGAGACCGCGCGGGAGATCTTAAAAAAGGTGCGCGGGGCCAAACGGCCGGTCGTCAATGCCGGCAACGGGATTCGGATCGCGAAGGCGTTTGACGTTTTTTCGCGGGTTGTGGATAAGCTTGGAATCCCGGTCGTGACGGGCTGGAACAGTGTGGACTGCATGTACGATACGCATCCGCTTTATGTGGGACGTGCGGGGCATATGGGCGACCGCCCCGGTAATTTTGCGGTTCAGAACAGTGATCTCGTCCTGTCACTGGGGAGCCGGCTTTCGATTCGGCAGGTGGGCTACAATTACCCGACCTGGGCCAGAGAGGCCTATGTGATCGCAAACGACATCGACGAGGATGAGTTGAAGAAGCCAACGCTGCATGTGGACATGCCGGTGCATGCCGACGTGAAGGATCTGCTGGAAAAGCTGGAGCTCGTTTTGGATGAGGAGGAATTTGAGAGGGAAGGCGGCCCCGCTGACAAGGCGGCTGCGGCCGACTGGATCAAGCACTGTCAGGACTGGAAGGAACGGTATCCGGTAGTGCAGAATAAGCATTACGAGGCGGGAGCGGACCAGCCGGCAAACGTCTATGCGGTAGTCAAGGAGCTAAGCCGCCGCGTCGAGGAGGACCAGATCACGGTCGTGGGGAACGGTTCGGCCTGCGTGGTGGGCGGTCATGCCTATGAGATGAAAAAGGGCCAGCGCTTCATCAGTAATTCGGCAATCGCTGCGATGGGCTATGACCTGCCTGCTGCGATCGGTGCTTGGGCAGCCGACCATGAAAAAGATATTATTCTTCTGACCGGAGACGGCAGCATTCAGATGAATCTGCAGGAGCTGCAGACCATTATCCATCACCGGATGGGGATCAAGATTTTCCTGATCAACAACGGCGGCTATCACTCGATCCGCCAGACGCAGAAGACACATTTCAACGAGCCACTTGTGGGGATCGGCATAGACAGCGGGGATTTGAGCTTCCCGTCCATGGAAAAGCTTGCCTGGGCGTACGGGTACCCCTATATAGCGGCGCACAGCAATGCAGAGCTTTCGGAGGCCGTGGAAAAAACGCTGGCGACGGAGGGGCCTGTAATCTGTGAGTTCTTTGTAGACACAAAGCAGGAGTTTGAGCCCAAGGCGGCGGCGAAGCTATTGCCGGACGGGCGTATGGTGTCGGTGCCGTTAGAGGATCTAGCGCCGTTCCTCTCCGATGAGGAGCTGGCAGAAAACATGCTTGTGCCGATGGTTAAAAATGTGTGAGGCGATATGCGGATTATCATGACAGGGGCCACGAGCTTTGTCGGTGCGGCGGCCGTGCGTGCGCTTTTAAAGAGGGGGCATACGGTTACGGCCGTCGTGCGGCCCGGTTCCCATAAAATTAATACGATTACGGAGAAAAACGGACAGGCGCTTCTTGAAAAGCGTCTGTTTGTAGTGGAAAATGAGCTGTCCGAGCCCGAACGGCTACCGGGAAAGCTGCCGGAGGGCGGGGATGTATTCTGCCATTTCGGCTGGGGCGGCTCCGGGAGTAATGCCCGGACCGACAAAAAGCTCCAGGAACGAAACCTGGCAGACTCCCTGCGGACGTTAGAAGCCGCGAAGGCCTTGGGCTGCCGCCGCTTTTTATTCAGCGGCTCGCAGGCGGAGTACGGATTGCACGAGGGGCTGATGACGGAGGAGAGCCCATGCCGTCCGCGTTCGGCGTATGGAGAAGCTAAGCTTTCGATGTGCCAAAAAGGAGAAGCGCTTTCCAAGGCGCTTGGACTCACGTACCTGCATGTGCGGATCTTCAGCGCCTACGGGCCGGGCGACCATCCGTGGACGCTCGTGGAAAGCTGCCTGGCTGCATTCCTGGAGGGGAAGGAGCTGGCTCTGGGGGCCTGCACGCAGGAGTGGAATTTCCTTTATATAGAGGATCTGGCGGATGCGCTCTGCGCGCTCTGTGAAGCGCCCGCAGAAGCGTTTGCAGGACTTGCCAGTCCGGTCTTTAACCTGGCAGGGGATGAGACGAGGCTGCTTAAGGAATTTGTCGAAGAAATCCACACGCTCTGCGGCGGCCACGGTATGCCTCACTATAATACGAGACCGGAGAACGCCGAGGGGATCGTGAATCTGATTCCTTCTATAGAAAAGCTTGAGAAGACAACCGGCTGGGCACCGGGGACGCGGTTTGCCGAGGGAATTTTAAAGACGATCCGGGCCAGAAAACAGGGCGCCTTCTATTGACAAACAGGAAATATTCGCTAAAATGATGAAAGTGAGCAAAAATTTTACCATGAAAAAAATCAGTATCCTGATTCCCTGCTATAACGAGGAAGACAATGTGGAACCGATCAGTGAGGCTGTGATCGAAGTGCTCACAAAGGAACTTCCACAGTATGAGTACGAGCTGGTCTTTATCGACAATGACTCGACCGACAACACCCGGCCGCTTTTGCGGACACTCTGCGCAAAAAATCCGAAAATCAAGGCGATTTTTAACGCGCGAAATTTTGGCCAGTTCAATTCCCCGTACTATGGAATTTTGCAGGTCACGGGAGACTGTGTGATCTCGATGGTGGCCGATTTCCAGGATCCGGTGGAGCTGATTCCAAAGTACGTCCATGAATGGGAAAACGGCTACAAGATTGTCATCGGAATCAAGACGAGCAGTAAAGAAAATCCTGTCATGTATTGGCTGCGGAGCTGCTATTACAAGTTAATACGCAGGCTTTCCGATGTGGAGCAGATCGAGCATTTTACAGGCTCCGGCCTTTACGACCGGGAATTTATTGAGGTCTTAAGACGGCTCGATGACCCGACGCCTTTTTTGCGCGGGATCGTGGCCGAGCTCGGCTTTAAACGCAAGGAGATCTCCTACGAGCAGCCCAAGCGCCGGGCGGGGAAGACCCATAACAATTTTTACCGTCTGTATGACGCCGCGATGTTAAGCTTTACCTCCTATACGAAGGCCGGCCTGCGGCTGGCGACGTTTTTCGGCGCGTTCTGCTCGGGCGTCAGCGTCCTTGTGGGCTTTGTCTATCTGATTATGAAGCTCTTGTACTGGGACCGCTTTTTAGCCGGGATGGCGCCGCTTCTGATCGGAATGTGTTTTTTGGGCTCCGTACAGATTTTTTTCATCGGTCTTGTGGGAGAATATATCATGAACATAAATACACGCGTCATGCACCGGCCGCTCGTGATCGAGGAGGAACGGCTGAACTTTGACGCGAAGGAAACGCCGGCCCCGGAGGACGGCCTGGAGACAAAGGCATGAAATACAGTGTAGATGTGGTGCGGATTCGGGAAAACACGATCCAGCTAAACGGCTGGGCGATCGGCAGGACGCCGGAGACAAAGATCACGTATCAGGTCGAGGACGGCCGCCGTCAGCCCATCGAGTTTCAATACGTGCCGACGAGGCGGGATGATGTGAGCCAGATCTATTTTAAGAGGACGGTCAGCCAGGAGCTTGGCTTCGATATCCGGTTTCCCTACGAGCGCGGGAGGGATTATTATCTGGTGATCTGCGGTGAGGGGCGCAGGCTGCGTGTCAAATACAACGAGGAGCTGATCGCAAAGCGCGCGAGCGTGGCGCATAAGCGTATGCAGAAGATCAAAGATCTGATGAATATGGAAACGGTTCGCGTGGCCTGGGATTTCTATAAAGAAAACGGGCTGAAGGCACTCGTTTTAAAGTCAAAGCACAAGCTCGAGGGTCTGGACAGTGATTATGATTACGGGGAATGGTGGGAGCTTACGAAGCCGACCGCGGAGGAGCTTGCGGCACAGAGGGAGAAAGTATTCCCATATATGCCGACGTTTTCGATCGTGATCCCTGTTTTTCGCACACTGGAGACGTATCTGAAGGAAATGCTGGATTCGGTAAGGGAACAGACTTATGCGAACTGGGAGCTGTGCATCGCGGATGGAAGCCCGGCCGGCCAGAGTCTCGAACGGGTGCTGAAACGGTATGCGGACCTGGATGAGCGGATCCGCTATGTGGTTTTGGGCGAAAACCGGGGAATCTCCGGAAATACCAACGCGGGCCTTGCACTGGCAAAGGGAGAGTTTGTCGTCCTTGCGGATCATGACGACAGGCTGACGCCCGATGCGCTCTACCGCCTGGCGGAGGCCATAAATGAAAATCCGGGCTGTGACGTGCTCTATTCCGACGAGGATAAGCTGGACATGGACGGGGGAGCGCTGTTTGAGGCGCATTTTAAACCGGATTTCAATCCCGATCTCTTGACAAGCGTCAATTATATCTGTCATCTGTTTGCGGTAAAAAAAGAGATTCTGGAGTGGGCAGGCGGCTTCAGGCGGGAATTTGACGGGGCGCAGGATTATGATTTTATCTTCCGCTGTACCGAGGCGGCGGCAAAAATCGTCCATATCCCGCGCGTGTTGTATCACTGGCGCTGCCACCAGGATTCCACGGCAAGCAATCCCGAGAGCAAGCTGTATGCGTTTGAGGCCGGGGCCCGCGCGATCAAGGCCCATTATGAACGGACCGGGATCAAGGCGCTTTCCGTGGAGAAGGGCGTGGATTACGGAATCTATCATACAAGATTTGCCATTGATGGGAACCCGCTTGTGTCCGTGATCATTCCGAATAAAGACCATACGCCGGATCTGGACAACTGCATTCGCCCGATCCTTACGCGGGGGACTTATAAGAATCTGGAATTTATCGTTGTAGAGAATAATAGCACCGCCCCCGAGACCTTTTCCTACTATGAAACGATCCAAAAGGAGTTTGCCAATGTGCACGTGGTGCGCTGGGAGAGAGAGTTTAACTATTCTGCGATCAACAATTTCGGCGTCACGTTTGCCAAAGGCGAATATCTGCTTTTCCTGAACAATGACATCGGGCTCATCGCCGAGGACTTTGTGGAGGAAATGCTGGGCTTTTGCCAGCGGGAGGACGTGGGCGCCGTCGGCGCCAGGCTCCTCTATGAGGATGACACGATCCAGCACGCCGGCGTTGTCATCGGCTTCGGCGGGATCGCGGGCCATACCTTTATCGGGCTTCATAAGGCCGAGAACAGCTATTTCCACCGGGCCATGTGTGCGCAGGACTACAGCGCGGTCACGGCGGCCTGTATGATGAGCAAACGTTCCGTCTTTACGGCGGCCGGCGGCTTTTCGGAGGAGCTGGCCGTGGCCTTCAACGACATTGATTACTGTATGAAGGTCCGTGCGCTAGGAAAGCACGTGGTCTATGCGCCCTATGCCGTTCTGCACCATTACGAATCCAAGTCCAGGGGGCTTGAGGATACGCCGGAGAAGGTGGCACGCTTTAACAGAGAGGTCGCTGTTTTTGCGAAAAAATGGCCGGATATTTTAAAAAACGGAGATCCCTTTTACAATCCGAACCTGACCTTACGAAAATCCGATTTTTCTCTCCGGGATCTGAAAAAGGAGAAAATCGGGGAACCCTATAGACTGGAGCTGGAGGAACATGCAGATACAGACGACGATCATCATTCCAAATTATAATGGCCTTGCGTTTTTAAAACCATGCCTTAAGGCGCTTTCCGGGCAGACGGCAAAGGATTTCGCGATCCTCGTTGTGGACAACGGCTCCACGGATGGGAGTGCGGAGTGGCTGCAGAATGAGGGAATCCGGTCGGTGTTCCTTTCGGAAAATACGGGGTTTTCGGGTGCGGTGAATGTCGGTATCCGGGCGTGTGATACGCCCTATGTGATCCTTTTGAATAACGATACGGAGCCGGAGCCCGGCTATGTGGAGGCACTGGAGCGTGCGATCACAAGGTCGGAGCGGATCTTTTCAGTCAGCAGCCGGATGCTGCAGAGCAGGGAACCGTCGCTTCTGGACGATGCGGGAGACATGTATACGGTGCTTGGCTGGGCGTTCCAGCGCGGAACCGGCCGGCCCGAAAAAAAATACCGCCGGCCATGCCGTGTCTTTGCGGCGTGTGCGGGGGCGGCCATTTATCGTCGGGCGCTGTTTGATACGCTCGGGCTGTTTGACGAAAATCATTTTGCGTATCTGGAAGATATGGATATGGGCTACCGCGCGAGACTCTATGGATATGACAACCTTTACTGCCCGCAGGCTGCAGTCAGGCATGTGGGGAGTGGGACCAGCGGCTCAAAATATAATTCGTTTAAGGTGCGGCTGACGGCGAGGAACAGCCTGTATCTGAACTATAAAAATATGCGAAGCTGGCAGCTTCTTTTGAATGCACCGTTTCTGCTGCTGGGATTTTTTGTAAAATACCTGTTCTTTTTCAAACGGGGGTTTGGGAAGGACTATCTAGCAGGGCTAAGAGAGGGGCTTTCGACGCTTTCTTCCTGCCGCCGTGTACCGGTGTTTAAGGGCCGCCTGCGGGCAGAGATGGGCGTGCAGCTTGAGCTAATCTTAGGAACGGCGGTATACTGCTACGAATTTTTCAGACGTCAGGCCGCCAAGCCCGGAAGACGGCTTTACGGTCTGACAAGCATCAGGGAACCATAACATTTTTTAAAAATCGTAGAGAATCTTAAGAAATCGTTTATAGCAAAAGCGTTTTGTTTCAGGTATACTATATACTCGGTAATGGTAGATTGCCGTTTGTAGGTATGGGATAATCCGGGGAAAATTATGATAAAGGATAAACAGACGAGCCTGAACCGCTTTCATGTGGTACTCGATGTGCTGGTGACGGCGGTCTCCTATCTGCTGGCCTGGTATCTTGTAATCGGCAGCGGTTGGGCGGCGAGCCACGGGAAGAATACGCTCTCTTTTGGCTTCTATCTGGGAGCTTTGCTGGTTCTTGTTCCGTGTTATTTGATTTTTTACCTGTTCTTTGACCTCTATGCGCCAAAGCGCATTCTGGGGCGGAGAAATGAATTCGGAAAGATATTCAAAGCCAATACGATCGGCCTTCTGGTGTTTGGCCTGGTTTTGTACTTCGGAAGAAAAGAGTCGCATCTTTATAACTTTTCACAGAGACTGGTCGTCTGCTTTTATGTCACAAACATTCTTCTTCTCACGGCCGAGCGGAATGCGATCCGGCTCGTGCTCCGCTCCATGCGGCAGAAGGGCTATAATCAGAAACATATTCTTCTTGTGGGCTTTTCGACTGCCGCAAAAGGGTTTGTGGACCGGGTCCTCCAGAACCCCAAATGGGGCTATCAGATCCGGGGGATCCTGGATGATACAAAAGAACGCGGAAGCGCGTATAACGGTGTAAAGGTGATCGGCTGCATCGAGGATCTGGATTATATTTTAGAGCAGAACTCCCTCGATGAGATCGCGATCACGCTGCGGCTCGGAGAGTACGAGAAGCTGCGGCGGATCGTGGCGCTGTGTGAGAAATCGGGCGTCCATACGAAGTTTATTCCGGACTACGGCAATGTGATCCCGACGATTCCCTATACGGAGGATCTCCAGGGGCTACCGATCATCCACATCCGCAATGTGCCGTTAAACAATCCGCTGAATGCGGCGGTCAAAAGGATCGTGGATATAGGCGGAGCACTTGTAGGAATCACGCTGTTTTCCCCGATTATGCTTTTTGTGGCGCTTTTGATCAAGCTCACGTCTCCGGGGCCGGTTATATACTGCCAGGACCGGGTCGGCCTTCACAACCGGCCGTTTCGAATGTATAAATTTCGATCTATGACGGTGCAGGACCCGGGACGGGAAAAAAGCAAATGGACAACGCCAGGCGATTCCAGAGTGACGGTCATCGGAAAGATCATCCGCAGGACAAGCATTGACGAGACGCCGCAGTTCTTTAATATCCTGAAGGGAGATATGAGCCTTGTGGGCCCGAGGCCGGAACGGCCGTTTTTCGTTGAAAAGTTCAAGGAAGAAATTCCGAGATACATGATCAAACATCAGGTACGGCCGGGTCTTACAGGCTGGGCGCAGGTCAACGGATACCGCGGGGATACTTCCATCCTGAAGCGCATCGAGCATGACCTTTATTATATTGAGAACTGGACGCTTGGCTTTGATTTTAAGATTATGGTTTTGACGGTCTTTAAAGGCTTTATCAATAAAAACGCATATTAGACGAGGACATGAATATGAGATATGACGACGAATTAGAACGCTCGATGGCCAGGCGGAGAAGAACCCGGACGAATATGAGCGCCGTCTCCAGAAACGGGGGCAGTCTGGACCGCTGGTCTTCTATGGCAGAGCCAGGAAGCCGCGCAGACAGGAGGAAAAACCCGGGGGGAAACCGGAAGCGTAAAAAGAATAACGGCAGGTGGAAGAAGATTGCACTGATCGTAGGGATTGCCATTGTTTTGCTGATCGCAGGAGTCGTGTTTGCGGCATACAGATACATCAACAAAGGCTTAAACAGCGCTGACCGACATGAGTTTGACACAAAGGATGTCGAGAACGAGAACCTGACGCTTGAGATGAAGGAAAAGATGGACAAGGGCTACTGGACAATCGCGGTCTTCGGCGTGGATTCAAGAGATTCTTCCACCGGCAAGGGAAATCAGTCGGATGTCATTATGATCGTAAACGTGAATCGTGAGACAGGAGAAATCAAGCTTGTATCGGTATTCCGCGATACGTATTTGAATATCAACGACAAGAACACCTACAATAAGATCAACGCCGCCTATGCCCAGGGCGGGCCGGAACAGGCTGTTAAGGCGCTCAATAAGAACCTGGACTTAAATATTACGCATTACGCCGCTTTTAACTGGAAGGCGGTGGCGACGGCTATCAATATTCTGGGCGGTGTGGATATTGAGATCAGCAAATCGGAGTATTACTATATCAATGCGTTCATCACGGAGACCGTAAAGGGAACCGGGATTGGATCTACCCAGCTTTCCGGCCCCGGCCTCCACCATATGGACGGCGTACAGGCGGTTGCTTATGGCAGGCTGCGTCTGATGGACAGCGATTATGCTCGCACGGAGCGGCAGCGGATCGTTATTCAGAAAGCGTTTGAGAAGGCAAAGAAAGCGGATTTAAAGACGTTAAGCGATCTGCTCGGCAATATGTGGGAGATGTGTGCAACGAATATCAAGTTTGACGATCTTGCAGCATTGATTCCCAATATTACGAAGTACCATCTGGGAGAGACAATGGGCTTTCCGGCCGCACGCGGCGAGCAGATTATCAGGAAGATGGATTGTGTGATTCCACAGACCTTGATCAGCAATGTGACGAGCCTGCATGTGTTCCTTTTTGGCGAGGACGATTATGTGCCGACCGCGATGGTCCAGACGATTAGCAAGAAGATCTCCGATGACAGCGGTCTTTATAAGGCAGGCAAGGAGATCGACCACGTCCCGACGGATCAGGGCTACATCCCGAAGGCGACGAAAGCCGCGGAGACGTCTGCCGCAGAGACGAAGGAGAGTAAGAGCTCGGATGAGGAGACGGATGAGGAGAGTTCATCTGTCTTTGGTACGGCAGAGAGCGGGGAGTCTTCTTCCGGCAGCAGACCGGGAGAATATGTCTCGACGGATTCGTATGGTAATCCGTTGGCGCCCAGCGGCCCGGCTGGTGAATCGACGGCCCCGCACTCGACGGTTCATGAGGAGCCGACGACCCCGGCGCGTCCGAGCAGTCCAGCGGATATGATACCGGGTACGACGGAGCGGTTTGGCCCGGGCTTCGAGGAGGACCCGGAGGAGGCGATCATGTATCCGGGGCAGTCTCCGCAGAGCCGCCCGACGGCTCCGAGTGAATCGCTGCCGAGCTCGATTATTGTGCCGACGACACCGGCCGCCACGAGTGCAGCGCCTTCGTCTCCGGCGGATGTTGTGCCGG
This sequence comes from Lachnospiraceae bacterium, assembly GCA_910575275.1. Taxonomy (GTDB): domain Bacteria; phylum Bacillota; class Clostridia; order Lachnospirales; family Lachnospiraceae; genus CANQGL01. Next base: position 32,786 of record CAJTEE010000010.1, on the reverse strand, counting down.
GGAACGGAAACGGAGGCGGGCCTGCCGGGCAGCAGCCGGGAGGCGGGAGCGGGCCGGCTGGGATGTAGAGAAGGGTTCGCGGAGGAAGGGCATGGAAAAGGCCTGTTTTGGTTCTGATAAGAAGTATTATCAGAACCAAAACAGGCTTTTTTTTACGTTTCATTAGTATTATCGGCGTTTGTTTCTTTGAGTTAAGTCTTTTTTCTAAAAATATCTTAATTTATCTTTTTAATGAATCCATTTATTTTAAATTTTACTTCTTATAATACTTCTTATCACAAGTTGTGTGAAAAATATAGGGCCGGAGCAGGGGATTGGGAAGGAGGTTCCGGTGTGCTTTCGTTGCAGATGAGGTCGGGAGAGTATCTTACCATCGGTGAAAATGTGGTGGTTCAGGTCTTTAAGGAGTCGGGGCCGCAGTTCCGTGTTTCGATTAAGGCTCCAAGGGAGGTCTCCATCGTCCGGGGGAAGGTGCTGGAACGGGAAGGGGAGAAGCGCCCGGAGGGCCTGCGCACAAAGAAGCCCAAGGCATCGCCTTCGGATCAGCTTCGGTCTGCGAGATATTTGCAGAAGGTGGCCAAACGGCAGGAGACGAGGGCGCTTGAGCAGAAGCTTTGTCAGGACGCGGTGGAGGGGATGAACCGGTTGCTTGACAGACTGGGGGACGGCCCCGAGAGAGAGGAGTTTGAAAGCCTGCGGGAGCAGATGGAGCAGATCGCAGATACCTGGGAGAGATTGGGCCAGGGAACGGGCGCTGAAGCCGAGACTGCGGATGCAGGGGAAATTGGTGAGAGCGCGTAGGCATACGCGGATAGAAGTTTTTTGATTTCTTCCAGTCTCGCGAGCTGGTTGAAATAGATTCTGGCGTCGGCGAATCGAACATTCCAGGCCGCGGCGTTCGAGACGAGGGACGCGAAGTAAGTGCCCGAACAGGAAGTGAAGGCACTCTAATATCACAATTCAAGGAGGTTTATATTTTATGAGAATCCAACACAACATTGCAGCATTAAATTCCTACAGGAACTTAACCGTGAATAACAGCGCAGTTTCTAAAAACCTTGAGAAGCTTTCCTCCGGTTACAGAATTAACCGTGCGGGCGACGATGCGGCAGGTCTTGCCATTTCCGAGAAGATGCGCGCGCAGATCACCGGATTAAACACGGCGCAGAAGAATGCGAACGACGGCATTTCTCTCGTACAGACCGCAGAAGGCGCTCTGACCGAGGTGCACTCCATGTTAAACCGTATGGTCGAGCTGGCGACGCAGTCCGCGAACGGAACGTATGCGGATGAGGTTGACCGTGAGAATCTGCAGAAGGAAGTTACTTCGCTTAAGGATGAGATCAATCGTATCGCAGACAGCACGAATTTCAACGGGATTAACCTGTTGGATGGATCGCTTTCCGCAAAGGGCAGCACGGATGCTCCGGTAATCAACGGTGTAGCCAGCACAAAATCTGTAGGCGCGAAGGGTGCTTATGAAGCATCAGACGTTTGGGGTACTGGTACGCTTGCACTCACAGAAGGAGATACGTTTAAGTATACTGTATCCTTAGAGAACGGAGAATCTCATACTGTAACGTTAACCGCTAAAAAGGATAACAATGGTAATGTCTCCAAACTGGTCGGAACGAGCGGACAGGAGTATGCGATTACATCGAATGGTACTTCCGCAGCCGCCGCCACAGAGGCACAGGTTTCTGCGGCTGTTCTTTCCGAGCTGAATAAGACTTCTTTGGCAAAGAACTACAATATTACGCAGACAGCAGGCAAATTTAAACTTGAGGCACTTGAGGAAGGCACTGACACTCCGAGAGTTGCAGCGATGGATGCGGAGTGGACGATTGGTGGAGCAGAACCAACAGCTTCATCGAATCTTAAGATTGGTGTTCAGGTAACCGAGCCGCGGGATATGGGCCGTGAGATTGTAGCGAGCGACCTTACGCTGTACAATGGTAAAAACTATGACGATGCGGTATTCACGATCAATGGCCATAAGTTTGTGGTTATGTCTGGTAGTGAGACAGGAAAAAGCCTTGGAGAATCCGGTACAGACATGAATGCAACCATGGGACTTGGTTCAGATGTTACTATCTTGATTGCAGAAGGAAAGCAGGGAGATGCCACAAAGTTAGGACTTGATTCTGCGGATGCAAACTTCCAGCAGAATCTGGCAAAGATCAGAGAAGTTACGGGATTAACTGTAACGGCGGGTATTGATGAAGCTACACCTACTGGCGCAAGTGTTACAACAGGTATCCGTTTAAGCCGCGGCAAAGAGAGTGGTGGTCTGGTACTCCAGATTGGTGATACCGCTGACTCCTTTAACAAGATGCGTGTGTCTGTAAGCGACATGCACGCCAAGGCAATGGGAATTGCCGGCGTTGATATCAGCACACAGCAGGGGGCTTCTGACGCAATCGCCAGAATTAAAGACGCCATCAACTACGTATCCTCCGCACGCGGTGACTTGGGCGCGATCCAGAACCGTCTGGAGCATACGATCAACAACTTAAGTGTAACGGCGGAGAACATGACCGCTGCCGAGAGCCGGATCCGCGACGTTGATATGGCGCAGGAGATGATGGCCTACACCAAGAACAATATTCTGGTTCAGGCATCTCAGGCTATGCTGGCGCAGGCCAACCAGATCCCGCAGGGTGTTCTGCAGTTACTCCAGTAAGTACGGTTCGTACGGGCAACAAGCCGCATGATGCGGTGTGCCTGCTCCCTTCGCGGAGCAGGCATTTTTGTCTTATGAGACAAAAATGGGCTTGATGGGCTGGGAGGCACAGAGTCTTCCGGGTGGAGTGCGGTTTCTCTGTGCAAGGCGTTCATTTTTCAGTAGTAAAGGAGACAGAATGCGATGAAGGACATAAAGCTGTCGCAGTGCATGATTGTAAAGAATGAGGAAGACAATATCCGTCGGGCGCTGTCCTGGGGGAAGGCGATTGTGTGGGAGCAGATCGTGGTCGATACGGGCTCCTCTGACCGGACCGTGGAGCTTGCGAAGGAGCTCGGGGCAAGGGTGTTCCATTTCCCCTGGTGCGATGATTTTTCTGCAGCGAAGAATTATGCCCTCGAGCAGGCAAAGGGAGACTGGATTGTATTTCTGGATGCAGATGAATATTTTGAGCCGGAATGTGCCGCCAGGATCCCGGAGCTGATCCGCCATGCGGAGAATGATTTTCCGGCGGGCAGGAGGCCGGATATGATCCGCGCGGCCCTGCAAAGCCTGGACGATTCGGGCCGGACGTTTATGGTCGGAGAGCAGGACCGGATCTTCCGCAACCGTTCGGATATCCGCTACCGGGATCCGATCCATGAATTTCTTTGTTCGAAAACGGGGAAATCTCTGTTTCGGATGAGGGCCGTAGAGAGTCTGTCTATTATGCATACCGGCTATAAGAGCTCGGTGATTCAAAAGAAGGGGAAGCGGAATCTGCCGCTCTTGCAAAAGCAGGCCGAACGAGAGCCGGAGAATCCGGAGGTGTGGTGCTATCTGGCAGAGTCCTTAGCGGGCGCAGGGCGGATCACAGAGGCCAGGCTGGCGGCGGAGCACGCGTTTTCGTATGCGCTGAAACAGAGAGCCGACACGAGTACAGGAGCCGGACTTTACCTGAGAGAGGCGGCCGTCAAGGGGGGAGGCGCGGCCGGAAAGGGACTTCCGGTTAAAGGGCTGACCGGAGACCGTTTTGGAGAGCTCTGTGCCCTTTGGCTCACACTGGCAAGGGATGAGACACCGAAGACCGCCCTGGATCTGGCCGGCCCGGCGTATCAGTATTACGGAGAATTCAGAAGGACAGGACTGATCAACCCAGATGTGGATTTTGCGATGGGAAATTATCTTGCAAAGGTGGGGCTTAAGGAGGATGCCATCCGTATCCTGGAGGGGGCGTTTGAAACGCTGGAGCGCTGGCAGGGCGGATCCTCCCTGCGGCTTACAGGAGGCGTGCAGAGGGCCTGCAATTATCTGGCTGCGTGTGCTCTGGAAAAGAGGCAGATCGGCCAGGCGGTGTCCAGACTCACGCTTTCACTCCGGACGGACCGATACCAGGAGGAGGCATTGGCAACTCTTTTGGGCCTTTTTAAGGATGACCCGAATACGGATGCCGGACAGGTGCTCACATTTCTGGGGCGGCTGTATCATCTGGATGCCGGAAGGGAAAGTTTGAAGGACCGGCTGTTTGTCTTAAAGGCCGCGCTTGCAAGGGAGGATAAAGAGCTTGCCGCCCTGATCCGCCGGGATTTGCCCGAGCAAGAACGGGACTGGCTGGATACAGAGAAGGAAAGACCCTGGCTGTCAGGCAGAGAAGAATTAAAGAAGCGCTATCCCCAAATCCCGGTGCGAAACCGCATAGATTTGAATTTTTTGTCTCTCATGGAGGAGCTTTCCTGCCGCCCATCCGGTGAGTTAAGCGAGGGAGAATACGGTGAGGCGACGGCAGGGCTTTTAAAAGCACACAGGAATGAATTCCTGGAGCTATATGCGGCGCTTGGTGATGCCCGCTCCCGGCAGGTTCTGTATGGAATTTTGGAGATGTGGTTGGGGAGAGAGCGGCGGTTCCTCGTCCTTGCAAAAGAATCGGGTGTTCCCGGCTGGGATCTGGATCTGATCCCTACGGCGGAGCAGTTTGTCTGTGTAAATGCCGGAGACAGGCTGAAGGAATCCATGGAGGGCTTTTTATACTGCTACGAAGATATGTATCAGGCCTGTACCTGTTTCTCCGAAAACGGGGAGGAGAGCGACGGGCTGTCTCGCTTTCGGGGAGTGTCCGTTTTGCAGGCGGCCCTTTCGGGGCTCCGCCTGGATAAGGCATGTCCGACCCCTCTGAATCTGATCCGTTTGGATGCAGGACCGGAGCTCCTCTCTCTGTTAAGGGGCAGCGAACGCCATATCCGCCAGGAAAAACCGGCCCTGCTTTTGTCTCTGGAAAAAAATTTAAACAGTCTATACGAAATCCCCGACCTTTTATCAGAATGGAACCCGGATTACAGGCTATATCTGCGCTATTATGGGACAGAGCAATCGGGGCAACTTGTTTTATTTGCGGTGTAAAAGGAGGCTGTCCGGGACGGGTGAAAAACAGCCGCCACGATTGCAATGTAATCGCGGCGGCCGTTTGGTCTCTGTCAAGGGAATATTTTACCGAAATGCCGAAAGCAGAGGAAGCTGTTCACGGATCTCATCGGCCTCATGAAGGTCGATCGCAGTGACCTGTATTCCGGCCTTTTCATCCATCTGATTTAAGACTGCCCCCCACGGAGAGACGGCGATGGAATGGCCCCAGGAGTGGTAGGAAGCGCTTAGATCCCTGGCCGGGGCGGTACCGAAGGTAAAGACCTGGTTGTCAACCGCGCGGGAACGGAACAGGATCTCCCAATGCGCCGGGCCGGTCGTCATATTGAAGGCGGCGGGGACGAGAATCAGCTTTGCGCCGTCAAGAGCCATAGCCCTTGCGAGTTCGGGAAAACGGAAATCAAAGCAGATGCAGAGGCCCATGCGGCCCAATTCCGTATCAAAAACGGTCGGCGTATCTCCGGCCGTCAGCGTGTCCGACTCTTTAAAGCATTGGCCGCCTTTCACGTTGATGTCAAACAGGTGGACTTTTCGGTGTTTGGCGAGCTGTCTGCCTGTCCGGTCGAAGACATACGCCGTATTGTAGATATGTCCCGACGCATCCCGCTCGGGGACGGAACCGGCGGACAAAAGGATATCAAACTCCTTTGCGAGGGCCCCAAGTGCTGCCCACGTTTCCCCGCCATCCTCCTCTGCATAGACCGGAAAATTTGGGGTCTCATAGGGACATGCAAACATTTCCGGCAGACACACCAGATCCGCCTTATACTGCTTGGCCTGCCAGAGCAGGGGGGGCAGCATATCCAGGTTTTTCTTTTTATCCGCATATACCTGTGTCTGAAGCTGTGCGACGGTCAGTTTACTCATGTGCAATCCCTTCTTTCCTTTTTTTTCAGTTTAGGGGAAACGGCCGGTTTTGTCAATCAAAAAGGGAGCCTTTACACGGAAGAAAAACTAAGCTATAATCAGACTCAAGGACGACAGAGAAAATGAAAGGGCCCGTGCGGATAAAAAGATGAAGAATCAGCCACCGCGTTTTGTGGAAAAATATGTCTGATATCATGCAAGCATTCGGATTAAAATGGATATGGCCAGCCACCATGCCTTGTGTGTTCCGTCTCCTGACCGGACTTTACTGCCCGGGCTGCGGCGGAACGCGGGCTGTTTTGGCGCTTCTTACAGGCCGGCCCCTGGTAAGCTTTTTGTACCATCCGCTTGTGCTCTATTGTGTGGTGCTTGCGGTTTGGTTTGCGGTCTCCTATCTGCTTTACAGGCGGACGGGAAAGCAGGTATACAGGCGATATCTGGAAAACCGTTATGTGTATGCAGGTGTGCTTTTGACGGCAGTGAATTTTCTTGTGAAGAATTATTTTTTGCTGATTCACGGCGTGGATATCCTGGCAAGGCTTCCACAGGCAGTCCCTTAACGGGACTGCTCAAACATCCGCTCCATCTGGCGATAGACTTCCTGGAAGGCGGCAGCCGTCTCCGGGTCTTCCAGCATGGAGGTGATGGCCAGGACGTAGACAAACTCCAGGATGCCAAATACAATGCCGATAATGCCGAGGATGAGTCCGGCAATGGCGGTTCCGGGGAAGGGACCACCGTTTTTTGAGATAAAGGCAAGGCAGACTGCTCCTGCTCCGAGGATGATCGAGAGCGGAAACGCACCGCAGCAGAGCACAAGGACGCTGAAGATCCCGCTGATCAGGGAGGCAGTGGCGTAACCATTGCGCCGTCTCGGAGGCTTGCCATAGGGATCGTTTCCATAGGGAGGATAGCCGCCGTTTTGCGAATAAGGATTTCCGCTGTAGGGATTCTGCTGCCAATTCTGGTACTGCCATGGCTGCTGTGCACCGGGGTCCTGCTGCCATTGCCCCTGCTGGCTGCCGTAGGGATCCTGCTGCCATTGCCCCTGCTGATTCCCGTAGGGGTCTTGCTGCCATTGCCCCTGTTGATTCCCGTAGGGGTCTTGCTGCCATTGCCCCTGTTGATTCCCGTAGGGGTCCTGCTGCCATTGCCCCTGCCGGTTCCCATAGGGGTCCTGCTGCCATTGCCCCTGCGTCCCGTAAGGATCCTGTGGCCAAGGATTTTGCTGCTGGTCCTGCCGTTCGTTTGCTGCATTAAAGCCCTCCGCTTGTGTCTGCGCGTGCCCCGAAGTGTCTTTGCTTCCTTCCGGTGCGGGCTCGTCTTCTCTATATTCAGATGAATTCCGGTCTTCGTAATCTGCCATATGCATTCCTCCTCGTACGTGATTCTATCCTGCATTTTAACACGAACCTCTGGGGTTGTCCATATTTAAGTTGCATAACTGATTGCTTTGAATTATAATAGGTACTGTTCTGTATAGGTCTGCGCATTTACTGCGCAGACTGTAAGAATGCGTGGAATAGCCGGCAAAAAACCATCGCCGCAGGCGATTTTACATGGATTTTTGCAAGCTGCTGTGAACGGAGTGAACAGCAGCTCATAATAGGTACTGCCTGCATAGGTCTGCGCATTTACTGCGCGGATAAGGCATGGGTCGGTACAGGTACGGGGCCCAAAAGGCCGCAGAGCAGATGAGGAGTGACAGGATGGATATTATTGCCGCATTGACAAAGGAGCTTTCCGTCGGCCGCGGCCAGGTGGAGGCGGCCGTGAAGCTGATTGACGAGGGGAACACGATCCCGTTTATCGCCAGATACAGAAAAGAGGCGACTGGCTCATTAAACGATGAAGTATTGAGGACGTTAGACGAACGCCTCCGTTATTTAAGGGGCCTGGAGGAGCGAAAAGGGCAGGTTCTTGCCTCAATCGAGGAGCAGGGCAAGCTCACGGATGTGCTTAAGAAAAAGATCGAGGAGGCCCAGACGATGGTGGCGGTGGATGATTTATATCTGCCATACCGCCCCAAGAGGAAGACGAGGGCCAGCGTGGCGAAGGAAAAAGGGCTTGAGCCGCTTGCGGATACAATCGCATTGCAGCTTATTACGGAGCCGCTTGGTAAGGCGGCCGCCGCCTATGTATCGGAGGAAAAAGGGGTTGCCTCGGAAAAGGAGGCCATAGACGGGGCCCGGGATATTTTGGCCGAGCGGATCTCCGAGGATGCAAAATACCGCACGTATATCCGCCAGACGACGCTTGCAAAAGGGCGGATCACGTCTGAGGCAAAGGATGAGACGGTTTCCTCGGTCTATGAGATGTACTACCAATATGAGGAGCCGTTAAAAAAATGCGCCGGGCACCGCATCTTGGCGTTAAACCGCGGGGAAAAGGAAAAAATTTTGACTGTAAAAATCGAGGCCCCGGAGGAGGAGCTGGTCGCATGGCTGGAGCGGCAGGTGCTTGTCCGCGAGAATCCGAACACATCCCCGGTCCTTAAAGAAGCGGTGTTGGACAGCTACCGGAGGCTGCTTGCGCCGGCCATTGAGCGGGAGCTTCGGGGCGCCCTGACCGAACAGGCGGAGGAGGGGGCGATCAAGGTCTTCGGAAAAAATCTGGAGCAGCTTTTGATGCAGCCTCCGATCGCAGGGCGCGTTGTCCTTGGCTGGGACCCGGCCTTTCGTACGGGCTGTAAGCTGGCTGTCGTGGACGCGACCGGGAAGGTGTTGGACACGGTGGTCATTTACCCGACTGCGCCGCAGAATAAGGTGACGGAGGCGAAGCGCACGCTGAAGGGCCTGATTGAAAAATATCAGGTTTCCCTGATCTCGGTTGGGAACGGGACGGCGTCCCGGGAATCGGAGCAGATCATCGCAGAATTTTTAAAGGAAATCCCCGAGAGGGTTCAATATATCATCGTAAATGAGGCCGGGGCGTCTGTTTACTCTGCCAGCAAGCTGGCAACCGAGGAATTTCCGAAGTTTGATGTGGGACAGCGCAGCGCCGTTTCCATCGCCAGAAGACTGCAGGATCCCCTCGCCGAGCTCGTGAAGATCGACCCGAAATCCATCGGCGTCGGGCAGTACCAGCATGACATGAATCAGAAGCATCTGGGAGAGGCCCTTGGCAATGTAGTCGAGGATTGTGTAAACAAGGTCGGTGTGGACCTGAATACGGCTTCCGCATCGCTTTTGGAGTACGTATCCGGTATTTCCAAGCCGATCGCGAAAAACATCGTTTCTTATCGGGAGGAAAACGGCGCGTTTACAAATAGAAAGCAGCTTTTGAAGGTGGCGAAGCTCGGCCCGAAGGCGTTTGAACAGTGTGCGGGCTTTATGCGGATTACAGGCGGGGACAATCCGCTTGATTCGACCTCGGTCCATCCGGAGAGCTATCAGGCGGCGCAGGAGCTTTTGAAGCGTCTGGGCTATGAGATGGTGTCGGTCGGTATGGGAGGCGTGCCGGGGATCGGAAAAAAAATTAAGGATTATAAGAAGCTGGCCGATGAGCTGTCGATCGGTGAGATCACGCTACGTGACATCGTAAAGGAGCTGGAAAAGCCGGCCAGAGACCCTCGTGAGGAGATGCCTAAGCCGATCCTGCGGACGGATGTGCTTGATATGAAAGATCTTCAGCCGGGTATGATCTTAAAAGGAACCGTACGCAATGTCATTGATTTTGGCGCATTTGTGGACATCGGCGTCCATCAGGACGGCCTGGTACATATCTCCCAACTGTCACGGAAGTTTATCCGTCATCCCCTGGAGGCGGTCAGTGTCGGCGACATTGTCGAGGTTAAGGTGCTTGGCGTGGATGCAGAAAAGAAGCGGATCTCGCTTACCATGAAGCTGTAAAAAACGGATAAAAAACAAGGAGGAGCTGTTATGATTTATAAGTTTGACGAGCCGGTAAACCGGAGAGAGACCTTTGCGACAAAGCTGGAGCGTCTGCCGAAGGGGGCGCCGGAGGATGCCCTGTCCCTTTGGATCGCAGATATGGATTTCCCGTGTGCAGAGCCGATCATCCGGGCGCTGCACGAGCGTGTAGATAAAAAGATTTTCGGGTATACGCTGTATGATATGGACGAGTGCAAAAGCGTGGTGACAGACTGGTTTCAAAAACGCTACGGCTGGGAGGAGAAGGCGGAGAACCTGTTTTTCTGCCCAGGGATCGTAACCGCCTATGCCCTGCTTTTGCAGCTTTTGACAAAGGAGGGTGACAGCGTCGTCTTGCAGCGGCCGATCTATTACCCTTTTACGATCAAGGCGCGCAGCAACGGGCGTGAGACGGTTGACAATCCGCTGATCTACGAAAACGGGCGGTATCGCATGGACTATGAGGATTTGGATAAAAAAATGGCAGATCCGGCGAATAAGGTTCTGGTGCTGTGCAGCCCGCACAATCCGGCGGGGCGTGTGTGGACGGCGGAGGAGCTTAAGAAGGTGGTCGAGATCTGTAAAAAATATGATAAATGGATCATTTGTGATGAGATTCATTGCGATTTGGTGCGGAAGGGGGTGACGTTTACCCCGATTTTAAAGGCGGCTCCGGAGTATGCGGACCGGATCGTAGTCTGCACTGCGCCGAGCAAGAGCTTTAATCTGGCCGGCATGAAGACTTCCAACATCGTGATCCACAACAAGGAATTACAAGAGGCGTGGAAAGATCTCGCGGATATGAAGCTTGCAGTAGCAGGGCCCTCCCCGCTTGGGCTTACGGCCATGATCGCCGCTTACAGAGAGGGAGAGGAATGGCTTGAGCAGGTCAATGCGTACATTGACGGAAATTTTGCCTATGTGGACGGATTCCTCAAGGAACATCTTCCCAAGGCGTACTTGGTTCCGTCAGAGGGAACCTACCTGGCCTGGATCGACTTTAACGGCTACGTGCACGGCGACGCCGAGAAACTGGAGGGATTGATGCAGAAGCAGGCAAAGGTAGCGCTCGACGAGGGATACATCTTCGGCGAGAACGGCCGTGGCTTCGAGCGGATCAACCTGGCGGCGCCGCGCAGCGTGATCGAAGACTGCATGGAGCGGATTGCGTCGGCCTTCGCAGATGAGGCCTGACGGTCTTTGAGGACAAAAAACGAGATGAAGATCAGCGTAAAAATAACGGAAAGGGATCTTTTTGCCTTCTCCATGTACAATTCCTACACCGGCTTTACCGGCCTTTTGAATGCGGTATTCTCCCTGGGGGCGCTCATCCTTTTGGCGCTCTCCTGGGAGTGGACGACCGTGTTTCAGAAGTCCCTCCTGGCCTTCTGCTTCCTCCTGTTTACCGTCATACAGCCGGCGATTTTGTATCGGAAGTCTAGGAGACAGGCGAGGGGAGCGGCCTTTTCGAACGCCATCGACATGACCTTTCTGGAAGATAAGATCGTTATTTCGCAGGGAGAGTCATCGGGAGAGATTCCGTGGGAGGAAATCTGGAAGGTGGTACAGACACGGGGCCTTTATATTTTAAAGGTGGGGCCCACGCGTGCGTATCTGGTGCCGCGTGCCGCCTTTTCGGGGCAGGAAAAGCAGTTTGTGGGGCTTATAAAGCGGGTCCTTCCAACGCACAAGACAAAGGGAGTGAGCGGATGAGATGGGAAAGCTTTGGCTCGGAGGATACCTTTGCGATCGGAAAAAAGCTCGGTGAAACGGCGCAGTCGGGAATGGTATTCTGTTTAAACGGGGATCTCGGCGTGGGAAAGACCGTCTTTACGCAGGGCTTTGCCGCGGGCCTTGGCGTCACGGAGCCGGTGAACAGCCCGACCTTTACGATCCTCCAGCAGTATGACACGGGGCGGCTTCCCCTGTACCACTTTGACGTGTACCGCATCGGGGACATTGAGGAGATGGACGAGGTGGGCTATGAGGACTGCTTTTTTGGAGAGGGGGTTTCCCTAATCGAGTGGTCCGGCCTGATCGAGGAGCTCCTTCCAAAGACGGCGGTGCGTGTGACGATCGAGAAAAAGCCGGAGAGGGGCTTTGATTACCGTGTGATCACGGTGGAGGAGGCTTAAATTGCGTATTTTAGGAATCGAGAGCGCATCCTTGGTGGCGTCGGCCGCCATTGTTGAGGATGCGAGCCTGTTGGCGGAATATACGGTTAATTTTAAAAAGACGCATTCCCAGACGCTGCTTCCGATGATCGACGAGCTGATAAAGATGCTGGGAATCGAGCTGTCTACGGTCGATGCAGTCGCGGTATCCGGCGGGCCCGGCTCGTTTACGGGGCTTCGGATCGGCTCTGCGACCGCGAAGGGGCTGGGACTTGCGCTCGGCAAGCCGCTTGTGTCCGTGCCGACGCTTGACGCGGCCGCATATAATCTGTACGGAGCGGCGGGACTGATCTGTCCGATCATGGACGCGAGACGGGGGCAGGTGTATACCGGCATCTATCGCTTTGAACGGGAGTTTGAGGTTATCCTGGGGCAGAGCGCCCTGGCGGTCGGGGAGCTGGCAGAGCGGCTGAACGGGTTTGGGGAGCGCGTGATCTTTTTGGGCGACGGAGTGCCGGTTCATGAGAGCTTTCTCACAGAGACGCTCAAGGTCCCCTGTGCGTTTGCACCAGCCCATGTAAACAGGCAGAGGGCGGCGGCGGTCGCCGTGTTGGGGAGCGTGTATTATGCGGCCGGAAAGACCGTATCGGCAGAGGAGCATCGGCCGGAGTACCTGAGAAAATCGCAAGCAGAGCGGGAGCGCGAGGAACGCGAAGCCGCCGCGTGTTTAAGGGAAGGGGAGGAGCCCGTATGAACCTCGCGCCTCCCGTTTTACGGACGATGACAGAGGCCGATCTTGCGGCTGTGGCGGCGCTGGAGCGCGCGTGCTTTCCGGATGCATGGTCGATGGGGCTTCTTAGGGACATGTTAAACAACGAGTACGACGAGGCGTGGGTCTTGGAGTGTGCCGACGGGACGATCGCCGGGTATATGAATGCGCGTTTTTTTGCGGACGAGGGAGAGCTCATGCGGATCGTGATACGGCCGGATCTTCGCGGCCTGGGCTATTCCCGTAAGTTTATGGAACAGCTGGAAAAAACTGCGCGGGAGAAAGGAATCGGGGCCCTGACTCTGGAGGTGCGCCGGGGGAATACCCCTGCGATTTCCCTTTATAAATCATGGGATTTTAAGGAGGAGGCCGTGCGGAAACGGTATTACCGGGATCCCACGGAGGATGCGATTCTCATGTGGAATCGACAGCTTCTAGGAATTACCACTTAAAATCGACATTTTTTCAGCTATAATGTAGGAGAAGCCAGCAATGGCCGATCGAGAAAACAGGAAGCGGAAAGGTGAGAGGATACCATGAGAAAGTACGGGAAGAACGGACAACTGGAGGCTGTGGCCTGCAATATGTGCGGGAAAAAAATCGCGGTTAAGGAGGGGATCGTCCGGGAGGGCGCACTGTTGTCCGACCATGCGTGGGATTATTTTTCGGAAAAGGACGGAGAGGTTCATCATTTTGATCTTTGTGAGAATTGCTATGATGAATTCGTAAGCCAGTTCCGAATCCCGGTGGATGTCGAGGAACGGACCGAGTTCCTCTGAACAAAAAAGGGCGGTCATAAAAAGACAGGGTACAGCAGAATCTGCGTTACGGTTTAGCCCCAAAGGGCAGACGGTAACGAATTTGCAGATTTTGCTGTACCCTGTCTTGCGTTTTTATGCAAATCTGTGCTATGATGCATGTATTGCCATGGCCCTGTAAGCAGGGCTGCGGCTGTTTGGACAAGCCTACGTATGGATGGACAGTATATAGAAACGAGGATGATGCATGTTAGATATTTGTTTACTTGGGACCGGCGGCATGCAGCCGCTCCCGTACCGGTGGCTCACGTCGATGATGGCGCGGTGTGACGGCAGCAATCTGCTGATCGACTGCGGGGAGGGGACGCAGATCGCGCTCAAGGAGAAGGGCTGGAGCCCGAAGCCTGTGGATGTGATCTGCTTTACGCATTACCATGCGGACCATATCAGCGGCCTGCCGGGGTTCCTCTTGACGATGGGCAATGCGGAGCGGACGGAGCCGGTGCTGCTTGTCGGCCCGCGGGGGCTTGAACGGGTTGTCGGGGCGCTTCGCGTGATCGCGCCGGAGCTGCCGTTTCCGCTTCTTTTCAGTGAGCTTTCCGAGCCGAGGGAGACCATAAAGGCGGGGCCCTACGTGATCGATGGCTTCCGCGTGAACCATAATGTCCCCTGCTACGGATATCGGATCTCAATCCCCCGGAACGGCCGTTTTGATGTGGAGCGGGCGCGGGCGCAGGAGATCCCACAGAGGCTTTGGAGCCGCCTTCAGAAGGGCGAGATCATCGAGTTCGAGGGGCGGCGCTTTACGCCGGATATGGTGCTGGGCGAAAAAAGGCGGGGGATTTCCGTCACCTATTCGACCGATACGCGGCCGGTGCCGGTGATCGCCGAATACGCCAGAGATGCCGATCTGTTCATCTGTGAGGGGATGTACGGGGAAAAGGATAAGGCCGGAAAGGCCAGGGAGCGCAAACATATGCTGTTCCAGGAGGCCGCGAGGCTCGGGCGTGAGGCAAAACCACGGGAGATGTGGCTGACCCATTACAGCCCGTCGCTTCTGCGTCCGGAGGAGTTTTTGGACGAGATCCGCGATATCTTCCCGCGGATCAAGGCGGCCCGGGACGGCTGGTCGATGGAAATCGGATTTGACGAGGAGTAGAGGATGAAACTGCGAAGCATTGAGGAGGATGTATGGATCCTGGCGATCGAAAGCTCGTGTGACGAGACGGCGGCAGCGGTCGTGAAAAACGGGCGCGAGGTGCTCTCGAATGTGATCTCCTCGCAGATCGCGCTGCATACGCTGTACGGCGGAGTGGTGCCGGAGATCGCATCCAGGAAGCACATTGAAAAGATCAACCAGGTAATCGAGGCGGCGCTTTATGAGGCGGGCAGGACGCTTGAGGAGATGACGGCGGTCGCTGTAACGTACGGGCCGGGGCTGGTGGGCGCGCTCCTGGTGGGCGTTGCGGAGGCAAAGGCGATCGCCTATGCGGCAAAGAAGCCGCTCGTCGGCGTCCATCATATAGAGGGACATGTCTCGGCGAATTTCATCGAGCATCCGGAGCTGGAGCCGCCGTTTTTGTGTCTGATCGTATCGGGCGGCCACACGCACCTGGTCATCGTAAAGGACTACGGCGTGTTTACGATCATCGGCCGGACGATGGATGACGCGGCGGGTGAGGCGTTCGACAAGGTGGCGCGCGCGGTGGGCCTGGGATATCCCGGCGGCCCGAAGGTGGATAAAGCCGCGAGAGAGGGGAATCCCCATGCGGTGGAATTTCCGCGGGCGAAGGTCGGGGGTTCTGCCTATGATTTCAGCTTCAGCGGTATGAAATCGGCGGTGCTCAACTACTTAAACCAGGCGCAGATGAAGGGGGAGACGGTTCATGTCCCGGATCTGTGCGCGTCGTTTCAGAACGCGGTCGTGGATGTGCTCGTCTCGCATACCATGGCGGCTGCGAGGGACTACGGCTGTACCCGGGTCGCGATCGCGGGGGGCGTCGCCTCCAATACGGCCCTGCGTGCCGGAATGCAGGCGGCCTGTGAGGCAGAGGGCCTTGCCCTTTATTATCCGTCACCGGTTTTTTGCACGGACAATGCGGCGATGATTGGGGCGGCGGCCTATTATGAATACATCAACGGCGCCCGGGCCGGCTGGGATTTAAACGCGGTGCCGAATCTGAAGCTGGGGGAGCGGTAGAAAACGGATGAAAGCGGTGAGAAACGATACGGCGGCCATTGTTCTGGCGGCCGGCCGGGGGACACGGATGCACACGGCAGTGGCGAAGCAGTTTTTGCTCCTTGACGGGAAGCCGCTTATTTATTATTCTCTGCGGGCGTTTGAGGAGAGCCCGGTCGAGCGGATTATCCTGGTGTGCAGAGAGGGGGAGAGCTCCTGGTGCCGGACCGAGATTATCGGGCGTTTTGGGTTTAAGAAGGTGACGGCCATCGTCTGTGGGGGGAAGGAGCGCTACCATTCGGTCTATGCGGGGCTCTGCGCGGCAGGGGAGAGTCTTTCCGACCGGGGCCTTGTGCTGATTCATGACGGGGCGAGACCGTTAATCGCCCGCACGGTCATCGAGCGGACGATGGAGGAGGCCGCACAGTATCAGGCCTGCGTGGCGGCGATGCCGGTGAAGGATACCATCAAGACCGCAGACGCAGAGCGGTTTGCAGAAAAGACTTTAGACCGAAGCCGGCTTTGGCAGATCCAGACGCCCCAGGTATTCTCCTATGGACTGGTCAAAGGGGCGTATGACCGGATGCTTACGGATCCCCGATATCAGAAGGGCGTGACAGACGACGCGATGGTGGTGGAGACCATGACGGGAGTGAGGGTACGGCTCGTTGAGGGCGGCTATGAAAACATAAAGGTGACGACGCCGGAAGATCTGATTCTCGCCGAAGCACTCTTAAAGCACGAAGGGGCCTGCTCCGGCAAGGATGCATAAAAGAGCACGTATAAACAAGACATGGAGGAGAAGACATGATCAGGCGAAAATTGGGGAAAACCGGCCTCGTAGTCGGAGAGATCGGCATGGGGTGTGAGGGACTGGTGGATAAACCCTATGAACAGGTAAAGGAATTCGTGGATCTGATGGAGGAGAGCGGGGTGAACTGCATCGACCTGTACACGCCGAATCCCGAGATGCGCACAAACCTCGGCCGTGCCCTGGCCGGGCGCAGGGAGAAGTTCGTCCTGCAGGCACATCTGTGCACGATCTGGAAGGATGGGCAGTATAAGAGAACGCGTGAGATCGGGGAAGTGAAGCATGGCTTTGAAGATCAGCTTTCCCGCCTACAGACGGAGCATGTGGAGATCGGCATGATCCATTACGTGGATTCTCTGGCAGACTGGAAGACCGTGAAGGAGGGGGCGGTCATGGAATATGCCCTCCGCCTGAAAAGGGAGGGGAAAATCGGCTGCATCGGCCTTTCAAGCCATAATCCACAGGTGGCGCAGGCCGCCGTGGAGAGCGGCCTGATCGAGGTTTTGATGTTCAGCATCAATCCCTGCTATGATCTGCTCCCGGCGAATGAAAATGTCGAATCCTTGTGGGATGAGAAAAATTATGCGGGAGAGCTCGTCAACATGGATCCGGAGCGGCAGCGGCTGTATGAGACATGCCAGCGGCTTGGGGTCGGCATCACAGTGATGAAGGCCTTCGGAGGCGGGGATCTTCTGAGCGAGGAGGGCTCTCCGGCCGGGAGGGCGCTGACGCCGTTCCAATGTCTTCATTACGCACTGACAAGGCCGGCAGTCTCCTGCGTGATGGCGGGTGCACGCACGGCAGAGGAGCTTCGGGCGTGTACCGGATATGAAACGGCCCCGGAGACGGAGCGCGACTACGCGGAGGCATTTGCGTCATTTCCGCGGATCAGCTGGAAGGGCCACTGCATGTACTGCGGACATTGTGCGCCGTGCCCGAAGGGGATTGATGTGGCGGCGGTTACAAAGTTTTTGAATCTGGCCGCGGCCCAGGGGCAGGTGCCGGAGACAGTGAGGGAGCATTATGCGGTGCTGCCCCATACGGCAGGGGAATGTGTCGGATGTGGGGCATGTGAGAAGCGGTGCCCGTTTGAGGTGAAGGTGACGGAGAATATGAAGCGGGCGGCTGAGGTGTTCGAGAGGTAGGCGGAGAGTCCGCGGAGGCGGGGATGGACGGCCCCCTCCGCCCGCCTGTTCCTCTGTGGACTTCTGCCAATGACAAAAAAGGGAAAAATCCCCAGAAAGCCGGCAAAAAGTGCTTGACAAAACCATATGATTCGGATAAAATAGAGAAGCACGTTTGAGAGAACGCTTTGGAGAGATATCGAAGTGGTCATAACGAGGCGGTCTTGAAAACCGTTTGTCCGCAAGGGCGCGTGGGTTCGAATCCCACTCTCTCCGTTTCCGGTATGAGATGCGGAGCATGAGTCCGGATGGGTTCCTAGTGTATAGGGAATAGGTGCTTTCCTGTTTTGGCGGGGAAGGGTGAATCAGCAGATGCAGAAGTACCCAAGCGGCTGAAGGGGCTCCCCTGGAAAGGGAGTAGGTCGTTAGTAGCGGCGCGAGGGTTCAAATCCCTCCTTCTGCGTTTCAAAAAATGAGATGGAAAAGAGCCGGACAGTGATGTAAGATTGCTGGCCGGCTCTTTTCGGCAATGGAAAAAGCTTGACGCGTGTGGTGCCGGGAGGAGAAATTTAAAAAATGAAGGAATGGAATCTGACATCTGAGCAGGCAGGGCAGTATCATGCGGTTTCCCGCGGTGCTGCCCTGTTTTCGATCGGAAACAAAATCCTGCTTCTTTCGGCCGCGGCGATGCTGCCGTTTCTGATCCTTGCGGCGGTGCTTTTGCTTTCCATGGCCCGCTACAGCCGGATGTACGATAAGACGGTCAGCAATATGACGATCGCGAATAAGTACAACCTGAATTTTAAGGAGGAGATGGACGAAAGCCTGTATAAGCTTGTAGTGGGGTATGTGGAATACGAAAACATCGAGAGCGACGGGACGTTGAAGGATCCGTATGCCCTGATCGGGGAACTCAGGAAGGAATTTACAAAGCTGGTCGATATCACGACGGAGCCGGAAAGCCGCGTATGGCTGGAGAGCCTTCTGCGAAACATTGATACGCTGGAAAAGCGTGTGGATGACATCCTGGAAAATGTGCGGATTGGCGGACAATATGATGAAAACATCGAAAAGCTCGACAACAATATTTATATTCTGACGGAACTGATTCAGGACAATATCCAGTATTACATCTATTATCAGACGAAAAGCATGGAGACGGTCACGAAGGCTTTAAACCGCCAGCTTCAGACCTTCATCCTCGCCTGTGGATTTTTGGTTGTGCTGCTGGCCTTTTTGACGGTCCGGATCGCGCACCGGATCATTGCCGGCATGCTGCGGCCGGTTACAGAGCTTTACGACGCGATGCAGAAGGTGGCCGAAGGAGATTTAAGCGCCCGGGCCGACGTGAGCTCGAGGGATGAGATCGAAATCCTGGCGGGCGGCTTTAATACGATGGCAGAAAATATGGAGACGCTTGTCGCGAAGATCAAGGAGGATGAGCACCGGATGCGCTGGCTGGACCTGCGCCTTTTACAGGAGCAGATCAATCCGCATTTTTTGTACAATACGCTGGATACGATCATCTGGCTGATCGAAGGGAATAAGGAGGAGGAAGCGGTTGACATGGTTGTGGCGCTGTCAGACTTTTTCCGGCTGGTGCTCAGTAAGGGCAAGGAGCTTATTTCCCTTGAGGAGGAAAAACAGCATATTCGCAGTTACTTAAAAATCCAGGAGGCGCGTTACCGTGACATCCTGGAATACGAGATCCGGATCGATCCATCGTTATATGAATACCAGATTTTGAAGCTTACGCTGCAGCCCTTGGTTGAAAACGCGCTCTATCACGGGATCAAATATAAACGTGCAAAGGGCCATATCCATATATCGGGAAGCCTGGAGGGGAGGCTTTTGCGCCTGTCCGTTCGTGATGACGGAGTCGGCATGGGGAAAGAGGAATTGGAACAGCTGCAAAAGGAGATCGGGCGCCCCTGCAGCGAGACCGAAAAGGGCTTTGGGCTCGCAAATGTCAACGAGCGCATCCACATGCATTTCGGCCCGGAATATGGGATGCATATCACTTCAGAAAAAGGACAGGGGACGACGGTGGAGCTGACGATCCCCGCGATCAAGGCGGGAGAGGAGAGAAACGGAGAATGCGGGTAAGAGAAGGAAGGGACAGACGGCATTTGTGGCTGTCCATCCTTTTGGCGCTGCTTCTGGCCCTTGCAGGCTGCGCCAAGGGAGAGGAGGAAACGGCAGAGGGGGACGGGCGGACGACCCCGGATCAGGATCTTATTGTAGTGGGCGTGTCCCAGATCGGAAGCGAATCCGTCTGGAGGACGGCGAATACGCTGTCGATCCAGGAGACTTTTACGAAGGAAAACGGATACCTCCTTTTGTTTGAGAATGCGAGACAGAAGCAGGAGAACCAGATCAAGGCGCTGAGGAGCTTTATCTCTCAGCGTGTCGATTATATTGTGTTTTCTCCCGTGGTGGAGGAAGGCTGGGATACCGTACTGCAGGAGGCCAAGGAGGCCGGGATCCCGGTCATTGTGATCGACAGGCAGGTGAAGGTCCGGGACAAGTCCTTATATGTAACCTGGATCGGGTCCGATTTTGTGTATGAGGGGCGGCTTGCGGGCGAGACGCTGGAGGAGTATCTTAGAAAGGAACACCGGCAGCAGGAGAGCATTCGCATCGTAGCGCTTTTGGGGACAGAAGGAGCGACTGCCACCATCGGCCGGGCCGCCGGTTTTGCCTCGGTGGCAGAGGAGCACGAGAACTGGCTGATCCTCGAACAGGCGGATGCGGAATTTACGACTGCCAAGGGGCAGGAGGAGATGGAACGGCTTCTGAAAAAATACGAGGACATTGATGTGGTGATCTCTCAGAATGACGATATGACCTTCGGTGCGCTCGCCGCCATCGAGGAGGCGGGAAGGACTGCGGGCGAGGATGGAGATATTCTCGTGATCTCGTTTGATGCGGTAAAAAACGCGCTGAAGTTAGTCGAGGCAGGGGTAATCCTGGCGGATGTCGAGTGCAATCCCAATCAGGGGGAATACGTGGAAAAGGTGATCCGCAAGCTGGAGAGAGGGGAAGCGGTGGCAAGGCTTTACTTTGTCCCGGAGACGGTTTTCACAAAAGCGGATGTAGCGGAACGCCTGCTGTTAGAGGATGATTGACAGAAAAGAGGGAGCAGGATGCTGAAAGTATTTTTGGTTGAGGATGAGAGCGTGATTCGGGAGGGACTTCGTGACAAGATCCCCTGGGAGCAGTACGGCTTCCGGTATGCGGGAGATGCGGCAGACGGGGAAATGGCGCTCCCGCAGATCCGAAAATGGAAGCCGGATGTGCTGATTACGGATATTAAGATGCCGTTTATGGATGGGCTTTCCTTAAGTGAGATCGTAAAGGAGGAATTCCCGAAGACGAGAATTATCATCATCAGCGGCTATGATGATTTTGAGTATGCGCGCCAGGCCATCAAGGCGGGTGTGGATCAGTATCTTTTAAAGCCGATTACAAGGGCGGCGCTGCGGAACGTGCTGCTGGAGATGAAGGAAAAGATCGAGCAGGACGCGGAGCAAAAGGACTACCAGGCGCAGTTTCAGGATGAGATGCAGGAGTTCGAACAGTTTTCACTCAGGCGATTTTTTGAAAAGATTCTGGATGGAAAGCTTTCGGTCAAGGAGATTTACGAGGAGGCGGCGTTAAGGTCTTTACAGATTGCCGCGCCCTGTTACAACCTCCTCCTCTTTTCCATCTTCGGGAGAAACGAGCAGCCGTCCAAGGAGGCCAGGGAGCGGCTCATGAGAAGGCAGGAAGCCGTTTTCCATTATTTCCTGCGCCATCCGCAGTACATCCTGTTTCGCTTAAACGTGAGCTGCTACGGGGTGCTTGTGAAATCCGACGAACAGCATATGGAGGAGCTGATCGAGGGAGGCCTGGATCATATCAGGAAGATATGTGCGCCGGACGACTCCGATACAGGCTGGTATGCGGCGGTGGGAAAGACCGTGGAACGACTGAGCATGCTGCCGGAATGCTATAAGACGGTGAATCATTATTTTGCCTATAGGTTTATGATGCCGGGCATCCATATCCTGACAGAAAGAACCCTTTCGGATCAACTGGCCGATCACGATGAAAAAAACATCGGCGATGTGGATTTTATGCAGATGGATCCGGAACGGATCCGGGATTTTTTGTCAAAGGGGGAATGGAAGGAGATCCATGATTTCGTGGAATCGTACCTTGCGAATATCCAGAATGCTCTCAAATCACGAATGTTCCGTAGCTATGTGATTTTGAATATCCGTTTTGCCATTGTCGCGTTTCTGGAGTCGTTCGGGGCGAAAAGGGAGGAGTACGCCGAAACGATCGACGAGGCGGTTCGGATGATTCACGAGAATGACGGGGAGATGTTTGAGTATTTTTCCACCATGCTGCAGACGGCGATGCAGCTCCGGGACCAGATCAACACCTATCAGGGCCGGAAGCTGTTTAAAAAGGCGCTCGCCTACGTGGATACGAATTATGATTCCGAGAGCCTGTCTTTGAATCTGGTGGCGGAGCAGACCGGTATGAGTGCCAATTATCTGAGTGCCGTATTCAGCCAGAATATGCAGAAGACCTTTATCGAGTATGTGACGGAAAAGCGGATCGAAAAGGCCAAAAAGCTGCTGCGGCAGACGGATAAGGCGTCCGGGGAGATCGCTAAGGAGGTCGGGTACAAGGACGCACATTATTTCAGCTTTGTATTTAAAAAGCTGCAGGGCGTAAGCCCCAGGGAGTACCGGGCGGAGAAAAAATAGATTCTCCGTTTTTGGTGCTCTCCTTAAGATTGAGCTGCCATCGGGTTTCCTGTGCATGCACGGGGAGCCCTTTTAGTTTGCCAAGGAGCATCGCGGCGGCCTTTGTCCCCATTTCGTGCGGCTCATGGGAGAGCGTAGTGACCGTCAGGATGTTGGAGTTGCTGAGATAGGTGTTGTCAAACGCGGTAATGGCCATGTCCTGCGGCAGGCAGAAGCCGGCGGACAGCAGGGCGTCAATCAGATGATAGGCGATCACGTCATTATAGCAGACGACGGCGGTGCAGGAGGATAAGGTATCCTGTACCACGCTGCGAAGAAACTGCGGATCGTTTTCGACGTGCAGCCTGTGAAGCTCACGGGAATCATACCAGCGGATACGGCTGTCCAGGATGGGAAGGCCAAGGTCACGCAGAGTCTCCACAAAACCCTGGTAGCGCTCGGGCCCCTGCATGTCGTCGGATTTGAAAATGCCGCCGATGGCCGTATGCCCCTGGGAGGCCAGATGGCGGACTAGGAGCGAGCTTCCGGAGTAATTATCGTCCTTGATAAAAAGACAGCCGGAGAGTGCGGGGTAATAATTATATAAAAATATGATTGCGCAGCCCATCCCCAGAAGATCTCGGTAAAGGTCGAGATTGGGATTGGGAAGTGCGCTTTTGCAGCCCTCCACAATCAGCCCGCGTGGAGGATCGGCAAGAATCCTCTGCAAAAGCCGGCGCTCCTCGCCGACGCAGTTGCCCGTCGGGAAGACCTGGCAGGAAAAGCCACTCTCGGCGAGGGTATTCGTTATATCGCTCAGGACGCCGGGATAGATATAGTCCTGGTCGTCGGAAATCAGGACACAAATCCGGTTTTTGGAGGCGTCCGTCTCCTGCCCGGTAATGTAGGAGCCGCTTCCCTGCTTTTTTGCGATCCGTCCGCGCTGCTCCAAAAGCGCCAGGGCCATGCGCACGGTTTGACGGCTTACATGGTATTTGGCACAGAGCGACTGCTCCGTCGGCAGTTTATCGACTCCGTTTCGGATGCTTGTATCAATGAGTGTTTCCAGCCGTTCGGCCAGCCATTTGTATTTCAGCACAGTCGATCCCCCTTTGCGATAGGCCAAAAATTTAGAAATCCAAAAGAAAAAAACAAAGATTTTTATGGGCTTTTTTGGAAGATAAATCATAAAATTTTCAAACTCATCGTAAAATAATCTACTTTTTGCCCCTAAAACAGAAAAATGCACAAATCTGGAACAGGCCGCCCGGACGGGCTCCAAAGCAGAAAATCGTAAATTTTTCTACCTTCTCTAAAAAAACTTCCTATCATTTAAAATTTGTATTGTTTTTTAATCATATCATAAAAAATTTGTATTGTAAACAACGCACAAATCGCCCGGACAGGCGGGTGGAGGAATTGAACCCCCCGGGTGCTTTCTGCTACACTTATGACATCGGGAATAAAGCCCGGAACGAAAATACATAAAAGCGGAGGTAAAAAATGAAAAAGAGAACACTTGCAACAATGTTAATGGCATCTATGACGGCGGTAAGCCTTATAGGCTGTGGCGGCGGAAACGCTGCGACCCAGGCGGCAGCCACAACGGCGGCAGCAGAAACAACAACGGCAGCAGCGGCAGCGGCGGAGACGACAACGGCGGCTCCCGCAGAGGCGCAGAAGGAGCTCATCAAGGTCGGCATCATCAACAACGATCCCAACGAGTCCGGTTACCGTACGGCGAACGACGCGGATTTAAAGGCGATGTTCACCGAGGAGAACGGCTATGAGGCTTCCTTTGCATACAGCTTAAAGAACGACGAACAGATCAACGCAGCGCAGAAGTTTATCCAGGATGAGGTGGACTACCTGCTTTTGTCCGCGGCAGACACTTCGGGCTGGGACAGTGTCTTACAGGATGCACAGAACGCGGGGATCGGTGTTATCTTATTCGACCGTACCATCGACGCCAGTGAGGATCTGTATCTGGCCTCCATCGTTTCTGATATGGATAAAGAGGGAGAGACCGCGGTCAACTGGCTGGCGGGACAGGGGCTTGACGAGTACAACGTAATCCATATTCAGGGCGTGATGGGCTCCGCGGCACAGAGAGGACGTACCGGCGCGCTGGATGCGAAGGTCGCAGCCGAGGCTTCCTGGAATCTGGTAACGCAGCAGACGGCAGAGTGGAACTCGGAGAAGGCGCAGCAGATCGTCCAGTCGGTAATCGACTCCGGCACGCCGTTTAACGTAATCTACGCGGAAAACGACGATATGGCAAAGGGCGCGGTCGCGGCTCTCGACAAGGCGAATATTTCCCACGGCGTGGGCAAGGACGTCATCGTTATGGGCTTTGACTGCAACAAATGGGCATTAGAGGAGCTTCTGGCTCAGAATTGGAACTACGACGGGCAGTGCAATCCGTTCCAGGCCTCCTATATTGACGCGGTCATCAAGAAGGTAGAAAAAGGCGAGGAGCTTGGCGAGAAGGTCATCATCATGGATGAGAAGGGCTTTGACGCGACCGAGATCACTAAGGAAGACGTAGAAAAATACGGTATCTAAAGCCAACCGGAAACCAAGAAAAAAGAATGGAAAGGGGCGCAGGGCGCCCCTTTTCGGGAAAAAGGAGTGAAACAGCCGGTGAAAGAGAACTCTGTATTGGAAATGAGGCATATCTATAAATGCTTCCCCGGCGTCCGCGCCCTGCAGGGTGTGGATTTTACGCTGGGAAAAGGGGAGATCCACGCGTTGATGGGAGAGAACGGCGCGGGTAAATCTACGTTGATCAAGGTTCTGACTGGCGTCTATGAAAAGGATGAGGGCGAGATCTATCTGGACGGCCTCGACAAGCCGGCCGTGATCCGCTCTCCCCAGGACGCGCAGCGTCTGGGGATCAGCACGGTGTATCAGGAGATCACGCTGTGTCCGAACCTGACCGTGGCGGAAAATATGTACATCGGGCGTGGGACGGGGCGGCTTACAAACTGGAAACAGATGAACACCGACGCGGACCGGATCCTCACGAACCTGGGAATCCCCGCGAAGGCGCAGCAGCAGCTTTCAGACTGCTCCATCGCGATCCAGCAGATGGTGGCGATCGCGCGTGCGGTGGACATGGACTGTAAGGTCCTGATCTTAGACGAGCCAACCTCGTCCTTAGACGAGTCGGAGGTGGAAAAGCTGTTCGGACTCATGCGGGATCTGCGGGCGCGCGGCGTCGGCATTATCTTCGTGACGCACTTCCTCGATCAGGTATACGAGGTCTGCGACAAGATCACCGTCTTGAGGGACGGCCAGCTGGTCGGCGAATATGTGATCGAGGAGCTTCCGCGTGTGAAGCTGGTGGCCAAGATGCTCGGAAAAGAGCTCGATGATATGGAAGAAATCAAGGATGAGACGAACGTCTATCACGGCGACGATGCGTACGTGTTTGAGGCGAAGGGCCTCCAGAGCGAGGCGGGGATCAAGCCGTTTGACTTCTATATTAAGAAGGGGGAGGTTAACGGATTCACCGGCCTTTTGGGCTCCGGGCGCAGCGAGTGCGTCCGCGCGATCTTCTGCGCGGATAAGGTGACCGGCGGGACGGTGCAGATGAACGGAAAACCCGTAAAGCTTACAAAGCCGCTGGACGCGATGAAAAACGGCATCGCCTATCTGCCGGAGGACCGGAAGCTGGACGGAATCGTAGGAGATTTGTCCGTGCGGGAAAATATCATCCTGGCGGCGCAGGTTTTGAAGGGCTTTTTCAAGCCGTTTTCCAGGGCGGAGGCCAACGCGTTTGCCGATGAATATATCAAGCTTCTGGAGATTAAGACTGCCTCGGCGGATACCCCAATCAAGTCTCTCTCCGGCGGCAACCAGCAAAAAGTGATCCTGGGAAGATGGCTTTTGACCCATCCGGAGTACCTGATCTTAGATGAGCCGACGAGGGGAATCGACATCGGAACCAAGATAGAAATTCAAAAGCTGGTGTTAAAGCTCGCTTCGGAGGGAATGAGCGTGACCTTTATCTCCTCCGAGACGGATGAGATGCTCCGTACCTGTTCCCGCCTGGTGGTCATGCGAGATCGAAGGGTAGTCGGAGAGCTTTCGGGCTTTGACCTGACGCAGGGCAAGGTGATGGAAACGATTGCCGGAGGTGATGCATCATGACATTGAAAAAACATATTTCCGTATCCAAACAGATTTTTATCCCGATCGCGGCGTTAGTCCTTCTGGCGGTCTTTAATCTGCTCGTAGATCCGGCGTTTTTCAAGATCTCGCTGGGACATAACAGCGCGGGCGATCCGGTGCTGACCGGTTATCTGATGACGATCCTGGATTACGGCTCGGAGGTCGCGATCCTTGCGATCGGCATGACGCTCGTCACGGCGGCCTCGGGCGGACAGGATATCAGCGTCGGCGCGGCCGTGGCGATTGCGGGCTCCGTGATTCTGCGGATCCTGGTCGGAATCGGCGGCGACGGCTCGTTAAGGGCTCCGATTTTTGTGGGATTTTTGGCCGCGTGCGTGGTCTCCATGCTGTTCGGCGCGTTCAATGGCATGCTGGTGGCGGTCTTTAAGATCCAGCCGATGGTGGCGACCCTGATCCTGTATACGGCGGGCCGTTCGATTGCCGCCTGGATCAACAACAACGAGCTTCCGATCGTCACGGATAAAAGCTTTACCTACTTTGGCGGATTTATCCCGGGAATCCCGATCCCCACTCCGTTTTTCCTGGCGGTCGTCTGTATCGTGGCGGCGCTGCTTGCCTTAAAGTTTACAAATCTCGGGCTGTATACGCAGGCAGTCGGCATCAACGCGAGCTCCTCAAGACTGAACGGAATCAACCCGGTCTTTATCAAGTGGTTAAGCTTCGTACTCCTTGGCCTTTGCGTCGCGGTGGTCGGCCTGATCAAGACGAGCCGTCTTTCCTCGATCAACTATTCCGTTATCGCAAAGGACATCGAGATGGACGCGATTCTCGCGGTCGCGTTGGGAGGCAACGCCCTAAGCGGCGGAAAATTTAACATCATGGCATCCATTATGGGGGCCTATGTGATCCAGTTCCTTACAACCACGCTTTACAAATTCAACGTTTCCTCAGATGCGCTTCCCGCGTATAAGGCCGTGGTGGTCATCCTTTTGGTGGTGATCAGCTCGCCGACTGTGAAGGATAAGCTGATCGGCCTGCAGAAACGGATGAAGCAGCAGAAAGGAGGCGGCCAGTCATGACAAAGGCACAGACGGCAAAAAGCGGGCCTGCGTCCGCAAAGACAAAAATGACAGATACGAACCTGCTGCTTTTGATTACCGTGATCGTCTTTATCATCATGTATGCGGGGGCGATGCTGTTTTTAAAGAAGGGCTTTTTAAAGCCGCAGACATTTTTGAATATCCTGAATGCCAATTCCGCGTTGATCATTACCTCCTGCGGCATGAGCATCGTCATGATCACCGGCGGAATTGATATATCGGTCGGCGGAGTCGTGGCGCTGGTGAGTATGAGCTGCGCCGTATATCTGGATTACCAGGGCGGAAGTGTGTTCGGCTCCCTTTTGATCGCTCTGGGGATCGGCCTGGCCTTTGGGGCGGTGCAGGGGTTCCTCGTGGCGTATCTGGATATCCAGCCGTTTATCGTCTCATTAGCGGGCATGTTTTTTGCGCGCGGCATGACGACGATCGTACATACGGCCCCGTTTAACGTGGCCAATGAGGCGTTTGTTGCGCTGAAGGGGGCGCGGATCCTGATACCGGGGCTCGGCACGGTAACGAAGGCCGGCAAATATGTGGACGCGTATGTGGTACTCGGCGTGCCGGTCGCCCTGCTCATCGTGGTGCTTTTGTTCCTCGTGCTCCGCTTTACGAAGCTGGGGCGCAGCTTCTACGCGGTCGGCGGAAACAGGCAGAGTGCGCTGATGCTGGGAATCAATGTGAAACGGACGCGTTTCCTGGCGCATCTTCTGTGCGGCCTTTTGGCGGGGATCGGCGGCTATGTCTATTTCCTGTACGTGGGCTCCGGCTCGGCGTCGCATGCGGGCGGCATGGAGATGAACGCCATCGCCTCCTCCATCATCGGCGGGACGCTTCTTTCGGGCGGCGTGGGCAACATCTTCGGCACCTTCGTAGGCGTCCTGTCGTTAAATACGATCCAGAATATCGTATCCTCCATCGGACTCGACGACGCGTGGTGGACCGGTATCACGGTAGCGGGGATGCTGTGTGTATTTTTGATCATTCAGAGCGTACTTCTTGCGCGCAAGCGATAAATATTATATGATAGAAGCATCAAAAGGTCATGCATTGCGTGCCTGCACGCGCAAAGCGCCTTTTGACACTTCTAGCACTATAAGCTATAGAAGGGAAGGATATCATGTTGAAAGCAAAGAAATATACATTCTGGTTTTGTACTGGTTCCCAGGATCTGTATGGGGACGAGTGCCTGGCACATGTGGCGGAGCATGCAAGGCAGATCGTAGAGGAGTTGAACCGCTCGGGCAGGCTTCCGTTTGAGGTCGTCTGGAAGCCCACACTCATTACCTCGGAGCTGATTCGAAGGACCTTCAATGAGGCGAATATGGACGAGAGCTGCGCGGGCGTAATCACCTGGATGCACACCTTCTCGCCGGCGAAGTCCTGGATCCTGGGGCTCCAGGAGTACAGAAAGCCGCTTCTGCACCTGCACACGCAGTTTAACCGCGAGATCCCGTATGCCACCATCGACATGGACTTTATGAATGAGAACCAGTCGGCGCACGGTGACAGGGAATACGGCCATATCTTCAGCCGTCTGGGCATGGAGCGCAAGGTCGTTGTGGGCTATTGGGCGGATGCCGACGTACAGGAAAAAATTGCTGCCTGGATGCGAACGGCTGTGGGTGTAATCGAAAGCAGCCATATCCGCGTGATGCGGATCGCGGACAATATGCGCAACGTGGCCGTCACAGAGGGCGACAAGGTCGAAGCGCAGCTGACCTTTGGCTGGGAGGTGGACGCGTATCCGGTCAATGAGGCCGCGGAGGCGGTCGCGGCGGTGTCGGAAAGCGACATCAACGCGCTGGTGGATGAATATTATGATACCTACCAGATCCTGACGGAGGGCAGGGACGCCGCGGAGTTCCGCCGGCATGTGGCCGTCCAGGCCGGGATCGAGATCGGCCTGGAACGCTTCCTTGAGGAGAAGAATTATCAGGCGATCGTAACGCATTTCGGAGACCTCGGTGTGTTGAAGCAGCTTCCGGGCTTGGCGATCCAGAGACTGATGGAAAAGGGCTACGGCTTTGGAGCGGAGGGCGACTGGAAGACGGCGGCCATGGTGCGTGTAATGAAGCTGATGACGAGCGGGATGAAGGATGCGAAGGGAACCTCATTCATGGAGGACTATACCTACAATCTGGTAGCCGGCAAGGAGGGGATCCTGGAGGCGCATATGCTGGAGGTGTGCCCGACGATCGCAGACGGCCCCGTCACCATCAAGGCACAGCCGCTCTCCATGGGAAACAGGGAGGATCCGGCCCGCTTGGTGTTTACGGCCAAGGAGGGGCCGGCGATTGCCACATCCTTAATTGACCTAGGAGACCGGTTCCGCCTGATCATCAACAGCGTGAACTGCAAAAAGACGGAAAAGCCGATGCCCAAGCTCCCGGTCGCGACCGCGTTCTGGACGCCGGAGCCGAATCTCAAGGTCGGCGCGGAGGCGTGGATTTTGGCAGGCGGCGCGCATCACACGGCCTTTTCCTATGACCTGACGGCGGAGCAGATGGGTGACTGGGCCGACGCCATGGGCATCGAGGCGGTCTACATCGACAAGGATACGACGATCCGTCAGCTTAAGAACGAGCTGCGCTGGAATCAGGCCGTTTACAGAAAATAAACAGATGGCTGTATTAAGAACATTCAGGGAGGAAGAAGCATGAATTCGGCAAGAGAATGCATTGAAAACGGGCAGGCGGTCCTCGGGATCGAATTCGGTTCCACGAGGATCAAGGCGGTTTTAATCGACGGGGAGCATACGCCGATCGCCTCAGGGAGCCATGAATGGGAGAACCGTCTGGAGAACGGCTTCTGGACCTACTCCCTGGAGGACATCTGGACAGGACTTCGCTCCTGCTACAGGAGCCTTTTGAAGGAAGTCAGGGAGCGGTACGGGGTTCCGGTCAAACGGCTTCGCGCAATCGGGCTTTCGGCCATGATGCACGGCTATATGGCATTTGATGAGGAGGGAGAGCTCTTGACGCCGTTCCGCACGTGGAGAAACGGTACGACGGGACCGGCGTCCGAGGCTCTCACGGAGCTGTTCCAATATCAGATCCCCCAGAGATGGAGCATCGCGCATCTGTACCAGGCGGTTTTGAACAAAGAGGAGCACGTACCCGCGATTCGTTTTATGACCACACTCGCGGGATACGTACACTGGAAACTCACGGGGGAGAAGGTTTTGGGGATCGGAGACGCCTCCGGCATGTTCCCGATCGACACAAAGACGAAGCAGTACGATCCGGCGATGCTCGATCGGTTTGATGCGCTGGTTAAGGACGAGGGGTATCCGTGGAGGCTTAGAGAGCTTCTTCCCGTGATCCGTCTGGCAGGCGAGCCTGCCGGGGCCCTGACCGGAGAGGGGGCCAGGTTGCTTGATGAGAGCGGGGAGCTTGAGGCGGGCATCCCCCTCTGCCCGCCGGAGGGAGACGCGGGCACTGGCATGACGGCGACCAACAGTGTGACGGTCGGCGCGGGAAACGTTTCGGCCGGTACGTCGGCCTTTGTGATGGTGGTGCTTGACAAGCCGCTCCAGAGGATTCATCCGGAGATCGATCTGGTGACGACGCCGGATGGCAGCCTGGTGGGAATGGTTCACGCCAATAACTGCACCTCCGAGATCAACGCCTGGGCCGGCCTCTTTAAAGAGGTCCTGGAGAGCTTTGGCGCGTCGGCAGATCCGGACAGGCTCTATTCCACGCTGTATCAAAAGGCCCTGGAAGGGGCCGGGGACTGTGGCGGCCTGCTGGCCTATGGGTTCTTGTCCGGGGAAAACATCGTAAACGTGGCAGAGGGCCGTCCGATGCTTGTCCGTACGCCCAAGAGCCGCTTTACGCTGGCGAATCTGATGCGCGCGCAGTTTTCGGCCTCGCTGGGGGCCTTAAAGATCGGCATGGATATTCTGACAAAGGAGGAGCATGCGAAGGTATTAAAGCTCTACGGGCACGGCGGCTTCTTTAAGACTCCGATCGTTGGCCAGCGGCTTATGGCAGCGGCTATGGAGACGCCGATCTCCGTGATGGAAACGGCGGGTGAGGGCGGAGCCTGGGGAATCGCGCTTTTAGCGGCTTATATGGCGGGCAAAAAAGACAACGAAGCCTTGGGAGACTATCTTTCCGAGCGCGTTTTTGCGGGGAATGGAGGCAGCAGCCTTGAGCCTGTAAAGGAGGATGTGGAGGGCTTTTCGCACTTCATGGAGGCCTTTAAGGCCGGGCTTTTCCTGGAACGCGAGGCGGCCGCGCATGTCGGAATGTAAGGAGGAATGTTTGGAATGCTGGAGGAATTAAAGAAGAAGGTATATGAGGCGAATATGGCGCTGCCTAAGCATGGACTGGTGACGTTTACCTGGGGGAACGTGAGCGCCATTGACCGGGAGAGCGGCTGCTTTGTCATCAAGCCGAGCGGCGTACCCTATGAGGAGCTCTCGCCCGAAGATATGGTGGTTATGGATCTCCATATGAAAAAGGTGGAGGGAACGCTCAATCCGTCCTCGGATACGGCGACGCACTGTGAGCTCTATAAGGCGTTTGAGGCCATCGGGGGTATTGTACATACGCATTCTCCCTGGGCGACGAGCTGGGCGCAGGCCGGAAGGGGGATCCCCTGCTATGGGACGACACATGCGGATTATATATACGGAGAGGTTCCGTGTGTGCGCTGCCTGACAAGGGAGGAGTTAGAGGATTATGAGGCGAATACGGGGCGGCTGATTGTGGAGCGGTTTAAGGAGCTGGACGTGCAGGCAGTGCCATGTGTGCTTTGCAAGAATCATGGGCCGTTTGCGTGGGGAAAGGATGCGAAAGAGGCCGTACATAATGCGGTGGTGCTGGAGGAAGTGGCGAAAATGGCGGCAAGATGTGAAATGCTGAATCCGCAGGTTAAGCCGGCGCCGCAGGAACTGCAGGATAAGCATTATTTCCGGAAGCATGGGGAGAATGCGTATTACGGACAGAGATAAAAGAGGGGAGGCGAGGCGGGGGAGGAGTGTGTGGGCTATTGTTAAATAGGGGCTTGTTTAAAGAGAGGGAATTAAAGTTTTCTGGGGAAAATGCGAAAAAGGTTGAAAAAAGTTGTTGACAAAGCGGTTGGAGTGTGATATTCTATTCGAGTCGCCGCTAAGGAAAGCGGTGCAGCACCTTGAGAACTGAACAGTATGTAAAACCCTGAAAATTCTTATTAAGAAATGGCCGATAGGGTAGAGGCCATGGATGAGAACATTCAGAACAAAAACCTAAAA
>CAJTEE010000009.1 GCA_910575275.1 Lachnospiraceae bacterium | reverse complement strand
CATCACAAACTCTCCCGGCTGGCAGTTCTTCGCGACTCTGGGAGCCTCCACCACCATCCAATCAATCTTATCCGCCAGGACCCTTTCCTCTAAAATCGGATACATACCGCGCCTCCTTTTGTATACTGAGCCCCCCCAAGGCCTCCCGGCCCCTGGAAGAACGCTCCCCTAACACTGTCCGTTTTTCCTATCCCCTATCCAGTTTAACATCATCACCCACAAATGGCAACCCTCTTTTCCTGCCATCAGATGATAAATCCATGGCCACACGTTACTGTTCACAGGTTCCCTGTGAACGTAACAGCATATGCCCATTTAAAATCGCCTGCGGCGATGGGGCATATGCTTTGGCTCCATAACGGTATTGGCTCATGACGAATCAGCGGAGTGATTCGTCATGGAGTGAACAGTAACGGCCGCACGCCTTTCCCCTCACTCCCGAAGCAGAGCAGCAGAGGCCTGCACCGCCCTGCCTGCCGGCACAGGCCTCTGCGGGCCCTCCTTCACTCTCTCCTCTCATACCTCCTAAACGCATAGCAAATGCTAAAATACGTCTTCTCCTCACTCTCTGCCGTCACCGCCCACTCCGGGTTTGCATCGAGATCCGGGAAATACGTATCCGCTTCATATGCATAATCAATCCGTGTCACATGGGCCGTATCACAATACGGAAGAAACTCCCGGTAGATCTCTGCCCCGCCGATCACGAAAATATCTTCCGTCGGAAACTGCCCTAAAAACGAAAGCGCTGTCTCCATATCATAGAAAAACTCCACTCCCTTTTTCGTAAGCTCCCGGTTTCTCGTCAGCACCACATTTTTCCGCCCGTAAAGCGGCTGCCCGCCCGGCAGGCTCTCAAGCGTCTTCCGGCCCATCACGATGACCTTCCCTATCGTCTCCTCCCTGAACAGCCTTTGATCCTCGGGAATGGAGACGAGAAGCTTTCCCCTTTTTCCGATCGCCCAGTTTTTATCCGCGGCTACCAACAGATTCATGCTCTTTTTCCCTCCGTTTTCTGCAAACTGCCTGTAATCACAAGCTCCACCGCCAGACGGTCCGTCAGACGGCCGGTCTTAACCGCTTCCTCAAGCTCCACGCACAGATTCACATAACCCAAAAGCTGCTCCCCGGAAAACGCCTTCGCCTGAGAGAGCAGGCGGCCGACCGCAAAGGGCGGCACCTTGAGCCTTGCGGCAATGCCTGCCTTATCGCTCCCGGCGGCGTTCAGCTCCTTTGCCTGTAAAAGCTGGTTAAACTGCCTCGCGATCAGAAACAGGATGCGCATCGGGGGCTCCTTCAGGGTCAGAAGATCTTCATACAGATCCATGGCCTTCTTCAGACTCCCTGATACGATCGCCGAAACCAGCTCAAAGATCCGGTTCGTCACATGGACGCTTCCCACTGCCTCCACGTCCTCCTTTGTGATCGTATCACGTCCCATCGTGTAGCATACAAGCTTTTCTAATTCCGAGCGGATATTTTCCATGTCATCGCCGGTTCGGTCAAGAAAATATTCCATGACCTGCTTCGTAATCGTTTTCCCGTCCCTGGCCAACAGCCCGGCGGCCCATCTGGAGAGCTCCGCCGGACTCTGCTTCTTAAATTCCGCCGCATAGCCGAGCTCCTTCACTCTCTTATACAGCCTGCTCCGCTTATCGACCTCGGTCTCACAAAAGATCATGCAGGTCGTGTCCGGGATCTTCGGCAGATACTCGAAAAGCTCCTCCGACGCGCTCTTAAAGAAGCCGCTTCCGTCGATCAGGATCAGCCGCCATTCGGCGAAAAACGGCATGGTCTCCGCCAGGCTTATGATCTCCCTGACATCCGGAGCCTTCCCCTCAAAATAGTTATAATTCATCGTTTCGCCCCCAGTGACCGCCTCCCGAAAGCGTTTTTTATAGCTCGCCGTCAAAAACGGTTCCTCTCCGAACAAAAGATACACCCGTCTGAAATTTTTTTCCTTAAGATCCTGATTCAACGTCTGCAACGTGTTTGCCCCCTTCCTTATCTCTAATTCCTTCCCTGCAGAAATCCTTTGATCCGAACCCGCTTCCCATCCGTCCACACCTGCACCGCCCCGATTCTTGCCGTCTCCCAGAGGATGGCCCCCGTATCATAAAGGCGCCTTGTCACCTCGGGCGCAGGATGGCCGTAGCGGTTGCCCCTTCCATAGGACAGGACTGCATTTTTCGGCTGCAGCGCCTGTATGAATGCCTCTTTGGATGAGCTGGCGGAGCCGTGATGGCCGGCCTTTAACAGCGTCACCGTCTTCAGGACACTCTCCGTCAGCAAGATACTCTCCCCCTCTGCCTCCAGATCCCCGGTGAGGAGCATTCGAAAATTCCCGGCCTCCACGAAAAGCACGAGCGACTCGTCGTTGCGGTTTTTGCAGACGGTGTCTCCCGCCGGATACAGACAGCGAATCGACACCCGCTTTCCAAGGCTCCCGTCAAAGCTGTCCCCCTTTTCGGCGTAGACAGCCGGTATTCCCTGCCTTGCCGCCAGGGCCTCGAGCTCTGTATAGATCTCCTCTCCCTCCCCGGCCTTCGGCATGACCAGGTAGCCGATTTGACATTTTGTCTCCGGTTCTTCTTCCAGGAGATACCGGATCCCGCTTATATGGTCGGCATCCCCGTGCGTGATAAAGACCGCGTCGAGCTTTCGGACTCCGCGGCTCTTTAAAAACGGAAGAAGGCGCTCCTCGCCGAGCTTCTTTTCCTGGCTGCTGCCGCAGTCCACCAGGATGGCATGTCTCCCGGCCGATAAAAAAATCCCGTCTCCCTGCCCCACGTCAAGGAACGTAACGGAAAGCCCGGGAGAAGGCGTTTTGGCCAAACATAGTGCAGCAAGCAGCCAGAAGCAAATACTCTTTTGCAGTACATGCAGCCGGGCAGAAGGCCGTGTGACGGTTTTAGGGCTCCTGTCTGCCTCGTCTTTTTGGCATGTAAGGAACCGCCAGAGTACGAAGGCCCCGGCCGCAAGAAATATATAATAGGAAACGATCTGCCACGCCTTTGGCCTCCCGGGGCTCAGGACGGCAAACGGCAGCCGTTCCACTCCCTCGCACAGAAGCTCATACAGCTTCAAAATATAATGGGCTCCTCCAAGAAGTGTTTTCCCGACAGGCTCCCACAGAAGCGCCGCAGACAGCCCCAAAAAGCCCGACGCAGCCGCAAGCGGCATCAGAGCGACAATCGGCAGATTCAAAAATACGGCATAGAGGGGAATTTCAAAGGAATGATACAAGATAGCCGGAGCGGTCATCAACTGGACAGACAGGCTCACGCTAAACGCCTCCAGAAGCGCCGCGTTCGGTCTGCCCCTACCAAGCTTTATAAGGAAACCTCCAGGACACAACACACCCAAGACGGCCAAAAAAGAAAGCTGGAATCCGGCCTGCGTCAGCAGGTAGGGGCGCGTCAAAAGAAGAAAGGCCGCCGGGACGCAAAGCGAAGACAAGAGATCATAACTCCGCCCGCAAAAGCCGGCCAGAAACGAAAGAAACAGCATACACACAGCCCGCGTCACCGAAGGGCCAAAGCCCACCATCTGCCCATATCCGAGGAGAAGTCCCGCCGCAAGGAGCCCTGCCAGCCCGTAGCCGGCGCCGCATTTTCTCAATGCCCTCCACACACTCATGCCGATCAGGGAAACATGGAGGCCGCTGATCGCCAAAAGGTGGGAGATTCCGTTTCTCTGATAGAGCGCGTAGACCGAGTCCGAGAGCTCCGTCTTGTCGCCCAGCAGCACAGCCTTTAAGATCCCGGCATCCGCAGGCTCTGCGACCCTCGAGAGCGTATCTCCAAGCCGCTCTCCCAGAAGACGCAGCCCCTCCGAAAGCGGCCTGACACGGGACGGCTCATGCAAGTCGTATGACTTTACATAGACAATCCCTCCGACTCCCTGTGACCGGCAATACAGCCGGTAATCGAATTCGCCCGGATTTCTTGCAGAACCGGCCGCCAGAGCCTCGCCGCGCACGCAGACTGCCGTACCGATCCCGAGATCCTCAATTTTCTCAAAATAGCCATACATACGGCGGACCCGCGCAAACCGCCCCTCCTTACCGGCCACGGCCCCGCTAAGCTCCACACGCCATCCGTTTTGGCTTCTTTTAATCGAGGCCACGCGCCCCCAGACAAGAATCTCCTCCCCCGCAAACGCCTCCAGACCGGTTTCCTCTCCGGCAAATCTTCTCTGTTCACAGTCCATCCGGATCAGGCCCGCACATGCTCCTATCAAAAGGAGTACGCAGGCCAAAAAGGCAGGCCTGTATCTCTTGCCGATCCAAAAAACGGCCAGCCAGCCAAGGGCCAGCCAGAAAATCCCCTGCTTCACTGTCATCCAAAGGGCTATCGACTCTCCAAGTACCAGTCCCCCCGTTACATACAGCAAAGGCCGGTTAATTTTTTTCTCCTCCTTCTACATAATCATAGTTGTATTCGAACACCGTGCTGAGCGGAATCTTGTCCCGGAATGACGCATCCTGAGAGCCGTTAATGCGGATCTGCACCCGGCTCACCGTGGAGAGCTCCGTCAGCGAATTGACGATCGAATAGATCGGAATGTATTCCTGCACCTCCATCGTGCTGGTCAAAAATTCCGCGTCCAGGTTGATCGAGCAGACCGATTCGTTGACCGAGACATTCAAAAGCTTCAGTCCCGGGGGCAGCGTCGCAAACGCTCCTGCGGACTCCGGGCCCTCAATGAGCTGCTCCACGATCAGCCGCTCCACCGAGGTATTTGTATTCCGCATGACCGCCCTGTTTTCGGCCATCAGCATGTCGCCCGTCTCGTTTGCAAAGTACAGCGTAAGCTCCGTCTTCTCAAAGGAATTGACATCGCGGATGCCTTCCACGAAGTCTGACGCCTGCAGCATGCCGACCGGATTGCCTGCCGCATCCATAATCGGCTGCTCCGCGCAGTAGATGCTTAGATAATCAATCCCCTCGATCTGGGTAAACGTCTTTGTAAGCGCCGCCCGGCACAAAATCTCCTGCACTGGGTTCATCAGCGCATAATTGGCGTCTGCATACAGATACAGTACATTTTTCTCGATCCGAAACGTAATCTTTTCCACACGGTCCGGGATCGCACTCTGACAGTCCAGATCCGCAGGGACATTGGTCAGGCATGATAAAAGCTCCTGTACGAGCGCTTCCTTCTCTGTGGCCTGCGGTTCATAGGCGCTGCCTGTAAGCTGAATCCCGGCAGAATTCAGGTAATAGATCATGCAGCCGCTTTCCGAAGCCGCTCCCGGCCGTCCCGTTCTCCCACAACCTGCCGTAAAACAGAGGATGCACAAAATGCCGAGGAGAAAGAGCACGCTTTTCAACCGTTTTTTTTCAGCCATACCGGCTCTCCCCCCTTCCTATGGAATATAAATGAGCGGGATGCGGACCGTAAAGGTCGTCCCCTCACACTCTATACTCTCCATGCGAATCGTCCCGTGGTGCATTAAAATCACCCGCTTCGTGATGGCAAGGCCCAGCCCCGTACCACCGGTCTCACGGGAACGCGCTTTGTCCACACGATAAAAGCGTTCGAAGATCCGGTCGCTGAACTCCGCGGGGATCCCGATCCCGGAATCCGCCACTCTTAAATAAAAGAACTTATGGTCCGCATCCAATGTCACCCGGACCCAGCCGTCCTTTTTATTATATTTGACCGCGTTTTCCACGAGATTATTGACCGCAAGCGAAAATTTTACCTCGTCAATATCGGCCGTCACCTCACGCATGCTCTCAAAAATCAACTCGACATTCCGTTTCTTTGCGATCGGACGCAGGCGTTTTAAAATCGTCTCGACCAGCTTGTTCAAATTGGCCTGGGCAAAATTGATCTCCGACGAGGTCTTGTCCATTTTCACCAGGTTCAAGAGATCGTTGATGATCTTGCTCTCCCGGTCGATCTCGTCCGAAATATCGCTCATAAACTCCTGGTACAGCTCCTTCGGCACATCCTCCATCCCCATCAGCGAATCTGCCAGCACACGGATGGAGGTGATCGGGGTCTTTAATTCGTGGGAGACATTTGAGACAAACTCCTGCCTGGACTGCTCCACCGCTTTAAGGCGCGTCAGCGTGCTGTTCAATGCCCGTGAGATTCGCTTCGTCTCCTGATAGCTTTCCTCTTTGATGTCTTCATCCAGATTTCCGTCTGCTACCCGGTTGATCGCCGAAACGATGTCCTCAAACGGCTGCACAAGAAGCTGTACGATAAAGATCGTCAGCACCAGGATCAGCGCAAAGATCATAAGCCGGTAAAGCGCCATTTTGTCAAGCAGATTTTCCTCCAGAGTAAACATACTCTCCGTGGAGGCTGTCACCAGCATGACCCCGGCCGTCCTCCCGCCCGTAGCCCCTTCGTTTACAGGAACCGTCTCGGAAATCGGAATTGCCAGGATAAAGTAATGTTTTTCCGTATTGTACTTGTTTGTGCTCTCTCCCTGAAAACAGCGGATAATCTCCTCGGAAATGCCGATCTTTCCCTCCGAGAGGGAGAACGTGTCCTTGACGATCTTAAAGCCGGAATTCACGATCAGAATCCGTCCGTTAAAAATATCCGCCAGCGTCGAGATCTCCGTATCCGTCGCCGCATTGTCCACAACAGAATTGGCCAGATAACCAATCCGTGATATCTTATTGCTGAGGATCTGGCACTGATTCTGAACGTCAATGATCCGCCTCTCGATCTGGGCCTGCCTGGACGAGCTCGCCAAAAGCCGCCCCTGAAACTCCAGAGGAATCATGCAAAGGAGCAGGATCACGACGATTAACGGCAGCTTTACGCTGGGCGTATGCCTTCTTCTGAATTCAAACAGAAGCCTCCGATGCTTTTTCATGTTCCTCTACCAGCTTTCTCGTTGCAGTCACGGCAAGGCTTCCCGGTCCGATATGGCAGGAAATACTGAGGGAAAGCGGCGCGATATGGCAGTCCGCCTTCGGGTAACGTGCAAGAATCTCAGCCATGAATTCCTTTGCCGCCTCCTCGTTTTGGGTGTGTGCGACGGCCAGGTGCGTGTCCTGGCATTCGCTGTCCGAAAGCCTCGTATCGAGTTCCTTCTGGATCGCGGCGAGCATCATGGATTTAGCCTGCTTCATGGTCCTGGCCTTCGCAAAGGCGTCCAGCTTTTCCCCCAAAATGATCAATACCGGCTTAAGCTTTAAAAGTGTACCGAGCGCCGCAGCCGCCGGCGTAATCCGGCCGCCTTTTTTCAAATATTTCAGCGTGTCCACGGTGATAAAAATCACCGAATCAAACTTTGTCTCCTCCAGGCGCTTCTTCACACCCGCCCCGTCTGCCCCCCGGCTTATCAGAAGCAGCGCATCCTTTACGGACTGCTCCTGTGTCACGGAGATCCGCTGGTTATCGACCACAAAGACCTTTCCCAGATACGTTTCGTCTGCCGCCAGCATCGCCGCCGTCTCATAGGAGCTTGAAAGCCCGCTGGACATCGGGATATGCACGATCTCATCGTACTCCGTAAGCACTCTGTCCCACAAGGACGTCACCGAATCCGGAGCCGGCTGGGACGTGGAAATATCGGCGTCCTCACCAAGCCGTCTGTAAAATTCCTCCTGTGTCAGGGTTATATCTTCAAAGTATGTCTCTCCGTCAATCATAAACGGCATCGGCAAAACAAAAATTCCCATTTCTTCTGCCTGCTTCTGTGTAATTCCGCTGTTGCTGTCCGTAACTACCGCGATTTTCATGAGCCCTGTCCTTTCCTAGAGCATGTCTGAAAATTGCTTTCCGTCAGATGTGCGTCACAGTTTGTGGGAGATTGGGCCCGAATGAGGGAGGCGTAGTGGGCTACGTTGACCGAATGAGGGCAAAATATACCGCAAACCGGGGAGTACAGATGGCGGGAATGAATTTTCAGACACGCTCTAATGCATCTTATGTGGAGATTATACCTTATTTCCCCGCGAAAAGAAAGCGGAAAATGGGATAGCCGAAGAAAAGTATGGACGGAGCCTTGTATTTCAGGTATAATAGGGGCAGAATTTTCCGTGGAGAGGAAGGTGGCAATCTATGCCGTATTGTCCAAAATGTGATATGGAATTTATTGATGGCATGACCGTCTGTACTGACTGCGGCGGCCCGCTTGTAGAATCAAAAGAAGTCTCCGACGCCCTGATGGCCGAGGAGGTAAGAAAAAAACAGGATGCGCTCAGACTCCGTTACGAGGAGTTTCTTAAAGCCGAGGAAGAAGCGCAGACAGCCGCTCCCCAGGCACAGGAAAAACGCCCCGCCGCTCCCGCACACGCCTATGTAGACAAAAAACAGCGCAGCGAAGACGTTGCCTCGTCGGCATCGGCGTTCTTTTTAGTCGGCGGCCTCTTAGCGGCCGCATCTGTCTTTTGTACAGCGGGTATCATCCCTCTGCCCATGCAGGGCCTCTCGAGGCTGATTGCCTGTGCCGTTCTCGCCGTCATGGGCCTCTGGTGCCTCTATATAGGCGTCTCCTCTAGGAAATCCGCCGCACTCCTGAAAGCCGAAGCCGAAGAAGAACAAAAAGAAACCGAAGAAATCCTCACCTGGTTTGAGCGCACCTATTCTCCGGAGGACTTAGACCAGCAGCTTCTTATGGAAGACCCCGGTCTTGCCGGTGAAGAACTTGACCTCAAACGCTTCGAACTGATCCAGGACTACCTTGTGACTGCCAGGGACCTCCCCGACCAGTCATACACAGACGCCCTCTGCGACATGATCTACGCCCGCCTGTACGAGCAGAAACACACCTGATACACAACAGGAAATATTTTTTGAAAGAAAGTGCCGCGGAGGCCTCCGCAAAACGAGGGGCCTCCGCAAATGCACGGCGGTGCCCCTACTCGAACCGCACGATCTCCTTCTTTAACCGCTTCATGATCTTCTTCTCCAGCCTGGAAATATAGGACTGTGAAATTCCCATCAGATCCGCAACCTCCTTCTGCGTCATCTCCGTCCCCTCTGCGTTTTTAAGCCCGAACCGCAGCTCTACGATCCGCTTCTCCCGCGGATTCAGACGGTCGATTGCATTCTTTAACAGATCCTTTTCGATCTCCTCCTCCAGCCCCTTATAGATCACATCCTCATCCGTTCCCAGCACATCCGACAAGAGCAGCTCGTTTCCGTCCCAATCCACATTTAACGGCTCATCAATCGAAACCTCCAGCTTTGTCTTATTCGTCCTCCGCAAATACATCAAAATCTCATTTTCGATGCAGCGGGAAGCGTATGTCGCCAGCTTGATATTTTTCCCCGGATTAAACGTGTTGATTGCCTTGATGAGCCCGATCGTCCCGATCGAAATCAGATCCTCGACCCCGACGCTCGTATTGTCAAACTTCTTCGCTATGTACACGACAAGCCGTAAATTATGCTCGATCAGCCGCGCCTTTGCCTCCTTTTCCTCCTCCGTTCCAAAACAGGCCAGTGTCTGCCCTTCCTCCTCGGCTGAAAGCGGTGCCGGAAGCACATCGGCTCCGCCGATATAATGGACCTCTCCCTGCCGTCCCAAAAGCACCGCCCGCAGCGTCGCCGCCTTCTTGAGTCTGAATCTGTTTGACACCGAAACCTTGATAACCATATGTCCCCTCCTTTGCCGCCCGCAGTCTAATAAAGCAGCGCCTCCGGCAGCAGCAGCGAGAAATCACCGCCGGAAGAAAGCGGCTCCTTCGTTACCGCTACGATCGGTTTTTCTATCACAATCACTTCTTCTTCCCTGACGATCTCCATCCGCTCAAGCACGATCCCCGGAAGGAGTCCCTGCTTCGTACCGACCGCACGAAACGGGATATAGAGCACTCCGGAAACCGTCTCGATAAAGCCCTCGCAGTCCTTTTTCGCAATCACGCTGACCGGCTTTCGGCTCACCGGCTCCAAAAGCCGGTTTCCGGAATCCACAAGTGCCACAAATTCCCTGCAATTCCCATGGAAAAACAGCCGCACCACATGGCGTTCCTGCCCCCTGGCCTTCTCTCTCGTAAGTTCCTTTAAAAGCGCTCCCGCGGCCAGGGAAGCCCCGGAAAGGCAGAACAGGCATTCCCATTCGCGCAAAAAGAAGATCTCCCGAAGGCTTAAAAACAGGCCGGCAAGAAGCGCCGAAGCCGCAAACAACAGCCCGTCTGCCCACGCGATCTCCAATGCTTTCCGCAGCGAAAATGCGGCCGCCGTCATCAGGCTCCCGGAAAAAACCACCTGCAAAAGCGCCAAAAACCAGAACGAGGCGATACCGCCCGAAATCCAGACTGTCAGAAGTCCTGCCGCGCTTCCCAAGGCGGCTGCAGCCAAAAGCCTGAAAAAACGCACGGGTCTCCTGCCCATCAGCGCAGACAGGTACAATGCAAGGAAATTGAAATACAGCTCTGTCAGGAATAATACGTCCAGGTAAAGTACCGCCTCCACCTTAAGGCCCCCATTCCCTGTCTTTTGTAACAGAGCTAATTATAGCCGGGCTCTCTTACAGAATTTGTCAAAACAGCAGGGACATTCCTGATTTTTCATCGCCTTTTTTTGCCTTTTTATCCCGGGTAAAAATGAGAGAAAACAGAATCTTGCTAATTTATGCCGAAACGGCCGAAAGATTGCCTGAATTTGTCATGTAAGAAACATTTGGAAATTGATTCAGAATGTTGATTCAGAATGCGAAAAGGGAGGGCCGCAAATGAATACGGCGCTCCCTTCTGATTTTTGATTATCTGCGATTCTTTAAGAAATCCGGAATATTGATCTGCGTGTCCTTCTGTGCCGGACGATAGACGGGTGCACTCGCGGGAATATTTAATTGAGGAGCAGTCGCTGCGGCCTCTCCGCCCGCAGTCAGCCCTCTCTGAGGAATCGGCTGGTTCTTTGCCGCAGCAGCTGCCGGAACCTTTGCCTTATAATTCTTGAAATCCTTCATGGCGCGCTCGACCGGCGTATTGACGCCGCGCGCATCAAGACCGGTTGCGATTACCGTGATAATCGCCTCATCTTCGACGCTTTCGTCATACATAGCACCGAATATAATATTGGCATCGTCTCCTGCCAGATCCTGTACATAGCTCGCCGCCTCATTGGCCTCGATCAGGCTGATATCACCCGAAATATTGATAATGACATGAGAAGCGCCCTCGATTGTCGTCTCGAGGAGCGGGCTCGAAACGGCCTGCTTGACAGCCTCCAACGCCTTCTCGTCCCCTTTTGCCTTTCCGATACCGATATGCGCAATGCCTTTATCCGTCATAACGGTCTGCACGTCGGCAAAATCCAGATTGATTAAGCCCGGCACGTTAATCAAATCGGTGATTCCCTGCACGGCCTGCTGTAATACCTCATCCGCTTTCCGGAGTGCATCCGGCATGGTTGTCCGCCGGTCCACGATCTCAAGCAGACGGTCATTGGGGATCACGATCAGCGTATCCACTGCATTCTTTAAATTCTCGATCCCGGCCAGCGCATTGTTCATACGCTGCTTCGCCTCAAAACGAAACGGCTTCGTCACCACGCCGACCGTCAGGATTCCCATATCTCTCGCGATCCGTGCGATTACAGGAGCAGCGCCGGTCCCTGTACCGCCGCCCATTCCACAGGTCACAAACACCATATCGGCACCCTTCATCGCCTGCGCCAGCTCCTCCTGGCTTTCCTCAGCCGCCTTTTCCCCGATCTCCGGCTTCGCGCCCGCACCAAGCCCCTTCGTAAGCTTCTCCCCGATCTGCATCGCCGTCGGAGCCTTACAAAACTGGAGTGCCTGCTTATCGGTATTAATCCCGATAAACTCCACTCCCATAATATTTTCCTCCACCATACGGTTCACCGCATTATTCCCGGCCCCGCCGACGCCGATCACCAGAATCCTTGC
This sequence comes from Lachnospiraceae bacterium, assembly GCA_910575275.1. Taxonomy (GTDB): domain Bacteria; phylum Bacillota; class Clostridia; order Lachnospirales; family Lachnospiraceae; genus CANQGL01. Next base: position 154,521 of record CAJTEE010000009.1, on the reverse strand, counting down.
GGCGTTCTCCGATTCATTTATCTTAATCTCTAACAAGAATGCTTCCTCCTTTTACTCCCTCTAAATAACTTGTTTCTGTTCACTCCGTTCACAGCAACATGCAAAAATCCCTGCTAAATCGCCTGCGGCGATAGATTTTTTCCCGCTATTCCACGCCCTTCTCACAGTCAGCGCACTAAATATGCAGACCTAAGCGAACAGTACCAAAAACTTCCCTTAATCCCTGGCTCTAAAGAGCCTGTCTCAAATATAATCTATCTTATATAATATTTGATTTTCGTCAAAATATCAACTATTATTTTAATTAATTTTTCACACCCACGCGCCCTTCCAACAACACCCCGCCTGTCGGCCTTGGCCTTTGCAGATCCTCACATTCCCTCACTTCTTCTTAAACGTATAAGTAGGATTACTATTCGCCTCATCATACGTATCCAAATACAACGTCCCCGCATATCCGGAAAGCTCCGGCAGAATATCCCGAAGCTCCGCGATCTTCCCGTTCAGGTTGCCGCCGCTTCCAAGCTCCACCACAATATCTTCAATAAAGAGCTGTACCTCACCATAGCTCCCGTAATGGATCTTGTCCACCTGTACCTCATTGACAGACAGTACCTGCGTCAGATTCAGGATCTGCTCAAAAATCTGGCGGCTGTCCAAAAGCTCCTGCCCTCTCGCCGGCTCCTTTGCTTCCTCTCCGTCCTCGTCGGCCGCGGCCGTCGTCGTCTCGGTCTCGCTCTTTGCCTCCTGTCTGCCCACTGGAAGCGGCTCGTACAGCATAATATGACCAAATTCCAAACCGGTAATCCAGGGTACGCCCGGAAGCTGTTCGTTTGAGCTCTCCACGACGATTCCATCCTTGTCAAAGTACATGTAGCTGCTCATGTAGGACACATAGCCGACTACGCTCTTTTCAAATACAACGACCTCCACCTTTGTGGGGCTCTTGAATTCGATCTTATATTCCTCGATAAACGGAAGGACTCTGTGCTCCCGAAAACGGTTCTCATAGTAACAGTATACCGCGTTCTTGGACCATTTCCCATCAAAGAGCATATCTATAATCTGTTCCTTCGTATAGCGTTTGTTTCCGCTAACCTCAATCTCGGAGATCTGTACCGTCAAAAGCAGAATGACTACCAGAAGAAAAACCCCGGTCAGGATAGTGGCTGCGATCCCGACCGCCCTTCTTCTCCGTCTCCGTCCATATCTTCCGTACCCTCGTCTTCTTCTCATTTTGCCCCACCCGTTTTAACCAATCATGAATGTATCGTAAAAACCTCTGCCCCTAATGTCCTTAAATCACGGCAGATGTCCTCATACCCTCGCTCAATGTGCCCCGCCCCGTCAATCATACTCACTCCATCCGCCGCAAGCGCCGCCGCTAAAAGAGCCGCCCCGCCCCGCAGATCCGGCGCCCTTACGATCGCCGGCTTCAGGGGATAACTCCCCCTTATAACGGCTGTCTGCCCCGAAAGCCATATCTGTGCCCCGAAGTCCCGCAGGATGCGGGCAGCCGCAAATCTTGCCTCAAATACCGTCTCCGTTATCCGGCTCTCTCCGTCGGCCGTACAGGCCGCCGCCAGAAATACAGACTGTAAATCCGTCGGAAATGCAGGATACGGACCGGTCGCCGCCGAAAAGCCCTTCGGCCTCCCCCGCATGGTAAGCCGTATTTCCCTCTCTCTTTCATCCGCTCGGATCCGTGCCCCCATCGCCTCCATTAAAAGAAGGGGGGCTTTTAAGCTCCGGGGATCGGCGCCGCAGACTGCAATATCGCCGCCGGCCGCAAGCGTCGCCGCCAGATAGGTCCCCGCACAGATCCGGTCCGCTCCCAGCGTCCATTCGCACGCATGAAGCCTTTGCACGCCCTCAATCCGGATCGTCTCTGTCCCGGCCCCCGAAATTTTCGCGCCCATCGCCGACAAAAATGCACAGAGTTCGACGATCTCCGGCTCCCTAGCCGCATGTTCAAGCACAGTAATCCCCTCGGCTGTGACAGCCGCCAGCACCGCATTTTCTGTCGCTCCCACACTTGCAAAGCGCAGGACAAGGTTCGCGCCCGAAAGCTTTTTGGCCTCGGCCAGGATCATTCCGCCGGCCTCCTGGATCGACGCCCCGAGCTCCTGCAGCGCATACAGGTGCAGATCAATCGGACGCTTCCCGAGGACACAGCCGCCGGGAAAAGACGTAGCCGCCTCCCCCAGTCTGGCAAGCAACGGCCCCAGCACCATCACGGACGAACGCATTTTCCCCACGTAGCATTCCGGAATCCGTGTTCCCGAAACAGCCGTGGCATCAATCGTCATACTACCGTCGGAAAAGCTGCAGACGCAACCCAGGCTTTCCAGGATTCCCGTCATAGAATCCACATCCGCAATGGCCGGAACCCGGTGCAGGACCGTCGTGCTCTTTGCCAAAAGAGCGGCTGCCATCATCGGAAGCACAGCGTTTTTGGAGCCCTGAATCTCTATCTTTCCGCTTAAAGGCCGAAGGCCCTGAACCTGTATCGCACTCACGAGGATTCCTCCCAAAAAATGCTATACAGTATTCTATGCCAAAGGCTTTCGGTCTGTGCCTATCGTTCCATCCGGATCTGGTTTGAAACGCTTAAAACCATTCCCATCTCGACCATCAAAAACAGGACGGAGGTGCCTCCATAGCTGATAAACGGAAGCGTGACGCCCGTGTTCGGAATCACATTCGTCACAACCGCAATATTTAAAATTACCTGAATGGCAATGTGCGCCAGCACGCCTGTCACCAAAAGCGCCCCAAACAGATCCGGCGCATTTCCCGCTATCAGCATAAACCGGTAGATCATAAACAAAAACAAAAAAATCACAAACACCGCGCCGAAAAGGCCGAGCTCCTCACAGATAATCGCAAAAATCATGTCATTCTGCGGCTCGGGCAGGAAGCTTAGTTTCTGGATACTCTGCCCAAGGCCCTTCCCTAAAAGACCGCCGGAGCCGATCGCATAGAGGCCCTGAAGGATTTGGTAGCCTCCGTCAAGCGGATACGCCTCTGGGTTTTTCCAGACTAAGATCCGGTTGACCTGATAGCCCTGTAAAATTTTTGCCTTCAAAAGTGCCTGAGCCACGGGTTCAGCAAACAGATACGCCGCGGCCCCCACGGCCACTACCGTCAAAAACGGCCATTTCTTTTTGCAGGCAACAAACATCATCACGTATCCAATCCCGCAGATGATAATACCGGAGCTTAAGTTATTCATCGTCACCAAAAGCGCCAGAGGAAGAAGGATCGCCCCGATCATGGCCCAGGAGGCCCATTCGTTGATGCGCTTCCCAAGCTTTGTGATGATGACCGCCAGCACCAGGATCACCGTGACCTTGACGAGCTCGGTCGGCTGGAAGCGCATGTTCCTCGTCCCGAGCCAGCGCTTCTTTCCATTTACTTCATAGCCTAACGGCGTGAAATTCACAAGGATCATACAGACGTATGACACGATGATCGACAGATAGGTGAACTTTGCAAAAAAATGGTAATCCATCTTGGAGATCAGAAGCATTGCCGCAAAGCCCATCAGGCCGATTGCGGCCTGCCTTGTCATGTAATAGGAGGCGGACAGACCGCTTATCTGTGCATTGTAGGAGCTGGAGCTGTAGATCATGATCAGGCCGAACACGGTCAGACAGATGATCGTCACCAGCAGACTGTAATCGTAAAATCTGCGCGGCTTTTTTTTCTTTCTGTTTCCGTTTTGCGCCATGCTTTCCCTCCGCTTCGCTTTTTTTCGCTCACCGGCGTACTCTGGCTCCCCGGATTCTCTGACAGCTCTCACGGCCCCGCCCGGGACGGCTCTCACCGCCCGTACGGCTTCATTCTGACGGCTCTTTCTTACGGTCTGTTCTCGCATCTTTACAGTTTATTGACGCATTCCTTAAATATGCGTCCTCTCTCCTCATAATTCTTAAACATCCCCCAGCTCGCACAGGCCGGGGAGAGGAGTACATAATCCCCCTGGTTTGCATAGGAGGCGCATACCTGAACGGCTTCCTCCATATCCTCCGCATACATGATATCCGTGAGGCCGTGTCGTTTCGCACATTCTGCAATCTTATCCCGCGTCTGGCCGATCAGGACCAGATAACGCACCTTTCCCTCAAAGCTTTCGATCCACTCGTCATATTCCGAGTGCTTGTCGTAGCCTCCTGCGATCAAAAGCGTCGGCCCCGGCATGGCCCGGATCGCCTGGATCGCCGCATCCGGATTCGTCCCTTTAGAATCGTTATAATAGGTGACGCCAAACCGTTCCCTGACATACTCGATGCGGTGTTCCACAGCTTTAAAGCTCTTGCATGCCTCGCGGATGACGTTGATCGGCACTCCGAAGGTCAGTGCTATCCCCACGGCAGTCATCACGTTTTCATGATTGTGGCCGCCGATAATCTGCAGCTCATCCACGGCAACGACGGGCTCTGTCTTTCCCGCATGCCTGTACACGATTATACCATCCTCCAGGAAAATTCCTTCTTCCAATTTTTCCCTGCGGCTGAAATAAAGAACCTTGCAGGACAGCGTTTTTCCGAACTCCTGCAGCACCGGATCATCATGATTTAAAACGCAGCAGTCCTTTTCGGTCTGATTGGAGGCGATGCCCTCCTTTACCTGGATATAGCAGTCCATGGTCTTATGGCGGTCAAGATGGTCCGGCGTGATATTGGTGATGGCGGACACATTCGGGTGGAACTTCATGATCGTCTCAAGCTGAAAGCTCGACACCTCGGCTACGGTGACCGACTCATCATCCGTCTCAAGTGCATGGGCCGTATACGGGTCTCCGATATTTCCGACCACAAATACGCTGTCAAAATGCTGTTTCATGATCTCGCCCGTCAGGGCTGTCGTCGTCGTCTTTCCGTTTGTACCGGTGATGGCCGCAAGCCTTCCCTTCGAACAATGGTAAGCCAGCTCAATCTCACTCCAGATCGGAACCTTCGCGTCGTCCAAAACGGACACGAACGGCGCGTCCAGAGGAATGCCAGGGCTGATCACGCAGAGCTCCACGCCCATTAAGCTCGGCTTTTTTAATTCACCGAGAATCACGCTTACCTTTGCGCTCTCGCCAAATTCCTTTTTCAAAGCATCTGCCGATAGCGCGCTGTTTCCGTCGTACAGAATTACCTCGCCGCCTCTGGCGAGCAAAAGCTTTGCAGCGGCGATCCCGCTAATCCCTGTTCCTGCTACTAAAACTTTCTGTGACATGGTTCTTCCTCCTATAATCCTAAGTAAGCAAAAAGGCAAAGGATTGCCGTAATGATCGAAAAGACCGCCACCACCCGCGTCTCGGACCAGCCGCACAGCTCAAAATGGTGATGGATCGGCGCCATCTTAAAAATCCGTTTCCCGCCGGTCTTCTTAAAATATGTCACTTGGAGGATGACCGAAAGCACCTCCACAAGGTAAATAAGGCCCACGATCGCAATAAAAAGCGGCATACGCATCATAAACGCACTTGAGGCCACAAAGCCGCCCAGTGCCAGAGAGCCCGTATCTCCCATAAACACCTTCGCCGGGTAAACGTTAAACAAAAGGAATCCCAAGAGACTCCCGACGACCGCGCCCGTGATCGGGCTGATGCCGCTGTCTTCTCCGATCGCAACTACCGTAAAGAACGTTGCCACGAGAATCGTTACGCTGGTGCAGAGGCCGTCGAGACCGTCCGTAAAATTCACGCCGTTGTCCGTACCGAGAACGATGAAAAACACCGCTGGTACGAAAAGCCAGCCCAGATCGAGATAATATCCGTCCCGAAAGCCGCCGGTAAACGGAATCAGCATAGCCGTGCCCGCCTCCTTCGACATCATCAGATAATATGTGAAAATTCCTGTAATCACGATCTGGCCGAACAGCTTCTGCTTCGGATTGAGGCCCTCGGAGCGCTTCATGACGATCTTGATATAATCGTCAAGGAAGCCGATGATTCCAAAGCCTACGGTCATAAACAGCACGGGGATGATCCGCGGATAGCTTTTCAGATAAAATAGGGAGGTAATCACGATCCCGGAGAGGATGATAAGCCCTCCCATCGTCGGCGTGCCCTGTTTTTTTAAGTGGGCCTGCGGCCCGTCTTCGCGCACCTGCTGCCCGAATTTCAGCTTATGAAGGAACGGAATCACGACGGGACATAGCGCCGCGCTGATCATAAAAGCGATAATAATCGCCAAAATCGTCTCATTTACCATGCTGCACCTCAATCTCTTATGTAATCTTAATCTGCTATTATTATGTGCCCTTTCCGGCGATTCATCAATCGAAAGCTTCACTGCTTTCAATTCCCAGATAAGGCAAAATATTTGCAAAAATATCGGCGATCACGGGAGCCGCGATCGTGCCTCCATAATAGATTCCTACCGGTTCGTCGATCGTAATCAGTGCAATCACCTGGGGATTGTCGGCCGGCGCAAAGCCCAAAAAGGAGGAAATGTATTTTTTAAGGCTTCTCGGAAGCTTCTCCGACGTGGCCGTCTTCCCTCCGATCCGAAAGCCCGCAAGCTTTGCCCGCTTCCCGCTTCCCTCCGCCACGACCTGCTCCAGGATATGGCGCATCGTTCGGCTGGTCTCCTCCGATACAACGCCTTCCCGCACCGGATAGGTAAATTCCCGCACCATGGTCTTATCCTTTGATTCGGAGCGGATGGCAAAATGCGGTGTGATCCGCCTTCCGCCGTTGATGATCGACGAGGCCGTTGTGACAAGCTGCATCGGCGTGATCTGGAATGACTGGCCGAAGGAGACTGTCGCCAGCTCCACGAGGCCCATGTTTTCCTTTTTATGCATGATCGTCGCCGCCTCACCGGGCAGGTCGATCCCCGTCTTCCCGAGAAGACCGAACTGCTCAAAATAATGGTAATAAGCATCCACGCCCAGACGCTGTCCCACGTCGATGAAAACCGGGTTGCAGGAATTCATGGCCCCCTCTAAAAAGGTCTCCCCGCCGTGGCCGCCGATCTTATGGCAGCGGATCTTTCTGTCCTCAACGATCCGGAAGCCCGGACATGAGAAGCGGTCCGTCAGGGAAACCACACCGGCCTCCAGCCCAGCCGCCGCCGTGATGATCTTAAACGTGGAGCCCGGCTCATACGTATCGTTGATGCAGCGGTTGCGCCACATCTGGTTTAAGAGCTCCTGCCTCTCCTTCTCATTCGCATAGGCTTTATCCGTCCCCAGGACAAACGGCTCGTTCAGATTAAATTCCGGCGCGTTTACCATCGCATAGATCTCACCGTTCTGCGGATTCATGATGATCACGGAGACCGCTTTCGCGCCCTTCTTTTCCATGATCTGATAGGCGGCCTGCTCGGCGTACTTCTGGATATTGACGTCCAGGCTCAGTGTCAGCGTATTACCGGGCACCGGCTCGATCCGCTCCTCCGCAGCATTCTCCACCTCGACGCCCTTTGCGTCGGACAGCGTCAAAATCTTTCCGTCTCTCCCCTTCAGATAGGACTCATAGCGGACCTCCAAACCGATAATGCCCTGGTTATCCGCCCCGGTAAAGCCTAAGACTCTCGAGGCGAGGCTTTCGTACGGATAGTACCGTTTATAATCCTCGTCCACCTTCACACCGGCAAGCGAAAGCCCGCGGATCCGGTCTCCGATTTCTTTATCGACGTTGGTGCGGATGATCTCCCTTGAGGAGCGTTTTTCCACTTTCTTTCGAACCTCTGCCTCCGGAAGCGACAGCTCTCTCACAAGCGCCTCGATCACCGTCTCAGGCTCCGTCACCTGATTGTAGATCACGGAGACGGTGCAGACCGTCCGGTTGGTTGCGATCACCGTCCCGTTCCGGTCCACGATCTCACCGCGGGCCGCCTTGATCGTGCGCTCCCGCTCATGGAGCTCGTCAGCCATCTCACTGTAATGCTCGGAACGAAAAATCATCAGATAGCCAAGATGCCCCACAAGCCCCGCCATCAGCAGAGAAACGATGCCGACGACTGCCAGGATTTTTTTTCTGTGGTGGGTAAATAAAGACCCCATCGCGCCACATCCACATTCTTGTCTTGCTATTCATTATATTGCAAAATCCAAAAAATATGAAACAACCTGGCTCACGATTTTAAACGGTTATGGGGCGGCCGTCTCTGCGGGAAGTGTTTCCACGGCGAGCCCTCCCGGCACATTGTCGGGAAGCCCCAAGCCCCCCTCAAACGGGATAACCTCCTCGCTCTCGGAGGCCGTGCTCTCCTCTGTGGACTCCTGCCCGCCCTGACCGGGCTCTGTTTCTCCCTCTCCGGCCGTACTCTCAAGGGCCTCGCCGGACTCCGTTTCTTCCCCGCCGGACTCTGCCCCTCTCTCCGGGGCCGGCTCAAGGCCGCCCTCGTTGTTGTTTGTGATCCCTTCCGTGCGGCCCGACAGATCATCTTCCTCCTCGGGCACCGGCGTATCCGGAAATACGTTCAGGTAGGGAAGCGCTTCCACCAGGATCTTCTGGAAAATACCGGTCGCAAAGCTGCTGTGAGCTTGCTCCGGCCCCGGAGGAAGATTCGGCGTATCGACGATTACATAGATCAGAATCCGCGGGTCGTCTGCCGGTGCAAATCCAGCAAAGCTTAACAGGTAATTTTTCGCCGAACGCGGGATCTTCTCCGCCGTTCCCGTCTTTCCGCCTACTTTAAAGCCCTCGACCTGTGCGACCTTTCCCGTGCCCTCCTCCACCGTCATGAACAACGCATGACAGAGGAATTCGCTTGTAGACTGGGATACGGTCTTTCTCACAAGCTCCGGGCCGACCTTTCTCACAACGTTTCCCTGGTCGTTTAAAATCTGCTTGACCACATGAGGCTCATAATAAGAACCCCCGTTGATGACCGACGAGATCGCCGCCGCCATCTGTACCATCGTACCGTTATAGCCCTGGCCAAAGGAGCTTGTCGCAAGCTCGGTCGGCCCCATCGTATCTGATGTATAGATCAGTCCTGACGTATCCGCCTCTCCGGGCAGGTCGATGCCTGATTTCTGGCCGATGCCAAAGATCTTCTGATATTTGGTAAACCGTTTGATCCCGAGCTGCGCCGACATCTGCATCATCGCATCGTTGCAGGACTTCATGACCACCTGCTCTAAATCCAGCAGATTATGGCCGCTTCGGTTCGAACAGTGGATCTCGTAGCCGCCTACCTCATGGACGCCGTCGCAAAAGAAGGTCGAGTCCCTTGTGACGACCCCCTCCTCCAGACAGGCCGCAACCGTCAAGATCTTGGCCGGGGAGCCCGGCTCGAAGCTGTCGTTTACACAATAGTTCCGCCACATCTGATTCCAGGCGTCATTTTTTTCCTTTTCTGTCATCCGGGCGATCTCTGCCTCTGTATAATACGCACTCAAATCCCGCGGATTGTTGAGGTCGAACCTGCGGTTCGAAGACATGGCGAGAATCTCCCCGTTGTTCGGATCCATGACAAGCACCGCGGCCGTCTGGCTGCCAAGCTCACTCATCCATTCGTCGATGTATTTTTCGACAATTTTCTGTATGTTGACGTCGATCGTGGAAACGATGACATTGCCGTTCTCGGCGGGCTTGATGACCTTCTCCATATTGGATTCATCGTCGAGATAGCCGTATTCGCGGCCGTTTGTCCCCACAAGCTCACTGTTATAATGCTGTTCGATACCGCCCATTCCCTGTGCGCCGTTGTCATAAGAAAATCCCACGACGTTGCAGGCGAGGGAGTTATACGGGTAGATCCGGCGGTATTCGTCCTCAAACCATACGCCCTTGACCCGCTTTTTGCTCTTTGCCTCTATAAACGCCTTGTTGGTCTCCTCCGCTTTCGTCTCAAAGGCCTCCTTCTGTTCGGCGGACAGCCTTCGTTCATAGCGCACATAATAGGAATCCGGATCGTCCGACAAAGCCTTCAAGACTTCCGAACGTTCATAGCCGAAGACCTCGCAGAGCGCGTTTACCGTCGGGTCCAGGTAGTCCTCCGCGCCCTTGTTGATCTGATTCGGATCCAGGATCAGGTTGTATACCTTTTCGCTGGTTGCAAGATACGTTCCGTTGCGGTCCACGATGTCTCCGCGCCGGTAAGGGATCGTGCGGCTGTCATAGGCGGAATGCTGGTTTAAGACGATCTCCGTATATTCTTTGTTTTTTGCTTCCACCACGTTATAAAGCGAGACGACAAGACCAAACAAAGCCAGCGTAATTACGAGAAACGTAACCGCCAGCTTTTCCTGCATATACTTCGTGAAGGTTTTCTTTTTGCTAACGTTCCGGGATGTCCTCATACTGTCTTACATACTCACTTTCCGTCTTGTTGTACAGCTTTACCTGGTTTTTATTCGCATAAACCATACCAAGCTCCTCTGTCGCCACCTTGTAGATATAATCCAGATCCACAGAGGTATTGATCCGGGTCTCCAGCGCATCGTTTTCCACCTTCATGGCCTCGATGCTCTCCTCTAGCGACTCGATATGCTTCAGCCTCGCGGTAATCGAAGACTGCAGCTGCAGATAGCTGACGCAAAGATAAAGGGTACAAATCGCCGCCACAGTCAGTGCGAGGACATACGGCAGATTCATCTGCAGCGCCTTTTCCTGGTTTCTCCTGACAGTGGCGGTAAGGGCCGCGTTTCGTTTCTTTGGTTTCTGTTGTTTTGGTTCCTGCTGCCTGACAGCCGGGCTCTCGAGCCTGGGCGCGGCGCTCCCGTGCACATAGCTTGTATTCCGGATTGGTCTTTTGTGATTGTTCAATGCTGCCATAGGCCTCCCCTCCGAATTTGGGCTATCCTCGATAACAGTTCAGACAGACTCTGAACTGTTACGATCCTCGTTCAAACACCCGAAGCTTTGAGCTTTTTGAACGCTTGTTATCTTCCAGTTCCTTATCACCCGGCAAAACGGGCTTTCGTGTGATGATCCTTCCCTTGCTCTGTCTGCCGCATACACAAACCGGAAAATCCGGCGGGCAGATGCAGGGCTTTTCATTGACCTTAAACCGCGTTTTGACGATCCGGTCCTCCAGGGAATGAAACGTAATAATACTGAGGCGCCCCCCGGGCTTCAAAAGATTGATCATCGTATCAATAGATTCGTTTAAGACCTCCAATTCCCTATTTACTTCGATCCGCAGCGCCTGAAACGTGCGCTTTGCAGGATGGCCTCCCTTTGCCAGCATCTTTGCGGGGATCGAGGCCCTGATAAGCTCCACGAGCTCTCCGGTCGTCTCGATCGGCTTTTTTTCGCGTTCCCGGACGATCGCCCTTGCAATATTTTTCGCAAAGCGTTCCTCACCGTACTCCCTTAAGATCCGACACAGCCCGGACTCGTCCAGACCGTTTACAAGATCGGCTGCCGTCCGTGGATTCCTCTGATCCATCCGCATGTCGAGCGGCGCATCCGCCCGGTATGTAAAGCCTCTGTCCGCCGTATCCAGCTGATAGGAGGAAACTCCCAAATCAAGGTAAATGCCGTCAACCTGCTCGATACAAAGCTCGCTCAAAATCTCGCGGATCCGGCAGTAATTGCTTCTCACTATGACAACTCTTTCTCCAAACGGCTTAAGCCGCTCGCCAGCCGCCCGGACCGCGTCCTCATCCTGGTCGATGCCGATCAGACGCCCCTTCCCGGAAAGACGGGTCAGTACGGCTTCGGCATGGCCTCCGCCTCCGAGCGTCCCATCCACATAGGTTCCATCCGGTTTTACTAAAAGACTGTCCACGGTCTCGTTAAGAAGCACCGATGTATGTTCAAACGTCATATGCCAAGCCCTTCCATATTTTCGGCGATCTCATCCATATCGTCATAGGTATTTTTCTCGGCCCATGTGGTCTTGCTCCAGATCTCCACCCGGCTTCCTACCCCCACAAGCACGACATCCTTTTCCAGGCCCGCAAATTCCCGCAGCACCGAAGGGATCAGGATCCTCCCCTGCTTGTCTACCTCGCAGGCACAGGCACCGGCCAGGAAAAAGCGTGTAAATTTTCTGGCATTGGCATTCGTAAGCGGAAGCGCGTGCAGTTTCTCCTCGAAGGATTTCCATTCGGAATTTTCGTACGCAAAGAGACACCCATCCAAACCCTTTGTCACAACGAATTCTTCGCCAAGCTGCTCCCGGAATTTGGAAGGGACAATCAGACGGCCTTTTGCATCAATCGTGTGATTGTACTCCCCGATAAACATGTCTCTCTCCTGTCAGCCGCGGCCTCCATGGCGAACCACCTTCTCACCATTTTGCTCCACTTTACTCCACTTTGCTCCACTTGTGCTTTAATATTAGTACATTTACCCGGAAATAGCAAGGGGATTTTTTACTTTTTTTGCATTAAAAAAAGCCGCATTTTCGCGGCTTTGCATGCTTTTTCCATATTTATGGCCGGGAATTGGACTCAGCCACAATATATTGTTCAATCAGCGTATCCAGCAGAATGCTGTACTGATAAATCGTATCATAGTCCTCTTTGTTGTCAATACTTCTGTTTAACTTGCCCCTTGCCTCCTCAATCCTTGTGACGAGCTCATCTTTTTGTTCATTCATGTCTCCTTACCCCTCGCTTTCCCTGATGTCCGCCGGCGGAAAAAAGCATACATGCAGCGGATGCCGCAACCACAAGCGAGAGTGCCTGCGATACGGCCACCGTGGTCCCTGGTATCAGAAGGGAATCCGTGCGGAGTCCTTCGATCCATGCCCGTCCGATTCCATAGCCAGCGAGATAAACCCACAGCAATTCTCCGGTAAACCGTTTCCGTTTCCTATACCACAGCATAAAAAGCAGAAGCCCCAGATTCCATAGGGATTCATACAGAAACGTAGGGTGTACCTGAATATACTGAACACCATTTTCTATAATCAGATGGTCCAATAATTCCTGAGAAATCATATTTTCGTTGACAATACTGCGCTTCAGCCGCATGGCAAACAGGCTGTCCGTATAGCCGCCGAAAGCTTCACAGTTGACAAAGTTTCCCCATCTACCAATAATCTGCCCCGTAACCAGACCGAGACATGCACTATCCGCCATGGAAAAAAAGGAAACTCTGCGTTTTTTTGTAAAGATGAACAACGTGATCACCGAAGCGATCACGCCCCCATAGATGGCCAGACCGCCTTGCCGCAGGTTGAATATCTCAAGCAAATGGTCTTTATAGTATCCCCATTGGAATACCACATAATAGAGTCTTGCGCCCAGAATCGCAAAGAAAATCACGCTTAAGGCAAAGTCCAAATATAGGTCAGGATCCTGTCCACGTCTTTTCGCATCAGCCTGTGCAACAAGAAACCCGGCTATCATGCCAAGTCCAATGATCAGTCCGTAATAAGCGATCGGAAAACTGCCGATGGAAAAGGTTTTTTCAATATGCGGAACAGAAATTCCCAGATGAACAAAGCTTATATCCGCCCCTTCTGTCATATCCACACTCCTTTTCTCGTTTTTCAGTCCTATTTTACTCCGAAATCCGCCAAAAAGCAATGAATTTCGCATGACAGAGCTCCCCCTTTTTCGACAAAGATACGGGGGAGGGGGATGTAGAGAGTCCGCAGAAGCCGATGGAGCCGGGCGGAGCGCGCCGTCCCTGAACGCCTCCGCGGCCCCTCCATCACACCCTTATTCCGTCGCGGACATTGACATTTCTTCTTCGGGCTTTTATACTAAGACTATATTAATTATAGAAGAAAGAGGGGTTGCATCTATGACAGATATCAAAACATACATCTCCGGGCTTGATCGTTTTACGGACGCTATGAAGGAGCAGCGGCGTGATTTTCATCGGCATGCGGAGCCGGGCTGGCGTGAGTTTTATACCAGTGCGAAGCTCATCGGGAAACTTCGGGAGCTTGGGATTCCCGTGAAGCTTGGGAAGGAAATAATCAATACGGATTATCTCTGGTCCTATCCGTCCAGAAAAGAACTGGACGCTGCCGTGGACCGCGCGAAAAAGCAGGGCGCCGATCCCGGGATCTTAAAAGAGATGGGGGACTTTACCGGGGCCTGTGCCATTATTGAAACCGCAAAGCCGGGGCCTGTGGTGGCTCTGCGCTTTGACATCGACTGTAACGATGTCCAGGAAAGCACGGACGCGGGCCGCATCCCTTCGGATGAGGGCTTCTGTTCCGAAAATCCCGGCTGTATGCACGCCTGCGGCCACGACGGTCATGGAACCATGGGGCTTTTCGTCTGCCGGGCATTGTCTGAACTCAAGGAGGAGCTTTCCGGGACTATTAAGGTCATTTTTCAGCCCGCCGAGGAGGGGGTCCGCGGCGCCAAATCCGTCGCCGAGAGCGGGATTCTCGACGACGTCGATATTTTCCTGACCAGCCATCTCGGTATGGGCTGGAAGACCGGCGAGCTTGTAGGGCTCTCGAAGGGCTTTCTATCCACGACCAAGGTCGATGCCGAGATCACAGGGCTCTCCGCCCACGCGGGAGCTTCCCCGCAGGATGGGAATAACGCGATCTTGGCCGCCTGTGCCGCTGCGCTTGCCATGCATACCGCCTGTCAGGATTCTCGCGGCGCCTCCCGCATCAACGTTGGCACCATCCGGGGCGGCAGCGGGCGAAACGTGGTCGCGGAAAACGCCTTCCTGCAGCTGGAGACCCGCGGCGAAACCGCCAAAATCGAGCAGAACGTGTATCGGCGCGCCATTGACAGCCTAGAGGGCGCGGCAAAAATGTTCGGCTGCACCGTGAAGACTGAAATTAAGGGAAGCGCCGCGAGCTCCGACAGCGACGAGTCCCTAGAACCCTATATTTCTGCCGGAGCCTCCCGTGTGCCGGAGATTACCTCCTATACCCCAAAAAGCGCCTTCTCCGGTTCTGAGGATGCAACCTACTTAATGTCCAAGGTACAGTCACACGGCGGAAGGGCCGCGTACATGTGCATCGGCTCTACGATCGCCGCACCGCACCACAACAATAAATTTGACCTTGACGAGCGCTCGCTCCTTATCGGATTGAAGCTTTATGTTTCAATTTTATGGGAAATCCTGCACTGATCGACAGGAAATTTTGTGAAAGAGAGTCCGCGCTCCGTTGGGTCAGCCCCCGCGTCTGCGACAGCCGCCATCTTCCTTAGCGTGTAGTGCGCATCCTCGCGGAGCGTTTTTTGTATCATAGGACGCACTTTCTTATGATACAAAAAAGCCGGAGATTCACTTTTTTGAATCTCCGGCAAATCTATACTCTCCTGTCTGGTTCTATTCTGCACACTCCAGCTTGCTGACCGAGACCTCGTAGGCCACCCGCTTTTCGCACTCCAAATCATTCAGCTTCTTTGTATATTCTCTGCTCTGGACACGTCCCCAGATCAAAATCCGCGTACCGACCAGAAAGCCCGACGCGTATCTTGCATTCCGCCCCCATGCAATACACGGAATATAGTCCGATTTCCCATATGGCCGGTTTACTGCCACCAGAAGGTCCGCAATCTCGCGGCCTAACGGCGTTTTTCGATAGATCGGCTCTTTGCATATGTACCCATCAAGGAAAATCTGGTTGGTCTTTGTGTAATCTGTAAACGATTCCATAAAGTTGATCTCCCGCACAAACACAGAAAGCACCAAACGATTTTTAGTCCCTTCATGTCGGTTGTACGAGCGGAATTGGCCGATCGCCTCAAGAGTCTGGCCCGAATAATCTTTCGAAATATCAAGCAGGCGCTCCGAGATCATAAGCGGGATCACATCTGATTGCTCACTCAGCCGATTTACCAAAAGTTCCGTCATATAGAATCCTTCTCCAAACACCGCATGGCTGAACGTAAATCCTGAAACGATCGTTCCGATTACACTGACCCTATTGTTTTCCATTACTTTTTCTGACATAGTATTTCTCCTTTATGTTTCTTATTTCTCAGTCAAGGCTGACCCACCGGCTGGCAATTTCCGGCTTACTATATATGTTTATGCAGCCCATGCAGAAAATAGAACCGGAAAAGGAAAAAAATACCATGTAAAATTTCCGTCTGTCCAATCACAAACCGAATCAGAGCTTCACTTTTTTACTGCCCAGCCCCCACGAACCGGCCACAGCCAAAACTGCACAGGCGCCCATCAGGACAAGCATCCCCTTATAATTCCCGCTTCTCGCCTGAAGCGCTCCTGCAAGGCTCGCCGGAATACCGGAGAGCAGCGTGTTCATGCTGACAATCGAATAATTTCCTGCAAAATGCTTCTCTCCAAAAAGCCCTCTTGTAATACTGGGAATTGTTGCCGAATAGCCCCCAAATGCAAACAGCACAAAACAGGCGCAGCCCGCTACCAGAAGCGGATTCTTTGTCTGGTAGGAAAGGCAGAGAGCCGTTACCAGAATGAAATTGACAATACCCAAAAATCTGGCCGTTGACACGCTCCCAAGCCGATCGAACAGCATCCCCATGACCAGGCGGCCGATGCCGTTGATAAGTGCTCCGATGCTGACTGCCGCAGCCGCCCTGGCCGCTGTCACGCCAATATCGCCGGTGAGGAACGGAGACATATGGTTGATGATCATAAACCCACATCCGCTGAATGCCACCAGATACAGGAAAAAGCTGTAAAAGGAAATACTGCTTAACATTTCCCTTGTGGTCATATCCCTACAGGAAAGCCTTGAAAACTCCGGCATTTTAGGCAGTCCAGCAAGCTCCTTTGCGAGCGGAAGCCGGACCAGGAAGCCGCCTGCCCCCATGACAAGAAGATCTACCGCCCCAAGTGTCAAAAACGTCGCCTGCCAGCCCCTTGTGCTTAAAAGATGCTGACAGATCGGCCCCAAAAACGTTGTGGAAAGGGCATATCCCATGACGAGGATCCCGGTCGCCAGGCCAGGTTTATCGCGAAACCACACGGGAATTGTTGTAACGACTGCGGAATACATCATCCCCACGCCGGTTCCACATAAGATGCTGTAGGTAAAATAAAGCTGCCAAACAGCGGAAACCCTTGTGGTGAGGATAAATCCGCCGGCAACCATAAGTGCGGCAAGCTGGGCGATCCTCTCATAATGATAGCGGGCCGACAAAAGGCCGCATAAGGTCACTCCGGCCGCAAAGCAAATCATATTGATCGTAAAGGCCAGAGAAGTCTGCGCCCTGCTCCATCCAAACCATTCCTCCAGCGGGCCGACAAAAATCGACCAAGCATATGCCACTCCCAAAAGCAGGAAAATCGCAAAGCTATTGATTAAATATACATATCTTCTTTTCATAAGTGGTAGCTTTTTCATACTCTTTCTCCTCATAGTTTTATCCATCGCCGCAGGCGATTTAGCATAGATTTTTATTTGTCGCCATGAACGGAGTGAACAGGAACCTTTCGATACGCCTGCTTATGGGGAAGGCAGGCGGCCTTGTTATTTTCTGCTCGGTATGATAATATTTATATACAGTCCCCAATCAAACGCAGAAAGGCGGCCCTATGATCTGGTTTATTCTTCTTTGCAAACAGATTTTCGATAAATATTCCCGGGATGAGATGTCCGTGTATGCGGCACAGGCATCTTTTTTTACGATTCTCGCAGCGTTTCCGTTTCTGATGCTTTTGCTGGCCTTGATCCAGCTTGTCCCGATCGTACATGAGGCTGACCTTCTCGAATTCGTCGTGCATGTCATCCCGGATAACCTTGTCGGGCTCGTCTTTTACATCTTTGAGAGCCTGCATTCCGACTCGCCCGCCGCACTCCTCTCGGCCACGGCCGTCGCCGCTCTCTGGTCCTCCTCAAAGGGAATGTTAAGCATCGAGAGAGGCTTAAACCGCGTCTACGGCATCACGACCAGGCGAAACTATATCCTGCGGCGTGTGATCTGCAGTGCCTACACGGTATTGTTTACCATCATGTGCGTCGTCTGCCTGACGCTCCTCGTCTTTGGCAGCATGCTGCAAAAAAAATTCCTTCTCCTTTTTCCCAGCCTGGCGCGCCTCAGCTTCCTGATCGCGCCCGGGCGCGGTCTGCTCTCCGTTGCGATCCTGATCGTCTTTTTTACGGCAGTCTATACCGTGCTGCCGTTTAAACGGCTCCCCGTCCGCTCCCAGCTTCCCGGAGCCGTCTTTTCGGCCGTCGGCTGGGCTGCCTTTTCCGTTGTCTTTTCCATTTATTTCAGGTATTTTGGCAATTATGCCGTCACCTACGGAAGCTTGACCGCTGTCATCCTCATGATGCTGTGGCTCTATTTTTGCATCTGCATCCTGTTTGCTGGAGCCGAGCTTAACTGGTATTTCCAGACCCATAATCTCTTATAAGGCAGAAAATAACGCCCACCATGACCGATGGACGCTATTCACCATGCTGTCAGACTGCCGGCCTCAAAACATCAATCCTATAAAACATGTCCGGAAATTGCTTTCTGGCATCAGTGCCTCACAATTCATCCTCTCCCACCAGCTCGTCGTATTCCTCGGCATCAAGGATCTCGTCAAAGGCATCTGCGACGATCTCATACTCCTCGTCACTCTCGATATTTTCCAGATCCGGATTCCCGTCGGCATCCTCCAGATACCGATAGAGGTAGACCTCCCCATCCTCAGCCTCCCTGCCGTCAAGCGGCAGCAGCGCGATGTAATCCCTCTCCCCCGCCTCAAAGATCGTGAGCACGACACATTCCAGGTCCGTCCCGTCGTCTAACGTCAGTGTTACGGTCATTTCCTCGGTATCCTCGGCCTCCTGTCTGCCAGCTCTGTTGTTTTTCGTCTCTTTTTCCATAAGTTCCTCTCCTTTTCCCGCTCTGCGGCGGCTCTTAATATTCAATTCCCATTCTTGCCCGTATTCCCCGGTCATAGGGATGCGCCCGCTTTACAATCTCCGACACATAATCCGCCTCAGAGAGAAGCGCCTCGGGCGCTCTCCTGCCTGTCATAACGATCTCAAGCCTCTCTCTGTTTTCGGAAAGCAGGACAAGGACTCGTTCTTCTGGAATAAAGCCGTACGAAACCGCCACGAGCAGCTCGTCAAGCACCAGTACATCCTTTCCTCTGACCTCCGTAACCGCGCGTTCAAGCAGCGACCGGTTATACGCAGCCGCCTCGCGCCTTGTCTGCTCATCCATCGCAGAGACGAAGCCGAAGCTTTTCTCACAGGGCAAGACCGTGATTCCCGGAAGCGTCCCAAGCCCCGGCACCTCCCCGGAATCCTCTGTCTTCAGGAAGCGCGCGAAAACGACCTGCTTCCCGCGCCCGGCCGCCCGTACCGCCAAACCGATTGCGGCACTGGTTTTTCCCTTGCCGTCTCCGCAGTAAATATGTACAAGGCCCATTTTGTCTCCTTTATCCTAACCGCTCAGGTATACCCTGCCTGTACCGCCCGGGGCGGTTCTAATCACCAATGCCACGAATCGCTATGTTCCCATACACTCCCCCACAAACCGCGAAACCTCCTGCGGTCTGCGTCGGCGTTCCCGTACTGCCAAAAGATGCAGCCGCTCCTTTGCCCGCGTCATGGCGACATAAAACAGCCGGCGTTCTTCCTCCAGGTCTGCGGGAAGCACTGCCTTATGGTGCGGGACAACGCCCTCGTTCGCATCGATGAGAAACACGACCGCATACTCCAGCCCTTTCGCGCTATGCATGGTCGAGAGTGTCACGCCGGTTCTCTCCTGCTCCTTCTGGCAGGCGATCTCCTCCTGGTAGCGGTTTACATGAACTGCCCACTCTGCGGCCGTCGAAAATGCGGCCGCGCTCTCCGAAAGCTGCCAGAGAATATCAAAAAGCTCCTCCACATCCATGCGCCGGAATTCGGCGTACTCCTTTAGATACCGGTCGTAGCCGACCGTCTGACGGATATACTGAATCGCCGCATACGGCTTCAGGCGCCCGATTGTGCGAAGATCCGCCTCAAGGTCTGTGAGCCGCTCCTCCATCCAGTCCTTATCCCGGTAATAGCCCCGCACCGCATCCAGCGAAACCTCCGACGTATCAAACGCGTCACGGCTCAGATAGCGGTTGGGCCGATTCATAATCCGGAAAAAATCGCTCCGTCTCCTTCTGCCCGCACCGAGCGCCAGATAGGAGAAAATGTCTTTTGCGATCCAGTGGCTGTAAAGGCCGGGAATCACGTCGCGCAGGACAAACGGCACGTTATACTCCATCAGCTTCTCCGCCAAAAGCCCCGAGCTCGTTCCGGTTCGAAACAAAACGGCCATCTGTTCCCACTCATAGCCGGCCCTCTGATACTCTCTGAGGAGCCTGGCCACACGCTCCATCTGCGCAGGCGGATTCGCACAGAGCACAAAATCGACCGGACGGCCGCTTCCGTGAGCGGGAAGCAGTTCTTTGGAAAAACGCACTCGGTTATGGGCAATCAGTCGGAGCGAGGCCGCGACAACCTCCCTCGTCGAACGGTAGTTGATACCCAGAAGGACCCGCTTCGCCGTCGGATAATCCTTTTCAAAGCCCAGCATGAGCTCCGGCTTCGCGCCGCGGAACCGGTAAATCGACTGGTCATCATCCCCGACGATAAAAAGATTGTTTTCCGGGAGCGCAAGCATTTTCACGATTTCATACTGCAGACTGTTGATGTCCTGAAACTCATCGACCAGAATATAGGAAAATTTCCGCTGCCACGCCGCGAGGATATCCTTTCTCTCCTTAAAAAGTGCAAAACACATCGTCAGCATGTCGTCAAAATCAATTTTCCCGGTCCGCGCCAGCTCGTTTTCATAGCCCTCATAAAGCCGCTTAAACCATTCCTCCGGGCAATTCTGCGAGTAATAGCAGGAAAGCTCCAGTCGGTTTCCCTTCACATAGCTGATCTCGTTCATGATCGAGGCCAGAAACTCGCCCTCATCCTCGACCTCCAGCCCGCTCTCTGCCAGAAAACGTTTCAAAAATGTCCGTTTTTCTTCCTCGCTGACCACATTTCCGGCCGGAAAACGGTACGCGAGCCGCAGGATACGGTAAAAAACCGAATGAAATGTGCCAAAGCTCACCCGTTTACCGGACGGAAGCTTCTCTCCCTCCCGCTCCAGCAGCGAGAGGAAGCGTTCTTCCATTTCTCCAGCAGCAGCCTTCGTAAACGTGATAACAAGAATGCCGGAGGGGCTTACGCCCTGCTCCAGCAGTCTTTTGATCCTGTGCGTAATGACCGTAGTCTTTCCTGAACCCGGCCCGGCAAGCACCATCATCGGCCCAGTCCGGTGGGAAAGAGCCGCATTCTGCGCCTCGTTAAATTCCATCTCTGCGATCCGTCTACGGCTGATAGAAGATCTGTACCCAGTAGACCTTATATTCGGAGTCGGCGTCAATATAGCAGCCCACCGCTGCCTCTGTGTAGCTGTCTCTCAGAATATTCGCCCTGTGCCCCTCGGAGCCCATCCATCCCTGTACGGCCTCCGCGGGGCTGCGATACCCGGCCGCAATATTTTCTCCGAGGTGATGGATCGGATCACCGCCCAGCGCCTGGCTTGACACGACCGTGTGGAAGCGGTTCCCATTCGGCCTCGTATGAGAGAAGCTTTGCGTAATCTCCTCTGCCCGGATGATGCAGCCGTTCATTAATGTCTCGTTGTATACAAGCGGCTGGAGTCCTTCTTTCTTTCGCTCCTCATTGATCAGGTCAAAGCACTGCATCGCCAACTCTCTCTGGAAGCCCTTCTTTGCCAGATCCACCTGAGCCGCCTGCTGGTTTACGTTTCTTCTGACCACTTCGCCGTTTATCGTCCATGCCCCCGAGGCATCCACATCATACTCATCCACTCTCGTGGAAGCATACATCCAGCCGTTTTCATTAAAGCGGTAGCTCTCTGCGAGCCCATCCTGGTTGCCGTCGAGCCAGGCCCAGCAGTTCGCCGGATATGAGCCGTCGTCATTCCGATACCACCAGTTTGAAATCCCGTTCTCATTTGCCGGCCGAGATGCATCCTGCACCCAGTTTCCCGCAAAGGCCGTTATGCTCATAGTAAAAGCCATCGCCGCCGTCAACGCACCCATCCATATTTTCCTCATAGAAATATCTCCTCCTCGTCTGCCTTTTTTGTCCGTTTAGTCATAATATGTCTCACGGTAAATAAACACGCTATCCAGATCATCCATGGTCATTTTCCGCCCCCAGTGGATCGAGGAATTGTAGTTCCCCTCACAGAGCGTGATGGAATCGTCCTCGACCTTCAAAATGATCACGGAATGCTCGCCGCCCGCGTTGTTATAGATCCGCAGATGATCCCCGACACGCAGCTCATCCCAGTCCAGCTCATCGTGCCTCGTCCGGGATGCATTCTTGCCGAAGACCTCGTCCTGCACCATAAACGCGAAGCCCGCGCAGCCGTAGCCGGTGCGATTGCCGCTCTTATACGAGTTGCTGTTGTTCCACTTTTTGCCCTCCGGCCAGTTCTTTTTCAGGGCAATGATCTTTTTGTACGCTTCGTCGTCGGTCAGGCCGCTGCCGCCCGCATCTGTCTTGCTGATCTCGTTCTTCTCATTCACGACATTGGAGACATCGACGCTTTCCCTGTCCGCTTCCTTTTTATATTCCTTCCAGTCATCCTCATCCACGATGTCCACGACATAATGCTCCGTCTTGTCAAGGACATAATAGACACCGTCGTCTGATGCATGCACCGTCTTGGTCGCCTGTTCGCCGTTTGCAAAGAAGTAGTATCCCTGGCCATCCACCTCCTGATATCCCGTCAGCATGTAGCCGTCCTCGCCGAAACAGTAACGCTTGCCCGAGATCTTTTTAAAGCCGGTCACGGCCTCCCCCTTCGCATTCAGGTACTGCCGGCCGTTCGCATCCTGCCGCCAGCCGTTTGCAGTCTGCGTATCCGACGTGTTTGCGGCGCTGTCAGATTCGTTCTTTTTGTCGGACGGGTTTGTCTGCTCCCCCGTGTTCTTTTGCATCACCTCGCCGCCTGCGACCCACGCGCCGGAGGCATCCACCTCGTAGCCGTCCACCTTGGTTGACACATACAGCCATCCGTTTTCATTAAACCGGTAGCTCTCCGCAAGACCGTCCTGGTTGCCGTCAATCCAGACCCAATACCCCGCCGGATATGAGCCGTCGTCATTCTGATACCACCAGTTTGAGATCCCGTTTTCGTTTGCCGGCCGGGATGCGTCCTTTTTCCAGCTTCCGGCAAACGCCGGCACGCTCATCCATGTGGCAAGCGCCGCAGCCAAAAATCCAATCCACGCCTTTTTCATATTCTTTCTCCTTGATCTGTATTTTACACCACAGCCTGCTCATCCCTTCTCCAATAGCGCGATCCCTTTCCGAATCCGATCCAGGGATTCTTCCTTCCCGAGCACTTCCATAATCTCGGTCGCGCCCGCAGGCGTCATCTGCTTTCCAGAGACCGCCGTCCGGATCGGCCACATGACAAAGCCGGTCTTAACTCCCTTTTCGGACACATACGCAGACAGGGCGGCATACAGCGCGTCGTTGGAGTAGTCCTCCTGTTTTTCCAGGATCGGCAGCACCTCCTGCAGCGTCTCCAGCGCGTTTTCTTTTGTCGTCTTCATCTTTTTATGCGCATACATGGAAGCGTCGTACTCCGGCAGCGCCTCAAAGAAATCCACCTGCTCTGCGATATCCAAAAATACCTCGCTCCTCGTCTTGACCATCGCCGCGATCTTCTTAAGATCCAACGGCTTGTGGAGCACCTCCAAAAGATACGGCTCTGCTAACGCATAGAACGCATCAAACTCCATTTTTTTCATGTATTCGCCGTTCATCCAGCGCAGCTTCACCATATCAAAGACGGCCGGGGACTTGCTGATATTGTGGTAGTCGAACGCCTTTACCAACTCGGGAAGCGTGAAAAACTCCTGATTCCCCTCCGGGGACCAGCCTAAGAGAGCAACAAAATTTACGACCGCCTCCGTCAGAAAGCCCTGCTCGATCAGGTCCTCAAAGGAGGAATGCCCGCTTCTCTTGCTTAGCTTTTTATGCTCCTCGTTGGTGATCGTCGGGCAGTGGACATATTTAGGGATTTCCCAGCCAAACGCCTCATAGAGGCGGTTGTATTTCGGCGCGGATGAGAGGTATTCGCAGCCGCGCACCACGTGCGTGATCTTCATCAGATGATCGTCCACGACATTTGCAAAGTTATACGTCGGATAGCCGTCGGATTTGATGAGAACCATGTCGTCAAGCTCTGCATTGGGGACCGTAATGTCCCCATACAGCTCATCCGTAAAGGTGGTAGTCCCCTCCTCCGGATTATTCTGGCGGATCACAAACGGCTCCCCGGCCGCAAGCCTTCTCTCGATCTCCTCCTTCGGAAGATGCAGGCAGTGCTTGTCATACGCCATGATCTCCTCGCCGTTTACGGTCTTTTTTAAACCGTCAAGGCGCTCCTGTGTACAGAAGCAGTAATAAGCCTCGCCCTTCTCCACAAGCTTTTCCGCATATTCCATATAAATGCCGGCCTTCTGGCGGTCGCTCTGCACATAGGGGCCGAAGCCTCCGTCTTTATCCGGCCCCTCATCGTGTACAAGGCCGGTCTTTTCAAGCGTCCGGTAGATGATACCCTCGGCGCCCTCCACCTGGCGCTCCTGGTCCGTGTCCTCGATGCGGAGAATAAAATCCCCGTCTCCGTGTTTGGCAATCAGGTACGTATACAGCGCCGTCCGCAGATTTCCCACATGCATCCGGCCGGTCGGGCTCGGTGCGAATCTCGTTCTTATCCTTTCCATCATTTCCTCCATTCCCTGCAGCTTTCACAGGATTTTATGCCTCCCTCTTATCGGGCGCAGGCAAATACACAGGCTATGCCGCCATCCCTAAAAGGCGGCAGGCCAGCGTAAAATATACCATTAAGCTCACAGCATCGACGATCGTCGTAATCATAGGCGACGCCATGATCGCCGGGTCAAGCTTTAATACCTTGGCTCCGATCGGCAGCGTACAGCCGATGGTCTTGGCCACGAGTACCGTGCAGAATACGCTTAAGACAACCGTCAGGCACATCAACGTATTGCCCGGATACTGAAGCATCAGCCGCACGAAATTTACGGCGGCCAGCACGGTCCCCACCATCACGCCGACACGCACTTCCTTCCACAGTACTTTTAAAATATCCGAAGGCTCGATCTCGCCGACGGCCATACCGCGGATGATCATCGTGCTGCTCTGGCTTCCCGAGTTCCCTCCGGTGTCCATTAACATCGGGATAAACGTCACCAGAAGCGGGAGGGCAGAAAAAGCGGCCTCATATTTCACGAGGATCCCGCCCGTGATCGTACTCGACAGCATCAGGATCAGCAGCCACGGAATCCTGTTTTTCGCGAGCTGGAACACACTTGTCCGCAGGTACGGCTTTTCACTCGGGAGCATGGCGGCCATCTTTTCGAAATCCTCCGTGGCCTCCTCCTCCATGACCTCCATAATATCGTCAACCGTGACGATCCCCACAAGCCTGTCCTCACTGTCCACCACAGGAAGGCTCAAAAGCCCGTACCGGCTCATGGTCTCGGCGACCTCCTCCTGGTCCTCTGTCGTCACCGCCTTGATCACATGGACATCCATGATCTCCTCTAAGGTCGTCTCATACGGGTTCATCAGAAGATCCTTGACCGTCACGACGCCGTAGAGCCTGCGCTGCTCGTCCATGACATAGCAGGTGTAGATCGTCTCGGAGTCGATCCCGTGCTTGCGGATGTAGGCGAACGACTGCTCCACGGTCATGGTCTTTTTCAGTCCGATATACTCGGCCGTCATAATGCTCCCGGCGCTGTTGTCCGGGTAGTTTAAAAACTGGTTGATCAGCTTTCTGGTATCCGGCTTCGTATTCTGCAGCACACGGCGGACTACGGTAGCCGGCAGCTCCTCCAGCATGTCCACCGCATCGTCCACATACAGCTCCTCCACGATCTCAGAAAGCTCGCGGTCCGTGATGCTGTTGATGATGTGGGTCTGCTTTTCCACCGGCAGCTCGGCAAACACGTCGGTCGCCATCGCCTTCGGCAGCATTCGGAACACCACCACCGTGCGCTCGGAGTCCAGCTCCTCTATAAACGAGGCAATATCGACCTCATTCAGCTCCAAAAGGGCCGCCTTCAAACGGCGGTACTGTTTGTCGTCCGCCATCTGAAGGAGCTCCTCCGTGTCAATTTCCGGCATTAATTCCTTAGACATTGTCTTTTCCTCCATTCCTTATGTAGTTGTAAGGCATGGAGACAGAAATGCACACGCAAAAAGGCATACCTCAGCGGCCAGGGAACCCCCGGTGTTCGATCCGGCCAAGCATCACACTTTTGGCACTGGCAGTGCGATTTCTGGCCGGACCGAACACTCGCCGCGGCAGGTAAAATCCATTCTATAGGAAACGTCATAAAAAAGAGATTTATGACGTTTCCTATAAATCACCTGCGGCAATACACATAACGGTCAGCCGCCGTCACATATATTGCCACCGGTTCCGGGTGAGCATCCGCCTCCATCTTGCGACTTCGACCTTCCACTATGTGTTCACTTCCTTTCTTTTTTGGACTATGTTTCATTATAAGTAAATTTTGTCCAAATAGCAACCGGTTAAGCAGATTTTTTGAAAGTTTTTGGTAACAGTGGGTAACAGTTCAGATGTCGTCTGAACTGTTACCCACTGTGAAGCTTCAGAGAAGCCGGTCTAAATTATTTAGGCCGCCCGATAAAAAGCAGGCGGCCTGTCTGATTTCTACCTTGCAGGCATTTGAAACCCGTCAAGGGCCCGGTTCAGGTAATCATTGAAGGGCTTCATGATCTCAAAAATCTTTACTGCCCGTTGGACAAATTTCTCTCCCTCCATAACTTCCTCATCCGAAACCGGATATTCCAGATACCAGTTTTTGAATTTCAAATACGGGGCCTGGGGATGTTCTTGATCCAGGCCGGCCGGAACCCTTTTCAGTGCCGTCCCCTGTACCGTAAACACATTCTGAAAATCCGGCGCCTGCAGAATTTCCTCCCACTCCCTGCCGTTTTCGGCGATGAAATTTCTTACCATGGCAGTAGCATCCTTAAACATATCCGCAAACAGCCCGCCTCCTAAAAACGATCCGTTCCCCGGCTTAATCATTAAATAATACCCCACCGGCACAGGCAGCTTTCCCTTGGCGGAAATATGAGCCCGGAATGCCGGATTGTAGGGAGATTTGTCATGGCTGAACCTGGTATCTCTCACCAGCTTAAAGGTCAGATCCTTTGGATCATTGTGAAGGACGCTCGTGTCAAACGCCCCGATTCCTGCAATCAGTTCCTGTATGAGGGTCTCAAACTCTCTGTTGGCTTCCTTGTATTCCTGTTTATGAGCGTGATACCACTCCCGGTTATTATTCTCGCTTAAATTCTTCAGATAATTTAAAATTTTTTGCGTATCCATATTTTCCTCCAATCATCCGTTTTCCACGACCGAAAAAGGCGCTCCATTCAGAAAGTCTTCAATAAACCGTTTCAGCCTCTTGGGAGACTCGTAGGTACGGCAGAATGAAAACTCCTGGGAAATATCGTCAATCTCCTCCATGGCCGCAGTCACATCAAGCATAACCTGCTTTGGCACGGCATTGTAAAAATCCAGTCCCAAGGGATGGATCCGGTGGTTTTTGATCGCGTAGTTAACCCTTTTCTCACAATGGCAGGTTCCCTTTCCGTACTCCCCACAGTATTCCTTTAAAAAATCTGCCATCTTTCTCCGTACTCTGGACAGCCGCTGCCGGTAGGCCTCGGGCGTAATCCCCAAAATTTCTCCGGCGATCCGGCTGTCCACCTGAAACATGGTTCCCAGAATAAAGATGCATCTGCTTTCCGCGTCCAGGCATTGCAGCATGACATTGGTACAGGACCGTTTCAGTTCTTCTGCTAAAACAGCCGTTTCCACATTCTGAGTCAGATCTGGCACTTCCTCGAGCTTTGCGTGCAGAATATCATCCCTGTAGTTGTCAAAGCTTAAAGGATGACCGGCAAACATATGCTTCTTATAGTTTTTCAGATGATTCGCTGCAATGGCAAATACCCAGGTGGAAAAGGCGCTCTCTTTCTTAAACGATGAAAGATGCGTCATGACCTTCAGCAGAATATCCTGTGAAGCATCCTCTGCGTCCGCAAATGTTCCAAGCATTCTCAGTGAAAGATTAAACACCAGGTCCTGTACCCCCAAAAGCAGAGTTTCCAAGGAAGACTTGTCCCCGGCCACGGCCCGGTCAATCAATACCTCCAATTCGTTGTCCGTTGATTGTTTCATCATTTCCTCTCTTTCTGCTGTTCTTAAAACAGCCGTTTGTCAGGAATTTATCTCCTGTATTTTATTAGACAGCCGAAAGCCCGATGTGTGACATCTTTTATCACCATGGCTCCAGCTGCCATTCTCATTCGCTTTTGTTTTCTCATTATCCGATATTATACAGCCGTCATCCGTTTTGCTCCAGGTTCATATAGTGCTTATACAGCACAAAAAGCGGTTTGTGGATCCGGATTTCCAGGGTTTTTATTTCCCGCAGAAATGAAGGAAAACCGTATTCTGCATAACCCAGTCCATATTGCACTTTCCCTCGCTCTTAAGCAGCCAAATCAATATTCTCTGATGCTGCCACAATATATCCTACATACTCCACAGGTATGGCATAACGTATTTTTCCGGCTTCAAATGCCATGTATTGCTCTGCGGCTTCCATTTTCAATTCCTTTTCTACATTCCCCGTCTCTGATCTTTTTTCAGAAATTCTTTGGCGTCCTCAATCAGGTCATCCCCAAGTCCCAGCCTTTTGGAAATCGCAAATGCATTGCTGGCTCCGACTGCCCCGATCATCAGCCTGTATGTGGGACTTAAAGTTTTCACGTCAAATTCACAGCATAAATACAGTGATCCTATACAAACAAAAGTCTATTCCGAAAAAATAGCAAATTTGAAAACATTATTCTCTCGAAACTCTGAATTCCTATCTCTGCGATTCTTGCCATATGTTCTTCCTTCCGCAAGAAAAGCATTGCTACACTTTTATTATATACACCGCAAAAAATAGGTTCAAGGACTTAACCGGGACCTCTGATTTTATGCGGCTTTCCTGCATATATCAGGAGTTCCGGGATAAAGGCCCAAATCGGGCTTACATTCCCATCTGTCTTGCGAACTTTGGGATGGAATGCTGGATTTATGCGGGGTTGAAGGATATTCCATTTTCTGTTACCAGATTTTGTGTTGATAAAGTTTTTCTGTCCTCTATTTTTCTGAGGAAATTAGGTAATACTTAAAGTTAGTAAAATGGTTTTCGGAACTGTTACAAAAATCCCAAAAGCTATATGATCATTTTAAACAATTCAGAATCACTGTAACCATCATCTCCATATCTTCTGGCCCGGATTCAGCTATAATGCAACGAATGTATGATCATCTATCATTTTCTTTCCATTTATAAACAAAACTCCGTTCTTATCCAAAGCATTTTCCGTTTTTTCATAATCTGTATCACTTCTCCCAATTGATTGATACGATTATTATTCACAGCATATCCCTGAATAATATATTGCTTCAGAACAGAACTTGCCCATTTGCAAAAAACAATACCACGCTTTGATTTTACACGATATCCAACTGATATTATAACATCTAAATTATAATATTCTGTCATATGGGTCTGCGTTTTTCCTTCTATCGCGCCATGCTGAGTGGTAGTCGCAAAATTTGCGACTACCTCCGACCTTCCAGTTCTTCACGTTTGGCATTTGCAATATGTTTTCCTATCGTCTTAATATCCCTATCAAACAGTTCTGCCATTTGTGCACGATTCAGTCATACAGTTTCTTCTTCTGGTGTCACTGGTACTTCAAGTTTAAGGCCATTATCTTCAAATAAAACAATTTCCTTTTCCATAAATGGAGGCCCTCCAATAAATTTCAACCATAACCATCCAATATCATCTATCTTGTTTCTTTATTAGACCAGTGTTCCAGGTTTCGTATAATGACTTAACTATAGCACAGTTTACTTCAAAATATTATCTTTTTATGGAAACTTATTTTAGTAAAGAACTTTTGATTGTTCAATATATTTTTCTCCCTATTAAGTTTAATTTAATCAGAAAATAAAATTTGCATTCTTACTACAATATATTTATGGTTAATATTCCTAACATCCAGTTAGGATGTTATCCAACTTGTTGCTTAAGCTGTTAGGATGAGTGGTGCAAGTGGCCTGGCCGTATCCTCCTGGAACTTTACGTCCGTAAATTAGCCAGCCAACCAGCCCTCATTCGCAGCATTCGTTTTACGCAGGTTGAACCCTTAGGCGTCCATGTGATGCCCAGTAGATTGAACAGGCAATGAGTAAATCTGGTATTGACCATTGCTAATACATCTTAAAGGAGTATCTTGCCACGCTTGCGGAAGCCGAAGAATCTTAAATAAATCCCCTTGCTTTTCATCAGGCCAGCGTTACGCGGTGGCCTTTTTGTAGTACTTATTTTTTAACCTGTATAAATTTTTCAAAGTTCATCAATTTCTTCTTGACTTTTTATTTGCAGACTAATTTTATTGTGAGTTTTGCTTCCGCGGACAGTACACAACACCCATTCTGTCTGTTTCATAAATCTTTATCTGCTAAATCAACGCATCATTCCGCAATGTTTCATTCAAGTCACACTGCAAAAGACGCCTTCCGCCAATATAATAAGCAAGCGCAACAAACAATACAATCGCAGCCGCAAATATCAAAATAGGCAGAATCGGGGCTTCCGACCAGAATACCATCGGGTCTAAATAGCTTGCTGTTACGGCAAATTGCACAAACAATAGGGTAAGCAGCAATGTAATCAAAAGTGGTTTCCCTGCTATTGCAAACGCTTCAATACAGAACATTTTCCTCATTTCCTGCGGTGTCAATCCAATGGACATATATTGGGCAAATTCCCGTTTCCTTTGACGGAGAAACCCTAACGTATTTGAAAAAACATTCGCAATTCCAATAATGGCAAGCAATACACAAAAAGCTCCCAAAATCATTACCATGCCTTGGATTAAACTGTCATTAGACAATCTTTCCTGTATTCGGTTTTCACTTTCAATTTCATATTGCTCCGATACAAGCCGCACGATTTCCTGTTCTAAAGCGTTTAAATCCGTAAGATTTGCGGTTCCATTTGAAAAAATACGGATATAACTGTCGGATTCAGCTTCACATACCCCTCCCAAAGTTTTATTCCACATAGTAAGCGGGATAAAATGTACAAGGGCATAATTATCATATTCTTCCCTCAATGCGGGGGATTTCTGTGTATAAGATAAAACAGGGATTTCTACGATTTTATCATTTTTATAAAGTATTGTTTTTTGGTTATTCTCCCTTACAAATGGAACATATTCTTTATAGCGGAAATTGCTGTTTATGCTATCCCAAATCTGGTTTAATACGATTGCGCCATCAAGACTTGGCGTAATCCCAATCTGTGAACAGAAGTTTAAAAAACCCCTGTCATCCAAAATAACAATCGGTGCAGATACTTGAAACTGCCCATTTTCATTCGGTGTTCCCGAAACTGATTCAAGCCCACCAAGTGATGACAGTTCATCGCTCTGCAACCCCTCTGGCAGAAATGTCAAAGCTTTGGCTTTTTGATATACCGTGGCATCTTTTATACCCGAAATATCCTGCAATTCATCTGTTAAGCCAAAAACCGATATTTCCGTGTCCTTTAAGGTTACCATGATGTCCCACACATCCTGATACCGTTCAAAATAAGTATACCTGGTACTGATATCTGCAAGGGTAGTAAAGCAAATCATGATAGAAAAACCCAGAAAGGACAGCAATAATGACAATGTAGATATCCGTAAATGTTTCTTTTGGGCTTTTAATGCGTTTCCTGCAAGTTCCCCTTTCATGCCAAAAATACAAGATAAAAACCGAGAATGTTTCTTTTTCTTTAACAATAAACCGCTCGTATTTCTGATTGCTTCAAGCGGCGTCATCCTGCTCAGTTTTCTTGCGGGAATCCACGCAGAAAAAATTACAGTTACGAACGAAATGAAAACCGTAGCCGCAAATATAGACGGATGATACTGAAAAACAGCTTCGTGGCGTCCAGATACATCCGAAGCAAAAAAATTGACCGCTTTTATAACCCCATAGCTTATTAAAATCCCCGACATACTTCCAATAAGCATTGGCAGTATGCTTAAAGCCATCGCTTCCTGCAACAGACAGGTTCTAATTTGCCTCGGTGTAGCCCCAATACTCGAAAATATACCAAATTGGTGGATTCTGGCATTCATGGATAATTCAAAAGAGCCTCGTATAATTAAAATCAATGACACCGCCACAATAATCAGTATCACCGCATACAGTGCCAAAAGCATTGGCGGCGTTGCATCCTCTGGGTCATGTATAAAATAGCGGGACAGGAGCAATGAGTTGTAATGGATGGAATCTTTATTTAGCCCAAGCTGTGCTGCAATTAGTGGCATATCACGATAAATCGTTCTGGCATTCTTAAAATAAACATCCGCCACTACTTTTTCTTTTTGGGATAATTCCTCGTTGATGGCTGCTTTTTCTACATTCGCAAATTGACATAACATAGATAAATCATCAGAACTTAATGATTCACAAACAATGCGCCCCTGCCAGTCACCCTCCTCCAATATGGTTTGTTCCACATCATACGCCCAAAAATTGTAAGCTATGCTGCACAACAGCGACAAAAACATGGTGGCAACAAGAGCAGCCGCCATAATTGATATACTGGATGCACGGTTATTTTTAATATAGCTTTTGGAGTAGTCCTTCCACATGCCGCTCACCTCCGCTTCTGGTCGCTGACAATTTGTCCGTCTTCGATGGTCACAATTCGATCAGCTTCCAATGCAATTTTTTCGTCATGGGTAATAAGGAGTATCGTCTGTTTTAAATTTCGATTTGACAGCTTTAAGAGGTCAATAATTTCCTTTGAATTTTTTTGGTCAAGGTTTCCCGTCGGTTCATCAGCAAAAAGAATGGCAGGGCGGTAAATCAAAGACCTTGCGATTGCGACACGCTGCTGCTGTCCTCCAGATAGCTGGTTTGGCAGGCTTTCCAGTTTGTCCTCTATCCCCAATGTCTTTACAATCATTTTAAAGTAATCCAAATCTGGCTTTCTTTTGTCAAGCAGCATAGGCATAAGGATATTTTTCTCTGCTGTAAGAGTAGGAATCAGATTGTAAAACTGGTAAACCAATCCAACCTTTCTTCTTCTGAAAATTGCGGCATCCGTAGCATTTAGCCCGCCAAGGTCAACACCGTCTATTGTTACAGTGCCTTTTGTCGGCTTGTCCACGCTGCCCAAAATATGCAGGAGCGTTGATTTTCCAGATCCAGATGCCCCAATAATTGCGACAAATTCACCTTTTTCAATAGATAGGCTGATTCCATTTAAAGCAGTAACTTGATTACCGCCTTTCCCAAATACTTTTTCGATACCGTTACATCTTAGTATTTCCATGTTGTCCAATCCTCCTGTTTGTTATTTCCTCATTGTTGGCGGGCGTGCCCCTCACGCCATAGAGGTATACCCTTGTGGTATTTTCTATACCTTGATATAAATCTTTCTATTATTTGAGATTTCTCAAAGTATTTTTATTATAACAAATGAAAGTGACATCTCAGTGACTACGTCCCAAGCATACCATATTTTATGTGCTTCGCATTATTTTCACGAAATATAAAAACGAACTTCAAAACAAGCCCCGCCATTCGGAAGATTAAATGCACGGATGATTCCGTTCTGCATTTCTATAATTGCTTTTGAAAGGGAAAGTCCTATCCCGATTCCAGTATGTTTTGCGTTTTCCCCACGATAGAACCTCTCAAACAGATGGGGTAAATCCTCTTTTGCAAATCCCTCCCCCTCGTCCCATATCCGTATCTGCACATAAAGTGGATTTTTTTCATAGGAACAATGGACAGCAGTGCCTGTTCCTGTTGCTTCCATACAGTTTTTCATTAAATTCATGACCGCTTCCATCGTCCAGTTTAAATCCACATTGATATTCATCTCGCCCATTTCTGGAACTTCAATCAGAACGCCCTTCTGCATGAACAATTCATATAAATTGTCCGATGCCAGAGAAAGGATTGTAAAAACATCTGTTGGTTTCCTGTCAAGTGCAAGCGTTCCTGCATCAATACGAGACAATAGCAATAGCGCTTCTTCTAAATGCATGAGCCTGTTTATCTGCCGTTGTATATCCTTGATATTGGCATACATTTTACATGCCATAGAGGTATGCCCTTGTGGCGTTTCTTCGGTACGAATATCGTCCAAATGTTCTTTTGCCATCTGGACCGTTAAGGAAATAGACGTAATCGGTGTTTTAAGCTGATGGGCAATATTAGAAAGATTTTCTGCAAAATTGTTTCGTGCTGTTAAAGCTTCTTCCCTTGTCTGGTAAAGTTCCGTTACCGTTTTATATATTTCATCCTGCAGTTTTGAAAATTCATCATCTGAAGATTCAAAAACCAATCCCTGAACGCCTGTATTTATTTTTTCTAAATATCCCGTTAGTGCTTGGATTCGGGCATCCAATTTCCTATGCCAATACCAGAAAGAGAAAAGGAACAGCATGCTGCCTGCCAAAAAACCGACAATGGCAATCCAAAGGGCTGTCGTATCCGTAATCCCTAAATTTGATGGATAATAACCAAAATTTGATAATATATTTTTGTCTGTCATACGAAAATCCTGTGTTTTCAATAATTCCAAAACAGCCTGTCGGGAATCTGGATTATTTTCAATCATACTGTCACAAAATCCTCCCAATATACGAAAACACACATGGCGATAAAAAAGAGTAAGAATGTATGTAATCATTGCCGCTACAAACAGACTAACTGACAACACAAACAGAACCGTTATTTTTATATTTGATTTTTTGCTCATATCTCATCCTCCATACGGTAGCCAAAGCTCCGTATTGTTTTTAAACAGGACGGATGATGGAGTTTTTCTCTAAGCCGTTTGATTGTCACGGTCAACGTATTATCATTGACATAATTCCCATTACTATCCCAGATTTGAGTTAGCAGCCGTTCTCTTGTGACGTTTTTCCCCTTATTTTCCATTAAAATCTGCAAAAGCTGGTATTCTGATTGGCTGACAGTAATTTCTTCTTCACCACAAAATACTGCCGTTTTGTTTTTGTCAATCGAAATAGAACCGCAGGAAAGATACTGGCTCTGCACATCCCCTGCCCTGCGCAGCAATGCGTGGATGCGGGAATACAGAACTTCTAATTCAAAAGGTTTTGTCACATAATCATCTGCCCCATATTCAAAACCAGAAATAATATCACAAGTGTCATCTCGGACAGTCAGAAAAATGACTGGCAGTTCTTTCCATCTTGAGCGTATCCATCTGCAAAAGCTGTTTCCCTCGCCGTCTGGCATATTCCAGTCAATCAGCACAATGCTTGGAATATGGTGTTCCAATGCCTTCTTTCCGCTTTCCAATGTTCCAAATATAGAAACGGCATACCCTTTTTGTCTCAGATATTCTTTTACAGCCATTGCAATATTTTCATCATCTTCAATATAATAGATTTCTATCATTTTTCCATCTCCTTGTAATTTTTCCGACGCATATCCACTGGCTTTTCTGTGTCTCGTGGGATAAGCCATACACGGGTTAGGTGGATAACGCCCTCAATACGGTTTGCCTTGCATAATTTCTGGACTTGCCGTTCGGATATCCCCCATAATTTTGCGGTTTCCTGCACTGTCATGTAATCGAACATAAGATACCTCCCAAAACCAACTAAAAGTATTCTTTATTATAGTCGGTTAAACGAACTAAAGCAAGCCTATAAAAATTTCACATCCACATAAAAACGACAAGGTTTGCACCCTGCCGTTTCCCATTACTTATGCGAAAATGCATGCACCGCAGTTCCCATCACATTCGCCCGTCCTTTTTTGCCGGAACTTATGACAGCAAACACAAATAGGACAGCCACAATACCAAGCACTATAAAACTCGCCAAATTCACCTTGAACACCTCCTTACATAAGCCCGATAAGAAGCCCGATCCCATGTACGATAAACGCAATCGATATATCCGGTGTCCTTCAAAATGGAGAGGAAGAAAAACATAGTCACAATCGTTGGCAGCAAGCTGAGTACACTTTCCACACCGCTGCAAACACCGTATCAATTCCCATATCCATCAGATCGGACAGTGCCGCACCAATAAAGCTAAACATCATAACAAATACAAGTGCCATAATCCCGATAAAACAGGGAATCGCTGTATACTTGCCCGTTAAAATCCGATCTATCGACATACTGCGTTTATGTTCCCGGCTTTCATGGGGGCGGTCTACAGTTTTCGCACATAAGGCTTCAATAAACGAAAATCTCATGTTTGCAAGAGCAGCTTCCCGGTCAAGCCCCGTTTCCGTTTCCAAAACAGATACCAGATGTTCAAATATGTCCGCCTTTTCAGATGAAATGGAAAGCTTCTCTTTCATCAGGCGGTCATTTTCCACCATCTTTGTAACGGCAGAGCGCACCGGCATCCCCTTTTTTCTTTGCCTCCGGCTCCAATATATGTACTGCCGCATGAATACACCGGTGTACTGCACCTACGGAACGAATATAGGCGCTCTGCTTTGGTTTTAATTCACCCATTGTCATTTTATCGTCACCTCATTTTCACCGACCGCGAATATGCTCTGTCCCTTTTTCAATAACCATCGGCACATGTTCGTCCACCAAAGTATAAAATATCATTTTTCCGTCCCTGCGCTGTCTTACCAGTTTATTTGATTTCAGCAAATTCAACTGGTGTGACACCGCAGACTGGGTCATTCCAAGCTGTTCTGCCAGGTCACTGACATTCGCATCCTGCTCCATTAAAAGAAGCAGGATGCGAATACGGGTAGGGTTCCCCAGCACCTTAAAAAATTCTGTTAAAATGTACAGATCGCTTTCTTTCAACCCGACATAACGTTGACTGTCCTGATATTCCGCCAAAGGAACCCCTCCTTTCTTACAGCTTTTTCACAAACAGACAGCGGATTGCATTCAGCACCGCAAGAATCATAACGCCCACATCTGCGAAAATCGCCAGATACATATTTGCAATTCCCACAGCCCCTAATGCAAGGCAGGCGAATTTCACAACAAGCGCCATTGTAATATTCTGATAAACAATCCGCAGACATTTTCTTGAAATCTTGATTGCCTTTGCAATCTTAATCGGATCATCATCCATCAATACAATATCCGCCGCTTCGATTGCCGCATCGGAACCCATTGCCCCCATAGCGATACCAATATCCGCTCTGGAAAGAACCGGGGCGTCATTGATACCGTCACCCACAAATGCCAGCTTTGCCTTGCCCAGCTTTACCCGCAGAAGTTCTTCCACTTTTTCAACTTTATCTGCTGGCAGAAGTTCGCTGTAAACCTCGTCAATCCCAAGAGAGGAAGCAACTTGATTTGCCACTTTCTTTGCATCGCCCGTCAACATGACAGTCTTATCAACGCCTGCTTTCTTTAATTCCGAAATCGCCGCCTTGGAATGAGGTTTGATAATATCGGAAATCACAATATGCCCTGCATATTTCCCGTTGATTGCCATATGAATAATCGTTCCGGTCTGATGGCAGTCCTGATAAGGAATGTTCAGGTGTTTCATCAGTTTGTCATTTCCGGCTGCAACCTCCATACCGTCTACTTTTGCAGTTACGCCATTTCCGCTGATTTCCTGTATATCTGATACACGGCTTCTGTCAATTTCTTTCCCATATGCCCGCTGTAAGCTCTTGCTGATGGGGTGGGAAGAAGCGCTTTCTGCAAAAGCAGCATACTCCAGCAGTTTCTCGTTTTCAATGGTAGAATGGTGAATCCCGTTTACTTCAAAAGCGCCTTTTGTCATGGTTCCGGTTTTGTCAAAAACAACATACTTGGTCTGGGAGAGGATTTCCAGGTAGTTGGAACCTTTTACCAACACGCCCTCCTTGCTTGCTCCTCCGATTCCCGCAAAGAAACTTAAAGGAATACTGATTACAAGCGCACAAGGGCAGCTAATGACAAGGAATGTCAAAGCCCGGTAAATCCACACACCCCAATCTGCTGACAGTCCCATAAAAAGCATACGGACAATAGGGGGGAGGAATGCCAGTGCCAACGCCGCATAGCAGACAGCCGGGGTATAGATTCTTGCAAACTTCGAGATAAAATCCTCTGATTTGGATTTGCGGGAACTTGCATTTTCCACCAAATCCAAAATCTTTGAAACAGTGGATTCCCCAAACTCCTTTGTGGTCTGTATCTTCAACACACCCGTCATACTGATACATCCGCTGATTACTTCATCACCGACCTTTGCCTCCCTAGGCAGGCTTTCCCCAGTCAATGCGCTGGTATTCAGGCTGGAAACGCCCTCAACAATAATACCGTCAATCGGAACTTTCTCTCCCGGCTGGACAACAATTACGCTGCCAATCCCTACTTCATCCGGGTCTACCTGCTCTAACTTTCCATCACTCTCTACATTCGCATAATCGGGCCGAATATCCATCAGGTTGCTGATATTGCGGCGGCTCTTACCAACCGCATAGCCCTGGAACCACTCGCCAATCTGATAAAACAGCATAACGGCAATGGCTTCCAGATACTCGCCATTCTCATAAATAGCCAGCGCCATTGCCCCAATCGTAGCCACTGCCATCAGAAAACTCTCGTCAAATACCTGACGGTTTTTAATGCCCTTTGCTGCTTTCTTCAGAATGTCATATCCGATAATCAGATAATCAATCAGATAGCACGCAAAACGAAGCCATCTTCCTGCGGTCGGGAATAAATATCCGCAGGCCGCATCAAACATCTCTGCGGAAATAAACTGGAGTGCCAGTAAGATTCCGGCGCTGATTAAAATCCGAACCATCATAACCCTTTGCTTTTTTGTCATACCGTCTTTGCGGCTGCCAACAAAAATAAGAAGCGCCGCAGCCATTATGATAACGACCGTAAGCAGTATGCTTATCACTAATTCCTGCATAGTAAAAATTCCTTTCAAAATATGCTTAATCATTTAATTATTGCTGGTGAAAATGACACTCTTAAATTGCAGCGGTGCATTTTAAGGGTGTCATTCCGTCAATGGCAGCTACCGCTTAAAGGAAAATCTCGCAGTCTGGCTCCACTTTCTTGCAGGCATCCAGCACGTTCTTCATAACGTCTTTCGGCTCCTGGCCCTCGTCGAATTCCACGATCATCTTTTGCGTCATGAAATTGACCGTTGCGCTCTGAACACCGGCGGTCTTGCGGGCTGCATCCTCCATCAGATTTGCACAGTTGGCACAGTCTACCTCAATCTTGTAAGTTTTCTTCATTGCAAAGTCCTCCTCGTTGTTTTTAAATTCAGTGATTAAGCACTTGTTTAATCATCGTGGTTGCAGTATAATACACAGAAAGGCACCCGTCAATACCTCTCAGGCATTCCCTCCCAAATGGGCGAAAAGTATTTCCATTTGGGCGAAATGCAAACGAAAAAGAAAGGAAAAGCAATATGGAACCTACGAAATTACCGCACCAGCATGGAGATGGGCAGCAAACGGAGATGATACAGAAACAATTAAATCATGTGGATTATTTTCAAACGGTAGCCGAAGTTTTCAAGCAGCTTGGTGATACCACCAGAATCCGCATTTTCTGGCTTCTCTGCCATAGGGAAGATTGTGTTCTCAATATTTCTGCCATGTTAGATATGTCAAGTCCAGCTGTATCCCACCACCTCCGGCCATTGAAGAACAGCGGCCTGATTGTCTGCCGCCGTGAGGGAAAAGAAGTTTACTACCGTGCCGCAGATACAGAGCAGGGACGCCTGCTGCACCAGATGATTGAGCAGGTTATGGAAATCACCTGCCCTAAATTGTGAGGTCTGTCCTATGAATGAAGAAATGCTGAAAATACGAAAAGATATAGAACGGCTTCACCCGGCAAATGTAAATGAAATCATTCCACTTTATCCTGGTATAGAATTGTGTTATCTGACCTTATCATCTGATCCGCTTACCGTGCAGCATAAAGCCATGCCACATATGATTCAGATAAACTATTGTAAGGCCGGGCAGATGGTATGGGAAATGAAAAACGGGAACCGTATTTATCTGAATCCGGGTGATTTTTCCCTGCACACCATGAAAGCCTGTACGGATTCCGTGATTCGTTTTCCAAATGGTATCTATCAGGGACTTACTGTCTGTATTGATTTACAAGAAGCCGCCGGCAATCCTCCTGAACCATTAAAGAACAGCAGTATTTTTGAAACGATACTGCCGGAAAAATTCTGTCAGAATGACCAGCCGGTTTTTCTCGCCGGAAACGAGCAGACAAAAACTATTTTTTCTGCATTTTATAACCAGCCGGAAATGCTTAAATTACCATATCAAAGAATTAAAATTTTGGAATTATTACTTTATCTTTCTAAAATAGCGTTTATTCCTCAAAACAAACTGACTGAATACCAATCGGAACTGATAGAAAGCATCCACAAAATCCATGACCAGCTTTTGCAGCAGATGGAACAAAGAATTACCATAGAGGAACTTTCCAAACAGTATCTTATCAATCCGACAACCTTAAAAAATGCTTTTAAGTCGGTTTACGGGACTTCTCTTGCCGCACACATCAAAGAACACCGCATGGGGCAGGCAGCAAAGATGTTGAAAGAAACAGATATGACCATAGCCGAAATTGCACAGGCTGTTGGCTATGATAGTCAGAGTAAATTTACTGCAACTTTTAAATCTTTTTATCAGGTTCTGCCAAGGGAGTACCGAAAAAAGTAATTGAGATGTAGCGCAGTATCCTTGCCAACTGTCTTGTTTCAGTCGGCTTTGTGGTATTTTTATTACGGACTGGAACAGATATAGCTGAAGCATATCGTAGGCAGGCAATGAGCCGGAATATCCTTTTCGGATTTCCAACTCGCTTGTTGGGGGTTCCCCAATATATCCGTTGTTTTCCTGATATGCTTTCAGGTATCTGTCAATAAATTGCAGATAATTGTCCCTATCCTCTGCAAGCGGCTCCAGAAGAACCGCAATCCGGCGGCGGACTTCGTTTTCTTCCCACTCGGATAAAGTGAGCGCATTAGTATATTCTCTTGCCATAGTCATACTTTTTCATAAATTCACATTCATCATAATTTTGATTCCTGTCCATATATTCCTTCAACCTTTCTTTGATAATCTTCCCAGTATTTGAAATAAAGCGACATAATTACCGGAATATTGCTTGCCCTTTGTAAATATATTGTATATTGCTAATACATCTTTCGGCGCTTTTACTAATTTGGCACCATATCCGGCATACTTACCTTTTGCTTTTAAGTTCCTCTCTCCTTTTCTGCGCAGCCACTCCCACTGTTCCTTACAGGATTGAACATCATTGCTGCTAACCAATTTACGTATCCCGTCAAATAACTCTGTATTTTATGTATGATCTAATTGAGATTTATCAGCAGAAAACAGATTACACCATACATTCATAATGTTTCCGTCTGTAGACTCTTGCTCTATTGATTCAGATAGCACTTCCCAATAAGCCCCCAATACAGTTGCTATAATTTTTTGTGTATATTTCTGATGGTACTTTCTTTTATACTTTTTGCCATTGCCTCCTATAGCGATCTTTTCATAAATCAATTTTTCTGATATTTTGTTGATGATACCCACCTTATGTAACTCGTTATTCATTTGTCACCTCCCAACTGCTTTTGTGTAAAAGCCTCTGCTGCCTGATTTAACTTTGATCCTGCCTTAAAATACACACGGTAATGCTCCGTTACAATTATTTCCGTATTCTCAGCCACATTTCTTGATCTTCGTTCCGCCAGTGAGGCTCATACAGGCGTTTTGAGGTTAATCCGTGTAAATTTTTATTCAATAAATATTTTCAGACAGCAAAATAAGCCCACTATCAATCATATTTCTACAACTAATAATGGACTTATTTAAAGAGAATAAGCAAGCAAACTTTTCATGAATGACTTTGGTAAAATGTCTTACCAAAATTAGTTTGATAGTTCGCGTTAATTTATGATAGTTAATGATACCTTTCTATAATTCACAAAACACGCTATATTGCTTGATTTTCCTTTGTTTTCAAGGAATTTTGAGCAGAAACTTTTTTAATTAGTTTCCCGCCATCTGTTTTGCCACTTCCTCAGCAAAGTTCTCCTCTTTCTTTGCAAGTCCCTCGCCTGTCTCGAAGCGGACAAATTTCTTTACTGTAATCTTTGCGCCGTTTGCCTTTGCGACCTCGGCCACATACTGTCCAACGGACTGCTTTCCGTCCTCGGCCTTTACGTATACCTGGTCAAGCAGGCAGATTTCCTTCATCTCTTTCTTGATGCGGCCCATCACCATTCCGGCAATGATCTTGTCATTGGCATCCGGCTTCTCGTTCTTTGCCGCAACCGTCAGGATCTCCTTCTCTTTCTCAATGTAGTCGGAATCCACTTCGGCTTCGCTCGTATAGAGCGGCTTTAATGCCGCGGCCTGCATGGCTACATTCTTTGCCATCTCTTTCACCGCATCGTTCACCACATCCGTCTCCACATCAATCAGC
The DNA here is from genome assembly GCA_910575275.1 of Lachnospiraceae bacterium. Taxonomy (GTDB): domain Bacteria; phylum Bacillota; class Clostridia; order Lachnospirales; family Lachnospiraceae; genus CANQGL01. Next base: position 112,076 of record CAJTEE010000009.1, on the reverse strand, counting down.
ACGCCGATCTTTCCGCCTGCATGGATATAGGAAGCAACGAAGCCGTTCGCCTCCTCCACCTGTGTGAAACGGCGGATGCTCATGTTCTCTCCAATGATGGAAATCTGAGAGGAAAGAGCCTCCGCAACCGTCATACTCGAATCCTTCTCCCATTTCTCCTGCATGAATGCCTCGATGTTCTCCGTCTTTGTATTTAACGCCTGCGCCGCAACATCTGCGACATAGCTTCTGAACTTCTCATTCTTTGCAACGAAATCCGTCTCCGCGTTTACCTCGACGGCAACAGCCTTCTTTCCATCCTCAGAGACGAGCGTATACACGATTCCCTCTGCGGCAATGCGCCCCGCCTTCTTGGCTGCGCCGGCAAGTCCCTTCTCTCTTAAGAAGTCAACTGCCTTATCCATATCGCCGTCGGTCGCTGCAAGAGCCTTCTTGCAGTCCATCATTCCGGCGCCTGTCATTTCTCTTAACTCTTTTACCATTGCGGCTGTTACTGCTGCCATGTCATATCCCTCCGATTTATAAAATCAATTAAGCCTCTGCTGCTTCCGCTGCAGGCTCCTCAACTTCCTCTGCCTCTCCCTGATTTGCCTCGATGATCGCATCTGCCATTTTGGAAACGATCAGCTTTACGGCACGGATCGCATCATCATTGCCCGGAATCACATAATCAAGCTCCTCCGGATCACAGTTGGTATCTGCAATACCGATCAGCGTTACGCCAAGCGTATGAGCCTCCTGCACGCAGATTCTTTCCTTCTTCGGGTCTACGACGAAAATCACATCCGGAATCCGCTTCATCTCCTTGATGCCGCCAAGGTTTCTTTCAAGCTTCTCCCATTCCTTCTTAAGCGCGATAACTTCCTTCTTCGGAAGTACGTCGAACGTCCCATCCTCAGACATTTTCTCGATGGCCTTCAGCCTTGCCACTCTGGACTGGATCGTCTTGAAATTCGTCAGCATGCCGCCAAGCCATCTCTCGTTTACATAGAACATGCCGCAACGCTCTGCCTCGGTCCGGATCGCATCCTGCGCCTGCTTTTTGGTTCCTACAAACAGCACAGTCCCGCCGTTTGCGGCGATATCCGCCATCGCACGATACGCCTCGTCCACCTTACCGACGGACTTCTGCAGATCAATAATGTAAATGCCGTTTCTCTCCGTGTAGATGTACGGAGCCATCTTGGGGTTCCATCTTCTTGTCTGATGACCAAAATGTACACCGGCCTCCAGAAGCTGCTTCATTGAAATTACGCTCATTTTCTTTTCCTCCATTCGGTTTTTCTTCCATCTGCATCTGACTTCCGCAAAGACCCTGGCATCTTCTGCCGACGGGCACCGTTCTTGGAATCCACAGACGTGCATATTATCAGCTTTTTTAATATAGCACAAGATATCCCGTTGCGCAAGCATTTTTTCGCCTGTATTTACCGGAACCGGACTGTTATAAACGTGCTCCTATTCACTCCGTTCACGGCAGCATGCTAAAATCCATGCCGAACCGCCTGCGGCAATAGATTTTTGTCGGCTGTTCCATGAACATAAACGTTACCTCTTGAAAAATCCCCCTTACATATAGTATAATAATCAGATTGAGGGACATAAATGTACGGAGGTTAAAAACATGCATGGCAGTCCAGAAAACAAAATCACCCATACTCTCCTGACCCGGCTTACGCTGGTACTGATTCTTTGTATCGGCATTTTCGCCCTTTCCGCCTTCTTTTTAAACAAGCGTAGCGCGGAAACCATCGAGAAGGTCGGAGATATCTATATGCACAGCATGAGTGAGGAGATTGCTCTCCATTTTAAAACGACTATGGAACTGCGCTTCTCCCAGCTTGAAGCCCTCCTCTCGGACGTTCGTACCGGGCGTTACAGCCGCGAGGCGCTGCGCGACCAGCTCACCGAAGCCGCCAGTATACGTGGTTTTGAATATCTCGCATTTTATTCCGCAGACGGGACATTCGACGTAATTTACGGTGATAAAGCCACCTTAGAAGACCCGGAGCCTTTTTTTTCTGATTTAAACAGCGGAAACAAAAAAATTGCCGTGGCTGTCGGCCAGTCATCAAAATCCAAGCTGGCGCTTTTGGGGCTCCCTGATCCATATCTTAAGGAGATCGACGAGTCCTATATCGCCCTTGTTGCAGGCCTCCCCGCCTCGTACATCAGCGAAACGCTCGCGCTTGACGTTTCCAATTCTCCGGTTTATTCCCATATTATCCGTATAGACGGCAGCTATGTGGTTCGCAACGGCGACGCCTTTCGGAGCAACTATTTCGACCGAGTCGACGCCGAGGTTAAGAAAAATTCCGAGGCATATATCAGGGACATGCAGGAGGCAATGTCCACTACATACCATTACTCCGCAGTGCTTCCGATCGACGGCGAACGCCGCCATCTGCACTGCACGAAATTAGCCTACTCCGAATGGTTCTTGATCGTCATCATGCCGTACAGTTCGTCCGACATGGAAATTGCCAGATTCGGAAGCAATCTCCTGTTTACGGCTTTTGGCGGCTGTGCCATCGTGCTGGCGGCACTTTTGTGGGTCTTCGGCTCCTATTTAAAGGAAATCAAGCGGCAGATGCTGGAGCTTGACCAGGTTCGTCAGGAAGCGGTCAATGCCAATAACGCCAAAAGTGAATTTCTCTCCAATATGAGTCATGACATCCGTACCCCCATGAATGCCATCGTGGGCATGACTGCCATTGCCTCCGCTAACCTCCATGATACCAAACAGGTGGAAAACTGCCTGAAAAAGATTACCATGTCCAGCAAGCACCTGCTCGGCCTCATAAACGATGTTTTGGATATGTCCAAAATCGAGAGCGGCAAGCTGACCCTGTCGATGGAGCAGCTTTCCCTGCGTGAAGTCATCGCGAGCATGGTAACAATCATTCAGCCCCAGGTCAATGCAAAAAAGCAGAAGTTTGATGTCTTTATCCATGATATCTTTACCGAAGACGTGTGCTGTGACAGTATACGGCTGAACCAGGTGTTAATTAATCTTCTGGGCAATTCCGTCAAGTTTACACCGGATGGCGGTTCTATCCAGCTGTCCCTGTACGAGGAGGAGTCGCCTAACGGTGATGACTTTATCCGGATCCACCTGCTCGTTGAGGACAATGGCATCGGTATGACGCCGGAATTCCAGAAGAAAATCTTTGAATCCTTCAGCCGCGCCGACAACAAACGTGTCCGGAAAACGGAAGGGAGCGGTCTTGGTATGGCGATTACCAAATATATCGTCGATGCCATGGGCGGTACGATCACCGTTCAGAGCGCTCTGGGTGAAGGAAGTACCTTCCACGTGACTCTTGATCTCCAGAAAGCGCAGGTCCAGGAAAATAGCATGCTGCTTCCAGACTGCCGGATGCTGGTTGTGGACGACGATGCGCAGCTCTGCGAAAGCACCATTGCTGCCCTGGCCTCCATTGGGCTGCATGCCGACTGGGCTCTCAACGCCCATAATGCCCTCAAAATGATCGAAGAACAGCACAGGAACCAGGATGCCTACCAGCTTATTCTCGTTGACTGGAAAATGCCTGAAATGGATGGGATCAGCCTGACCCGTGAAATTCGCAGACGTTATGGCAATGAGTTTCCGATTCTTCTCATCTCTGCCTATGACTGGGCCGATATGGGGGAGGACGCAAAGGAAGCAGGCGTATCCGGTTTTATTTCAAAGCCTCTCTTTCGCTCCACTCTGTTTTACGGGCTGAAGCCTTTCCTGCTTGAGGAGGCACAGCAGCCCTCTCTGCAAAAGCAGGAGTATGAGGATGATTTCACCGGAAGACGGATCCTTCTGGCAGAGGACAACGACCTGAACTGGGAGATTGCGAACGAACTGCTCTCAAGCCTCGGCTTCTCGCTGGACTGGGCGGAAAACGGACAGCTCTGCCTCAATTTGTTTAACGCATCCGCTCCCGGCTATTATGACGCGATCCTGATGGATATCCGTATGCCTGTCATGTCCGGCTATGAGGCAACGAGGGCGATCCGCGCTCTGGACCGCGAGGATGCAAAAACTATCCCGATCATTGCTATGACAGCCGATGCCTTCTCCGAAGATATCAAACACTGCCTGGATGCCGGGATGAACGCACACATTGCAAAACCGATTGATGTCCGCGATGTCGCGCGCCAGCTAAAAAAATATATGATTTAAGTATTTTGTCGGCTAGGATGTAACAAGACCGGTCGGGGATCCCCCTACCGGTCTAAAATTTCTTCATAATCATTTACGAGCTGATAACAGCGTTCTTTTGTCTCCTCTGCAAGCTCTTTCATGTACCCGGTTTCTTTCGCTGTCTGCGCTCCGTTTTTAAGCACTGCTCTCTCCGCGTCCGCCGTCCGATTCCAGTGCCACTCGACTTCGTTGACCCTAAAGCGTTCCGCCTCCTCGTCACTCATCTTCTGGCGCATTGACTGGGAGATCAGATTCAATTCTTCACTCCAGAGCGTATATTCGAATTCAGCCATCATATACTGCCTGCCCGGGTCATCCGGTGCTGTCTCCCCATAGAGCATGACACGCTCAAGCACAGCGTCCAGGCGTTCCCTTAATTCTTTGGCAGAGTATGTCCGGGCTCCCGTATTTTCTTCTGCGGCCGCCGTATCCAACGGCGAGATCGCTACCGCTCCTGCCGTTTCTGAAACGATCTCTGCCATATCTGCTTCCTCGGCCGCTGCTTCCTGGCCGGCTGCCTCCGTCCCGGAAAAAGCCGCTTTGTCCTCAAAACCTGCTTTTGTCTCCTCTATCACAGTACCGGCCTCCACAAGTTTTTCTGTTGTCGTTTCCGAGGCAAAAGCCGGCGCCTCCTCGGCCGCTTTTGGGGCAGGCACCGCATCCAGGGCCATAGCCGCCCCGGTTTTTGCTGCCCCGGCCATCCTCCATTCGGCTGCCCCCTCTGCCTCTGCCACCATCCCAGCCCCGATCTCCGTCTCCTTCGACGAAACAAATTTACTCGTCATCCGGGTAACAAAAATCCCAACCGCCAGAATACAGATAATCGCTGTCCACACGCCTGCACATCTGTTCATGTATTTTCTCCGGTCCACTGTTTTTGTGCTGCTTCTATAAGAAAACGCCATATGGAAAACCGTTATGGCCTTTCCTATAAATATAACAATAACACAAACAAACCGCGTTGTGAACCGATGTTTCAAAGAAGTAATAGTTTGTAAGATTATTGTAAAAGTTCCGTAACGGTTCCGGTCGATCTATGGTTCAATCAGAATCAGAACGGCGGCAAAATTTCGTCGTCGTTACGGCTTACCCAAAGGACAGGCCGTCACACATCGTTAATCCAATAGACCCGTATCCGTCAGAAGGCCTGTCCCATCCGCAGCCGCCGTGGCCAGCCGGTCGCAGCGTTCGTTTTCCGGATGGCCGTTATGGCCACGGACCCAGAAAAATGAGATCTGATGCGGCCGCGCGGCCTTAAGAAGCCGTTCCCACAGATCGACATTCTTTACCGGGCCGCTTTTTGGGCGCTTCCAATTATTTTTGATCCAGCTGTCGATCCACTTCTGATTGAACGCATCGACCAGATAACGGGAATCCGAGTAAATCTCCACCTCACAGGGACGGTTTAGCGCCTCAAGCCCTGCAATTGCCGCCATCAGCTCCATGCGATTGTTGGTAGTCCGCACATATCCGGCTGACAGCTCTTTCTCATGCAGGTTCCCTTTTTGGTCCACATACTGAAGAACGGCCCCGTAACCGCCCGGCCCGTCCGGATTACCGCGGGCCGCTCCATCCGTATATAACGTTACTTTCATTTCCGTCTTTCCTCTCGGCTTTACAGATCCCATTTGTCGCACAGCTTATGGATCTCCGCCGTAAACTTCTTGATATCCTTGTTCGCACATACTCTGTTCTTTTTGATGATGCCAAGCAGACGCTCTCCGGCCGCAACCAAAAGATCAAAGATCGTCTTGTTCTCCTTCTGCCTTGCGGTCTCCTTCTTGATCGGGATTCCGACGGTCTGCTTAAGCCACGCGTTTTCTGTCAGATCAAACACGGCCCCCGAAAACGGCGCATCCGTAACGAGACCGCATTCCGTACGGACTAGCTCGGAAAAGCCCGCACAGGACGCATCGTCACCGTGGACCAGGAATACCCGCTCCGGCTTTTTTTGAAACGCCTGGATCCATGTGAGAAGCCCTTCCCGGTCCGCATGGCCGGATAATCCGTCCAGACGCTCGATATGCGCCTCCACATCGATGGTCTCGCCGAATAGCTTCACGACCTCTGCCCCTTCTATCAGGCTCCGCCCTAAGGTCCCCACGGCCTGATAACCGGCAAACACAACCGTACATTCCGGTCTCCAGAGATTATGCTTAAGATGATGGCGGATACGGCCTGCGTCGCACATGCCGGAGGCGGAGATAATGATCTTCGGCGTCGGGTTAAAGTTGATGGCACGCGAATCATCGCTGGTGATCGAGAGCTTAAGGCCGGGGAACGTAATTGGGTTGACTCCGCGCCAGATTAAATCCAGAGCCTCCTCGTCATAGCAGTCCATAATATTCTTCGTAAATACATGGGTCGCCTCAACCGCGAGCGGACTGTCCACATAGACCTCAAAATCTCCGTGTCCCTCGACGAGGTTCTCCTCTTTAATTTTACGCAGGAAATACAGGATCTCCTGCGTACGGCCCACCGCGAAGGCCGGAATCACCACGTTGCCGCCGCGGTCCAGGGTCTCCTGGATGATCCTTGCAAACTCGTCAATGTGTTCATGTGTCCGGTCATGCGAACGGGTCCCATAGGTACATTCCATCACTACATAATCCGCTTCCTCGATATAGGACGGGTCCTTGATCAGCGGTTTGTTTTTATTGCCGATGTCACCGGAGAATACGATCTTCTTCTCCACACCGTCCTCCTTAAGCCACAGCTCGACCGAGGCAGATCCCAGGAGATGACCCGCGTCGGTAAAACGGAGCTCCAGGCCGTCGGCTAACGTCAGCTTCTCGCCGTATCGGCAGGGGACGAAATGCATCAGGATCCCCTCTGCATCACTCACCGTATACAGTGCCGGCTCATCAGGAAGACCGGCACGTTTGGCCTTTCTGTTTTTCCATTCTGCTTCCATCTCCTGAATGTGCGCGCTGTCCTTCAGCATGATATTGCAGAGATCGCAGGTCGCCTGCGTCGCAAGCACCTGTCCTTTAAAGCCCCGCACGTACAAGAGAGGCAAAAGCCCTGTATGGTCGATGTGCGCATGGGTCAGAAGTACATAGTCCACATCGGAAAACGGGATCGGCAGCTCGGCATTTTCGTACACGTTCCCGCCCTGCTCCATACCGTAGTCCACCAGGATATGCTTCCCGCAGGCTTCCAGATAATGGCAGCTCCCGGTCACTTCATGGTCGGCCCCGATAAATGTAAGTTTCAAAAAACCCCCTCCTTTGTAATAAATTGTCGGTTTTGTTTTCTTACAGAAATTATAGCATTTTTCAGATAATAATGCAAATCATTCCGCCGTTGCTGTCGTTGATAATTTTTTGCAGCGCATCCTGAAGCTTTGTCTGACAGTCGTCTGTCATCTGCGCAATTTTTGTCTTCATGCCATCCTCTACGATCTGTTCCACTGACTTTCCGAAAATATTTGTCTCCCAAACGCCTTTTTCCGTAGCCTCGTTGTCCTTTAAATACGCGATCAGATCCCTCGCCTGCTGTTCGCTTCCGACAATCGGAGCGATCTCCGTCTCGATATGCGCCTTGATCAGATTGATTGACGGTGCCTGCGCATGGATCTTTACGCCGAATTTATTCCCGTGCTTAATCAGCTGCGGCTCATCCAGTTCGATCTCTGACTGATCCGGCATCACGATCCCGTATCCCTTGATCCGCACCTGTGCCAGGGCATTCTTTACCTTTTCATATTCGCCCTGCATGGAGGAGAGGCGCGACAGCGTATGCAAAAGCTCATATTCGTCGTCCACCGCCAGGCCCGTGTACTCGCTGACGACCCGATAATAGCAGTCGCCGTTCATATTCACAAGAAGCGCCACACTTCCATCCGACATTTCCAGCTTGTCGATGGAGATACCCAAAAGCTCCGGATTCTCCACCTCCAAAAGCTCCGGCGTCACATCCCGCATCTGACCGACCTTTGAGAGGATCTCTCTGGCATTTTCAATGATCCCGCTTTTTAGCGGATGGCTGTCCGGCAGGATCTCCAGCCACTTCGGGATATGGAAGTCGATCTCGGTCACAGGGAATTCCTTCAAAACGCGTGTGAGAATTGTCTCAATGTCTTCCTTTTTTAGCTGCTCACAGTTCATCGGAAGGACCGGCGCCCCGTAGCTTTCCTCCAGTCTTCTTGCTAACTCCCTCGTCTCCTCGGCATATGGCCTGGTCGAATTTAACAGCATGAGGAACGGCTTGCCGATCTCCTTAAGCTCTGCGACGGTCTGCTCCTCGGCCGCTTCATAGTCCTCCCGTCTGAGATCCCCGAAGCTTCCGTCCGTCGTCACGGCGACACCAATCGTCGAATGATCGTGGATCACCTTTCTCGTCCCGATCTCCGCCGCCTGTGTAAAGGGAATCTCGTACTCAAACCAGGGTGTCCTGACTAAGCGTTCCTCGCCGTTTTCAATGTGTCCTGCGGCCCCAGCCACCATGAAGCCGACACAGTCGATCAGGCGCACCTTCGCCGAGATCCCATCCTCCAAGGCGATCTCCGCCGCCTCCTTCGGGATAAATTTCGGTTCTGTCGTCATAATCGTCTTTCCCGCAGCGCTCTGGGGGAGTTCGTCACGCATCTGGGACTTGGTCTGTCCGTCAGCAAGCTTCGGCAGCACCAAAAGCTCCATAAACCGTTTGATAAAGGTAGACTTTCCCGTGCGCACTGGCCCCACCACGCCTATGTAGATCTCGCCCCCGGTTCGGGCTTCAATATCCTTGTATACATGGAAATTTTCCATAAAAATACCCCCTTGCTATGCTGATACAGTATATGCAGGGGGATTTTCTCTTTATGCATGCCGGTTCGTTCCGATCCGGTTATTCGCTTAAATAAGCTTTCTTTACCGAGTCATTGTTCATCAGTTCCTTTGCATCGCCGCTTAAAACGATGCGCCCGGTCTCCAGAACGTACGCCCGGTCCGCAACCGCAAGCGCTTTCTTCGCATTCTGTTCCACCAAAAGGACCGTCGTCCCGTCCTTATTGATCTTTTCGATGATCGCAAAGATCTCATTCACATAGATCGGCGAGAGGCCCATGGACGGCTCATCCATGACGATCAGCTTCGGATGGGACATCAGCGCGCGCCCCATCGCCAACATCTGCTGTTCTCCGCCGGAAAGAGTCCCAGCCGCCTGATTCTTGCGCTCCTCAAGCCGCGGAAAACGTTCGTAGATCCGTTTTAACGTCTCCTCAAGCTCGGTCTTGTCGTTCCTTGTATATGCGCCAAGTTTTAAATTCTGCAGCACGGACAGCTCTGCGAATACCCGACGCCCCTCCGGCACATGGGCGATCCCCATGGAAACCAGCTTGTGGCCCGGCGTCTTTGTGATCTCGTTTCCTTCATAGAAGATCTTTCCCGCCTTTGCCGGAATCAATCCGGTAATCGTCTGAAGCGTCGTGGTCTTTCCCGCCCCGTTTGCACCGATCAGTGCGATGATCTCCCCCTGGCTGACCTCAAAGGAGATTCCTTTAATAGCCTGAATGACGCCGTAAAATACTTCCAGATTTTGTACCTCCAGAATCGCCATATCCGTTCTCCCCTTTCCTATTCGCCCAGGTAGGCCGCAATGACTTGCTTATCATGCAACACATCCGAGGTGACACCCTCGGCCAGAATCTGTCCGAAATTTAAAACCGTCAGGCGCTCGCAGATACCGGAGACCAGCTTCATGTCATGTTCGATCAAAAGGATCGTCATGTCAAATTCCTTCCGTACAAAACGGATCGTCTCCATGAGCTCCGCCGTCTCGTTTGGGTTCATGCCAGCGGCCGGCTCGTCAAGGAGCAGTAGCTTCGGCTCGGTCGCAAGCGCACGGGCGATCTCTAATTTCCTCTGTTTGCCGTACGGGAGGTTCGAGGCCTTATACTCCCTCTCTCCCTCGAGGCCAAAAACCTGCAAAAGCTTCATCGCCCGCTCGTCCATGGCCCGCTCCATCTTATAATAGCGGGGAAGTCTTAAAATCCCCTCGATTGTCGAGTACGAGTAATGGTGATGCAGTGCGGACTTTACGTTGTCAAGGACGCTCAGTTCTTTAAACAGGCGAATATTCTGGAACGTCCTCGCTATCCCGTCTTTATTGATCTCGATCGTGTTGCGGCCCGTAATGTTTAACCCATCCAAGAGAATGGTCCCCGTATCCGGCTTATAGACGCCGGTCAACAGGTTAAAAACAGTAGTTTTCCCTGCGCCGTTCGGGGCAAGTATTTATAGACAACCACCGCAACACCGCATAAATCAAGGCTTTTAAGAAACACGAAAACTAAACACGAAGCCCTATAATCACATGGTAAACGCCTTTTCCACACGGAACGGGCGTTTTTCATTGTCCGGGCTGATGAAAGGAGCTGATAACGTGGCAGTATTCCGGGTGGAGAAAAACAGGGGCTACACGGTTATGTCAAACCACCACCTACGCAACCCCGACTTGACCCTAAAGGCTAAAGGGCTGCTTTCTCAAATGTTGTCCCTGCCAGAAAATTGGGACTACACCCTAAAGGGCTTATCCAGTATCAACAAAGAAAGCATTGACGCAATCCGTACCGCCGTATGGGAACTGGAAAAAGCCGGGTACATCACACGCAGGCAGGGACGGGACGGAAAAGGCAAAATGACAGCCATTGAATACACCATTTACGAGCAGCCACAGCCGCCGCAGTTGGAAAATCCAACCACGGATAACCCGGTGTTGGAAAATCCAATGTCGGATAACCCGACAACGGAAAACCCGGTATCGGAAAATCCAACGCAATTAAATAAAGAACTATCAAGTAAAGAATTATCAAATACGGATTTATTAAATAACCATTCCATTCCTATCCTTTCCACCCTTTCCAAAGGGGAAGCGGCACAGCCGCAGGAACGGAAAGGAAACGGACACACCAACATGGACGCAGTACGGGCTTATGAGGAAGTCATAAAGGACAATATCGAGTACGCCTATCTGGTACAGGACAACAACATTGACCGGGGTATGCTTGACGAGATTGTTTCCCTCATGCTTGAAACCGTCTGCACCCGCCGCAAGGTAATACGCATTGCCGGGGACGACTACCCCGCCGAGCTTGTGAAGTCTAAGTTTATGAAGCTGAACAGCAGCCATATCCAGTTTGTGATTGACTGTATGCACCAGAACACCACCAAGATACGCAACATCAAGAAGTACCTGCTTGCGGTTCTTTTCAACGCACCAAACACCATTGACAGCTATTACACCGCCCTTGTCGCTCACGATATGGCAAGCGGCGTATTCTTATCACAGGACAGGGAGGACGACACCTTATGAAACAGGGAGCTTTGATTTTTGACAAAGAAAGCGGACGTTATAATATCCGCTTTGGGCTGAATGATTACTACGGCGGCTTGCATTGCGGCGAATGTTTTGACGTGTTCGCAGGCGGCAAATGGAAGCCGACACGCATTGAAATGAGTACCGGGCAGGAATGGTATCTTGTCGGTATCAAGACGGACGTACTGGACGGCTTGCGTGTGCGTGTGCATAACCGATAACCGGGACGGCTTCCCCGTACAGACCCAAGAAAGGAGGGATTGACCGCCCATGCAGGAACAAATCAACGAAAAGACCGTTGCTATCTCAATCAAGACGGCAAGGCTGACCGCCGAAGTCTTACAGAAAGCCATGAAAAAGCTGCTTGACGCAAGGAAGCACAAAACACCAAAGGAATACAAGGGCAAACAGACCCTAAAGCACCTTATGAAGCAGAACACGGGCGTTTCCAGTATGGAAATCACGGACGCTAACATAAAAGCGTTTGAACCCGTTGCCAAGAAATACGGCATTGATTACAGCCTAAAGAAAGTCAAGGGCGAAGAACCGCCCCGGTATCTTGTCTTTTTCAAGGGGCGGGACGTGGACGTTATGACGGAAGCCTTTAAGGAGTTTGCCGCCAAGAAGCTAACCAGAGAGAAAAAGCCGTCTATCCGCAAGGCGTTAGCCGCCTTTAAGGAAAAGGCAAAGAAGATGAACCAGAACAGGGAGAAAGTAAAAAACAAGGACAGGGGGCGTGACAGATGAAACCGAACATCAAAAAGCTGCTTATCCTCAATGCGCCGTACCTGCTCTTTGTATGGCTCTTTATGAAGATTGGCGAAGCGTTCCGGCTCTCTCCGGGGGCTGACCTCTCCGGGAAGCTCCTACACATCATGGAGGGCGTGACCGCCGCCTTTGAAAGCCCCATGCCGAGCCTTAACGGGCAGGATTTTCTTGTCGGCATTGCCGGGGCGGTTATTATGCGGCTTGCCGTCTACATGAAAGGCAAGAACGCCAAGAAGTACCGCAAAGGCGTTGAGTACGGTTCTGCAAGGTGGGGCAACGCAAAAGATATTGAACCCTATATTGACCCGGACTTTTACAACAACGTGCTGCTGACGCAGACGGAACGGCTTACCATGAACAGCCGCCCCAAAAGCCCCAAGTATGCGAGGAATAAAAACGTGCTTGTGATAGGCGGTTCGGGCAGCGGCAAGACCCGCTTTTTCGTCAAGCCGAACTTAATGCAAATGCACAGTTCGTATTGCGTCACTGACCCAAACGTGATAGTGTTATAAGGAACTAAAAAGCGTTACATCATAACAGAACGGGGGTTATATAATGAGCAAACAATTAAACAGTATCAAGATTACCGCCCTGTATGAAAGGCTCTCCCGTGATGATGAGCTACAGGGCGAATCCAACAGTATCACGAACCAGAAACATTTCTTAGAGGACTACGCAAGGAAGAACGGCTTTGTCAACATACGCCACTTCACCGACGACGGAGTGAGTGGGACGACATTCGACCGGGAGGGCTTCCAGTCCATGATTGCCGAAGTGGAAGCCGGAAACGTGGCTGTCATTATCGTAAAAGATATGAGCCGGTTTGGGCGCGACTATCTGAAAGTAGGGTTTTACACCGAAGTCATGTTTAAAGAAAAAGGCGTCCGGTTCATAGCAATCAACAACGGCATAGACAGCAGCAACCAGCAGGACAGCGATTTCACGCCGTTTTTGAACATTATGAATGAATGGTATGCACGCGATTCCAGCCGCAAGATACAGGCTATCTTTAAAGCCCGTATGCAGGAAGGGAAGCGGGTTTCTCCCAGTGTACCCTACGGCTACCGGCGCGACCCGGACGACAAGCAGCATTTGATTATCGACCCGGAACCGGCGTCAGTTGTCCGGCGCATTTTCAAGCTGGTTCTGGAAGGGAATGGAGTCAATCGGATTGCCGATATTCTGTACGCTGACAAGATATTGATTCCCTCGGCATATGCTGAAAAATACTATCCTGAAAACCAGCATAGCAAGAGTTTCCACGACCCTATCCGCTGGACAAATCAAACAATCATTCATATCTTGGAAAAGCGGGAATATATGGGGCATACGGTATTGGGTAAAACTATCAGTGAATCCTATAAAACCAAAAAGCGCCGGAAAGCTACAGAGGACGAATTGATGATATTTGAGAACACCCACGAAGCAATCATTGACGAAGAAACATGGAATAATGTACAACGCCTGATAGAAACAAAACGCCGACCGAAAAAGAATGGCGCTCCCCCTTGCCGTTTAAGCGGATTGCTCTATTGCGCGGACTGTGGCTCGAAGCTATCGCACCGGTATAATTCCAGAAACAAATATGACGCTGACAATTCTTATGGCTGCTCCAGCTACCGGCAGTATACCCGGAATTGTACCATGCACTATATCCGGGTATCTGTAGTAGAAAAATTGATTTTGGAAACTATCCGGGAAGTCAGCGCCTATGCCCTCTCAAACGAAAAGGAGTTTGTCAAGAAGGTACGGGAAGCGTCAGACGTTCAGCAGGAAGCCACTATGAAAGAATACCGCCGAAGATTGGGAAAGGCAAAGCGGCGGCATGAAGAACTGGACGACCTGGTGAAGAAACTGTATGAATCTTTTGCTACCGGGAAGATTCCAGAAAAGCACTTTGACCGTCTGCTATCCGGGTATGACAACGAACAGACCGCACTTGAAGCAGAAATGCAGGAATTACAGACCGGGCTTGACCGTTACGGCGCGGACAGTGTGAGGGCTGACCGGTTCCTTGAATTGGTGAAAAGGTACACGGATTTTTCAGAACTTACCACTCCTATGTTGAATGAATTTATAGAAAAAGTAATTGTCCATGAAGCGGACAAATCGACCGGGGACAGGGTGCAAAAGGTAGACATATATCTAAACTTTATCGGGGCATTTACTGTGCCAAAAATGGAAGCTGCCCTGACCGCCGAACAGGAAGCAAGGGAACAAAGGAAGCTGCAAGCCCGCAACAGGGAACGCGAACAAAACCGGCTGCGTATGCAACGGTACAGGGCGCGACAGAAGGAACTGGCAGCGGCGGCAAATTAGCATAAGGGGAACCAGAAAGAGGACGCAAGGCAGAAAGCAGCGTCCTCTTTTATGCGCCACGCCAACGGCGGGCGTAAACCCTCGGAGAGCCCACGCCGGCACTTTGCAACGCGAAGCGGTGAAAGTGTCAGAGTGGGTCATATACTTGATAAAAGTATATGATTGCATTTGCGGCGGCTGAAATAGGGCATAATATATTGACTTTTTGTGCGTACAGGAATATAATTATTGTGCGCACAAGAAAGGGGTGAAACGATGGCGCAAAAAAAGACAGGGCGTCCACCTTCTGACGATTCTATGACGGACAGAATATTTGTTCGGGTAAGCAAGGAAACAAAAGAAAAACTCGACGAATGTACACAAGAACTTGAAACTTCTCGTTCTGATGTTGTCCGAAAGGGAATTGATATGGTGCATGACAGCCTGAAAAAGTAACAGAGAAACGGCGACCTCCGGCGAAGAAAGTACGCCGTTTCAGTGTACAGCTACCTTAACAGGCAGACCGCGTAAATATTATACACTGCGCGGCTCCGTCTGGCAAGGTTTTGTGCATAATATCAAACGAAAGGACGGAAACAAATGGGAAAAATTTTAGAGGCAATCGCAACAGACCACCTTTGCGTTGAGCCAGTGATTTATGAAGGGGATTCCAAATTTAACCGGGCAAGAAACCGGTACTGCACCCTCGGAGAAAAGCTGATGGCGAAACTCAATGAGGAAGAACGAAAAATGCTGGATGACTACAGCGCGGCACAAAGCGAAGAAAGTGTTCTCTATGGAATTGACCGTTTTGTTAAAGGCTTCCGGTTAGGGGTACTTATGATGATTGAGGTCATTTCTGATGAAGATGATTTAATTCTCCATGAGGGGGAAAGCGTATGAGCATTTTAGAACGCCTTTACGATGGGAAAGTCTACCCCTGTGAAGAAATCCTTCCACAAAACTACGCGGAGTACCGCGCTATTTCTGGACAAGTGGGAAATGATTATGAATACTTCCTAAAAGAATTATCACCAGAACAGCTTAAACGGTTTGAGGAAATGGATAAAGGAAGGACAAAGCTTTCCACTATACAAGCCTACGCCAACTTTGAGTACGGTTTCAAGTTGGGTGCAATGCTGATGAATGAAGTTTTCAGCAATCATCAAGAAGAAAAAGAATAGACAGCCAGACAGAAGAAACGGTGCGCCTGAGCGTGCCGCTTCTCCTATCCAACCGGTCAAGGTACGGGTCGTATTTCCGCCGCCCTGCTCTGGAAATCTCCACCCTTTCCCCCTTGACCGTCTGGATTTTTGCCGTGCTATGGCTGCGCCGAAAACGGGGAACAGGAAAAAGAACTGTTTCCCGTTTTTCGTCCCAACCATTGTACGGCAAAACCGGCTCCGCTGGTGTACTGGCGGCGGGAGTTTTCCTGCGGTGGCTCTGCCCCCACACCCCCGACCTCCTCCAAAGAACAGAATAAAAGACGATTCAAGCCCTGTAACGGTTGCTAGCGCTGTTATAGGGCTTTTTATATAGATAACTGAAAGCAGAATGAAAAGGAGTGAACAACTTATGAAAGAAATCAAAACCTTGTCCGTCATTGACGGGAAAAGCCTGTTAGGGCTGGACGTGGAACCGCCTAGATTTATCATTGCCGGGCTTATGCCGGTGGGGTTGCATATCTTATCCGGCAGCGCCAAAATCGGGAAGTCATGGCTTTCTTTATGGCTCTGCCAGCAAGTGTCCACCGGTGGGAAGGTATGGGAGTTTGAAACGCGCAAATGCGGGACGCTCTACCTGGCTTTGGAAGATACCATTGACCGGCTCCATTTCCGGCTCTCCCACATCACCGACGACGGCTCGGAACAAAGCTATTTTGCCACGGAAGCGGATAACCTGTCCGGCTCCCTGATACCACAACTTGAAACCTTCATGGCGGCTTATCCAGACACGGGGCTTGTGGTGGTTGACACGCTGCAACGGGTACGCGGGGCGGTGAATGATAAGAACGCCTATGCCAATGACTACGACGAAATCGGGCGAATCAAGTCCTTTGCTGACCGCTTCAAGATTGCCGTGCTGCTGATTCACCACGTCCGCAAGATGCCGGACAGCGACCCCTTCAACATGGTTTCCGGCTCGGTAGGGATAATCGGCGCGGTTGACAGTATGTATGTGCTGGAAAAGGACAAACGGACAGCCAACAAAGCGACCCTTCACGTTACTGGGCGCGATATAGAGGATATGCAGCTTTTACTGGAATTTGACCGGGATATGACCGTCTGGCGGTTCGTGTCCTACCTTTCCGGGGAGCCGACAGCCGATACACTCACGCCGGTTCTGGTGAAGTTCCTTTCCAGTAAGAAAACATTCAGCGGGACAGCTACGGAACTGTTAGACAGCCTGAAAGGGATAGACAGCAGCGTTTCCTGCTCTCCCAACAGTTTAACCCGGCTACTGAAGGAACGCGCCCTGATACTGGAAAAACAGCACCATATCTGTATGGGCTTCACCCGGACAAAGAGCGCCCGCCTTGTTTCCCTCTCTATGGGTGACGATGACGATAAAAATATATATATGGGTGCGGAAGGGATACCGTCATCTACGGCGGGTGACGATACCCCCAAAACAGGGGTACATAGATAAATACCGTCATCGTCATCAGACAGGCGGCAACAGGGGGCATATGTTACGCAATAGGGGCTTGAAAAGTGCCTGTTTACAGGCGTTTCCAGCCCCTTTTCCATGCCCGGCGGGGTTTTATACCAACTGCCCCCAAAACGGGCTTCTAAAGCGTAACATAGCCCCGGAAAGGAGCATTTATGGGAAAGACTGACCGCTGTGTTGTGCGGAACAAAGCCTACCGCAAAGCCGGGCTTGGAATCCGGGAACGGCACAACGAACGCAAGAACAGCGGCTATGCAAACACGGACATTGACCGGGAACGCGCCGCCCTCAACGTGCATTTCAAGCGCTGTGAGGGAAGCTATGCGGAAACATTTGAGCATATGGTAGAAAACGGCACAATCAGCACAAGGGGGCTGAAACAGGACGCTAAAGTAGTTGACGAAATGGTGTTTGACGTGAACTCCGCATATTTTGAGCGGAATGGCGGCTATGCGTATGCAAAGCGGTTCTTTGAGGAAGCCTACCGGCTGGCAGTGAAGGAAGCCGGGGGTGAGGAATATATCCTCTCGGCAGTCATGCACGCGGATGAACGGAACCGGGCGCTCTCTGAACAGCTTGGGCGCGACATCTACCACTATCATCTCCATGTGGTGTATGTGCCGGTGGTGGAAAAGGAAGTCAAGTGGACAAAGCGCTGCAAAGACCCGGCTCTTGTGGGGACGACAAAGGAAGTGATTCATCAGGTCAGTCATAGCAAGAAATGGGCATCTGAAAAGGCGCTGGATAAAGAAGGGAACATTCAGCGGGACGAAAACGGGAAAGCCCTTCTAATCAACGCTTATTCCCTCCTACAAGACCGTTTTTTTGAGCATATGCAGGCGGCAGGGTTTAAAGACTTTGAGCGCGGGGAACGTGGCAGTACAGCGGCACATCTGGGCGTGCTGGAATACAAGATAAAGCAGGACAAGGCGCGACTTGCCGGGCTTGCCGGTGACGTTGCCGACAAAGAGGAACAGGCGGCGGCTCTGGATAAAACCTTGAAGCAGAAAGGCAAGCAATTAGCCGGGCTGGACAAACAGCTTACGGTCACGGAGAAAGCCAGCGCAATGTATAGCGAACTGGAACGCATGGGAAAGAAGAACCTTTGGGGACACATGGAACTACTCCCGGAAGAATTTAAGAAGCTGCTGACCCTTGCAAAGTCCGGGCTTGCGTCACAAGGGAAAGTCCTTGAATTGCAACGGCAGCTTACCGAAGCGGTGAAGGGGCTGGAAATCTACCGTACCCGCTGGCAGGACTTGAAGGGTAGAACAAAAGACTATATGGAACTGGAACGGCTGCACCCGGAACAGACAAGGAAGGCACTGGAAAGCCTGAAACGGCTGGAACCGGAAACCTCCGCGCCCACGCAATCCCCCAAAAGGAAGCGGCAACAGGAACGCTGACCCTCCCTCCTGTTCTTTGGATGAGGTCGGGGGTGTGGGGGCAGAGCCACCGCATAGCACTAACGCCGCCGGTACACCAGTGGAGCCGGTTTTGCCGTAGAATGGAGCGGACGACAGCGGGAAACAGTTCTTTTTCCTGTTCCCCGTTGTCGGCAGCGCAATGGCACGGCAAAAATCCAGACTGTCAAGGGGGAAAGGGTGGAGATTTTCAGAGCGAAGCGGCGAAAATACGACCCGACCCTTGACTGGCTGGATAGGTGGAACGGAAGGGAAAGACAAAAACTTGAATCAGCAGAAAGGAAATCTAAATGAATAAAGCAGATACAACAACTATCACCACAAGACAGGAAGCGCCGCGGCTTATCCGGCGGATAGGCACGACCACTTATGAGGTATCTATACATTTCAGTGATACCAGCAAGGAAACAATGGCTGATAAAATCAAGAGATTGATTGAACAGGACATTCAGCTTGTGTAACGGTAAATATGTCCTTGACACACCGTCCGAAAAGGCACAATCCTCATAGAGTGCGGAAAACTGCTACACAAGGGCGGCTATAAGATAAAAGTGCTGAATACTATCAATTTCAAGAAGTCCATGCACTACAACCCCTTTGCCTACCTGCACAGTGAGAAAGACATACTGAAACTTGTCAACACAATCATGGTAAACACCAAAGGCGAGGGCGAAAAATCGTCCGAGGACTTCTGGACGAAAGCGGAAAAGCTCTACTACACCGCACTAATCGGCTACATCTACTACGAAGCCCCGGAAGAAGAAAAGAATTTTACGACCCTGCTTGACATGATAAACGCAAGCGAAGCGAGGGAGGACGACGAGGACTTTAAGAACCCCGTGGATTTGATGTTTGACCGTCTGGAAGAAAAAGACCCGGAACACTTTGCCGTAAAGCAGTACCGCAAATATAAATTAGCGGCGGGCAAAACGGCGAAGTCGATTTTAATTAGCTGCGGCGCAAGGCTTTCCCCCTTTGACATTAAGGAGCTGCGGGAGCTTATGGAAACGGACGATTTGGAGCTTGACACGTTGGGGGACAGGAAAACCGCCCTCTTTGTCATTATCTCCGACACGGACGACACATTCAATTTCATTGTCGCCATGATGTATACGCAGCTTTTCAACCTCTTATGCGACAAGGCAGATGATGTGTACGGCGGCAGGCTTCCCGTACACGTCCGCTGCCTGCTTGATGAAGTGGCGAATATCGGGCAGATACCCAAACTGGAAAAGCTGATTGCGACAATCCGAAGCCGGGAAATATCCGCCTGCCTTATCTTGCAGGCGCAGAGCCAGTTAAAAGCCATTTACAAGGACAACGCCGACACAATCACAGGGAATTGCGACACGACCCTTTTCTTAGGCGGCAAGGAGAAAACCACGCTCAAAGAAATGTCGGAGCTTTTGGGACGGGAAACCATAGATTTATACAACACTTCCGAGAACCGGGGAAAGGAAAAGACCTACGGGCTGAACTATCAGAAATTGGGAAAGGAGCTTATGAGCCAAGATGAAATAGCCGTCATGGACGGCGGCAAATGTATCTTGCAGGTAAGGGGCGCACGTCCCTTTTTCAGCGACAAGTTCGATATAACCAAGCACCCAAGATATAAATTCCTCTCCGATTTTGACAAGAAGAATGAATTTGACATTGAGAAGTATCTAAAACGCCGCCCGGCAGTTATCAAGCCGGAAGAACCCTTTGACCTCTACGAGATTGACGGGGCAGATTTGCAGGAGGAAACAGACCATGAGCAGACGTAACACAAAGACAAAAGAAAATGACATTGAAAGATTTCTGATGAATGTTGCGGAAACCGCAGAAAACGCATTGCGGGAATACTGGGAGGAACGGGACGCAGAAAACCGCCTTTATGCAACGGAGTATGTCACACGCCGGGGGCTTATCCCGCAACAGTGACGGCAGGAAAGCCGCCCTTTTGCATAGCAGCCGGGAGGATATGGGGGCAGGGGAAAAGGCGCAGGGAAAAGGGCTTTGCGTCATGGAAATGTGCATAACAGCCTATTCCGTCATGGAAAACGCCATTCACAGCACATGGAAAAGCAAAGTGCAGCTTTCCCACGTCCTGCAAACAGCGTTTCCCACAACTCCATGAGCAAGGCAGTTATACACATTCCCACAAATCCAAACTTATATAAAATCCAAACTTTTCTGAAAACAGCTTGATAATTGGGGATTCTTGCCGGAAAAAGTTTGGATTTCGTTTCACAAAGTACAATACTCCAATTATGACAAAATGCGTAAAACACTACTATTTAGCTCTGTTTCAATCAATTTATTCTCATTTCTGACAAGAGAAGTACAAAACAAAATCCAAACTTTTTTATCAGAAAATGCCTTGAATAAAGGATTTACAGAGGAAAGTTTGGATTTCTTCTAAGTTTGGATTTGTGGGAAAATCTAAACTTTTGGATTTTTCCACAACGCCGGGCGGCTGCTGAAACTCCCCCTCTCCCCCATTCATTTATTTATAAAAACGGAGGTACATATCATCAAAAACGTAAACACCGGGTACATGGTTCGTGCGCCCACCAGAGGGGCGCACCACCCCTTTACAACTGAATACCGCCACGCCGCAGCACCTACGCAGCGTGGGGACAGCCGCCAAGACTGGCGGCTTTTTTCATACCCAGAAACCATTTTCCAAGCCGCAGGAAACGGCAGAAAGCGAGGGCTATATGGCATTTTTTAACAGCGCAGTAAACGTATTGCAGACACTTGTTATCGCATTGGGCGCAGGTCTGGGCGTATGGGGCGTTATCAATCTCTTAGAGGGTTACGGCAACGACAATCGTGCGACACGTTCGTAACTGAAAAGGTTACGCACTAAGTCGAAAGGCTAAACAGCCTGAAATCTTAGGAGAACTGACAATCCGATGGGTGGAATGACAGGGTAACGCCTTGAAACGCCCACACTGATACTCCGATTGGCGGCGGTATGCAACTGCCTAACCGTCAAAAGCTCGGTGAAGTCGGCAGAGAGTGACCGTAAACGGGATATTCCCGCACGAAACCTGTCCAGAGGTGGATGGCGTCACCTATATGCCGGGTGTCGGATACTCATGGTGAGAATGTATGAAAATACTGGCGTACTTCCGAATGTACGGGTCTAAACGTTTGGATTTGTCGAAAGGCATTTCCCCATTAAATTGGGGTGTCCGTGGATTAGTAAGACTGGTTGTTATGAACGTCCACATACCGTTACAGGCGGTAAGATTCTTTGAATTGGACACAGGCTTAGAGGAAGCACCTAAAAGTATTCAATGATAGGATTGTTGGAACGTGGTAAACCGGGATGTGAATGATAAGGCTGTTGCAGGCTGATGTCACGCTGATAAGGAAAAGCGAAAACCAGCAGGGAATGCTGGTATATCAGTTATGATATTCCACTATCGCTATAACTTATCTTAATTCCGGCGAAAGTGGTGGCACAGTACCTATGAAGCGGGAATAAAAAGCCCGTGGAGGGATAGCCACCAGTCGGATTTAGAAACAAAAACTGAAAACATAACAAACACAGCTTCGAGTATGACAAAGAAAATCCTAACCGAAAGGGGTGGGTGCCTGTGTTGACTTCGGAGCAGCAAAAGCACAAACAATTTTTTAATGCTGTAACGAAGTGTGTAAGTTATGTTTAAAACGTAAAATTTCTAAATTCGATGGGGCGCCGTGTGCGGTGAAAGTCGCACGCACGGTGCTAAGCGGGGGAAAAGCCGGAAACATTTGAAACTGTAGGCTTACCTATCGCAATCGGGGGCGAAAAGTCAAGGCATGAAGCAGCTTATGGCGGGCGGCGGCGTTGCGCTTATCGGCACAACCTTAATCCCGCTGCTTTCCGGGCTGTTCGGATAATCCGGGGAGGTAGCCGCTTATGGAGAGCATATTTGAAGCCATTAACGAATGGCTAAAGGAGCTTTTAATCGGGGCGATTAACGGAAACCTGTCAAATATGTTCGGGGACGTGAACGAGAAAGTCGGCACGATAGCGGCGCAGGCAGGGCAGACCCCGCAGGGGTGGAATGGCGGCGTGTTTTCCATGATACAGAACCTTTCACAGACCGTCATTCTCCCCATTGCGGGGCTTGTCATTACTTATGTGCTATGCGTGGAACTAATCAGCATGGTTACGGACAAGAACAGCCTGCATGACATTGACACTTTCATGTTCTTCAAATATGTGTTCAAAGCGTGGGTAGCCGTCTACCTTGTTACCCACGTCTTTGACATTACTATGGCGGTCTTTGACGTGGGGCAGCATTTAGTCAACAGTGCGGCGGGCGTGATAAGCTCCGACACCGCTATTGACGTGGAAAGCACCCTTGCCGCCATGACCGCCAACATGGAAACAATGGAAGTCCCCGAACTGCTTTTGCTTGTAATGGAAACCGCCCTTGTTAGTATGTGCATGAAGATTATGTCCGTACTGATTACGGTTATCCTCTACGGAAGAATGATTGAGATATATCTGACCTGCTCCGTTGCGCCTATCCCCTTTGCCACCATGACTAACAGGGAATGGGGAAGCATTGGGAACAACTATCTCAAAGGCTTGTTCGCATTGGGCGTACAGGGCTTTTTCATCATGGTATGCGTAGGGATTTACGCCGTGCTTGTGAATGAAATGGTAATCGCTTCAAACCTGCACAGTGCCATTTTCAGCATAGCCGCCTACACCGTGATACTCTGCTTTTCCCTCTTTAAAACGGGAAGCCTTGCAAAAAGCATTTTCCACGCACATTAGATTTCAGACAACGCCCCATGCGGGCAGAAAGGAGGTTATCAATGGCGTATGTCACAGTACCCAAAGACCTTACAAAAGTAAAGACCAAAGTTGCGCTGAACCTTACCAAGCGGCAGCTTGTGTGTTTCAGCATGGCGGCAGCCGTGGGCGTTCCCCTGTTCTTTCTCATAAAGGGCAGCGTCCCGCAGACCGCAGCGACCTTTCTCATGGTTCTTGCCATGCTCCCGTTTTTCCTGTTCGCCATGTACGAGAAGCACGGGCAGCCGCTTGAAAAAGTGTTAGGTAACATTATCAGAGTGTTTTTCCTCACGCCAAAGGAACGACCCTACCAGACGGAAAACTATTATGCCGTCTTAGCGAAGCAACGGAAACTTAACAAGGAGGTAACAGCCATTGCGAAAAAAAGCTATCAAAGACAGACCGCAAAATCAGCAGGCAAAAGAGAAAATCCGGCTCACACGGGCAGAAAAAAAGCAGATAGCCGCCCTTATGCGGCAGGCAAAGGGGGACGGGAAAAAGCACACCGCACAGCAGACAATCCCCTACTTGCAGATGTACCCGGACGGGATATGCCGGGTAAAGGACAATCTTTTCTCAAAAAGCGTTGAGTTTTCCGACATCAACTATCAGCTTGCACAGCCGGACGACAAGACCGCCACCTTTGAAGCCCTTTGCGACTTCTACAACTCCCTTGACAGCTCCGTAGGCTTGCAGCTTACCTTTGTGAACCGTGTCGCCGGGCAGGGGGACTTCTCAAAGAGTATCGCCATACCGCCGCAGCAGGACGGTTTTGATGATGTGCGGGAGGAATACGCCGCCATGCTCCAAAACCAGCTTGCAAAGGGCAATAACGGGCTTGTGAAGCATAAATACCTTACTTTCACACTGGAAGCCGACAGCCTTAAAAATGCAAAGTCCCGGCTGAACCGACTGGAAACGGATATATTGAACCACCTCAAAATCTTAGGGGCGGCGAACCGACCCCTTGACGGGAAAGAACGGCTTGAAGTGCTGCACGGCATTTTCCACCCGGACGGGGACAGAAAATTTTTATTCAACTGGAAATGGCTTGTACCGTCCGGGCTTTCCACGAAAGATTTCATTGCGCCGCCCTCATTCGCTTTCAAGAACGGGCGGCTTTTCAGCATGGGCGACAAGACCGGGGCGGTATCGTTCTTACAGATACTTGCGCCGGAACTGAATGACCGCCTGCTTGCCGACCTTTTGAACGTAGACGGGCATTTATTGGTAAACCTGCATATCCGCAGTATCGACCAGAGCGAAGCCATAAAGACCATAAAACGCAAGATAACAGATTTAGACGCTATGAAGATAGCCGAGCAGAAAAAGGCGGTACGCAGCGGGTACGATATGGATATAATACCGTCCGACCTTGCCACCTACGGCGGGGACGCAAAAGACCTCTTGCGGGACTTGCAGAGCCGCAACGAGCGAATGTTTCTCCTTACCCTGCTTGTGGTAAACCTTGCGGACAATAAGCAGCAGCTTGACAACCAGATATTCCAGACGGCGGGCGTGGCGCAGAAAGCCAACTGCTCCCTTGTGCGCCTTGACTATCAGCAGGAAGCCGGGCTTGTGTCGTCCCTGCCTTTGGGACTGAACGAAATCCCCATACAGCGGGGGCTTACCACATCAAGCACGGCTATTTTCGTGCCGTTTACCACGCAGGAGCTTTTCCAGAACGGGGAAGCCCTCTACTACGGCTTGAACGCACTTTCTAACAACATGATACTTGCGGACAGGAAGAAGCTCAAAAATCCCAATGGTTTAATTCTGGGGACACCGGGCAGCGGCAAGAGCTTTTCCGCAAAGCGTGAAATCACAAACGTATTCCTTGTTGCGGACAAAAAGGACTGTATCTTGATATGCGACCCCGAAGCCGAGTACGCACCCCTTGTCAACCGTTTAGGCGGGCAGGTAGTCAAAATCTCCCCCACAAGCAAAGACTTTGTGAACCCTATGGACTTGAACCTCAATTATTCCGAGGACGAAAGCCCCCTGTCACTGAAAAGCGATTTTATCCTCTCCCTTTGTGAGCTTGTCGTTGGCGGCAAAAGCGGCTTAGAGCCAATCGAAAAGACCGTGATTGACCGTGCCGTGCGGGAGGTTTACCGTGAGTACCTTGCCGCCCCCGACCCGGCGAAAATGCCGATACTGGAAGATTTATACAACGCACTAAAGAAACAGCCGGAAGCGGAAGCCGCACGGGTAGCCGCAGCCCTTGAACTGTATGTGCATGGAAGCCTTAACGTGTTCAACCACCGCACCAACATAGACATACATAACCGCCTTGTCTGCTTTGACATTAAGGAGTTGGGGAAGCAGCTCAAAAAGTTAGGTATGCTCATCATACAAGACCAAGTTTGGGGGCGTGTGACCGAGAACCGGGAACGCCACGCTAACACATGGTACTATTCAGATGAATTTCACTTGCTGCTGAAAGAGGAACAGACGGCGGCTTACAGCGTGGAAATCTGGAAGCGTTTCAGAAAATGGGGCGGCATACCCACGGGCATAACACAGAACGTCAAAGATTTGCTTGCAAGCCGGGAAATCGAAAACATTTTTGAAAACAGCGATTTTATTTATATGCTGAACCAAGCGGGCGGCGACAGGCAGATTTTGGCGAAGCAGTTAGGCATTTCCAATAAGCAGCTTTCCTATGTGACCCACTCCGAAGCCGGGCAGGGGCTTATCTTCTACGGCAACGTGATACTCCCCTTTGTAGACCGCTTCCCGGCAGACACCGAGCTTTACCGCATAATGACGACCCGCCCGGAGGAACTTGCACAGCCATAACCCGCAGGAACACGGGGACAGAAAGGAGCGATAAACCATGAGTACCAAAACCGCAAAACAGCAGGACGCATTGACGGAACTCCTTGACCTGCTGACACAAAACGGGAAGAAGCAGGAAGCCGCCGAGCTTTCCGCTTTATTCTCACAATTTGCAGCTATGGAAACACAGTATGGGAAAGTGCTTTCCGAGCTTGCCGCCGTCCGTGAACAGCTTGCCACGCTCCATGACGGGGGAAACAGAGCCGCCGCCATGCAGGAAACCAAGCAGACGCAGGCGCACATCACGCAGGCAAAAGAAACCCTCTCCACCTTAAAGGGGAACATGACCGACAAAATCAGAAAGACCCTTGCCGCCGTCAAGCAGCACGGCATTTCAGCACTGAACAAGGCGGCTGACTTCTTAGGCGTGAAAAAAGCACTTGCGGAGATGAAAGGAAACGTACAGGACGCAATCGCTTCCACCCAAAGCAGCATTGACCGTATCAACGCCGTAGGCAGCGAACTCCACGCCTTAAACGAACACGCCAAGAACTTAGGGCGGGCGTTGACGGGAAAGGAACGGAAAGAGCTGACACAGCGCAACGAGGACAAAGGCGTGCTTGCCGCCGTTGCCAAGCCCCTAAAACGCCATAAAGCCACGTTAGAGGGCATGGAAAAGAACATTGACCGGGCAATGGCACGGGTGGAACGCTTAGAGCAGGCAGCCGCAAAAGGCAGGGAGAAAGAAAAGCCCTCTATCCGGGAGGAAATCAAAGCAGCCGCCAAGCCGGAACAGCCCAAGAAAAAAGCCCCGCAGAAAGCGCAGGAAGCGAGTTTATAAAGGGGGATAACCATTCATGCAGGAATTTAAGGCAAAGGCAAAGACCACGCAGAAAATGACCCGTGACGGCGTTGTGGAAACCAACCAAGCCACCGGGGAGCAGACCCGCAAGAGCCAAAGGGAAACAGACGATTTTTCCGGGGACGCAACGGAAAACATGACCGAGAAAGCCCTAAACCGTGCCGCCACCGAAAGGCAGCGTCACAAGGCGAAGAAACGCCGGAGAAAGGCAAAAAAGGACGCAAAGCAGGCGGCAAAGGCGGCAGCACAGCCGCAGGCTTCCCGCCTGCAATTCAAGGAGGAAGAACGCACCGACCCGGAGCTTGCAAAGTATGTGAAGAAATCTGAAAAAGCCGCTGACCGACTGGAAGCGGCAAGGGAAAAGATACCCAAGCAGAAACGCATTAAGGCGGCAAGGAAATTTGACGAGGAAACCGGGCGGGCAAAGACCCGCCTGTACTTTGAAAAGACCGACAAGCCCCCAAACGGGAAGCTGCACCACAACCCGGCTGACCGCCCCGTGCGGGAAATCAAGAATTATGTGCATGGGAAAGTGGGCGAGGTTGAGAAAGACAATTCCGGCGTTGAGGGGGCGCACAAATCGGAGAAACTTGCGGAAAGGGCGGGCGGCTACGCAAGCCGGAAGCTGAAAGAGGGCTACCGAAGCCACAAGCTGAAACCCTACCGGGAAGCCGCCAAAGCGGAAGCAGCGTCACAGAAAGCGGACACCAATTATCTGTACCATAAAACGCTAAAGGAGAACCCGGAGCTTGCAAGCAATCCCCTCTCCCGTTTCCACCAGAAACAGCAGATAAAACGGCAGTACGCAAAAGATTTAAGGGCGGCGCAGAAAGCCGGGAAAACAGCAGGAAAAACAGCAGGCGCAGCCAAGAACGCCCGCAAAGCCGCAGGCAAGGCAGGGGAAGCCACGAAAAAGACAACGGACTTTATCGCCCGCCACTGGAAAGGCATACTGACCGTGGGCGTGTTCCTGCTCCTTATCGTGATGATATTCACAGGGCTATCTTCCTGCGCCGCAATCATACAGGGCGGCGTTTCCTCTGTCTTAGGCACTTCCTACACCGCCGAGGACGAAGCAATCCGGGAAGTGGAAGCCGACTACAAGGAACTGGAAAGCGGCTTGCGTGAGGAAATCGCAGACATAGAAACGGACTACCCGGACTATGACGAATACCAGTACCACCTTGACGAAATCGGGCATGACCCCTTTGCGCTTGCGTCCTATCTGACAGCAAAACTCTATGACTATACACGGGAGGAAGCACAGGCAGAAATACAGGCATTGTTTGAAAAGCAGTACACCCTTGCCCTGCGGGAAGAAATACAGACACGCTACCGCACGGAAACCACCACCGACCCGGAAACCGGGGAAACCACCACCGAGGAAATCCCCTACGATTATTACATTCTCCATGTAACGCTGACAAACAAAAACATTAAAACCCTTGCCGGGGAACTATTGACCCCGGAACAGAAAGAAATGTTTGACGTTTACATGGAAACCAAAGGCAACAAGCCGGACGTGTTCGGGGACGACTACGCAACAGGCACACCGGGCAGCGGGGAATACACCGACTACGAGATACCCCCGGAAGCCCTCTCTGATGAACGCTTTGCCGCCATGATTGCGGAAGCGGAAAAATACTTAGGCTACCCCTATGTATGGGGCGGCAGCTCCCCGTCAACGTCCTTTGACTGTTCGGGCTTTGTGTGTTGGGTAATCAACCAATCCGGCGTTGGGAGTGTCGGCAGGACAACGGCGCAGGGCATATTTAATTACACAACGCCAATCGCACCGGGCGAAGCCAAGCCGGGGGACATTATCTTTTTCACGGGGACGTATGACAGCGGTTCGGCGGTTAGCCATGTGGGGATTTATGCAGGAAACGGCATGATGATACATTGCGGCAACCCTATCTCCTACGCTTCCGTCAACACCCCTTACTGGCAGTCGCATTTTTATTCCTACGGCAGACTTCCATAAAAAAATATTTAGTGACAATTAAGTTTGATAATTCTGCAAACAGGAGGGATATTTTTCTATGATGAAACTGGAACGTATCATTGCGGAGATTGAGAAAACAAAAGACACAATCTCCAAACAGCAGGCAAAACTTAGGGAACTGGAAGCGCAGAAAACCGAGGTTGAAAACCTGCAAATCGTACAAATGGTAAGGGCGTTACGCATGACCCCGGCAGAGCTTTCCACCTTTTTACAGGGCAAGCCGGACAACGCCGCAGCCACTACCACAGCAGCCGCAAACAGCAGCCTTTTTTCAAGACAGGAGGACACCGAGAATGAGTAAAAAAATCTTACATACCTTATTTGCACTTGCCGCCGCCCTTATCCTTACGGGCGGCTTTTCCATGACCGCCTACGCAGGCGGCGGGGAGGAATACGAAACGGAAGAACCCACGCCCGCACCAGAGCCGGAGGAAACAGCGACCCCAAGCGACCCGCTGACCCCGGAGGGGAACGCAACCCTTGTTGATGATATTTGGGGCGAGAACAAGCAGCTCATCACAGTAACCACCAAGAACGGCAATTATTTTTATATCCTCATAGACCGAGCCGCCGAGGGGAAAAACACCGTGCATTTCCTTAACATGGTGGACGAAGCCGACCTTATGGCACTGATTGAGGACGGGGAGAAAGAGGAAACAACTGTCATGCCGCAGACCTGCACCTGCAAGGAAAAATGCGAAGCCGGGGCGGTCAACGAGGGCTGCCCCGTGTGCCTTAACAACCGTAATTCCTGCACCGGGACAGAGAAAGAAACCGAGCCGGAAACCGAAGCCGAGCCGGAGAAGCCGAAGAACGACAAAGGCACAAAGAGCCTGCTCCTGCTTTTCCTGCTGACGCTATTTGCAGGCGGCGGGGCGTTCTATTATTTCAAGTATATCAAGCCAAAGGACACCGCAAAGGGCAGCCCGGATTTTTCCGATTTTGAGTTTGACGAGGACGGGGACGAGGACGAAGAAAGCGACTACGAGGACGACACCGACCTTGACGGCTACGGGGACGGCACGGAGGACGCAGAGGACGGCGCAGACGACACCGAAACGGACGGCGAAACAGAGCTTGAAGATGATACGGAGGGCGGCTTATGACGTGGTTCACAGACAGCCCTTTTGAAAAGATGATGACACAGAAACCGGGACACAGGCGGCATGGGGACGACACGCCGCCCGTCCCCCGTTCCCCGGCTTGTACTGGCTGCCCTTATAACAAGGGGCTAGCCCCTTGTATTGGTTACTGTATCAAGAAGTTGCAGGCAAAGAAACGCACCGAGCCGGAACGCTGAAAGGAGAAATTTTTATGCAGCATAAACTTGTAATCGCTGAAAAACCGAGCGTTGCAATGGCAATCGCCGCCGTAATCGGCGCAGGCGAAAGAAAAGACGGCTACATGGAGGGCGGCGGCTACCTTGTTAGTTGGTGTGTGGGACACCTTGCGGGACTGGCAGACGCTACCCATTACGGGGACTATAAAAAATGGCGTTATGAAGATTTACCAATCCTGCCCCAGACGTGGGAAACCGTCATATCCCCGGATAAGGAAGAACAGTTTGAAACCTTAAAAAACCTCATGCACAGAAAAGACGTAGAAACCCTTATATGCGCCACGGACGCAGGGCGTGAGGGGGAACTGATTTTCCGTTTTGTCTATGAAAAAGCCGGGTGTAAAAAACCGTTCTACCGCTTGTGGATAAGCAGCATGGAGGAAAGCGCAATCAAGAAAGGATTTGACGATTTGCGGGACGGACACGACTACGACCCGTTATATCATTCCGCACTATGCCGGGCAAAGGCTGACTGGCTAATCGGTATCAATGCGACACGCCTTTTCTCCGTCCTCTACAACCACACCTTGAACGTGGGGCGGGTACAGACACCGACCCTCTCCCTGCTTGTGGAACGGGACAACGCAATCCAGAATTTCCAGAAGAAAAAATATTATGTGGTTCATATCGGGAACGGCACTTTTGAAGCGGCAAGCCCGCCCTACACAGAGAAAGACGAAGCCGAAAAACTCCGCAAAGATTGTGACGGAAAAACGGCGGTATGCACTTCCCTTGTCCGGGAGGAAAAGACCGAGAACCCGCCCCGCCTTTACGACTTAACGACCTTGCAGCGGGAAGCAAACAGGCTTTTCGGCTACACCGCCAAACAGACCCTTGACTACACCCAATCACTCTATGAAAAGAAACTATGCACCTATCCCCGGACGGACAGCCAATATCTCACAGACGATATGCTCCCCACCGCTGAAACTATCGTGTCCGGGCTTTTCGGCACACTGGACTTTGCAAAAGACGCCCGCCTCTCCCCGGACTACTCCCGCATACTGAACAGCAAAAAAGTAACCGACCACCACGCAATCATTCCCACCGCCGAAGCAGTAAAAACAGATAAGAGCAGCCTGCCCGAAAGTGAGAGAAATATCCTGCTCCTGCTCTCCATGAAACTGTTATCCGCAACGGCGCAGCCCCACCGATACGAAGCCGTGACCGCTTCCCTCTCCTGCGGCGGCGTGACCTTTACGGCAAAGGGAAAGACCGTCAAATGCGAGGGCTTTAAGGAACTGGAACGCCGTTTCCGTGCTGCCTTGAAAGCGAAGCCGGAGGACGAAAAAACAGTGAAAGAAAACCCATTGCCGGAGCTGACCGAGGGACAGGAAATCACGGCAAAGGCAGCCGTGACGGAGCATGACACAACGCCCCCGAAAGCCTATACGGAAGATACCCTGTTATCCGCAATGGAACGGGCGGGAAGCGGGGACATTTCCGAGGACGCAGAGCGCAAAGGCTTAGGCACTCCCGCCACCCGTGCGGCGGTACTGGAAAAACTTGTGCAGGCGGGATTTGTGGAACGGAAGAAAAAGCAGCTTATCCCCACCAAAGACGGCAAGAACCTTGTCGCCGTCCTGCCCGACACCCTCACAAGCCCGAAGCTGACCGCCGAATGGGAAAACGCACTGACGGAGATTGCCAAAGGGAACGCCAACCCGGACAGCTTCATGCGTGGCATTGAAGCAATGGCGGCGGGGCTTGTCAAAGATTATGCCGCCGTCCCGGAGGAAAAGAAAAAGCTGTTTGCCCCGGAGCGAAAGGAAATCGGCAAATGCCCCCGCTGCGGCTCTCCCGTCTATGAGGGGAAGAAAAATTTTTATTGCGACAACCGGGACTGCCAATTTTCCATGTGGAAGAATGACCGATTTTTCACGGGCAAGAAAAAGGAGCTGACAGCCACCGTTGCCGCCGCTTTACTTAGCAAAGGCAGGGCAGCCATGAAAGGCTTGTATTCCGAAAAAACGGGCAAGACCTATGACGCTGACGTGCTGCTTGCGGACACGGGAGAAAAGTATGTCAATTACAAGATTGAGCTGAAAAAGACCAAGAAGCCAAAACCCAAGAAGTAACCCACAGAAGAATAGCAAGCATAGGGATTGAGTACCCAATCCCGTAAAACCCCCACTTTTCCGTCCTGCGGACTTGTGGGGATTTTGCTTGTTGGGAAGTGTCCCAAACCCTCTAAAAAATCAAAAACCAAGAAAGGAGCTATGCCAATGAAAGATGATTTTACCGTGCTGATACAGAACCGCACCGAGTTTGAAAAGGGCAACCCGGCGACCGTGTTCCTCTCCCTGCCCGCCACAAAAGAAGAACTCCACGAAGCCATGAAAGCACTGAACATCACAGCCGACAACCCGCAGGATTTTTTCTTGAACGGCTATTCCACCGCCGACAACAGACGGATTGAAATACCCTCTGACTGGATAAGGGACGGCGACCTTGACAGGATAAATTATCTTGCTTCCCGACTGGAAGAAATGACCCCGGAGCAGCTTGAAAAACTGGACGCAGTAATGCACAGCAATTTCAAGCCGGAAAGCCTTGATAAGCTGATAGACCACACCTATAACACAGATTTTTATTCCTACGTTCCGGGGATTTTGAGCTATAAGGAATTGGGCGGCTATTTCCTCAATGACAGCGGCAAAGTGCAAATGCCGGAGGAATGGAAAGCCGGGATTGACAAGGAAAGTTTCGGCTTTAACGCCGCACTCCATGAGGACGGGAAGCTGACCGACTACGGCTATATCGCAAAAAGTGGGACGGACTGGAAAGAAGTTTACGCCGGGCAGGAAACGCCGGAGAGATACCGCATAATGAGTTATCCCGAAGCCGGACGCACCGCCCCGGCGCAGGAGGAAAAAGAAGCCGACCCGAAAGAGGGCGCAGCCCCGCAGGACATAGCCGCCGCCAACCCCTCACGCCCTATCGAGCTAACGGCGCAGAAGCCCGCCGAGAAGATGAAAGAGATTACGGACAGACTGGAACAGGGCATACAGGATTTATTCGAGAGTGACCGTTTCAAAGAGTATTTGCAGGTAATGTCAAAGTTCCACAATTACAGTTTTAACAACACCCTCTTAATCGCCATGCAGAAGCCGGACGCAACCTTGATAGCAGGCTACAACTCATGGAGAAACTTATTCGGGCGGCAGGTGTCACGGGGCGCAAAGGGTATCAAAGTGATTGCCCCGTCCCCCTACAAAGTGAAAAAGGAAATTGACAAAATCGACCCCAAGACCCAAAAGCCCGTGACCGACAAGAACGGGAAGCCCGTCAAAGAAGAAACGGAAGTGACCGTCCCGGCGTTCAAAGTTGTTTCCGTCTTTGACGTGTCCCAGACCGAGGGAAAGGAGCTTCCCTCTATCGGCGTTGACGAGCTGACCGGGGACGTGGAACAGTACGCCGATTTCTTCAAGGCGACCGAGCAGGCAAGCCCCGCCCCCGTTGGTTTTGAAAAGATAGAAAGCGGCGCAAAGGGCTACTACTCACAGACCGACAAGCGCATTGCCATTAACGAGGGTATGAGCGAATTGCAGAACCTTAAAACGCTGATACATGAGATTGCACACGCCAAGCTGCACGACATAGACTTGAACGCCCCCGCAGAGAAGCAGGCAGACCGACCAGACCGCCGCACCCGTGAGGTACAGGCGGAAAGCATTGCCTACGCCGTATGCCAACACTACGGGCTTGACACTTCCGACTACTCCTTTTCCTATGTGGCGCAATGGAGCAGCGGGCGGGAATTATCCGAACTGAAAGCGTCCCTTGAAACAATACGCAGCACCGCTTCCGAGCTGATTAAGGACATAGATAAAAACTTTGCGGAGCTGACAAAGGATAAGGAGCAGACGCAGGCACAGGAAGCGCAGGCAGAAGAACCCACGCCGGAGCAGGACACCCCGCAGGAAGAAAAAACAGAACCCACGGCAGAGCCGCCGCAGGAGGAAAAAGCAGGCGCAGACGAACCCGCCGCCGACACCCCGGAAGCGGAAAAGGCAGCCCCGGAAGAACCCGCCAAAAACGGAGCGCAGACAGAGCAGCCGGAAGATACTTTCCCCACGCCCGACTTAGGCGCAGAGCCGATTGTCACAATCTTTTGGAGCGAACACAGCCGCTTCCATGACGGCGAAACCATGCGCCTTTCCGAAGCAAACGCCCTAATCGGAAATCTTGACGAAGCCACCGTTTCCGAGGACGGCTACTATAAAACCAAGTTCCGCATTGACTTTGTAATGGACGGACAGCCCGACTATTACGTTGGGCGGCAGGACTTAGGGGACGGGGACGGCACACTCATAGACCATATTGAAAGCTACCATGCCTATTATGAGAACAATGCGGATTGGGACAATTACGTTTTACGCCATGAGGGAAAGGAAGCACTGGAAGCGGACAAGGCACAGCGGGAAATGCTCTTGCATGAGTTTGTCCCCTATCTGAAACTGCACAATAACCTCTCCAAAATGGAGCAGACCGCAGCAAAGGCACTGGAAGAAAACAGCGGCATGACCGCCACCGAAACCGCCTACCACACCGCCATGAAAGAGTATGTTTCCAAATGCCGGGCAATGGTAAACAGCGGAGATTATAACCTGCCACCCGTCCCGCAGCTTAAAGACTTTGACACGGAGCTTGAAGCCTACAAGGAACACGTCAAAGAGGAAATCGCACAGGAAGCAGCCGCCGCAGAAATGACCGTGGAGGAATACGCCGCAAACGGCTACGAGCCATACGCCGCAGGGCTGCCCGACCCCTCAATCACTGTCAAGGATATGCAGGAATACGGCTACTCATGGGACGGTATGCTGCCCCTAAAGGAAGAAGTCGCCCTGCACCTTTACGAAAAAGAGGATATGCAGATTTTTTTACTCCATGAGGACGGCAGCGAGAGCATACCCGACAGCCCGGAGGACATAAAAGCCCATGCGGAAAAAGGCGGGATTTTCGGCATACACAAGGAGGACTGGAACGCCCTCACAGAATACCGTGCCATGAAAGAGGAACTAGCCGGAAGCGAAGCCGCAAAGGAAGCCCTGCGGGAATACGGCGAAAAGGAGCAGGCAGAAAATACATTCAGTATCTATCAGTTAAAAGATGATGTACCCGTAGATTATCATTTCCGTTCTTTAGAGAGATTGCAGGAAAAAGGGCTTGCGGTAGACCCCGCCAACTATGAAAAGATTTACACCGCACCACTCACACCGGGGACGACCTTAGAGGGGATTTTTGAGAAATTCAACATTGACCGCCCGGAAGATTTCAAGGGACATTCCCTCTCTGTTTCTGACGTGGTAGTGCTTCATCAGAACGGCAAGGACACCGCCCACTATACGGACAGTATCGGTTTTGTGGATATATCAAAAGATTTCCTGTTAGAGAACCCATTAAGAGCCGCCGAACAGTCCACCGAGCAGAACGCAAACATGATTGACGGTATCATCAACAACACCCCCGCCGCTGACGGACTGGAAACAGCCACCGGGGAACAGATTTCCCTTGAACAGTACGCCAAAACAATACAGCAGGAAGAAACCGCCAAGACCACCGGACAGGAACAGGACACCGCCCAATTAACAGAATTACAGCAAAAGGCGGTAGACACAGCAAAAGGATATGAAAAGCTGTCTATGCAGGAACGGATTGGCATTATCGCACAGTCATTCGGCTGCAAGTCCGGCAGGATTGGAACGTCCCCCTGTACCGGGAAATGGCGTGGAACAAGCGACATTTCTATCAAGTTTGACAATGGCACTTCCCTCTTTATCGGCAACCACAGGACACCGCAAGCCAAGACCGCAAAGGTACAGAATGAATGTATCAACAGTGCGTTGGTACGGTATAACCCGGAGATTATCAAGGCAACAAAGGAAGCCGCCACCAGCGCACTTAGGAAGCGGGAAGCAAAGGACAATGAGATTGCAGCACAGAAAGGCTTGAAGCCCTACACCCTGCTCAATGTGGAATTTAATGACGGCACGGACGAGAAAAGCAGCGGGCATATGGGGTGGTATTATGTGACGTTAGCCGTTGGCGGTAAAATCCACTCCCACATAGAAACCGGGCTGAATTATGCCATACTGGACGGGAAAGTAAGCGAAATGCCGACAAAGGAAGATTATTTTGTGGCAGGGGCATTGAAAGAAAGTGACGTTGACTATGTTTTCAACAACACAGGCTTTTCCTCAACCTCTAGCCTGTATTCGCTGCCCGTCCGTGATGAAGTGCGGGAACGTGCGGAAAAGACCCTTGCGGAGCGCAGCGAAGCACAGCAGGCAGCCCCGGAAGCGAAAACCATTTATTACGCAATCAATGAGGGAGCTGCCCGCCGTGCAAATGACGTAAACAGCTTTTACGACTACAAGCCCGGCAGCGCAACCGCAGAATACCGCCAAATGGTAGACAAAGCCGTGGAGATTGCAGAACGGCAGAAAAAGCGTGTAGACCCCATGTACCATGAAAAGATTGACAGCCTTGTTGACACCTACGCCCGGAAACTTGCCGAGAACATGAACAGCAGTTTTTCCATTGAAGCCCGTGTACCCTCTATCCTCATTGCGGGCGGCTCAAATTTCCCGGTACGCAAAAAGGAAAAGCAGAACGCCGCCCGTGACAGGAACATGGAGGACTGGAACGAGATACAGGGCTTGCTTGACAAGATACGCAGCACTGGCATGGGCGGTATCAGCGCAGACGACCCGCAGGCAATCCAGAAATTAGAAGCAAAACTGGAAAAGCTGCAAGCAGCGCAGGACACCATGAAAGCGGTAAACGCCTACTACCGAAAGCACAAAACCCTTGACGGCTGCCCCAACCTTTCCGCTGAACGTATCGAAGCCATGAAAGCGGATATGTCGTCACAGTGGCACATAGACGACAAGCCCTACCCCTCATGGGCTTTATCCAACAACAACGCAGAGATACGCCGGATAAAGGGGCGCATTGCAGAACTGACAAGAAAGCAGGAAACCGCCTACGCCGGGTGGGAATTTGACGGCGGCACAGTGGAAATGAACCGGGAAGATAACCGCCTGCAAATCTTCTTTGAGGAAAAGCCGGACGAACAGACCCGTGAAGCCTTAAAGGAAAACGGCTTCCGTTGGTCGCCCAAAGCCGGAGCATGGCAAAGGCAGCTCAACGACAACGCTATCTATGCCGCTGACCGTTTATCCTGCATAAAACCTTTATCTGGGAAAAGCCCCGTGGAGATACAGAAAGAAGCCCGCACAGCCGCCAAGACCGAGAAAAAGCCCTCTATTCGGGCGCAGCTTGCACAGGACAAGGAAGCGTTGAAAAACGCCCCAAAAAAGGCAGCGGAGAAAAGCAAAAAGCAGGACTTAGAAAGGAGCTGAACCATGCAGAGATTTGAAAACGTGGATATATTAAAATCCCTCAAAGCAATCATGCAGACCCACACGGAACACTTTCAGTCTGATTTTGACATAGACGTAAAAGTTTTGAAGCAGGCGGCGAAAAGCCCGAACCCGGAGGACAAAAAATATTTGTGGTTATGCCGCCCCGCCGGGACGTGGTGCTTACGGGAGCGTGACACGTTCATCAAGGACACACGGGAGCATAACACGTTCTGTTTCTACGCCGAGCAGACAAGGGACAAAATACTTGCCTATGCCGTGGAGCTGACGGGCATTGAGAAAGGCAGGGTAACGGGCAACCTCTACGAACTGGACTACCAGAAGCACTACAAGCACGTCAAGGACGCTTCCGTAACCCCCGGAGATACCAAGCTGATATATGAGAACGGGGAACGGACGCAGGAAGCCGGGAAGCGCATTACCGGGGACGCTGACCCCAACTTAGGGAAATTCCTTAACTTTGAGGAACAGCCCAAAGACCCCGCCGCCCTGCATGGCGTTCTACTGGAAGAAAAACATAACCAACACCGCTTAAATTGTGGTAACATTAAGGAGCATATCGAAACGCTGTCCGGCAAGGGGAAAGGGAAAAAGCCCTCTTTGCGGGCGCAGCTTGCACAGGACAAAAAGACCGTAAACGCCGCCCCGAAAAAGCAGGCGGCAAAGAGCAAGAACAAGGGATTGGAGGTATAGGCGCATGGGACAATTCAACTTTGAGGAAACAAACCTTATCTGCTGTTACAGGAAGAAAACAAGGGCTGATACGGTGGCGGCAATGACCGCCGCCCTGCCCTACATGGAAACGGAGATACAGGAGCTTGCGGAGCGCACAGCGGAAAAGCTGAAGAAGCTGACCGAGGAAGAATTTGCAGAGCTTGTGTTTTTGCCTGCTGAAGATATGGAATAATGGAACGCCGGGGAATGGCAATCTACGGATTGCTGTTTCCCGGCTTTTTCTGTTATATGTTCTTGACGAATTGCATATTTTCTTCTATAATTGTTTTTGACCGTAAGTCATTAACTAAAATAGCATGAAAGGAGACGTTCTTCATTGGCTAGACCAATTAAAAAAACACCCGAACAATGGAAAACAGAAATATTAAGTGCTGCACAAAAACTATTTATATCTAAAGGATATGAGGAAACTTCAATCTCTGATATTATGGCTATGGTAGGAGGAGCTAAAGGAATGTTTTACCGTTGCTTTCAAAGCAAGGAGGAAGTCATGCAAACATTAGGCAACCAAATGTTTTTTGAAAACAATCCTTTTGAAGCATTAAAAGGACGTGCTGACCTAAACGGTTTACAAAAAGTTAGAGAACTTCTTGCAATCAACCAATCTGATACAAAACGAAATTCCTTGAACCTACAAGCAATTTCTATTCTAAAAGACCCGCATATTTTAGCAACAGCGATTGAAGCAAACAAAAGGATATTAACCCCGTTATGGTTTGAGTTATTAGAAGAAGGTAAGAGGGACGGCTCTATAAAGACAGAATACACAAAAGAACTTTCAGAGATTTTACCTCTTATTAACTTTTGGCTTATGCCATCAGTATATCCTGCTACTGCCGAAGAAATTCATCATAAGTATCTTTTCATAATTGAAGTGCTTTCCAAAATGGGTTTGCCACTTTTGGATAATAAAACAGAAGCATTTGCCGAACAATTTATTTCAGACATTTCAAGATAAGGAGGAAATTTATATGACACAAAAGCTATTTACAAAGAATTTTATACTTCTAATTTTGGGGCAAGTCACATCTTTATTTGGCAATTATATTTTGAGACTTGCATTATCTATGTATGTATTAGAACTAACAGGTTCAGCTACAATTTTTGCCGGGATATTGTCGATTGCAATAATACCAACAATTTTGTTGTCGCCGTTTGGTGGTATTCTTGCAGACCGGGCAAATAGAAGAAACATCATGGTTGCATTAGATACTTTAACGGGAATATCTGTTTTATGTACCGCAATCTTTTTGTCTGAAAACAATGCTGTTACAACAATCGGTATCTTGCTTATTATACTATCAATTCTTGGTGCATTTGAAACGCCCACCGTACAAGCCTGTATTCCGACCATGCTAACTGGCGATAATATCACAAAAGGAAATGCTGTTGTTAATCAAGTTGCTTCGCTATCCTATTTGATTGCTCCAATGTTAGGCGGAATAATGTACTCAATATTAGGTTTGAAACCTGTTATGTATGCAAGTATTGTGTGCTTTTTTATTACTGCTTTATTTGAATGTTTTATAAAATTAAGTTATCAACGTCCAAATAAAAATGGGAATATGTTTTCCATTATCAAAGAAGATTTTGTATCAAGTATGCACTACATTTCAAAAGAACAAACAGGCATTTTGAAAATGTTACTTTTAACTTCTCTTTCAAGATTTTTTGTAATGGGTATTACCGTAGTTGGACTTCCCTATATTGTGCGTACTATTCTTGGACTAAACGCAAAATATTATGGAGCTGCGGAAAGTACATTAGCGATTGCTACAATTCTTGGAAGCATTGCTGCCGGGCTTCTTACAGGAAAATTAAAGACAAGAAAATTATCCTTAATACTATCAGCTCTTGGTGTATTTATTATTCCTGCTGGTATTGCTTTTATTCTTCCTGTAAATACAATTACAAAATACATAATTAACATTATATCGTTTTCTGGTATGCAAATTGCGGTTAGTATTTTTTCTATTTTTGCGGTTTCACTTATACAGCAAAAAACACCAAATCATTTGATAGGAAAAATTATGGCTTATACGTCTACAATTACTTTATGTGTTCAACCAATAGGACAAATTGTATATGGTTTTCTTTTTGACAATTTTAATAATACAATATATTTTGTTCTTATTCCAACAGGAATTATTGTTTGTATTATCGGATTGTTATGTACTACTTTTTTTAGAAACTTAGAAGAACAAATTAATTTGGAACATAATACAGAACACAAATAAACAACATATTAACTTATTGCAATTAACAATATAGGAGGTAATAATATTAAAATATTAGTGCTAACACTAAATGAACAGGAAGAAAACACTATTGACAAAATAGTTGCAGCTTTATCTGATTATGCACAGATTGAGGTTTTGCAAGCAATACCAACTCCTATCTTATCTTTTCCGGGATTGGAAATAAGACAACAACAACGCCGAGTAATTCAAGACGGAGAAGAAATAAATCTTACCCGTCTTGAATACAGTACCCTAATATTCCTTGCTTCCAATCCCGGTATTGTCCTTACACAGACACAGATTTTTGAAGCCGTCTGGAACATGGATAGCGATAGCTGCCATTCAAGCGTTGTCAACGTGATTTGCAATCTGCGGAAAAAAATAGAGCCGGACAGCAAGAACCCTGTCTATATTAAAACCGTGTTAGGTGTTGGCTATAAATTTAATGGGTAAATACCGGGAAATGATGATTGATACATTACATTGTCATTTCCCGGTGTCTTTTTCTACCCTTGTGGACACTTAGAAGCCCTTTTTCGGGCGGCAATAGGTTATTCCCTGCCCGCACTACAAAACGCCCCGGAAATGCCCTTAAAACGCCTTACACGCCCGTCCTAACCGTCCGCATTACCTCTCTGTCTGTTTCTCCCGTTCCGGCTGCTTTGCCTGCCGCAAGATACTGTCTACGTTCTGTTTGATTGTGTCGTACTGCTTCACTTTCTTTTTCAACTTCCCGTACTCTTGATAC
Organism: Lachnospiraceae bacterium; assembly: GCA_910575275.1. GTDB lineage: Bacteria > Bacillota > Clostridia > Lachnospirales > Lachnospiraceae > CANQGL01. Next base: position 70,541 of record CAJTEE010000009.1, on the reverse strand, counting down.
AGCTTGTCTTTTTTCTCCGTAAGCTCCTTATACTCTGTATGCAGCTTTTTGAAATCGGGCAGTTTCCCGCCGTTCCTTGCCGCCTGCAACGTCTTAGCGGCGGCTTCGTGAATGATAATGCTGCTCTCATTGCCACGCAGGAACTTTTCTTTGTCCTTTGCCTTTTTGTACTGCATATAGACCGCCTTTGTCTGTTGGTATGCGGATATGTTTTTCATCAAGAGGGATATGTCGGACAACCTCTTTTCCAAGCCTTTCAGCGTGGCGGTGGTGTTTTCGCTCTCCGTATGCACTTCATCAAGAACCGCCTGCAACTGCTCATACTCTGAAATGTGATGCTCCGTTAGGAAATTCAAAGTCTTTGCCGCCTGCTTCAAGTTGTGTATCTTCGCCCACTGTTCATAGCCTTTGCTTTCCGCTGCCTTGATACTGTTCTGAATGTCTATGAGCATGGAAACGCCCGCCTTTTCCTGCCTTAACGCTTTCGGCTTCGCCCGGTACGTCCCGGCAATCCTCTCCGTTATGGCTTCCACGGTGTAGGCTTCCCCAAGCGTCTTAGAACGGGTAAAGCGTTCCTGCCCCGGCGCACGGAACGAAACGAACTTGCCCCGCTTTATCTCATAGCCCGCCGCTTCCATGAGCCGCAGGAAATCATCAAAATCTTTCGCTTTGGGAATGGTAGCGTCAATCAACGCTTTCAGCTTTGCTTTCCAACTTGTCCCTTTCCGTTCAGCGTCCCATTCCGCATACTTCTTTCCCTTGTCCTGCCCCGACGTGACGACTGACAATCCGTGTTCCTTGCACAGCCTGTCACTCTCACCCCGTATCTGGTAATAGCTTTTCTTGTTGGAAATATACTTGCGGTGTGTCGTGAAATCAACCGCACAAAATATGATGTGGTTATGGATATGTCCTTTGTCTATATGGGTAGTCAATACATACTCATATCTGCCGCCTAGAACCTTATCCGCAAGCTCCTTTCCTATGCGGTGGGCTTCCTCATAGCCGACCTCTCCGGGCGCAAAAGACTGAATTAAATGGTGTCCGAGGTTGTCCCCCTTATCCCTTGCCTTTGACAGCGTAAAACCAAACTCTATATCTGCCGTTTGATACGAGCAGCCATAAGAGGAAATCAAAATCTGATTGTCCGTCTTGTCGGGATTACAGATATAATCAACCGCCTTATTCAGCGTAGTTTTGATAGGGTGTATCTTTGTAACTGCCATATCTTTTCCAATGCCCCCTTTATTTCCTCTAAGTCCTCTTTGTAGGCGTTCCCGGTGGAGTTGACCCGCCGTGCTATCTGGTTGACGTTTACGCCGACTTTCTGTATCTCTGCCGTCTGCTCCTTGACCGCCGTATAGTCCAACTGGATAATGTAACCGTCAATCGCCATTTTCCGCAGGTACGCCCCCAAGTTGTCCGTTTGCAGCAGCTTCATTTTTTCCTCAATCAATGTGCGCTCCTGTTCCGTCACATAAAATTTTAACTGGATAGCCCGTTTTCTTTCTGCCATAGCCCCGCTTCCTTTCCGTTTCTCTTAGAGGGTTTGGGACACTTCCCAACAAGCATATTTCACGCCCGGACGGTACGCCGGAAGCGGGAAAAATACGGGATTGGGTACTCAATCCCTATGCTTGCTATTCTTCCCCCTATAACTTACTACGGGAAAAAATCAAAAAATGGCAACCTTTTAGGAAAGTTTTTGAAAATAATCAAAAGAAAAGAGGGGAAGCCGATTTTTTTATGGCTTTCCCTCTTAGCTGACCCATAAGCAGGAACGGGCGGCGGGTGCAGGGGCGGGCGTTTTCTGCCCGTGCATTTTACCCTTGCGGCTGCCGCCTGTTCCTGCTACACGCTGCCGTCTGACAGCTTCGTGATTGTTATTCTGTTTTCCTCACAATCCAACCGTACCTTGTCCCCCGCAGAGAAGCCGAGGGCTTCCAACCATTGCCCCTCAAATCTGATTTGCGGGACGGTCTGGCTGAATTGCTTTGTCTTTCCGTACACGGTTAGTTTTCTGCTGTTTTTCTCCATATACCCCCTATGCTTCCGCTTCCCGGCACTCAATTTCAAATACGCTGCCGCCGACCATGATTAACTTAAATGTGTTTGCCGTGTCGTCTGGCTTGATGTCTGCCAAAATGTCACTATCCAAATCATTCAGTATGTCAAAGAGCCAATCCTTAAAATCGTCAATCCCCATTTGCTTTATCTCCTTTCGTGAATTGTGTAGTGTCATTATGCGAACACTATTATAGAGCTAATTTTACATGGATAATTGACTTTATACAAGTACCAATCTGAAAAAAGGCAGGCGAAAAAATGATAAAATATGACCGTCTTTGGGAAACCATGAAAGAAAAGGGCGTGACGCAGTATGACCTTTACACATACCACAATGTAAACCGTTCCCAACTGGATAGATTACGGAAGAATAAAAACGTGCAGACCAACACCATAGACAAGCTATGCAACATTCTGCATTGCAATGTTGAGGATATAATGGAGCATACCGAAGATGATAACCTTTTCTGAAATTATCGACAAAAAAAACATACGGGCAGCCGGGACAGTTCCGGCTGCCTTTTCTTTCCCCCAATCCCTTTATTCCTGCCGCCGCAGGGCTTCCCCGTGACAACAATTTTTCTTTTTCCCCATGCGGAAAAATGTCTTTCTTTGCAGAAATCCTTAATGCAATCGTGATAGAAAACTGATAGAAACGTGATTTTGGAACTGTAACATTTTTTACTGGAAAGGGACAAGCCACAGAAAAAATTTTCCCGCCCAATACGCAGACCGCCACGGCGGGAGGACACGCAGACCACCGAAGAAAAAAGAACCCAATGCACACCCGACTGAACACAGACCACAGCCGGGCTTTTTTTGTCTTTTGAAAAATTTTTTAAAATTTTTTTCAAAAACATTGCCAAAATTTTCATTTTTCCCGTAGTAAGTAATAGAGGGGTAAAATTTCCCGGCTCTGGCAAGGGCAAAAGGGAGGTGGAAGCATGAAGCCCCATTCACAGGACGAACACAAGCAGCAAACATTTGAATATTTCTGCAAACAGATATTGAAGAATGAAAGGAACGACTACCACAGGGAGCTGAACCAACAGGGGGAGCGTGAAGTTTTATTTTGCGAACTGCCGCCGCACACCGTAGAACGGTTCGCCATGTGGGATAAATATTTCCAAGATACATACCTTTTTGAGATTATGGGCTTTGAGATTGCCGTTGCTGATGAACTGTTAGCCGAAGCACTGAAAGCCTTGCCGCAGGACAGGCTTCAAATTATCCTGTTATCTTATTTTGCGGATATGACCGACAAGGAGATAGCGGGGCATTTGAACCTTATCCGCAGGACGGTAGCACACCGCAGGAAGAACGCCCTGCGGAAACTGAAAAAAATCATGGAGGGCTATGCTGATGAATAAGAGCAGGAAAAAAACGCCGGGCGGCTTGCTGCCTTACCCCGTCATTGTGTCGGCTGTTTCCGGCAACGTGGACGCTATCAACGTGGTACTGGAACACTTTGCAGGCTTCATTTCCGCACTGTCAACCAGAACCATGTATGACGAACAGGGAAAACCCGTTGTCTACATTGACGAGGAACTGCGCCGCCGACTGGAAACCAAGCTGATAGCAAAAATCCCGACCTTTAAGGTGGCGTAACTGCAAATCCCCTTTCCCACTGGAAGCATGAAAGCACGGGCGGGCTGACCGCCCGCCGCTTCTTGCCATTCCGCAAAAGCACATCTGTACGGTGTGCCTTTGCGGGCTGACAAGCCCCGGTACTTTGACAAAGAAAGCGCACGGCGCAGCATAGGGCAAACGGACACGTTCAATGTGCGGCGAGCCTGCGGGCTGATACGCCAAGACCCCCGGCAAGGGGCGAGCGATTTATTATCAGTGAACCGCAGGCGGCAAAGTGGAAACTGCCGCCGCCATGACCCGCACATTGGCATAATGATACACCCGTATGACACGGCTACTCATAGGAATGAGAGGGGTGCAAGTCCCGTGGAGCTGCCAAGCCGTCCGTTTTGCCCATTCAAGAAAATCAACAACAGCAATCCGAAGATACATTCTGAAAGGAGGGCTGCCAATGATAAACAGTAAACAACTGGACTTTATGAGCAGGCAGGGGACAGATACGACCGACCCCGCACAACTGACGGACATAAACCATGTTTCCATTGACACGGGGCTTTCTGCCACGGAACGCATGAAAGCGTACCTTGAACAGATAAAGAACCCGTATTGTTTCCGCTGCGGGGAAACTGTCGTCCGTCTGTCCTTTGCGCCTGCCGGAAACGACCTCAATTCACACCTAATCAGCTTTTTCGGCGGTCTGAAAAAAGGTTGAAAAATATGTTGAAAAATGCTGAAATAATCTCCGTTCTATGGTATAATAGACGTGTGATTATAGGGGGATTGGAGGAACAATGCCACGCATTAGGAAATCACAGAACCAACCCACTATAAGCCGTACCGTATGGCGGATTGCTGTCTACATAAGACTATCCAAAGACGACGGGAACGACGAGAGTTTGAGCGTAACCAACCAGAGGAAAATCATCACGGAGTATATCGAGGAATTTTTCGAGGGCGAGTATATCATTGTTGATGTTTACGCTGATGACGGGCTGACCGGGACGGACTATGAACGCCCCGAATTTCAACGGCTGATACATGACGTGGAAGCCGGGACTGTCAACTGTATCATCTGCAAGACATTATCAAGGGCTTTCCGCAACTATTCCGACCAAGGCTATTTTCTGGAAAAGGTATTCCCCTTATACGGGGTACGCTTTATCAGCATTGGCGACCCGTCACTTGACACATTCAAGAACCCGGACGCAGTACAGGGAATGGAAGTACCCATAACCGGGCTGATGAATGACCGCTACGCCGCAAGGACTTCCAACGACATACGCCGGACGTTCAACACCAAGCGCAGGAAAGGCGAGTTTATCGGCGCATTTGCCCCCTACGGGTACATGAAAGACCCGGAGGACAAAAACGCATTTGTGGTTGATGAAGAAGCCGCCGAGGTAGTGAGGAATATTTTTCACTGGTTCGTTGACGAGGGCATGAGCAAGAACGGCATTACAAAGAAGCTGACCGAAATGGGCGTACCCACACCCACCGCATACAAGCACAGCAAAGGCTTGAACTTGCAGACACCGAGAATAAGCAGGAATGACGGTATGTGGGGGATTACCACCGTATGTACTATCCTTAAAAACGAAATGTATATCGGGAACATGGTACAGGGAAAGCAACGGGTAATCAGCTACAAAGTGCATGAGAAGATTGCACCGCCGAAAGAAGAATGGTTCATTGTGGAGAACACCCACGAAGCAATCATTGACCGGGAAACATTCGACAAGGCGCAGCGGTTACAGGAACGGGACACCCGCACAGCACCGGGCAAGAAACAGCTTTATCTTTTTTCCGGCTTGCTAAGATGTGCGGACTGCCAACGCTCCATGACAAGACGGACGAACCGCAAGCCCAACAAGACCTATGTTTATTACGCTTGCAGTACATACGTCTTTAAGTCAAAAGACAAATGCACCCGGCACGTCATAAAGGAAGAAGTCTTGCACGAAGCAGTATTGAAAGCGGTACAGGCGCAAATCTCCCTTGTGGGGGATATGGCAGAGGTAGTAAAGGAAATCAACGGCACTTCTACCATCTGCACACAATCCAAGCGGTTACAGCAGCTTTTGAAAGACCGCAGCAAGGAGCTTGAAAAACTTACCTGCGTTACAGATAACCTTTATATGGACTGGAAATGTGGGGACATAACCCGTGCTGAATATGTGAGAATGAAAGCCAAGTTTGAACAGCAGGCAGAACAGGTAAAGGGCATAATTGCCAACCTGCAAACAGAAATTCAGCTATCAGAAAAGGGCGTAGGAAGCGACAACCCTTATCTGACAACATTCTTGAAACATGAGAATGTAAAAAGCCTTGACCGTGGGCTTCTGGTAGAATTGATTGATACTATATACGTCCACGACAACAACGAGATTACAATTCAATTTAACTTTGCCGACCAACACAAGCGGATTGTTGAGTTTATCGAAAACAACCAACATAACCTTGAACTGATAAAGTCCAACAACGCCGTTTAATGATTAGCGGCGTGTTGGTTTCAAATCTTTAGGCAAAGTTGTCTATAAATCTATGCACCATTCGGACCGATCAAGCCATAGAGCTGGCCCTTTTCGATCGTGATATTAAAATTATCGACCGCCTTTAAGCCGCCAAACGCGATGCTTAGGCCCTTTACCTCCAGCATAGCCATCCTAGACCGCCCCCTTTGCCGGATTCTTCTTATTTTTCAGCCTCTCAAACAATACCGCACGAAGCTCGATCGCCTTGGGGCTGGAGTTAAACAGCATCATCACGATCAGCACGATCGCATAGATAAGCATCCGGTAATCCGCCAGTCCGCGCAGGAGCTCGGGAAGCGCTGTCAGGATCACGGCAGCAACGACAGAGCCCCGTATATTCCCCAGGCCGCCCAGAACCACATACACCAGGATCATAATCGACATATTGTAGCCGAAGGTCTTCGGCGTCGCGGCCAGCGTCGAAAGGCTGTGCGCATAGAGAACGCCTGCCAGGCCCGCCAGCGCCGCAGAGACAGAAAAGGCCAGCAGCTTATATTTCGTGACATTGATGCCGATCGACTCGGCGGCGATCCGGTTGTCACGGATGGACATGACCGCACGGCCGGTCCGGGAGTGGATCAGATTCAGCACGATCACGAGTGTCAGTAAAAGTAAGAGGATCCCGATCGTAAACGTTGCCGCGCGCGGCGTACCGGTAATGCCCTGCGCGCCCTTTATGAGAACCACGCCAGTCTCCTTGTCAAGCCCCAGGGATGTTGTGTCCTTGATCGAAAAATGAAAGCCGTTGTGATCACGTCCCACATACATGACGTTGATCAGGTTTTTAATGATCTCTCCAAAGGCCAGCGTGACGATAGCCAGATAATCCCCCTTAAGCCGCAGCACCGGAATTCCGATCAGAATCCCAAAGACCCCGGCGACCGCGGCTCCGATCAGCAGCGCAAGAAAAAACCGCGCGCCAACGCTTGGAATTGCCTCCTCCATACATCGTGTAAAAAACGCGCCGGAAAACGCACCGACGCACATAAAGCCGGCATGCCCGAGACTCAGTTCTCCTAAGATTCCAACCGTCAGATTCAAAGAGACTGCCAGGATCGCATAGTAACACACCGGAACCAGCAGCCCCTTCATCAGGCTCGACAGATTCCCCGTTGCGATCAAAAGCTGTACGACGGCCCAGAAAGCGATTACCATGGCGTATGTGATCAGATTTTTGTACCCGTATTTTAACTTTTTCATCCCATGCACCTACACTTTCTCATGAATTTTCTTCCCAAGGATCCCGGTCGGCCGGACTAACAGAATCAGGATCAGCAGAGAAAATACAATTGCATCGGATAGCTGCGAGGAGATATAAGCCTTGGAAAGATTTTCCACGACACCCAGAATGATGCCGCCCAAAAGGGCACCTGGAATCGAGCCGATACCGCCGAAGACCGCCGCCGTAAACGCCTTGATGCCGGGCATGGATCCGGTATAAGGGGTCAGCGACGGATAGGTTGAACAAAGCAGCGCCCCGGCAATGGCCGCCAACGCCGATCCGATCGCAAATGTTACTGCGATGGTTTTATTTACATTGATGCCCATGAGCGTCGCAGCGCCGCGATCCTCCGAGACCGCCAGCATGGCCTGTCCGATTTTCGTCCGGTTGATAAACGTAGTCAGCGCGATCATGATCAAAAGACAGCTTGCAATCGTCACGATCGTCTCTCCGGAAATCGACAGGGCGCCCCCTGCCAGCTTTACGTTTGGGATATGGACCACCGAAGTGAACTGGCGTGCATTGGAACCGAAGATCAGAAGCGCCACGTTCTGTAACAGGTAGCTCACACCGATCGCCGTAATCAGCACCGCCAGGGAGGACGCACCACGTAACGGTCTGTACGCGACCGTCTCGATCGCCAGGCCGAGCACCGTACACACAAGCACTGCGATCAGAATCCCCGCCAGGGAGGGAAGCCCCAGCGTGCTGACCGCTGTAAAAATCGCAAACGCACCCACCATGATCACATCTCCGTGAGCGAAATTTAACATGCGCGCGATCCCGTACACCATCGTGTATCCTAAGGCGATAATCGCATAGATACTGCCCAGACTGACTCCGTTAATCAAATAAGACAAAAAACTCATGAAGCAACTCCTCTTTATCGTAGTAGAAAACCCACGCCGGTACTCTTGGCACAGAGGCAGGATTAGACGAATTATAACACATCTTTCTCCATCTGCGCAAATTTCCAGCCGTATTCAAACATCTTCTTACATAAATGCTCCTGAATATCCATCATGTTGCTGATGATGCATTCCACATCCTCGTCCTCTCCGTCGGACGCTCCCACCCGTTCACACAGCCGTTGATTCGCCTCGTATACCTCATTATACGCTTTTTCACAGAACATCCCCGGCTCATACTCACTCCCAACGTACTTGCTCTCCTCAACCGGCTCTGCCTCCAGATCAAGGCTTCCGCATACGAGATCATACACGAGCTGCACGAATTCTTCTTTGCTTTTACCCATTTCTTTATCTCCCGTTATAACTGCTTAAGAGGAGATGGATACCATCTCCTCTGAAACAACCTTTTATGTTCGTTTTATTTACTGCATCTCATAAACGCCGTTTACGATCTTAACCGCCTTCGGCTCCTTGTCCGGCTCGCCCTGTGCATTCCAGGTCATGCCGGAGCCCGTCAGCCCATCTATGGAAATCTCGGTCATAGCCGGTTTCATCGCATCGCAGATATCAGACGCGTTCATGTCCGCCGTAATGCCGGCCTGCTTTGCCGCCGCCGCAATCGCATATACGGCGTCGTAGGAGTCTGCCGCAAACTGGTTCGGATCGATTCCATAAGCTGCCACATATGCCTCGGTAAACGCCTTGCTGCTGTCCTCAGTCGTGGAGAACGGGGTTAAGAGCATCAGGCCCTCTGCGAGGGAGGTATCAAAGTTCTCGACTGCCAGGATTCCGTCCATGCCGTCACAGCCAAAGAATACCGGAGCGAACTCCTTGTCCGACGCCTGCTTAAGGATCACGGAAGCCTCCTGATAATAGATCGGAAGGAACACAAGCTCGGCGCCGGCCTCCTTCGCCTTATCAAGCTGTACGGAAAAATCCGTATTGGTATCGGCCGTAAACGCCTCATCTGCAACAATCTCCAGTCCCTGGCTCCCGGCCTCGGCTACAAACGCCTCACGGATACCGGAGGAATAGGACGTAGAGCTGTCATAGATGATCGCGATCTTCGTCGCCAGCTTATTCTCGCCAATGTACTTTGCGGAAGCCGTACCCTGATCCGGGTCGGCAAAGCAGACACGGAATACATTGTCAGGCGCCACGCACTCGACCGCAGAGCCGGACGGAGTGATCTGGAACATGTTATCCACCTCTGTCTCAGCCGAAACCGCGATACAAGGATCCGAAGTCACGGAGCCGACGATCATCTGCGCACCCCAGTCCTTTAAGGTATTATATGCATTGACCGACTTCTGCGGATCATGCTCGTCATCCTGCGCATTTAACTCGATCATCATACCGTCGATACCGCCCGCGGCGTTGATCTCCTTCACCGCCAGATCCGCGCCGTTTGCCACCGCGGTCCCATAAACCGCCGCCGCACCGGTCAACGGCCCGATCACGCCTACCTTCAAAACGCCGCCCTCCGCAGAGGCTGCCGCCGTCGTATCTCCTGCTGCCGCTGCGGTTGTATCTGTCGCCGCTGCCGTCGTGTTTCCTGCCGCTGTCGTCTCCTTCGCGCCGTTCCCGCCGCAAGCCGTCAAAGAAGCGGCCATCGCCACTGCCAGACCAAGGCTAATCAGTTTCTTCATAATTACTCTCCTCCTGCAAAATTAAAAAAATTTTGTGTTGTATTATACCTTTATTTATAAATCTTGTCAATGTATTTTGCAGGGGAAATTTTGTAAATCTGTCATTTGGGCCGCAATTTGGGCCGTGAAAGAGGGGGGATTCCCGGTCATAAACAGGACACTCCAGAAATTTTCCATATTTTTATACAGATCCCGATATGTCAGCTCCTCGATGACCTTCTTTCCTACGCTTTCCCCGTTTACCAGGCATTCGATCTCCCGCTTCGTAGTCTGCCTGTCCATCTCCAGGAACTTTTTGGAGGATGTCATTCCCGCTTGTGTCCAATCCAGTACGCCTTCCTCCTGCTGTTTCTTCTCTCACGCAGCGCCCCGCTATTCCCAAGGCAGATCGCTGTTTTCGATCCTCTTATCCCGGAGCATTAAATCCCCCACTGCCTCCTTCGCCGGCTTTCCCTCGAACAAGACCGCATTGACCTGCTCCACGATCGGCATCGGGACGTTATATTTTTTTGCCAGCTTTTCGGCCGCCTTTGCCGAGTAGACGCCCTCGACGACCATCTGTACCTCTTTCATCGCCTCCTCCATGGAAGCGCCTTTTCCGATTAAAATCCCCGCTCTCCGGTTGCGGCTGTGCATACTCGCACAGGTCACGATCAAATCACCGATCCCCGAAAGCCCCGAAAACGTCTGAATCTTTCCTCCCATGGCCACGCCGAGCCTGGCAATCTCCGCGATCCCGCGCGTGATCAGCGCCGCCTTTGTATTATCTCCGTATCCTAAGCCGTCGGCAATCCCTGCCGCCAGCGCAACCACGTTTTTAAGCGCGGCCCCGACCTCGATCCCCAGCATGTCCGGGCTTGTATAGACGCGGAAAACCGGGCTCATGAATATGGACTGGATATACTCCGCCGTCTCCTTTTTGTGCGCGCCCACTACGCAGGTCGTAGGCAGCCCGCGGCTCACCTCCTCCGCATGGCTCGGCCCCGACAAGACGGCAATCCTGGCGCCCGGAAGTTCCTCCTCGAGGATCCTGGACATCGTAAAAAGCGTGTCCTCCTCAATTCCCTTTGCCAGATCTACAATCCTCTGTCCTTCCCTGCAAAACGGCCGCATGCGTCCGGCTGTGCTGCGGACAAACACGGAAGGAACCGCCATTACGAGAAGATCCTTCTCCTGCATGGCCTCCGAAAGTTCAGCCGTACACACAAGTGCGTCCGGAAGCTCCACGCCCGGCAGGTTATCATGCCGGCGTGTGCGCCCGATTCTCTCTATTTCTTCCGGGATCGCCGACCACAGCGTAACCGCATGGCCGTTTGCGCACAAGAGCGCCGCGACCGCCGTCCCCCATGTACCGGAGCCGATCACTCCAATCCTCTCCATCTCAGCTACCTCCCTGCTTTTTATTGCCCCAAAGCTTGTTCTCTGTCCCGCTCAAGAGCCGTTTGATATTCGCCCTATGCCGCCAGACTGCCATCACCATAAGAAATCCGGCCACGCCGAAAAATTCCGGCAGGCTGCTCTCTGCGACCGTGTAATCACCGCAAAGCCCATACACTACGATTTGAATGAAAAACGTCACCACCACCAGAATCGAGCCGAGTGAGACATAACGCGTGAGAATCACCGCCCCTAAAAATAGCAACGCACAGACAACAGTGACACGCCAGTCCATCGAGCAGAGGATTCCGGCCATCGAAGCAATCCCCTTGCCGCCCTTAAAGCCCAGATAACAAGGGAAATTATGACCGAGTACCACGCCGAGGCCCGCATAGAGCGCATACATGTCTACATTCGGACTGCCCGCAAAAAGCAGTCTCGCGAGCAGGCAGCCGAGCACCGTTTTGAAAAAATCACCCAAAAACACGATGAGCCCCGCCTTTTTTCCCAAGACCCGCAGCGCGTTCGTCGTACCGGAATTGCCGCTTCCGTACTGACGGATGTCGATATGGTTCCACCTTCCGTAAAGATAGCCGGTCTGAAACAGGCCGCACACATAGCCGATCGCCAAACATACGATTCTGTCCATGGAATCACTCCTTCTCCTTCCGCTCACGGATGAGGAATTTTAATGATGTCCCCCGGAAGCCGAACGCCTCACGGATCTTATTTTCCAGATAACGCGTATAAGAAAAATGCATGAGCTGCTTGTCGTTTACAAACACCACAAATGTTGGCGGCTTTACCGCGACCTGCGTCGCGTAGAAAATTTTCAGGCGGCGGCCCTTGTCAGACGGCGGCTGCTGCATCGCGATCGCCTCGGACACGATCTCGTTCAAAACGCCTGTTGCCACACGCAGCGTCTGGTTTTCGCGCACCATGTCGATCAGCTCAAACAGCCGCTCCAGCCGCTGCCCTGTAAGCGCCGAAATGAACACATACTCCGCATAGGGCATATAGGAAAGCGTCTCCTTTAACCGGCGCGTGTACTCATAGATCGTCTTATCATTCTTTTCGATGGCATCCCATTTGTTGACCGCCACAATGACGCCCTTGCCCCGGTCGTGGGCGATACCGGCGATCTTCGCGTCCTGCTCGGTCACGCCCTCCACGGCATCGATGACCAAAACCACCACATCGGCCCGTTCCACGGCCGTCACCGTGCGGATAATGCTGTAACGCTCGATCTCCTCTTTGACCTTGCTCTTTCGCCTTAAGCCCGCCGTATCAATCAGAATGTACTCCGTGCCATTCCGCTCGATCTCGGTATCCACGGCGTCACGCGTCGTCCCGGCGATATCGGAGACGATCACACGTTTTTCGCCGAGCAGCTTATTTATTATAGAAGATTTCCCTACGTTCGGTTTGCCGACGATCGCGATCCTCGGCCTGTCATCCTCCTCGTCCCCATACTGCTCCTGAGTAAAATGCACGACCACGGCGTCCAAAAGCTCACCGAGTCCCAGGCGTGAGGCAGCCGAGACCGCAATCGGTTCCCCGATCCCCAGGTTATAAAATTCATAGACGTCATTGCCGAATTTCGCCAGGCTGTCCACTTTGTTGACCGCCAAGATCACCGGCTTTTTTGATTTTCTCAGCATATCCGCGACCTTGGCATCCGCATCCAAAAGCCCCTGGCGCACATCCACAATAAAAACGATCACGTCGGCCGTATCAATCGCGATCTGCGCCTGCTCCCGCATCTGAGACAGGATAATGTCCCGGGAATCCGGCTCAATGCCGCCGGTGTCGATCAGGGTAAAGCTGTGGTTTAACCAGGTGCAGTCTGCATAGATCCGGTCTCGCGTCACGCCCGGCGTATCCTTCACGATCGAAACCTGGCTCCCGGCTAACACATTAAACAGGGTCGATTTGCCCACATTCGGACGCCCGACGATCGCTACCACTGGTTTGCTCATAAGTTTAAGGCTCCTCTCTTACTCCAGCTCATACGCACCGTGTTCGGCCGTCTGATGACCGGCCGACGCCGGATCCAAAACGGCCTTCAGCAGGTCGTATCCGCTTGATTTTACTATATTTACCGGGATCTGTAAAGCCTGTTCTACATCCGCCCGCGTTACATCGTCAAGGAACAGCTCCTCCCCGCTTTTAAACATCGCCGCAGGCAGAAGGAGCCGACTTCCGAGCCGTTTTCCCTTTAACTGTGCGATCAGATCCCGCCCCGTAATCAGTCCCGCGACTGTGATATGTTCGCCAAAAAAATCATTGCGGATCGGATAGACATGGACTCGCCTTCCCTTAAAGACGGCGCCAAGCGCCCTCATGAGAGTCTCCAAATGCGGGGCCGCGAGCTCTCCCGTTGCGATCGAAAGCTCCTCGGCCTGTCCGTCATCCTCCCCTTTCAGAAGTCCGTCCATAAATTCCTCCCAAAGAAGCCGCAGCATGCCGACGCCGTTTTCAAGCTGGATATACCCGTCATAGCGTTCTTCCTCCGGAAGCCCCCGCCCCGCCAGGAGATACCACTCGTCGCTCGCGTGGATGAAATGAAGCCCATGCGCCTCATAGAGCCGCTTCTGCCACGCCTCGATCAAATCGATCACCTGCCCCGCCTCCTCTTTTGTAAAGCTTTCCAGAGGATACAGACCCTCGCGGTATTTCGAAATCCCGACCGGGACCACCGATACGCTTCTCATGTGGGGAGCGAAGGCAGAGAGGCGTTCGATGGAGTATTCCAGCTCTGCGCCGTCGTTGACGCCCTTACAGAGCACAATCTGGCCGTTCATCTCTATGCCAGCCTCATAAAGTCGGTCTATCTTTTTAAGAGCCTCCCCGGCGAAGCGGTTACTTAACATCCGGCAGCGCAGCGCGGGATTCATCGTCTGCACCGAGATGTTAATCGGTGCGAGATGGAAACGGATAATCCGGTCGATGTCCTTGTCACTCATATTCGTCAGTGTGACGTAGTTTCCCTGTAAAAACGAGAGACGCGAGTCATCATCCTTAAAATAGAGGGTATCACGCATACCGGGCGGCATCTGGTCGATAAAGCAGAAGATGCATTTGTTTCTGCACGAGCGGTATTCACTCATCAGTCCGTTTTCAAAAGAGAGTCCCAGATCTTCGCCGCCGCTCTCGATCTCAAGCTCCCATTCCTCGCCGTTTTGCTTCTCCACAACCATCACAAAGCTCTCGCCGCCGGTCAGGTAGCCGTAATCAAAAATGTCTTCTATTTCGTTTCCGTCTATTGTAAGCAGGGTATCGCCCGGTTCAAGCTCCAATTCTTCTCCGATAGAACCGGGGGCTACGTTTGTGATTATGTGTCCGGTTTTTTTCAACTGTTGGTCTCCTTTGCAGTGGGGGGAATGAAGGGCGCCCGCCTGTGCTGCTGTCTTTCATGAGTGAGGAGAGAAGGGAAGGGATTTCTCTGCCTTTCATTTGTTTTCTTTCTTTACTATATCAACCTTGTAATGATTTGTAAAGATGTTCCTTTCCCTTTTCCTTTCCCTCACTCCTGATGTCGCGTAGCAGAGGCCGTGCCCCTCACAATTCTTTCCCCCCACCTATTGACGAGAAACGGGGAATGATGGTATAAAGGAATAGTACAACGAACATACCACAACCGGAGGGATCTTTGACATGTCAAACCAGTATGTATTCAACGACCGTCTGCCGATCGCCCCTTTAAAGCTGGCCGCACTGGAAAGCTGCAGGGAGCTGGCCGCAAAGGTCAACGATCATATCGTGAGTTTCCGCAGAAATGATACAGAGGAGCTGACCCGGAGAAAGCAAAATCTTCAATACCGCGGCTATGACGTGGACTCCTATCTTTTGGACTGCTCCTGCCCACGTTTCGGAAGCGGCGAGGCCAAGGGGGTCGTGAGGGAATCGGTGCGCGGTACGGACCTGTTCGTAATGGTCGATATCACCAATCATTCCCTGACTTATAAAATGGCCGGCTATGTAAACCATATGTCTCCTGACGACCATTATCAGGACTTAAAGCGTATCATCGGCGCCTGCGCCTCCACGGCGCACCGCATAAACGTAATCATGCCGTTTCTCTATGAAAGCCGCCAGCACAAACGCACCAACCGGGAGTCTTTGGACTGCGCGATGGCGCTTGAGGAGCTTGTCCACATGGGTGTCTCTAATTTTATCACCTTCGACGCACATGATCCGCGCGTCCAGAATGCAATCCCGCTTTCCGGACTCGACAACTTCATGCCCACCTATCAATTTGTAAAAGCGCTCTTTAAACATGATAAGACACTTAAAATTGACAAGGACCATCTAATGGTCATAAGTCCCGACGAGGGTGCCATGAGCCGGGCTGTCTATCTCGCCAACAACCTGGGCGTCGATATGGGCATGTTTTATAAGCGGCGTGATTATTCGAAGATCATAAACGGCCGCAACCCGATCGTGGCCCATGAGTTTCTCGGAAGCTCCGTTGAAGGAAAGACCGTAATCGTGATCGACGATATGATCTCCTCGGGCGAGAGCATGTTAGACACCGCCAGGGAGCTCAAGGACCGGAAAGCCCAACGTGTGATCGTGTGCTGTACCTTCGGCCTGTTTACCTCCGGTTTTGATAAATTTGACGAATTTTATGAAAAAGGCTATATTGACTGCGTCGTGACAACCAATCTGAATTATCGTGTGCCGGAGTTGTTTCAAAGGGAATGGTATGTGGAGGCGGACGTCAGCAAGTATATTGCGGCAATTGTCAATTCGCTGAATCATGATGTCTCCATCGGCGACGCCCTGTCTCCGACAAAGAAGATTCAAAAGCTCATCAGCCGGTATAATAATGGAGGATATGATTACTATCAGAAGCTGGTGTAAGACTTCTTGTAAAAAAATGACATTTCACGCAAAACCTTCTAGTGTATTATTTGTTCCAAGGTCCATAATAGGAGTGTAGCAACAAACAGCCGAGTCAAACACAAAAATATGGACTTTGGCAAAATACAACAAAGGAGGCGTATTTATATGTCTAACACAAATTCTTCTAACCGCGTCGTAGTACCGGAGGCCAAGGAGGCTATGGACAAGTTCAAAATGGAGGTTGCCAACGAGCTTGGTGTTCCGCTTACCAATGGTTACAACGGAAACCTGACTTCTTACCAGAACGGCAGCGTTGGCGGTTATATGGTCAAAAAGATGATCGAGAGCCAGGAAAAGCAGATGGCTGGCAATAAGTAAAACTTAAAAACAGGTAAAAGGCGGCCCCGGAACGAGAATTCGCTTCGGAGCCGTTTTTTTGTCTTATAGGAAATTCCTTCGAATTTTCTATAAGACAAAAAGGCCCTGACGGGCCAGGATGCACAGAGTCTGACCCAGCGGAGTGCGCACACTTTTTTATTCCGTCTCTTTTAAACACAGGAATGCGCACAGATTCCCGCGTTCCTTCGGGTTCGTCCGGTGTGAGAATAAAAGTGTGGGGTTGCAGTGTGTGCAGATATCCGTGACCGAAATCTGTTCGTTCGGCACACCGGCCTCCAAAAGCACGATTCGATTGGCCTCCCACAGATCCAGTTGGAATTTTCCGTTTGGCTTTTCGTAAAAAAGCCTGCTGTGATCTTTTTTTGCAAAGGTGTGTTTAAATTCCTCTATGACCTCCGGACCGACCTCGTAGCAGTCCTGGCAGATACTCGGGCCGAC
The DNA here is from genome assembly GCA_910575275.1 of Lachnospiraceae bacterium. Taxonomy (GTDB): domain Bacteria; phylum Bacillota; class Clostridia; order Lachnospirales; family Lachnospiraceae; genus CANQGL01. Next base: position 53,509 of record CAJTEE010000009.1, on the reverse strand, counting down.
CGCACAGACCACATCCGTGGGATCGGTCCCGAACTCTTTTTTCATCGCATCAAGCGTCTGCGCTCCCATTCGATTCATGGTTCCCCGCCATCCGGAGTGGGAAAGGCCGATCGCCCTGTTTTTCAGGTCTACAAAATAGAGAGGCACACAGTCCGCAAAAAACGTGACCAGCGTCACACCGGGCCGGTTTGTAACCAGGCCGTCCACATCCCGGTAATCCCGCTCCTTTACGACGCCCTTCCCCTCATCCTTTTCTGTCACTACGCGCACATTTGTTGTATGCGTCTGCCAGGTCAGTACCATGCGCTCCTTTTTAACACCCAGGGCGCGGGCCATCCTCGTATAATTTTCCTGTACGTCGGCCGGGTCATCTCCGCGTGTAAAAGAAAAATTCATCGTTGCATACGGCCCTCTGCTCACACCGCCAAGGCGCGTCGAAAACGCGTGGCGCACCACACCGGTCTCCTCCAGGGCCGGAAATGCAAGCCAGGTCACACCGGCACTCGTCACCTCCCGCAGCATCGGCTTTTTTCCTTTTCTGATCCAGTTTTCCATCCGTCCGCTCCTTATCTGAGATTCTCTGACAGAGAAAACGCAGCCCCGTCTGTATTCATGCAGACCGGCGGCTGCGTCCCTTTCCTTTGAGCAGCTGTGTACCTGTTACCAGGCATATCGGACGAGAACTTCTTCATGCCGCGAAAGTTCCGATTCGTGCTCCATCCGCTTTACCTGGAAATCGACAAACTGCCCTTTTACTTCTGTATTCCATTCCTTCTGCGAGACATGGAACCCTTCCAGCAGGTCGTAGTTCTTCTCGACCAGCTCCTCGAGATCATTCAAACGCGTTTCGATTCGATCCACACGCTTCTCAAGCACATCCACACGTTTTTCGAGCACTTCCACGCGTTTCTCGAGCATTTCCATACGCTTCTCAATCGCTTCTATGCGTTCCTCAATCGCTTCCATGCGCTCCTCGAATGCTTCCATACGCTTTTCGAGCACCTCCATGCGCTTCATAAGCACTTCCACGCGTTTTTCAAGCGCTTCCGTGCGTTCCTCGAGTCTGCCTATCCGCTTTTCAAGAGAAATGACCCGCAGCTTTATATCTTCTGTATTGGCTGTGATTGGCTGCAGCAACGCCCCAATCGCCTGTAAATCCTCCTTTGTCAGAGCCATCGCATCACGCTCCTTCCCGAGCTGCATTTTACAGGAAACGACAATGAATCTATCGTTCTTAATCAGTATAGCATGCGGCAGAAACGCTGTCCAGCTTTTTCGACAAACTCCACAAACTCTTTATAATTGGGCGGCTGCTGTTCACTCCGTTCACAGCAACATGCAAACATCCATGCCAAATCGCCTGCGGCGATGGATGTTTGCATGTTGCTGTCTCACGCATTTTTACGGTCAGTGCAGGAAATGCGCAGACCTATGTGAACAATAACTCGAAAATATCTCTAAACTTTTTCCCGCTTTTATTGACAATTCCGCATTTTTATGCCATAATCTCCAAATCCAAAGAATCGGAAGGAGGATACTCTTATGGATCTGTTAACATTGACAATCGGAAAGCAAAAAAATATCGCACTCATCGCGCATGACAGCAAAAAGCATGCCTTGATCGACTGGTGCGAGGCGAATAAAGAAATTTTGAAATGCCATTTTTTATGCGGGACCGGCACCACCGCCCGGATGATCACCGACGCCACTGGGCTTCCGGTGAAGGGCTACAACAGCGGACCCCTGGGCGGGGATCAGCAGATCGGGGCAAAGATCGTTGAGGGGCGGGTTGATTTCATCGTCTTCTTTTCCGATCCCCTGGCCGCACAGCCGCATGACCCGGACGTAAAGGCACTTTTGCGGATCGCCCAGGTCTACGATATCCCGATCGCCAACAACAAGGCGACCGCGGATTTTCTGATCACGTCCCCTCTCATGAGCTCCGAATACGAGCACAACGTGATCAACTTTCATCAGAATATAAAAGAACGGGCCGGATCCCTTTAAGGACCGGCTCGTTTTTCTTGTCTTATAGGAAATTCCTTCGAATTTCCTATAAGACACAAAGGCCCTGAAGGGCCAAGATGCGCGGGGTCTGACCCAACGAAGCACGGCCTCGTGTGAAGTGAGGCCACTCCGGCGCGAGAGTTCGCGAAGCGAACTCTTTTTTATTCAAAGCTTTGCAATCTCCGACTCCCCCACCACACGGATCCCGTAATCCGCCAGAATCCTTGCGGTCTTTCCCATGCCGGGGACACGTGTGTGCGAAAAAGTCCCGTCGTAGATCTCCCTCGTGCCGCACGAGGGGCTGCGTTCCTTTAAAATCGCCAGCGTACAGCCGTGTTCTTTCGCCTCCCGCAGGGCCAGGTCGGCGCCGAACAGAAACTCGGCCGTCACGTCCCGGCCCTCCGTGTTGACGACGGCGCCGTCCTCCTTTCGGATCTCCGAGGCTGGGCGCGGCGTCGAAAGCCCGCCAAGCTCCTCCGGGCAGACCAGATGAAACTCGGCCTTCCCCTCCATGCGCTTCATAAAGGCGAGCACCGCCTCGCTGCGGTTGTTCCCGCCGTCCCACTTGCAGTTTTCCCCCGCAAGACAGGCGCTCACCAGAATGTGTTCCATGACAAAGTCTCCTCTCCGTGTCACATGCATACAAAAATCCGCCTCGGCCCAAGCTCTCCCCGTATCAGGCACTCAGCCCTTTTTATTGCCAAACGCCGCGCGCTTCCTCTGCGTCGGATCTAGAATCTTCTTACGGATTCTGAGGCTCACGGGCGTAACCTCCAGAAGCTCATCTGTGTCGATAAAGTCCAGACACTGCTCCAAGCTCATATCCTTCGGCGGCGTGAGCTTTAACGCCTCGTCGGCGCTCGACGAACGCGTATTGGTGAGCTTCTTCGTCTTGCAGACATTGAGCTCGATATCCTCCGAGCGCGGGCATTCCCCGATCACCATACCGGAATACACCTTCACGCCGGGCCCGATAAACAGCGTACCACGCTCCTGCGCATTAAACAGGCCATAGGTAATGGACTCACCGGCCTCAAACGCGATCAAAGAGCCGTTCTTCCGATAGCTTAGTTCGCCCTTAAACGGCACATACCCGTCAAAAATCGTATTCAGGATCCCGTTTCCCTTCGTATCAGTCATAAATTCGCCGCGATATCCGATGAGCCCGCGGGATGGGATCGCAAATTCCAGCCTCGTGTAGCCGCCGTTGGCCGGGCTCATGCCCTGCAGCTCGCCCTTGCGGCTCGTGAGCTTCTGAATGACCGAGCCGGAGTACTCCTCCGGCACGTCCACATATGCCAGCTCCAACGGCTCGAGCTTTCTCTGCCGCTCGTCGTACTTATAGATGACCTCCGCCTTGCTGACCGCAAATTCAAAGCCCTCACGGCGCATGTTTTCGATCAGGACAGAGAGATGCAGCTCACCGCGGCCCGATACCTTAAAGCAGTCCGGCGAATCCGTCTCCTCCACACGCAGGCTCACATCGGTATTCAATTCGCGGAACAGCCGGTCACGGATATGGCGCGAGGTGACATATTTGCCCTCCTGCCCTGCCAACGGGCTGTCGTTGACCATAAAATTCATCGAAATCGTCGGCTCGGAGATCTTCTGGAACGGGATTGCCTGCGGATTCTCCGGCGAGCAGAGTGTATCTCCGATATGGATATCCGTGATCCCGGAGATTGCCACAATCGAGCCGATCTCTGCGCCCTGCACCTCGATACGGTTCAGTCCGTCAAACTCATAGAGCTTTCCGACCTTGACCCTTCTTAGCTTGTCCGGGTCATGGTGATTGACGATCACGCATTCCTGATTGACATGCAGCGAGCCGTTGTCGATCTTGCCGATCCCGATCCGGCCCACATATTCATTGTAGTCGATCGTACTGATTAGCACCTGCGTGTCCGCCTCGGGATCGCCCTCCGGCTCCGGGATATAGCTGACAATCGTCTCGAACAGCGGGCTCATGTCCACCTCCGGGTCGGTCAGCTCCTTTTTGGCAAAGCCCGCGCGGGCCGATGCGTACACGAACGGGCAGTCCAGCTGCTCGTCGGAGGCATCCAGATCCATAAACAGCTCCAGCGTCTCGTCGATGACCTCTAAGGGCCTGGCCTCCGGGCGGTCTACCTTGTTGATACACACGATCACATGAAGATCCAGCTCCAGCGCTTTCTGTAAGACGAACTTTGTCTGCGGCATCGGCCCTTCAAACGCATCCACGACCAGGATAACGCCGTCCACCATCTTCAAAACACGCTCCACCTCGCCGCCGAAGTCCGCATGGCCGGGCGTGTCGATGATGTTGATCTTAATCCCTTTATAAAAAACAGCCGTATTTTTGGAGAGGATCGTGATTCCGCGCTCCCTCTCGATGTCATTGGAGTCCATGACACGCTCCACGACCGCCTGATTTTCCCTGAACACACCGCTCTGTCTCAAAAGCTGATCAACCAGCGTGGTTTTTCCGTGATCGACATGTGCGATGATCGCAACATTCCTGACATCTTCCCGTTTTATTCTCATAAAAAGCCTCTTTCCGTCTTTTCCTATACTTTATATCCGACACACGATTATAGCATTTCAAGGAATAAAATGCAACTCTGAATTTTTATAATCCGGCTTGAAGGATCTGCGAACTTCTACTATAACACGCATAGCAGAAGGAAAGGAGTCGTTTATGTCAGGGCAGATACAGCCTGATTCCCGGTTTATCCGGGTCATAAGGCTGCCTCTGCACTTACAGCGGCATCCGGCTGATCTCATCCCCGATCGGCACGAGCGCCTGCACCATCTCCTTCAGGCGCTCCTTCGACGCCCTCTGCACCGGCACGGAAATACAGATCGAGGCGATCGCGCGCCCCGTATATTTATAGATCGGTGCAGCGACGTTCACGATCCCCACCTCATGCTCCTCCGCTTCCAGGCAGTAATGTTTTCTCCTCACCGTTTCCATCTGCTCCTCAAGCCGCTCCTCCTTTGGCCGCTTTTCCTTTGGGCATACATCATATGCCAGTGCCTCCTGAAATGCCTCCGGTTCCAGGCATGATAAATAAATTTTTCCCGCTGCCGTACACGCAAGTGGCAGCCATTTCCCTAACTCCACCAGTACCCGCACCGGATTCGCGGATTCCTGCACCAGCGTACAGATGCACTGCGTATATCCGTTCCGTTTGGCATAATGATACAGGCCCGCCGTCTCGTCAAACTGCTTCTGAAGCCGCTCCAGATACGGCTGGCAGATGATATTTAGGTTCACACTCTGATACGCTTTCATGGCAAGCTCAAACATTCTCCCGCCCGTCTTATATTTTAACGTATCCGGCGTCTGCTCTACATACCCCCTTGACTCCAGCGTCTTTAACAGGTGATATGCCGTCGTTTTGTTCAGGCCGCACGCCTCCGTGACTTCCGCAAGCTTCTTTCCGTCCCCGCAAAAGATCAGATACTCCAAAATATTCAGCGCCCGGTGAACGGACTGGACGCTTTTCGCATTTCTGCGTGTTTCTTCCATGGCCTCCTCCTTAATGTCCTCTTTTCCCGGAGAACACCATGAGTATACCGCATTTTGTTTTGCATTGCAAACCTTTTTTTATTTTTATTGCATAATACAAAATTTTTATTGACAAGTCTCTCTGCGTGGTGCTACACTTTCCTCGAGCTCAATTGCAAAACTATGTTTTGCAATACAAAACTTTTCGGAATTTAGGAGTTGTTGAGAAGTAATTTTCAAATACGCTCTAATCTTCCAATCAGCTTTTTAGAATCTCTATGCACCCGGACTGATCAAACGGTTTTCGCCTGCTGCAAAAGCAGGTGCAGGAGAGCCTCTGAAGCTTCCCAAAAATAAAAAAGGGGGAAATGAAACCTATGACAGCCATACAGCTTGATACATTTTTAAAAACCATGTCCATCATCGGCGTACTTCTGCTCGTCGGAACCATTCTACGCGCAAAGGTAAAGCCCTTACAGACTCTGTTCCTTCCAGCCTGCGTAATCGGAGGTTTTATCGGCCTGCTTCTCGGGCCGCGCATGCTCGGCATCCTGCCGTTTTCCGAGGAGGTCATGGCGACCGCCTCCAACATGCCGGGCCGTTTCTTTGCCCTTATTATCGCCGCGATGCCCATGTGTGCCACGCGCCTCAAAAAGGGGGAGCTTTTCAAACGCTTCGACGCGATCAGCATCGGCATCATTATTACACTCATCAGCGCACTCCAGTTTGCCATCGGTTTTCTCGTCAACGTTGTCTGTAATGCTGTAGGCGCTCCCGTCTATGCCGGCTACGGCGCGGAAATGATGGTCGGCTTCTGCGGCGGCCACGGCACGGCCTCGACGGTCGGCGGAATCTTCGAGGGGCTGGGCCAGGACTATTGGGAGGTTGCGCAGGGCGTGGCCATGACCTTCTCCACGATCGGAATGGTCTTCGGCATCCTGCTCGGCATCATTGTCTTAAATCTCATGGCGAGAAGGGGCCGGACTCATTATGTAAAAAATCCGGGCGCACTCCCCATTGAGATGAAGGTCGGGCTCTATCAGGATAAGGAGGGCAGACCCTCGGCAGGCGAGCTGACCACGGCGGGCGGCTCCCTCGATACGCTCTCTCTGCACCTTGCCTATATCTTCCTCGCCGTCGGGACCGGCTATCTGATCCACGGTTTTATCAAGGCCAATCAGATTCCTTACCTGACCTCTCTCTCGCAGTGGTTCTGGATGCTGATCGCCATGTATATTCTCTGGCCCGTTACCCGGGCACTCGGCTGGGACCGTTACTTTGATCCCAATATCAAGAGCCGCTTACAGGGCTGCGTCACGGACTTTATCGTCACGGCCGCCATCATGAGCATGCCCATTGCCCTGATCGCGGAATATTGGCTTCCGCTCCTCGTCACCTCCGTCCTAGGCTTTGCCGTCACGGTCCCGGTACTTTTGTTCTTAAACAGCCGCTTTGTGCAGGAGAACTGGGTGGAGAAAAGCATGGGCCCGCTCGGCATGATGACCGGGGATTTCATTACCGGCGTCCTGATGACTCGTATGGTTGACCCGGATTTCAAATCCAACGCCATGGAGGATTTCTCCATCGCCTACACGTTAAATACGTTTTACTGCGTCGCCATGGTCGCGATCATCTTCCCGTATGTGGTCGCAAACGGCGCCTTCAGCGCGTTTCTGTTCACCGGAGCGCACGCGGCCGTGCTCTTTGTGCTTTTGCTCATGTTTGGAGTGTGGAAGAAAAAACAGATAGGAGGGGAGGCCGCTTGAAAGCTCTGAAAGAATTGTCCGTCATCGAATGCAAATACTGCTACAACTGCTGGAAGGTGAACCCGCATACGGTCCCGTATACCGTAACCGATCCGCTCAGGGAATTTACACAGCCCCGAAGCGCGGACTTATACCGGCTCTGCGGCGTCTACCATAAGGCCGGCGTCCCCTTTGCGATCCGCGAGATCGACGCGGAGCATTATCCGGGGCGCAGCCCGTACCTCTCGGTTCCCAAAGATTTTTCTGACGCGGTCTGCGACGGCATCCGAAGCGGCAGGGGCGTCCTCATCGCGGACGGCTACTGTGCATACGCTCCCGCCATCGCGGGCGGCATCCAGCGCGCGATCGGGACGGATAAGAAGATCGGCCTGATCTGGATCGACGCGCACGCCGACAACCGGATCATCGAAGACCCGGCCGAGCCGGAGACACGGTTCGTCGGTTTCCCCGTCTCCGCCGCCGTCGGGCAGACGTACGAATCCTGGCGGGTCGAGGGCTGCGGGCTCGTAAAGCCCCTGGACGGAAGACATGTACTCGCAAGCGACGGCAGGGCCAATATCGAGTCCTTTGACCGCAATCTCAAAGCGGCGGGAAGCACGCAGATCGACGCCGCAGGCTTTGACGATCCGACAGTCTGGAAGGAAGCTGTCGAACGCCTGGCCGCGGAGGTGGATGCGATTTACCTGTCCGTGGATGTGGACATTCTGGCGCCGGAATATATCCCGGCCTATGCCAAGGTCGTCCCGGGCGGCCATACGGTCGAAACCGTCATGAGCAATATCCGGACCGTCATGGATACCGGCAAGGTCCTGGCTTACTCCGTCTTCTGCGTGGATTTTGACCTCTATGAGCAGAACGGGGAATGGACCTACCTAAACGGAATGAAGTTAATTGCCGCCGGACTGGAAAGCTGGAAAATGCTTCCGCTTTGATCAAAAAGCCGGGAACCCCTTGCTATTTTCGAGGCGGCGGGAAAATCGAGCTTCCGTTTCAAGCCAAAATCTGCTATACTCGACCGCAGAGGCCGCTCCGCAGTCCTTCCGGCCAGACGCCAAAATATTTCCTGCGGCGCGGCCGGAAAGGCGGACCCTGTATGACAGACGAATCTCACTGCCGAAACTGGAACGGCAAGCCCTGGCATTCTCTCGACTTCTATTTAAAAGAAACTTTTGGAAGGAAAGTCTACAAGCTGGCTCTGGACGTCGGCATGACCTGCCCCAATCGGGACGGCACGCTCGGGACCGGCGGCTGCATTTTCTGCAGCGCCGGCGGTTCCGGGGACTTCGCCGCTCCGAGGACGGACAGCCTGGCCGGCCAGTTTGCGGACGCAAAAAGCCGGATCAGCCGAAAGCTCCCCAAGGGCAGCATGGCGGCCGGCCTTTCCTACATTGCCTACTTCCAATCCTATACGAATACCTACGCACCTCTCCCCTATCTGAAGGCACTGTTTTCCGAAGCCATCGCCTTTCCGGAGGTCTGCGCGCTCTCTGTCGCCACGAGACCGGACTGCCTGCCGCCGGAAACAGTCGCGCTCCTTTCCGATCTGAATCAAATCAAGCCCGTCTGGGTCGAGCTGGGCTTACAAACCATCCACGAAAAAACGGCGGAATTCATCCGCCGCGGCTACCCGCTTTCCGTCTTTGAGGACGCCCTGTCCCGCCTGCGTGAGGCCGGGCTTTCCGTCATTGTGCATGTCATTCTCGGACTGCCGGGTGAAACAGACGAGGACTGCCTGGCGACGGTCCGCCATCTGGCCGCCAGACGCATCGACGGGATCAAGCTGCAGCTCCTGCATGTGCTCCGGGGAACCGATCTGGCCTCGCTTTATGAGGCGGGCTGCTTTCAGGCTATGGAGATGGAGGCCTGCCTTACTCTCCTCGGGAAATGCCTCTCCCTCCTGCCGCCAAAGACGGTCATCCACCGTTTAACCGGAGACGGCCCAAAGAAGGATCTGATCGCCCCTCTTTGGACCGCCGATAAACATCGTTTTCTGAACACGTTTCTTCATTATTTAAAGGAAAACGGGATCTGGCAGGGCATTTCGTTTGAACGTCCTACAGTGTCACAATAATCCCGCCGTCGTTCGCGTACACCGTCGCAAGGCCTGTCATACCGGTAATCAGCACCTCCTTAAACTCTGCGAGTGCACAGAGCTTCTCTTTTACATACTTTGCCCGTTCTGGTGCGTTGCAATGTGAGATAATCAGGCGCTTTTTTGATGTGTCCCCTGCATTTCTCACCACGATCTCCGTCATTCGCTGCAGCGCCTTCTGGATCCCCCTGGCCTGGTCCAGCTTGATAATAACGCCTCCCTCAGCGCTCATGATCGGCTTAATGTTTAACTTCGTTGCAAAAAACGCCTGCAGGCCGGTGAGGCGTCCGTTCTTGCGGAGCGTATCCAGTGTTTCCAGGACAAAATAGGTCTTCATACGGTCACGATACGCAAGCGCCTCCCGCTCGATCTCCTCAAAAGAAAGTCCCTGTTCGCAGAGGTCACGGATCAGCAGCGCAATATTGGCCTCGCCGCCGGATGCCGATTCGGAATTGATCACCGCAATATTTTTCTTTCCGAATTCCTCCTCGTACAGCTTTTTGGCCAGCTCCGCGCTGTTGTAGCTGCCGCTTAAGGGCCCCGAGATCGTGATCACAAATACATTTTCTTCCTCGCAGCCGTATGCCTTTTTAAACATCTCCGGCGACGGGCAAGCCGTCTTGGGGCACTCCGGACTGTTTCTTACCAGTTCAAGAAACCGACCCTGATCAAAGCTCTCGTCGTCGATCACCTGATAGCCGTCCACCATGATCGTAAAGGGGATCGTCTCGTAGTGCGGATCCTGTTTGAGTTCATCCGGCAGATCCAGACAACTGTCGCCGATAATCTTATAACGCATATTGCTTCCTCCAGCCTTCTCAAAGCCGCCCTGCGCCGCATATCTTTCTTTTACTTTGAGATGTAGTATTTATTACTACTTATTATAATATTAAAAAGGCAGAAAGTCAATACCCATTCTCATGTCTTCTCTCATGACAAAAAGAAATCCTGCTTGCAGGATTCTCCGCCCATAGCGGGTTGCTTCAGCGACATAATTCCGTTCCGCCGCAGTGACCTCACTCCGCGCGCGGCCGCGCCAAAATTCATTGACACTCTCTAAAAGCAGCTTGTTTTCCACTCATTTATTAGTAAGAAAGCTTTATCCTTAGTGAACAAGGGTACACAGAAGGCAGGGATTACAACAGAGCGACAGTGCAGAGGGGATCCGAACTGTTCTATTATAGGATATAATACAGCATCTCCCACACACAAAGCCCTGCGAACAATGCAAATCCCGGGTTCAAATATACATACTTTTTATACGGCGAATACGCTCCGTTGGCAAGCGCCAGCTCCCGGCCGGCCCTCCTGCTGTTTTTGCATAAAAGCACCACAGCACTCACCATAAAAAGCACCTCCACCACAAGCACACCCAACAGATACAATAGCTCCATTCTCTCATATCCGCGGCTTTCCCAGAACAAATACCCCTCCTGGACGACCGACGAATAGCTGTTAAAGGCTATATGAAGCAGGATCGCATCGCGCAGTCTGTTCGTCTTCACCGCCACATATCCCAGAATCAGCCCGATAAACACTGCGTACAAAAACTGCACCAGATTTCCATGCATCAGTCCGAATGCCACCGAGCAGAACACGACCGCCGTGCGGTCTCCGAAGCGGCGTGTGCGTTTTAAAAGAAATCCGCGGAAGACAAGCTCCTCCATCACCGGCCCCAAAAAGCAGGCGTAAAGCAGCATATCCATGGTGGGATTTCCTAACGCCTCCACGATCGGATTCATCTCATCTACCGTCTTATGATTAAACAGGCTGAAAAAGGTATTGATCAGATTCCCCCCTATATTAAGGAGAGTGCCGATCCCGAGCGCGAGCACCAGGCATACAATAAACTCTCCGGGGACCAGCCGTCTTGGCGCGCCTTCTGTCTTTGGCATACCTTTGACAAACAGATAGGCAGACAGATACAGTCCTCCGAATATAAGCAGATGTTCCGTCAAAAGTCCCGTCCAGTCAGAATGGAAAAGCCAGGAAAGCCAGCGAAAAACGCCGGCCTCCTGGTTCATGAGGAAGCTGCTGATTGATAGATAGATCCAGAGCGCGGGCGTCCTAAGTCCCATCATTATCCCAAGCGCCATTCCGATCCTTGTAAAACTGAAAAAATACTCTCTCCTTGAAGCTTCCATATCCCTTTCCTTTGGTTTTAGTTTTCCTCGGTCATCAGCGACAGGATCTCACTGCTCCTGGCGATGAATTTCGTCATACGGTCGGGAGAAAGGCTGCCGTGTGCAAGCTTCGCCAGATCATAAAGCTGCTCGCAGAGCTTTCCGGTATTCTCGCCGTCACGGTGATTTAATACATACTGCACGAGGCTATTGTTGGCGTTTAAGACCAACGTCTCCGACGCCGGGAACATGTCCATGCCTCCGCCGTTCATGCTGTACATCCGCATCATTTCCTGCATTCTCCGGCTCTCCTCGGACACGGTAATCATGGAGGACAGGCCGGCATTCTTCAGCTTTTCAACCTTGACCTCCAGCTTGTCATTCCCGACCGCCTTCTTAAAGATCTCGCCAAGCGCCTCGGCATCCTTCTTCTCCTGCTCCTTCGCCGCTTCGTCCGTCTCGCCTGTCTCGTCCTTGAAGGTATCGTTCACATCTGCATCAATGCGGAGGAACTTGACGCCCTCGTTCTTCTGCTCCAAATGGCTGATAAACGGGGAGTCGATCGGATGCTTTAAGATCACGGCATCGAGCCCGGCCTCCTTAAACAGGTTGATGTACTGGCTTTGCTCTCTCTCATCGGTCACATAGAAGACCTGGTTTTCATGGCCCTTTTCCTTGTTGGCATCCAGGCAGTCCTTCAAGGTCAGGTATTTGCCCTCAAGATTCTTGAAAATAATGTAGTCATTCATCTTTTCGGCAAACTTTTCATCCTTTAAGCAGCCGAACTTGATAAACGGATTGATGTCATCCCAGTATTTTTCATAATTCTCGCGATCCGTCTTGCACATGCCGGAAAGCTTGTCTGCGACTTTCTTCGTGATATAATCGGAAATTTTCTTCACAAAGCCGTCGTTCTGCAACGCGCTTCGTGACACATTAAGCGGCAGGTCCGGACAGTCGATCACGCCCTTTAGGAGCATCAGGAATTCCGGAATTACTTCCTTAATATTATCCGCGATGAATACCTGATTGTTGTAAAGCTTAATCTTCCCTTCGATACTCTCGTATTCCATGTTGATTTTCGGGAAGTAGAGGATGCCCCGAAGATTAAACGGATAATCCATGTTCAGATGGATCCAGAACAGAGGCTCCTTAAAATCCATAAATACCTTGCGGTAAAATTCCTTGTAGTTTTCCTCCGTGCACTCGTTCGGATGCTTGTTCCAGAGCGGGCTTATATCGTTAACCGGCTTCGGACGGCGGAGGATCTTATATTTCTCTCTGGCCGGAGATACTTCGACGGTCTCCTTGGTCCCATCCTCGTTTTCCTTCTCCTCGGTCTTGGCCTCCTCAAGGATTGTCTCGATAATCGTATCCTTTTCCGTCAGCTCGTCCTTTTCGATCGTATCGTACTGCGGCTCGGCCGTCTCATCGGCAATATAGATCTCCACCGGCATAAACGCGCAGTATTTTTCGATTACCTCTTTTGCCCGGTATTCATTGCAGAACTCCGTGCTGTCCTCGTTCAGATACAGAGTGATCGTGGTTCCGATCTGTTCCTTATCGCCGTCGGTCATCGCAAACTCTGTGCCGCCCTCAGACTCCCAGCGGACTGCCTTTGCCCCTTCCTTATAGGACAGCGTATCAATCGTCACCTTATCGGCCACCATAAATGCCGAATAAAAGCCAAGACCAAAATGGCCGATGATCTGATCCTCGTTCGCCTTATCCTTATATTTGTTCAGGAAATCCTGCGCGCCGGAGAAGGCGATCTGGTTGATGTACTCCTCGACCTCCTCCTCGGTCATACCGATACCGTTATCCGTGATGGTTACGGACTTTTCCTTCGGATTTACCGTCACCTGTACCTTGTATTCCGTCTCATCCGGCTCCTCATATTCTCCGATCAGCGCCAGCTTTTTTAACTTTGTGATCGCGTCACAGCCGTTGCTCACCAGCTCGCGGTAAAAAATATCATGATCGGAATACAGCCACTTTTTAATAATCGGGAATATGTTCTCACTGTTAATTGAAAGACTTCCGGTCTTTGCCATTTTCATTCACTCCTTACAATCGTTTCACCTGCACTCCAAGAGACGCCACAGGCTTTTCATTCCTTTATTTTTCATGGACTATTGTAATACCAGCGAAGAAAAATGTCAATACATTTTTAGCACTCATTTTATACGAGTGCTAACAGTCTCATACAAAAAAGCAGGCCCGGCAGTATCCACTGCCAAGCCTGACCGCACAAACCGTTCCTTTTGGCGCTGCATCCGTTTACTTTCCAAGCGACGCCTCCTGCAGCTCATCAAATCTTGCCATACATTCATCCACCGTGGCACCGTTTAGCAGTTCCCGGACAATCAGGCACGTATTTCCCCACTGTTCCACCTTCATTCCCGCATTGGCGCCCAGCACATACACATTCTCCCGGATCCGGTCGTTTAGCGGTCTCAAGGCAGGGATACAATCCACCTCAACATTTTTGGAGGGAGAAATCACCTTATTCGTCTCCGTATAAATCCGGAGCGCTTCGTCAGACAGAATCACTTCCAGTACACGCTTTGCATCCTCCAAATGTTCTGATTCCGCACCAATGCCATATCCGGTCATCGAGACCACCGGCATCGGCCCCAGGCTGCTCGGAAATCCAATGACCTGCAGTTCAAAATCCGGAGCCCCATAGGCCGTCTCTGAATTAGCGGCTCCCCAATATGCCATTACGATCGGTGTTTTCTGGGCCAGAAAGTCCGGACCCTCCCCTTCGATCGCCTCACAGACATACGCCTTTTGGGCATTAATATAGCCGCGGTCTATCAGCTCCTTCAGATACTCAAAGCCGGGCCGCATATAATCGCTGTACCTGCTCTCCCCGCGGTTCAATGCCTCTATCTCTGCCTCTGTGTTCCCTCCATTGTACAGATCCGCATAGGCCTGCGCGAAGACAAAGTTTTCCAGCCACCAGCGGTTGGCGCCGATCGGAGTCTCGATCCCGTTTTCCCGGAAAACCCGGCAGCATTCCAGAAGATCCTCCGGCGTTTCCGGCAGAGGCAGGTCATACTGATCAAACATATTCTTGTTCACGAACAGGCCATAGGCCACTACCTCCTGCGGAATCGCGACCAGCTTTCCGTTAACAGTATTCGCTGTTCTCACGACCTCTCTCAAATTTTCCACACATGCAAGCTCCGAAAGATCCAAAAGCTTTCCCTCTGCACCCAGTATCTGAATCGTGTCCGGATTCAGCAGGTAAAAGTCATCCATATTGTTGTTGGCCCGGTCGATCGTTACGTCATCATACGTTTTTTCCTGATAGTTTTCAGCGGTATAGGTTCTGTAGTCCACCCGGACTCCCAGCTTTTCCTCTGCCATAAAAATGGTTCTGTCAAATGCGGATCTTGCAATGTTATCTGCCTTCGGATCCAATTTCTCCATCGGCCCAAACAGATTCACGATTTTTTCACTGGCTGCCTTCGTTGTGAGCAGATTCTTACCCGGTTTCTCTCTGCCGGAGCAGGCGGTCAACGCTGCCGCCAGTACACCTGTCAGGCAGGCTGCCGCCATTCTTTTGATCCTTCTTTTTCTGCTCTCTTTCATGTCCTATTCCTTCCTGTTTACATACTGTCTGATAATCTTTTTTAAGTGCCCAATATCAATCGGTTTCGCCACATGTACATTCATCCCGGCTGCTAAAGCCTCTTTCTCATCCTCTGCAAACGCGTTTGCTGTCATGGCTATGATCGGAATCTCTCCCGCATCGGCCCGTTCCATAGCCCTGATTGCCCGCGTCGCTTCGTAGCCGTTCATGACCGGCATCTGGACATCCATTAAGATCGCATCAAACTCCCCCTCTGCGGCATTTTTAAAGCGCTCTAACGCAATCTGACCGTTTTCTGCAATCTCGCAGCTAGCCCCCTCGATCTGCAGAATTTCCGCCAGGATCTCCGCATTAATCTCGTTGTCCTCTGCGGCCAAAAACCGCAGGCCCTCCAGGCTGTCAGCCCTCACGGCCTTTGCATTTGTTTCCTCTCTGCGCTCTGTCCACAGATCCAAAATTTTTTCTTTAAATGCTGCTACAAAAAACGGCTTCGTGAGAATCCCCGTATTTTTTAGCCTTAGCACTTCTTCCGGGGCCTCTGCATCATAGCCGGTCATAAACAAAACCGGCACAGGGTCTGGAAGAACCTCCCGAATCCGTTCCGCCGTTTGGATCCCATTCATATCCGGCAGCTCCCAATCCAGCAAAACGATCTGGTAATCCCTGTCCGCAGCATGGTTGTCGCGGATCAGACGCATCGCTTCTTCCGTTTTGGAGACCGTTTCAATCAGAACACCCGTATTTTTCATGAGCTCCCGGATACTCTGACAGGCTTCCGGATCCGCAAAGGCCGCTAGGATCCGCGTAATTTTGTTTTTCTCCCAGAATTCCCGGTCTGCCTGCTCCTCCGGTATGCGGAATTCCAATTCCACACGAAAGAGACTTCCTTTATTTACTTCGCTGGAGACTTCTATGGTTCCGCCCATCAATTCTACAATATTTTTTGTGATGGCCATGCCAAGACCCGTGCCCTGTACCTTATTTGTCGTGCTGTTTTCTGCCCGGGTAAAGGCGTCAAAGATCGTCTCCAGATATTCCGGCGTCATCCCGTAGCCGTCATCCTCCACCTCGATCCGGATGTGCTCATACTGGCCGGACCGTTTCTTAAGCCCGATCAGCCGGAACCAGATATTGCCGCCCTCCTGCGTATATTTTACGGCATTAGAAAGGAGGTTGATCAGAATCTGATTCACTCTCGTCTCGTCGCCCATTAAATCCTCATGCTTGATCCCCGTTACCTCGACGTGAAAGCTCTGATGCTTTGCCTGCGCCATCGGCCGAATGATCGCATCGACTGAGGACACCAGATCACTCAGCGTAAATTTCTCAAATGTGAGCACGACTTTCCCGCTCTCGATTTTCGATACATCCAGAATATCGTTGATCAGGCTTAAAAGATGCTGGCCGGAAGCCATAATTTTTTTCGTGTATTCCCTGACCTTAACCGGATTATCCGCATCCATGGAAAGCAGCGCCGTAAATCCGAGAACGGCATTCATCGGTGTCCGGATGTCATGTGACATGTTGGAGAGGAACGTGGTCTTGGAATTGCTCGCAATCTGTGCTGCCTGAAGCGCCTCTGCGAGCTGCTTATTATGGATCTCCCGCTCTTTCTCGCGCTCCCTCCTGAGCTTATTCTGCTGTCTCTGGCTCAAATAATACAGGGCACAGCACAGGAAAAATGCAGCCAGCATGACAGCGACAACGATCAAAATATTTTGATTGACCGTCCTTCCTTCCTGCTGAATCGCCTCAATCGGCACATAGCCGATCAGATAGATCGTCCCACCGTTCACAGACCACATATAATTTAAGGAATCTTTTTCCCGAATATCATGATAAAATAAAATGTTCCTTCCGTTTCGCACACATTCGGAGACCTCTGCCCGCAGCTCCGGCTCCTGGATATTGTTCGCCCGGTAAAAGTCCTCCAGATTCAGATGTCCTGCACTCCGTTCCCCCATTCCCTTTGGCTTCAGCACAAGCCTCTCACTTTTCGAATCCATGATATAAAGCATGGCGCGCCCGTTATAAAATCCATTCGGGAGCGACTTATCAAGAGAATCATATACATATTCTACGTAAAGTGTTCCGATTTCCTGGTCCTCTTTTATAACCGGGCAGCTCATTGAATAGGCCCATGTTCCCATATAGTTCAAGTAAGACTGCGAAATCAACAGACCGTCTATCGTCACACCCGAAGAAAAATCCAGGCCTTCTGCCGAGAATGTCTCCCCTGTACTGGAGATCCCTTCTGTCTCTCCTGCCCGTATAAATGACAGCTTAACCATCGTCTGATTCTTTTGGTAAGAGCGGATATATTCCTCCGGGTTCTCTATCATAGCACGTTCCTGCGCGATCAGCTTTTGAAATTCTGCTTCCTTTTTTAAGATTGCCTCTATGGTGCACTTGAGCAGATCCAGGCTTTCACTTAAATTTTGGATCGCCGAGGCAGACATCTCCGCAGATATTTTCCTTGACACTGAAAAAACGATTGCTCCCAATATACAAAAAACCAATATAGTAGAGACAAGCCATGAAGCTCCCTTGTCCGTTTTGCTTCCGTTTCCCTGCTTTTTCATCCTGGTTCTCCATTCCGCCGGTCTATTACCTTTTGCATTCTATTTTACCATAATAAGGTGGAAAATCAATACCCGGAAATCTTGTTTTATTTTCCAGTACATGGATTCAAATTCCAAATTTTTCTTGACAGAACGAAGCCGATTCCATATAATTAAACTATAAGTTTAATTATTATAAAGAGGGATGTATGGGACGAAGAAAAAAGGAACCTCAAAGCGTACATCGGGAACAGATTGCCTCCGCTGCGTCAGCTCTGTTTATGCAAAAGGGAATTACCGCGACTTCCATGGACGAGATTGCGAAAGCCGCCGGATACAGCAAGGCGACTCTATATGTGTATTTCAAGAATAAAGAAGAAATAAGTGGTCTTTTAGTGTTAAACAGCATGAAAAAGCTATACGGCTACATTGCTTCCGCTCTGACCAGACAGGAAGCCACAAAGGCGCGATATGACCGGATCTGTCGGGGGCTGGTGCAATACCAGGAGGAATTCCCCTTTTATTTTAAAATGGTTTTGGATAAAATCGACCTTGGCCTCGAAGCCCATGGCTGCCTGCCTGAAGAAAAAGAGACCTATCGGATCGGGGAAGATATAAACGAGAAGCTAAAAGACTTCTTGCTGTCCGGCATAGAAAAAGGGGACCTGCGTGATTCTCTGGAAGTCATGCCCACCATCTTTCACTTTTGGGGTATGCTGTCCGGGATGATTCAGCTTGCCGCAACTAAAGAAGAATATATCAAACATACCATGGGGTACTCTAAAAATCAGTTTTTAGAGTATGGCTTCCATCTTCTATATCATTCAATTGCAAACGGAGGGAATGAAGGATGAAAGGAAAAAATGCGCTTGCCATTTTGGGCAGCCCTCATACGGGCGGAACGACGGCCGCCATGTTGGAATCCGCGGTCCGCAGGGCCGAAAAGGTGGGGTACACGGTAACGAAAATCAACCTGTACGAGAAAAAGCTCTCCTTCTGCACGGGCTGCAGGGCCTGTATGGATACACAAATTTGTATTCAAAACGATGACATACAAGAGATTGCCGCCTTAATAAAGGAGTGCCGGCTTGTGATCCTCGCCGCTCCGGTCTATTGGGCAAATGTACCCGCCCCCGTTAAAAATTTATTTGACCGGTTATTGGGAATGGCTATGGAGGAAACGCACGCCTTCCCCAAACCTCGTCTGCGGGGCAGGAGCTATCTGCTTTTGACCTCCTGTAACACTCCCGCCCCCTTTTCATGGCTATTCGGCCAGAGCAGAGGGGCAATCCGCAGCATGGACGAATTCTTTAAGACCGCAGGTATGAAGCCGGTCGGAAAAGTCGTTTGTGCGAATGCAGGGAATCGGAATGGGCTGCCAGGGCGAATCGTCAGGAGGATCGAAAAAGCTGTACGTTTTTGAGTCTTCTCGCCGGAAAGGCCCTTTTTTGAAGAACAGATATCCCGAATACGGGCCGGCAGCGTCTGTGATTTTGTTGCAGTAATCCCGGTGAGAGGACGGTTTACCTCGTCATGGGGAAAATCGGACTCGGCCGCCGCCCCAAACACAAGCCAAACAGAATTATCAAGGCTGACGTTGCTTTATCCCCTGGAAAGCAAAACAACCGTTTCCACATTCCCGGTCCCCGGAAACATATCCACACAGCGCACCCGCTCCACCCGATACCCGCCGGCCTGGATCGTCACGAGATCCCTTGCCAGGCTGGTCGGCTTGCAGGAAATGTATACAATTCGTTCTACGCCATAGGCAAGGATTTTCGGGAGTGCCTTCGGATGGATTCCGTCACGGGGCGGGTCGAGGACGATCAGATCAGGGCGTTCCTTTAGTGCATCCAGTACCCTCAGGACATCCCCGGCAATAAAAGTACAGTTTTCCAAACCGTTTTTTTTGGCATTCTCCCTCGCTGCTTCCACTGCCTCGAAGACAAGCTCCACGCCGGTTACATGGCCGGCTACCGGCGCCAGGATCTGGGCGATTGTACCGGTGCCGCTGTATAAATCAAAGATTCGGCGGCCCGCGGTCTCTCCGATGAATTCCCGTGCCGTCTGATAAAGGAGCTCCGCTCCCAGAGAATTTGTCTGGAAAAACGAAAACGGCGTGATCTTAAATCGCAGTCCCAAAAGCTCCTCATAAAAAAAGTCCTGCCCATAAAGGATTTTTGTCTCGTCATTCTGAACCACATCTGCCAGGCTGTCGTTTTTCGTGTGCAGGATTCCGACGAGCCTGCCTGCAAGCGGCAGCGCGAGGAGCCGATCCCTCCATTCTGCAAGCAGCGCCTCCTCCCCGACCGGCGCTTTCCAGCCTCCCTCCACCTGTGTGCTCGTCACCAGATCGACGAGGATCTCCCCGGTCTTTATGCCGCGGCGTACCAAAAGGTGCCTGAGATACCCTTGGTGCGTCTGTTTTCTCAAAAACTCCGCCTCCTGTTGTTTGAAATAAGAAAGCGTTTCCTGCAAGATCCGGCAGACATCCGCATGTACCAGCCTGCACTGCCCCACGGTCACAATGTCATAAAAGCTCCCCCTTTTATGCATCCCAAGCGCCAGCGGCCCATCCTTTACCTCATCGCCAAAGGAAAATTCCATCTTGTTGCGGTAGCCCTCCCAAAGCGGGCTTCCCATGATCCCCTCAAATGCATATTCCTGCAAAATCACACGGTCTAAGAGCTCCCTTACCTGCCCTTCCTTGATTTTCAGCTGCTCCTCATACGGGAGGGACTGATACAGGCAGCCGCCGCAGGTTTCCGCATGCGGACAGAGCGGTGCCTCATATTCTGCATCCGCACGCCTCAAAAGACGCAACGCCCTGGCCTCGCATTTTCCCGATCTCTTTTTCGTGATCATCACCTCGAGCTCCTGGCCCGGCAGCACATTTTTTACAGCCACACGTTCCCCGTCTATCACAAGGACTCCCTTATTCGGAAAGTCCATTTTTTCCACAATCCCTGTACGGATCTCACCCTTCTTCATGCTCCTGATTCCTTTCTGTTTTTCCTGCACATGGCCGAAGCGGGCCAACAGGCTTTCTCCTCCTGCGGCGGGCTCGCAGGCTGCAATTGAGCAGGGGAGACTTTCCTCTACTCACTGCGCGGCCCACACACCGCCTTAGCCGCACACTCCTCTGTATGCGCCCACGCATAAAAAAGGCTGCGCAAGCGTCTTTGCAGCAGCCTTTTTCTTATCCCTTAACCAAAACTGTTTTCTTAATTTTCTGTTTTTTCCCCTTTTTCTTCTTCCTTTTCTTCCTTCTTCTCCTCTTTCTTTGGCTCCTCGTCCTCATCCTCAAAGAAATCATCGTCGAAGTCGTCGTCAAAATCGTCCTCGAAGTCTTCCAGATAATCCGGTGTAAAGAAACGGTACACACCATATGCGATCGCCGCCACCGCCGCTACTGCGCCCAAAATCGCCAGCACCCAAAGGATACAGTTTTTCTTCTTTTCTTCCTCCTCTTTTTTATGAAGGAGTTCGTTAAGTCTGGAAGCGCTGACCAGTTCCTCCATTTTGCTGAGAGCGTCCTTCCCCATAAAATCAAATTTGTTCATAGCTGCACATCCTTTCTTTATTTTGCAGAAAGCATCCTTTCATAGACAGTATAGCATTATTTTTTTGATTTTACTATCCCAAATTTCACTTTTTTAAACCTTTTTCAGGTTCGCAAATGAGGCGAACATCTTTCGAACCCCGACCCGCTCAAACTCTACTGTGACCTCGTAATCCTTCCCACCATCGGCAATCTTTTTTACAATTCCCTCCCCGAAGCGGCTGTGCAGGACCTTGTCTCCCTCGCCGTAATCAAGCGAATCCGCCTTCTGTACCGTGAAGCTTTTCCCGAAAGCCGGCTTAGCCGCGCCCGCCTGGCTTTTTACAGGCTTTTTCGCCATGTCATAGGACGACGGCTTCGAACCAAACACGCTCATCCCCTCAGGCCGTCCCCAGGGAAGCCCGCTCTCGTCAAAGGAAATACCTCCCGGTTTTTTCGCCCTGGCAAAAACGGAATCCTTCTGCTGTTCGCGCGAAAGCAGCTCCTCCGAGATCTCGTCCATGAAACGGCTTGTTCTGGAAAACCGGGTCTCGCCCCGCACCATCCGCTGCCGCGCCGCAGTCAGCATAAGCCGCTTCTTGGCCCGCGTGATTCCCACATAGCAGAGCCGCCGTTCCTCCTCGATCGCATTTTCATCCTCCGATAAGGCCATCGAGCTCGGGAACAGCCCCTCCTCCAGACCGCTTACATACACATTGGGAAATTCCAGTCCCTTGGCGGAATGCAGGGTCATCAAAACGACCCGCTCCTCCGAGTCGTCCATGGCGTCAATATCCGCCACCAGCGCAACCTCCTCCAGAAACCCGTCTAACGTGGGCTCGTCGGCGTCCTCCCAGTAGGCGGCCGCCTTATTGATCAGCTCGTCAATGTTCTCCAGACGGGCATTGGCCTCGATCTCTCCTTCCTCCAAAAGCTCTTCTTTGTAGCCGGTGGAATCCACAATCTCGCGAATCAGGTCCGCAATCGGCGTTTCCTCCCTCAAAAGGCGCTTGAAACGCCCGATCTCATCGGTAAATGCATCAATTTTTGCCGACGCACGCCCGATTCCGGCCACACCGCCGATCCGCAGAAGAACATCATAAAAGCTCATACCGTTCACCGATGCAAAAACGGTAAGCTTCGTCACCGTCGCCGCGCCGATCCCTCTTTTGGGGACATTGATGATCCTCTGCACCGCCAGGTCGTCCCGGCCGTTTGCGATCGTTTTCAGATATGCGAGGATGTCCTTGATCTCCTTTCTCTGATAGAAATTTACACCGCCAACCAGACGGTACGGCACGTTATGGGCGATGCACCGCTCCTCTAAAAGCCTGGACTGCGCATTTGTCCGGTACAGCACCGCATAATCCCGCCAGGAACCGCCGCATTCCACGATATCCTTTACGATGCCCTCTGCCTCGTCGTATGCCGTGTCAAAAATCTTTAACCGCACAGGGCCGCCGGTCTCGTTTTCCGTCCACAGCCGTTTTTCCTTTCTCTCCGTGTTGTTGCGGATCACGTCATTGGCAGCATCTAAAATCGTCTTCGTGGAGCGGTAGTTCTGCTCCAGGCGGATCACTTTTGCTCCCGGGAATACATGTTCAAAATTTAAGATATTTCGAATGTTTGCACCGCGAAAGCTGTAGATAGACTGGTCATCGTCGCCTACCACGCAGATATTTTTGTACTTCTCGGCCAGCAAGCTTACCAACTTAAACTGCACCGTATTCGTGTCCTGATACTCGTCCACCATAATATAGCGGAACCGCTCCTGGTAATAGTCCAGGATCTCCTTCTTCGCCTCAAAAAGCTCCACCGTCTTCACGAGAAGATCATCAAAATCCAACGCATTGTTCTTCTTTAACTGCTTCTGATACTCGACATACAGCTCCGCAATCTTCTGCTGCCTAAAGTCTCCTGTGGCCCTGGCATTCAAAAGGAATTCCTCCGGTGTAACTAACTCGTTTTTCGCAGACGAAATCACGCCCAGGACTCCCCGTTCTTTTATGTATTTGGAATTCGTGTCCGTGCTTTTAAAAATCTGTTTCATGAGTGATTTTTGATCATCCGTATCATAAATCGAAAATCCGCTCTCATATCCGATGTTCTCAATAAACCGGCGCAGGATCCGCACACAGAGCGAATGAAAGGTGCTGACCCATACGCTGTCTGCTCCGTGCTCCACCAGCCCGTCCACACGTTCGCGCATCTCCCCGGCGGCCTTATTCGTGAAGGTGATCGCCAGAATATTCCAGGGCTTCACGCCTTTTTCTTCGACCAGAAAGGCGATTCGATGCGTCAGCGCCCTGGTCTTCCCGGACCCCGCCCCCGCAAGAACCAAAACCGGCCCCTCCGTCTGCAAAACAGCCTCCCTCTGCATCGGATTTAATGCAGCTAAATCATTCATGTGTCTCTCCTTCCTTATTCTCTCGCTAAGTCATGCGCAGTATAATCTCTGCCGAGATTATACCATACCACAAAAATTCTGTCCAACAGAATATATTTACCTCTTGTCATATGGTTTTAAATACTATATAATAGAGCATGAAAGGAGTCATGTTATGAAATCGAACGAAAAGCGTTTGCAGGAGCTGATCCGTTTTCTGGACAGCCTAGATCATATTGAAATAGAAGACATCCCGCAGATCGACCTGTACATGGATCAGGTGACTACTTTCATGGAGAGCCATCTGAAAGACTTGAAGCGTTATCCAGACGACAAAGTCCTTACCAAGACCATGATCAACAATTATGCCAAAAACCGCCTGCTTCCACCGCCGGTACGCAAAAAATACACGCAGGATCACATTCTGCTTCTCATCTTTATCTATTACTTCAAAAACCTTTTAAATTTTAACGACATTGAGACCATTTTCTCTTACATCACAGAGCATCACTTCGGCGCAAAGGCCGTGCCTCTCTCCGAGGTCTACGCAGAAGTTTTTTCTCTTGAGCACGGCCAAATGGAACGGTTAAAAGATGACATATCCGCCAAATTCAAAGCTGCCGGGGAAAGCTTTCCTGACGTAAAGGATCCTGCGGAGCAAAGCGCACTTCAGCTTTTTGCATTCATCTGCGAGCTCGCCTTTGACGTATATTTAAAAAAACAGATGATCGAGCGGTTAATTGACGAAATTCGGGCAGAAAGCATACCGGAAAAGGCGAATAAAAAGAAATAGACAAGCGATACTATTAGAGAGTGTTTGAAAATTCATTTCCGTCATCTGCATGCCCCACTTTGCGGTATATTGGGCCCAAATTTCCTTAACGTAGCCCACTACGCCGCGTTCATTTGAGCCAAACCTCCCACAAAGTGGAACGCACATCTGACGGAAAGCAATTTTCAAACACTCTCTAGAAAAGAGCGCCGTACAGGCTCTCAAAAAGGAGGCTTGTTTCTATGAATCTATTTGCCCTGCAGACCCTGTCCTACGGCGTCTATCTGGTATCTGCCATGGACGGGGAACGGCCCACCGGCTGCATTGCCAACTGTGCCATGCAGATCACACCCGATCCGCCCTCTGTGGCCGTCAGCATCAGCCATGACAATTTCACCAACGCCTGCATGAAAAAAACCGGAAAATTCGCACTGTCCGTCCTGACCGAAAAAACCAGCCCCAAACTCATCGGTACCTTTGGCTTCCATTCGGGAAGGGACACCGATAAATTCGCAGGCACTGCCTACCGCATGATCGGAGGCGTCCCCGTCGCTTCAGACGCCTGTGCCTGCGCGCTCATGCAGGTGATCGATACCATGGAGACAGAGACGCATACAATCTTTCTTGGAAAGGTTCTGGACGCCGAAATCATGAACGACGAGCCACCCATGACTTACGAATACTACCACAGAGTCATCAAGGGAAAGAGCCCCAAAAATGCGCCCACCCATTTAAAAGCGATATCCTTGCCACAAATGTCCGCCCCCAAATAAATTTATTCCATATGTGGATATATATACAACGGCGACATCCCGTTCGGGAAACTTCGGAGGACCGAAAATGCCCGTTCGTCCTGCAGTCCAAGTGTGTATTCAAAAAAAATCTTAAAGGAATCCACTATAAAAAGTGTGCGCATCCCCCCTCCCCGGAGAGGGCTCTATAGGACGTAATTTCCTAATCAAAATGCACAAAAACTGCGCTGCCGCAAAACACGGCAGCGCAGTTTTTTGCTGAAATTTATGCTTTTTTCTCCTCAAACGGATAATTCAGTCTTTTAAATACCATGTCATATCCATCATTCCCATAATTTAACGAGCGGTTCACCCGGCTGATCGTCGCCGTGGAGGCACCCGTACGCTCCGCAATATCAAGATACGTCTTCTTCTCCCGCAGCATCTTCGCGACCTCATACCGCTGTGAGAGCGACAACAGCTCATTCACGGTACACACGTCCTCAAAAAACGCATAACACTCCTCCGGCGTCTCCAAAGTAAGAATCGCCTCAAACAAGTGGTCGACTGCTTCCGTTTTGATTTTTTTATTCATTTCCTGCGTCCCCTTCGGCATAAAAAATTTTCCACACGTACGGTTTTATCCATATCGTTACTATTTTAGCACATTAAAGTTTTTAAGTAAAGGGATTTTAAGGAAAATCTTTTTCTCCGGCCCTCCTTATCTCAAATCCGTCCCCCGTATCCTCTCCCGCACCTCCAGAAGAAACGCCGGTGACACAGACAGTTCATCGACTCCCATCCGCAAAAACCGCTCCGTAAGCGCCGTATCCGCTCCAAGCTCTCCGCAGATTCCAACCGAACACCCGGCCGTATGTCCGCTTCTCACAACATACTCGATCAAACGCAAAACCGCCTCATGATGGGGATCATAAAACTCCTCCAGCCTCTCATTCTGCCGGTCCACGGCCAGCGTATACTGAATCAGATCGTTTGTTCCGATACTGAAGAAATCCACCTCCCTGGCAAGCCGGTCGCTGATCACTGCGGCTGCGGGAGTCTCGATCATGATTCCAAGCGACACGCTACCAAACGGTATGCCATGGCTCTCAAGCTCTCCTCTCACCTCGGCCGCCAGCTCCTTCGCGCGTTTTACCTCCCACACAGAGGCAACCATCGGGAACATGACGGAAATCGTTCCAAACGCGCTGGCCCGGTAGATCGCCCGAAGCTGCGTCTTAAAAATCTCCGGCTTCGTCAGGCAGATGCGGATCGCGCGGTAGCCGAGCGCCGGATTTTCTTCATGGCCAAGCGCAAAATACTCCGCCTGCTTGTCTGCGCCGATGTCAAGTGTCCGGATGATAACCTCACGCCCGGCCATCATTTCGGCTACCTGCTTATAGACCGCAAACTGTTCTTCCTCCGTCGGATACGTATTCTTCTCCAGATATAAGAACTCACTGCGAAACAGCCCGATTCCGGCCGCATTGTACCGAAGAACGGCTGCCACATCCGCCACGCTTCCGATGTTCCCGTAAAGCTTGATTCTTTTTCCATCCAGAGTCACGTCGTCCTTGTCCTTCAGTTCCAGCAAAAGCCGCCGTTTCTCCTCTGCACACGCCTGCTTCTCCTCTAAAAGGGCAAGCGTTTCCGGATCCGGATCCACATAGAGCGTTCCGGTCTCCCCGTCTATGGCCGCCATATGTCCATCCCACTCCTCCCGGACCGGCACGCCCACAAGCGCCGGGATATTCATTGTGCGCGCCAGGATCGCCGTGTGGGAATTTAACGAGCCCTGTTCGGTCACAAACCCTAAAAGCTTCTTTTTATCAAGCTGCACCGTCTCACTCGGGGCCAGATCCTTTGCCATCAAGATCACCGGCTCCAGGAGCCCATGGCTCTCCTCCTGCCCCGAAAGAATTCTGTGAAGCCGATCCGATACATCCTTTACATCAGCGGCACGCGCCTTGAAATATTCATCCTCCATGGAGGAAAAAAGCTTCTGAAAATTATCCCCTGTGACAGCCACAGCGTACTCGGCGTTGACCCGCTGGCCTTCAATGATGTTCACGACCGAATCCCGGTAATCCTCGTCCGTCAACATCATCCGGTGCACCTCAAACACCGCGGCATTTACCTCTCCGACCTCTCTGCATGCTTTCTCATAGAGTCCCAGAAGCTCTTGTTCCGCCGCCCGGACCGCATCCTCATAGCGGTGAAGCTCTGTCCCGGGATCGGCGTCACCGACACGCCTGACCTGTCTCTTTTCCTTTTTGTAGTAAAAAAGCTTTCCGACCGCTACTCTGCCAAGAATTGCCTTTCCTTTGATTCCTTCCATTCCTGCCTCCGCCTGCCGCTACCGACGGCCCCTTAGAGATTGTTTCTGAAAAATTCCTCCAGCCTCTCTGCCGCCCGCTCCTCGTCCGGCCCCTCGGCTGTCACAACGATTTCCTGCCCGTTTCGGATTCCCAGCGCCATAACCGCCATAAGACGCCCGGCGGCCGCTTCTTTTTCACCTGCACGGATTTTTACCCGGGACTGAAACTCCTTTGTAAGCTTCGCCAGCTCCCCTGCCGGTCTCGCATGAATCCCTATCTTATCTGTAATTGTATATCGAAATTCCTTCACAAGCAACCATTTCCTTTCCATTTTATTTTAGGATGTTCTACGCATTCGCTGCTGTTCACTTCGTTCACAGCAGCATGCAAAAATCCATACCAAATCGCCTGCGACGATGGATTTTTGCATGCTATTCCACGCTTTCTTACGGTCAGCGCGATAAATGGCCTCGCTTTGCATTACAATTCTTCCGTCTCCACCGCTAGGAATGCCTCGCCGGCCCGGATCGGCCCTTCCTTTAAGAGCCGTACACGCTGCCCCTCAGAAAGCTCCGTAAACAGCACCGGAGAAACAAGAGACGGTGCGTGCTTCGACACAAAATCCAGATTCACCCGCAACAGAGAATCTCCCTTTTTCACGCGGTCGCCTTCCTGCACCATGACCTTAAAACCGTTTCCTCCAAGCTTTACCGTATCAATCCCCACATGGATCAGCATGGCAAGCCCCTCCTTTGTCATAAAGCCGATCGCGTGCCTGGCCGGAAAGACAAAGCTTATACTCCCGTCAGCAGGCGCACGGACAATCGGATCCTCGGGCGTGATCACCGCGCCTTGTCCCATGAGTCCCTGCGCAAAGCCTTCATCGGGCGCTTCGGAGAGTGCTGCGGCCATTCCGGTTATGGGGCTCCCGATTACAATAGTCTTCCTTTTTTTCTTTGTGCGCGATTCCTTGTCCGCTTCTTTCTCTGCCGGAGGCGCCTCCCCTGCAGGCAGACTGCCCTCCGGGCCGCCTTCTTGCTCCATATAGGCTTCCAGTGCGGACTTGATCACCGTGACACGCGGACCATAGATGATCTGTACGCCCTGTCCCTTTTGAATCACGCCGGAGGCTCCGGCTGTCTTTAGCACTCCCTCATCCACCTTTTTTGGATCTACGACCGTACACCGAAGCCTCGTCGCACAGCAGTCAAGATCGGAAAGATTTTCTCTCCCGCCAAGCCCCTGAAGAATCAGCCGGGATTGTTCATCCTTTCGAGAGGCGCCGGACTTCTCCTCCTCCGCCCGTTTTTCCTCCAGATCCTTTCTTGTATAAAGCTTTGCTTCCTGATTGCGGTCACGCCCCGGCGTCATGAAATCAAACCGGCAGATCAGGAACGAAAACAGGACATAGTACAAAAGAAAATACACTGCACCAACCACGGGAATCCATAACCAGCCGGTCTTTTGATTTCCCTGCAGCACGCCGAATAGGAACAAGTCGATCAGGCCTCCGGAAAATGTCATGCCAACTCCGACCTGAAAGAAATGCATGAGCATATAAGCCGCCCCGGCGAGCACACAATGGACTGCATACAGAAGCGGGGCAACGAATAAAAACGTAAATTCCAGTGGCTCCGTGATACCGGTTAACATCGAAGTGAGAGCCGCCGATAAAAGGAGCCCCGAAACCGCCCTTTTCCTCTCCGGCAGAGCGGTCCGATACATGGCAAGCGCCGCCCCCGGAAGCCCGAAGATCATTAACGGAAACTTTCCCGACATAAACCGGGTCGCCGAAACGGCAAACCGCGTGACATCCGGCTCAGCAAGCTCGGCAAAAAATATATTCTGTGCCCCCTCGACGATCCGGCCGCCAATTTCGGCTGTTCCGCCTACGGCTGTCTGCCAGAACGGAATATAAAAGACATGGTGCAGGCCGAACGGGATCAGTGCCCGCTCCATGAGTCCGTAAAACCAGGTTCCCAGATATCCCGACCGCAGCACAAAACCGCCCACATGGGAGATCGCCGTCTGTACCGGCGGCCATATAAAATACATCAGGATCCCCACAACGACATAGGCAAGCGCACAGATGATCGGCACGAAGCGCGTCCCGCCGAAAAACGACAGCACCTGGGGCAGCTCGATCCGATAAAAACGGTTATGCAGATACGAGACGCCGAGCCCGACGAGCATTCCGCCAAATACGCCCATCTGCAGAGACGGAATCCCCACCACGTCGGCTCCTGCCCCTGCCGGAAGCACTTTGATACCGCCGTTAATGGAAATCATCGCGCTGATCGCCGCATGCATGATAAAAAATGCGATCGCGGCCGCCAGCGCCGCCACCTCCTTTTCTTTTTTCGCCATCCCAATCGCGACCCCCATCGCAAACAGGATCGGGAGATTCGCAAAGACGATGTCCCCGGCCTTGCTCATGACCGTAAAAATGACGTTCGGAATCGTCCCCGGCCCCATAAACCGCGTCAACCCGTATGTCTCCAGCATAGTCGTATTGGAAAAAGAACCGCCGATCCCAAGCAATAGCCCGGCAACCGGCAAAATCGCGATCGGTAGCATAAAAGAACGCCCTACACGCTGCAAAATTCCGAATCCACTGTTGTTCATCGCAGTTACCTCGTTTATTTTACTATAAAAGTGTTGACCGGCAGCCATGGTGCATGCAAGCCCGCTTGCGATGAACCATGGGTATCGGGCAACTTTTATATTCGGTGATGTCTGCGTCAGCAGACATGCCCGTTTATCAGTATCGCCGCAATCCCTCTGTTTTATCCGTTTTTTCCGAAAATCACTCTGTGCCGGAACCCTGCGCCGCATTTTTCATACAATAAAGCATCATATTTTTCTGGAGGATAACATGAAAAAAATCATCAGCAGCATTCTGCTTGGCACCATGGTTCTCGCCTCGTTGACCGGCTGTCAAAAAAAAGCTTCCGGGCTCACTCCTGTGACTCTCAACGAGGTGGCACACTCCATCTTTTACGCTCCTCAATATGCCGCCATCGAACTCGGCTATTTTAAGGAGGAAGGCATTGACTTAACGCTCGTCAACGGGGCCGGCGCCGATAAGGTCATGACAGCGTTGATCGCAAAGGAAGCCGACATCGGGTTCATGGGCTCCGAGGCCACCATTTACGCCTATGCAGGCAAGGAGGATGATTACGCCGTCAATTTCGCACAGCTCACCCAACGTGCTGGAAATTTCCTCGTCGGAAGGGAGCCGGAGGCGGATTTCCAGTGGGAAAACCTGATTGGAAAAAAGGTTCTCGGCGGCAGAGCCGGCGGTATGCCCAGCCACGATGTAACATGGGAACACATCAAAGGGATTTATGAGTGGACAAGCCGGAAAGCCCCGGATTTAAAGGTTTTTAAATATGAGGAAAAGGTTGTTTCCGTCTCATAGCATAACTGCATTTACTCACTTTGCCAGAAGAAGAACAGGCCAAGACCGGGAGCCTCTCAAAATCTATATGGGGCGCTCACTAAAATACCGTTGTAAAATATGCTGTTGAATTTTACATCAAATCAGGGTATACTAAGGGTAAGAAAGGAGAATGTGATTATGCCGAATATCAAACCAATCTCTGATTTGAGGAATTACAGTGATGTGCTCCGTGACGTATCTGTGGGCGCACCGGTCTTTCTCACCAAAAACGGACGCGGGCGCTATGCAATCATTGACATGCAGGACTATGAAAGAACACGGGCGACCCTGAAACTCATGGGCGAACTTGCAAAAGGAAAAAAATCTGGCGAGGAAAAGGGATGGCTTTCGTCCTCGGATGTGAGAGTACATTTCCGGGCAAAGGCAAATGAAGAATAACATTTATTACTCCCCGGAAGCCCAGAACGACCTGGACGAAATCTGGGAGTATATTACCTTTGAATTATGTAATCCGCAAGCCGCTGAAAACACCGTAAACAAAATCATGGACACTGTTGATGAACTGGAAAATTTTTCAGAAATCGGCGCTCCGCTGTCCGCTGTGACAGATATAGAAAGCGACTACCGATTTCTCACCAGTGGAAATTACATGGTTTTTTACCGTGTGAATGGGCAGGACGTGTACATTGACCGTGTTCTCTATGGCAGACGGGATTATCTTCGGATTCTGTTTCCTGATCTGCCGCAGTATGACAACGAAAGATAAAACAAAATATAGTAACGATGGAACCGCTGGCTGACGCTGGCGGTTTTTTATTGCTCCGGGCCAACCTGGCCCGAAGCAGGAAAGGCGGGATGCCATGCCGGAACAGGCACCCCGCCGCTATAAAACAGACGGAAACGGGGACACGCGCCCAGCCTTTTACGGGAAGCTCCCGGAGGAATTTAACGAGAGGGACATGCTGGCCGTCGCGGCCGACACAGACCCTCTTCTTTTCCAGAAGGTATCCGAAGAGACTCTCGCCGCCATCCATGCGGCGGGCTATGACTATCAGGGCGGGGCCGTCATTCCCCGACCCGGAGGAAACAGATATGAACGGATAGGAAACAGCAATCCCGACGTGGGAGGAAACAAAGGAAGCGCCGCCCTTAAAGCTGGCCTGCCTTCCATTGGACTGTCCATGCTACATGCTGGGGAAAGGCTGGACGGGCTCTTTCTGCCGTTATTTCCGTGAGAATGTCCTCCCGCTGGCCCCGGTGCTGGAAAAGGCCGTCTGTGAGGAAGGGCCGCCGCAGGAGCCGGGAGCGCATGAGGAAGAAACGCTCAACCCCCGGGCAGGGGCGTTACGATTTGGACCTGCCGAAAGCCCGGGATTCCAATGGGTCCTGACCCTGTTTTCTGGGCAAAGGTATCCTAATACCTTCCAGCCCGGTTTACGGGGGTATTTCGTAACAACCCTACGGGCTGTACCCGGAGGAGATAGACGGGCGGAAAGAGGACTATGAAAAGCTGTGGGGGCAGCTGTCCGGGGTATTGAAGGAGCTGGCGGCGCTGGTGGGGAAATAAATTGAAGAGGTATGGTCCTTTGTAGACTATACCTCTCCTTATTAACGCTTATCACTTTTTATTTTGTACGTTTTTCAAGAAGCTTCCCAGCTCGATAATAAAAATACATATCCTTTTTCATAATATCATGCTGATTTTTTTCATACTCTTTATATGCTGTCGCCACCTTAGAAATTGTATATGCCCCACCTGCTGCAGCCAAAGTTTGTCCACGTGACAGTACATCAGTAAATGCTGATATAATTCCCGCCATTGCTACAGTAATAAATATTTTCCCGTTTTTTTCAAGTGCAGATTTATCCGTCAAAAAACTATATCCTAGATTTTTTATAAAAGATGATTCTTTTGTTAATTCATCAATTTCTAAAACTGCTGGTGCCACTTCTTGTTGATAAAGTTTTATACATTCAAATTGAAATTCTTCATCCCAAGGCATAGACTGTATTTCAGCATCATAAGCGAGTAATTTGCTTCTAAAACGTACTAGAGGCTTTTCTAGTTCCTTGCGAATATCTAATATTTCATCTGTTGTTGCAAATTCAAAGGAAGGTAAAGCAATAAGTAAATTACCTGCTAATTTTGCATGTTTCGCCTCAAACTCACTACTTTTATTAAGGGTAATAATTTTCTCCTCTATTGCTGATTTTATCAAGTTATTGGACAGATCATCAAACAATGGAAAGGTCGATGAGTTACTAACGGATTTTTTTAATGTGTTGTAAAATTCATAAACATAATAATCATCATTAGCAAATGAACTCTTAAAATCATATAATCTTACTTTTTTAGACTCAACTAATTTTTTCAAAGAATTACAATTTTCTTCACCAAGATTTTGTATCAACACAGATTCTATTCCGGTACTAAATTCAAGGAGCGCCTTTTTAATGTTATACTTTAACGGTAGTGGAATTGAACGATATTGCTTACTGTATAATATAGAACTAAATTGGTCAAGTGTTTGATTAATATTCTCACAAAATATAGGATCTGCTTTTTGGCAAAATGGTATGACTTTCTGCATTAAATTATATAATGCTTTTTCATTTTTCTTATTAGCATTATCAGTAAGTTCGATATATGTAGATGCAACTGGACTTACCAACGTAATAGTATCGGAGTAAAGCAAAGCAGCTTTGATAAATGTCATATCTTGCTCGATAGTCATAGAATTGGATGCTACAGCAACAGTAAAATCCATAGAATTAAGCGATTTCAACATCTCATACCTCCATAATGTATTTATTTTATTATAACTTGTACATTCCAACTATACAATATTATCTCAGGCCAACTTGGCCCGAAGCCGGAAGGAGGGATGGACCATAGCGACCACACGACTGATGAAACGCAAGACCACGCCGGGACTATCCATAGCGCAGTCCATAAAGGACTGTACCGACTACGGAAAGAACCCGGTCAAGACAGAGGAAGGAAAATATATCTCTGCCTATGAATGTGACCCGGCCACGGTAGACGTTGAATTTCTCTTGTGGAAAAGCAGGTACAAAGCCGCCATAGGCCGGGAGCAGGGAACAGACAAAGATGTGCTGTGCTACCAGATACTCCAGTCCTTCCTCCCCGGGGAGATCGCGCCGGAGGACGCCAACCGTATCGGCTATGAGCTGGCTATGCGGTGGACGAAGGGAAAACACCAGTTCATCGTCACCACCCACACCGACAAGGCCCATATCCATAACCACATTTATTACAATTCCACTACCCTTGACTGTACCCATAAATACCGGGATTTTCTCGGCTCCGGCCGTGCCCTCGGGCGGCTGTCCGACACCCTCTGTCTGGAAAACGGCCTCTCTGTCGTGAAGCAGCCGAAGATGAAAAGCCAGGGGAAATATAAGAACTATGGGGAAGGGGCCGGGGTATGAGCGGTGGGCCAAGGTTTTCAACCTGAAACAGATGGCCGCCGCCCTGGCCTTTTTGCAGGAAAATAATTTGATGGAGTATGAACAGCTGGAAAAGAAAGCGGCAGAAACCACGGAGCATTTCCACACGCTGTCCGGCCAGATCAAGAGTACCGAGGCCGCACTCCAGACCAACAGGGAATTGAAGGCTGCCACGGTGCAGTATGCCAGGCCCCGGCCAGTGTTCCAGGCGTACAAGGCCCGGAAATACAGCCGCAGATTCCTTGCGGAGCATGAGGCCGACATTGAGCTTTACCGGGCGGCCTGCGCCGACTTCAAACGGATACTGGACGGGGCAAAGCCCCCTAAAATGGTCGAGCTCAAAGAGGAAAGCCGGGAGCTTGTGGAGAAGAAAAAGAAGCTCTATGCCGAGTACCGAAAAGTGAAGGAAGAAATGCGGGAAGTCACGGCGGCGAAGGCAAACATTGATTATCTGCTGGGCTATGTGGAGCCGGGGAGGAAGAAGGAACAGGAGCGTTAGGAGGTGTGAAAATAAGGAGCAAAGCGACGCTGACATTTCGGGCCAAGTTGGCCCGAAGCCGGGTTTGGGGGTGCTGTGCGCCGGTGGCGCACGTCCAGCACCGACCGGAGCGGCAGCGGAGACCTCCCCAACAAGCAGATTTTTGCGTTCTGGCCGGAAGGCTGGGACGTCAAAAATAGCAACTGTGGCCACAGTTGCCCTGCTTGCCATTTAGCGGAACCTGCGATAAACGCCGCAAAAACGGAGGCCCCTACTCGGAAACCTCCGTTTCTCTGGCTTTTTTCAAGCCTTCGGCTGTTGCCTCCATGACAACAAGCCCCTTCTCATTCATGGTGTTAAGCAGCACATCAATATGCTTGCGGCAAAGGCTTTCTTTATTCCCGCTGTCACTGTATATGAACTGGTCCACGGAAATATCAAACATGTTGACGAGTTTGACGAAAACACCAAAACTCGGATACTGCCCTTTGTTCTCGATATTCATAATCGTGTGGGACGTACGCCCCACAAGCTCTGCAAGGTATTCCTGCGTTCATCCTCTTTTCTCGCGGGCGTCTTTTATCGCCAGCCCGAGACCATGAAAA
This sequence comes from Lachnospiraceae bacterium, assembly GCA_910575275.1. Classification (GTDB taxonomy): domain Bacteria; phylum Bacillota; class Clostridia; order Lachnospirales; family Lachnospiraceae; genus CANQGL01. The sequence goes on along the minus strand of CAJTEE010000009.1, from coordinate 18,164 downwards.
TCAAATCTATCTTCATAATGTTCCATACAATATCACCCAAACTTATTTTATATTTAAGGTGTTAGTATGTGAATTAAATACAATTTCATGTTTGGTATTATTTAATTGCATGTTCTCTAAAAATACCCACTTGACATATGTATGACACTGTGTTACCCTTAAAGTGTAACACGATGTCATACTTAAAGGAGGAAATCAAAATGGTACAGCAAATATCAGATGCAGAATTTGAAATTATGAAAGTGGTATGGGCTAACGGAGAAAAACCGACGCTTTTTGCCAGCCTTACAGCAGATTTAGCGGCCAAAGGGAAACCCTGGCAAAAAAACACCCTTATCACGCTTTTAAACCGGCTCGTCAATAAGGGATTTTTGAAAGCGAAAAAAATCGGCCGTTGTAATGAATACACCCCTCTTGTGTCGGAAAGCGACTACCACAAAACCCAGACTAAAAACTTTCTGGATAAAATTTATGAGGGGGACGCAAAATGGCTTGTTTCCGATTTGATTTCTGGCGACCTGCTGACAGACGAGGAATATGAGGAATTGAAAAAGCTCCTGGAGAAAGGAAGAACAAAAAAATGAACATTTTATTGAAAATATTTTTGTCTATGTCTTTTTCCGGAGCATTGCTTATACTACTGTTATTTGTGGGAAAAAGATTCTTCAAAGACAAAATCAGCAGACAATGGCAGTATTATATCTGGCTCATTGTTATTGTACGGCTATTACTGCCGTTAGGACCAGAAACAAACTTGATGGGAAAAACCTATCAGACAATCGATCAGGCGATAACTCAATCTGTTTCCCTGCCGCAACAGCCGTTACCCTCTGGTAATTCAAATGCTTTCAATGTTCCTGCTTCTGGTATGGAACACGGAGGCCAGAATACTGTCGAACCTAAAGACAATTCCATATCCTATCACCCGGTTAGAGATATTCTGTCTTTATTTGCCAATCATGTTTGGCTTATCTGGCTCATGGTTGCATTGATTCTTTTGGTACAAAAAATAACGGCATATCATAGCTTTCTCCGATATGTCAATGCCGGGTTACATCCGGTTTCCAATGTTGAGCAATTAGACCGGCTTTCTGCTATCGCGGAACAGACTGGCAGAAAAAGACCAGTAGAGCTTTGTGTCAATCCATTGGTTTCGTCCCCTTTACTGATTGGGTTCTTCCGGCCATGCATTGTTTTGCCAAGCGCAGATATTTCGGAGAAGGACTTTCAATATATCGTATTGCATGAATTAACGCATTACAAACGGCGGGATATGTTCTATAAATGGCTGGTACAAATTACTGTCTGTCTGCACTGGTTCAATCCGCTTGTTTATTTAATGAGGCGTGAAATTACAAAAGCATGTGAATTTTCTTGTGATGAAGCGGTCCTCTCAAAAATGGGATATGATAACGCACAGGATTATGGCGAAACTCTGCTTGACGCAATGGCAGCAGTTGGAAAGTATAAGGAATCTCTTGCCGCCGTTACGCTTAGTGAAAACAAACAATTATTAAAAGAAAGGTTAGGTGCGATTATGAATTTAAAAAAACAAACTAAAGCAGCTAAAGTTTTAACTGTTATATTGACCTTATGTGCAATTATAGGAGCGTCCTTTATTGGAATTTATACAATAAGTACAGCCACAGATCAGGCACATGCAGCAGCCCCTCCCGGGGTGCAAACAAACCTGACAGATAATCCCTCCTTATCACTGGATATAAGTAGTTGTGCTGTGAATGTTTTACCGGCAGCTGATGGTAAAATTTCCGCTGAATATAACAGTGAGGTTTATGATGTAAAAATTGATGAACAGGAAGATAGCCGGAAGGTATCCATTTCATGTAAAACGAGGACGAACACAAATGATGAAACCATAAAATTATATATTCCTGCCATTGCTTATGGAAATATTGATTTGAGTATTGACAGTGCGCATTTTACTTGTGACCTTATAAAATCAGGGAATATTACTGGTGAGTTCAATATGGCTTCTGTCTTTTTGGTCTTACCGGAAGGTTTCTCCGGTTCTTTAGACGCAGTTGCAAATAGTGGATATTTTCAGCTGATTTCTAAAGATGATTTTAAAAATACCAATACAACAATTACTGACAATGGAGAATGGGGAGAAATATATACTCCTAAAGATTTCAAGGAAAATGGCGACACTTATTCGTATACAAATGGTACTGAAAATAATATCATCAAAGTAACTCGAAAAGGTTCTGGTGTTATGGGGATTTATTCTTCAAACTCTATGGATGTTTTCAATATGGAAGCATTTGATTCATCAGATTTTCCAGAGGAATGGAAGAATTTATGGTCAGACACATGGCAAGGTACACCCTGGGAGGAGGACTGGTGGCAGAATAGCTGGAAAGAAGATGATGAAAACTAAAATCAAGTCTAGTTGATTTTTCTGTAAAGATTTGTGTATGGGCTGACAAATACAGGTATTAATCGACTGCTACCCAACGGGGAAATAAAAAAAACCGTTGTTTTGGTAGCTGAATAAATGTGCGCCCAAACAAAATACAGTAGCCTTTCGGCGGTTTGGAAATAAAAATTTCAAGCCGCCGTTTTCTTTTTCAACTGTCTGAACCGTCAAAAAAGCCCGCCCCATTGGAAGGGTAATTGTGGCAATAGACATGAAATAATTCAGTCCAAAAACGATAATGTACTTTCATGCGTCCGAATGGCTTTATGCTGTCCGGGCGCTTTTCTGTTCTCATGTGACAGCCTCGGACCAACTTGGCCCGAGGCCCGGCCCCGGTGCCGTTCCCCACCGCCTCCGTTCCGGTAACTCATTCATCAAACACCGAAACGGAGGTAAACATGGCTATCATCAATCTTCGGGATTTTTACCCGCATTATACAATGGATTCTTTCATCGAAGTGCCTGACGAGGTAGCGGAGGCAATGGCAGAGTTTGACCGCAAGGAAGCGGCCTACCGTCTGCGTACATACCGCCATAAGGCCTATTATTCCCTTGACCGGGAGGACGGCATTGAGCACTCGGCTTTGTTCATCGCCCTCTCCCCATGTGAGATTTACGAGCGCAAAGTCACCATGCAGAAACTCCATGCGGCCATTTCCAGCCTGCCCGACAAACAGGCCAAACGTATCTACGCCCATTTTGTCCTCGGCATGAGCAAGACCGACATTGCCAGAGCCGAAGGCGTGGACGAGAAGGTGGTGCGCCTGGCAATCGAGCGTGGGCTTCGGAACATGGAAAAATTTTTAAAAAATAATTTCTAAGGTGTACCGAAAAAGCCTGAAAAATGAAATGGTATATGAAGGGCGGAGGCGCCCTGGGACAAGCTGGCCCGAAGCGCGGACGGACCTTTCCGGCAGATTGAAAACTGAATAGAAAGATACCCGGATACGAAGGGTGGATGTGCCAGGCGACAGGCCCGCCGTGACTTCCGTTTCCATTGTGGTTTTCACTTGGGGGCGGGAATAGCGATAAAGCCCATGCCGCAGGCGGAGCCGTGGCTGGCTCCGCCGGATAAGGTGCAGAACCCGGATACTTGCGTTCAGTCACAGTCCGAGCGCTACCGCGGCTTTGCAAGTCGTGAGCCGTCGCAGGCAATGAGGACGCCTTGCCATAAGAATGGGGAGAGTTGAGACACTATGGGGTGGACAGGCCTACACCCGTCCGGGGAATCTGTTTTACAAAACCACTCAGAGAGCCGCCCGCTCTAACTGTCTTGTGACAGGCCAACTAAAACGGTGCGGCTCCCTGAACTTTTATGAAAGGAAGTGCAGGTTATGGCAAAATCTTTGCAGGAAATCCAGGACATGCTGACAGACAAATGGAACAACAACGCCTGCCGTGGATATATTATCAAGGCGATGGAAAGCTGCGGCTATAAGTCAAAGGACATCCGGAAGGTTCTTATGGAACTGTACGAAGTGTTTGACTTCTGCTCCGTGGAGGAAGCGGCGGCCTATTATGAACACTGGCAGTCCTGACCCCGGGCCAAGCTGGCCCGAAGCGTGGAGAAAGACGAAGGGGCAGCGCTCTTTACCGGGCGCTGCCTTTTCGTGTTTCCCCATAGGACAAAAAAGAAACGGGCCACCATGTCATTTTGTATGAAGAAAGCTGTTTTATTCCCGCGAGCAATGAGCCAAGTAGGCGTGCCTGCACGCATATTTGGCGAATGCCGCGAGGATCAAAAACCCTGCTGCTTGCAGCGGAGTTTTTGATTGATAGGATAAGCCTGACTTTTCATACAATAATATGAAGCAAGAATTTGAGGTGATTGTCATAGGAAAGCAAAAGGAGGTTTGCTACTTACTTCAAAAAAAGGATTCTGATAGTTATGAAATCGCAAGGAAAAAGGAAGCTCTTAGCAGACGGGGGTATCTGGTCGTTACCATTATCGAGGGCAATCAGGCAATGGAAAATGGATTGCGGGATGTGGTTCGCAACCATTTTCGCTAACTGGCGACAACATTGTGTTATCCTGCCTATATGGTAAAATATAGGTAGAAAACAAGATAAGGAGGACGATTTTTATGATGACAGCAATCCATACTCCCACAATGATAGACGGTTATGTCCGCCTCTCCAGAGACGATAATAAGAGAAATTATTCCTCTATCGAAAACCAGAAACTGATTATCCAGAAATACGCAGAAGAAAACAATATGATTGTACGCCATATCTACGAAGACGACGGCATTTCCGGTTATTCCTTCAACCGTCCCCAGTTTCAGAACATGATGGCCAATCTCGGCTCCATAGATGTAATCGTGGCGAAAGACCTTTCTCGAATCGGACGGCACAATGCGAAGGTACTGCTTTTTCTCGAAGAAATGGAAGAACAGGGAAAGCGTGTGATTTTGATTGATGACAATTATGATTCGCTCTACTCTGATGATGATATTATAGGAATCAAAACATGGGATAATGAACGCCATGTAAAGAACACAAGCCGAAAGGTAAAACGAATCAAGAAAATGGAGCAGGAAAACGGCACCTTAAAATGCGCTCCCCCATTCGGTTACACAAGGCACCCACTGAACAAGCAGATGGTTTTAATTGATGAAGAAGCCGCCGCCATCCTGAACCTTGAAAAAGACCTTTATCTGGAAGGAAACGGCATACGAAAGATTGCGGAAATCCTTTCAGACCGGGGCGTCCCTACGCCTACCATGCTGCAAAAGGAGCGCTTCCAGGCTTTGGGGCTGCCCTATCACCGGGAAGTTGCCTATATGTGGAGTTACGGTATGGTGAAAGATACTCTCTTTAATGATTATCATAACGGCGTACTCCGAACCCACAAAAGAGAGAGAATGACCATCAACGGAAAAGACAAAAAGATTTCCAGAGATCAGCAATATGTTTTCCCGGACCACCACCCGAAAATATTTGATGACGATACCATGAAGCTGCTCTTTGAGGTGAAGGACAGCCGCCATCACAGCCAGTACCGGGGCCAGAGGAAACACATCAACCTCTTTTCCGGGTGTCTGTACTGTAAGGACTGCGGCATGAAGCTGACTGCAATCAACCGCCCGAACCGTGGGAAATATTATGTGTGCGGCACCTACAACAAAAAGGGAAAGCAGTTTTGTGAATATGCCCATCTGGTGACAGAAGAAACCTTGATGGACGCTTTGGTTAAATATCTTACCCTTTGCCGTGACTCTCTGGTAGACATCATACAGAATTTCGACCTGTCAAATTTAAAGGCTCCTACTTACTCCGCAGACGACAGCCTGCAGAGACTGGAGAACGAGCTGGAAAAAATCAAGAAAGAGCTGAAAACACTGATTACTCAAAAGGTAAAGGAACTCACGACAAATCCGGGGATGGCGGAAATTATCAATGAAACATATGCCTCTTTACAGACCGAAAAAATGGAACGTATTTCTGCCATTGAAAAAACGCTGCAAGATTTGACGAAGGAGCCTCATATCCCCACTGCAGCAATCAAACCTAATTTGCAAACCGCATTGGATATTTTAAATGAGGTGCTGGAGCAAAAAGGTTTGACCCGGACGGACATTGAGGTTCTCGTTGAAAGAATCATTGTAGATAAAGACGGAAATGTTGACATCTATTTAAAACACGGTCTCGGCAATCTGGCGGCCTACGATTTCAAAGCCCACAAGGAGAATCTGAAGTTGACCATGATGATAGAGGCAATCCGGCTTCTGAAAAAGGACGAGACAGGTTTTACATCTGTGAAATTCCTGGCGGAAAGCCTGAAAGATATGGGTTATCCTATGCACAAGAAGAAGTTTACCACCTACATGGAGCATTTGCTTGACCTAGGGCTGGTGGAAAAGACAGGAATCTACCATTATCCATACAGAATCGTGGCTTCCAGAGAGAAATTGACGAGTGTGGAAAAAATGTTCATCATGCTAGGGCAGACTGGCGGTATGCCCGAGATGGTCTTTGAGTATATCCTCAAAAAACACGGCATCGATCCGGAAACGGATCTTTCCATTGACCGAAGCATCAGCTTCGGGCTCACTGCGGCGGCCTTTACCAGCAATGACGCAGACTACACGGTCGAATTTGAGCCTTTCGCCACGGGCCTCGAGAAGGAAGGGAACGGCTATGTTGTCGCTTCGCTCGGCAAGGATTCCGGCTACGTCCCCTACACGGCATACAGCGCCCGCAAAAGTTACATCGAAAAAAATCCGGAGATTATCCAGAAATTCACCAACGCCATCCAAAAAGGTATGGATTATGTAAACTCCCATACCGCTGAGGAAATCGCAGAAGTGATAAAGCCGCAGTTTAAGGAGACCGATACGGAGACAATCGCCACGATCATCGAACGCTACAAGGAGCAGGACACATGGAAGGGTGATACGATTTTTGAAGCGGAGAGTTTCGATCTTTTGCAAAATATTTTAGAGGAAGCCGGAGAGTTGCCCGAACGCGTCTCCTATGAGGATCTCGTGACGACGGAATTTTCCAAAAAAGCCGCCGGCAAATAAAGCCGCGCACGCTGCTGTTTTCAATATCAAGACAGGCGGAGGAGCCATAAAAGCTCCGCCGCCTGTCTTCTTATATGCTCCGCTTGCGCGGGTCGTTTAAAAATCCCTCCCCGTATGTCTCCTTCGTCTCCGAAACGATCACAAAGGCATGTTCGTCATGCGCATCTATAATCGCCTTTACAAGGTAAAACTGTTTTCTGTCCACTACACACATCAGAGTCGCTCCCTCACGGCCGCTGAAACCGCCCACACTTTTAAAAAAGGTCGTTCCCCGATCCAGACGCGCCATGATCTCATCTGCGATCTCCCTGTTTTTTTCCGAATGGATCATGACCATAGTCCCCCTGTTCATGCCGTATAAGAGCGCGTCGATCGTCTGGGTCGTACATACCATGGAAATCAGGCCGTACAGCGCCGCTTCCAGCCCTTTAAACACCAAAACGGACAGGGCAATCACTGCTATGTCAATCAGCATCAGTGCATATCCCGTATGCATATAAGGGAACCGCCTTTGCAAAAGCTTTGCCAGAATGTCTCCGCCCCCTGTCGTGGAATTACGCATAAAAATGAGCGCCATCCCCACGCCTATGAGGATTCCGCCAAAAGCCGATGAGATCAGACGATCCCCGATATACTGCGGAAAAAACGGCGTCACGAACCAGTCCAGCATGGCTGTCATCAGGATCACGGTCTGGACCGTTTTAAGTGCCATCCTTTTTTCGAGAATCAAATATGCGCTGATCAGCAACGGAAGATTAAAAAGAAGTGTCATCGCTCCGACCGGAAGCCCGCTTACATGATTGATCAGCAAAGCGATACCCGAAACCCCGCCCGGCGCGATCCTGCAGGGCTCTACAAAACACCATGTCCCTAGTGCCTGCAAAAACGCCCCCGCCAGGTCATATAAAAAATCTTTTCCCTTCTCCGCCCAGAATAATGTTCGATTCATCCTTTCCACTCCTTTCGATCCATAGAATGCGCGCCCGGGCACACTCAAAAAGGAGCCACCGCACTCCCGTGCAGCAGCCCCCTTTTTTCCACCGTGCACACGCGAACGATAACTTTCGTTATGATTCCGTGCACGGCACGTCTTTTCAATTATAGGAAACGGCATAAATCTCTTTCTTTATGACGTATCCTGCGCCGATTTTTGCTGCGTAAAAACGCAGAATCCACCTTGCAAAAATCGTGCGCATCCCCCGGAGAGGCTATATAGGAAACGGCAAATTTATTTGTCGTTTCCTATAATACTGTCTGTCTTTTTGGCAGTCCGGCTTCTCTCTTACTGCTTATCCACGTTCTTATAGGCTTCCCAACTCAGCTTCTTTGTATAATCTGTCTTCATAAGTCCAAACGCATAATTGGGATTTGCCTGCAAAAGCGCCTCGGAATCGATCAGCCGATTCAGCATGAATGCCTCCACATAAGGATTGGCAGCCGCCGTCCGGTAAGCCTCCGCAATGCACTGGGCCTGCAGCTCCTGGCATTCACCGCCGCGGGTCGGAGACATCGAGGTAAAGCCCTGCTCCGAAAGAATCAGATGCCGCACTCTGCCGTCGGTCGTGCGCATATCCGCCTGCTCCATGTAATCCGTCAGAATATGCAGGTTTTTCAGGCTGACGATATACGTATCCGGCTTCTCGAGCGTGTATACATCATCCGTAAACACGGGATCCTCAAACGGATCCGGATACGCATGCCATGCGATGCCGTAGTCCGTGTCCTTTAAAAGAGCATTTAACCGCGGCAACATATCCATGGCCCCGAATTTAAAGCCCTCGACCTGACCGCAGTTCCAGCGGTAGTCATACGGAATATAGACGCGCGCCAGCCCGTTCTTCTCCTTGATCGCATCGTACCAGATTCGATAGGAGGCCGCATACTCCGCACAGTAGGAGTCAATGTCCATCTGGCCTACATAATTCCAGACCTGCCCGTCGTTGATCTCATTGCCGATAACCCAGTTGGAGACCAGGCCCTTAAACCGCTCCGCCAGGTTTGACGCCGCTTCCCTCGTCGCCTTGATCCCCTGCTCCGTCTTGACGTTGAAGCCGTAATAGTTCGCCACCGGCGTCTGTACCGGCAGCAGGTCCGGCCGGCTGGTCTGCCAGTCATTTAACACGATCACCGTCACCGTGATCCCTGCGTGATTCAGTGCAGTCAAAAAACTCTCATAGGCCCGCATCTGTCCCTCATAGAAAGACCAGGAAATCGGAAAATTGCTGATGACCTGCGATGCGCCCACCTCGGCCGCGTACGGCACCATCGCCTCGCTGTCAATCAAAACGCCTTTGATGCTTGCTGGTTCTTTGTAAAAATCCGCGTACGCCGGAATCGCCGCAGAAAGGCTTAAGCCGAATGCCAGACCGAATGCCACAAACCGTTTTTTCTGTTTTTTCATACCATTCTCATCCTAAATTCGTAAAATTTTATGTAATTCTGTTAAAAGAACGAGTCCGAATCGCCTCCGAAGCTTAAGGCGCCCTGCAGCTTTTCGTTCGCCCGCATCTGCAGCATTTCCATAATAAGCCTCATGATATCATCAGAGCCGTATGAATATCCGAGGCCGGAAGCCCCGTAAAGTCCTGAACCGTACATTCCCTGACCGTAAAGCCCTGCAGCCCTGACCGTCCCCGAAAGCCCATATCCATAGCCGCCATAAAACGCCTGGTGGTACGGGTTCGTACAGGTATAGCCGCCCCAGTTCAGCGGGGAATATGTCGTCGTACCCGCGGTGAGATTCTCGTTTAAATATCCCAGCACACGGCGCACATAATTCTGCGTCTCTTTAAACGGCGGGATTCCGCCGTACTTATCCACATTGTTGCTGCCGGCATTGTAGGCCGCCAGCGCCAGCGACTGATTTCCGTTGTACTTCTTAAGGAGGCCCGCAAGATAACGCGCACCGCCCATGATATTTTCTCTTGCGTCATAGGCATTCTGGACGCCGAGCTCACGGGCAGTCCCCGGCATGAGTTGCATGACCCCCATCGCCCCGGCATGCGAGGTGGCCTTCGGGTTAAAATTGGACTCTGCCTTTCCCACGGCTTTTAAGAGACGCACATCCACACCCGTCGACAGAGACGCTTCCTCAAACATTGCATCCATGGAGGCGCTCATGTTGAAATAGCCATCCAGCCCTGACGGCTTCTTTTCCGCTTCCAGGACTCCGGCGGCCTCCTTCTGCTTTTCGGTCATGAGTGTCTCCTCGCTGGCCTTTTTGACCTCTGCAAACGTTTCCTGGCCTGCACGCCTTGCCTCGGCAAACATTTCCTGGCCCGCACGCCTGGATGCCTCAAACGCGCTTTGGCCTTCCGCCCTTGCGGCTACAAAGCTTGCCGCCCCTTCTTCCCTAGCTGTAGTCAGCTTCGCTTCCAATACTTCTTTGAAGGAAGCGGTCCCCTTCTGCGTGTCCGTAAGCTGTGTGAGTTTCTTTGTCTCCGTCTGCTTAACGCCCGACGCAGGCTCTAAATGATTGATCATCCCTGTTTGAAGCTCCATCGCTTTTTCCTCTCAATTCTTACTAAAATACGCTTGCCATTTCCTGCCGCACAAGTGTATAATAAAATCAATGCATGAATATTATACCACAACTCATCCGAAAGGAGCAATACCCTATGAGATTAAATAATTGCACAAGCGCCAGTATTTATTCTTTGCAAAACCAATATCTGTGTGACGCGGTCGTTTCCGACATTCAGGAAAATTCCGTTCTCCTGACCATGGAGGATTCCACCTCTGACTTTCTTTCCTCCGAGAGTCATGTCACCTTTTATGATAATGTCATGGGACTTGTGACCTATGTCTGCAATTTTACCGACTACAGCGAATACTATCCGGAGCAGGGCGTCTTAAAAAGTGCGGTCCGCTGTTCCATCGGGGAACAGATTGCCGTCCTGCAGCGCCGGCACGATCTCAAGGTCCCGGTCAACATACATGTCGAGGTAACCCTTCTCAGTAAATCACAGACCCGCGTCTCCACACCCGGCATGATCCGCAACATCAGCGCCGGAGGCGTATTTCTCACCTGCCGCCACGTCTTCCATCCGGGAGATTTTGTGACCTTCTCCCTCATCCTCAAGGAAGGCGCCGCACCTGTCCCCCTAAACGTACATATCCTGCGCGTCCAGGACCGTGACCTTCTGCGCAGAATGATCGGCCGGGATGCCAACGACGAGACGCTGTTCGGCTACGGCTGCCGTTTCGTTGACATGCATTCCCGTACGGAATCTCTGGTACGGAACTTTGTGTTCCGTCAGGATCTTCTCCACAGGAAGACCAGTACTTACGAGTAAGCACACATAGTCCGGCCGGCTTCAGCCGGGCTCCGACGCATCCGGTGCAGGGTCCGGCTGCAGAGCCTCCGCCTCCGAAGGCTGGGGTTCTGGCGGCTCTTTCTCCTTCCTTTTGCTCCCCGGTGCATAGTCCAGGAAATAGACATAAATGCTGACGATCGCCTGGTAGAGCTCTGCGGGGATCTCAGAGCCCAGCTGAAGCTGGGCGAGCATCGTCGCCAGAGAATTATCCTCATAGATCGGGACACCGGATTCTCTTGCCAGCTCAACCATGCGCTCCGCCAGATATCCCATGCCGGAGGCCACAACGACCGGGGCCGCATTTTTATTCTCGTCATAGGAGAGCGCGACTGCTTTTTTATTCAAAACGTCATTAAATTTTGACATTGATCGAATTCTTCCTTTCAAAAATCTGCGGAAATGCCTCCGATACCGCGATCGAGTTCTGGCTGCTTCCCAAATAGAGCTCCTGGCTTTCCAGACCGTTCTCCACAAGGATCTGTGCGATCCGCTGGCGGATCTCTCCTTCCTTATCCTTTAAGCCATCGGGGTAGCCAAGCTGAATGTTGACCTTTTTGTCCTGATACACAAAAAACAGGTCAAAAAATCCGACGCCCTCTATGTCAAATTTGACGAGGCCCTGGATGACGCGCTTTTCATCGTCGTCCCCTGACGAATTCTTTTTTGCGTCTGGATCCACCCACATCTCGGCAAAGGTCATGCGGCCGTCCACCTGCATGGGCAGCATCATATGGAGCACCGGCATATATACGCTCTCGTTGAGCACGATGGACTGCATCACGTTGCGGAATACCTGCTTCTGCTCTAAGTCTGCCCCTTTTGTCATTCCGTCCCGGATCAGGTCCGCAAACTTGCTCATCCACTGGTTTTTTGCCACTGCCTTTTCATAATCTGTAGTGGCAAGCGCCTTAAGAAGCCCTTCCGGCTTCAGCCCTTTAAAGTACTTCTGCATCACGGGGGATTCCATGAGCTCTTTAAACTTCTCCACGACCCGGCTTCCCTCGCCGTTTTCGTAGCGCGCGGTCAAAGCCGCCAGGAGCGCGGAATTTTCCCGCACAAGCCCGCGGTCATGCGTGCTTCCGATATACTGGTTCAAATAAGGGAGGATCTGCTCCTTGATCACCGAGGCGTTTGAACCGGTCTGCCCCGGCTCGGCGTTATAATTCAACTGCTGTTCAAAGACCTCGAGGCGTTTCTGGCCGCTCTGGAACATGCCCTGCCTGATCTCTCCAAGAGTCTGCCTTATCTCCTCAAGAAGGTGCTGCCCCTCTGCCATATCGGTGTAACGCTTGATAAAGTCAAGGATGCCGGCCCGAAGCTCCACGCTTCTTGTCTCCCCCAATGCCTGGCGCAGGAGAGAGAAAAACGCCCCCTGGAAGCGGATGGCCATATCCCCCTGTGATTTCATGAAGGCCAGGACATCCTGCGGCTCCATCTGAATCATTTTCAGGAAACCGGACAGCTCCGTGGCCGTCCCCTCGCCTATCCCGGCCTTGACGGCGTTTGCTAGGCGTTCGAACAGGATCGGGGCAAATTCCTCCACTACGGAACCGCCGGCCCGGATCTGCGCCGCAAAGCCCTCAAAGTTAGACTGATACTGGAACTTCATGCCCAGCTCCTGCTGTGAGCCCGCGTCACTTCTCGCATCTGGGCGTACGACCTTGTCTGGAACTACCGGGCCCTGAATCTGGGCATCCGGCTTGGTCGCCGTATCCGTCTTGGGATAATTCATATTGTCATAACCGGTAGTAGGAGTCGTAACTCTCAAGACATTTGACATTTTTTCACCTGCTCCTGAATTTCCGTATTAATTTTTGTAAGTTTGGGTCGATATATTATCTATGGAATGTTTTTCTCCCGGCGGCGTTGACCCGCCCTTGAAATCTTTTCATATGATAGCACACATTCCTTCGTGTTTGCAATATGGAAGTAAATAATTTAAGTATAAGGTGGTGCGAAACTATGGACAACTCTATGGAAGGTCTGTTGGATACTTATTTATTTGAGACCAACTCCCTGCTTGATTCCCTCGATGAGCTGTTAATCAATGCCGAAAAAACGGCTGATTTCTCCGAAGACGACGTAAACGAAATCTTCCGGAGCATGCACACAATCAAGGGCTCGTCTGCGATGCTCGAATTCAATTCCCTGATGGAAATTGCCCATCATATAGAGGATCTGTTCTTCTATATCAGGGAAAACGGCATCGATTCCCTCAATTCAGAACATAAAAAGGATCTGTTCAACCTGATGTTCAAATCGACGGATAAGCTCCGTGAAGAAATCCAAAAGGTCGAAAACAATGAACCTCTTGAAGATAATATCGACAGCTTTGTGACAGAAATTAACAATCTGTTAAACAAAATTTCCAACAAGACAGCCGACGGTGCCGCACAGACGACAGCAAACACTGCGCCGGCAGCCGGCAGCCAGGCAGGCGCCTCTGCTGCCGCACCCGCCCCGCTTTCGAGAGCAGATATGCCTTATCTGCTGCACGTCTATTTTGAAGACGGCTGCGGTATGGAACACTTGCGCGCCTTCATGCTCATAAACTCCCTGCAGGAGACGGATATGGAGTTCGCGTACTATCCCGAGGACATCGACACGAACCCTGATACGGATGAAACGATTATTGACAACGGCTTTTACATCGCCTTTAAGACCGAGGCGGATTTGGAAAACGCCGCAAAGGTCGTGGATGGCTCGCAGCATATCCGCTCCTATGAGATGGTGGACAATTCCGCTTCCGAGGGGGCAAACGAGGAGCCCCCTGCACCGGCTGTACAGGCCGCCTCTGCTCCCGCACCGGATGCACCGGCCGCCTCCCAAGCTCCGGCCGCCAAACCGGCCGCTTCCCAGGCTCCCGCTGCCAAAAAGAAAGCTCCGGCCTCCCACGGCGCGGTTAAGCAGGATCTGATCAGTGTGAATCTATCCAAGCTTGACGCCCTTGTTGCGATCGTCGGCGAGATTGTCACCACCGAGTCCATGGTGACCTCCTCCCCTGATTTACAGGGCCTGCGGCTTGACAATTTTACAAAATCGGCGCGCCAGCTCAGAAAGCTGACAGATGATCTGCAGGATATTTCCATGTCCCTGCGAATGGTTTCCGTCTCCGGTGTATTCCAGAAGATGAACCGCATCGTACGCGATATGAAACAGGCGCTTAACAAGGACGTCCGCCTGACTATCATCGGCGAGAACACGGAGGTTGACAAAACTATTGTTGACAACATCTCTGACCCGCTCATGCACATGGTCCGTAACGCGATGGATCACGGCATCGAGGAGAACGTCCAGGATCGTATTGATGCCGGCAAGAATCCGCAGGGAGAGATTATTCTCTCCGCGACCCATACCGGCAGCGAAGTCATCATCTCGGTAACCGATGACGGACGCGGCATGGATACACAGGCGATCCTTGCTAAAGCCGAGCGCAACGGAATCCTTGTAAAGCCGCCGGAAGACTATTCGAAGAAAGAGATCCTGGCTCTTTTAATGACGCCCGGTTTCTCCACCAACACCGAAGTAACGGAATATTCCGGACGTGGTGTGGGCTTGGATGTCGTCAAGAAAAATGTGGAATCCATCGGAGGCGTCATCAACATCACCAGTGAGTTCGGAAAGGGAAGCTGCATGACACTGCGCATTCCGCTCACGCTGGCAATCGCAGATGGGATGGAGATCTCCGTCGGGGACTCGATTTTCACGATTCCGATTTCCGATATCCGTTCGTCCTTTAAAGCTTCCGAGGCTGACATTGTCTACGATCCGTCGGGACATGAAATCATCCGCCGCATGGACGAATTTTATCCGGTTATCCGCCTCCATGAGCTTTATGGAATCCAGGATGCCTGCACGACCATCGACGACGGTATTCTGATGTGGCTCGAATCCGGTGATAAGTCCTATTGCCTGTTCGTAGATAAGCTCATCGGTGAACAGCAGGTGGTCGTGAAACCGCTTCCGCCCTATTTACAGTATTTTAATATTAAGGAAGCCGGAATCAGCAGCTGTACGATTCTCGGCAATGGCAATATCAGCATCATTCTTGATGTAGCAAGCGTTTACAACGCCGCGCAGAATATGTTATAATACCAGGGTCCCAAGGTCATGCCCGGTATGGCGGCATGATCTTGGGATTCACAGCAAACCGGCTTTTGGCCTTTGCATCCTGTTATCAATCAGACAAGGAGGTTCACAACCATGTCCCAGACAATTACCGATATAGAGAGAGTGGATGAGTTTTCGGGAGAGGACTCCTCCTCGGGAAGTATTGAACGTTTTCTTACCTTTACATCCGACAATATTACGTTCGGCGTCAGCACGAATAATGTCATAGAAATCATTACCAGCTACAAGATCCGCCCGCTTCCCATGGTCCCGGATTACATACGGGGAATCATCAACCTGCGCGGCCAGGTCGTGCCCGTCATTGATATACGGCTGCGCATGGGACGGCCGCTTTTGGAATATACAGATTCCACCTGTATCATCATTCTCTCCATAGGCGAGACCTCTGTGGGGATCACCGTTGACTTTGTCGCTCAGGTGCTGGATATAGACCGTGAGGATATCTGCCCGATTCCGGTCAGCAACCGGCAGGAATTAAGTTCCTCTATGATCCATTTAAAAGACGGAAGCGTCGTTCTGTTCCTGGACTGTGAGCAGTTGATCCGTCAGTATTAAGCCACGGGAGGGAACCGGAATGTTAGAACTCAAAGACCAGGATTTTAAGCGGCTCATAACGTTTATCCAGAGCCGCTATGGAATCAATCTCTCACAAAAACGCCAGCTCATTATGGGCCGGCTCTCCAACGTCGTCTTATCCATGGGGTATTCGACCTTTTCCGAATACATCGATAATATCCTGACGCAGAAAAACCCGCAGGATATTGAGGTCATGTTAAATAAGCTGACAACAAACTATACCTTTTTCATGCGGGAGTCCGAACATTTTGATTATTTCCAAAAGACAGTTCTCCCCTATTTGGAGAAAAAGAAAACCAACAAGGTCTTAAGCATCTGGAGTGCGGGCTGTTCCACCGGACAGGAGCCCTATACGCTCTCCATGATTCTGAAGGAATATTTTGACAGCAAGCCTGGTTCTTGGGATACCAGAGTGCTGGCGACTGATATTTCCCAAAATGTCTTACGATCGGCTATGGAAGGAATTTACGACGAGGAGTCCACGCGAGACCTTCCCCCGGACTGGAAGCGTAAATATTTCAAAGCGACAAAGGAGCCGGGACTTTTGCAGGTGACGGATGCCCTGAAAAAAAATGTCATTTTCCGAACCTTCAATCTGATGGACCCGATTCGCTTCCGACTGAAATTTGACGTTATTTTCTGCCGCAATGTAATGATTTACTTTGATCAGGAAACAAAAGATGCCCTGGTTCAGCGCTTTTTTGATGCAAGCGTACCGGGCGCCTATCTTTTCATCGGACACTCGGAAAGCTTAAACAAAGCCACCACACCCTATACGTATCTCATGCCGGCCGCTTACCGCAAGCAGTAAGGAGCGTCTATGGCACAGAAAATTAAAGTATTTATCGTAGACGATTCCCTGGTATTTGTGAATTTTCTCACAAGAGAACTGCCAAAGAACAGCGACCGCATCGAAATCGTAGGCACTGCGGCAAATGCGGCCGATGCAATGCTCAAAATTCCCACATCCGGGGCTGATGTAGTCACGATGGATGTGGAGATGCCCCAGATGAACGGGATCGATTTCTTAAAAGAGCTTCTTCCGAAGCATCTGATCCCTGTCATCCTGGTCTCCTCTCTGAATGTGGGTGTATTTGACGCTCTCTCCAACGGCGCTGTGGACTTTGTAAAAAAGCCGGATATGACCCGCAATTACAGCACCCGGGTCTTTTTGCAGAGCCTGACGGCAAAGATCGTTGTTGCCTCCACAGCCACCGTAAAGTTGCCGCGTGTTTTTCGGGGAAGCTCTGTAATCAAAAAAACACCCGGCACTCCTTCTGTCTCTGCTACGTCTCTGCCTGTAGTGACCGGAGCAGCGCCTGTTTTTTCTGGTGCCGGTGCCGCTGTCAAGCCGCAGACGCCTGCGGTTTCCATCAAGACGCCAGTCTTGTCTTCCTTTATGCCGACCCATCTTACCGGCAACAAACTAAAGCTTGACACGCTCATCATCGCTCTCGGCGCCTCCACCGGAGGCACGGAGGCTACACTCCAGGTTTTGGAACAGCTTCCTGCCGATACGCCCGGAATCGTGATCACACAGCACATGCCAGAGGGTTTTACCAACATGTATGCGCAGCGGCTGGATCGGCTCTGCAAGATGGAGGTCAAGGAGGCCGTCAACGGCGACGTCGTGCGCCGCGGACTCGCACTCATTGCTCCCGGCGGGGACTGCCAGATGAAGGTGGTGCGCCTCGGCGGTCATTACACGGTACGAGTCTATCCGGCGGAGAAGGTCAACGGCCACCGGCCGTCCGTAGACGTACTGTTCCGTTCCGTCGCGCAGGTCGCAAAAGCACATGCCGTGGGGATCATTCTGACCGGCATGGGGCAGGATGGTGCCTATGGTCTCCTGGAGATGCGCAATGCCGGAGCCTTTACGATCGGCCAGGATAAGGCCTCCTGTGTCGTCTATGGAATGCCCATGGTAGCACAGAACATCGGCGCCGTCACGGTGCAGGCTCCATGTGCAAGGATTCCGTCTGTGCTGATCAATCATTTGAATTCGATGAAATAAAAAAGTGTGCGCTCTGCGCACACTTCAGAGTGTAGACAAAGCGGCTCTGGTGTGTGTACCAGAGCCATTTATCTTTTATGAAGTAAATTGCGTCTAAAACAGAAATTCTGAAAGGATATCTTTCCTTCGGAAGTCCCCTTTTTGCCTTGATCTTTGCCAGCTTT
>CAJTEE010000008.1:23524-175664 GCA_910575275.1 Lachnospiraceae bacterium | reverse complement strand
AGAACCTTTTTTGTCGGGCAGTGAATTGTCGCTTTCCCATGGTCAGCGACAAAACCCTATAACGCCTGTAAATATGCGGTTTCCGGGAGATGAAGGGGTTTTGTCGTTGCGATTTGGGGGAATAATTTAGCCGGAATCGCTTTGTGGTTAGTGTTGGTTCATAGGCATACAAAAGCCGGACAACAAAACCGCCCTGCGTTTTGGGCGGCTCGATTCCGGCTATCCTCCTTCTTCATTTTTTTGTTGAGCTGTCCGCTTTGTACGCCAATGGCCTCAACCGAGGCAGGCTTCAGGGACCCTGGCGGGTAGATAAAATCACTCCTTTCTTGCGGAACGGGATTATTCGCCCTCGGTGTCTACGTCAACTTCAAACACATCGTAGACCTCGTTGGGTTTTGGTTTGAGCCGGGTGGACAAAAACGCTTCAATGTCAAAGGCGTTCTTATCGTCCGCGTCGGCGGTGTACTGGAAATTGGGGTGCCTGGTGATGTCATACTTATCCGACAAAAACGGGCGGACGCCCCGCAGCTGGAGGATACATTTTCCCCCGTCCATCACCGCAAGCTCATCCTGGCTCATCAGCTCTTTGCCACATTGTCAAGTGAATACTTCACTCTTTTGGATTTTTGTTTATTATAATATGATTGTGAAAGCTGTCGATCTGCTGTCCTCTCCCTCCCTTATTAGGCGTTCCCCTGAATATCCATTATTCAAACAAAGCAGAGCCGCTACTACAAGAAACACAAGCTACGGGGTATTAAAACCAGCCTTGCTCTGCTCGGTATTAGCTTGCTGTGCAGCAGAGCTACAGAGAATTAAACCTTATTTGGGATTAAGGTGGACAGAGAAGATAAATCGTTAAGAGAGGTTTAAGGACGTTTGCTACACTTAAGAAGCATTTCACAACAAATAGGTTGTTTAAATGATTTAGACAAACTATAATATCTGTTATTTCTATGATAACAAGGAGGTAATTTATGAAACTAAAAAAAGTAATGATATTACTCGGTACTGTCTGTATATTGAATACAATGGTTACAGGATGTGGTTCCGGTTCTATTGCTAAGACAGAAGAAAACCAGACAGACGAAGCATTATTAGAGGAATTAAATGATGCGCCGTCAAAAGAGATTGATGGAAACACGGATGGACTGCAGGAAAATACAGCAGGTAAATGGCAGGTACTAGAGCCGGATGTCGCTGCTGCTGTTGATGCGGATTTTCTGGGTAAGGTCTGGAAGATTGAAGAAGACTCATTTTTCATTGCTGAAAAGAAAGTAAAAATTCTTGATGACGGTTCCTTATCATACAGTTCTCCAAGCTCCAATGCCGATCTCCCTGATTCTCAGTTGATTCATGTGATTTTGGAAGATGATACCCGTTTTTATTTAAAAACCACTGATGGAAATGGAGAAAGCTATGAGGACACAAAGGCTGAATTTCAGGACTTGAAGGTACATATGTCTGTTGAAATGAAGGGCAGCTTTAAAAATGATAAATTTTATGCCAAGGAAATACGATTCTTTTAGAAAGTGATGGGAAAGATTATGAAAAGGAAATTGATACTGATGTTTATGATAGCTTTAACTATGGGGATGATCGGATGCTCATCGGAACAAAAAAAGGATGAAATATCTGTGGAGAATGATTCCCCGAAAGAAACGGTTCAGGAAGAAGTAGCAGATGTAAAAACTGTAGATGCAAAAACTACAGAAACAGAAGCAAAAGTTACAGAATCGTCAAAGTCAGAGATTACAGAAGAAACCAAAAAAACCACTTCGGAAGCCGAAGAAATTCCGCTCGAAGAAATCCCGGTCGAAGAAATCCCAGCGGGCGATCCCATAGCAGGAATTATTGAAAAGTATGAAGAAAACATACTTACACTCAGGACTCCGGAGGACGATATGCTCTATTATTTTTTTATGGAAAATACCCCGATATTAGAAGGGTATTCCACGGAAAGTGCCCATGAGGCAAAAGGAGGTTCCACGATTGCTGTGGGCGATAAAGTTGAGATCAGTTACCGGGGGACACTTGATGATGAAGAACATCCAACTCAAGCTGTGAAAATTGTAATAATCACAGGTGAATAATTTTGCAAAATTATTGTGTATTCACGGTTAAATCCAAAAGAAGCTGCAAAAAAACAGCGCCAATGCACAGGAGGAATCTTAAAAAGTTGGATTCCTCCTGACTTTCTATAATCTCACATTATTCTGTTGCCGCTGGTATCTCCCCGACAAAGTTATAAATGATTTTGATTTCCTGAAACTTCTCCCCGTCAACCTTTTTCACCTCCCCCACCAGAATCCGGCTGATAAGGCGGTTTAAGATACCCTCGTCCAGTTCCCGGACTGCGGCGTACTGCCGGATTTCCCGGATAAAGGTGCGGACATCACTTTCCTGCTCATTGGAGCGGCGCAGGGAGAGTGCCAATTCTTTAAGCTGCTTCTGGTTTTCCTCCTGTTCCCGCTCCATTGCCGCCGTCAGCTTCACAAACCGCTGCTCGGACAGGATTCCCTTTGCCTTGTCGGTATACAGGTTCAGGAACATATCGTCAATCTCCCGGTTCCTTGCTTCCAGCCGTTCCCGCTCCTTCTCCATCTCCGAAGCGTCCGCCAGATACCGCCGCTCCATGCGGCTGCTAATCCGCTGGTAGAACGATTCCACGTCTTTCAACGCCATTGCCGCAAGTTCCTGAATATCCTTCAGCACAAGGTTGTACAAATCCCTCGCTTCCACCTTATGGCTGGTGCAGGCATCCTTCCCCAGCCGGTTATACGTCTGGCAGATATAATACGCCTTGTCTATCGGCTCCCGTTCCTCGCCGGTAAAGCGGTTCTTCCCAGTTCTGCCCACCTTCTCATAGCGTACCTGCATGGACTTCCCGCAGGTTGCGCAGTAGATAATGCCGTGGAACAGGTTGTAGAAGGGGCAGGCGTTCCCCTCCATGATAGGCGGGCGGCGGTCAATGAGTTCCTGCACCTTCTCCCAGTCCTCCGGGCTTACGATAGCTTCATGGCAGCCCTCAAGCACTTCCCATTCCTCACGGGGAA
This sequence comes from Lachnospiraceae bacterium, assembly GCA_910575275.1. Taxonomy (GTDB): domain Bacteria; phylum Bacillota; class Clostridia; order Lachnospirales; family Lachnospiraceae; genus CANQGL01. The sequence goes on along the minus strand of CAJTEE010000008.1, from coordinate 172,608 downwards.
TGATGTCATAGGTGTTGGAGCGGATTCCTTTCTGGTGCGTCCGGCAGACTAAATGCGCCCCCTTATAAAATGGGTTCCGCAGGATATGGCTAATCCGTGCGCTCCCCCATGAATAATAATTCACGTCACATTCCGTATTGCTTTTTACCCGTGTGATGGGGATTTTATCCTCCATCAGTTGTTTAGCTATCCGCATACACCCCCAGCCGTTTAAGGCAAGGTCATAGATTTTACGGATAGTCGGCGCAGTGTCCGGGTCAAGGATAAGGTGTCCCCTTTCCTCCGGGTCACGCATCAAGCCAAGGGGCGGCTGCCCGCCGCCAAACTTCCCCTGGCGGGAGCGTGTCATGCGCCCGGCAAGCACTTTCTTTGAAATATCCCGGCTGTACATATCATTCAGGATATTTTTAAACGGCGTAATGTCCATTTCCTGCCTTGTCAGGCTGTCCACGCCGTCCGTGACCGCTATATACCTTACATTGTGTTTCGGGAAAAAGATTTCGATATAACTGCCCGCTTCAATATAGTTCCTCCCAAGCCTTGAAAGGTCTTTGGTTATCACGCAGCCCACCTTCCCTGCTTCAATGTCGGCAATCAGACGCTTAAACGAAGGGCGGTTGAAATTCCTTCCCGTATACCCGTCGTCCACGTAATATTCGTACCGAGGCATACCGTTCTTTTCAGCGTAATCTTTGAGCAAAAGTTTCTGGTTCGAGATACTCATGCTCTCATTCTGGCTGCCGTCATCAAGGGAAATCCTGCAATAGAGGGCGGTTATTTTCTGATTCGATAGGTTATTTTTCCTGCTCATAGGGTTCTCCTTCTATGAACAGGGACACGATACCATGATAATACCATGCCCCCGCCATTTGTTCAACTGTTTTCTGCAAGATTCCCGGTTTTTCTCCGGTTTTTCTCCGGTTCCCGCCCTTTAGCTGGCCTGCCGTTTCTGCCATTCCTCGAACCGCTCACAGGTCTGCCGCTCGATAAGCTGCTCAAAGGCTTCCTGCATGGTCTGGCTGCCCGCAAACTCACGGGACACGATAAACTGTACCTTTTTCTTTTTGTTCCGGCTCTGCGCCGGGCGGTCTGCTTGTTTTGCCATAGGCATTTACCTCCATAAAGATACCCGGATGGCTCCGTCCGGGCGTGTGTCGTGTGCTGCCAGACAGGTGGAAGCCTGACAACGGGGGCTGACAACGGACGTTAAAAAACCCCGCACACAAAACCCGGCTTCCCGTTTCCTGTCCTGATTGATTTTCTTTCTATTTTTCCGTTGCTTTCGTTGTCAGGAAAAGAAAAAGCCCGGAAATACGGCATTTGCAGGCTCTCTTCCCGGCAACGGACTTGACAACGGGAGAGGCAACCAGCCGGCAACCGGCTATGGCTTTCCCCCTTCCAGCCATTCCTTTGGCAGCCCAAGCTGGACGGCTTCCCCTTCGGGCAAAGGCTGGAAACCCGATTCTCCATGACCTCCGTTGTCAGGCGGCTCCGCCCGTTCCCAGCCCTTCTGCCGGTTATAGGGCGGCGGGAAATGCCGTGGATTCTCAAAGGCTTTCCAGCCTGCCGCATAATTCTTCATAATGGAATTGATGTCCCTGATGTCATACTGCTTCGGTTCCTCATAGTCAGGGTGTCCCAGCCCTTCATGGTAGATTTGCAGGGAGCATACCATCTTCCCGCCGTACCCGTCTAAAAAGTTCAGAATCCGGGTAGCGAGGGTGTCCTCCGGCATGAATGACCGCTGGTGTTCTTTCAGATATTTCTCCATTGCCGGGCTTAATTTCAGCTTTACATCCCCCTTCCGGTAAACCTCCATGACCTCCGCCCACATCTGCCCGATGTAGGCTCTGGAAGCGGCTTCATCTTCCAGAATGTGAACCTCCGCCGCTTCCGCCTGCACCTGCACCGGCAGGAAACGCCGGTTCCCGGTTCGGTCAAGGGGCAGGAAGTCCAGCGTGTTGGAAGTTCCGGCAAACACGCACTGCCGCTTATGGTCTTTGGGGTGGACTTCATAAGGGGCTTTGTAGGTTTCCTTCTGGCGGCTCAAAAAGGACTTAATATCCTCAGTGCTCTTTGCGTTCGCCGTGGCAATCATCTCCGACATTTCAATAATCCAGTGGCCTTGCAACTTCCGGTATACGTTGTCATCGTCCAGCTTCCGCAGGTCATCGGAAAACCACTCGTCCCGGACAGCGAGGAACCGGAAAAAAGTGGATTTTCCGGCTCCCTGGCCGCCCACCAGACAGAGCATGACCTCAAACTTCGTCCCCGGCTTGAATACCCGTGTCACCGCCCCCAGCATGAACAGCAGGAGGACTTCATAATTGTAATCGCTCACCTCCGCACCGAGGAAATGGCGCAGGGCATAGCGCACCCGCTCCGTCCCGTCCCAGTGCAGGCTGTTTAAATAATCACGGACAGGGTGATACCGGTACTCATTGGCGGCTACCTTGATAGCCCCCTCGATCCGCTTCTCTGATGTCAGCCCGTAGTGTTCCTCCAAGTACAGAACCAGATATTGGATATCCACGTCCGTCAGGCGGTTCCCGTCCCGATACCAGCCAAGGGGCTTCACAATGTCAACCCGGTCAGTCAGGAGGTTGCTGCTGAACGCCCCTCTAAGCAGCGGGTCATGCAGGAACACCGCCCTGTAATTCCCCGGCGTGTTGGCGGTCTGCCCCTTCTGCGTGGTTTCCAGCATCTGCCGGACTTCCCCCACCGTCTTTTCACCGTCCAAGCTGTCTGCGGCTATCTCCACGGCTTGTCTGGCCTCTGGCGGCAAACTCTGATACCTTCCGCTCAATCCGTTCCACCTCCTTCCCATGCCCCGTGATGACGGCGGCTTTTTCCTCCACTGTCCCGGTCAGCAGTGTGTCTAAAAGATAACCCACATACTCCCGCTTCTGCATGGCTTCCACGAACAGCGGGTTCCAGCCGTCCTCCGGCGATTTGGGCGCATACGCTGTTTCCCAACGCTCCAACAAGCGGAGATAATCACTAAGCACCCGGAAGCATTTCTGCTGTGCCTGCAAGAACCGCAGTTCCGCCGACACGCTCCGTCTGGCTGGCTTCGGGGAAGCCCTGCCCCGGCTCTCATAAGGGATTCCAAAATCCGCAGCCAGCTTTTTCGCCGCTTCCAGACCGGGCAGCCCATAAAGCCTTGCCACAAAGTCAATCACGTCCCCGTCCGCCTGACAGCCGAAACAGTGGAACCGCTTATCCACCTTCAAGCTGGGATTCCTGTCGTCATGGAAAGGGCAGCACGCCATGCCGTTCCGGTTCACCCGGATACCATACATTTCCGCCGCCTGCCTTGCCGTTACATTTTCCTTTACTGCTTCAAATACATTCATACCGTCCCTTCCCGGAAATAAAAAAGCATCTGCCATCTCCACAATGGAAAGCAAATGCTTCAAATCTCCATATCCTTTTTTGTTGTTGCCCTTAACCCGTTTCTGCGCTCCATACGCTCCCGGTTCGCCCGGTCTGCTTCCATTTTCCCCCTTGCAAGCCTGTCCTTAATGGATTCCCTTGCCTTCTCTTTAATCTGCTCCTTATTTGCACGGCTCACCTCCGGCTTTTGGAGTGCCGACTGGACTTTCCTTAACACTTTCTGCGCCGCATTTTTTATCTGCTCCTGGACTGTGCCAAGGCACTTCACGGCGAAATCCCTTTTCTCCTGCGGGGCTTTCCGTTCCGGCGCAGCCAGCCACTTTTTGTAATCCTCCACTGCCCGGATATCCTCCTTCTGCGTTTCCGCCCGGACGGTATCCGCCACAACCTCGCAGGCTTTCTCATAAGCCGTGTCCGCCACTTCCTCCACCAGCGATTCCATGTCCGCAATCTTCATGGTGACAGTGGCAAGGGCAGCCTGTTTTTCAGAAAGTTCCTGCTCCTTTTCTTCAATCAATCCTTCCTGTTTTTCCAACTCTTTTTCTTTCTCTGAAACAGCTTTTGCGGCTTTATCAAACCTCTTTTCCTGCTCCGCTATGGCTATGGTATTTTTCGTTAAGGCTTCCCCCTGTGCGGAGAGTATTTTCTTCTGCTTTTCAATGATGAAGTCCTGCTTTTCCAGATAATCCCGCCCGCCGTAGGACGGCTCCTGTTCAAGATGAACCCCGTACCGCCTGCTGATGTCAAACAGGATTGTCCGGCAAATGGAATCAAAGGTCTGCTTCCGGTTATTGTTTTTCCCCTTCGGCTTGTCTGGGGAGGACAACGGGATTCCCAGTTCTTCCAGTGCCTTTTCCTGCTGGGGGCATAACTCCCCGTACCGGTTTTTACAGTCGAATACATGGCGCTCATGGATATGCGGTGTCCCCTCGTCCAGATGGAGCGCCCAGTCCAAAAGATGGACGTGGGAGCCGAACCGCCGTTCAAACTCCCCGTAAAACTCATTCACAATCTGGAACAATGTTTCCGGCGGGACGGATTCCTCCACCGTCCCAATCTGGTAAATGCTTTCCTCCGGGCAGGTCTTGTTGTTCGTGAGCAAATCCCCCACACTGCGGTTGCGCTCCGTGTGCCGGGTCTTTTCATTCCTTGCGTTCTGGGCTTCCACGTAATCCGAATAATGCTCCGTATAATAAGCCCGCTCTATCTGCTCAAAGCTGAAATCCGGCTGGGAGGAATCCTCCCGGCTCCCGGCGGTGGTGTAGCCCCGGTAACAGTCCCAGTACACGTTTTTCCTTGCCCGCTCCGAATCAATATGGCTGCTGTTATTCAGGTCAAAGCGGCGGTCATTGTGGCGTGGGTTGTACGTGCCGTTTTTGCCGGAGCATCCGTTGTGCCGTGTCAGTTTCAATGCTAAATCCTCCTTCCTTTTTCAAGATTCCCCGGCTGGCGGGAGGGCTGCGGAGCTGCCGAACCTGCGGAACTTGCGTCAGGTAATACCCAGTACGAGTTGACGCAGGCATCAACTCTAGCTGGGCAAGGCGTTTCACCCTTGACCCGATAAGGACTGCCGCCCTTAACCCGCCAATGGGCGTTGCCCCTTGACCCCAACAGGGCTGCTGCGCCCCTGTACCCCGCATAAAAGGTTGCCGCCAACGTGAGTGCGCTGCGCCCGCCCACGTCAAAGACGGCTCCCTTTTTCCGTATCAGAAAATCAGAACGCGCCGCGCTCGTTCTGATTTCCCACAGAAACCCAAGCCATGCCCCATGACAGCCGGAAAAACACGCCCAAAACAGGCATTTCCGCCGTCCGGGGCTTCCCTGATGTCTGATACCTCCACCGTGAACCACGGGGAAAATACCGGCTCCGCACCCGTTGTTTTGACCGTAAAACGCCCCCCAAATCAGGCAATATCCTTCCCGCCTGGCAAGGGCTTGAAGCCGTGTTCTCTGGCGTATGCCCTCGCCGCCGCCCGCCGTTCCTCACTGTAAGGCGGAACCAGCCGGATAGACAGCCGGGACTTATCCAGAACATAAGTCACGCTCCCCTCCGGCGTGGACTTCTCCAAACGGCACAGGAGCGGATATTTTTTGCTGAACTCCGCCAGCCGCCGCTTCAAGTCCGCATTAAATGTGTAAATACTGGCTTCCTTCTCACCCTCGTTGAAATTTACGATAGTTTCCTTTTCATACTTAGACGGCTTTCCCATAAACTTCCTCCCAGTCTGTGCTTTTTTCCACCATGCGGATATACTTCTTTGCTTCAAAATAACTTTCCATTTCCAAACGGAGATGGCGGTAAAAACAGGGATACCATTCCCCGGCTCCGCCGTCATCCAGCTTCCTTGCCAGGCACAGCACCCGGCGTTTCACCTTTTCATCCACCGTCAGGGCAGTGACCCATTTCAGCCTGCGGACGGTGTTCTCATGGCTCCCGCACCCAAAGGCATATAAAATCTTCTTTTCCTCAATGCTTAACTTCATGTTCCTTCCTCCATAATTGATAGTTTGTTTCCCTGCCGTTTTGCCTGCAATCCGTTCCTGCCCGGAATCACCCCAGCGTTTTCCGTTCCTTTGGTATGCTCCTGTCATGGCACTACTTCTCCGGGAACGGTATCACTTGCAGCCGGTCATTCTGTTTTCAATGTCCTGTGACACTGAAATCTTATCAAAATAAACCGGCTTCCCCCGTATGTCCGAAAGGCTGGAAAAATTCCCGAAAAACCAAAATTTCCACGCTTTCGGAAATGCCCTGTGCTATAATGGTCATGAACCCTGTTTTGAGAGGAGGGGCGCAATGTATATAAAACTGACGCTTCAGGAGAAATTGAAAGACGAGAGAACCAGCCGCCGCATGACCCTTGCGGAACTGGAAAAGGCAACGGGCATAGCGAGAGCCACGCTGGGAAAATATGAATCCGACAAATGCACGGATATAAGCCCGTTCAACCTTGCAAAGCTGGCGGAATACTACGGTCTTTCCATGGATTACCTCATGGGGCTGACCGAAAATAAGAACCACCCGAACACCGCCCTGCATGAGCTGCACTTGAATGATTCCACAGTTGATTTGTTAAAAAGCGGCGCACTGAACAACCGGCTCCTCTGTGAGTTTGTCTGCCATCCCGGATTCCTGCGCCTGCTGACGGATATGGAAGTCTGCATTGACCGGATTGCGGATATGCGTATCCATGACATGAACTTAGTTCTGGAAAAAGCAAGGCAGTCCGTCATGGAACAGCGGCAGCCCCCTGAAAACGACCTCTATATGCGTACTTTAGAATTAGGGCAGGTCAGCGAGGAACTGTTTTTCAGCCACGTCATCCATGATGACCTTGACCGGATTGTCAAAGACCTCCGCACCCGGCACGAATCCGACAAGACCACTGCCGAACCGGAAACCCCCGCAGCGGATTTTGCCAGAAACATTCCGGTGATACTGCTGGACGCCCTCATGCACAAAGGCACGGCAGACGAAAAACGGGCGTTTACCATCTGCCGGGTATTTGGTATAGATTACACGAGCCTTCCGGAAGATGAGCGCATCACCCTTGCCCGTGTATTTAAAAAATCCCCGCTGCTGCCCGTGTCCGCAAGCCAGCGTGGCAAATCAAAGCTGCTGTCCCTGTTTGGCAAGAAAAAAGCGAAAGAATAACGCAAAAAGGGCTGCCATTCCCGCAAAATCCGGGTTAGCAGTCCTCTTTACCATATCGTGTGTCCCATGTTCAATTTTCCGGCTTTAGAGCCACTTTTTCCAGACAGGAGCCAGCCGCATTACGTATAGACCAGTTCCGCATAAATAATTTCTTCCGCCCGGCTGCGTATGCTGTTCATATGCTGCACCCACGCAAGCTGGTTCCGGGCTTTCAGTTCCTCCGTCACGCCCTCGGCGGCTTTCATCTGCTCCATGATAAGGTCAAGCCGCTCCTGTGCCTGCTCGTCTACGTCGGCAAGGTGCGTCCAGAGTTTCCCGGACAACAGCAGGCTGCAATAAAGGGCGGGGCGGGCTTCTTCCAGATAGGCTTTACGCCTGCGCCCCCAATGCCCGATTGGGCGGGATTCCTCCGTCAGCCGCAGGGCGGGAATGTAATAATCACCCACAAGAACGTAGTCAAGACCGTTGGTATCGTCATGGATTCTTTCTGGCAGTTCTTTCATTTGTGACCTCCTGTATTCAGTTTTCCAGAATCCCGTTGTTCGTGTCCCTGTTCATGTGAATTTATAAGGCAACTGGATTCTTCACGAACAAGTATAGCATATCTTTCCCCAATTTCTGATAGTTGAGAGAGTGGGAGGTTTCCCGTCCCCGGCTCTCCCCGGTGTTGTAGGTGTCAATGGTTTCTTTTCCCAGGGCGGCGGCTAACTCCTTTAAGGTGGTGGGTTCCTTGCCGCCCAGAAAGATGGAAGTGTCCATATTTCCGATGATGGTGTCGGCGTTGTCCTTGTAGATGGCCTTTAACTGGGACTGCGCCTGCAATACCAGACAGGCGGAAATCTCCCGGCTTCGGATGGTGGCGACCAGCTTTTCCAGCTTTGGAATCTGCCCGATGTTGGCGCACTCGTCAATCAGGCAGCGCACATGGACCGGGAGCCTGCCGCCGTACACATCGTCCGCTTTTTCACAGAGCAGATTAAACAGCTGGGTGTAGCACATGGAAATCAGGAAGTTAAAGCTGTCATCGGTATCGCTCATAATGAGAAATAAGGCGGTTTTCCGGTCCCCCAGGGTGTCCAGTTCCAGCTCATCATAGGCTGTGACCTCCCGCAGCTCGGCAATATCGAATACCGCCAGCCGCGCACCGCAGGAAATCAGTATAGATTTTGCGGTTTTGCCAGTGACGTTTTGTAAAGGACTTTTTAATCAAGTTCACAGAAAATTTACATTTCAGGACAAAAAAATAGAGCCAGGAACCCGTTTTTTAGATTCCTGGCTCATTAGTGCCATTTACATATTCTGGTCTGTTTTCAATTTTCTCACTTCGTCAACTGAAAGGCCAACAAATTCCGCAATCTTTTCAAGCGTTATTGTTCCATCTTCCAGCATTTTCTTTGCAACATTTATCATTCCTTCTTTCAATGTCTGATTCCTCATATCTTCCATAGCTCGGCACATAATCTCGATTCCCTCCTTGCTCTCTTTGAAAAATCTCACCCTGTCTGCCAGTGTCCCATAGTACATGTCCGCTGCGTCTGTGCAGGAGAAGTCATGCATTAACTTCCCGATTGGCGTATCTCCACGGTAAGCGCCATTTACATACAGTATGTGCGAACCGTCCTCAAATCTTTCCCCGGTTCCTAAAAAGCACCGCTCAATCGGATAGAGCGGCAGTCCTTTTCCCATTACGTCATTCTCTGTGATAAAGATTACCCACGTTTCCGGTAGCTTGTCAAAGTCCTCGCCTTTCTTCAAAAGGTTTGCGTCCATCATGCTGCTGTTGTACCTTGCCCTTTTTCTCCCGGCTCCTTTATCGGAGCGCTGTACCTCCACATTCAGTTTCGCCCCTGTGCTGTCTGTAGCCAGGATATCCAGCCTCACCGAACGGTTCAGCAGGTTCTCCACAAATACCTGAGTGCGGACGTCCAGCACCTTTAAATCCGGCTTTTCCAGCACAATCTGCAATACCAGTTCTATGCTTGCCGTATCTCCCTCAAAACACTTTGTGAGGAAATCATCATCAAGCAGGCGAAAACCTCTTAGCCTCTGTAAATCTTCCTGATGTTTCTGGTCTATCTGTTCCGTCACTGTCAATCTTCCCACCTGCTTTCCCTTCCGTTTTTGTATCTCTATACTACCATACAATCGAAATATTTTCAATCATATCCAAACTTGTCTACACTGAAGAACCAAAACTCTCTATCCCTATCTTGCCCAATTTTCAGTTTTCGGTTTTAATTGAAGACGCAATGTTTGAATTATTAAATTCATTATCATTTCCAATAGTAACACTTTGATCATTATAAATCAGAACATAAATATGATTCACTATTTCTTTCAATTCTTGTTCGCTCTTATTATCCACATCAATGTCTAACTCATCCAAATTCCCAAATTGTTTTTCAAGATAGCGCAAAATATCCAGTAACTTGTTTTCAACTTTCGGGAAAATATTTAAAATTTGTGGCATATTTAATTGTATCTCAGCTGATTGTATGACCATCCCCATATCATTATTACACTTTGCAATATATGGATAATATTCAGCAGGAATTATTCTTCCTATGGATGTTCCCTTTTTTTCATATTCATGTATTGTCCCTTTTAACGCACCTACACTTTCTCTCATATTTGCATAATAAAATATTTCCCGCTCGTTTTCAGGCATATTGCCTAGCGATAAAGGCACATTACTGTATTTTAAGAATCTTGACATAGTTCCTTTTATATAGGAGCAAAATGACTGTCCCGAAATCCGTCGATATTCAGGCACTTCCACATCATTCGGATATCCCTCTATTTCATAATTAACCCATTCTAATAATCTTTCGTCATCAAATTCCTGTAATAATACTTTTGTCCTCTTTAATGCTATCTGTGTATCAATGCTTCCATTTGCTAAGTCCTTAATTATCTGACTCTTAGCCATCAAAACCACCTCTCAATCCAGCAAATAATATCTGTCCAAAAAGTAAATAAAAATAAAAATGCAACAATAGCTGAGATGATAAATCCAGAAATCCAAGGATGCTGATCATAAAATCTTTTCTTTTGTTTAGTTTGTCTAGACTCTTCTTTTTCTACGACATTAGAATTTATAATTTTTCCTTCAATTTTCTCTGCAATATTGGAATTTGTAAATTTATTTCCATCGCCTATTTGTATTCCCATGAATCAATTTCTCCTTACTTGTCAAAGAACATATTATATCTGCTTATATAATGCCAAGATGAATCTTCTATCTTAGAAAATCTAACATCGACCGTTTGCGTATATTCGTATCCTACTGTGTTTCTTAGCTTAAAAATAAATTCAATATCTAAATAGTCTTTTTGCAAATCAGATTCTTTTAAATTTAACAAAACTTTCAGTTTATTAAACCTATTATCTTCTGTGAAAAATCCATCTACTGGTTGTCCAATTTCATATGTAACTCCATTAACACTATAACTTGTACTCCGTAAAATTACATCAGCTTTTATACAATAAAAACCAATTCCAATACCATCATTTAGATTAAATTGGTCTAAAAACCTTACTTCCTCGCCTTTTATCGTAGGTATATTACTTTTTTGTATGATAAAATATCCCTTTTCTCTCGATATAGTTTGCTGGTTTATCTTCCGACTTAATATAAGCTGACCAATCAATATCGCTGCTTGCGTAAACAAAATAATAACATTCCATATTTCTGCTTTGCTCATATTTTTTAGTCCTCCTGCAAAAATTATACAGTCTTACCAAAGAGATAGAAATGTTCCTTATTACCTAAATTTCTATTTCACGTTCACATATTTTCTAAAATTAAGTCCAAGTGCAAATTCTTTGCTATAACTGAAAGGTACTTGCAACAGCTCTAATAATTATATCACTAATGAAAGTTGAATTCGTAATATGGATATGTGTATTATACCACGAAAGGAAACTACCAACAATAAAAAAACAGAACTTAATCTGCCAGTCTGATTTTACAAGCCGGGAGCCAACGCATTTCTGATTCCCGGCCTGTTTCCGTTATCGCTTTTTCACATCTGCTGTATCTCATTTTTCAGCATACGCTTGATTTTGTCGCTCATGGTTTCCTTGCTCGTCTTGCTGAAATGAACCCGCACAATGTAGGTCGTCCGGCCAATCTTCTTCACCAGTGCAGGAGCGTCCTTAGCCGGTGCATTGGTGGTAGTGTCCTCTATGATTTTCTCGTTACTCATAAATGCTCCTTTTCATGCAATCAGGTTTTGTTATCCTTTCCTCACAATCTCCTTCGCCGCCGCTTTAGTCGCCATGGCTCCTTCCTCCCGGAAATTCTTTCCAGAAAAGAGAACCGGCGCACACCGTTCCAGTATGCGGCCATAAATCCTTGCGTGGGCAAGGTCTGGCGGGTTCTTGATTTCTTCCAGTTTCAGGTTTGTCGTGACAATCAGCGGCTTCTTGCTCCGATACCGGCTGTCAATGACGGTAAACATCTGCTCCATGGCATACTCGGTATTCCTTTCCACCCCTAAATCGTCAATGACAAGCAAGCTGTAATCGTCCAGACTGGCAATAAAGGCCGCCCTGTCCTCGGCAAACACACCGGTCAGCCGGTTTAGGATAGACGGGAAATTTGTCATCAGTACTGGCACGTCACGGTCAAGCAGGGCATTGGCGATACAGCCTGCAAAAAAGGATTTCCCGGTTCCCACGTCACCAAAGAGCAGAAGGCCGGTATTGTCCCGGTACGCCTCCTTCCAATGTTCCACATAGGCGTGTGCCTTCTCCATGACGGGATTCTGGCCGTTATCGTTGGCAAAAGTGTAATCATAAAGGTATCTGTCCTGAAGCCCCTGTGCCTTCCGGCGTTTGACACGCTTCATGCGTTCCCTCTGTTCCTCCATGGCTTTCCGTTCCTCCTGCGCTTTCTGCTGGCAGGGGCAGAGGCAGCGGGGCATGAAATAGCCGGAGCCTCCGAACCTCGGCACAACGGTCTGGCGGCTGCCACGACATTTCTTACAGTGAATCAGCCCGTCTGCCGGTTCTATGTATTCGTCCCCGGCAAGCTCCATATCCCCGGCGGCTCTGTCAATGGCCGCCCGGACTTCTGCGGTAATCTCTATCATATGGTTTCTCCTTCTTCTACGCTGTAATCACGGTTCCGGGCAGGCGGTTTCTCTTTCTTTTTGTCGGCATTCGCCCAACACCGGATTGTGGCGGCATGGTTTTTATATTTTTTTCCGCTGGATTTCATATACTCGGACAGCCGCTCAATGTACTGTTCCCAGAGGGTGGGGAGTTCCGTTTGGAGTTCTGCTAATTCTACAGAAGATAGAAATACATTCTGGTATCTCCCATAGGTGTGTGTCTTATCCCCCTCTCTATTCTCTATTCTCTATACTCTTATCTCTAATCTCTTTATCTCTATACTCTAATATAGGCGGACATTTGTCCACCCGGCCATTGGACGGACAAATGTCCGTTTCCCCGGACGGGAGCAGGTTCTGGCGTTTCAGCCTCATGCGCTCCTTTTTCTTCCGCTCCCCCTCGCTGGACGACTGGCCGATCAGCAGCTGGATGTCGCTCATGTAATAAGCCCCGTCCGTCAGTATCTCCACAAGGCCAAACTCCTGGAATATCTTCAAAGCCCGCTCCACCGTGCCTACTTGATGCCGGGTAAAGGTGGCTATGGTCTGCACGGTATGGGGCAGATAGTCATTCAGCAGGAGTACGCCGCTGCTTTTCAGCGACATTAAATACATCTTGAGCAGGAGATTGGAGTATAGAAGGCCGTCCTGCATACTCTCCAGGATGACCATGGTTTCGCTGTTATAAAAATTCTCTTTCAGCTTGAGGTAATAAAATCGTCGGTTCTCTGTCATTTAGTTGCTCCTTTGGTTCAGAATGGGTTATTTCGGCTCTTGTACGCATTTTAAGGGGGCTTTTGGGGTGTCGGTGATAAAAAGTATTGCCTCCCCTCCGACACGCTCCGAAAGTGCTTGATTTACAAGGCTTTTTCCGCTCCTAAATGCGTAGAATCATGGTATCTTTTCCGCTGTCGTTCTGCCTCCTTCCTCCGGCGCACCCTGGCGGCACATTCCCTACAGTATTTCGCCCGGTTGGAGCCGGGCAGGAAAAGAGCGCCGCACTCGCTGCACCGCCTGTTTTCCAGCCGGTGGTAAAGGGCCGTTTCCAGCTGGTGGTCTAAAGGCAGCACCGCCGCACGGAACCAGCGGCAGAGCAGGGAGTAGGAAACGCTCTGGACACAGACGCACCCGTCCCCTTCATCAAGCACCATGCACTGGCCGTTGTCGTAGTTGCAGCACTCACGCACCAGCCGCCTCGCCCTGCGGTACTGCCGGTAGTCCATGGCCGGGATTCTCTCATGCTGCCTGTTTCCCATATCTCACCTTACAGCGGCACAAAGGCGGCTGCCCCTCCCTGAAAAGGAAAACCGGCTCCGGCGCTTTCGCCCCCGTAGGCGCTGGCGGCGTGGGCGGCACGGGTATCTTTATGGTGATGGTGATTGTCATGGTGATAAACTGCTGTGTCATAATTCCTGTTCCTCCTTCTTTCTGGCTGGTTCATTTTCCGTCCTGGCCAACTGCTCCGCTGTCTTTTTCAGGTTCTCTACCGCCTTGATGTCCTCCCTCATGGATTTCATTTTCTGGTACTGTACCGATTTCTCCGCTTTCAGGCGGTCAGCCTCAGCCTGCCATTTTTTCGGGGTGACTTCTTCGCCGGTAGCTTTCAGCTTTTCCAGATACCGGACGGCGGCCTCATATAACGCCAGTTCCGCACTGTGCTTCTGCTCAAACTGCTCCTTTTTCTTTCCCGGCTTCATCTTGTCGAACTGGCGGCGGGTTCCTTTGTTCCTCTCGTATTTCTCCCACATGGAGAGATGTTCGTCCAGCACTTTGATACGCCGCTCGGCGGTGACAATCTTCCCACGCAGGGCATAATATTCTTTGTTCATGGCAGCCACTTTTTCATAAAGTTGCTCCATGGAAGTGATGTTGTTGCCGTTCAGGAAATTGAACAGGGCGGCGCTTTCTTTCAGGTTCTTTATCTTCCCATACCGGGAGCTGGGTTTCCCCGCTGACAGCTGCACCTCATAAAGCTGCGCCATGATACTGTCTTTTCCTTCCGGTTTCCCCGCCTGCTCCTTTGTCCATTTGTAGAGCCGGGTAATCCGTGCCTTGATTTCCTTCAGCAGCTTATTGTCGGCAGCAATCTGGCGGTTGATATTCCCCTTCTCTGTGTCAATGCCTTTCCGCTCCATCTGGCTGGCAGCAACTCCCAGATGGATGGAAGGTATCTTGTCAATGCCCTGACGCTCGTAGGAGCGGTGGTCAATCCGTTCCGGCCTGCCAGCAGCCTCCAACGCTTTGTTGGCGTAGGTAGCCCAGGCAGCCCTCCACTTCTCTACATTTCCCTTGTCGTTCCAGTCAGTGGTGTCCTCCCGGTGGTTCTTCCAGCCGCCTTTGCCGTTGGGGATTCGCTGGCCGCTTTCGTCCAGTTCGTAGACCTTCCGGCATTTCGCTCCCCACTGCCCGTCCTCTTTTAGCGGCCTGATGGTGAGCATGACATGGAAGTGGGGATTGCCGTCTTTTTTATCGTGGATAGAGAAATCCGCACACATACCGGCGGCAACAAAGGTATCACTGATAAAAGAGCGGGCAAGCCGTAATTGTTCCTCCCGGTTCAGTTCTACCGGCAGGGAAATCTCTATCTCACGGGCAAGCTGTGCGTCACTGGTCTTTTCAACCATTTCCACGCTGTTCCAGAGGGTGTTTCGGTCTTGGTACTCCGGCGGGGCATGGGGTGGCAGGATAATCTCGGAATGGACAACTCCCCTCTTTCTGGTGTAATCATGGGTAAGCCCGTCCCATTCGTTGGTCATTTTCGTTCCGCTCCGGTAAGCGGCAGCGCCCACGGCAGACTTGGCCTTACTGCGCTTGATGATTTGAACGGGCATATGAAATATGGCTATGGCGGTTCGCCTCCTTTCGGGTGGGATATATCAGCTTCGCTGGAAAGGGCAGACGCAGGGCGGGTGTCCTTTCCGGCGGAGCGCACAAGGGGTTTGGGGAGTGTAGCGCCCCATTGCGTCCAGAGGACGCCACGCCCCCGGCAGGGCGCACGCACCGGAACGGTGTATAAGTGCGCCGTTGGATTTTTAAGATTGTTGCGCACCTTAGCTTCTAGGCTCGTTTTTCAGCAGCCACTTGACTTCCGGCAGGCGGGAAATAGCAGATAAAAACGCCTTGACTTCTTCGCCGGTCATGGCGGCAGCGGCAGGGAAGATACTTTCCAGAACCGCCCCATGCTCAATCAGGCGGCGTGTCCTGGCTTTTCGTTCTGCGTCCGTTTTTCGATTCAGGAGAATCTTCTGTCTATTCTCCAACTGGCGGATTTCTGTCTTTACTTTTTCCTGCTGGGCTTTCAGCTTATCTATATCCGGCATTTGCAATCACCTCCTTTCAGGCGGCAAAAAAGACAGCCGTTTCCGGTTGCCTCATGTGATAAAATGTTCTGTTTTTACAATTCACAAGCAAACTAATTGCTTTCCCTACACACGGTCAATATTCTCTGATAATCGTTTTTATCTTTTCGATTTTGAATAAAAGAGGGAGTATACACGCACCATATGATTAAGGCTTACCGACAGTTAAAATACAAGGGAAGGGAGCTGACAGCATGATTAAATATGACCGGCTCTGGTCTACCCTCAAAGAGCGGGAGATCAGCCAGTACAGACTAATCAAGGATTTCGGCATAGATAAAGCACAGCTTCATCGGCTGCGGAAAAACATGGTTGTCAAAACCATGATTCTCAACAATTTGTGCCGGATTCTAAACTGCCGTATTGAGGACATCATGGAGTATGTACCAGACGAAGATACGGACTAAAGGGGCAATGCAGATTTGGATTTGCAGAGCCTCTTTTTTTATTGCCTTCACCGTTCCTGCGCCGGCGGCTTCTTATCCAGGTAGAGTTTCCCGGCCATGACAGCGGCATGGTTCCTGATTTTGATTTCTCCCCGCTTCTCACTGGCTCTGGCGTTCTTGTAGCCCTCGTCAGAGAGGAAAAATCGGTATCGCTCTCCGGGGAATCCCACCGGGCTGTCACTGTTCAGAATATCCACCGTTACCATGTGCCTTGTTTCCGGCAGGAACCGCTCCATGCCTGCCAGGTCATGCCCCTGCAGAACCGGCTCCCCCTTCCTAGCTTTGGCTGCGGCAAGCCTCTGGCGGATAGAATTATCCCGTTTTTCGATAAAGGCTGCCCGGTTATCCGCAATAAACCGGCTGCACTCCGGCTCCGCCAGTTTTTCCAGTTTCCGTATGGTATTCCAGGCAATCACTTTTGAGAGTAGATCGTCCTTCCTTTCCAGAACCGGCACAATCTCTCTCAGCCCGGCAAGGGTTTCTTCCTTCGTTGGTGCGGCATACTGGTAGAGCATTTCCAGTTCGCTTTTGGTAAAATTCATTTCCCTTATTCCCTCCACTTCTTTTTCTCAAAATAGTTCCGCATTCGCTTTAATCCGCTCTTAACGGTCTGCTGTACTACAGATACGCTCACGCCTTCCTCTGCGGCAATCTCAATCAGTTTTTTGCCAAGTATGTAGCGTGCGTGGATACGCCTTGCCTGTACGTCCGTCAGATTATCCATAGCTTCGGACAGATGTTCCAGTGTGGCAAGGAAAAGCTGTTCTTCCTCCTGTTCCAGCAGAATCTCCTCCGGGGACTTGGCGGTAAAATCAAAGGCACAGTTTTCAATCCCGTCCTCACAGTCAAGGGAATAGTACGCCTTGTGATACCAGATTTTGCGGGTGCGGTTGTTTTCCTCCCTCCGCATAAGCAGCAGAGCCTCGGCCACCTCGTCCGATACCTCAATCAATGTATCTGTGGCAAAAAGCGGATAATAATATTTTTTCAGGTTGATTGTCTGCATAGGCCGCACCTCATTCCGTCTGCTGGCGGTTGTAAAACTCACGCATATATTTCAGCCCACGGTGTACGGAACGGTTTACCACGCTCTTGTCAACGCCTTCCTCTCTTGCGATCCGGGTGAAATCTAACCCTCTGATGTAGTAGCCTTTAACACGTCTTGCCTGCATGGGAGTGATAACGGAAAACGCCTCGTCCAGCATAGCAAGCAGCTTTTCATGGGCGGCCTGTTCCTCTTTCATCAGGATAATTTCTTCCGCTGACGGGCTGTGTTCCAGTGCGTACTTCTCCGTCCAGTCAAAAGCGTCCAGGGAGTAAAATGCCTTGTGGTAACGTGTCCGGCGCTCATAGTTGTACATCTCCCGGACAGACTGCACCATGACCTCGGCCACTTCGTCCGATACCTCCACAAACACGTCCCCTGTGTAGTAGGGATAACAGTACCTTAGATTGATTGTTTTCATGGCTGACCTCCTAAAATGCGGAGAGGACAGGCAGCGGTTTCCTGCTTGTCCTCCCCGAAAATATGATAGGGAAAAAGTTCCCTTCACTGGTTAGCCCGAAATCGGCCAATCGTAGGGTCTGTATCAGAAAAATTTTTTGATTTTCTTCCGTACCGCCTCAATGCTGTCCTGTATGGCAGCTTTGGAGCAGCGGCAAAGCCCGGCAATCTCGGCATAACTCAAACCGTCCAATGCGTAGAGCAGGAACCGGCGGCGCTGCGCCTCGGTACAGAGCGCAAGGGCGGCCTTAATCTCCAGCATGGTTTCTTTCCTGCATACCCACTGTTCCGGTGTCTGGTAGTAGCAGGAGCGCCCTTCGGTGAGGATTATGTACTCATCAAACCCCCGGCTGTCCCAGTGCCTCCGCTTTTCATGGGCAAGGTTTTCTTCCTTGTGGCCGGCTTTGTCCAGATACTCGTATACTTCGACTGTGACCTCCACGGACAGGGCTTGTCCGTCTATATTGATGGTGACTTCCATCTTCCTTTCCTCCGTTCAGATTTTTTGCAAAGATTCCTGAACGGAGTGAGGCGGGGAACGGCAGTGGGGAGCATGTGCGCCTCCCAAGGAAACAAAAGCGCCCGGATGGTTAAATTCCATTCGGACGCATAAGATACAGTATTCAGTTAGAATATGACAAATTTCGCATTTGTGTGTAGACAGTTCCCTTTGTGGGAAATGGATTTTTTTAATCGCTTATTTTTTAGCCGATTTTGTAAAAACAGGTTATGATTCATGACGGCTCCTTTCACCAGCCGCCATTTTGGGAAATACTAGGGCAACAATCTTTTTGTAAATAAAGAAACAGCGGCTTTGCCTTTCTCAAAACCGCTGTCTTATGGGCACATACAAATATGTCTGCTGTATAACGGCTTTTTTTCTTTCGCCATTATTCGGCAGATGATTTTTCTTAATTCAAATTCTACTCATTTGTAGTTCATTATCAAAAACAAGGGTAACACCTTCTTTCAATTTACATTTTTTTAAATCCTGATTGGGAAAACTCTTTATTTTCCCACTTGTAATCAGTTGTAGATATTCCTTTTCTGAAAGAAGTAATTTGCTTCTCACAACAGAAGATACCTTAACAGAAAGAGAATACTTACTTTTGATTTCAAGTTGTACGGTTTCATTCAGAGAAAAGCAATCACCAATAACAGAATATTGGGGCAAACCGACTTCCACACCATTCTCTTGTAAAAACTGGCTATCCATTGCATATTTCTCTACAAGTTCGTTATCATTTTTATAAAATCCTTCCAATAGCTGCGGCTTTATTGCTTGTGGAGAAATACGGGAATAAACAGTAGCGTTCCATGTGGTATTGCAATCACAGCATTTGTAAATTAACCAAATATCCAAGTATCTGCGCTGGGCATTTACCCGGAATTGCCGTGAACAAGCAAACAGATTTTTTCTTCCACATTTCTTGCAATATTTTAATACAGGCAACAAGGAAAGGCTTTGTACTTCCCATATAATTTTTTTCACTCCGTAATTCCTCCTGATTCTTAAATCTAAAAACTAAAAGGCGGATTGTCACAACATTTTTTCATAAAAGCCATACCTCCTTATGTTTCTTGCAAATAAATTGTATCATCATACAATACAGAACCAAACCTAATACTCTTTTTATAAATAAACATAAGAAATGGGCTGATGTATTTTGAAATAATAGCAGCCCATTTCTGTCAATTATATTCTTTTTTTAACTGCCCGATAATTCTCTGAATACTTTTCAAAGATAGAAAATATTTTTCGGCAAGGAATTCCATTCGTTTCCCTGCAAGGTAGTCATCATAAATACGTTGGTTTCTATCTTGTAATTCCTGACGTGTTGAGGTTGTTTCTCCCCAGCTTTTTTTGTTATCAGAAATTCTGGGGATATACAAAAATTCTCCATCAATGTATTCCTGAACTTTCAGAAGTAAATCATGCGGCAGAACGTGTGTTGCTTTTTTGTAACCCATTTTGCACTCCTAATGTGATTTGTCTACCAGGAACTGCAAGGTCTATCCGCAACACCTATTCACTTTTTAATCGTTGCGATAGCCTTGCTTACGCAACAATAACGATAGGATTAAGCATAAATCCCCAATCCTCCTTTCCTTTTACTCCACACTAAAAAATTTTATTGCAGAGTACGACAAGGTGAAACCTCAAATTCATTTATGAAAAGAAAATGAGGAATATTTTATTATTATACCTTGCCTTTAGTTATAAATCAATTCTGCGCAAATGATTTCTTCCGCCTGCGCCTTACAGTTATTTGCCAGCCCCACCCATTTCATCTGGTCGGCCGCTTTCAGTTCCTCGGTCACACCGGCGGCCTTCATCAGCTGTGGCATAAGAATATCCATTCGCTCATTGGCGGCCTTGTCAATCTCCAACAAATGGGGATAGAGTTTTTCCGTCAGGAGCAGGCTGGTATACAGCCCCTTCCGGTGTTCTTTCAGATAACGGAGCCTCATGCGCCCATACCTGCCGATTGGCGTGTCCGGCTGCTCTTTCAATACCAGATTCGGGATATAGTAATCGCCAACTTTTGTATAAGTCAGTCCATTCATGTGTATGCCTCCTTGTCCTTTCTGTGATATGCCAGCCGCCTACATAGCGGCTCTGTCCGGTACTGGTGCTTTTTGGGGTTCTTTTTTTGGCAGGCTGCCGGCCGGGATAAACACGCCTTTTTCCATATCCTCGGCACGGATAGAGGCTTTCTTCGCCTCGATTTCAGCCTTTTTCTTTGCCTTGATTTTATCCTCGTACCGTTTTTGTGTCCCGTTGGCTTTGCGCCGGAGATACGCCTGGTGCAGCTTGTCTTTGCGTTCCTCCTTTTTCCGCTGGGCTTCCAGTTCCTCCGGCGTGAGGTTCACTTCCCCGAAATGGGGCGGTATGTACCTCCCAACAAAATTAAAGTAAATCTCAACCTCCTGTGTGGTTTCAGCACTGCCTTTTCGGTCACGCTCATGAATAAAGATTTTCTCCACAAACTCATTCAGCATGGTAGTGGTAAGTTTGTCAAAATCCTCGTATTTATCAACAAGGGCGATAAATTTCTCCGCTGATTTTCGGCTCTGCTCATACCCGACAATTGCCTTTTCCAGTTCGGCAATCTCACCGGAAAGAGATTCCTGCTCCTTTGCATACTGTGCGTCCAAGGCGGAATACCTTGCGTCCGGCAGCTTGCCCAGCACATTGTCCTCATAAATTTTACATATCAGTTTTTCCAGTTCCCCGGCTCGTTTCTGTGCTGCCGCCAACCGTTTCCGCTTTCTGTTGATGTCGCTGGCCTGCTGCTCGGCCTGGGTTTCCTGAACCGCTTTGATAAACTCTGCCCGGTCATTTCTGGAATACTCCGCAATCGCCCGGAGCATATCGGAAACCAGTGTTAGGACGGCGCTTTCGTTGATTCGGTGCTGGGTGGCGCAGAGGACACCAACCGGAACCTTGCTGTAGCGGGAGCAGGTATATTGTGAGATACGCTTGCCGTTGTTGGTGCGGTGGACGTACATCTTGCCGCCGCAGTCGGCGCAATAGAGCAGGCCGGTGAGCGGGGCGGCTTCTCCCCAGCCGTCCGGGTAACGCTTCACATTGGAGCGGATTCTCTGCACATTCTCAAAGGTTTCCGGGTCGATAATGGCGGTGTGGGTGTTCTCAAAGATTACCCATTCATTTTCGTCAACATAGTGGCTTTTCTTGTCCTTGAAATGCTTGCGGGTCTTAAAGTTGATGGTGTGGCCTAAATACTCGCGCTTTTTCAGGATATTGACGATAGTGGAAGAACCCCAGCCATAAGGGTCTTTAAACGTCTTGGACTGATTCACGCCCTCCCCGTAATGGGAAAGGTGCAGGGAAGGTATCTCAATCTTTTCCTGTGACAGCCGGTTCGCAATCTGGTAGGGGCCGTATCCGTCCAAAGTCATAGCGAATATCCGGCGCACCACGTCAGCGGCTTCTTCGTCCACAATCCAGTGTTCCCGCTTTTCGTCCCACAAGTAACCGTAAATGACCGTGCCGGTCAGGTGCTTGCCGCTCATGCCTTTTGCTTTGAATACGGACTTAATCTTGCGGCTGGTATCTCTGGCGTAAAATTCATACATGATGTTCAAGAATGGGGTAAAATCATTCTCTCCGTTGGCGCTGTCCACTCCGTCATTGATGGCGATCAGCCGAACGCCTCTCTGCCGCAGGATTTCCATGACCTGGCCGACTTTGAGATAGTCACGTCCCAGGCGGCTCATGTCTTTGATGATGATTGCCTCCACGTTCCCGGCCTCCACTTCCTCCATCATGGCGGTGAATCCGGGGCGGTCGAACCGGGTTCCGGAGATTCCGTCGTCCGTGAAATGGGTCGGGTTGGGAAAACCGTTGCGGCGGGCGTAATCTTCCAGCATGGATTTCTGGTTGCTGATGGAATTGGATTCCCCATTCAATTCATCGTCACGGCTCAATCTTTCGTATAATGGAGTGATTTTGGTTTTCGTCATAGCGTCTGCCTCCTTACATGAAATATGCTCTAAATGGGTTCTTCACTAACCATGAGAAAATCTCGTGATTAAGAAGTCATTTAGAGCATATATCACCCGCCGCCAGCTTGTATTTTTTGTACTGCCGCACCGCGAAATGGTTGGGTTTCTCGGATTCCAGCGCGTCAAACATCAGGTCAACGGGGTTTTTGTATTCCTCATCGTCCTCCCGGACCTCCATCGCGTTAATAAACTCAATCAGGGTGGAGAAGTTCTGTTCCTCCACCGGGGCCTCGTAGTGGATATATCCAATCAGGGCGCAGTACAGCAGTGTTTCCGCTTTGACCCAAAAATCGTCACCGGCTTTCCCCTCGCCCTTGGTGTTGGCGATTAAGGTCGTCACCAGCTTCAAAATGTCCTTTTCGCTGTGGATATAGGCGAAAGGATTGTATTTCATGGATTTTTTGAAGTTGATGGTATTCAGCACCTTGATCCGGTACGGTTCATAGATGGTTTTGCCGTTCTTGTCCTTTACAGGCTTCCCGTCCTTATCCAGCTTCGGCGCGCCCCGTTGGAGCAGCTTTCCACATTCGACCAGGATTGTGCCTTTCGGTAATGTCAAGTAGGGAACAAGAAAAAGTGTATCTTCTTTTTAGTTGGTTACACTGTCCTTGTCATTCTCAATAAGCCGCACTACCTTGTCCGTAAAGGTTTCCCGGCTCGTTTCGCTGAAATGGATATGTATGTCAAAGGTGGTATTCCCTATCCGCTTCACAAGGTCGGGCTTCGCGTCCAGAGGGGCGGCGGTGCGGCTGGTCTTGCTGGTGTCATGGTTCATAGGCTCTCCTTTCCGTTCATCAATCCCCTTAACCGTTCCATTTTCCCCTGTGCCGTGGCTTTCCTGATGTTCTCCCCGGTAATGCAGACAGGACAGCACATTTCAAGCAGACGGTCATAAATCCGGGCATGGGCGGTGTCCTCCGGGTGCTGTAATTCCTCCAGCGTCAAATTCGTTGTGACAATTAGCGGCTTCCGGCTTCGGTATCGGCTGTCAACCACGTTGTAAACCTGTTCAAGCCCGTATTCCGTGCCGCGCTCCATGCCGAAATCGTCAAGGATAAGCAGAGGGAAGCGGCAAAGGCGGTC
Source organism: Lachnospiraceae bacterium (assembly GCA_910575275.1). Lineage (GTDB taxonomy): Bacteria > Bacillota > Clostridia > Lachnospirales > Lachnospiraceae > CANQGL01. The sequence goes on along the minus strand of CAJTEE010000008.1, from coordinate 149,518 downwards.
TATGTATTCGTTCCTGCCCTTGTAGCTGGCGGCAAGGTCATTGAGTATCAAGGCAAAATTCGTCATGCACACGGAAATCTCACGCTCCATAAGGGCGTTGGCGATACACCCGGCAAAATAGCTCTTGCCTGTGCCTACCTTGCCCCATAGCAGATAGCCGATATTTTCCGCTTTCATTCCCTCCCAGTTCGCCGCATAGAATAAAGCCTTATCCATTTGGGGGCATTTGCCGTTGTCATTTTCAAAAGTCCACTGGCGCATGGCGGCGTTGGAAAATCCCCGGCGTTTCAGTTCTTCCACGGTGTCGCGGTGCTTGCGCTCCCGGTCGGCGGCTTCCTGCTTTTCCCGGCGTTTGCGCTGGCAGTCACATTCTTTCGGGTGTCGGTCACGTCCGAAAAGCCCCCTTCCCTCGGTGAAATAGGCTTCTTTGGGCTGGCGGCAGCTCCCGCAATATAAAAGCCCGTCCTCGCCTGTGTAGTCCTCCGGCTCTGGCTCTGTTTCTGTGGCAAGCCGGAAAATGGCGTTATCATAATCACACATAAAATCGTCCTCCTTGTTCATGGTCTTTTTCACGCCCTGTTTACGGGGCGTTATATCTCTGCCGTCAAAGGCTCTCGCCCTCCTTGTAGGAATAATCGGGGATTCCCTTTTTCGGGTTCTCCTTTTTCTCCCTGTCCGCCCACCTGTAAAGCGTGGCGGCATGGCTCACATAATCATTCCCGCTGGAAGCAATATACCGGCTCATTTCCTCGATAAGCCGTTCAAGGCAGTCCGGGTATTCCTGCTTCAGCTCCGCATATTCGCTTTCAGTGAGGAAAACATTCTGGTACTTGCCATAGGGCGCGGGCGGCTCTCCACTCGCTCCCATTCGTTGGCTCTCTTTTAGTTTGTTTATATTTAGTTGGTTAGGGTAAAGTTTTCTTTGTATCATAGGTAAAGTTTTCTTTGTGTCTGATATACAGTTTTCTTTAGGACTGACATCAAGATTTCTTTGTGTCATATCTAAAGAAACCTTTACTACTTCCGGCACTTTCACATAAAGGCGGTTCGGCGCGGAAAATCCCCGGCGTTCCCTCTCTAAAAGCCCGGCAATATCCAGTTCTTTTAGGGAGTTCTGTATTGTCATGGTGCTTTTATCCAGTATTTCCGCTATCTCTGCTATGGGGTAGACAATATACGTCCTGCCCTCATTGTCCTGCCAGCCGTTCTTCTGTGAGAGGGTGGAACGGTCAAGGAGCAGCGCATAGAGCAGCTTTGCAGTCTGTGACAAGTCCATTTTCAGCAGAAATCGGGGATAGGGGAAAAAGGGCGGCATTGTGGTGTTGGCTGTAATGTATTCGGTTATGGTTTTCACCTCCTGTCTGTGGCTTCTGTTACGCATTTAAAACGGCTTTTCCGTGGTTAAAGGATAAATGTATCACATACCCATTGAGCAGTAGCCGGGAAGCCTTGATTTACGGGGGTTCTGTATTTTCTAAAGCGTGACATTTCCCCCTCTGTTTCCGCTTGCGCTGTGCGGCTCTGGTTCTTTTCATGCGTCCGGCACAATCGGGGCAGTATTTCCCCCTGTTGGATTTTGGGAGAAACTGACCGCCGCACTCGGTACAGCGTTTCAGTTCTGCCCGGTGGAGTAGGGCGGCTTCCAGTTTCCAGTCAAGGGGAAGCACGGCGGCAATGAACCAGCGGCAGAGAAGCGAATAGCTGATACTCTGGACGCATACACAAGGCTCGCCGTTATCCAGCACAATACAGTTGCCGTTATCGTAGTTACAGCACTCATGCACAAGGCGGCGGGCGGCTCTGTATTGTGGGTAGTCCATGTAGGGGCGTTTACCGTTCATTTTCCCGCCCCTTTCCCCGTTCCGGCTCACGGTGTAAGATTTGGTCGATATTGCTTTTTACAGTCTGCAATTCCTTTGTGCGCCCCCTCTTTTCCCGGTACTCATTGTAAAGGGCGTTTTTCTCTTTGGTAAGCTGCTCAATCTCGGTCTGTAATGCTTTGGACGCTGGCAGCTTTTGGATTCCCTGTGCCTTAAAAAACCGGGTGGCAGCTTCGGCTATGATAAAATCGCTTTCGTGCTGCTCCCGGTAGTTCTTGCGGGCTTTCTCTGTTTTCTGTGCTTTCAGCCCGTCACGGGCTGGCTTGGTCTTGATGTACGCCAATAGCTGTTTCTGTAAGTCCTTTTTCTCCTGTAAAGTGCTTTCCACGGCTTTCAGTTTGGCATGGACGCTGTTCAGTTCCGCACTGGCGGCGGCAAGGGCGGCTTCCAGTTCTTCCGGGGAAGAAAAGCCGGATTCCTCGTAAACGCTCATGGTAGCCGCCATTTGCTTCAAGTTGTGCAAGGTCGCCCACTTTTCATAGCCCCGCCCCTTGCCCTCGGCTTTCTTGGCGGCTATATCTACCATGCGTTGTACTCCGTCATTTTTCGGGGCGTTTATGGCGGCTTTGTTGCGCTGTAAGCGGTCTTTTATGCTGCGGAGGTATTCCTGTCTGGGTAGGGGCGTTTCGGCGGCTCTGGCGGTGTTCTGTGCGTTTATGGTGAGTGCTTCCAGTACGGCGGCACGGTCAAAATCATCACCTAATTTCCGGGCGGTGATGGGCTTCGTCCTGTCCGGCGTGAGATATGACAATCTCCCCCGACTCTCCTTGACGGTCACGCCCTGTTGCAGCAGCTTCCCGGAAAAATCCTCAAAGGAAACGGCAGAGGACAGGGCGGCTCTGATTGTGCGCCGTAGCTTCTCCTTGTCGGTTTCAAACTTGGTCTGTTTGGGCGGCTCTCCCGTGGAGGCATGGGAAGCGTTCTCTTTATCCAGTGCGGCTTGTCCTTTCCGTTTTGCCCAATACTCACGCTCGGTAACTCGGTTCTTGCTCCCGTTCAGCAAGTCAATCTGATAGAGGTTTTCCCGGTGGCACATCTCCATTACTTCCGCTTTGAAGTATTCCATAGCTGCGTCTGTACAGCGGTGCTTGCAGCCCTCCCTTGTGTCGGCTGGTCTTTCCATGTACGGCAATAGCGGTACTTCCTCAATCCGCAAAGAATTGATTACGATATGCACATGAATGTTGCCGCTGTGGTTATGCCCGTCCGGGTGGGTGCATACAAGGGCTTGGTGTCCGGGGAAATGTTCTCTGCAAAACTGCTCGCCTAACTGTTGCGCTCGGTCAACCGTCAAGCCGTTGTCTGGTGCGTCACGGGGGTCAAAGCTGATAATATAGTGGTGGCTCTTTACGTCCTCCCGTTTCTGGTTCTTGCCGTATTTCAGATTGGAACGCATACACGCTATGGCAAAATCTTCATCACCGCAATTCAGAGAGGAAATGCGGTAATCATCACGGAGAACAAGCCGCCCGTTTCCGTCCAGTGTGGGCTTCATGGTAAACTCGTCATGTTCAAATGTTAGGTATTGTTCAGCCGCCCCATAATCGGCATTTTTAGAGCTGATATGTTTGAATGTTGCCAACGGCTTCACCTACTTTCTGCAAGACTTCAAACTTCAAGGCGGCAAGCTCCGCTGTGGCGGCTCGTACCTCTTTTGAGAGGGCGTTATAAGGTGCGCCGTACTCGTTCAGACAGCGGGCAATCTGGTTCAAGTTGCCGCCGATTTTCCCGTATTCGGCTGTAAGTTTTCCAACGGCAGAGAGTAATTCATCATTGACCGGGGAAACAGTGATAACCGGGCGTATGCTTGACTTAATGAGGGCTTGCCGAATAAACTCGGCTTGGCTCATTTTGCAGAGGGAAACACGCTCGGAAAATTCGGCGTATTCTTCCTCGGTCAAGCGTGTCTTGATTACCCGGCTTCGGTGTGGCGTGTTGTATCTTTTCATGGCTGTGAACCTCCTTTCGTGGGTGGATTTTTTCAAGCGGCGCAAGCCGCAAAAAGGCGGGCTTGGGGTGGCAACCCCAACAAGATTCCCATAGGACAAAATGAGCGATTAGCGAAATTTGGTACTGTGGTAGAATCTTGCTCTTAGTAACTGACGGATTCCGCTGTGCTGGCTTTCGCCGTTTTCCCCGGCTTGCGTGGCGTGGATTGCGCCAACTTTGCGGCGGTATTTTCTCCCACTGTAAATCCGGGGATAAGCAAAACGGGCGTAAAAAAACAGGAAACCTTTTTCCTTGATTTCCTGTTTCGTATCTTCGCCGATAGCGGCGGTTATCCTGTTGTTATTCCCCGGAAGTAAACTTGTAGCCTATGCCTAAAACGGTCTTTATGTAGGTGGGGCGGCGGCTGTCCGGCTCTATCTTTTTCCGTAGATTGCATATCACATTTGCCACGTTTGACTGGCAGCTTTCACTCTCCATGCTCCACACGGCTTCAAAGATTTGCGCCTTTGTGAATACCCTCCCCGGACTGGCGGCAAGGTAGCAGAGTGCGCCGTATTCCAGACGGGTGAGGGAAACGTCAATCCCGTCTTTCAGTACCCGGCGTTGGTGCAGCCTTATTTCCAATCCCGGAAAAATAAGTGCCGGGGAGTGGGGCGGCTGTATGGCTTCCAGCGGTATCATATCCGCAAGGGCGGCTATGGCTTTCTCAACCGCTTTTTCCTCGGTATCGTTGAATATCAGCATGGCTATTTTCCCGACAAACCTCACCTCCTGTCATGCTGCCTTTTTAGTCAAAGCGGAACTGAAACAGGGCAGTGATAAGCCGCCGTTTTATGCTGTCCTCGGTGTCTGTGTTGACGTGCCCGTTTTCAAGGGCGGCAAAGCGGATTCGTTTGCTGTAATGCCGTAAAACCTCGTCCACGGCTTCCGGCTCGCCGTTTGTTGCCCGGACAATGGTTTCATATGGCACAAGGTTAGTATTCCCCATGTGAAAATCCCTCCATTTCTTTCTGCAACATCTGTAATGCGCTATGGATATAATGCCACGCTGTACTTTTACAATGCCCGTATAAATCCGCGATTTCCTGCTGTGTGTAATTCCCGAAAAAGTAAAGGTAAATGATTTCCCTCTTTTTCTCTGGCAGGGATAACAGGGCGGCGGCAAGCTCCCCATTGGTGAGGATAATTGTCTGACCGCAGATTGTAACGGGGTATTGTTCGTAAGGTGATTTGAGAAATTCATCTGATGTGCTTAGAGGGTAGAACTTTTCTTCTGTGAGGTATTCAAAGGATATTTCTTTTTGCTGCCGCCTGTTCCTGTCGCGCCATGCGTTGATAGCGGCATAGCGTATGACGACTTTGCAGAAACCATTGAAAGAATACATGATGTGTTCCTTGTATGCTTCTGTGCAATCCATAGAAAATTCCCCCTTTCTCCCACATGGGGCGGTGCATGGTTTACAGTTGCATTTATAATCCAAAGGGCAATAGCACTCTAAGCTGTTGCCCCGTAATTATTGATTACAAAAAAGAACCGATAACCGCATTTTTACTTCTGCGTATTATCGGCTCTGCGTCTGTGCGTCCGGCTCTTTGATAACTGAAATATTAAATTGCGTTACATTGATTAGTGTTTCCTGTTTACACTTTGGACAAAAAAGGGGGAAATTTTCAAGCACGGTATCTTCTCGAATCTTTAATCTTGTTTTATTATGACAAATCGGACAAAATGCCCATTGGAGTTTCATTTTTTCACCTGCCTATCCAACAAATTATAGTAATAACTATTTCAACAATAATGCGAATAACATGATGATGAATATGAATATTATTTTGCTTGAAGCCATTCATAAATGTACCAACAGAAATACTTAACATTCCAATAATCATAATCATTATAAAATTTTTGCACCATACCATGTTTAAAAACGTATATAAAAATACTAACAAACAACCAATTAGTATAAATGCAGAAGATATACTTTTTATCTTTTCTTTATAGACAGCGAACACCATTAACCCTACATAGAATATTGCAAGTACTGCCCCACAAATTTTCATTTCATTCTCCTTTTTTATATTCTAAAATATCCCCCGGCTGGCAATCCAGAACTTCACATATTGCTTCTAAAGTCGAAAACCGAATTGCACTAATTTTTCCTGTTTTCATCTTGGATAGATTGACATTAGCAACGCCTACTTTTTCAGATAACTCTTTTAAAGACATTTTTCTATCTGCCATTACCCTATCTAACCTCATAATTATTGGCAAATTATCACCTCACAATGTTTCATCTGATTCCTTTTGCAAATCACAACCATAACTGAATATCAAAGAAATACAATAAACAATTATCGCAACTATCATTCCAATAATATTAACCCGCCATGTTAATTCTCCAATGGTGTAATAATCCACCAATGAATCGGAATAGCTTCCAACTATACTCAAAATAGCCGTTATAATTGCAACTTTTTTAATTCGGGTAGTATTTTCATGTGTAAATGGCGTAAAACCTTTTCTGATTTTATCAAATATGGCATAGACAAAAAATATCGCAAGCGAGATAAGTATTGTATCAATCAGCATAAATGCAAACATAATCAAAAGTGACCGCGCCTCAATACTTATTGTAGTTCCATTATTCGCTGTAACATTGAATGCAGCAAGAAAAGATAATTTCGTTTCTTCACCCGAAAGCACTAAAATGCCGATTGCTATTAAGGATAATATTACGATAACATTCGATACAATAAATCCCAACTTAAGTACAATGCTTATTGTCTTACTCATACTCCTGATTTTCTCTTGACTTGGTTTCATTTTCTTTACCTCCTATGTAGCGATTATAGAACAAAGATATATGAAAGTCAATAATTTATTTATGATAATCGTTAATTTTGTTTATCGCATACACCTATTTTTTTAATTGTCACTATGGAATAACAGACAGTTTTTTACAAAATATAAGGAATGAGCAGGATTCCGTAGTAGTCGGCATTGTGCTGTAATGTGTATAACTGGCTGTCTTTTGGAATTGTGGGTAACTCTGTTTGCAGGACGTGGGAAAGCTGCTCTTTGCTTTTCCATGTGCTGTGAACAGAGTTATCCATGATTCCATAGCCTGTTATGCACATTTCCACAATGCGCCCTTGCTTTTCCGTCTTTTGATATTCAGAGGGGGCGGCTATGCGCTTTGCTCTGCTTTTTCGGCGGTGGCTTCCTGTTTTTTCCTGTGGTATGCTTCCCGCCTTGCAGCAAGATAATTTTCATAGCGTTCTACCGCTTCGGGGTTTCCAGTGGCGGCTTCATCATACATTTTCTGCCGGGATTTCTTGGTGGCTTCGGAAGCATACGCCCTCTGCTTTGCCAATTCTGCCGCTGCTGCCGGGTCGGTTTCGGCTTGCCGTACCAGTTTTTCCCTTGCTATCTTTTTCCGGCTTCTATGGGCTTCCAGACGTTCCGTTTCCTCCGGCGTTAAGGCTTCCCCCTCTTTTTGGGCGGCGGCAAGCTCTTTGAGTGTTCTTGTCTTTGGCTGTCCGGCTTTCTGCCTTTCGCGCCACGCCTTATGCTGTGCGGCTTTTTTCCGGCGGTGTTCTGCAAGCCGTTCCGTTTCCTCCGGCGTAAGTTCTGCCCCGGTCTTTTCCAGTTCCATAAGCTCCTTTATGGATTTTTTCTTAGGCGGCTTGGGCGGCTCTGTGGCTTTGCGTTTCTCCCGCCATTCCTTTTGCCACTCCCGGTTATGTGCAAGCCGTTTTTCCTCTGCTTCCAGTTCTTCCGGCGTGAGAAGCCCCGCTTTTTTCTTTGCGGTAAATGCCCGTTTCTCTGCCTTGCGCTTCTCGTACCGCGCCTTTTCAAGCTCCTTTGAACGTGCTTCCTTTGCCGCCTGTTCCTCCTGCTGGCGGCGTTGTTCCTCTACCTCTGCCGGGGTGACAATATGGGCGGGTACTTCAAAAGCCCCGATAAAGTTTAGGTAAATGTCTATCCGCTGGCGGCGGTCATTCCCCCGCCCCTCGCCCTCATGCACAATCACTTTCTCGATAAACTCGTTGAGCATGGGCGTTGTCAATTCGGAGAAGTCGGTATAGCGTTTCACAAGCTGGATAAACTGGTCTGTTTTCAGCTTATCAGCGTTCCAGCTTTCAATCTGCCTTTGCCATTCCGCTATGGACGTTTCAAGCCCGGTCTGTTCCTCGTCATATTCAGCAAGAAGCCGGGTAAAATGCTTGTCGGGTATCTTGCCCGTGGCGTTGCCCTCATACAGCTTTTTCACAAGCCCATCAAGCTCTTTGTGCCGCTTCTGTGCCTTGCTGATTTTCTGCTTACATTCCTTGACGGTTTTCTCTTGGTTCTGGTCTGACGCTTCCCGGACACGCTCTGTAAACTCCTTTTCATTGTGCCGCACATACCAGCTCACGCGCTGGATAACGGCAAGGATAGCGGCTTCAATCTTCGCCGTGGGGATATGGTGCATGGTGCAGTCATGGATTAAGTGGCGGTAGCCGGAGCAGATAAAAGCGTCCTCAATCCATTTCCCTTGCACAAGGTTGTATCGGTGTGTCAACTTTGAACCGCAGTCGGCGCAGTAGAGAAGCCCGGTCAAGCGGTTAGGGGCGTTCTGCCGTTTAGGTGCGCGGCGTACCGTTTCCCGTATCTTCTGTACGGTCTGCCACGTTTCCACGTCCACAATGGCGGGGATTGCGCCCTCAAAGATATATTGTTCCTCCGGCGTGGTCTTGCGGCTGCTCTTGGTCTTGTAGTTCTCGCATACGGTTTTCCCTAATACCTTGCGCCCCATATATTCCGGGCGTTTCAGTATGTAGCCGATAGTGGTCGCTGACCATGCGTAGGGGTCGGCGTACTTTGCCGCCCGGACTGGTTCGCCCGCCCGTTTCCAATGCTCGGACGGGATAGGGATTTTCTCGGTGCGGAGTGCCTTTGCTATGCTGGCTATGGTTTCCCCGGCAAGGACGCTCTGGAAGATGCGGCGCACAACGGCGGCGGCTTCCTCGTCAATTATCCATTCTCCTTTTTCTTCTTTGGAAGCGCGGTAGCCATAGCAGACACTGCCGGAACAGCGCAAGCCCTTTTCCATTCTGGACTTGAAAACAGCCTTGATTTTGCGGCTGGTGTCGGCAACGTACCACTCGTTTATCACGTCACGGAAGATAGACATAATATCAAAGCCGTTGGCGGTGTCAAGGTTGTCATTTGCGGCGATAAAACGCACATGGTACTCGTCAAAGGTGCGCTTTAATAGCCCCACTTCAACCACGTCACGCCCGATTCGGCTCTGGTCTTTGATGATAACTGTTGCCACGTTCCCCGCCCGGATTTCGTCTAACATAGCGTCCAGCCCCGGACGCTTGAAAGTAGTTCCCCGGATTCCGTCATCGGTAAAATGCCGGATATTGGTAAAGCCGTTTTTTCTTGCGTAATCCTCCAAAATCCGCTTCTGGTTCTCAATGCTCACGGATTCGCCTGCCCGTTCATCGTCATGTGAGAGTCTTTCGTATAGGGCGGTGATTTTGTCTTTCTCTGCCTGCTTCTTCATGGTGTGTAACCTCCTTTCTTTGAGGGTGCGCGCTTCCCTATAACCTTATTATACTTATCTGTTCGGATCAGTAACCACATACGAGCTATGGAGCTGCATCAGGTTGGGCTTGAGCCAGAAGCGGGTCTTGCCGGAGCCGGAACCGCCGATCACCAGCACATTTTTGTTGCGGGCGGTCTTGGGGTCCTTGGGGCGGCTGCTCATGGTAAGGCGTTCCGTCTGGGTGAGGATTACATTGTTCTGGAATACCGGATCGACATAAGGGGCGATGTCCTGGGAATTTCCCCATCTCGCGGAACCGTACTCGATATTCGGGCGGTACTTCTTGGCGTTTTTGCCTTTCAGGTAAACAGCCAGCCGGAGCGCCGCGCCGCAGCACAGCCCGACCAGCAGGTCCAGCGGGTGAAAGCTGGGCCAGAAACTTCCAAGCGCCGCCGGAAGGACGGAGATTAGCGACAGCGCCTTTTCCGATGCGTCCGCGCCCTGGGCCATCCGCCACGCCTCCCCGAAGTTGGTGGCGAACAGCCCCATCAGGATATAGGGCAGGTTCAGCAAAACGAGCTTCTTGATGTTCAATGGTCTTTTCATCGTTCCAGCTCCTTTCGCTTGGTGCGGTCCACCACCGCGTTTTTCACCAGCTCCTTGAACTGGTTCAGCTTCGCCAGCACAGACGGGCGGGACGCCTTGCGGACCTTCTTCTGGGTGTACTCGGTAAACGCGGAGGTCAGCGCGTCCGCATCGCGGGCCTTGAAAAAGACCAGGTACTTGGGCGGGGAGCAGCTGCGGTCCTTCTTTACCGCGTAATCCACGCCGTACTTCCGGGCAACCCGTTCAAACGCCTTGATGGAGGGGTCTGTGATCTCAAGATTGGACACGCCCTGGTTCTGCCCGATGAGCTGCTTCACCGTCTGCCTGCCCTGGGGCTTGACCTCCGCGCCCTTTTCCCGCTGTTTCTGCATCTTTTGCTCTTTCAGGTGCGCCAGATACTTCATAATTGCCGCTTTGAACAGCCTGCCGGTGAACTTTGTGCCGCTGACAATGAGCGTCAGGGTTTTGCTTTCCACTTCGTCCTGCATGGGTGTTTCGCCTCCTCTCTATGGATTTTCTGCATGGTTTCTCTATCGGAGCTGGTCTTGCCGGTCATAGCGCAGGTTTCCGTTTCGGACCTTCGCATGGCTCACAATCCTGATATGCCCCTGCTCCTGGCGTTCCAGGGACTTTTTATATCTCTCCTCGGTGAGAAAGGCGCGGCTGCGTTCCCCTTTCCAGCCAACAGGGGAATCAGCGGTCAGGGTATCAAAAATAATCATGTGCCGGGTGTCCTCCGCGAACCGGTTTAAGTCCATGTAACTATGGCCGGAATACTCCCGCGCCCCGGCTTTAAGCCGCATTTCCTCCATCAGCTGGCCGATGGTCTTTTGCTCAGGCATGGTGTGCGCCCCCTTTCTCCCGGCCCTGGCCTTTCACCGTCAGAATCCCGTCCAGTGTGGTGGCGGTGATCCGCAGGCGTTCAGCGGTGGCAATATCGTTTTTGACCGTTTCATCGGTCGAGTGTCCGCAGACCACCAGCACATGGGAGCGGTAATCGGGGTCCCCGCAAAATTGAAGATTTTGTGGGGAGAGGAGGAGCAAGGGAGCGGACGCAGTTTTCGCCGACAGGCGGAAACGGAGTTTAGCGGACTTTGCGACGACGAAATCTCTGGCGATGTCGATTCCGTCCTTGTGTTCCTGGGGGATTTCATCTTTCAAAAACAGCGGCAGGAACAAAACAGGGCAGACCGGGGAATATCCGGCGTCATACACCTGGCGGCAGTAGCTGGCGGCGTTTGCCGCGTTTTCATGGGGGTTCTTGCTCCAGGGAGCGGTGATATACGCAAGCGGTCGTTTCATAACAGATTCCTTTCTCCCGGCAGTTCCGGGCAGACAAAAACGGCCAGCTTTCAGAAGCCGCCGTACATATCGTGGTTGACCTGTGAGGTGTAATGGTTGCTCATGGTGGTGGGCGCATTGAACAGCACCGTCAGGAGGTACTGTTTCATGTTCCGTACCTCGGTGGTGTTCTTTTGCAGGCAGTCCATGACAAACTCGATGTGGGAGCTGTCCAGCTTCAGGAAGCGGGAACGCACCACCTCATGGGGGAAGTCCGCCCCGGCAATCCGGGTGGTCTTACGCTTCGCGCAGACGTTTTCCACCAGCAGCTCCACAATCTCGTCCAAATCCTCCCGGTAGGTTCCAAACCGCTGTTTGAGGCAGCCATACTCGATATTCTCCAAAATCAGCTCCCGATAACTTTCCATCTCTGTCAGTGACATCGTTTCCCTTCGCTTCGGTTCCGGTGGCTTTGCCGCCGTTCCCCGGAAAGGAAGGGAATCGGTAATTGATCCGTCAGTAATTGATTTTTGGGTATTTAATTTCTCTATACTTATTTGCGTTGGATTTTCCGTTGACGGTTTTCCCGTTGACGGATTATCCGTTGTCGGAAAACCCGACAACGGTTTTTCCAACAACGGTTTTGGAGGCAACGGTTGGGCGGGCGGTTCCTCTGTTACCGGACGCTCATAAATCACATACTCGTTGGCGCTGAACTTGCCGCCCGCGTCGGTGGTCTGGCGGCGCTTGATGTACCCCGCCTTTTCCAGCTCATTGACTGCGGAGCGGATCGCGTCCTTGCTTTCCCGGTTAATAACAGCCAGGCCGGAAAGGGTGTAGTCCCAATCCTCCGGCAGTGAGAGCATCTGGGACAGCAGGCCCTTTGCTTTCAGGCTCAGGCTCTTGTCCCGCAGATGATAGTTGCTCATAACGGTGTATCCCTGTGTGCGTTCTACTCGAAAAACGGCCATTTTCTGCACTCCTTTCGTTTCCCAGGGCATGAAAAAAGCCACAATCCCGTAAAAAGAATTGCGGCGTTCATTTGCTGGCTGACTTCTGCCTGTACCGGTGAAAAAACGGCGGCATGGGCGGTTTGTCAAACAGGCTCTCTAACTGCGGAAACGTCAGGGTTTGAAAAATCCGGCCAATCTCAATGGTTTCCATGTTTCGCTGGGAGCGGCAGTCCTCCCGGATGGCTTCTCTGATTTCCTTAACGGTACACATATTCATTCCTTCCTCTCAATTTGTCGGGTTTACGGGTGGCGTTTCTTTTTGGGCTTGAAGTCCAGGATATGCCCCTCAATGACGCGGGCATACCGTTTGATTTTGATGTCCCGGCGTTTCTGGCTGGCGAGAACGGCCTGGTAGCCGTCCTCGTCCAGAAACAGGCGCGTTTCATCGCCGGGTGCGCCGTAGGCGGTACGGGGCCGCAGGACGGAAAACTCCACCATCCAGCGGGTCTTATCCTGAAACCGTTCCACAGCCAGTATGTTGTGGCCCTTTAACTCCCTGGCAACGTGATCTCTCATAGGCGCTCCTTTCAGCGTTCCTGATCTCTCTGACGCTTTTTCTGCCACTGTTCCAGCAGTTTGATGATGGTTTCCTGCATCCGGGCAGGGGTGTAGCTTTTGGGAAAATACTTCCGCAGGGTGTCGGAGGTAAACGTCACCTTGTCCAGATCGCTTTTCTTTTCCTCGCCCATAATCGCCCGCATTACATCTATGGACAGATGCCCCTCCTGACTGAATTTCTTGAGCCGCTGGGCTTGGGAAAGGGAGGGGGTGGCCTGTTCACTGTCCATAGCGTCCAAAAGCTGTGTCTGTTCTTCTTTTTTGAGAAAGGACAGCTCATAGGCCGGGTTCAGGGCAATTTTCTTTTCGTCCACCATGTTCAGCAGTTCGGGGATTAACTCGGTCAGGCGGATGTAGCGGAAAATCTGGTTTTTACTCTGGCCGAACTGTTCGGCTAACATTTCGCTGGATTTCCTTCCTGCGGACTTGTTCCCAACTTGGGAACAAGTTAGGTCTGTGCGTTCTCCCTGATGTTTCATGGCCTCCAGCTTCATTTTGTAGGCAAAAGCCCTTTCGCTGGGGAGCAGGCTTTCCCGCTGTAAATTGCTGTCAACCATGATAATCGTGGCGGCGTCATCGTCCAAATCCCGGACAATGACCGGCATGGTTTCTTTCTCTGCCAGTTCACTGGCCCGATGCCGCCTGTGTCCGGCTACCAGCTCATAGCCGCCCTCCGGGTCAGGACGGGCAATCGCCGGGACCAGAACGCCGTACTGCCGGATGCTGTCGGCGGTTTCCATCATGGCGTCATCGTCTTTGACCTTGAAAGGGTGTCCCTTGAACGGGTGCAGCTCGCTCAAAGAGATTTCTACCACCTTTTCCCGCCCCGCATCGGCGCGGCTCTCCTCGGTGGAAAACAGATCATCGACCGATGCCAGCTCTACTTTTTTCGCGCTGCTTTTCAAGTTTCAACACCTCCTTGGTCAGATTTGCGTAGCCCTCCGCTACTTTGCCGCCTGGGTCATGGGCGAAAATGCTCCTGCCCTCCGCGCTGGTTTCCTTTGCCCGGACAGAATGGGGAATCTCTGTGCCGAATACCTTGATTTTGCTGCCGTAGGTTTCCCGCAGCAGGGCGGCAATCTCTTTGGCAAAGTTGGTGCGGTTGTCCACCATCGTCAGCAGGATACCGTCTATTTGCAGTTTCGGGTTGATCTGCCGCTTGACTTTGGCTACCGTAGAGAGCAGCTGTTCCAGCCCTTTGGCGGGCAGATACTCCGCCTGGACGGGGATTATGATCCGGTTGGCGGCGGCCAGCGCGTTGACGGTGAGCATACCCAGGGAGGGCTGGCAGTCTATGAGGATATGGGAATACTGCCCCTTTACACTGTCCAGATATTGCCGCAGAATCGTTTCCCGGCTCATAGCGTTTACCAGCGACACCTCCATACCGGACAGCTGAATATCCGCTGGCATCAGGTCCACGCCCTCCGGGTGGCGCAGAATCCCCTCGCCGGGGCGGACCGGCTGATCGGTCAGGATGCAGCCCATTGCGTCAGAGAGGGTAAAGGGCAGCTTATCCGGCTGGGGATTGCCCAGGCTGATGGTCAGGCTCCCTTGCGGGTCCCCGTCAATGAGAAGCACTTTCTTTCCGGCCTGCGCCAGTCCTATCCCTAAGTTGGCACAGGTTGTGGTCTTGCCCACACCTCCCTTTTGGTTGGCGATGGCGATGATTTGCGTGTTCAAGATAATCACCTCGTTTCTTGGTATGAAAAAAGGGAGAATGTGACCGGAATCAACATTCTCCCTTAGAAACGATATGTGATTGTGCAATAATCTGTCTTTTGTGAGGTTAGCTTTTGAGAGCCATCTCGCCGCAAACCCGCATGAATACTGGGTTTTTGCCTGTTTGCTTTCCCTTTCCCCAATAACCTGTGTTCAACGATTTTTATGCCAAAGATACAAGCAAAAAGGTACGGGCAATCAAACGGGCGCAGGGACAGGCGGGGGAACACCTGACAAAGCCGCCCTATGGCTACATAGTAAGCCCTACGGACAAAAAGCAATGGATTGTAGACGAGGAAGCCGCCGCTGTGGTGAAACGCATTTTTGATTTATGTATCGGTGGGAAAGGACCTGCGCAGATAGCAAAAATCCTCAAAGCGGATAATGTGCTGATAGCAAAAGCGTATTACGCAAAGAAAAAGGGGAAAGCACTCCCCGACAGCCCTTATGACTGGAGAGATAGTACCATTGTCGGCATTTTGGAGCGCATGGACTACTGCGGGCATACGGTAAACTTCAAAAGCTATTCCAAATCCCACAAACTGAAAAAGCGGATTCCAACCACAAAGGAACAGCAGGCAATTTTCTATAATACCCATGAAGCGATTGTAGAGGACGCTGTTTTTGAACGGGTGCAGGAACTTAGGGCGAACAAACGCCGCCCCACAAAAGCAGAACGGCAAGCCCTGTTCTCCGGCTTGGTATACTGTGCAGACTGCGGGAGTAAATTACACTTTGTTACCTGTAAGAGTTTTAACGGCTCACAAGACCATTACCGCTGTGCAAAGTACAAGAGCAATACTGGAAGCTGTACGGCTCACTTTATCCGCGAAGAAGTGTTGAAGCAAATCGTATGGAGCAGGATATTTGATGTGACCGCCCTTTTCTTTGATGACATCATGGCTTTCCATGAAATGATGTATCAGCAACGCTCCGCTGAAACGGAAAAGGAAATGAAACGCAGGAAGCGTGAAGTTGAACAGGCGAGGAAGCGGATAGCGGAACTTGACCGTATTTTCAAGCGGATTTATGAGGACGACATAAGCGGCGCAATCAGCCACGACAGATTTTTGAAGCTGTCCGCAGAGTATGAAGCGGAACAGCGGGAACTGGAAGAAAAGGTCAAGGCAGACCAGCAGGAAGTCGATACCTACGAACAGAACAAAAGCGATTTTGACAGCTTCGCCGCGATTATCCGCAAGTATGTGGGGATAAAGGAACTCACCCCTGCAATCGTCAATGAATTTATCAAGAAAATCATAGTCCATGCGCCGGAAAAGGTGAACGGGAAACGGGTACAGAAAGTAGATATTGTTTTCAACTTTGTAGGGGAAATCAATTTCCTTTCTGCCACGCAACCGAAACGGCAAGGTGCATAAGGAAAATGCGCTCGTTGAGCGCAAGAAAAAACGGTACAGCCCTTGTAATTAGGGCTATACCGCCTAATCTGAAATTACTTCCCTCTAACCGTAAACATTTGATTTTACTGGCTTTGCGGCTTAGCTCCGACTATTCGAACTCCCTATAACCATAATATAATTGTTAAATATTCAATTGCTTTTTAAGGGTTTTAATCGTCATAATATCTATATTTTATGTCTTATTTACAGTTTCAGAGCAAACAGGTATCATACGGGTATCACAGATTTTCTCCTTGGTTGCCATATCTACATGGTGCTAGCACCATGTAATTAACGCCCCTAAAGAACAACTATTTGCTCTGCTTCAACTTTTCTAATATGGCTATCACATTCGGCTGCGTTGGCATAAATTTTACACCATGCTTCAGCATACCCATAACCTTTTTTGCTTTCTGTTCAATCTCTTTAGCAGTATGCTCACTTGTCAGCATCAAATGATTTCCGGCTATGGTATATTCTCGCTCTATGTACTCATCTGTTATTGGAAACATATCCTGTATCAAAAACGCACTTTGCCTGCTATCATCCAATTTCACAATATGGATAATATCACAGGGCTTTCCTGCTTTCTCTTTCTTCTCTACAATTCGCTTATATTTATCAATCTGGCTGGACAAGGGTATCATCCAATAAATTCCTCTGCTTGTATCTTCAAAGCAATAATAGTGTGGTCTATTTCCTGCCTTATTGCCTTTGAGATATGGATCAGACATATCCTCAAAAAACTTGTCTTTTATAATATAAAACCCTGTTTTCTTCATTCGTTCCAACCTCACTACGGAAAAAGTCCCCCACCTTGCGGCGAAGGACTATACTTTCAACCCAACCACTTATATACCGCATATTGGTCAGCGGTAAACTTTCAACCCGACCATTTATATACCACATATCGGTCAGTGGTAAACTTTCTTTGTGCCAACATTCTAACAAGCACAAAGAGAAAAGTCAATAAAACTTTCCATTAAAATTTTATGCCAATACTACATAACTTATACTAAATTTACAAATTTTGTTTCTGGATCATCTTTTAAACATTTTTCAACGCCATATTTCTGGTAAATTCCATAACTCCGGCAATTCCCTGAGCCATAAATATCTGTTGTGCTTCTGTGCTAGCTTTTTTCTTATTTTCATCTGACAAGTTATTGTATTCATGCAGAATTTCTTCTGCTTTTTGAGAAAATTTTGTCCAAAATTTAATATATTCTCTCATTTCCTGCGTTTGGTCATTCATAATACTCAATTCCTCTCATTTCACATACCGTAAACTATTGATGTTTCTTTATATATTCTTCCTTGACTATATCAATCGTTTTGCCACCTATACCGAAATTTTTATCAGATACCTCTTTAATTGTGGTAACAAAAAACTCCTGCGGTACTTTCATAATCTCAGAAGAAACTTCTGTCAATCGCTTAATCAGCAGCTCTTTTTGCTCGTCTGATAACGCTCCACTTTCGACCGTAATATATGGCATTTCCACTTTCCTCACTTTCCGATTACAAATCCAGTGCAATTGGGGCAATATTACCTGCCCCTATGTTTTTCTTTCCTTTTCTGCTGTTTCAGTTCAAACTGTCGCTGTTTCTCCGTTTCCCGTTGCTTCCGGCTCACAATCTTGCGTTCAGTTTTCAACTGCTCCTGCTGTAATTTTAAAGCCTGTTGCGATTTTGTGCCTATCCCGGTATTCTGTATTTGTTTCCGTACTTCTCTCTGTACCCGTTTAGGATTGCGACCGGTTTCTTTTACATCAGTTGCCACAGCCGGACTAAATCGCAACTGATAGTATTTTTTCAAAATGAAATCGTATATTTCATAGTCTTTTGGTTCTGCCCCAAACGTAACCTTGCACACAGATAATTTTCCCTCTAATACACGTTCAAACACTCCCACCCAAAAGGGTTCTTCAAAAAATACTGTCAATTTTCCTGATACTTTGTCCATGACAATTCCTCCTTAAAATAATTGTAATGAACAAAGAACGGACGACCCTAAGGAGGGAGGGCTACTTACACCAAATCGGTGCGACTGGACTACCTACCAGTTCTGCAAGACTGCCTTGCGTTGTGTTTTTATCTTTGCCTCTATTATATTACCACATAAACGCCCATTTTCCCACAAAAATATGGCAATCCACATATAATCAGATTATATAATGCACAAACCCTTTTTTATCGCCATCATTCAAACACTTATTTGCGAATTACTTTTCGCATAGCACTTCCACAAAATTCATGCGGAATAAATTTAAATCCCAATTTTTCGTAAAAACTTTCTTTCCCTTTTTCTGCAATCAACTGAATACTTGAACGACCGCCAACGGGCGTTTCCTTATAAACATATTCTATCAATTTATTAACAATATTGCTTCCGATACCTTTACCTTGATAACTCGGTTCAACAATAATATCGACCATCATGTAATACATTCCATCGCCAATCAATCTTCCCATTCCTATAATTGTATTATCATCTATAACTTCTATTGAATACAATGTATTTTTCAAGCATTTTTCAGTCTGTTCCTTAAAAAAATTATTCCAATTAACACTTTCTCTTAGCCTAACATAATCAGCATAACTAATTTCCTTTTCTATATATGTCATAATATCCCCTTTCACAAATCCCCACAAATTAGCAATCCCTTATTTCAAATGTTACGCAGTAAAAACCCATTTTTGAGGTTAAAGGTATAAAATATCGTTTTGCATTTATTTACATCCAAAAGCCTTGAAAATAAGGCTTTCAAAAGTGCTAAAGCGTAACAAATCACTCGCAAATTCCCATTTTCTCCTTAACCACCTTTATTACATGGTGCTAGCACCATGTAAATACTACACATAAGGGAAAAATTTCAGTCTACTTTTATAGCCATACTCCCCAATCCCCATAATCAAATGTCCCACTTCCATGATGAAGCTTTCCGTCTGCCTTGAGATTTCTAAATGCTTCTCGCATACGAATTAGGATTTCCGGCTTCATATCCAGTGAATGGTGTGCAGGAAATACTTCCTTTGCAGGCAATGCCGCAACTTTTTCCAAAGAATCAAGATATGCTTCCGGGTCAGTAGACGGATAATAAGCAAACAGAATATCTTTATAAACCAAATCGCCTGTAAATAAATATCCCCTGCTTTTTTCCCAAAAGCACAAATGCCCCGGAGAATGTCCGGGAGTATGCAGCACTTCAATTTCCCTGCCGCCAATATCAATGATGTCATGGTCTGTCAGCACTTTTGTTGGTATACCTTGAAACAATTCATAATCGCTCACGCAAAACCCTTCGGGCAAATCACAGCGGTCTATGACCATCTCTCTTATCGTTTCAATTAATAAAGGGAATTTACCATTCAGCCAATCCAATTCATCAGCATGGGCATAAAAATCCGGGAAATACTTATGCCCGCCAATATGATCCCAGTGAATATGCGTGGCTACTGCCGTAATTGGCTTATCGGTAAGTTTCAGCACTTCCTCATAGATATTGGAAATGCCAAGCCCTGTATCAATAAGCAGACTTCGGATATTTCCATTCAACAGATAGCAATGCGTTTCCTCCCAATGGCGGTATTCGCTGATAATATATGTATCTACATCAATTTTATCTATTGTAAACCAGTTATCCATTACTCTATACTCCTTAAAATCTCAATAAATTTATAGCTTCTCTATCTCTGCCAAAGAATTTTGAATATCCTTATAAACCAATGGTTGCATACTGTCTGCATAAATAGATGTATCTGCTTTTTGCAGTGCGGCAACAATATCACACTTTAATTCTGGCTTATTCTTTGCAATCATAGGCAATAATTTTATACACTGTCTTGCCGTTATCGGCTTAACATCTTCTATATGCTTCAAATATTCGTCTATAATTTCATCAATTTTATTATCTATATCCCATTTAGCGTTATAGGCAATCAGCGTAAGCCCTCTTGTCCGAATATAGGAATTATCACTGTCAATCATATCGGCTAATTTATCCATATAACAATATACCTTGTCCGATTCCTCACATTCTTTTTGCAGCATCTGTAATGCTTTGTATGCCGTATTATTATTTTTATCAAATAACAGCGAAAAATTATCCTCAATATTTATTTCCATGCCGTTTCATCTCCCATATCTTAAATCATGCTTTCGATTATAGCACTTTCTCTCTGTATCTGCCACTATAAAATACAGAGCATAGCAACCGCCACGCCCCACATCTCTTATCGTTCCAACGACTTTTCAAGCTTCTGTTTCTGCCCTTTCAAATCGTTCTGCTTTTCATACAGATTATTCCGCTCTTTGCAGAGTTCTTTCATACGCTCCAACTGCGTCCGTACTCCCTTCCGGCAATCCGGCTCTATCTTTTTATATTCCACGATCAGATTACGGATTGTATTATTGTTTTCTTTTATCTGCTCCGATAAACATACCCAATCTATCAGATTCTGCACTTCCTTATCCATTTCGTAAAGGTCTGTTTCTGCCACGATTTTAGCGCACAGCCGTATCATCACTTTTTTCTCCACATCTGTCATATCCTATCAATCCCCTTTCCTATCGGCTCATTTCAAAGGTACGTTTCGGGCGTTTATTTGCCTTTTCTGCCTGCTCTATTGCCTTTGACCGTTCCACTATCAACTGCACCTGTTCCTTGCCTAAATGACGCTCCAAACGTCCTAAATCAGTCGCTTTTTCCTGCAATCGGTCTATGGTGTCGCTCTGTTCCATAACCTTGTCCGTCAAGCGGCTAATCTGTACTTGTTGCCCGTCCACTTTAGCGGTCAGCTTCTTGCCCTGCTCGGTAAGCTGTACGCATTTAATAGTCAGACTTTTTACTATCTCTTTTAATTTCTCCACAAGTGGAAGTGCCTTTTTCTCCCGATAGTTTTTTGCGCTCATCAATGTCCCCGGCTCTGCCAACTGCCATTTTACATCTTCATCATAAGCGTGTATATTGCGCTCCATGACTTCCTTTGACTGTACCATTTTGTTGATTTCCTGCTGTAACTTTTTCTGCTGTTTCTCCAATTTTTCATTTTCAGATAACAGCTTTTCCTTATCCTCTGTCAGTGTTACAGTCTGCTCTTTTAGCAGAAAATTTGTAGCGGAAAGTTCTGATACTTCCTGCCGGATTGCTTCGCCCTCTTTCCGTATCTGCTCCGTTTCCTGTCCTGCCGTTATCTGCTGATGAAGAATAGAAGATAATTCCTCTTTACTGCCGGAGATTGTCTGTTCCAGTTTAGCAACTTCTTTTGCACGCTCCTTTTTCTCAAAATCCAAAACGGATAAATGTTTCTCATGTGTTCCCTTTTTCTCCCACTCAATATCATGCTTTAGCATAATCTCCGCAAGATGTTCTTTCTCTGCCGCTACCCACTGGTTACGTTCCGTTTCGCTCCTTGTGCCGCCTTTGAAGCCAAGTTCTTCCAGTGCCTTTTTTAATGACACCCTTGTTTCAAGCCCTCTCTTGCTTCCAGTCGTATAGGGTACGAAATCTATATGCAGATGCGGTGTGGCTTCGTCCATGTGGAGATAGGCAGAGAACACTCTCAATGTGGGATTGCGCCGCTGAAAGTCCTGCATATATTCATCAAGTATTTTCGCCGCAAGCTGTCCGTCCTCTGTCTTTGCCCCCATATCGTCCTTGTTGCCTATCTGCAAAATAATCTCATGGAATGGCTTCTCCTGTTTCCCGGAACAGATTTTCTCATAATAATCATTAATTATGCGGTCACTTCTGGTCTGCTTCTCGTTGTACCGGGCGAGTGCTTCATCAAATAATTCGTGGTATACGTCTTTGATATTTTCGTTGCAGTATTCTACGTTCAAACAACTCCGTTCCGGGTCAGTGTTCTTTGCGTGGAATTTTCTGCTGTTGTGGTTGACAGAGCCTTTCCCTGTCATTACGCTGATTGTCCGCTTCAATAAATTTTCCTTTCTCCCTATTGGGTAATAAGCGCCGGATACGGCGCATAGCCTTTGTTACTTTCTGCGAAAGTAACGCAAAAGCACTTTCGACAAGCTACGCTCTATCAAAAGTGCCTTTGCGCCCTGCCGGGGGCTAGCTGTCCGTTGGACAGCATACCGTCCTTACGGACGGTATGGCTTTTCGCTGCCTTGATACCGCCGCTTTCCGGCTTTCTCCCAACAGCGCAACATTGCAATGTCTATAATTTTTGCAACCTTGCAATCTTCAAGAACGCAATTTCAAGACTGCAAAATTCTAATACCCTGCATTGTTGCGCTGTTGCCTTGCCTTTCCGTCACTGTCTGATTTTATCCAGTTCCCAGTACCACGTATTGTTTATCCGCTTTGCCCGGACGCCTAACTCTTTCTTTGCATTTTCCAGTGTCCGCTTTGATATGCCCTGCTCGTCCGCAAGGTTGAAAATCTCATTGCTCTGCATGGCATTGTTTGTTTCTGCCAGTTCCCGGAGCAGCCGCTTTGCCTGTTCCATTTTATTTGCTTTCGGGGCAATGCCGCCTAAGACTTCATCAGCGGTAATCTCATAATCCCCTAGCCACCTAAAACCGTCCTCCGACAGTGCAAATGCTTTCGGGTGTCCGAACGCCGCAAGGTTGTTTTTTATCTGTACCACAGCCCTTATATTTTCTTCTCCCTCAACCCTGCCGACTAAGAGAACGCTTCTAGCAACCGCAAAGAAATCTATCGAACCCATTCCCCGGTATGCCGCTTTATTTCCCGCCGCTTTATTCATGTGACCGACAAGGACAATCGCACACTGGTATTTCTCTGCCAGTGCCGCCAACTTCTTTGTCATATCCCTTGCTTCATTCGCCAATCCAGCTTGCTGGATTTGTTCATTATCCATACCGCCGCCCAAATAGGCTTGTATCGGGTCTAAAATCAACAGCTTTGCGCCTGTCTTTATAACAGCTTCTTCCAAGCGTTCATCTATCATGGAAAGAGATTTTATTTTTTCATCAATGACCGAGATTTTCTCACAGTTTGCCCCCGCCTGTTCCAATCGGGGCTTTACCGTATCGGCAAGACCGTCCTCCGCACTCTGATAGATGACATTCAAAGGCTTTGTAAAATTCATTCCACTGTCTAAACTTTCTCCCTTAGACAGTTTCGCCGCTATGTTCAGAATAAATGTTGTCTTTCCGTCACCCGGATCGCCTTGAACAATAGTCAGCTTGCCATAGGGGATAAACGGAAACCACAGCCAAGAAACTTCCTGCGACTGTATCTCCGACAATTTAATCAACTGTAATTCGATTTTTGTTTCTTCCATAAATGCCCTCCATTTCTGAAAAATCGTTGCCACTGGAAGAACCCTCTGCTATACTTGTATTGTGAATATTGATAACAGAGGTTTTCCAGTTATCACAGCCCTAACAGTTGCCGCTGTCGGGGCTTTTTTCTTCTCCGTTGGTGCTTCCCTGCCACAGATATTTTGCTCCGTCCAATACCCAAAGGATTGCTTTCAACATATCCTCATATGTCGTCTGTAATGCTCTGATTTCTTCGGTAGTGACCTCCGGCTTTTCGCCTTTTATCTGCTCTGCCAGTTCTTCCATACGGCTCTGCATTTCCTGCAATTTTTCCACAATCTGATATACCGTTTCTTTCTTCCCCACCACGCATACACGATTGTAAATACAGGAACGAACAAAATAATCTTTCTTTTTCATGCCGCTTGCAAAAATCTTTGCTTCAATTTCTTCCCGTTCTCTGGGAGAAATGCGAAAACTGATTGTTGGATATTTGTGTGTGCCGCTCATTCATTTGTACCCTCCTTAAACTCTGCGTTCAGCAACTCTGCCATTTGTATCTGTTCTGTCGGGAACATATGGGCGTATCGAAACGTAATATCCACGCTTTCATGCCCTACCCTGTTCCCGATTGATACCGCTGAAAATCCCATGCTGATTAACAACGAAACGTGCGAATGCCTTAAATCGTGGATTCTAATGCGCTTTACCCCTGCTTTTCCTGCCCCTCTCGTCATTTCATGGTGCAGGAAACTTTTTGTCAGATGAAAGATACGGTCAGTCGGGAGAAACCCGTACAGCCTGCCGAGATACTCTTTTAATTCCTCACTTAAAAAGTCCGGCATACTGACATTGCGCTTGCTTTTCGGTGTTTTTGGGTCTGTTATCACATCTTTTCCCTCTAACCGCTGATAAGATTTTGTTATCCGAATGACCTTGTTATCAAAATCTATATCCTGCGGCGTGAGGGCTAAAAGTTCGCCAACACGCAAGCCACACCAGTATAAAATTTGAAATGCTTGATAGGAATATGGCTTGTCTTTTACTGCTTCAATGAATTTCAGATATTCCTCCTTCGTCCAAAAAAGCATTTCCTCTGCTTTCCCTTTCCCAAGCGGCCCGGCTTTGACAACGGGATTGCTCTTTAATTCGTAGAACCGTACCGCATGATTAAACAATGCGCTCAATTCTGATTGCAGAGTTTTCAGATAAGTCGGCGCATAGGGCTTTCCCTTTTCATCACGATAGGAAATCTGCTCGTTCTGCCACTGGATAATATCTTTTGCACGAATATCGCACATTTTCTTATTCTCAAAGTACGGCAACAATTTTGTGCGTAAGATATGCTCCTTTGTCAGCCAAGTATTGTGTTTCAGCTTCGGCTTCATATCTCTTGTGTATGCCTGCACAAATTCCCCGAAAGTCATATCCAAGTCAGCCGCTTCTTTCATACGGAAATGATGCTCCCACTCCGTAGCTTCTCTTTTGGTCTTGAAACCCCGCTTGACTTTCCGGCAGTTCTTGCCCGTCCAGTCATAATAATGGAACGATACATACCATGTTCCACGCTGTTCATCTTTATATGCCGCCATAGTTCGCCCTCCTTAGTTCGCCGCCTGCGCCATGCCGTAGAATTTTTCTTCATAATATTTTCTGCTGACACGTCCGGCGATTGTGATAAAACCTTTCTCTTCCAGTTCCTCATTCATCTGTCGTACTAATTTGTAAGCAAATGGTTTGGAAACGCCCAACTCCTGCGCTACCTCCCCGGCAGTTACAAATAGTTCATTCCTCATTCAATATCCTCCTTTTTGTTTAGCGTTTTTGTTAAGCTCTGTATTTGAATTATACTTAACATTTCTGTTATTGTCAATAGCCTATTTGTTAAACTTATCTTTTTTATTAAATTTAGCATTTCTGATAAGTTTTTGTTGCTGTATTATCTGAATTATGCTAGAATATATGGAGAATACAGAATTGAGAGGTAAGCTATGGAGTATACGATACGAAAAATACAAAAACAGGAATATCCGTTACTGGATAATTTTCTTTATGAAGCAATCTTTATTCCAGAGGGTATCGAACCTCCACCCAAAAGTATTATTTCATCTCCCGAATTACAGATTTATGTTAAGCGTTTCGGGGAATCCAAAGATGATTGGGGATTAGTGGCAGAGGTTGGCGGTAAGATTGTTGGGGCTGTTTGGGTTCGCATTATGAACGATTACGGACATATAGATGATGAAACGCCCTCTTTGGCAATCTCTCTTTATAAAGAATACCGGGGTTTTGGCATTGGAACGGCTATTATGAAAGAAATTCTTAACCTGCTTAAATCACATGGGTACAGTCGGGTTTCTCTTTCTGTTCAAAAAGCCAATTATGCGTCAAAGATGTATTTAAAGATTGGTTTTGAGATTGTAAAGGAGAACGAGGAAGAATATATTATGGTGTACTACCTATAACAAATTTATAAATAAATTGGAGAAAGGACATTCCATTTATGAGAATCCGACCGTATATATCAAGCAAAGATTACGAATATGTATCAAAATGGATTGATGACGAAAGAACTCATGCTTTTTGGTGTGCAAACCTTTTGCCATACCCCATGACACAAAAATCTTTCCATGATTTATTAGAGAAAAATGCAATGGACTGGACGGACAGTGCTTATGTCGCAACTGAAAACAGCGGACAGGCAATAGGCTTCTTTTGTTATTCTGTCAATACAGCAGACAATATCGGTTTTCTTAAATTTGTTATTGTTGATAAAACAAAACGTGGAAAAGGTTACGGAAAAGAAATGCTGAATCTTGCTCTGCAATATGCTTTTCAGATAACCGGCGCAAAAGCGGTTCAATTAAATGTTTTCAATAAAAACACATTAGCGAAACAATGTTATGAAAAAATCGGCTTTGTTGAAAGAAAGATTGACAAAGATGTATTTTCCTATAAAGACGAGTTGTGGAGCAGGTGTAACATGATAATTTCAAAACAATCACTCTAATTTTCAGAAAGGACACATGACTATGGTATTAGGAGAACGGATAAAGAGAATACGCACGTTCCGGGGCTTGACACAGCGTGAACTAGGCTTGAAATTGGGATATGAGGAACGTAATGCTGATGTTCGTATCGCACAGTATGAATCTGGCTATCGTGTTCCCAAAAACAACACTTTAATGGAAATGGCAAAGATACTGAACGTCAATTATATCCATTTTATTGGCGTTACCCCCGGCTGCGCCGAAGATATTATGCTTACATTCCTTTGGCTTGATGAAGATGACCGCAGTACGATTCATTTATTTCAGCTTGTCCGCAATCCCGGCAAATGCAACGCTTCTGATGATAAGTCGGTGCGTTACTATGACAATGATGACTGGCCTGCTCATGCCCCGGTAGGTATGTGGCTAGAGTACGGTTTAGTCAATGATTTCATGCGGGAGTGGTGTCTGCGGAAAGAGCAGTTGAAAAGTGGAGAGATTTCAGAGGACGAGTATTTTGAATGGAAAATCAACTGGCCTGCTACGAGTAGTAGTGTTGATGAAAAAGGGCATGATAAGAAAAATAACAGTTACAAATGGAGAAAATCATGATTAAAAACTTCACATCTAAAATATTAAGATTATTAAAAAAAACACCTGTATATGAATTGAAAGATGTTTTTACTCCAACATCTTCTGCAAATATATCATATATTTCAAGGACTTCTGTTGAAAAAAAACTGAAAAAGGCTTTAGATATACCCGGAAAGCAAATTGTAATATATGGACATTCTGGCAGTGGCAAAACAACTATATTAAACCATATTGTTAAAGAACAGTGTTTGAAGACAATAACTTCAAGATGTACAAACAACTCTACTATTGACACAATAATATTAGATGCTTTTGATTCGCTTAATCAATATTATACTGAAAGCACTAATATATCACACAAAGAATCACTTACTGGTTCAATTACTTCTGAATATTTGGGAATTAAAAGTTCGATTACTGGAACACTTGAAAATAATGTTGGAGAAATACAAAAAAGAGTTTTACCTCCACAATTAACTATACAACGCTTATGTGATTTCATTGGTTCTACAAAAGCATTATGGATCATTGAAGATTTTCACAAAATACCAGAAAGTGAAAAAAGTAAGATTTCACAAATGATGAAACTATTTATGGATAAAGCTGTTGATTATCCAAATTCCAAAATCATTGTTTTGGGTGCCGCGAATAACGGTTACGAAGTTGTTCAACATGATACTGAACTAAATAATAGGGTATCAGAAATTGAAGTTCCGCTATTGACCACTGCTGAAATAGTAAAAATCGTAGAGAAGGGGGCTACTGCCCTAAATATCAGTATTTCCACTGAAACTGCTACCGAAATTGCAAAATATGCTAATTGTCTAGCAACCATAGCCCACCAATTAGCCTACAATCTATGTTTTAACAATAACATAAGCAAAACTCAACGAAAATCAGTCATTATACCTAATAGTGAATTAGACCAAGCTGTAAAAGACTTTACTAGCGAGAAACAAGATACCTATAAAAAATTATATATGAAAATTACCCAACAGCGAGAAGGTAAATATCAAAATGTTTCAATTATCTTATCCACACTTTGTGAAATGAACGATAACGTAACACAACATGCACTATTAACTAAAATACAAGAAAACTTTCCCTCATATCCACCAAGTAATTTAAGCACCTATTTAAAACAACTATATTCACCAGAGCGTGAAGAAGTATTAAGAAATAATGCTGGACGCATAAGTTTTTCAGAACCCTTTTTTAAGTCATATATAAGAATGTTAAATGTTCAGCAACCATAAATAGGTATCAAAAAGGTATCACGCCCCACATCAAAAGCCGGAAAGTCCGCTGTTTATGTGGCTTCCCGGCTCTCTGTTTACTATTCGAACTCAATCGTCCCCGGCGGCTTCCCTGTACAATCGTACAACACTCTGTTCACATTCTTTACTTCATTGACGATTCGGTTTGCTGTTTTTGAAAGCACTTCCCATGGCAATTCTGCCGCCTCGGCAGTCATAAAATCGATCGTGTTCACTGCGCGCAGCGCAATCGCATAGTCATAGGTTCTTCCGTCTCCCATGACTCCGACTGAGCGCATATTCGTCAGGGCGGCGAAGTATTGCCCGATTTCTCGATCCAGCCCGGCCTTTGCAATCTCCTCGCGGTAAATCGCATCTGCTTCCTGCACCATCGTGACCTTCTCCGGTGTCACCTCACCGATAATTCGGATTCCAAGCCCCGGCCCCGGGAAGGGCTGGCGGTAGACCAGCTTTTCCGGAATGCCAAGCTCCAGGCCGACCTTGCGTACCTCATCCTTAAACAGATCACGAAGCGGTTCAATGATCTCCTTAAAATCTACGTAATCCGGTAATCCGCCTACATTGTGGTGCGACTTGATTACAGCGGATTCCCCTCCAAGGCCGCTCTCAACCACATCGGGATATATCGTGCCCTGTACCAGAAAATCGACTGCGCCGATCTTTTTTGCCTCCTCCTCAAAAACGCGGATAAATTCCTCGCCGATTATCTTCCTCTTTCTTTCCGGGTCCTCAACGCCTTTCAATCTGTCGTAAAATCTCTGCTGCGCATTGACACGGATAAAGTGTAGCTTATACGGGCCGTTCGGGCCAAATACCTCCTCTACCTCATTGCCCTCGTTCTTTCTAAGGAGACCATGATCAACAAAGACACAGGTCAGCTGATCCCCGACCGCTTTTGCAAGCATCACGGCCGCAACGGAGGAATCCACCCCCCCTGACAGGGCGCAAAGTACTTTTCCATCTCCTACCTTTTCGCGGATCGCCTGTATACTCATCTCAACGAAGGCATCCATCTTCCATGTTCCCATACAGCCGCATACTCCATAAACAAAGTTATGAAGCATCTTTTTACCTTCCTGGGTATGAAGGACCTCCGGATGGAACTGGAATGCATATAACTGCCTTTCCGCAGACTCGGCTGCTGCAACCGGGCAGTTCGGAGTATGCGCAATGATCGTAAAGCCCGGCGCCTCTTTCTCGATATAATCGTTATGGCTCATCCAGCAGATGGTTTTTTCTGAGACATCGGCAAACAGCTTGCTAGAACGATCCACCGCCACTTCAATTTTCCCATATTCCCGTACTGGGGCCTTGCACACATGGCCGCCCAGCACATGCATCATCACCTGCGCACCATAACACAGGCCAAGTATAGGGATTCCCAATTCAAACAATTCTCTGCTGCAGGAGGCTGCCCCCTCCTCATAGCAGCTATCGGGGCCGCCGGTCAGGATGATCCCCTTTGGCTTCATGGCCTTAATCTGCTCCAAATCTGTCTTGTAGGAATAAATTTCGCAATATACATTGCATTCCCGAACACGCCTGGCTACCAGTTGGTTATACTGTCCGCCAAAATCAATGACTAGGATTTTTTCCTGATTCATCCGTTTCCTCCTGTAAAAATTGCCTTCTCGTATCGGCCCGCGAAAAAACGCAGGCGCCGCATGGACCGAAATATGTATAAGCCAGTACTAATTTCCTTATTATAAAGGAAAACCCGCTCCTTTGCAAGGCAATTCAGGAAATCCCCTCCAAAAGAGCAAGGATTTCCTCCTTCGACATGCCGCCAAGCTGCCCGGTCTCTCCTCCGATCACCTGCTCCGCCAGTTCACGTTTTTTCTCCTGAAGCTCGCGGACTTTTTCCTCGATTGAGTTTTTGACGATCAGCTTGTATACCATCACCTTCTTCGTCTGTCCGATGCGGTGTGCACGGTCTGTTGCCTGATTCTGAGCCGCCAGGTTCCACCACGGATCATAGTGCAGCACCATATCCGCGCCTGTCAGGTTCAGTCCCACGCCGCCGGCCTTTAGGGAGATCAAAAAAATCGGAACCGCCCCCTCGTTAAACTCTCTTACCAGCTGCATCCGCTTTTCCTTTGGCGTGGCGCCCGTAATCGTAAAATAGGAGAGTCCGGCCCCCTTTAATCTCCCCTGAAGAATTTCCAGCATGGAAGTAAACTGTGAAAACAAAAGCAGCCGATGCCCGCCGTCAGCGGCGGCCTGAATCAACTCCACACATGCCTCTGCCTTTGCTGACAGGCCCCGATAATTCTCAAAGCAAAGGGCCGGGTCACAGCAGATTTGGCGCAGCCTCATCATTTCGGCCAATATCTGAAGACGATTCCGATTAAAATCCTCCTCACTCTGGCGCACAAGCAGCTCCTTCATCCGAAGTATCTGTGCATCATACAGCCGTTTTTGCTCTCCCTCTAGCCGGACATATCGGATCTCCTCCAGCTTCTCCGGCAGGTCCTTCAGCACGGCCGCCTTCAGCCGCCGCAAAATAAAGGGGTCGACCATTTTCTGCAGGCGTTTCATGGCATTCTCATCCTTGTTTTTGACGATCGGCGTCTCAAACTCCCGGCGAAACACGTCATATCCATACAAAAGGCCCGGCATCAGATAATCAAAAATACTCCAAAGCTCACTGAGCCTGTTTTCGATCGGTGTCCCTGTCAGGGCAAAGCGAAATTTGCTTTTGACCGTCTTGACCGCCTTGGAGGCGGCTGTTGTATAATTTTTTATATACTGCGCCTCATCAATGACCTGATACAGAAACGTTTTATCTTCATACAAGGCAATGTCACGTTTCAAAAGATCATAGGAAGTTACCAGTACATCTGCCTCTTTCCAGGCATCCAGCCTGGCCCGCCGTTCCTCCTGTGTTCCGGCGATCAGACCGACCGAAAGCTCCGGGGCAAACCGCCTGAATTCTTCTCCCCAGTTAAACACCAGAGAGGCCGGGGCCACCACCAGGGAACAACCTGTCTTTCCTTCCAGCTTCGCTGCCAGCAGCACCGCTATCATCTGCAGCGTTTTCCCAAGGCCCATATCATCTGCAAGAATTCCTCCGAAGCCCCAGTGTTCCAACGTCCTCAGCCATTTATATCCGTTTCTCTGATACATCCGCATGATTCCGGACAAGCTTTCAGGCTCCTCAAATTCCGCATCCTTTACCGTCTTAAAGCTCTTTACCATCTCGCGGAAGCGGCTGTTTCTATTGCTGTAAACAGCCTCGTTCTCCTCCATCAGCCGATCCAGGTACAGGCTCCGATAAGCAGGAAGATGCATATTTCCCTTAATGAATTCCTTCGGCGAGAGATGCATAGCCGAAGCCAATTCCGATAGTGTCCCTAAAGAGGGCTCATCCATGTCAATAAAGGCACCGTCCTTCAGACGGTGATATTTCTTCCGCTCCCGATAGCTTTTCAATATTTCCAGGAGCTCCTCTCTGGAAACGCCTTCCGATAAAATATCCAGGTTCAAAAGGCCGCCGGATAGCGAAACTCCAATGGATGCCTTGATACGGCGGATCACATTGCGGCCGCGGAATCGGTTGGTGCACCGCACTTCCCCCAATTCCATGAGCGCACACACACCACTCTCCACGACTTGATACAAGCTTTCTTCATCTTCCCTGCAAAGGAGCTCTCCCCTCTCAAAGGACCAGAGCGGAAACCATCGCTCAATCGCCTGCAGAACCTCTCCTTCCTTTTGTACATCCCGAAACAATTTTGTGATCTGGATTCCCCTTCTATCCGATTCTTTAAGATCCAGCACCGAAAATTCCTTATTCCCGTAGCGCACATTCGGTACACAGGTAAATGTCTGCTCGTCCGCATCCAAATAGAATACAAATTTTGCTTCCGGTGTCAGATAGGAACGAAATTTTTCCGGGTCTGTTTCTATGATGTCCATGGCCCCTTCAAGCTGTGGGAGGACTCGATAGTAGAATTCTGCCAGCAGATTTCTTCCCACGCAGAAGGAAAAACGCCCCCCTCTGGTCATCGGCTCCAGCACTTCAATCTTCTCGAGAAACTCCTGATCGAGGCGGTACAGGATGCCCTCACGGATGTAATACGCCGTATCCATGCCAAAAAACAGCTCAGGAAGCATTCCTGTCACTTCGATTCCATGGAATTCTTTGTCGCCCTTCAATTTGTACTCGTCAATCTGCAGTGTCACTCTTGGATTTCCTTTTCCGGCCTGCAGGCTCCCTTTTTGCCTCTCCCCGGCGTCTCTGTCCTCAAAATCAACCTGCATATCCCTCAGTTCCTCGTAAAACTGATCAAGCCGCCAGCCAAAAAGCTCCAGAGCGCTCACGGTCGGCGCTTTGCTCCTGCTGTAGTATCGGGAGTCCACCAGGCGTTCCGCAAACTGTGTCTCCTCACGGACAATTCGGCTGATATAGCGAATCCACCGTCTCCCCTGCGGCTTAAAATGGCTCAGGCTGTGGTTGAGCGGCGTATTGGCCCCGTATACTGCCGTTGCCGAGCTTTTTACGTTTTCACAAAACTCCTCCAGATTTTTCACCACAAACAGCTTTCCGGATCCCACTTTAAAGGAAGCAGTCAGCTTTCCATCCTTTTTGATGACACGTGGGACGAGGCTCAAGCTCTCCTCCTTGGCCTCAGCTGCCTCCAAAAAATGGCTCCGCTTTTCCCGAAAGGCCGAAAACATAAATTGGGCGTAGGTATCTGTCGCGTCTCCTATACTCACATCTTTTAAATATTGTTCCAGCAGATCCAACAGCCCCGCCACATTTTCGCAGCTCGAGCCGCCGGTATAGCGCGCATATTCCCGGATACAGGTCTGACAAAAACAGTCGGCCCAGACTACCTTATCACGCGAAAAAACGATCTGCACCGGGACCTCTTTTTGGACCTCCTTCCTAACCGCATCGATTTGTCCATGCTGCTTACGGCTCTGCCTGTCATAACCACAAAGCACGTTTTTTATCTCCAGCTTTCCCGAAGCGGCAAGCCGTCGGCCTGCCTCAGCCGTTTTGGGTTTAATCCGGAGAGATTCCCGAATCTTCTTCCCGTTAAAATATCGGTAATCCTGCAGCTTTTCCAGGTTCTTCTCAAAGGAACTGTCTTCCGCTTCGTCGGCTTCCTGCGTTCCTCCCAAAACCGTATATTCTTCCCACATCTGCATGAGCCCTCACGTATCTCCCTATATATTTTGGCAGCCGTCGGCCTTCTTACTTCTCATATGTACCTTTTTTTATGATCTTCCCGGCCTGCATCATTACCACGCCGTTCGCGATTACTGTCTCCAGCTTAAGCCCCTCATCCATAAGAAGCACATCCGCGTCGCTCCCCTCCCGGAGCGCTCCCTTTTTCGGGTACAGTTCCAATGCCCTTGCAACGTTAGAGGTCCCGAAAGCAAGCGCCCTCTCAAGCTCCATCTTCTCCTCCTGCACCTCGTATACGATCTGCTGATAAATCGTATTCACATCGGAAACGCCCATCTCGGTCAGATTCCCCGCATCGTCATAATTGGACCAGCTCCCCTGCCCATCCGAGCTGAAGGTGATCCGCTTCATGGGAACCTCCTCTCTCCGCGCTTGCGCCAAAGCACCTGCCACCTCGTCAAAGTCTCCACAGGTAATGTCAATCGTCCCGCCCATCTTGGCGAAGCGCATTGCATCGGACTGAATCTTCGCAGAACGCGCCACGTGGGTCGGCTGGAAGGTCTTAATCGGAATCGAGGTCTGTGAAAGCGCCTCAAACACCGGCTCCAGCCCCCGCTTATCATCCCCCATATGCAGGCAGACAAAGCCCGCTTTTCCGCTCAGCATCCCGGCCGTCCGCACATCGCTTCCCAGCCGAATCAGCTCCGCCACCGAGATATTTGGCGCACGATGGTCGGAAATCGCCAGCTTAAGTCCGATGATTTCATCTATGAACAGGATATCTTTACTGATACTGCCCGTAATGGTCGGACTCGGATACCCATAAGCCCCGCAGATGCAGTAAGCGGAGATTCCCTCCTCCTTTAACGCCTTTATCTTCGCGACCAGGTTTTCCACACTGCGGCTGTACCCATCTGTTCCCAAAAGGCCGATCACCGTCGTCACGCCGCCTGCAAGCAGGCTGGAAAGCTTGACCGGCGGAGCCTGGGTATGGAAGCTCCCCTCCCCGCCGCCTCCAGTGACATGCACATGGCGGTCAATGAATCCCGGGACAGCGATTCTTCCTGTCCCGTCCAATACCTGACAGCCCTCATATTCCGGGAGCCTGTCCGCGATCCTCTCAATCTTTCCTCCGGCAAGCAATATGTCCTTTTTTCCAAGCCTTTCCGGTGCATATACTGTGGCATTCTTGATTAACAGCATGGCAAAGCCCTCCATTTCTATTCTTGATTCACAACCGTTTCGGTATCGGAGCCGTCACTTTTGTTCAGATACTTTTTTACATACTGTCCCGTATAGGAGACCGGATTTTCCGCTACCTCCTCGGGCGTTCCTCGGGCGATGACAGTGCCGCCGCGGTCGCCGCCCTCCGGTCCCATATCAATCAGATAATCGGCGGTCTTAATGACATCCAGATTATGCTCAATGACAATCACCGTATTCCCGCCTTCTGACAATCGTCTCAAGATCTCCACCAGCTTATGGACGTCGGCAAAATGGAGGCCCGTAGTCGGCTCATCCAGAATATAGATCGTCTTTCCGGTTCCCCGCCTCGAAAGCTCCGAGGCCAGCTTGATCCTCTGCGCCTCGCCGCCGGAAAGCTCTGTGGACGGCTGCCCGAGCTTAATATAGGAAAGGCCTACGTCATTCAGCGTCTCGATCTTCCTTGCAATCGAGGGGACGTTTTCAAAGAATTTCAGCGCCTCCTCCACGGTCATGTTCAGCACATCATAAATGTTTTTCCCCTTATATTTGACCTCCAGCGTCTCCCTGTTGTACCGCCTGCCGCCACAGACCTCACAGGGGACGTATACGTCGGGAAGGAAATGCATTTCGATCTTGATGATTCCGTCGCCGCTGCATGCCTCACAGCGCCCGCCCTTGACGTTAAAGCTGAATCTTCCTTTATTATAGCCCTTTGCCTTGGCGTCAGGAGTTGACGCAAACAGGTCGCGGATCAGGTCAAATACGCCCGTATAGGTCGCCGGATTCGAGCGCGGCGTCCGCCCGATCGGAGACTGGTCAATGGCGATGATCTTGTCCAGCTGCTCCACACCTTCGATACCTGTATGCTTCCCCGGAATCGTCCGCGCACGGTTCAGCCGCTTTGCCAAGGCCTTATACACGATCTCATTGATCAGAGAACTCTTTCCCGAACCGGAAACCCCGGTCACACAGGTCATGACTCCAAGCGGCAGCTCTACGTCGATCTTTTTTAAATTATTCTCCTCTGCCCCGCGAACCGTCAGCCAGCCTGTAGGCTGCCGTCGTTCAGACGGGACCGGGATCTTTCTTTTGCCGCTTAAATAGGCGCCCGTAACCGACGCCTCGCAGGCCATAATCTCCCTGGCCGTACCGGCAGCGACCACCTCGCCGCCATGCTCTCCGGCCCCCGGCCCGATATCAACGATCCAGTCTGCGGCCCGCATTGTATCCTCGTCATGTTCTACGACGATCACGCTGTTTCCCAGATCACGCAGGTGAATCAGGGTCCTCAAAAGCTTATCATTGTCTCTCTGATGAAGGCCGATGCTGGGCTCATCCAGAATATAGGCCACACCGACCAGGCCGGAGCCGATCTGCGTCGCCAGACGAATCCTCTGCGCTTCACCGCCGGAAAGCGTCCCGGTAGCCCGCGACAAAGACAGATAATCCAGTCCCACATCAATCAAAAAGCTCACACGTACGCGGATCTCTTTTAGAATCTGCTCACCGATCATCCGCTGCATATCGGTCAGCGCAAGCTCATCCACGAATTTTCGAAATTTTACAATAGACATGTTGGTCGCATCGTAAATATTCATGCCGCCCACCGTCACGGCCAGAGACTCCTTCTTCAAACGCTTGCCATGGCAGGCGGTACAGGGCGTGATCCGCATAAACGTCTCATATTCTGCCTTGCTGGACTGCGAATACGTCTCCCGGTAGCGACGGTTTACATTTTCAACGAGTCCCTCAAACGCGACATCATAGACACCGACGCCTCTCTGTCCCTTATAGTGGACCTGTACGCTTTTTCCGCCGGTCCCGTGTATCAGAACCTCCTGAACTTCTTTCGGATAGTCCCTAAACGGCGTGTCCAGATCAAACCGGTATTCTTTTGCCAGCGCATCCAGGATTGCCCGCGAAAAGCTCCCCTCCTTCGCACACGACTGCCAGCCGAGAACAGCAATCGCACCGTCGTTGATGCTGAGGGATTTATCCGGGATCATCAGATCCTCGTCAAATTCCATCTTATAGCCCAAGCCAAAACAATCCGGGCAGGCGCCGAACGGGTTATTAAAGGAAAAGCTCCTCGGCTCCACCTCCTCGATACTGACGCCGCAGTCCGGGCAGGAGAGGCTTTGGCTGAAGTTGATCTCCTCCCCGCCGACACAGTCTACAATCATCAGGCCGTCGGATAGTTTCATCACCGTCTCGATCGAATCGGCAAGCCGCTTTTCGATCCCCTCCCGCACCGCAAGCCGGTCCACAATGATCTCGATATTATGCTTGATATTTTTTTCCAGTTCAATATTTTCCGTCAGCTCATGAAGATTCCCGTCGATCCGCACGCGCACATAGCCGCTGCGCTTTGCCTGTTCCAGAGCTTTTTCATGCCGGCCCTTTCGCCCCCGGACGATCGGCGCAAGAAGCTGAATCCTTGTCCGCTCCGGCAATGTCATGATCTGATCCACCATCTGGTCTACAGTCTGCTTTTTAATCTCCCGGCCGCATTTGGGGCAGTGCGGAATTCCGATGCGGGCGTATAAAAGGCGCATATAATCATAGATCTCCGTCACCGTTCCGACCGTGGAACGTGGATTGCGGTTCGTCGATTTCTGGTCGATCGAAATAGCCGGGGACAGCCCCTCAATGCTCTCCACATCGGGCTTCTCCATCTGGCCCAAAAACTGACGCGCATAAGACGACAGCGACTCCATATACCGCCTTTGTCCCTCCGCGTATATCGTGTCAAACGCAAGCGACGATTTTCCCGATCCGGAGAGTCCGGTCAGCACGACCAGCTCGTTTCTCGGGATATTTACTGTAATGTTTTTCAAATTATGCTCATTGGCGCCACGTATCTTGATATATTGCTTTGGCATTTTCGCTCTCCTCTGCTTCCTGTGCGTATCTTTCATGCATACTCTCCGTGTGCTCCCTGTCCATGGAGGGTATGTCCAGTATAGCACATCCTGCTCATGAATTCAAACGTTTGTTCGTTTTCTTTTAAAAGTTTTTTTCATTCGTCCCTGTTCGCCCCGTTCACGGTAACATGCAGAAATCCATGCCAGATCGCCTGCAGCGATGGATGTTTGCCGGCCGTTCCGCGCTTTCTTACGATCAGCGCAGTACATACGCAGACCTATATGAACAGTAATTTTCATTCTATCATATCCGCCCGGCGGCATCAAGCCCCGCCCGGCCGCCTTTACTCAGAAGCAAATTCTTAATTATGGCGATAGACAAAAATCCTTCTCATCTGCTATACTTATAGGCAAAAAGGAGGCCTTTTATATGGATATCTATGCAAAAATCAGCCAATTAGCCGCCGCTCTGGAGCCGACAATGATTGAACGGCGGCGGGATCTGCACAAATACGCCGAATCTGGCTGGTATGAAATGCGAACCTCCTCCATCATTGCCAGGATTCTGACCGAGCTTGGGTATAAGGTCCTGACCGGAAGGCAGGTCTGTGAAGATGAGGAGCGTATGGGACTCCCCTCTCCCGGCAAGCTCGAGGAGCATTTCACACTGTCGCTTGCCCAGGGGGCCGTATCGGAGTTTATGACCGAGGATGTAAAAAACGGCTTTACGGGAGTGATCGGCATTCTCTCCTGTGGGGAAGGTCCCGTCACGGCCCTGCGCTTTGATATTGATGCGCTCGGCGGCATCGAGACCGAGGAGGCGGACCACAAACCCAATCGGGAAGGCTTTTCATCCGTTAACCATGGCGTCATGCACGCCTGCGGCCATGACGGCCACACTGCGATCGGCCTGGCCGTCGCCGAGATCCTCACAGAGCTCAAGGATGCACTCCATGGTACGGTGAAGTTAATTTTCCAGCCCGCCGAAGAAGGGGTAAAAGGCGGAAAATCTGTCGTCGGGCACGGACATCTTGATGATGTTGATTTCTTTTTGAGCGGCCACATTTACTCGGAAAAGGACGCGCCGGACTGTGACGTGATTACCGGCACCGTCGGACCGCTGGCCACCTGTAAGTATGACGTAACCTACCATGGAAAAGCCGCCCATGCCGGGACGGCCCCGCAGCGTGGAAAAAACGCCTTGTTAGCGGCGGTGGCGGCGGTTCAGGAGCTGATGTCCATCCCCCGTTATATGGGCGGCACAAGCCTCGTGAATGTCGGAAAGCTCATTTCCGGGACCGCCCGCAACGTAATCCCGGATGAAGCGTTTATGGAAGTCGAAGTCCGAGGTGACTCGCAGGAAATCCTTGCGTATATGAAGGAAAACGCTCTGCGGATCATAAAAGCCGCCGCCGATCTTCAGGGATGCACGGCAGACATTACGGTCGCCGGGGAAGCCGAGCCTTTAAAAAGCGACGAATCCTTTGCCAGGGAAATCGCCGACGTGTTGACGGCGCATCTGCCAGATATACGGGTCAGCCCGCTTTTCCAATTCCGTAATCCTGGCAGCGAGGATGCGTCCTTTATGATGAATCGTGTACAAAGCCATGGCGGCAAAGCCGTGTATATGCGGTTTTTGACAGAGTTAAAAACTGGTGTTCATGAGCGCCGCTACGATTTTAATGAGGCTGTCATGAAAACAGCCGCCGCCATCTATGCGGCCGCTGTTTTCCATCTGCTGACGCGGAATGTATAAATTGAAAAATCGCAGTCCCCGAACCAATCGGAGACTGCGGTCTGATTTATTCCGTTACCGTGATTTTATAGCTTCCATCG
Source organism: Lachnospiraceae bacterium (assembly GCA_910575275.1). Taxonomy (GTDB): domain Bacteria; phylum Bacillota; class Clostridia; order Lachnospirales; family Lachnospiraceae; genus CANQGL01. The sequence continues at coordinate 110,412 of CAJTEE010000008.1, read as the reverse complement.
CTGTTTTTCTCGATCCTATACTGAACGCCATCCGCATCCTTGACGGTTCCGCCGGTTTTCACCGTTCCCTTTTCGTTTACGACGTATTCCTTGCCGTCCACCTTTACCTTTTGATACCGCATGCCTTCCTCGGCCGTTACCAGGTTCCCGTCTTCGTAGAGGGCGCCGCTCTTGATGCCGGTGAAGCCGTCCCCTTTATTGCCAAGTGCCCCCGAGGTCGTGAAATAAAAGACCTCATTGTCATGCTCGTCATCGTTTACCACAACACGGCCTGTCAGCATCTTTCCGCTTGACGGTTCAAAATAAAATTTCTTACCATCCTCAAGCTCCAGAAGCCCCGTCACCATGAGCCCCTGCTCGTCAAAGCAATAGGTCTCTCCCTTAATCTTTGCCATGCCGTACTTACCGACCTTCGTCGTCCCGTTGTTCGTGGTGTAGGCCCGGCCTGCTTTGAAGTAAAACCAGCCCTCATCCTCTCCATTCGGCGTACTTTTCTGCTTCCAGTCCTCCGCGCGGGCTCCGCCGCTGCCATAAAAACGAAGGGAATTCACGTTGTAGGTCGAAAGGTTATCCTGATCGCTGCTGGTGTAATCGCTCGGATTTACCCAGCCGGTCAGCATCTTTCCGTCTCCGTCAAACAGATACGTCTCCCCGTCGATCTTCTTTTCTCCGCCTGCCTCCATCCGTCCGTTAGCATTGAAATAATACCAGAACTCGCCCCAGTCCTCATCCTCTGCCTGCAGCTTTCTCCAGCCCGTCTTCATTGCCCCGGAGCTTCCCAGATAATAGGTCGAATTATCCGTATGGAACCAACCGGTATCCATCACACTGTCTGTAAAGTGATATTTCGAACCGCTGATTTCTTTCCAGCCATCCGTGTATGCCTTTCCGTTGCTTCCAAAGTAACGCCAGCCGTATTCATTGCTCCAGCGATCACGCAGAAGCACCCAGGCCTCCTTTACCATTACCCCGTTTTCATTTACATAGTAGATATCGTCGATCATCTGGTTCATCAGCAGGACGCCGTTGGCATCCATATAATACCACTTTCCCTCATCCTGCACCCAGTCGTTTTTCACCATCTGCCCGTTTGCATCGTTGTAGTAATACCACCGATCATTGTTTTTCGACCAGTCGGCAAAGGCCGTCGTCGTCATTCCGGCCGCCAGTACGGCTGCCAATGTCATACTTGCAAACCACTTTTTATTTCTCATCGTATGTCCTCCTTATTTTAAATTTTTATACTTTTTCTCTAATTTTTATTGGATACTCTTATTATAGCAGATTTTTCTGCTTGATTCACCCATTTTCTTTTACTTTTATCTGACAATTTTAAGGCAAAAAAGCGGCAGTCTCAGCCTTTTGAGCCTTAAACTGCCGCTTTCCATTGGCTATTCGTTTGATTCCTCCGGTTCTTCCTCAAACAGGCGGTTTACCGCGCTGAAAATTCCGCGCAGCGACGCCCTCGTGATATTGGAGCTGACACCCACACCGTATGTCACACGGTTGGACTTCTGATCCATCATGTGAATATAGGAAGCCGCCTGTGCTCCGGAACCGGACTGAAGCGCATGCTCGCTGTAGTCCAGTACCTTGATCTCGATTCCAAGCTCCTCCTCAAGACCTCTCTGCACCGCATCAATCGGGCCGTTGCCGACGCCTTCAAACTGCTTCATGACGCCATGGTCCGTATAGGTGACGACCGCAACCGTCGTAAAGTTCTCTCCTGACTCGAAATCGGTAATCTTGCATTTGCGGAAGTGGTACGGCTCTTTTCTTTCCAGGTAATGATAACGGAACTGCTCCATGACCTGCTCGGGGGAAACCTCTCCCTGCCGTTCAGCAATCCCCTGGATGATATCTGCAAACTCCTTGTGCATACCGCGGGGAAGGCGGAAGCCGAAATACGTATCCATAACAAATGCCACGCCGCCCTTGCCGGACTGGCTGTTGATCCGCACCACCGGCTCGTACTCCCGGCCGATATCCGCCGGGTCAATCGGCAGATACGGAACCTGCCAGACCTTGCTCTGCCGTTCTAACAGTGCGTGCATGCCCTTGTTGATCGCATCCTGATGAGAGCCGGAGAATGCCGTAAATACAAGCTTTCCCGCATATGGATGGCGCGGGTCGATGTGCATCTTCGTGCAACGCTCATACACCTCCGCAATCTCCTTGACATCCGAAAGCTCAAGCTGCGGATTGATCCCCTGGGAAAACATGTTGTAGGCCAGCGTCAGAATGTCCACATTGCCGGTCCGCTCCCCGTTTCCAAACAGAGTTCCCTCCACGCGGTCCGCCCCGGCCAAAAGAGCCAGCTCCGTCGCCGCCACGCCGGTTCCCCGGTCGTTATGCGGATGGACGCTTAACACGATGCTTTCGCGATTTTCCAAGTGTTTGATCATCCATTCGATCTGATCCGCATAGACATTCGGCGTCGTCATCTCTACCGTGGAGGGCAGGTTGACGATCATCTTATGCTCCGGCGTCGGGCCCCATGCCCGCTGCACCGCGTTGCAGATATCCAATGCAAAATCCAGCTCCGTGCCGGTAAAGCTCTCCGGGGAATATTCCAGGATCACTTCCCCGTCATAGCCGGCCATGTATTTTTTCACCAGGTCGACGCCGTCCGTGGCAATCTTTTTGATCTCGTCGCGTTCCATATGGAATACCACATCCCGCTGCAGCGTTGAGGTGGAGTTGTAAATATGAACGACGGCGCGCTTGATCCCCTGGATTGCCTCGAAGGTCCTCTCAATCAAATGCTCCCTGCACTGGGTTAACACCTGAACTGTCACATCGTCAGGGATCAGGCGCCGCTCCACAAGCTGTCTCAAAAAATCATACTCGATTTGAGACGCTGCCGGGAAGCCGACCTCGATCTCCTTAAAGCCCATTTTCACAAGCATATTGAACATCTCGACCTTTTCCTCGACCACCATCGGCTCCACCAATGCTTGGTTTCCGTCGCGCAGATCCACACTGCACCAGACCGGTGCCTGTTCAATCTGTCTGTTCGGCCATTCACGCTCCGGGTAGTCCACTACCGGAACTCTTTCATATCTGTTATAACGCATCATATCGAATCTCTCTCCTTTTTCTGTTTGTCTTTGTTTTTTATTAAAACCGTCCTGTCAAGCAGCTTCGGAGTCGATAGATCACGCCGTATTTGTCTATGATAAATAAAATCACACTTTTAGGTCTAACCCCATATTCATCAGTCCTTTTTGTTGCAAAATTATGTTCAGAATATTATAGCACCGCCGCGAAGGAATGGCAAGCGGTGGTGCTATGATTTTTATTTATGGGAGGTATAACAGTTACTGTTCACATAGGTCTGCGCACTTGCTGCGCTGACCGTACGAAAGGCTGGGCTTGCAAGCAAAGATCCCTCTTCACTCCGTTTCGATCGGTCCTTGACAAGCGCCACTGGCGCTTAGGACTGCCGAAGGCAATTTGCATGGATTTTTGCATGTTGCTGTGAACGAAGTGAACAGTAACGTATAACAGAGAGACTAAAGGTCCGCCGTGAGCGTGAGCGGGGAGGCCCCCGCTCACGCTCACGGCTGCTGCATTGGAAGCTTTTTCCGTCAGTCTGTTATATGTCCTTTTGTGCGGAGAACGTTGACCACCTGTTCCACGTACTTCGCGCAGATCTCCTCCGTCTCGGCTTCCACCATCACACGGATTAGCGGCTCCGTCCCGCTCTGCCTGAGCAGAATGCGTCCGCTGCTTCCCAGGGCATCCGTAACGGCCTGTACCGCAGCCTTTACATCCGCATCCTCCTGCGCCGCCGTCTTGTCTGCGACACGTACGTTTTTAAGAATCTGCGGCAGGATCGTTACCTCGGACGCCAGCACCGAAAGCGGCTGTTTTTTCTCCAGCATGACCTCCATGACCTTTAAGGAGGTCAGGATGCCGTCTCCGGTCGTCGCATACTTGCTGAAAATGATGTGTCCCGACTGCTCTCCGCCCAAGCAGTTGCCGGTCTGTGACATGTTTTCGTATACATATTTGTCGCCGACGGCCGTCTTCTCATAGCCGATGCCTTCCCGATCCAGCGCCTGATAAAGTCCCAGATTGGACATGACCGTCGTGACGATCTTGTCGTTCCGGAGGAGCCCCTGCTCCTTCATATATTTTCCGCAGATATAGAGGATTTTGTCACCGTCCACCAGCTCTCCGTTTTCATCGACCGCCAGGCAACGGTCCGCGTCCCCGTCGTAGGCAAAACCGATATCCAGATGGTTCTCCTTTACAAACCGCTGAAAGCCCTCGATGTGCGTCGAGCCGCAGTTTGTATTGATATTCAGGCCGTCCGGCTGGTTGTTGATCACATAGGTATCGGCTCCCAGCGCGTCAAATACGCTTTTGGCGACCGAGGAGGCGCTTCCGTTTGCGCAGTCTAAGCCGACCTTTTTTCCTTTAAAGGAGCGGGTCGCGATCGAGATCAGATATCCGATGTAGCGGTTCCGGCCCGCCGCAAAGTCCTGCGTCCGCCCGATGTTTTCCCGCACCGCGAGCGGCGCCTCTCCAAGCTCTCCGTCTAAGTAGCGCTCGATTTCTGTGATCACGCTCTCCTCGAGTTTTTCTCCGTTCCCGTTCATGACCTTTATGCCGTTGTCATAGAAGGGATTATGGCTCGCCGAGATCATGATCCCGCAGTCAAAATCCTCCGTGCGGATCACGTGTGATACGCTGGGGGTCGTCGTGACATGCAAAAGGTAGACGTCCGCCCCCGAAGCGGTCAGGCCCGCCGCAAGCGTATATTCAAACATATAGCTCGAACGTCTGGTATCCTTGCCGATGACCACCCGGCACCGCTCTCCCTTCGGCTGCTTTCCGTAATACCAGCCCAAAAAACGGCCTACCCGAAAGGCATGCTCCACTGTCAGATCCACGTTTGCTTCGCCGCGGAAGCCGTCCGTTCCAAAATATTTGCCCATGGCTTTGTTCCTCCTGTTGTTCCGGTACCAGAGCGTGTCTGAAAATTTATTCCCGCAATTTTCAGACACGCTCTAGCAGACCCGGCGCCGGAGTGTACTCCCCGGCAGCCGGGCCGATGCTGTTTCTTCCTATTATTATATGCGGCCGGGCGGCCTCCGCTCCATCGCCAAGCAACCTCAAACGGCCCGGACCGCTCCGTTCCTTCTGTTTGGAGAGATGGCCTTCCCCGCCGCAGACCGGCAGCTAAACTACGGCATTGATTTCCTTCAGATACCGTGCAACCGCGTCCTTCCAGTCCGGGAGACGTTCAAACCCGTTTTCGGAAAGCTTTTCCTTGCTCATACGGCTGTTCATCGGCCGCTTCGCCTTGGAGGCCGGATACCCGCTCGAGGGGACCGGCGTCACCTTCACCGACTCCATGCCCGCCGCCCGGAAAATCTCACACGCAAACTCATACCACGAGCAAAGCCCCTCATTGGTCGCATGATACCGCCCGTAGCGGTCCGTCTGGATCATGTCTACCAGAAGACGCGCCAGGTCGTACGTATAAGTCGGCGAACCGATCTGGTCATCGACTACCGTAACCGCACCACGCTCCTTTCCGAGCCGCAGCATGGTCTTGATAAAATTCTTTCCGTTCACACCGAACACCCAGGCGATGCGCACCGTGAAAAACTTCTCCACGAGCTGCTCCACGAAAAGCTCGCCCTCATATTTCGTCTGGCCGTAGACGTTAAGCGGATGTCTTTCGTCATCCGGCTCCCAGGGACGCGTGCCCTGGCCATCAAACACATAATCGGTGCTGATGTACATCAGCTTGAGATCCAGCCTTTTGCAGATCTCGGCAATGTTTTTCGTACCCTCGGCATTGATCCTTCGGCAAAGCTCTATCTGATCCTCCGCCGCATCGACCGCCGTATAGGCCGCACAGTGCATCACCGCCTCCACATTGGCCTCTGCAATCACCCGATCGCAGGCCGCCCGGTCGGTAATATCCATCTCCTCAACGTCAACCCCAACCGGGGTCAGCCCCCGCTTTTCCATCTCGTTTACGAGATCATGGCCCAACTGGCCCTTGACACCTGTTATCAAAATTCTCATGCATTCTTTCCTTCCGTTTCTATTTGCCGCCGAGCCTTTCCCCGTACATCGAGTCGAAATAGCCGCTGTATTCACCGCTTAAAATGTGCCTCCACCAGTCCTCATTGTCCAAATACCACTGAATCGTCTGCTGAATTCCGGTGTCAAAGGTGAACTTCGGTTCCCAGCCAAGCTCCGTCTCCAGCTTCGTCGGGTCGATCGCGTACCGCCTGTCATGGCCCGGGCGGTCCGTCACAAATTTGATCAGGCTCTCTGGCTTGTCCAACGCCTTTAAAATCGTCTTTACCACCTCAAGATTCGTGCGCTCGTTGTGGCCGCCCACATTGTAGATCTCTCCGACCTTTCCCTTGTGGAGGATCAGGTCAATGGCCTCACAGTGGTCCGAGACATGCAGCCAGTCCCGGACATTTTCACCGGTCCCGTAAACCGGCAGGGACTCATCCGCCAGCGCACGGCTGATCATCAAAGGAATCAGTTTTTCCGGGAAATGATACGGTCCATAATTATTCGAGCAGCGCGAAATCGTCACCGGAAGCCCATACGTCCTCTGGTATGCCAGGACAAACAAATCTGCGCTCGCCTTCGAGGAGGAATAGGGACTCGACGTGTGAAGCGGCGTTTTCTCGGTAAAAAACAGATCCGGCCTGTCAAGCGGCAGGTCCCCATAGACCTCGTCCGTCGATACCTGATGATACCGTTGAATCCCGTATTCCCGGCAGGCGTCCAGGAGCGTCGTCGTCCCCATGACGTTGGTGCGCACAAAGCTCTCCGGATCCACAACCGAGCGGTCCACATGGCTCTCCGCCGCAAAATTCACAACAAAATCCGGCTTCTCTCTCTCAAACAGCTCAAACGCAAACTTCCTGTCTGCAATATCCCCGCGGACAAACCGGTAATTCGGCTTATTCTCCACCGGCTTTAAATTCTCCAGGTTCCCCGCATACGTCAGAAGATCCAGGTTCACGATCTCATACTCCGGATATTTGTTTACCATATGATGCACAAAATTGCTGCCGATAAACCCGGCCCCGCCTGTCACAATTACTTTCATTCTATTTATATCTCCTTTATCTCCTGCCACATCCGTCTATTTATCCGCATGCCCTGGCAGCTTGTCAATGTATTTTCCGTCAATGACATCCTTCAGATACTGGCCGTACTGGTTCTTTTTCAGCACTTCATACGCCTCCAGTACTTCCTCCTTAGAAATCCAGCCATTCGTATAGCCGATCTCCTCCAGGCAGGCAATCTTGCGATGCTGATGTGTCTCTACGGTCTTTACGAAGTTCGTAGCCTCGACCAGAGATTCATGCGTCCCCGTGTCCAACCAGGTAAAACCCTGCCCGAGAAGGGTTACATCGAGCTCCCCGTTTTCCAGATAGATCCGGTTTAAATCGGTGATCTCTAACTCCCCTCTCGCCGACGGCTTCAGCTTCTTCGCATACTCCACGACCCGGTTGTCGTAAAAATACAGGCCGGTCACACAATAATTGGACTTCGGATGCTCCGGCTTCTCCTCGATCGAGACCGCCTTCCCCTCCCGGTCAAACTCCACAATGCCGAACCGCTCCGGGTCATCCACATAGTAACCGAAAATCGTGGCCCCCTTCTTCTTGGCCGCCGCGGCGCGCAGGCGTTTTTTAAGCCCCTGCCCGTGGAAAATATTGTCGCCCAAAATCATCGCGACCGAATCCCCGTCTATAAATCTTTCTCCGATCAAAAACGCCTGCGCCAGCCCATCCGGACTCGGCTGTATCGCGTAGGACAGGCGGATCCCAAACTGGCTCCCGTCCCCTAAAAGCGCTTCAAACCGCGGCGTATCCTCCGGCGTAGAAATGATCAGAATATCCTGAATCCTCGCGTTCATCAGGACAGAAAGCGGGTAGTAGATCATCGGTTTATCATAAATCGGCAAAAGCTGTTTGGAGGTTACCTTCGTGAGCGGATAAAGCCGCGTACCGCTCCCGCCCGCAAGAATGATTCCTTTCATGGCTGCTCCTTTTCTCTTTTAAAATCTGTATAAAGTGCCATTAGTATAGCATGGAACCGGAAAGATTGAAAGGCCTGCCTTTTAAAATTAATGGAATCTTTAAATTCTCCGAGAACGGCCAAAGCCTGCGGGATCCATGTATTTCACGGCGGCAATCACTCCGCCTGCGATCGCGAGACTGTCAAAAACGGAAGTACGCCTCCCAGGAAATCCCCGAATCAGCGTTCCCGGGAAAGTCACGGCTATGACAAATAAATGAAAAACTGTCGGAACTATTTTTACAATTGCATATGAACGGAAAATTTCTACATCCAGCGGGAGTTTGATTTGATCATACAGAGATAGTGCGACAGTCCCATTTTTTACCTCTCGTCAAACTCAGAGAAATCAATTTCCAAGCCCTCAAAAATCCCGGACGCAATCCTGTCCTGGAAGTCATGGATTTCCACGGTTTCCTTCTCGAAATTATATATAAGAATCGTCTCCCGCAGCGGGTCCAGAATCCAGTATTCCCGGACGCCGGCTCCCCTATTTTTCATGATTTTTTTATTTTCTTGGAATTTCGGGAAAGAAACCTCCCTATGCGAACCCGTCGCCTCCCCGGTCAGGAAAACCGGGGGAACAGAAATACATTATCACACCGTCGCTCTGTCTGTCAATGATCTTCGATGTAAAATACAATCTTGCAGCTTGAGAGTAAAAAGTAAACGTTTACGCTCCTAAAAAGTCAGATTCCTTTTTACTCTCAAGAACATTTCATACATGCTGTCAATCAGATCTTATCCGTATCCGCAAAGGATTGCTCTGGACGTCTTCTGCCCACAAAGCACCGCCTCCACCAAATCCGCGCTCAAAACCGCCGCCTTCGCCAGATCCTCATACGCGGACCACTCAACCGGGCAATGGCTCCGCCCGTCTTTACTCGGCACAAACACCATCACCGACGGAATCGTCTGCCCGATCTCCAACGTATCATGCCCGGCCCCACTTGGCATCCTCTGATAGCTGTATCCTCTGTCCATACATGCCCGCTCCATAACGGCAAGCAGCTCCTCCGACAGATGCAGCGGCCGGATCTTAAGCTTCTGCTCCATCTCATAGCTTCCGCCGCAGGCCACAGAGGCCGCCTCCAGAGCCTCTTTTAGCCTCCCTGCAATTTCATCAATATGCCGGTTGCTCCGTGATCGGATGTCAACAGAGAACTGTACCTCCTTTGCGACGATATTGATCCCTCCCGGGCTCGCATGGATATACCCGACCGTGGCCACCGTCCCGTCCTCGTACTCTCTCGCCCAGCCCGGAAGGCTTGAAATGACCCGGCCGGCCATCTCCATAGCGTCGATCCGCATGTCCATGGGTGTCGTCCCGGCGTGGTCGGCCCTCCCTTTGACGGTTACCATATACCGCTGGATCCCCACGATGCAGTCCACAAGCCCCAGCTCCGTCCCCTTCGCGGCCAAAACCGGCCCCTGCTCCACATGTGCCTCGATGAAACAGCCGATCGAGCCCGGTCTCCATTCTGCCTCTTTGATCCGCTTTGGGTCAAGCCCGTATTCCTCCATCGCCTCGTAGACGGAGATCCCGGCCGTATCCTTAAACCTTTGGCAGGCTTCCACATCCCATTTTCCTAACATCGCGCCGGACCCGAAAAAGCCCGTTCCAAAGCGGGTCCCCTCCTCGTCACAGAAGCCCGCCGCCACAAAGCTTCTCTTTCTTGGCACGCCTCTCTCCCGAAGCTGCCTGGCTACCTCGATCGCACAGGCGACGCCGGCGATCCCGTCAAAATTTCCTCCGTTTATGACAGAATCGTAATGAGAGCCCATCATGATACAGGGCGCTTCCCGATTCTCGCCCTCCAGAATACCGAAGACATTTCCTGCCGCATCCTCCCACACAAGGAGACCCGCCTCTGCCATCTCTTTCTTTATGTATTCCACAGCCCCTCTGGCTTCTTTTGTAAAGGGAAGCCTTGTACAGCCGCTGCCGGGCGTCGCCGTAAAACGTGCCAGCTCCTCTAAATCGTTTTGGATTCGTTCTGTAACCTTTTTAATCTCCATCTGCTTCCTCTTTCCTGCCAAGATTTTTCCGACATTCGGCCGGCTTCTGAACGGCTGCGGTTCACAGATACCCTGTGAACGTAACCGCATATGCCCATTTCAAATCGCCTGTGGTGATGGGGCATATGCTTTGGCCCCACACCTGTATTGGCCCATGACGAATCAGCGAGGTGATTCGCCATGGCGCAAACGGTAATTCTGAACGGGCCCATACAGCAGAAAGCCAAGCAGCAACAACATCGCCGTCTTACAGATCCACATGTTGGAAACTGCCGCTCCAAGCAGGATCAAAAGAAACCCCGCCAGAATTCCCGAAAAGACGAGGAGCAGCCGGGATTCTCTGGTCTTCAAAATCTGATGCTTTTTTTCCATTTTCTCTCCCTTATGTGTATTCTTATATACAAAAGAATACGACAATCCCCATTGCAAACGCCGTCGGCAGCACAACGGCACTCATGCGTTTTAAAACCTCTCCCTCTCTGCCCAGAATATCGGCGGTTGTCGTCCCGAGGACGATGTTGCTCGGGCTGATCGCGCTTCCGATCGAGCCGCCTGCAGTCTGTGACGCCAGCACACAGGCGAATCTAACCCTAAGGATCCCGGCCGTCGTCATCTGGAAGCTTCCGAACAGGATATTCGAGCTCATGTTGCTTCCCGTCATAAAGGAGCCCAGCATGCCGATAAACGGCGCCAGAAATACATAGCCCTTCCCCAGAACCCTTGCAATGCCATCCGCAAGGACTGCGGTCTGCCCAGTCCCGGCCATGATCTTTGACATGATCACCAGCCCGATGACCGCGATCCCCGAGGGCAGCGTCATAAAGAGAGATTTCTTAAAGACTCTCTCCACGCCTCCCGGAGCAATCCAGCCGCGCTTTGTGTAGAAAGCCAGTCCGGCCATCGAAGACACAAACAGGAACATACTCGCATGCGTAAACGGTGACAGCGGTGAAAAATAATCCGAAGCTTCATTTACAAAGCCGTACCCTGTGACTGTCTTCGGAAAGGAAGGCCCGATCGAAACCCGGCTCAAAAGCTGTCTGACCGGCGTAATCAAAAGCACCGCCAGCGTGATAACGGAAAGCAGGACATACGGGAGCAGGGCATGAAGAAAGGTCATATCCGTCGTCTGCGGCGCTTCCTTTCCCGTATCCTTTTGTGATTCCCGCTTCATGACGGCACTGTCCTCGATCCGCCATTTCGTCCCGTACAGGCTGCTTTTGCCCAAAAGGAGAATCGCCGCCAATGACACGCACGCGGGCACAAAGCAGGCCAGGGTCGGATTGAACTGGGATAACACAAGCTCTCCGCCACCCTGGATCCCGGAGAGAAGCAAAACGGCGGGAAAGCCCTTTTTGACCGCTCTCCCTCTCCCGTAAAACCAGCATGTCACCAGTCCGATGAGCAGGTTCCAGAGCCATAAAAGCGCAGCCGCATACAGAGCCGTCAGGAAATACTCCGCCTCTCCCGCCGAAAGACCCGCGGACATTGCCAGCGCATCCCACGCCGCTCCCAACGTGCCGTAGGTATTCCCCCATGACTGCCCCAAAAGCGGGATGATCACAGCCCACAACGGCTTTACCCCGATCCCGATCAGAAGCGGCGCTCCCACCGCCACCGGCACGCCGAAGCCCGTGATCCCCTGGAGAAAGCTTTCAAAGATCCAGCCCAGGGCCAGAAGAAGCAAAAGCTCATTCGGCAAAAGCCGTTTCATCCCGTTTCGAATGGCAAGAAAGGCGTTCGCCTCGTTTCCCACCTGATAAAGGAGGACCGCGGTCCAGACAATCAAAAGGATCACAAGCGCGTTCCAGATCCCCTTCGCGCTTTCGATCGCGATCAGCCCCAGATCCGCCTTATAGAGCAGGACGCCGGTGACAACCGCTGCCGCCACGCCGATCGGCGCCGCGTCCGTCGCGCCCCAGTGAAACCCGATCATCAGGACGAGCAGAAGAAGAATCGGCAGAAACGCCGTCAACCACATAAAGGGTGTAACCGGTATGCTCATTTGTTTCTCCTCCTAACACCGGATGATCGTCCCTGTCTTCCCCGCGATCCCCTCGGCCGCCTTATCCAACAGGGTAATCAGAGCCTTCTTTCCCTCGCAGGAAGTCGCAAACCGGACGGCCGCCTCAATCTTGGGAAGCATGGAGCCCTTGGCGAACTGCCCCTGCGCCATGTATTCCTCCGCCTGCGCGACGCGCAGCTCGGACAACCACTCCTGCCTTTCGGTCCCAAAGTGAATGGCCACCTTCTCCACGGCCGTCAGAATCACGAGGTAATCCGCATCCAGGCTGACCGCCAAAAGGCTGCTCACCTTATCCTTGTCGATCACGGCGTCTATGCCGGCAAGCTTCCCGTCCTGCCATACGACAGGAATCCCTCCGCCGCCGCAGGCGACTACGATGTGACCGGCGTCTACCAGCGTCCGGATCGTCTCCAGCTCCCGGATCCGTCTCGGTTCGGGCGAGGCGACCACCACACGGTAGCCTCTCCCGGCGTCCTCCATACAGACCGCGCCGGCAGCCTCCTTTTTCTTCGCTTTCTCTCTGGTCATAAATCTTCCGATCGGCTTCGTCGGATTCAAAAACTCCGGATCATCCGCATCCACCTCCACTTGGGAGAGGATGGTTGATACCTTGCGATCCAGTCCCCGCCTGTACAGCTCGTACTTGACCGCGTTCTGCAGGTCAAATCCGATATAGCCCTGGCTCATGGCCACGCTGGTCGGGAGAGGCACAGGCCCTCCCTCTCCCTCGTGGCTCATGCGGTCCATCGCGTTCTGAATCATACCGACCTGCGGGCCGTTGCCATGCGTGAGGATAATATCCATATCCTCCTGCGCCAGGTCCACGATCACTCTCGCCGTCCTGGCAACGGCCTCCCTCTGCTCCGCTACGTTGTTGCCGAGGGCGTTTCCTCCCAGGGCAATCACGATTCTTTTCCTGCGCACCTTACCTCGCTCCTTTTCATGCCTGATACCCAAGCTTTTTGGCATAGGCAGTGACTGCCTTCTCAAAGCACTCCATCGGCGGCCTGACCGTTCCCGCCCCGACCTGGCCGTAGCCTGCGATCTTATGGGCGATTCCGGTATTGATAACCGGAACGATCCCCTTTTCCACGACGAGTCTTGCGTCGATCCCTAAGCAGATCCCCTGGAAATTCCAGTTCGGGATGATGAAATTCGGATTCCGGTCGATCGTGATCTCCGCCATTTCCGTGCTTGTTCGCAGCGCGTCCTCATAGCCGCCTGCACCCACAAAGCGCGTCACGGCCGGGGCCGCAATCATCGCCATCCCTCCGACGCCAAAGGTCTCGGTGATCGCGCTGTCTCCCATGTCCGGGCAGGCGTCCTCGCTGTCATAGCCAGTGAAATAAAGGCCGTTCGGCGTGTTGACCGGGCCGGTAAACCACTGGTCTCCCATACCCGCGATCCGGATGCCGAATTCCTTTCCGTTTCTGCACATCGCCGTCACAATCGTGCCATCCGTTATGGTTCTCGCCGAATCCATGACGGCCTTTCCGGTCGCCATCATGATATTCAGGAAGAACTGCTCCGTATCCGACAGGAATTTGATCACATCGTACCGATCCTTTTCCGGCATTTCAAGCCCCGTAATGACCGGTGTGACCTCCCGCAGAAAGACCATCGACGCCGCGATGTTTCTCTGGTGGAACTCGTCTCCCATGGCGATCGCCTTAGCGATCATCGGGTTCACGGGAAGCCCGTTTCCCATCTTGCGGATCGCCCTCCCGAGCGTCGGGCCGAGGACAGCCCGCATCCAGCAAAGCCTTGTGACCACCTCGTCTGAATAGGCCCCGAAGCGCAGCACCTTTCCGATCCCCTCGTTCATCGTACAGTACGCCCGGTTGCCGCCGTCCTCATTCTCCACGACAAACACCGGCATCCCGGCCGTTGTGATTCCTCCCATCGGTCCGACCGCGTTTACGTGGTGGCAGGGGATAAACGTCACCTCGCCTGATTCGAGAAGCTTTCTCGCCGTCTTTTCCGTGTCCGCCCAGCCCTCAAACAGCACCGCGCCCACACAGGAGCCCTGCATCGGATCCGGCATATCCGCATACGCGATCGGCGGACCGGCGTGGAGGATTACTTTTCCCTCTCCAAGCTCCGGGATCACCTCGTTCGCGCACACGACATCCTTGATGACCGGCTGGCTCGACACGATTCTGGCAATAACGCGGTTGTTTGCCGCGTCAATGTCCACGGTCTCACAGTTCCGGAGGAAATTCAGGATGCGGATCAGTTCGAGATTCCCGCCGGCCGGCGGCGTCCAGTCGAACTGCACCACCTCACAGCCATACCGCCCGGCCACCTCGGCGAAGCTTTTAAGCCCCACATTGATGATCTTCGGCTTCTGCGAAAGGAGTGCCAGAAGCTTCTCTGAATATCCCGTGCCCGCAAGCCCGGTTCCCTCTTTTTCGCGCGTCTCCTTGACCGGCTCCTCGAAATCATGGCCGATCAGGCGGATCGCGGCGCGGACCGCAAGCTTATTGGTATCGCAGACGAGCACGCCGGCCTCCTTAAGCCGCCGGACCGCCTCGTCGTATCCCTGATAGTCCTTCCTCGTCCCGCAGACCGTCGCCACGAAGTACAGCCTCCGGTTCTGCCGCCCGGCTTCCTCCTTAAGCTCCAGGATGGAGGGCAGCAGGGCCCCTGTCATGTCGTCATGCGAGCCGTAGCCCAGCATCACATCTAGCAAAATCACGCCGGTGTCCGCATCCTTTAATGCATCTTGCATGCATTCGATCCGTTTCGCAGGATCAATCATCGGATGCGGCTTTCCTTTGGTATAGGCGTCGTCCCCGAGGTCCACGACGACATGGCCGTCCGCCTGGAGCATGTACCCCTCTATATCCTCCGGCGGAAGCTTCAGCTCCAGGGAATCCTTAATCAACATAGCCGCTTCATTGGCAAGCGTTCCCCCGGAATAATACGCCTTGATCGTCTTTTTCTCCTCCGGCGCAAAGCCGGCGCCGGTCCATTCCCCTGGCTTTTCATCTGCCTTCCCGGTTCCGTCCGCCAGACTTACCGCCAGGCGGGCCGCCTCGTCCAGCGTGTAGGCGTGGTAAAAGCCCTTCTCATGGTATTCCGGCTTCTCTCCCATAAAAACGGTGATGACCGGCTTTTTCACCGCACGCAGCCGATTCACGATACGCTCCTTGATCGCCCCTGCCGGCGGCTTTGAGATCACGATCAGCACCTTGACCGCCTCATCCTGCTCCATCGCGTCGATGAAATCCAGCATTGTGATGCCGCCTGCCTCGGCCGACAGATCACGGCCTCCGGTTCCGATGGCGTTTTTGACGCCTCCCCCCAGGCGGTCGATGATCGTGGTCAGCTCCTGGATTCCGGTCCCGGACGCCCCTATAATCCCGATGGAACCCGTCTCGACCAGGTTCGCAAAGGCGATCGGGACACCACTCATGATGGCGGTCCCACAGTCCGGCCCCATCAGGGCCAGGCCCCTTTCATGAGCCTTTTTCTTAAGGCGCACCTCATCCTCTAACGCCACGTTGTCGCTGAACATAAAGACGGAAAGGCCAGCATCGAGCGCCCGGTCGGCCTCGGCCGCCGCGTACGCCCCGGCCACCGAGATCATGGCAAGATTCGCATCCGGAAGCTTTTCCAGCGCTCTGTCCCAGGAGCGCACGCTCTCTGTTTTTCCCTCTTTTTTGCCCGTCTCCGCCTGCTTCTGGAAAAACGACGCCGTCTCGGCCGCGATCGTCTCCATGCACGTTTCCTCGTCCACATCGGCGACGATCACGAGATCGTTTGCGCCCGCCTTTAAAAGCTCCCCGGTCTCCAGCCCGCTCTGTCTGTAAATGTCCTTATTCGCCGGCGTCGCCATCATGACCGACGCCCTCTTTACTCCCGGGATGGCCGATATATGGTTCGTCAGGAGCATCAGGACGACCGAGTCATGATAATTTCCCTTCTGAATGATTGTTTTCAGCATCCTGTTCTCTCCTTTCTAATCGGCAAACCGGTTTTTGTGGTCATAGCGGTCAAAGTGAACCGCATCGCTTTTCAGGTACTCACAAATCTCATCGACGATCTCGATGCCTCCGTCTGCGTACGCCTGGTTTTTCCGCTCCACGGCCCCCTGACCGGGATAATAGACCTTCTTGAAGCCCTCGACCGGCGTCATCCCGTTTAATTCGTCGCAGGTCATGGAGACGGCCTTCTTAAACGCCTCCGTCCCGACAAACCTCGCCGGATCGATCACGATGTGCATCTGCCCGAGCTTTCTTCCCTCCGACAGGTCATGATACATCGAGCTCACGTGCTTTCCGAACGGAACGCCTAACAGGACACCGGAAAATACATCCACCATCATCATCAGGCCATAGCCCTTCGGGCCCGCGATCGGGACAAGCGCATTTACAAGATTCGGGTCCGTAACCGGCTTTCCCTTCTCGTCCACGGCCCAGGTATCCGGGATATTTTCATGGCGGGACCGCTTATCCAGGATCTTGCCCCACGCTTGAACCGTCGTCGCCATGTCAAAGACGACGATCCGTCCGTCATCCGCGGGCGCCGCGAAGGAAATCGGGTTTGTCCCGTAATACGGCTCCGTCCCGCCGTACGGCACCGCCATCGGGTCCGACTGACAGAAGGAGATCGCCGCCAGATCCTGCTTTGCCGCCATCTCCGTATAATATCCGATCGAGCCGCTGTGCGAAATGTTGCGGATTCCGACGATCGCCGCACCATTTTTCTTCGCCATCTCGATGGCCTTTTCCATCGCAAGCGCCGCCGCGACATAGCCGCAGCCGTCGTCTCCCTCAAACGTTCCCGTGCAGGGCCCAGTCTCCTTCCATTCAAACTTTGGATGGACCGTGATCCCGCCCTTTGCGATCCGTTCACTGTAATATTCCACCCGGACGGAGCCGTGCGAATGGTAGCCGCGCTCATCCGACCAGGTCAGAATCTCCGCCGTGGTTTCCGCGTGCTCCTCCGTAAGGCCCGCTTTCATTAGCTTTCCCTTCATAAGCCCCTTAAGTTCTTCTCTCGACAATTTCATGTTCCCTGCTCCTCTCTCTTTCGCCGATTCTTACCTGTACGGTCCCCTCACCGCTATGCCGTTCCTTATAATGCCACTTCCCGGTTGCAGTCTTTAGAGTAGATGTAGGTAAAATCCTCCTCCCGTCCCACTGCGTAGCAGGCCTGCGGGCAATATGCATCCAGGAATAAATAATCGCCCTTCTGTACCGGAATCCATTCGTCGTCTACCCGGTACATGCCCTTGCCGGACAGGAAGTACATGCCGTGCTCCTGGATGTGGGTCTCAATGTAGCCGTGAGAGGCTCCGAGGTTGAATTTCAAAATATGCATATTCATGTCAAAGCCCCAGTCGCTCCCCGAGGGAAGCAGGTCCTTGATAAAGCAGTTTTCCATCCCCTCGTACGGAATCCAGTCCATCTCGTTGACATTTCCGACGACCGTGCGGGCGTCAAAGCCGTCCAGCTTTTCATATCTACGCCTGTATACGTACAGCTTTGCCGGCTCCTTCCCGTTATTGACAAACGAGAGAGTCTCTCCAGCAGGAGAAAACATGTATCCGCCCACGGACAACTCCGCTTCCGTGTCGGCGTTTTTCACATTCACCTTCCCCTCGATCACATACAGAAAGCTTTCGATCCCCTCTCCGCCGATCGAATCGTTGCGGCCGCCCGGATTCGCGGTGACCAGATAGTCCGCAAAAGAAGCCCCCATTGCAGGCGACCCCAGGATCGTAACATCACACTGGCTGTAGCCGGGGATTCGATTCTTAACCAGCCCATCCGGCTCAAGAAGGCAGTAATTTTCCTTTTTAATAATCGAGCGCGTTGCAAGCAGCTCATCCCTGTATCCAACCTGATTGTTTAAATAGCTCATGAAAAAATCCCCTTTCTGTTATTCTTTCTTTTTCATTCATTATAAAAGTTTGGGCACTTTCTTTCAATGTACACTATATCCATATATTGGGCCTTTCCGATGTCTATTCTGCTTACTTTAAAATGTTTGAAAGTCTGCTATACTATAAGGAACAAACGCAAATGAGGTGACACCATGACAGACACAAAAACCCTTTCTCTTGCATCGGAGCATTACGACAAATGTGCTACCGTCTACCGGGATTCGCAGACGGCTCCAAAAGCATGTCTTTTATATTTTCACGGAGGAGGGCTCCTTTACGGAAGCCGGTGCGACCTGCCCGAGGCCCATATTGATTTTCTCACAAAGGCCGGCTATGCGATCGTCGCTTATGACTATCCACTCGCGCCCGCGGCGGGCATCGCGGACATTCTCTCGGATGTGCGCGCCTCCGTCAACGACTATCTCCTGTGCCCGCAGGTATACACGGGCGTCAGGCTCCCCTGCTTTTTATGGGGCCGCTCCGCGGGCGCTTACCTTAGCCTGCTTACGGCCGCGGGCGGCGGGCTTTCGGCCTCTCTCGCGGGCGTCGTCTCCTTTTACGGCTATGGCCTTCTCTGCGACGGCTGGTTCGATGCGCCAAGCGCCTTCTATCTGTCCCTGCCGCGCGTGGACGGGGTCTGCGCCAAAGACGCGGACTCCGCCTGGCACGCCGAGGGTCCGCTGGATACGCATTACAGCCGCTACGTATACGCGCGCCAGACCGGAACCTGGTTATCGCTTCTCTACTCCGGGCGCAGAAAACAGTTTGACTTAGACTACACGCTCCGCGCGCGCTTTACCTTCCCCTGCCCGCTTTTCTGCGCGCACAGCCTGCATGACCCCGACGTGCCCTACGCCGAGTGTACGGCACTGACCGGACGCTTCCCCGCCGAGCGCTTCCTTGCGCCCGGCGCCGTACATGACTTCGACCGCGACGAAAAAAGCCCCGAAACCGGACGTCTTCTCGCCGCCATGGCCGCCTTTTTAGAGCACTGCCTCGCCTGACCGGCCGGAAACCGCTCCCTGGCTTGCCGATTCGCTTCCGCCGCCCGGCACACCGGTCGCCCCCGAACTATCCACGCAGCACCAGCCGGCCAAAGCCCGGCTCCCCGGTCACCTTCCCTTCTGAGGCGACGACCATCCCGCGGACCATCGTAAGGACCGGAAGTCCCTTTCCCCGTCTTCCGACGAACGCGGAAATCCGGTTGACATATTCCAGGGACTCCGCCGTGATCTCCCAGGAGCGTTCGGGATCCACGATCACCAAGTCGGCGTCAAAGCCCTCCTTCAGGGCTCCCTTCCTGCCATATAGCCCGAACGCCCGCGCGGGGTTTCCTGCCATCGCCGTCGCCAAAGCGGACGGGGAAAGCCCCCGTTTTACGCAGCCCTCATAAAACGCCGTCTGAAAGCAGCTTTGAATTCCGCTGATCCCGCCCCAGACGTCAAAGACCGTCTCGATCTCTTTGCCCAGGATCTCTTTGAATTTCTCGTCGTACGTACAGGGCGAGTGGTCACTCGCAATCCCGCTGAAGGTCCCATCCTCCACATAGCTCCAAAGATGCTCTGCCTCCTCCCTTGTGCGGAGCGGCGGCGCACACTTAAACAAAGCCCCGTGCTCCAGCACCTCCTCCTTAGTCATGCACAGATAATGCGCGCACGTCTCCGCCGACACGTCATAGCCCGCAGCCTGCGCCTCTTTGATCCTCTGCGCGGCGTCAGGACTGCTCACATGGCAGATATGCACTTTACAGCCCGTCGCCTTTGCCAGCTCAATCACCGCATCCGTCGCCACCAGCTCGGCCGCCAAGGGCCTCGAATCGAGGAAACCCTGCCAGTCTAGGCGGCCCTCCCGCTTCATGCGTTCCTCCTGCCATTTGATGATCGAGTAGTCCTCGCAGTGAAAACCCACCCGGCCGCCAAAAGCCCGGATCCGCTCCATCGCCTCATAGGCCTGTCCGTAGCTTAAAGACTGATAGTCCGGGGACACGGGACCGATAAAAGATTTAAACGCGATGCAGCCCTTCTCTGCAAGTCCTTTGAGGTCCTCAAAGTTATTCGGCACCAGCCCGCCCCAAAAGCAGAAGTCCACGTAGGCCCCGTCGCTTACCTGCCTGGTTTTCCAGTCAAACAAAGCGGCGGTTGTGAGCGCTGGCTCATTCTGTAACGGCATGTCCATGACCGTCGTATAACCGCCCACGGCTGCAGCGCGCGTCGCGTGCCGGTAATCCTCCCGCCACTCATAACCCGGTTCGTTTAAATGTGCATGCGTGTCAATGGCCCCAGGAAAGATATAATTTTCCTTCGCGTCGATCACCTGCCTGGCCTGCGGCCGCTCCCCGTTTCCAAGGATCTTCGCAATCCTTCCGTCCTGAATCAGGATGCCGCCCGTCAAAATCTCGTGTTCCGTGACGATCCGTCCGTTTTCAATCCACACATCATACATCACAGCAATACAACCTCCCGTCTGTTCCAAGCTCTATCCCCTCACCTGTTTCGGAGCCGGAACGCATATAAAATTCCGCAAAGCGTGTCGATCCCCGAGGAATGTCCGATCCTGTCTGCCTCTGCAAAGATTTCCTCCGGGCTTCTTTCGTAAAATCCGTGGACAAGCTGCCCGAACTGCCCCTTTAGGGCACAGTTTAAAAATTCACGGCTAATGTCGTTTGTCCGGTCCAGCCTCCGGCGGACCGCCGCGTTAAGGGCCATCGAAAAAGGCCGTTTCCGCCAGTCTCCAAGGCAAAGCCCCGCCAGTACGCCGCAGAGAAAATCGTCCCCTCCCGGAGTCAGGCCGATCCCCAGGCCGACAAGAGAGGCGAGACCTTCTGCCGCCTCCTCCCACAAGCCGGTTTTTATCCGCACATTCACGTCGGCCAGTCGCTTTTTCACGGCTTTAAGAAAAAAGTCCGTCTCCTCCCCCGGCTCCTCTTGCATTGCCTGGCAGAAGGTTCCTCTCCCTCCCGTTTTTAGCAGCTTACACAGCTCTTTCTCCAAATACTCGATCCGGGCTGCGGAAATTGCCTCCGAAAGAAAAAGCTCGTGCCTGGCTGCTTTTTCAATGGAAAAGCGCCTTCCCCCGGCCTGTATTCCGGCCCTGTCGACCCGAACGGGATCTCCGGCCGCAAGCCCCCACGTGCGCAGCTCGGCTTCTTCGGCATCGGTAATCAGACTAATCGGAGACAGAGACGAGCCCAAGGGCTGGAGGGCCAAAAGCCGTCCTCCCAGAGACAGGTTGACGGTTTTTCCGTACACGGAATGGACTCGCCCCGCGCTGTGGCTTCTCAAAAGCCTTTCTGCGCAGAGAGACATTTCTTCTATATAATAGTTCATGCTGCCCTCTCCTTCCCCGGGATATGCTTAAAAAGTGTGCGTTTTGCGCACACTCTCGCCGAAGTGACCTCACTTCGCACAAGGCCGTGTTTCGTTGGGTCAGACCCCGTGGCTGCGTCAGCAGTCATCTTCCCTAAATACCAAAGATACGCAGTCCCACAAAAAGCCCCGTGAAACTGCGTATTTCCTTTACTGTGTCTGCCTGGCCTTCTTACGGAAGCCCATGCTGATGATGAACGGGATCACCATTAACGCCAGGCCGATTCCCACGATCGGCCCCATGGACACGAATACGGCCGCCGTCGTGATCGGCATGAGCAGGTACTGCCAGAAGAAGCAGGCATTGTACACGCCGAGCGCTTCGTAGATGCAGGACTTGTTTTCCGGATCAATCGCGCGTACCAGCGCATAGCCTTGTGCGTTGGAGCCGGTACACATTCCGAATACCATTAAGAATTTCTCGAACCACTCCGGGTTGTTGTTGAAGCGGAACCAGACAAACATCAGGATACCGGTCAGCGTACAGCAGAGCAGGACATGAAGCATGATCGGGGCGAAGAAACGGCCGATCAGGCTTAACTGCAACGTGGCAATCGCTCCGAGAATCATCATATCCACACACATGTTGCTGATCTGGGTCAGCACCTTCTTATCCACGTAGCGGTCAAACTTCAGCTTCTTCATAATCGGCCACAGAATCAGGGCGCCGATCAGGCCGTACAGCATGGCGCTGACCTTTCCGAGAACCGGAACAAACAGGATGCCGATCTTAAATAACGTCTCGCCGAACTTAAAGCAGACAGCGATAATCCCCAGATGGAATACGATCGGGCTGACGGCGATCGTGGACGTCGTCGTAAAGCCGATTGCCTCCCTCTTTTCCGTCGGCAACGGCCCGCAGTAAAATTCCTTCGGCTGCTTTCCGGGCTCCTTTACGAAGGTGGACCAGCCCTTGCGGACGCCGATGTTTACGATAATCATACCGATGATCATCGAAAACAAAACGCCCATGGTCGCGAGAACCATACCGATGTCCATCGCGCCGACGGAGCCATGCTCCTCGAGAAGCCCCGCCGCCGTCGCCACATTACCGTGGCTTCCGAAATAGGCGAATACACCGAGCAGTCCCCAGCCCTCCGGCAGGCCCGGCCAGATCCCCATGAGTACCGCGCCCAGAATCGTACCGAAGATCAGCTGCATGCCGTACATCATCATATTCCCGAACGCGAAATCATAATGCTCGGCGAGGCGCTTCGCGGAAACCGTAACGCCAAGCGGAACGCAGGTCATGATGATCTTCATCGCCTGGGAGGAAAATGCGCTGAAGGATTCCGGCATCTCCGCAACGCCCAAAACCTGCTGCCCCAAAATCAGGCCCACAACGCCTCCGATAATAGAGGCCGGAAGAAACAGCTTCTGAAGCGGCGGACAGATCTCACGAACCACAAAGCCTGCCATCAAAAGCAGGCCGAACAGCATCAGATCATTGAATAGTGTTGCCATTGTCATAATGTATTTACTCTCTTTCTTTTGTAGGATATTCCTTTTTATCTGCGGGCTATATACTGTCCGTATCCCGCCGTTTCGGGAAGATACACTCCGTCCACTGCTACGGTCCGCCCGCGCAGAATCGTCTGCACCACCATGCCTTTTCCTTTCATACCGTCAAAACAGGAAACATGCCCCTTCGTATAAAGCTTTTCCTGACGGCACTCCCAGTCTCGTTCGGGGTCCACTAAAACCAGATCTCCGTCAAAGCCCGGCACAAATGCGCCCTTTCTTCCGTATAATCCAAAAATTTTCGCAGGCTGCTCACACATCACTCTCGCAAGCAGAGACGGACTTAGCTTTTTTTGGTGAACCGCCAGATCAAACATCAGAGGGAGAAAAAACTGGATCGAATTCAGGCCTCCCCATGCGCTCCAGATGTCCCTTGTCACATTGTCCTTCTCCTCGTCGGCCGCCGGGGAATGGTCGCTTCCGATGCACGATAACGTGCCGTCCAGCACGTAGTCCCAGAGTTTTTCCACACTCTCCCGCTTTCTTAAAGGAGGTGTACATTTAGCCGGGGCTCCCTTTTCGTACAAAAGCTCCTCCGTAAAGCCCAGATAATGCGGACACGTCTCCGCCGTGACGGGAAGGCCCTCGGCAATTGCTTCCTTGATAAGCTGCGCCACCTTTGGATGGCTCACATGGCAGATATGGACCCTTCCGCCCGTTGCCCTGCACATATCGAGTACGCCCTGCACGGCGCTGTACTCGGTCCAGACGTCATGGATCTCCAGAAAATCCGCAATTTTTTCTCTGGCGGAACGCCCTTCTACTTTCTTAAGCCGCTGCTCCCGTCTCTTGATCTGATCGAACTCCTCGCAGTGAAAGCCGCAGAGCGCACCGTATGGCTTCAAACGCTCCAGGGCCTCGCGGACCTCCCCAAGGCTCACCGCAGGAAAGAGCGGCCCGTTCGGGCAGGTAAACCCTTTAAACGCCACGACGCCGCATTCATGGAGTCCGGCAAGCGCTTCCAAGTTATTTTCCTTTTTGAGCCCGGCCTCATCATACTCTCCTATGATTCCTCCCCACAGAGCAAAATCCACATAGGAGCGGCGGCTGACCCGCGCATATTTTTCGGCGAAGCTCCCTTTGTTGATGAGCGGCGGATCATTGTTCAACGGCATGTCGATCAGGCAGGTGCAGCCGGCTGAGGCGGCCGCTCTGGTCCCTGTCTCAAAGTCCTCCCGGTACTCAAAGCCCGGCTCATTCATATGGGCGTGGCAGTCAATGATCCCGGGGAATACGTAAAGCCCCCCGGCATCAATGACCTTTTCCGCTCCGGCCGCAGTCCCTCTTTGCAGGAACGCGGCATACTTTCCAGCCGTAACGGCCACATCCGCCTCGACGATCCCGTCGGCCGTCACCAGCTTCCCGTTTTTCACCAATAAATCAAACATTTCGTGCCCTTCTGCTAGAGTGTGTCTGAAAATTGCTTCCTGACATACTTTAGGCTTTAATCCGCACTGTCTCGATCGGAATATGGCAGTTTAAATTTTCATATCCATCCTCTGTCACCACATACGTATTCCCGATATTGGCGCCTGATTCCAGCGGCGCCAGCCACTGGGGATGGATGACGAATACGGCGCCCGGCCTACAGACCTCCGTATTAAAGGATGTCAGGTTGAACTTGTCCGGATTTCCGTGCATGCCCATGCTGTGGCCGATGTTGGGGTTATGGGGGCCCTTTACGGCCGGATACACGTGCATCAGCTTCCGTCCCATGCGTTCAAAATCGGCGTCGGGAACATACCGGACCGGGATCTCGACCGCCGTCAGATCGTCGTTGGCCGCCCAATTGTACGGCATTGTATACGTATTGTCATCACTCAAATATCCATGATCCACATACGCGCTAAAGCCTGCGCGGTTGATCTCACATACGGGAACGCCAGGTCTAATCGCCGCCTCCGCGCGCCGGAGCGCCTCCGTGCATACCTCGAGGGTCTCCTCCTGCTTCGCGGTAATATTCCCGACTGCGATCATACGGGCCATCTGCGCCGTATACCCGCGGTAGGAGATTCCGGAAATGTAGAAATTGATCAGATCGCCGGAGGTAATCGTATGGCCGTAGGCCTTTCCGCAGTGGGTTCCCCACTGATTTACGCCGATCTGGTAGCCGTCCGCGTTCTCCCCGCCCCGGCAGAGCTGTGCGTAAGAAAACGCCGCATAGAGCTCATGATCCGTCACGCCCGGGCGGCATACATGGCAGGCCGCCTGGAAACCGATGTCCATTAACTGGGCGGAGGCGCGGATCTGGTCGACCTCGCTCTTTGTACGCAGCCGCTGCATGTCCAGGATCACATGCGTCTCGTCCTTAAATTTTGCCTTCGGAAGCGCTTCCTTTAACGCATTCCAGTGCTTGTTCGAGGACGCGTCGCCGATTAACCCAATTCTGGCCCTCGCATATCCAAGGTCCGTCATCGTCTTTGCAACGCCCTCGATCAGCTTCTCATCGGAAGCCGCCGGGCGGCCCGAATACTCTCTGCCGAGAGCGCCGACCTGGTAAAGCTTTTCCACGCCGATGCACTCGCCCCAGGACGGCGGTAGCAGAACCGCCTGCGTATAGAAGGAATACAGCTGCAGCCCCTTGCTGCTGTCGGTCGGGATGATCAGGATCCCCTCCCTGTTCCAGTCCAAGAGATACCTTAAGTATTTATTGGTTACATTGAAGCTTTTCTGTCCGTTGGTGTTCACCAACGTCACATCATGCTCCTCGATCGTCGCCTCTCTGCGGATGCGCGCGACTCTCTGCGTGAATTCCTCCTCCGGGATTGCCTTTGGCGGGACAAACTCAAAGGTCGGCTCAAACCCTTCCAGCAGCTTCTCGAATCTGTTCATTCTTTTCACCTTTTTCTTTCGTCCGCACGCCCAGAGCCTTTTTGTTCGATTCTAAGAGATTCCGGGCGCACATTGTTTCTATGTTACTTTAATCCAAGCTTTTCTGCCGCATATGCAAATGGCCTGGAATCCACAATCTCGTCATACGGGATTACCTCGTCGATCACATTTCCCATCACCAGAAATCTCTGCCAGCGGTTCAGCTCCTCCTCCTGAATTTGCACCGTCTCAGGCCACATCCCCTGCGCCCTGTATTCGTTCACGATATCGACTGCCGTGTTAAGCTCCACCTTCGGCCAGTTGCGGGCCAAAATCTCCCTGCATTCATAACCGTCGTGTGCGAGAAGCCAGGTCTGCGCCTTCTGGAGCGCCTGCGTAAAACGTCCGCACAGGTTGTCCTTCCTGGCAAGCGTCTCCGGCGTCGTGTAATACACGCTCCACGGCACCGGGCCGCCCGTGAGCGTCAGGTTCGTCAGCACATGTCCTTTCCCCTGCACCTCAAGCTGCGCCGCCAGATCCGCCTTCATCATGATCACATCTCCAAAGCCGCCCATAAACAGCTCCTGCAGCATAGCGATCGTAAAATCATGTACGAAATGAATCTTCGAGATGTCTGCCCCGTTTTCATGCGCGACGCCCGCCAGGTAAAGCCCCGGGCTCGCCCCGTTGCCGCCGGAGGTTAAGACCTTTTTCCCCTCCAGATCGGTCCATTTAAAATTCTCGTTCGGCTCGTGCGCCAAAAGCGACATCGGACATCTCGATGCAACCTTTGCAAAGGCAAAATAGCTCTTGACACGGCGTTTATAGATGAGCGGGCACCAGATCCCGCCAACAACGGCCTCCGCCTGATTCGTATTGATGTCCGTCAGCACGGTCGTCCACGGCTTCGGGACATAGGATGTCACCTTAAGCCCCAGCTCCTCAAAATACCCCAGCTCAGAGGCCACATATTCCGGCATGTAATTGATGGATACGCCCGTCGCCGATATGTGGAAGCGGTCGAATGTTTTTTCCATGTCTTCCCTCCAACTATGTTCTTGATTTTTTGAATGGTTATGCTTTTTTCCGTCCGAACAAAATAAGCATCAGGATCACCGCGCCGCCCGCGAGCAGACCGGCCACACCGATGACCGACCAGAGATTGACGAGGATCATCGCGGGAATGATCGGCGTCAGCAGGTTGTTCCACCAGAAGATCGCGTTATAAACGCCGTGAGCCGTCGGTGCACAGGACTCGGAGTTCGGGTCCACGGCACGCACGAGGGCAAGCCCGTTTGCGCTGGCGCCCGTACAGCAGCCGAGCACCATCAGGCACTTCTCAAACCACTGCGGATTTCCGATCTTCTTGAAATACCACAAAAGGAACACGGTCGTAAACGTACAGCAGACAAGCACATGGACCAGAAGTGGCAGCCAGTATTTCACGATCACATCGAGAGAAAGGCTTGCGATTGAGGTCGTAATCAGGATCTCCAGGCAGAAACCGTTGATCTGATTCAATGTTTTCCTGTCCACATACCCATCCGTATGCGTTTTTTTCATGACCGGCCAGAGAATCAGGCCGCCCAGCATGCCATACAGCATGGCGTTTATTTTGGAGAAAATCGGCACAAACTTCACCACGACCGTAAAGATCCCGTAGCCTAACGCGTAGCAGAGCATGATTAACCCAAGCTGCAGCGCCAGCGGATTGATCGCAACCGGGCTCGTCGTCGTAGAACCGATCGACTCCTTCTTGTCCTCGGGAAGAAGCCCTCTGTAGAAATAATCCGGCTGCTTTTCCGGGTTCTTTACAAAGGTTGCCCAGCCCTTTTTGACTCCATAGTTCACGACCCACATTCCGACAACCATGGACCAGATCAGGCCCCCCGTCGCCAGAACCATTCCGATCGAGGTCGCTCCGGCCGCCCCGCCTTCTTCCAGGATCGCTGCGGCTGCGCCTGCGCTTCCATGGCTTCCGAAATAGGCAAAGGTTCCGAGAATTCCCCAGCCCTCCGGGATTCCCGGCGACATCGGACTCATCAAAAGCATGATAGCAATTCCGATGAGCATCTGTGTGCCATACAAAAAGATGTTGGCCAGCGCATAGTCCATATGTTCCTTCATCTGCTTTGCCGTCACAGAGATGCCGAGCACGACACAGGTCATGATCACACGCATCATGATGCCGTTAAAGGACGGGAACGATTCCGGGATCGTGATGATTCCGAGCACCTGCTGGCCGAGCACCAGACCGATCACTCCGGCAACAACGGACGCCGGCAGAAACAGCCGCTGCAAAGGCTTGCAGAAAGCGCGGATGACAAAACCGCCCATTAAAAGCAGGCTCATCACCATCATGTCCTGATACAAGGATGCAAGAGTCATAGATTTTACCCCCTTAGTAGTTTAATATACGATTGTATGATTATAATACCATCCTGAAATTCATCATTAAAGCAACACCTTATACACTATTGCCCGGCTTTTATAGGACAAAATCACCACTTTTATATTGTTTTTTGAATTCTTTTATGCTATTATAACCGAAAACCAAATTTAACTCATGATTTGCAGCAGACATGGATTTTTGTGCAGAGAGGTACCCATCTTGAGCTTTACATTAAACGATTTCATTTGCAACTGCGGCTTCTCCAATCTCAAACCGCTTACCTGCCAGGAAAAGCTGGACAACCCCGTCACAGGCGTAAACGTCATTGACAATCCAGACGTGGCTTCGTGGGTCAAGCCGGGGGAAATGGTTTTAACCACCGGTTATTTTTTCGCAAACGACCCCAACCTCCAAACGAACGTCATCATGAACCTGCGGGCATGCGGATGCAGTGCCCTGTGTATCAAGATCCGGCGTTTTTTTCCCGAGGTGCCCGAAAAAATCATAAAAACGGCCGAACAGGCGGGTCTGCCCGTGATCGACGTACCGCTCGAATACAGCTTTTCGGAGCTCACTCAGAAGATCCATGAGCGGCTGAATCACCAAAAGCTGCAGGATCTCCAAAGAGAGCAGCTTTTGTTCAATTCCCTGATCAATACCCTGCATTCCGAGCATTCGCTGCAGACCTGTCTGAAGCTGATTTCCGATTATATATCTGCCTCCCTGTTCATCGTCAACAGCCGCTTACAGTGCATGTTCTTTTATATCCGCCCGCAGGACAGAGGGCTGTTTGCCTCGTCTGACGTACTGGAGATCGAGACCATGGGCAATAGCAGGCCAAGCCTTGACCAGACGGCTACCAACCATGCCGCCCTGAAAATAAATGCCCAGAATGTAGATGCCGTTTTGCTTCCCTTTCGCGACAACGGTCTGTTTTTGTGCATTCCCCGCGCCTCCTTTCCTGCCTCCCCGGACTTTATCCAGCGGGCCATGAAACTGCTTCGCTTCCCGCAGGAGCGCCTTTCCAGGACACCGACTAATTTTTCCGAGTACTATAATGATTTTTTCCACCTTCTTTTGTCCTCCGGGCAAAAACGCGCAGACGTGGATAAGATCTGTGAATATTACGGCTATCCGCACAGCAAAGCACAGCTTTGTGTCCTTTTTTCCCTGCGTTCCAAGGAGGAGGAATACCGGTTACAGCCGCCGATCGCTTTTTTGAAGGAAGTTCTGCACGAGCTCGCCTGCCGGCCCTCCTCCTATTTTTTGGCGTCCTATCAGCGGCAGATCTGTCTGTTTTTGCTCGCGGAAAAGAACAGTGCCCAGCTTGCCAGACGGTGTGCGGACGCTTTCCAAAAGCGCTACGGTGCTTCCTTCACTGCCGGCGCCAGCCAGCTCGTCTGGGGAGACAGGAAGCTCATACCGGCCTACCAGCAGGCTTCCTTTCTGCTGTCCTTAGGCGATATTTTTCCGACCAAAAACTCCTTTTTCTTTAACGACTACCTTCTGTTCTGGAATATCAGGGAGATGCCACCTGAGAACAAATATAAGATTTTTGAAGACACGGTCAAACCACTCGTGGATTACGATACAAAAAATAACGCCGATCTTCTCAAGACGCTTTTGCAGTATTTCGACGCCCAGTTTAACGCTTCCCTGGCCGCCAAGCAGCTTTATATCCACCGCAATACCTTTTTAAAACGTCTTTCCAAGATCGGCGAACTGATTTCCTTCAACCCGGAGGACATCAACAGCCTCTTGTCACTTTATTATGGAATCTGTGTTTATTTGATGGAGCGGTACTGAAATTTTCACTTTTGAATTTTGCGTTAAATATTCTGGGGGTATATTGCAATTTAGATTTGCATATGCTATAATGCCGATAGGCAAAAAGATAGTAGTACTCAAACAGCACAAAAAGAACGAACCCCTGAATGCACGCCATTACATTCAGGGGTTCTTCTTTTACGGAGAAGCCAACCGTTCGGGTCTGGTTACCGGCTATTCGTCTCCGTCAAACCACTTGCACAAGTAGTACGCAACTACACTGGCCAATACGGAAATAGCGAAAGATAGTAGTATATTCAAACAGTACACTCCCTTCCTATCGCCAGTATCGGGGCGGTAACATGGCAAGTAAAGAACAGATATTCAGATTCGTCAATATTCTTAAGAGGTTTTACAAGCCATAATAAATATTATTGGCTTATTAAAAGAAGTACTATTTTTTATTTTTTTGCAGCACTATGACAATATAATATGTTTACTCGGGGAGCCAATGGGGCGATTCTATCAGCTTTCGGGCACCAAAGCAAGGGAGATGATGCTCTCGTTAAGCATATTATGTGCCATATCGTTTAGCCTGCCGCCTTACACTCTCAAAGACAAGATGGAGAAGGTATTCCAAATGAATATAAAAGAATACATAGAAAAATGCGTGGATGATCCGATTTCCTGGCATGACAAACACCAAAACAGAGCCAAAAAATTTACAAAATATATCAAACAATAGAAATTATCCTGGCAATTCTTATTCCTTTATTGTCTGGTTATACAAAAGACTGTTTTTGTATTTCTCTTATAATCGGGATATCGCGAGCTATCATTGCAATCATCGTGAATGTCTTCGATACATGCGCATTGAAGCACGCCAGCCTTGAGCTCATTAAAAACCTGCTCAATCAGATGTACCGTTACGCTGATGGACAGGGACTTTGTGATAAGCGTTACGATCAATTTATTGCAATTAAAACAGGCGATGACGATGAACACGGTGTACCTTTTTTTGCATATGATTCCCCTAAAATGATCCTACCTTCTCCGAACGGACAAAAAATACCAGCCGCAAAACAATACGGCTGGTCAAAAATTTCGATATTCTTTTTTCTGTTCTTTACCAGACAGCCACACTCCCGTCAAACCGCGGCTCCGTCGCGCCGCAAAGCGTGCCGTCCTCATCCCGAAGGATCATCTGCCCGCGTCCCAGGCTCAGGCTGTTGGCGGGGATGGAGATTTCATGGCCGTACCGCGCCATCTTTTCCGCCAGGCCGCGCATGGTTCCCTGCTCCATCTCAATCTGTCTGCCCCCGATCCACTGCCAGCGGGGCGCGTCAAGCGCTTCCTGCGGATTCATATGGAAGTCGATCAGGTTCGTCACAAGCTGTAGCTGGCCCTGCGGCTGCATGAAGCCGCCCATCACGCCAAACGGGCCCAATGCCCGTCCAGCCTTTGTGAGAAAGCCGGGAATGATCGTATGATAGGGCTTTTTCCCGGGCGCGACACAGTTTTCCATCGTCTCATCCATCGTGAAATTATGGCCGCGGTTCTGAAACAGGATCCCCGCCCCCGGAAGGACTATGCCCGAACCAAACGGACGATAGCCCGACTCGATAAAGCTCACCATGTCCCCGTTTCCGTCGGCCGTGCAGAGATAGACTGTATCGCTTCCAAACGGCTGCCCCGGCTTCGGGTCGATTGCGGTTTCCCCGATCAGGCTGCGTCTTTCATCCGCGTATTCCTTCGAGAGCATCCGTCTGACATCCGCTTTCATATACGCCGGGTCCGTCACATAGCGCATACCATCCGAAAACGCCAGCTTCATAGCCTCCATCATCCGGTGCAGCGTCCCGGGATCGTCATGGCCGCCCCGGACGTCCAGCTTTTCGAGGATATTCAGTGCCATCAAAACAACGATCCCATGGCCGTTCGGCGGGATTTCCCAGACGTCATAGCCTTTATAATTCGTCGTAATCGGTTCCACCCATTCCGCGCGGTAAGCCGCCAGGTCTTCCTTTCGCAGATAGCCGCCTGTCTCTCTGGAATAGGCGTCGATCCTCTCCGCCAGCTCCCCGCGGTAAAAAGACTCGCCATGCGTCGCGGCCAGCTCCTTTAACGTCTTTGCCATCCCCAGGAACCAGAACGTATCTCCCGGCACCAAAGGCCGTCCATCCTTTGCAAAATCGGCCGCCCAAAGTGCAAACTGCCCGGCCGGCAGATCCTTCTTTAACCGTTTGAAATCCCGCTGCCAAAGCGCCGAAACTGTCGGTGAGACCGCAAAGCCATCCTCCGCGTAGGAGATCGCCGGCTCTAGGATCTCCTCAAACGAAAGCTTACCAAACCGCTTGTGGACTTCGGCCCATCCGGAGATCAGCCCCGGAACCGTGACCGCGCCCCAGCCGTACGCCGGCATCTCGGTATGACCGGCTTTTTTAAGATTCTCCACGCTCAGGAGCACCGGGGCCGGGCCGCTGGCATTTAGGCCATAAAGCTTCCCCTCATGCCAGATTAACGCAAAGCCGTCTCCGGCCATATTGCAGGACATCGGCTCCACGACCGTTAAGCAGACCGCCGTGGCAAGCGCCGCATCGACTGCATTGCCGCCCTTTTTTATCATATCCAGGCCTGCCTGGGCCGCAAGCGGCTGCGAGGTACAGACCATACCGCGGCGACCGTACGTCAGCGCACGGCGGGATGGGTAACGGTAGGTCAGGGCATCAAATTGTACATCCATTGCTGTAATCCTTTCCCGATCTATACACTGTCTCTATCATACCGCAAACCGCGGCCTCCTGCAATCACAAAAGCGCCGCTGCCGCGTTTTTCGCATCCAGCCTCCGGTAAAGCCTCCAGAAGTAAAAAAGCTCCGCCGCTGCCGTAAGCACCCAGGAAAACACATACATCAGGTACAGGGACTCGATCGTGTGGAAATATGCGAATACCGTATAGATCCAGAACACGCGGAACACGCAGGAGCCCATAATCACGACGATCGTCGGCACTACGGTCCTCCCGAGCCCGCGGGAAGCGGCGATCGCGCAGTCCATAAACGCGCTGACGGAATAGGACAGGGCCATGACCGAGAGCCGCTTGATTCCGGCCGCCACGACTGCGCCGTCATTGGTAAACAGGGCAAGAAACGGGTAACGCAGGGCATAGAGCGTGATGCCTAACAAAAGCCCCACCAGGAAGGAGTAAAGCTGGCAGAGCCAGAAGCTTTGGAGGACTCGTCCCTTCTTTCCCGCACCGAGGTTCTGCGCCATGAAGCTCGCGCAGGCCGTGTAAAAGGCGGCCATCATGTCATAGACCAGCGGGTCTGCGTTGGCCGCGGCCGAATTGCCCTCCACCATCACATGGTCGAAGGAATTGACGCTCGTCTGAACAAACAGGTTTGCAAACGCGAACACGGCATGCTGGCAGGCCGCGGGAACCCCGATCTTCAAAAGCCGTCTCACCTTGTCACGGTCAAACCGCAGCTCACCGATGCGCAGCGAAATGTTCTCCTCGCTTCGAAACAAAAGCCGGAGCACCAGTATGGCGGAGATGTACTGGGAAAGAATGCTGGCAAACGCGACTCCGGCCACGCCCAGTCCGCAGACGATCACAAAAAACAGGTTCAAAATTACGTTGATCACGCCGGCCGCCAGAAGATAATACAGCGGCCGCCTTGTGTCCCCAGCGGCGCTTAAGACGGCGCTGCCAAAGTTATAGAGCGCCAGCGCCGGCATTCCAATCAGGTAAATTCGAAGATACAGCACCGCACCGCCGATCAGCTCATCCTTTGTATGCATGACGGAAAGGATGACCCCTGCAAGGGAAATCCCCATAATCAGGATCAGAATCCCGGCCGTCAGGCAGAGGAGGGCCGCGGTATGTACCGTACTTCGGATGTGCCGCTCGTTCCCCGAGCCGATGTATAGCGCGGTCAATGCATTGACGCCGCTTGCAAGCCCGATCAGAAGACCTGTAAACAGGGTCACCAGGATGCTCGTGGAGCCCACGGCGCCCAATGCGATCGGCCCCGCGAATCTTCCGACCACCGCCACATCCGACATATTAAATACGACTTGAAGAATGTTCGAAAACATCAGCGGGATGCTGAAAAGCAGAATTTTTTTCCAAAGAGAACCATTGACGAGGTCCATCTCATATTTTTTCATGGCTGTTTCCCTTCTCTTTTTCATCCGGACGGATTTTTGATTCCTGTTCACGTAGATCTGCGCATTTCCTGCGCTGACCGTAAGAATGCGTGGAACAGTCGGCAAACCTCCATCGCCGCAGGCGATTTAGCATAGGTGCTTGCTTATTACTGTGAACGGCGTGAACAGCAACAATTTTGTCATGTCCGCGCGGTCCGGCGCGTATGTTTATAAAAATTTCTTTCGCAGAAAGGGCATCATGAAAACACGCACGCCTCTGAAACACGTTCCGGAAAATGCCGTATTCTGGCTCCTTTTATTTTCCCTTGCCATCGGCTGCGCCTCCTCCCTCACGGGGAAGCTGCGGGAAAAAGCGAGGGAGGAAACCAGTTCTTCCTCCCTCCTTCCCGCGGCAGCCGCCTCCGGGATCCGTTCCCTTAAGACTGCCTCCCCCATAAGCAGAGAACAGGTCTTACGGATTCTGCGTGACGACCCAGATTTTCATGTGCTGCTCCCTCCCGATTCCTCGTTTCTGCCTTGAATGTGTGCATCTAGTGCCAAAACTGGCTGTAGGACAGACCGGGCGTCATCCCGCCCCGGTACGCGGCCAGCTCACTCACCGTTACAAGCTGATAGCCGCGTCTTGTAAGCTCCGGGATCAGCACGGCCGCAGCATCCGCCGTACTCCCATACAAATCATGCATCAAAACGATGTCTCCATCCCGGACCTTTGAAAGGACCGCATCAATGGTCTTATTTGCGTTCCGCGTCTTCCAGTCCTTTGTATCGACGGACCAGAGGATTGCCGGCACTCCCTGCTTTGCAAGAGCCGACTTAGCCGGGCCGTTTACCGCTCCCCCCGGCGGCCGCATCAGCCTCGTCCGCACGCCGGCCACTGCCTCCAGGGTATCATCCACCCGCGTAAGATCTGTAAGCAGTACGGCTTCTGAAAGTCTCGTGATGTCCCTGTGCTCCCAGGTATGGCTTGCCGGCTCGCAGCCCATGTCCACCATACGTTTTACCGTATTCGGATAACTGGCAATCCGGTTTCCGACCATAAAAAACGTGGCCCGTCCGCCGTTTGCCTCCAGACACTCGAGGATCCGTATTGTCTCTTTAGACGGCCCGTCATCAAACGTCAGCGCGACCATCGGCTTCGTCGGATCGAGCACCCGGCCGGCTGCCATAAGCTTTGGCTCTCCCGGCACAGCTCCCTTTACGGTCAGGGCGACCCGGATCCCGTCGATTCGCAGGCCTTTCCCTTCTGTTCCGGCGGTCTGCCCGTTCATCACGGACTCGCTCCACGCCCCGTTCTGCAGGACCGAATAATAGACGTCATACAAAGCCGCCAGCTCGCCAGTAAGCTTCATCCGCACGGCTTCAAGCGGCATGACCGAATCCGTGGTCCCCGCCTGTGACAGATTTTCCTCCCAGTCAAGCCAGCCCGAGCCGCTTAGATTCACCTGATAGGCAAGCGTCCCCGTCATACCGGCCGGCTGTCCGCCCACGCTCGCCCGAAAGCAGGTCACATAGCTGTCCGCGTGCGCCTTCAAGCAGGTGTTATCCTCCGTGTTTTCTGTCCAGCCAATCCCGTTCTGGTAGATGCCGTATACCGCCTGCACCGGTGCAACGGCCTCCTCTCCCCCATCGGCCGCATACGCCGGAATCGCCGCAAAAATGCCTGCGGCTGCACAGACGGCGGCCGCAAGCTTACAAAAGAGGTGTGTCCCTCCCCCGAATTTCATTTGTCTTTCCTTCCTTCACATTTGATTTGTGACCGTTTCGTTTCCCTCACGGTTACCTTTTATTCAAACAATTCCTGAAAAAGCATGACATATTCCCTGTAGGCCAGCCTCTCCTTAAGCTCCGAAAGCTGCTCCAGAATCCTTCGGTAATACCATTCATGCTTTTTCTTGTCCTTCACTCGGAACTTCTCCCAGACCCGCTCCCCCTTTATGAGCCGGTCCGAGGCCGTACTCCGCAGATTGCTGAGCTTGTCGCCCAGGCATAATATTTTTTCCTCCGGCAGCGCCGTCTCCAGTCTCCGGATCGTGGACTGCTTGCGCTCCTGCCAGGAAAGTGTCTTATCCTCACTCTCCGCCTGCACCAGATCGGCAACCCGGGGGCCGAATTCCCGCTCCAGCTCCCCGTACGTAATGCCTGCATCCTCGATCACGTCATGGAGCAGCGCCGCGCTGATGATCTCCGGATCCGAGGTCATGCCGGAGACGATCACGGCCGCCTCGTACGGATGGACGATATACGGGATCAAGGTCCCCTTCCTGAACTTCCCTTCATGTGCCCGTGCCGCAAACTCTGCCGCTCTTTTTATCATGTCCTGTCTCCCTTCCGAGAATCCTCTTTTACATGAACGTTCAGGCAGTTATAGGAAAGCTCAACGCCCTCCTGATCGAATGTAAGCTTGATCTTCTCCCGCAGCTCCCAGCCGGCCAGCCAGATATTTTCCGTCTCCGTCCAGCCCCTGGCACTGACGACCACACCGCTTTGGGCAAAATCTGTCACGACCACAACGATTCCGTCTTCCTGTAGGATCAGCGGCGATTCCTCAAAGATCTCGTATAAAAGCTCCTTTGCATGCTCCAGATCCGACGAATAGCTGATCGACAGATCCAGAACAACCCTTCGCTTTTCGGCCCCTGTCACGTTTGTGACGGGGGAATTGGCAATGTTGTTGTTGGGGATGATGATCTTTCGGTTGTCTAACGGCAGGATCGTCGTATAGACAAGCCCGATGGATTCCACGGTACCTTCTCCGTCCTGCGTTATGATGTAATCCCCCACCTTAAAGGGCTTCAAAAACAGGATCAGAACACCGCCGGCAAAATTTTCCAGCGTATTCTGCATGGAAAGGCTTAACGCCAGGCCAGCTGTACCCACAAGTGCGACGATCGACGCAGTTCTGACCCCAAGCCATTCCGCAGCCGTGAACGTCAAAAGTCCAAGAAGCGCGGCATAAAGAAGCGCATCTAAGAACTTTCGCAATGTAATCTCCAGCCCGGCCCGCTCCATCGAGCGGCCGACCCCCTTCCTGAACCATTTGACGATCCGGACCCCCACAAGCATAAAAACCGCCGCACAGACGATGCGCAGGCCTCCCTGGATCGCAAGATGGCCGAATTCCTTTAATTCTTCCAAATCCGCCACACTCCCCTCCGGTCCCCTGATCCGGCCCTGTAAAAAAGCCTATTTCGCTGTCTTTTTTACCAGCTTTTCGACCCGTTTTGAGAGGCGGTTGAGCGCACCCGCACTTTTTTTCACGCCCGGTTGTGCGACGGCCCTTGTCTTCGTCTCCTTTTTTGGTGTTTCATTCACAGGTGTACACTGGAATATACAGACGCTTAAAGGCGGCAGGTTGATCACGATCGAGTTCTCCCTGGTGTCCCACTCCTCTTTCTTGGAATTTTTCACGCGTGGATTCGTCATACCGCTTCCTCCGAAGTCCGCCGAATCACTGTTCAGGATCTCCTTATATTTCCCAGAAAAGGGCACACCCACGTGGAATTTTTCATGGGCTACAGGGACGAAATTGCAGACAAACAAAAGCGTCTCCTCCGGCTTTTTTGTCCGGCGGATAAAGATCGCAATGTTGTCCTCATGGTAGGTGCAGTTGATCCACTCGAAGCCCTCCGGCTCGTAATCCAGCTCATACAGCGCCGGATGGGTCCTGTACAGATGATTGAGAGCCTTTACATATTCCTGCAGCTTTTTATGGACCGGATATTCCAGAAGCTCCCACTGCAGACCGGCATTTTCATTCCACTCGTCCATCTGGCCGTAATCCTGGCCCATAAACAAAAGCTTCTTCCCCGGATGGCCCAGCATAAAGCCGTATGCCGCCCGCAGGTTCGCAAATTTCTTCTCCTGGGTATCCCCCGGCATTTTCCCGGCCATGGAGCCCTTCCCGTGCACCACCTCGTCATGCGAGAAGACGAGCATAAAGCGTTCGCTGTAGGCGTACAGCATGCTGAAGGTCAGTTCACCGTAGTGCTGGCTGCGGAAATAAGGATCGCACTGCATGTAGCCGAGAAAATCATTCATCCAGCCCATGTTCCATTTATAATCGAAGCCCAGGCTACCTTCCTTTACGTCCCCGGTGATCTGCGGCCAGGCCGTGGATTCTTCGGCGATCAGCAGCACGCCCTTCGCTTTTTTATGAAAGATCGAGTTGAGATGCTTTAAAAACTCCACGGCCTCCAGGTTTTCATGGCCGCCATAAATGTTGGCGACCCATTCGCCTGCATTCTTTCCATAATCCAGATACAGCATCGAGGCCACCGCGTCCATGCGGATTCCGTCGGCATGGTACTCCCTAGCCCAGAACAGGGCGTTGGAGATCAGAAAGTTTGACACCTGCGGCCTTCCATA
Source organism: Lachnospiraceae bacterium (assembly GCA_910575275.1). Lineage (GTDB taxonomy): Bacteria > Bacillota > Clostridia > Lachnospirales > Lachnospiraceae > CANQGL01. Next base: position 72,008 of record CAJTEE010000008.1, on the reverse strand, counting down.
GTTATAAATCAGCGTCCCCCAGTGCGGATGGCTCCCCTGGCGCGGGTCCAAATGCTCATAGAGGCAGGTCCCGTCAAAGGAGGCGAGCCCATAGGCATCCCGCGGGAAATGCGCCGGTACCCAGTCCAGGACCACGCCGATGCCCTGTCCGTGCATATAGTCCATAAACGCCTTGAACTCATCCGGTGTCCCGTAGCGGCTCGTCGGCGCATAGTAGCCGGTTACCTGGTAGCCCCAGGAGGCGTCCAACGGATGCTCCATCACCGGCAGGAGCTCTATGTGCGTATAGCCCATCTCCTTCACATAAGCCGCCAGCTTTTCGGCGATCTCATGGTAACGGTAAAACTGGCTGCCGTTGATCTCCTTCCCCTCTGCGTCGACCGCGACGGGCTTTTGCATCCACGAGCCCAGATGTACCTCGTAGACGGACATGGCCTTCTCCCGGCCCGCGCTCTTTTCACGGGCCTTGATCCACGCGTCGTCCTCCCACTTATACCGGGAGAGCTCCCACACCACGGAGGCCGTATCGGGCCGCAGCTCGGCACAGAATGCGTACGGGTCCGCCTTTAACATCGGCTGTCCGGCCCGCGTCTTTATTTCATATTTATAAAGGGCACCCGGCTCAATCCCCGGAATAAACAGCTCAAAGACCCCCGACTCCCCGCGTCTGTACATCTGGTGGCGCCGGCCGTCCCAGCGGTTGAAATCCCCGACCACACTGACCCGCATCGCCCCCGGCGCCCAGACCGCAAACTGAACTCCCTTAACGCCGTCGAGCGTAATCGGATGCGCGCCCAGCTTCTCATAGGAATCATAATAGATCCCTGCCTCCAGCTTTTTGAAATCTTCATTTTTAAAAACGGAACGGAAGCGGTACGAATAGGGATCCTCCACTTCTTCCTTTCCGGTTTCATATTCTACGAGAAAGCGGTAAGGGACAAGCTCCCGCTCTCCCTCCAAAAGCGCCGCAAAAAAGCCACCCTCGTCCGCCATCTCCATCGGAAGCTTCCATTTTCCAAGCTTTACCGACACGGCTTTCGCCTCCGGAAAATACGCCTGGATCAGAAGCCCCTCCTTTACCACGTGCGCGCCTAAAAGGTTTCCAGGATTATCCGCCTCCGAATATACAAGCTCCTCGATCCCGGCCCAATCCATCAGATCATATAAAATCCCGTCCATACCGTCTACCCCCGTGCTTCTTTCTTCGATATTCCTATTCTACCATTTTAAGGACATGCTTACAAGTGGCAAATCAATTCCGGTTGCGAAAATCCACCAGCATCAGATCTACGACTCTCCCATACGTTTTGATCCCTTCTGCCTGGCCGTTCGCCTTTAAATACGCGTCATTTACCTGATTGGCGATCTCGGCCGTCCTCCCCTCATAGCGCGCCCAAAACCGGCTGTTTTCTGCAAGCTCCGCCCGCGTTTCTTCGGGAAGCTCCCCATAAAGTCTTCTGTATTCCTCCCAATCAAACCGGGCCAGCGCGTTTCCGGCATAGATCCAGCCCAGCAGACAGCCGCTGTAGCGAAACTCTGCGTCCGCAGCGTTCAGGCATGCGAGATAGGCGATAAAGTTCGCCTCATCCTCCCGCATAAAGCCGCGCAGATGCGACAGCTCATGGCAGATCGTATGGGGAATGTTATAGGGAACCATGTCCCTGTTGTAGTTTGCCTCGATCGTAAACGGCGAATAGATGCCCGAGCACTGCTGTACGGACAAAATCCGGGAGACGAGCACCGGCTTTGGCTTCGGATAGAAGCCCCCAAGCACCGGATATTCTTCTGCAAGCGCCTCCATGGCGGCGACGCCCTTTTCCCGAAGTTTCTCATAGGGGGCCGTCTCCCCGGAAAGCTCCTTTCGCGCCTCGCCGACCTGCTCCGTGAGCCAGGCGCAGAGCGCCCGAAGATCCTCGTCTCCTGCAGTCTCCCTGTCCGCCCCCTCCAGATAATAGGAAGAAAACGGTCGGCGGTAATAATTGACGCCGCAGCCGGCGGCATACAAAAAGAGCAGGAAAGAGGCCCCAAAAAACAGGACGGAAGCCAAAAGATGCGGATGGCGCCACAGCCTTGCCGCGGTCAACAAAAGTCCGGCCAGCAAAAGATAAAGAAAAATCTCCGCAGCCGACACTGGAAACAGCCCGAAAAACCAGCCGATGCTTCCCACGAGCACCGGATACACCACGTCTGCATACCAGGCGGCAAACCCCTCCGCCCGTCTGGCCGCCGCTAAAAGCCCTGCTCCCAGTCCCAGGAAAACTCCTCCGGCCCCCAAAAGCAAACGTGTCTGTTTTCTCGAACTGTCTCTGTTCATATGTACCACTTCCTAAATCCAAAATCCAAAAAAAGTCCTTGCGAAACTTGACAAAATATCATAAACTCATTATATTGCTTATTAACCTTCCAAAGCCGCCGTTTCGCGAAGGTCAAACTGCAGCATTCTAAATCAAACGAGGTTTACAGGAAACATATGGAAAAAGAAAAGAAAAGAAAAAGCAGGAAGCAGGAAACAGCCGAAAAGACGAACTGGAAATCGGAGCTTTTAAGCTGGATCCAGGTCATCGTTTCAGCGGCCGTGATCGCGTTTGTCCTGACTACATTTATAATCGCCAACAGCGAAGTCCCCACAAGCTCCATGGAAAATACAATCATGGCGGGCAGCCGTGTTATCGGCTCCAGGCTCCATTATAAGTTTGCCGATCCCGAGCGCGGGGACGTGGCCATCTTTGTATTCGGCTGGCAGTGCCCGAACTGCTCCGTAATCGTGGAGGGCGAAAAACAGGAAAACTGCCCGCGCTGCGGCGACCGGGTCCGGCGTGCAGCGACCATTTATTATGTCAAGCGCGTCATTGGTGTCCCCGGAGACGTCATTGACATCGTAAACGATGTGGTTTACCGGAACGGTGAGGTATTGGAGGAACCGTATTTGGCCGAACCGATGAGTATGGGAGAGACCTTTCATTTTGAGGTCCCCGAGGACTGCTATTTCATGATGGGTGACAACCGAAATTATTCGCAGGATGCCAGATACTGGCAGAACCACTATATATCCAGAAACCGTATGGTCGCAAAGGTCCTCGTGGAGTATTTCCCGACGCCAAAGCTGATTCAATAAATACTGAGGAGACATGCATATTATGAAAAAGGTTGTAAAATTCGGCGGAAGCTCTCTTGCGAGCGCCAGACAGTTTAAAAAAGCGAAATCCATCATCACGGCTGACAAGACGCGCTGCTATGTGGTGCCGTCCGCGCCGGGAAAGAGAGATTCCAACGACAGTAAGGTCACGGATCTTTTGTATCAGTGCTATGACGCCGCCTCATCCGGACAGGCGTATAAACGCCTCCTCGAACAGATCAAGAAACGCTTCGACGACATCATCGACGGGCTTGGCCTCAGCCTGAACCTGGATTTTGAATTCAAGAAGATCGAAGAAGACTTCCTCAAGAAGGCCGGCCGCCCCTATGCCGCCTCCCGCGGGGAATACCTAAACGGCATCATCATGGCCCACTATCTCGGTTTCCCGCTCTTGGACGCCGCCGATGCGGTCTGTTTCGACGCAGACGGCAATTTTCTCTCCGAAAAGACCAACGAGGAGCTGGCGGCCCACTTAGCTTCCATGAAGCAGGCCGTCATCCCGGGCTTCTACGGCGCGGCGCCCGACGGGACGATCTTAACCTTCTCCCGCGGCGGCTCGGACATCACAGGCTCTCTCGTCGCGCGCGCAGTAAACGCGGATCTCTATGAAAACTGGACCGACGTATCCGGCTTTCTGGTCGCGGATCCTCGGATCATCAGCAATCCGGCACAGATCGAGACGATCACCTACAGGGAGCTCAGAGAGCTCGCCTACATGGGGGCCAGCGTGCTGCACGAGGATGCGATCTTCCCGGTCCGCAGGGCAGGCATCCCGATCAACATCAAAAATACCAACCGTCCCGAGGACCCCGGAACCATGATCGTCGAAAATACAAGCAAAAAGCCAGCTTATACGATCACCGGGGTCGCCGGCAAGAAAGGGTTCTGCGCGGTCAACATCGACAAGGCAATGATGAACTCGGAAATCGGCTTCGGCCGCAAGGTGTTAGAGGTCTTTGAGGACTGCAGCATCTCCTTTGAGCATATGCCCTCCGGCATTGACACCATGTCGATCCTTGTACACCAGGATGAATTCCAGGAAAAGGAGCAGGCCGTCATTGCCGGCATCAACCGCGCCGTCCACCCCGACTCCATTGATCTGGAATCCGAGCTGGCCGTCATCGCCGTCGTCGGCCGCGGCATGAAATCCACACGCGGAACGGCGGGCCGCATCTTCTCGGCCCTCGCCCATGCAAAAATCAATGTCAAGATGATCGATCAGGGCTCCAGCGAGCTCAACATCATCATCGGCGTCAGCAACGAGGACTTTGAGGATGCCATCCGCGCCATCTATGATATCTTTGTAAAGACCGCGGTGTAGGGGAGGGGAACCGATGTGTTCCTACGCGTCCTTTTCCTCGATCGCCATGATCATGTCCACGCGTCTCTGATGGCGGCCGCCCGCAAATTCGGCGTCCAGCCACTCATCGACGATCATCTTTGCCAGCTCGCTTCCCACGACGCGCGCGCCGAAGCACAATACATTGGCGTTGTTGTGCTGTCTGGAAAGTCTGGCCGTGTAGGGCTCACTGCACACACAGGCGCGCACGCCCCTTACCTTGTTGGCCGCCAGGGAGATTCCCAGGCCGGTCCCGCAGATCGCAATTCCTAAGTCGGCTTCGCCCGTGACAACGGCGCGGCCGACTTTTTCACCGTACATCGGATAGTCGCAGCTCTCCGGCCCGTCCGTTCCCAGATTCAGGACCTCAAAGCCCCGGCTCTCCAGATGCTCCTTGATTATATTCTTAAGCTCCACCGCGGAATGGTCGTTTCCAATTGCAATCCTCATTTGGTCTCCTCCCTTGTCTGAAAAAATGTCTTGATCCTGTCCAGGCGCGCCGTCATGGACAGCAAAAGCAGATCTGCCGCCACAAGCGCCGCCATCGCCTCCACGACCACGGCCGCCCGCACCGCCACGATCGGGTCATGGCGCCCGTGAATCTCCAGGTTTATGTTCTCTCCATCTGTATTGACCGTAGCCTGCGGCTTTGCGATCGAGGGCGTCGGTTTGAAGGCGGCACGAAAAATCACGTCACTGCCGTCGCTTAATCCGCCCAGAACGCCGCCGGAATGGTTGGTCGCCTTGCGGATTTTTCCGTCTGCTCCGGCGATAAATGCGTCGTTGTTTTCCGAGCCAGCCGCCCTTGACGCATGAAAGCCGTCCCCGATCTCAAACCCCTTAACTGCACCGATTGAGAGGATGGCCTTTGCAAGCGCCGCGTCAAGCTTTTCAAAAACCGGCTCTCCAAGTCCCGCAGGGAGGCCCGAGAGCACGCATTCCACAACGCCCCCCACCGAGTCCCGTTCTGCCATTTTAGCCTCCAAAAATTCGGCCGCGGCAGAAGCGGCAGCTGCATCCGGCATACAGAGCGTATTGTTTCCCGCTTCTTGAAGATCAAAACGCGCCAAATCCACCGAGACCGGCCCGATTGACTGCACATAGGCACAAACCGTAATTCCAAGCTCTTTTAAGAGCTTTTTGGCAACCGCTCCGGCCGCCACGCGGCCGATGGTCTCTCTGGCCGAGGACCGGCCGCCTCCACGGTAATCACGAAAGCCGAATTTCCGGTCAAAGGTATAGTCGGCATGGCCTGGCCGATAGCAGGATGCAATCTGGGAATAGTCCTTTGAACGCTGATCCTTGTTCCAAACAAGCATCGAGACCGGAGTCCCTGTCGTTTTGCCCTCAAAGACGCCTGAAAGAAGCTCGACCTCATCCCCTTCTTTTCGTTGTGTCGCAAATCGATTCTGACCCGGTCTTCTCCGGTCCAACACGGCTTGAATGTCCGCCTCACATAGAGACAGCCCCGCAGGGCAGCCATCGACGACAACGCCGATGGCCTTCCCGTGGGACTCTCCCCAGGTCGTCACTTTAAAAATTGTCCCTGTTACAGAACCTGCCGCCATACTCCTACTCTCCTATCTGTACGATCTCGCAGCTGTTCGGCTCGTCCACCTCAATGCTGCGCCCGCTCATGATCATGAGGCCCTTTTCGTAATCGATCCGAAAGAAGGAGATCCCTCCCTCATGGTTGATCGAGGCCAAATGGTTCCCATCCGGGAAGATGGCAATGTCCTTCGGGTAATCGCCGCTGACTGGCAGGCAGAAGCGCAGCTTAAGGAGCCCCGTCTGCTCGTCACGGTCGTACATCGTAATCGTATTGTCCCCGGCATTTGTACAGAACAAATGCTTTTCATCCGGAGAGAAGCGCATTGCGCAGGCCGCGGTCAAAAGGCTTGTCGTGTTGTCCGTCGTCGGAATGATCTGGATCTTTTCTATAATCGGGGTCCTCTCTCCTGGCTGATAGGTAAATACGTCGATGACATTTCTCAGTTCATAGATTACATACATAAAGCGTCCATCGCGGGAAAACAGAAAACGGCGCGGCGCTGACTCCAGCTCGCAGCGCACTGCGTCTACTAACGCGATCGTCCCCTTGTTTCTGTCAAACCGATAGATCTTGATCTGATCGATCCCCAGATCCGCCACCATTAAAAATTTCCCGGTGGGCGTCAGACGGCTGCAGCTTACGTGCGGTCTAAAATTCCGCTCTGCCACACTCCCCAGGCCTTTATGGTAAACGCCGTCCGTGATTCGGCCCACCGAGCCGTCCTCGTTGAGCTTTAAGACCGTCACCTTTCCATCGTGATACCCGGAGACAAAAATGTATTTATCATCGGCGCTCGTGGAGAGATGACAGCCGCGCATTCCCTTAATCTTAGCGTTTCCCAGCTTTGAAAGGCTGCCGTTTTCCAGGATCCGAAACGATACGACCCCGTCGTCCGTGATCGAATATAACGTTTTTCCGTCTCTTGAGGCCTGTACATAGGAGGAATTTGATACTTCGATCTCGCACCGGTATATAAACCTTCCTTCCTCGACATCCACATCGTAAACCGTGATTCCCTTTGCCTTGCCCGTGTAGGAATACGAGCCCACATAGGCCATATATTTTCCAGTCATAGGTTCCTCTCCCCTTCGTTTTCAAAGTTACGTTTATTCTACCACAACCGGGTCCATTTGTTAACTGAAAATTTATAGAAAAATGCAGCAGAAATCTATTGACATTCTCTGCTATCCATGCGTAAATTAAAGTGATTGTCCCTACGAAAGGAGAAAGCCATGCATCCGTCTTTGATTGATCTGGTTCATATAAGCAAAAGCTTCGACGGGGAGTTAGTTTTAGACGACTTAAACCTCTCTGTCAGGGAAAATTCTTTTGTCACACTTCTGGGGCCGAGCGGCTGCGGCAAAACGACGACGCTGCGGATTATCGGCGGCTTTGAAAGGCCCGATGCGGGAAGCGTCATTTTTAACGGCGAAAACATTACCGATATGCCGCCCAACCGGCGCCAGCTCAACACGGTGTTTCAAAAATATGCGCTTTTCAGCCACATGAACATCGCCGAAAACATCGCCTTTGGCCTGAAAATCAAGGGAAAGTCCAAAGACTACATTCAGGACAAAATTCAATATGCCTTAAAGCTTGTCAATCTGAGCGGCTTCGAAAACCGCAGCGTGGATTCCTTAAGCGGCGGCCAGCAGCAGCGGATCGCCATTGCACGGGCCATTGTCAACGAGCCAAAGCTTTTGCTGCTTGACGAACCGCTCGGCGCGCTCGATCTGAAGCTCCGCCAGGACATGCAGTACGAGCTCATACGTTTAAAAAACGAGCTCGGGATCACGTTTATCTATGTAACGCATGACCAGGAGGAGGCGTTGACGATGTCAGATACGATCGTGGTCATGAACCAGGGCTACATCCAGCAGATGGGTACGCCCGAGCAGATCTATAACGAGCCGGAGAATGCGTTTGTCGCCGACTTTATCGGAGAGAGCAACATCGTGGACGGAACCATGCTCCATGACGAGCTTGTGGAGATCTTCGGCGCAAAATTCGCCTGTGTGGATAAGGGCTTTGGCGTCAATAAGCCCGTGGACGTGGTCATCCGTCCCGAGGACATTGATCTTGTAAAGCCCTCGGAGGGAACGCTTACAGGCATTGTCACTCACCTCATCTTCAAGGGCGTTCATTATGAGATGGAGGTGACGACGCCGAACGGCTATGAGTGGCTGGTCCACAGTACGGACATGTTCCCGGTGGGACAGGAGGTCGGAATCCATGTGGACCCGTTCGATATCCAGATCATGAACAAACCGGAATCTGAGGATGAGGAGGCAGTCGGCGTCAATGAATAAAAAGAAAACATCTCTCCTTGCCCTCCCTTATGGGCTCTGGATGGCCGGCTTCATCGCGATCCCGCTGTTCATGGTATTCTGCTACGGCCTAACAGACCGGAGCGGCACCTTTACCCTGGCAAACGTCCTTGCGATCGCGACGCCCGAGCACCGAAAGGCGCTTGTCCTTTCCCTGCTCCTTTCGGCTGTCAGCACATTTCTCTGCCTTCTGATCGCTTTCCCGCTTGCACTCATCCTGCGCGGACGCCGGATCGGGAGAGGCAGCTTTATCCTGTTTGTCTTCATTCTCCCGATGTGGATGAACTTCCTTTTGCGGACCATGGCCTGGCAGACGCTCCTCGAAAAAAACGGCGTGATCAATGCACTTTTGGGGATTTTGGGCCTGCCGGCCCTTTCTATTATCAATACACCGGCCGCGATCGTTCTCGGTATGGTCTATAATTTCCTGCCCTTTATGGTGCTGCCGGTCTATAATACGCTGGCCAAGATCGACGACAATGTCATAAACGCCGCCCGTGACTTAGGCGCCGGCCCGTTCCAGACGCTTATCAGGATCCTTCTTCCTTTAAGCGTCCCCGGCATCATCAGCGGGATCACCATGGTCTTTATCCCGGCTCTTACGACCTTTGTGATCTCCAATCTCCTGGGAGGCAGCAAAATCCTCTTAATCGGCAACGTGATCGAACAGGAATTTACGCGGGGGAGTAACTGGAATCTAGGGGCCGGCCTTTCGATGGTTCTCATGATCTTTATCTTAATCAGCATGACCTTTGTCGCCAAATATGATAAAAACGGGGAGGGAACCGCACTCTGATGAAAACGATCCAAAGCAGGCTGAAACGTTTTTTTGAAGATTTTTATCTGGTTTTTACGCTGATCTTCCTCTATGCGCCGATCGCGGTCATGATGGTGCTTTCGTTCAACAGTTCAAAATCCCGCTCGCAGTGGGGCGGCTTTACCTTCGAATGGTACCGGCATATGTTTGAGAGCGCCGCGATCATGGATGCCCTCTACAACACGCTTCTGATCGCCTTTTTGTCGGCCCTCATCGCCACCGTTTTAGGGACAGTGGCGGCCATCGGCGTCAACGGCATGAAAAAGCTGCCGCAGACCTTGTTTATGGGACTGAACAATATCCCGATGCTGAACTCCGATATTGTGACCGGCATCTCTCTGATGCTCATGTTTATCGCGTTCGGGATCTCGCTGGGCTTTAAGACCATCCTGCTGGCGCACATCACCTTCAACGTCCCCTACGTCATGTTAAGCGTGCTGCCAAAGCTGAAGCAGACGAGCCGCTACGCCTACGAGGCGGCCATGGACCTCGGCGCCGGGCCGGTACAGGCATTTTTTAAGGTGGTGTTCCCGGACATCCTGCCTGGTGTGATTTCCGGCTTTCTGATGGCGTTTACCATGTCCCTTGATGACTTCATCATCACGCATTTTACACGCGGGGCCGGGATCAACACGCTCTCAACCCTGATCTACAGCGAGGTCCGCCGCGGGATCAAGCCCTCCATGTATGCCTTGTCCACGGTGATCTTCACAACCGTGCTTGCGCTTCTGCTGATCACGAACTTTGCTCCGGCAAAAGCGCCGAAAGAAGACAGACGCGAGGGCAGACAGACTTCCTTCGGCACTGCCTTCAGGCGTACCGCCATGATCGGCGCCGCCTTTCTCGTCTGCATAGGCGTTGGCTACACTTCGTTTCGCCATTTCGCCTCAACCCATTCTGACGAGCTGTTCGTCTACAACTGGGGCGAATACATCGACGAAAGCGTGATCGCCCAGTTTGAGGAAGAAACCGGGATCCATGTGACCTATGATCTGTTTGATACCAATGAGGAGATGTATCCGGTCATCGAGGCCGGCGCGATTCAATATGACGCCGTCTGCCCTTCCGATTATATGATCCAGCGGATGGCGGAAAACGAGCTCCTGGCGGAACTAAATTACGACAATATCCCTAACGCCGCCAACATCGGGGAGGAGTATTTTACCCGCTCTGAGGAATTTGATCCCGGAAACCTCTACGCGGTGCCGTACTGCTGGGGGACCGTGGGCATCCTCTATAACTCCAGGCGGCTTGAGGAATTGGGAATTTCGCCGCCTACAGGCTGGGCCGATCTCTGGGACCCACGCTACCGGGGGGAAATCCTTATGCAGGACAGCGTGCGCGACGCGTTTATGGTTGCCTTAAAGCGGCTCGGCTATTCCATGAACTCGACGGATGAGGCAGAGCTTCGCGAGGCGCGGGATCTCTTGCTTGCACAAAAGCCGCTTGTGCAGGCGTACGTCGTCGACCAGGTCCGTGATAAAATGTTAAACGGCGAAGCCGCCGTAGGGGTCATCTACTCCGGCGAGCTTTTGTACCTGCAGGAGGAGGCCGAGGCGCTGGGGCTCGACTATGAGCTTACCTATGTCATCCCTACAGAGGGCACCAACATCTGGATCGACTCCTGGGTCATCCCCTATAACGCGAGAAACAAAGAGAACGCCGAGAAATGGATCAACTTCCTCTGCCGCCCTGACATTGCCAAAAAGAACTTTGAATACATCACCTACGCGACACCGAATGCGGCCGCCTTTGCGCTTCTCGCCCCCGCGTACAGGGAAAATACCCAAGTCTTTCCCGACGTTTCTTCCCTTGTGAATTCGGAGGTATATCGGTATCTGGGGACCGAAGCGGATGATCTCTACGGGGCGCTGTGGAAGGAAATCAAGGCGCAGTAGGCATAAACAAAACCAAAAAGGAACCGGAGGCGCAGTGAAAGCCCCCGGTTCCTTTTTGGTTTACTGGATAAAGGTCTCGTTGCCGATCACCAGTGAACCGTCCTCCAAGATATCCATCACATGGTTTGTCCTGGAATCTTTATATTTTTTGTCATTCACCTTCTTGAAATCGTACATCCGGATCGAGCCGCTGTCTCCGTTTTCATAACGGCCCGCAAGCCCGTCTCCCATCCCCAGATAAAGGTCCAGCGTGCTTCCCTTTTTCTCCGAATAATAGCTGCCGACCAGGCTTTCCCTGCTGTAATCCTGGTACGTCTCCTCCGGCTCCGTATCGTCCGGCTCATTCTGAGCGACCTTCGTGACGACTGCGCCGTTTTCCACCCATGCGCCATCCTTATTCACCGTATAGCCGTCTGCTGTCTTTGTGTCTGCCGCCATATACGTATCCGCCGCGATATAATAGCACTCGCTTACACCGTCGCGGTTGCCATCCAGCCAAAACCAGCCGTTCGCCGCATAGCTCCCGTCATCGTTCTGCCAGCGCCAGCCGTGTGAATCCTGCTGCCACTGTCCCGCAAATGCTGTCATCCCCATCGCCGCCGTCATCAGCGCCGCAAGCGCCGCCGTTATACATCTTTTTCTCATAATCAATCTTTACCTCCTTGAACATAAGCTTTTTAAATTTGGGATTCATTTGTTATGAGGAGAATTTTAACAGCGATTTATGTTTAAATTGTGAACAGTTTCTATCAAAAAACGGTATATTTGCGGCAAAACAGGGGTTGAAATAATATTGTATGATTTCCGTACGGTTTCCGTAGGATTTTTGTAGGGTTATTGTAAGGAATTCCGCTTTTTGGTCAGCGCATACCCAAGGGCTGCCAGCACGCCGATAAAGTAGATCAGGCAGGTGCACACGAACGGCAGCTTTACGTGAAGCGAGTAGATGAAGCCGGCCGTCAGGGAGCCCGCAATGCTGCCGAGCGACTGCGTCGCGTTAAAAAAGCCCATAACCAGGTTTCTCTGGGCAGGATCTGCCTGGGCGGCCACCATATTCTGCAGCACCGGCACGCTGACCGAATATCCGGCATAGACAATCACACTGAACAGGATAAAAATCCCGATGTTGACCGGAAGCGCCGTTCCCAGGGCTGAGAGTGCGCAGACCAGAACCAGAAGCACCATGGAGCGCCGGATCTTGGTCTTCGAAATGATCCAGATGCAGAGTGTCATGTTGGCGACAAAGGAGACAAAGCCGACTGCCGCCTTGATGATCCCATTGTAAGAGGAGGTCAGACCGAGTACATCCTTTAAATAGTAGTTAAATGCCTGATCGAAGGCGGTGTTTCCAAAATTGATCAGGATGTTGACTGCAAACAGCAGTACAAAGGCCGTACACATAAACTCGCGGCTGTCCAAAAATGCCTTGAATGGATTCGCCTCCCGAACAAGCTGCTGTCCCGAAACCTCTCCAAGCCCCTGGCTGCTGTCCGATTCGCAGATCAGGAAGAACCCCACTGCCACAGCAAGAAGCGTGCCCGCCTGAACGAGGAATGCCAGCTTCACAGAGACCTCTCCCAACAGGCCGCCCACCATATAGCCGAACGCGCCGGCCACGCTCTTTACGGTCGCATTGATTGTCAGATATTTTGCCTGGTCCTCGGGCTTGGCCATATTGACAATATACGTGAGAAAGCTCACAAATATACCGCCGGTAAATAGGCCGGCAAACATGCGCGCTAGGACAATCATCAGCTCGGTCGTCGCATACGCAAACCAGATCTGCGCGATCCCATATCCGCTGCAGCAGATGAGGAGCGAGACCCGGGAGGAGATGTAGACGTTGATCTTTCCCCAGAACGGTGATAAAAGGAAGTTGGTAAGCATCATGGCCGCCAGCGCCACACCAAACATGTAGTCATGCAGATTTAAGTCCTTGATGACGGTCGGCGTCACCGGATGGGCAAAATTCGCAGCGAGATTAAACAGGACCATGACAGAAAAAAATGCAAAAAAACGGGTCTTATATTTCATGTTATTCTTTCCTTTGTCTTGATCGCCCGAGCGCGCAAACCGGCCGGCTGCGTTTTTTCAAACGCAGCCAGCCGATGGGGAGGCAATCTGATTTTATTTATTATTCGATTCCGTTGATCGAGTCGCGAATGCTGTCGGCAAGTGCGTCGAGCTCGCCAGCCTTATCCGGATGCAGCGCCGAGGCCAAAGACAGCCTTTCATTTAATACGGTCATGTCCTTCAGCTCCTCGTCGATGAACTTTTGCATCAGGTCACCGGATTTGCAGGCCCAGGAGCCGTTTTCGATGATCGCAAACGTCCGCTTCTGCAGGTTAAGCGCCTTCATATCCATCAGGAAGTTGTGCATCACCGGATAGATTCCCAGGTTGTATGTCACAGAGGCCAGAACCACATGGCTGAGCTTAAACGTATCGGAAATGAGCTGCGACACATGGGTGTTGGACACGTCGCGTACGATCACGTTCGTGATGCCGCGCTCGCAGAGCTTGGCGGCCAGAGCCTGCGCCGCAGACTCCGTGTTGCCGTACATGGATGCATAGGCGATCAGGACGCCCTTCTCCTCCGGCTCGTAGCTACTCCAATGTGCATACTTGTCGATAAACCAGCCGAGATTGTTTCTCCACACCGGTCCGTGAAGCGGGCAGACCATCTTGATGTCGATCGTCCCGGCCTTTTTTAAAAGCGCCTGCACGTGCGGGCCGTATTTGCCGACGATGTTTGTAAAATAACGTCTGGCATCATCCAGCCAGTCATGCTGGAAATCCACCTCGTCGTTAAAGAGCTTGCCGTCGAGCGCCCCGAAGGAGCCGAATGCGTCCGCCGCAAACAGGACTCCGTTGCTGGTGTCAAAGGAAACCATTGCCTCCGGCCAGTGCACCATCGGCGCATAGACGAACGTGATCGTATGCGCGCCAAAGGTCATGGTATCGCCCTCTGCCACCTCGATCTGCTCATGGCCGTCTACATGGAAGCCGAACTGATGCATCAGCATGAACGCCTTCGGCGTGCTGACGATCTTGACGTTCGGATAGCGCAGGAGGATCTCCTCAATGGAAGCGCCGTGATCCGGCTCCATATGATTGATTACCAGATAATCGAGCGGCTTCTCCCCCAGCAGATGCTCCACGTTCTCCAAAAGCTGGCGGCACGCGGACCAGTCCACCGTGTCAAACAAAACGCTCTCCTCGTCAAGCAGCAGATAGGCGTTATAGGATACCCCGCGCGGGATCGGATGAATATTCTCAAACAGGGCCAGACGGTGATCATTGGCACCGACCCAGTATAAATCCTCGGTTACTTTTCTCACACTATACATAGATATAAACCTCCTTTCGCTTTTTATGCCTCAATGAACTGGTCCTTCGTCTCTGCGCACTCCGGGCAGACCCAGTCATCCGGCAGCTTTTCAAACAAGGTGCCCGGGGCGATCTCGTTATCCTCATCGCCGATGGCAGGATCATATTCATAGCCGCAGCCACCGCATACATAGGATTTGCCGATCGGCTTTTCCTTTGGCGGCAGCGGGCGTTTCATCTTGACCATGGGCGGCGCGGGCTGCTTTTCTCCGGTGTCAAGCGCCTCCGAAAGGAGCGGCAGGATCTCGTTTACGTCACCGACAATCCCGTAATCACAGTTCTTAAAAATCGGTGCATTGGCATTCTTGTTGATCGCCACGATCGTAGACGCATCCTTGATTCCCTTTAAATGCTGGATCGCTCCGGAGATCCCGCAGGCGATATAAAGATTGCCTTTGAATTTCTGGCCCGACATGCCGACATAGCGGTTGAGCGGCACATATTTCAAGGTCTCCGCAACCGGACGGGAGGAACCGATTGCCGCGCCCGCCTGTCTCGCGAGCTCCTCGATTAACCTCATGTTTTCCTTTTCCCCGATGCCTTTTCCCGCGGAGACCACGCGCTCCGCCTGGGCGATCGGCGTATCCATCGGGATTCCGACGGTAAAGTCATAGCCATCCTTTTTGAGGGCGTTTACCACGGCATCCACACGCTCCTTGGCGCTCCCCTCTTTGAGGATCATTTTTTTCCGAAGCCCTGTGACCGGAGCCGCCTTTTTCATGGGCTTTGCAGAGCTCCCGCCTTTTTCCTTCGGCATCTTGCCGATCAAATGTGACGCGATCACGACACGCTGGATCTCGTTCGTCCCTTCATAGATCGTCGTGATCTTCGCATCCCGGTACGCGCGCTCCACCTCCATGCCCTTTAAGAAGCCGCTGCCGCCGAAGATCTGCATCGCGTCATTGGTAACCTCAAGCGCGATATCGGAAGCATACATTTTCGCCATGGCCGCTTCCATGCCGTACGGTACGTGTGCTTCCTTCTGCTCGGCAGCGCTGTATACCAGGAAGCGGGCGCAGCGCAGCTTCGTCGCCATATCCGCGAGCTTGAAGGAAACCGCCTGCTGCTGGCAGATCGGCTTTCCGAACTGAATCCTCTCTTTGGAATAGGCCAGAGCATGCTCAAACGCGCCCTGGGCGATTCCCAACGCCTGCGCGGCAATTCCGATCCTGCCGCCGTCTAACGTCGCCATTGCAATCTTAAAACCGTCGCCCTCTTTTCCGAGGAGATTTTCCTTCGGCACCTTCACATCGTTGAAGATCAGCTCTGCCGTCGAGGAGGAGCGGATTCCCATTTTATCGTAATGATCCCCGAATTCAAAGCCTTCCCAGCCCTTCTCCACAATAAACGCAGAGATTCCGCGCGTTCCGATATCCGGCGTCGTCACGGCAAAGACTACATATGTATCCGCCTTGGGGGCGTTGGTGATAAAGATCTTACCGCCGTTTAAGAGATAATAATCCCCTTTCAGCACGGCCGTCGTCTCGGTGCCGCCCGCATCCGAACCGGCATTGGGCTCGGTCAGGCCAAACGCCGCAATCTTTTCTCCCCCCGCGAGCGGGACCAGATACTTCTGTTTCTGTTCCTCCGTGCCGAAGCCAAAGATCGGCCACGAACCCAGCGAAACGTGCGCCGACAAAATAACGCCGGCTCCGCCGTCCACTCTCGCCAACTCCTCGACTGCGATTGCATAGCTTAAAACATCAAGCCCGGCTCCGCCGTATTCTTTCGGATACGGGATCCCCATGAGGCCCATTTCACCGAGCTTCTTCACCGCCTCCGCGGGGAACTCATTGTTCTGGTCGAGCGCAAACGCCTGCGGCGCTATCTCGCTCTCCGCGAATGCCCGTATTTTTTTGCGAAGCTCCTCATGCTCCTGTGTCGTTGTAAAAAGCATATGTATCCTCCTTTTTATTTTATAAATGGGGGCGCTTTCCTATCCCCTTTATTTACCATCCTCGCCTCCCAGCACCCAAAAAAGGCTCCTGGAGCGAAATTCATTCTCAATCTCCTTCTGCAGGAGACAAAGCCTGTTATGCGTCGAACAGATCCCCGCATGGCCCTCCCTCCATTGGCAGTCATAATCGGAAATCATGCAGCCGCTTAGGACCGCGCGTTTTTCCACCGCCGCGATCAAATCGTAAAAGCTTACTTTACGCAGATCACAGCTCAATGTACAGCCGCCGTTCACACCCCGCGTAATCCGCAGCATTCCGGCTTTTTCCAGCTTCTTGGCAATTTTATATGCAAAATTCTGCGGCAGAGCCTCACGTTCCGAAAGCTCCTGCATGGATAAGCTTCCTCCCTCCGAAAGCGACCGCATAATCCGCAGTGCGTAATCGGTTTCCTGTGTCAGCAGCATCTTGTCTCTCCCTTCTTCTTGTTCTTTATTATAATAAACCAGATATTTTTTGTCAAGGTTTGTTAAAAAATTACTGAATTTTTTTGAATCCGAGAGGGGAAATTGGATAGTTTTTATGATACTCCGAACCGGGTAATAGCAAAATCCCGCGTACCGGCATACACGGGATTGAGAATTTTTATAGAAAAAGTCTGGGCTGTACCGGCTTAGACTTTAAACCGGTACCCTACTCCCCAGATCGTCTCGATATACTGGGGTTTGGCTGTATTGAGCTCGATCTTTTCTCGGATCTTCTTGATATGGACGGTAACGGTTGCGATATCACCGATGGATTCCATATCCCAGATCCTGGAGAACAGTTCCTCTTTCGTGAAAACATGATTCGGGTTCTGCGCCAGAAAGGTAAGCAGATCAAATTCCTTGGTCGTGAAGTTCTTTTCCTCGCCGTTAATGTAGACGCGGCGGGCTGTCTTGTCGATCTTTAAGCCTCGTATCTCAATCACGTCGTTTGTCGGCATTCCACTCCCGATCAGCCGTTCATACCGCGACATATGCGCCTTTACACGCGCCACCATCTCACTCGGGCTGAACGGCTTCGTCATATAATCGTCGGCTCCCAGTCCCAGGCCGCGGATCTTGTCAATATCATCCTTTTTTGCCGAAACCATAATGATCGGCGTGTTTTTCCTCTCACGGATCTCCCGGCAGATCTCAAACCCGTCCATCCCGGGCAGCATCAGATCCAGGATATACAGGTCAAACTCCTCCTCCAGCGCACGTTTTAACCCCGCTCCCCCATCATTTTCGATCTCGACCTCGAACCCCGACAGCTCCAGATAGTCCTTTTCCAGCTCGGCGATGCTCTCCTCGTCTTCCACAATCAAAATCCTGCTCATATTGCTTCTCCTTTTCACGCGCTTATCTTTCTAAGCACAAAATGAATCTCTGTGCCAATTCCTTCTCTGCTTGTCGCCCAAATCTTACCGCCATGATCCTCCACGATCTTTTTGACAATGGAAAGGCCGATCCCGCTTCCACCCTTTGAAGAATTCCTCGACGAATCCGTCCGGTAAAACCGGTCAAAAATATACGGGAGCTCCTTTTGTCCGATCCCTTTGCCGTTATCCTCAATCTCGATCTGTACAAAATCTCCTACGTCGAAAAGGCGAATGCGGATCACGCCGTGCTTTTTATCCATATATTTTAAAGAATTTCCGATAATATTATTGATGACCCGCTTGATCTGTTCAGCATCGGCGATCACCAAAACCTCCTCATCCACCTGGTTCGTGTAGCCGAGCTCCACCCCTCTCGCCTCCAGCTCCAGCCCTACCTCGTCGATGCAGTCGCGGAAATAATTTGCCACATTGATTTTTGAAAAGATATAGGGGATCTTATTTGTGTCGATCTTCGAATAAAACGTCAGCTCATCAATCAGGCGGTCCATATCGTTCGCCTTGTTATAGATCGTCCGGATATATTTATCTAGCTTCTCCGGGGACGAGGCCACGCCATCCATGATCCCCTCCACATAGCCCTTGATTGCCGTGATCGGCGTCTTTAGATCATGTGAAATGTTGCTGATCAGCTCTTTATTTTCCTTATCATATTGAACCTTCTCCTCCTGGGATTCCTTTAAGCGGACCCGCATTTCTTCAAAATCCTGGCAAAGCTGGCCTACCTCGTCATCGTCCTCCACATCTAACGTAAAATCCAGGTTCCCATCCCGGATTTTCTGCGTCGCCTCCTGCAGCCGGCCGATGGGTCTTAAAAGGGAGCGATAGATCCACGCCGTTAACACCGCGCCCGTAATCACAAGAATCAGGACGCCGCACATGAGCATTTCAAATACCATAGAACGCATCTCGGGAATCATGTCTACGACATTGGTCACCAGATAGATCGTCCCGGGCCGCCCATCCGCAAACAGGAAATCTCTCTGCTTAATCAGATGTTCGGTCTCGTCATCCAGATAATTCCGCCATGCGGCCATGTAGCCCAAATCGGAAAAACCGGAAAACTCTGCCAGGATCCGTTCGATGCTCTCTGCATTTCCGACAAAAAGAAGTTCGTCTGCCTTCTCCAGCACCAGGAAGGAGTACTTCGTGGAAAGCCGTTCATTCAGCTCCTCCAGATACACGGGATCCTCAAATTTCTCCGGCTCCCCGGCAAGCCCCTTGTCAATTTCCTGCTGGATCGACTCCGTCAGGCGGCTGAAAATCCGGATCGAGGTATCCGCCATCAGATCCACATGCTCCGCAAGATTATAGGTTTCTCGAAACGCCCGCGTCTGATACGCATTCAGGTTCATGAATGTTACATACATAAGAAAAATCGGTACGACGGTGATGGTAAAAAATGCGATCAGCAGCTTTGTCCGAATCTTCAACTGCGCCGTTCCTCCTTTTGATTCTGCCGGCAGGGACTGCGGCAGCGGTATAATCTCTGTCGAGATTATACCACATTTGTCCCCCTCTGTTTATAAAACTATTCTAAATTTTGTAGTTTCATGCCGTCGTCCTCTTACAGGTTTCTGAATAATTCTTACACCTTCCTGACATCCATTGAAAACGGCAGGATAAATATGGTATTGTTAAGACAGTTACAGCAGGAGGCACTCAAATCTGCGCCTGTTCCACTAGGATATCGTAACGATGGGAGGAACTAATTATGAACAAATGCAAAACCAAATGGGCCTGGGCCGCCGCTCTGGCCGGCGCCGTTATCGCTTCTGTCTTTCTGCTTGCGGGCTGCGGCGCAGGCTCTAAAAGCAGCGATACAATGGCCGCAGCGGCGACCACAGCCGCCGCCTTCGAAACCGCCGCCCCGGCCGGCGCCGTCTGGGATTCGGACGAAATGGAGGCCGGTGAATGGATAGCAGACGAAGCCGTCTCCGGCAATGACGATCTGTCTTCTGCCTCCGGCGCTCTCGCTCTCGCTGCCACAAACCGTAAGCTGATCCGAACCATCCGTATGGACGTCGAGACGGAGGAGTTTGACACGCTGCTCCAGGCAGTCAGCGCAAAGATCTCGGCTCTCGGCGGCTATACTGAGCAGTCCGAGGTGTCAGGAAACCGCACCAATTACTACGGTGAGCCGGTTCCCCGCTATGCCTCCGTCACCGCAAGAATCCCCTCCGGAAATCTGGATGCGTTCGTCACGGAGGTCGAGACCAACGGCAACGTGACCAGCAAATCCGAGACGACCGAGGATGTGACACTGCGCTACAGCGACATAGAAAGCCGCAAAAAATCTCTCGAGATCGAGCAGGAGCGAATCTGGGCTCTGTTGGAAAAGGCCGACACACTGGAAGCCGTCATTTCCCTGGAGGAACGGCTGTCCGAGATCCGTTATGAGCTCGAATCCATGGGCTCACAGCTCAGACTCTTTGACAATCAGGTGGAGTACAGCACAGTCTGGCTTTCGATTTCCGAGGTCACCTTTAGGCTTACCCCCACAGCCCCGTTAACGGCTTCGCAGCGTATGCAAAACGGATTTCAGGATAATATGAATCGTCTGGGAATTTTTTTCACGAATTTTATTATTGGTATATTTATTTCGTCACCATTTTGGATTCCAATTGTTATTATTTGTTTTATCGTCTGGTTTTTCCTGCGCAGACGCGCAAAACAGGCTGACGGCACAAATCCAAAGCGATCCCGTTTCCCCTTCTCCAGAAAGGATGGGAATGACAGCAAAGGCGATAGTAATAGCAAAAATTAATTTTTATATTTAATTTCTGTTACAAAAGCAAACCGGGAGCAGACGGATTAAAAAATTGTCTGCTCCCGGTTTATTTTTTCGTTTTTTCTATACCATGTGGGCATACATCCATTCGGCTCCGGCACGCATACAGCGTTCCGGCTCCTCCTCATACACATACGGTTCCCGGCTTCCGCGCATATGCAGAGAGAGGAATCTCTCGTAGCCGGCCTGTTCCAGGTCCTTCAGCATGCCGCACAGATCGAGTATCCCTTCCCCCTACGTCAGATGCAGGGCAGAACGTTTGCAGTCTGCAGCGTGTACATGCAATACATTTTGGACGTCCAATCTGTCAAAAAACTGCTTGGGCGTCTCCTTTGCCAGCGACAAAAAACCGTATCCATCGTAAAGCCGATATCCGGTGAGGCAAGCTCCTCCTTCAGCCTTGCGGCATTTGTACTTCCATTTAACAGCGAATCCTTCCTGCCCCCCGTAATCTCAAGCGCCAGCTTTACCCCATAGCAGCCGGCCAGGCCAGCCAGATATCCAAGCGATTCCCTTGGCCGCGACCAGGCGGCAGAAAAATCTCCGTCGAGCGTCACAAGCCCCGCGTCAAAGGACACGATGGGCGTTTCAAGCTCATTCGCATATTCGATCGCATGCACCAGATAATCGACAGTCTTCTTGCGGACTGCAAGATCTGCGGACGCCAGATTCATCGGATATTCCACGGTCGGCGGCATCAGACAGACGATCTGCAGGCCATGCTCACAAGAGGCTTTTTTACATTCGCCTCCTGCGCGCCAAGCCGCTGCAGGGAATCCAGCGTATGCGCCATCTAATATTGGAGAGGTTGTCATTTCATCCGTGACCTAATAATAAAGTGTGGGCCATAAACGCCCCATATCCATTCCGTCACTATAATTGCTGACAAAAAATTGTGACATATATATACTCACAATAACGGCAGCAACGTATAATCCAAAAAGGGCACAATGAAATATAAATTCGACAGGACTGTCTGCATCGCTGCCGTAATATATACACGCAGCGTATTCTTACGCAAAGTCTTTTTCCAGAGGACCATGCACAGAAGAAGCAAAACTGCAATAACCATCTCTCCAGAGAATATATGAGTCCCGCTCAGACCGCTCATGCCCACTGTCAAAGGCAATATATTTTTCTTATAGTGTTTCCAATCAGAGCTATCCGTTGTAAAGATCCGATAAACCGCAAGTGCAAGCAACGGTAGAAACGTCATAGCGCTATATTCTCCCACCGCCCCTCTTATATAAATATTTACCATGCGGTAACTTGCCGTTACATACGCAAGGCATACGATCACCGCAATATTTTTATCCTTAAACATTTTTTTAGCAAGCGTGGGAGAGAAAGACTGTACAGCTATTAATCAGGAGCGCATAAACCTTATTGGCACTTACAATAGAAAAATCCGCCAGCCAAAGCAAAGCGGGAATATAAAGTTACAGATCTCCATAGTAAATCGAAATGGGATAGCCATAGCCGTCCATCCACAGCGAAAAAAGGCGAACCGGAAACGAGTTAAGCCGTGTCTCCTCTGCAAGTCCTTCGATTCTCATAAAATGGAAAAGCAGATCGTGCCCGCGGCTGATCCTCTTAATCAATACTGGGAGAGAAGCCAATAGAGTGATTCCAATTCATGTCAAAAGAAGATTCTTATTTTGTTTTACGACTTCTCTTAAAAATAATCCATACAGGATCCCCTCTGGCATATGGCTTATATCCAGATAATATTTTAAGCAAATGAGCGTGATCAAGGGAGCGGTCCATATCAGGTTCATGCCCATTTGAACTGCAACGGTGTCGTAAGATGCACATACCAAAGAATAGAAGACCGGACACAGGGTCAAAAATATCTGTATCCCTTTGTCCAAAAATTCAAGCGTGTAGTTTTTTAATGATTCCCTAGCCGCATCTCCATAATAGACAGGTTCATTCTTGCGTTTTCGCAGACTTAAAAACAGTGCACCGGAAAAGATTGCCAGGTAGCCCCCGTTGGAAACATGAATCCCTAAAATACTCCCTCCCCCAAAAACACGGAGCATAAATCCCACTTATTAACAGTGCCTTTTGGACCGTGATCGTTCCGGCAGCAATCGGACAATTGCATTTTTCAGATTGTTTCCGGTCATGTTCGGCATCTCTGATATCATTGATTATGGAAATGGAGGAAGAAATAAGGGAAAAGCTTAAGCCCCCTCCCAAGCCACGACTAGATTATTGCCATCAAAAAGCACTCCCGCAAAAATGATCGGTATAAATATCAAACCAGTTTTAATCCAGTTTTTTATATGCATGGCCTGGATTAGGATACGAAGCCTCATGAAAAAATTCCTTTTATAAAGTTTAAGCCGTTAACAGGATTTTCGCAAGCCTCATTATACCATTGCCGTCAACGGTCTTCTGCATATCGTTGCAGATTCTCTCCCTTAAACTATAGTTTTGAGAAAATAACTCTACATACCGTACAACCGTCTCCATACATGTGCCCGCCTCTTTCCTTACATCTCCTGCCCAGGGAATCAAATTCCGCTCCGAAACCGTTTTTGCAATATCAATCTGATTATCTGCCAACGTGTACATAATAGATGGGATTCCGCAGGCACAAAGCTCATAGGTAGTGACGCCGCCGGCTGTTATTGCAATGTCACAGGTTTTCATATAATCGGCAAGGTTAGTTATGTTATACAGGAAATGAACATTGTTTCTATGTCCCCATTGCAATTTTAATTTTTCTCTATTGTTATTATACTTTCCGACAATAATATAGTAATCATAATTCTCAAACCATATCTGCTCGCTTAAAACAGAAAGGAGCATTCCCGCGACATTGTATTGATCCGTTCCGCCGGTACTGATTAATATTTTTGAAGCTTCCCGATTGATCGTCCTTTTGACAGAAGAAAATTCTTTCCTCAATGGCGCATACCGGCTTCCTAAAATAAATTTTGTTTTTAACCCGACTTCCCGGTATCTGAAAGGATAGCGCAGATCCTCGGCATAAAAATTATAGTTGACTAAAAAGTCCACCGGATAGATAAAACGATTCAAATCGTCTATATAAATTATTTTTGTATACTTGCCAATTGTTTCTAAGTAAGCTTTTGTTACAAAATAAGAGTCAATCAGCAGCCGGGATATTTTCTCCTTGACTATGACTTGGATCATTGCTTCCGTTTCTTGCTCCAAGTCATTCCAGACGGAAGATAAACACACAAACGGAAAACCGTGCTCGGAAATCAACTCGGAGGAGTACGAATCGGCAGTAAGAAAAACCGTCTCCTCCTGATGGCTGCGTAATTCTTTTGCAATTGAAAGGCATCTCATCACGTGCCCTGTTCCGATCCATTCATTTGCGTCCGCGCGAATATATTGCATATCTCCCCATCCTACTGTAAATTCATTCTTTTTTTGAAATCACCAATTGTTTCTTTCCAATCCAACTCCTGACCATCTAAAAAAACTTCCCGATCCCTACGGGTATGGAAGGTTCCTGTTCCCCTCTGTGGGTAAGATTTGATTTTATGATTCAATATGTCTATAAAATTTTCTTGAAACAGCTTCACAATTCCATCGTTTAATTGTTCGTACGTGGTTCTAAATGTCTCAACTGTTTCATCAAAAGAAAATTCTTGCTGCAATAGAATCTCTCCCTGGTCTAACTGTACAGAAAGCCGATGAATGGTAATTCCCTTTGGCGTATTATCTACAAAGCTCCAAAAATTAGGATCGGAGCCTCGATTCCATGGCAAATATGAAATATGAAGATTTAAAATTTGACCATCAATGCAGCGTATAATTTCTTCTGGAATGATATATTTATAATTGTAACTAATTACAAGCTTTGGTGATAAGTAACGGACTTGCTCCTTTGTTAATTTGCCACTGTAATAATAAACGTTCTCTCCCTGCTCTCTCAACCATTGTTCCAGTTTTATTGAATTTCTATTATTACTTAGAATAAGTACCCCCCCCCCCTATATTGGGGCATATCTACGAATTTCTTCACATCAAAAACATTTTTTTCATAAATCATATATTTTTCTGTTTCATTAACAGCCAAATAACCCAGATCCTCAAATACTTTTTGTGAGGCCACATTCGTCTTTAATACCTCTCCATAGCAAACACTGCAGTTCGAAAAATCCCGCAGCATTGCATGACATAATAGCCATATCAATTCTTTTCCATAACCGCCTCCACGGCGCTTTGGAATGATGCTGTAGCTGATCCTGCATCTATTTTCCAGCAGCTCCAGTCGGCCCTGCCCGATTGCCTCAGTTTGATCCATTAAAATATATAGTTTAACTGTCTCCGAACATAAAACCTGTTTCAGCCACTTTATATGAGTGTCCAGGCTGATTTTATCCTGGTTAAAGGAGCTCTTTCTGCATTCGTCATCATTCGCTAATTGAAGCAGAAACGCACAGTCTTCCCAAACGGCACGTCGTAAAAAAAGGGATTGATTTTTTTCCTTATGCTTCATCTACAGCCTCCCACGATAAAGGAGTGCCATAATCCAAATCCATTTTTGCACGTTTTCCGATAACCTTCTGCATCTCCTTTGGCTTTAATCCAAATCCCGGCCGTATAACCCGAATGTTTTCTTCCGTGAATCGTTCTCCTTTCTTTACCGCTTTTACCGTAAAGATGGATCTGCGAAATATCAGGCTTCCCCTCTCCTGGCTGGTTGGGCCATACTTGACTTCACCGATTGCCCGCTCTGCTGTGCGAATATCCTGTACCATCTGTGCAAATTCGGCAGGTTCCATGGAAAAAGAAGCATCCGGGTTTGCAATCGAACGGCTTAAGCAGAAATGCTTTTCAATCACGTTGGCGCCTAAGGCAACCGCTGTCACCGCGGCAACAGCCCCCATTGAATGATCCGATAAGCCGACAAGTGTTGAAAAGCGTTGCCGCATGTCCTGCATGGTCAACAAATTCATCTCATCTGAAACAGCCGGATATGCACTGGCACACCGCAGCAAGACAATCTGTTCGTTTCCTTGTCTTCTTATGGCAGAAACCGCATCTTCAATCTCCTCCAATGTTCCCATCCCGGTAGACAATACGATCGGCTTCCCTTTAGAAGCAACATATTCAATCAGCGGAATATCGACCAATTCAAACGAAGCGATCTTATAAAATTCAATTCCGATCGTTTCAAGGAAATCCACAGAGGTACGGTCAAACGGCGTGGAGAGGAAATCGATCCCGGCTTTTTCGGCCTCTCTTTTTAATTCGGCCTGCCATTCCCAGGGCGTGTAGGCTTTTTCATAAAGATGGTACAGGTTTTCACCTTCCCATGTACCGCTTCCAATATGAAAATACGGATTGTCGCAGTTGATTGTTAAGGTATCTGCCGTGTATGTCTGAATCTTGATACAGTCCGCACCAGCTTCCCGGGCCGCCCAAATAATCTCCTTGGCACGTTCCATGCTGCCAGCGTGATTGGCAGACATTTCGGCAATCACATAGGTTTGCCTTCCGTGTTTTAAAGTTTCCATATTAAAATTCATTGTTCCTATCCCCTTGCTAAATATTCATCACATACGTCTTGGGCATTTCCTGTCATAACGGCGTTTCCTTTTTCAAGCCATATGGCATGATCGCACAGCTTTTTCACTTCTTCGATATTATGTGAGACAAATAATAAGGTGGTCCCGCCGCTGAGCATGCGGTTCATCCTTTCCTGACACTTTTCTCTGAATTTAAAATCTCCGACAGCCAATATTTCATCCACGATCAAGATTTCCGGACGAACCATTGTTGCAATCGCAAATCCCAGGCGTGCAGTCATACCGGACGAAAAATTTTTGATCGGAGAATCCAAAAAGTCCCCGATTTCTGCAAAATCAACAATTTCGTCAAAATGGTCCGCCATATATTTTTCTGTGTGTCCAAGGACGCAGCCGTTTAAATAAATATTTTCACGGGCCGTCATATTCCCGTCAAAACCGGCGCCCAACTCGATCAGGGGAGCAACACTTCCATTCACCGCAATACTGCCCATATATGGCTTCATAATGCCGCTTACCGCTTTTAAAAGCGTGGACTTTCCGGAACCGTTTTTTCCAATCAGCCCCCAAGCCTCTCCTTTTTTTACCTGAAAGGACACATCTTTTACGGCCAAAAATTCCTGGAACATCAGTTCACGCTTCATTAACTTAATCGCATATTCTTTTAGATTGTCAATCTTTTCGGTACTTTTATTAAAACGTATCGTCACATGATCTACATCGATCATAACCCGCGTATTCATAAAGTTCCTCCCGGTCTTATATATATAAGATAAATCGATCCTGACTCCTCAAAAAACTCCACGTTCCGATTCCCAGCATTAAAAATGCGGTTGCCCATCCGGCAAACGTTATTTTAGGGCCTGGCAGTGTGTTATAATAGACCAGGTCGCGAAACTGCCCGACATAAAAATACATCGGATTAAAATGTTTAATAAACCACAGAAGTCTTTCATTGATTGACTCAACCGGATAGAAAATAGGCGTCAGATACATCCACGCAGTTGTGACGGCATTATAGATATATTGGATATCCCGAAAAAAAACATTGGCCTGTGCAAGAAATAAACCAAGCCCCAGGCAAAAGAGATACAACTGAAATGCAACCACAATAAAAAGCAGGTTGTGCCAGCTAAAGGGAGCTCGTGTCACAATCATTACAAGCAGCAAAGCGCCCAATGAGAAAAAGAAGTCCACCAATCCGCTGGTAATTTTAGCTACGGTAAAAATATATTTGGGAACATAGGCTTTCTTTAGCAACGCGCCGCTTCCGGTTATCGAACTGATTGCCTGATGGGTGGATGTATTCATAAAATTAAACAGCAATTGACCTGTAAAGAGATACACAGGAAAGTTCTCTATATTTTTTTTAAACATAGTAGAAAAGACAATGGACATAACCGTCATAATAAGAAGCGGGTTTAGGACGCTCCAAACATATCCCAAAAAACTTCTTCTGTATTTTAACTTAACATCCCTGACAACCAACTGCTTTAGCAGATCCTTATAGTACCAAAAACTTTTTAGTCT
The DNA here is from genome assembly GCA_910575275.1 of Lachnospiraceae bacterium. GTDB lineage: Bacteria > Bacillota > Clostridia > Lachnospirales > Lachnospiraceae > CANQGL01. The sequence continues at coordinate 44,395 of CAJTEE010000008.1, read as the reverse complement.
GCGAATAAACAGATCCATCTTTTCTATCCCTTCTTTTCTGATTCTGTCAAAATTTTCCCTCTGTAAGAAACGTATCTATGTATTAGTATGTTCAGTTTTTGACCGATTTTTCGTATGGATATCGAAACAAGAACTGTTAACAAAATCCAAACTGTGATTTTTGTGTTTTTGGATATATGGATATCTTTTATGATATAAAGAATCCACAAGTGATTCAAATAAAGAGAAAGGCTCAATTCTCTACCGAGGGCTGCCAATATTTTTTCAGGCCGCCAGCTTTTTTGTTCAACTCCAAAGCATATGGCTATACCCAGAGCCAATACGATGAGATAAATAAAATCCATACTGGAAAATGCGATAAACCATGAAGTAAATATGACAGCGATAAAACAAGTATTTTCAGCGATTCGGAAAAAGCACTGTTCGGTCCGGCCCAATCTAAAAGAGGCTATTTTTCGGCTCAGCGTATAGCAAACACAGCCAAAAAACAGTTCACCGGTCGCTCTCACCACTCCCGAATATGTAAAAAGCATCCAGTCATGTGTTTTATGAAGCATACCATAACGCTGATTAAAAAATCCCAAAAATGTGATACAGATGCCAAACGCTAAAACATCACTGAATCGTTGTCCGGCAAACTTATAAAAAGTTAAAAAGATAAAGCTTGAAAGAATCAGGGCAGACAAGAACCAGGCCCCGGGCGGCTTTATACCCCCCCCCCCCTAATTTAATTCCTGTCATTTCCAGCAACAGCAAGTTTCCGAAAGACTCTACACTTTCTTCTGCTATTTGAGACAGAGCGGCTCCCTTGGAGTATTTTACTGCGGCATTTCCTGCCAGCCCTGCCAAAGCGGATAAGAAAAAGCACGGATAGACCTTTTTGATTTTTCGTTTAAGAATATCCCAAACGTTCAGATCTTGTATGTGTTCATACATTCTTTCTATGAACTCTGTTAAAAAGAATCCTGATGTCAGAAAGAAAAATTCGAATCCGATGTACCAGCCCTTTGCAAAATATACAGAGCCTCCCCCAAATTTATTGGAGTGATATACCAGAATCATGATACAAAACACAAATTGTAATGCATTTATTCGTTCTTTTCTTGCATTTGGCAGCATAGTTTTTTCCTCATTCGATTGACCAATGACAGGATGGTCTGTGATAGGAGCACTGTCATAAAAACATACAGAGCAGTTGTTTTCCAATATCCGATTCCCAGATTCCATTTTAAGAGGATATTGGTCGTTGTACTTTGGGCCAGATACAAAACCAGGCTCAGGCTCCCCGCATATTTTAACCATTTTTCATTAAAGAACCGATTGACGGAGCTGACCTGACTGCATAGCAAAGCAATGCAGACGGCATATATCAAAACGATTAAAAAGTCATACGTGCTTTCCCATTTAAAACTGATGATCCATAGGATAAGAATAAAACCTGTATTTTCGATTATGGCAAATAAACGTTTCTCAAATTTGGTAAATTGCATCCGTTTTATTTTTTCGGATATGGCAAATACAGTCCCTCCCAGTGCCATATCTGCAATCAGCCTCAGTGTTCCTGAATACATTATGCCATACCACTGTGACACCCGGGATAAAGTTCCATAGCTTTGAGAGAAGAAGCCAAAAATGAGCAGAGAAAACAACGGACAAAAAATTTCTGTGTAAACCTTGCTGTTATAGAAACAAAGGGGATACAAAATTAAGGAAGCAAGAAGCATGGAGGAAATGTACCAGCCGACTCCTATCAGCATAGATTCCTTACCAATCCCGGACATACCTAAAAAAGCCAGTCCCCACGTAGAACTCACCAAAAGTTTGAAAAAGGCTTTGATTGTTCTGATGTCGCTTACCTTCAGGCAAAAGTTTATGAAACTGATAAGCAGCCAATAAGGCGCAAAGCTGACTATTTTTCGCCAGATAAAGCGAAACGTTTCACTTTTTGATCCCGGGCATTGACAGAAGGATTTTTTCTGTGCCGCTACCACTAACAGATATCCCGAAACGATTCCAAAAAATTCAACGCCTATATAACCACCCCGGAAAAGGGAGAAACCACTTTCTCCCTTAAAATATACGGAATGATACAATATTATAACAAAACAAAATACCAGCTTCCAAAAATCAAGCGCCCAGTTTCTTGTCATTCCCATTATTAAACCTCTCACATCCTACAGTTTGGGCTTTCTATATTGATAGTTTGGCCCGTCTATATACTCTTACAAGGCAAAAGATAAAAACGGCTAAACCCATTGTAAGGAAAAAATAAAGTCCCAGCATGTGTACAAATGATAGTTCAAACCTATATTTTGTAAAAAATGCCAGTACCGGAGCCTGGCACAAATAAAGTGCTATACTGAACTCTCCATTTTTACATTTTATGATATTTCTTGTGTAGCTTTTTTGACTAAATATAATAGACAATGAAATTGACATTAAAAATATTATAATAAAATCCCAGTAGGAATTTTGAGCATGCCAGATAAGAAATATCGAGCTTATCATACAGAGCCATTCAACACTTGTAAGGAGTACCCTCTGCATATGGGAGAAGGACAGCTCAGACAGATATTGGCTCGTTGCATATACCCCCCCCCCCCTAAACACAGCCCTCCGCATACACGAAGTGTTCCGCTGTTAATAAAGCTATACCAGTCTGTACCAATCGCGATATGTCTATATCGCAGTGAAAAAAGGGAATAGATACAAATGGAGACAGCCGGGCTTAAAACATGTATGAATATGTCTCGATTTCTTACACATAGAGGGTATAATATAAGCATACACATTAACATAGAAGAAACATACCAGCCGACATTTACCAACGCAAATGGGGCCAAACCACTTTTTTGTAAAAATAAAAAGCTCCAAATCGAAAAAAAGATATCTTCCATCGCCTTATAACCACTTTCTATTCCCAAAAGGCGGATTCCCAGGCATAGAAAACTGGCAAAAATCCAATATGGCAAAATTGATCTTATTTTTCTTAATAAAAATCGGATTGTTTCCTTACCAGCAAGGGCGGCATGTGGATCAACTTTATAAGAAGATTTCACCATTAAAAATCCTGATACGATGCAAAAAAATTCCACTCCGATATAACCATTTCTAAAGATGGGGAAATATCCGCAGCACTCTTTAAAATAAACAGTATGATATAACACTATAATAATGGAAAATACCAAGCGCCAAAAATCAATTACTAAATTTTTTTCATGTTTCATCCACTACCTCCCATCTTGCATGTAAGGTAGTGTCGTGAAAAATGGGTATATTGAAATCAAAGAGCCCTCCAGCATCCCGAATTGCGTTTTTGACCCCTTCGCCAAACTCTTTTTCCAAAAAGCTCAAAAATTCCTGTGGATATTTTCCCAATGCCATATTCTGGTACCAACCGACCATGCAGCGGCAATTTGTCGTATGCATGGGCAGTTTTTCAATTTTCTCTCCATAGTAGATTTTTAAAGTCGTATCTTTCCAATGTACATCTTGATATTTTACATAAACGGAAACCGTCGGCCTCACGCGTATCCGCGCGTTTATACATCCCAAATCCGAAGTTTCAAACTTTTCCGGCAATACAACCTGATCCATATCGTTCTTATATAAAATATTCTCACCCAGCGCCGTCAAAGAGGCCGGCAGCTTAAAGCTTTTGAGGGATGGACAAAGAGCAAACGCATATCGTTTGATTTCCGTAACAGAATTTGGCAGATCTATTTTTTCAAGACTGCTGCACTTATAGAACATATATTCTAAAACAACTGTATTTTCTTTGGCTATGTAGATTTCCTTCAGGCCAAAATTTCTTGAAAAAACCATAATCCCGCCGGCGATGACTCTCCCCAGAGACAGTTCTTCCAATTGCATGCATTCGGAGAAAGCATAGCTGCCTAACAGGCCAATTTCCTGAAGCAGGCGCAGTTTATTCCCGGCATAGCCTCTGTAAAAACAATAATCTCCAAAATGTGTGATATGTTCCAGCCCAACGATATGTTTTAGATTTTCACAATAGGCAAAGCACCATTCGGGGATTTTTGTCAGGCTTTCTGACAAAATTACTTTTTCCAGATTTGTGCAGGATGCAAATGCCTTATCGCCGAGTTCCGTCACCGAATCAGGTATACAGACCCTGCGCAAAGAGGTATAATGAAAAAATGCTTTATCCTGAATTTTGAGAACCGGTTTTCCGTCCAGCTTTTCTGGAATTTCTAAATTCTCCAACAAGGAGACGGGCTCAGCCGGGCATATGCTAAGCCCTCTCCCGTATTCCTGTACTTTCCAAACCAGGCCATTTTGATCCGCTGTTTTTTTCTCTGTGCTTGGCATCCTAAACGTCTTCCTCGCTTCCCGCAGATAGTAAATGATTTGCAGCGAGTTTTTCCACGATCCCGATCAAAACATCCACCGGTACATGGATGAGATTGCTTATATCAAACAAATCATTTTTTCCGTCGGCGTATGCAATCAAGTCAACCATTGCTTTAATTTGATCATAAGACCCCTTTTTGCTGATGGTTGGGTAGAGCCCGCGTTTTCCTAATTGTGGTTCACCCAGGCATGTAATCCTGTAACATTGATTCTGTTCAAGTGCTCGTATGATTTTGCAGAAGACCTCGAACGACCCCTGCAGCCCACTCTCCGAGATAAGTTTCATATTGTCCAGGGAGGTATGGTATTCCGGATATTCTCCAAACTTCGACCGACAGATGACGCATACCGGCAGGTCGATTCCCGGCGCACAGTATTGACGCTCGTCGGAGCCTCTCTGTAAATAGGTGTATCTTTTATACTCCGGGTAGTGAAATTGCAGGATATTCTGGGCCGCTTTGTCTGCCAGGGTATTTCCATACCTGGAAGGAATGTACGAGTAGGTCCTGTCGTCCCCCACACATGTGATATTAAATCCGGCTGCTACGTTTTCTTTCAGGATTTCGAGGTTTTGGCTTAAATAGGCCAGGGAACCGATTGTCTCCGGTATGAAAACGATCCGATAGGTATACCGCCTTTTTTTCATGGCGGCAATTTCCCTCGCCAGATAAATCGCAACGCAGGGGCCGGACAACTCGTTATTCGCCATTGATGGATGGCAGATATAGGTGGACAGAAAAATCTCCTTCTCACTTTCCCCGGGTATTATGATTTCCCCATATGTCAAGCTTCCTTTTTTATGTTCACTGTCAATGACGATATGATAGGATTCTTCACTCAAAGAGTTTTTTTGAATCTCACTCATACAGAAACCATAACGCCTTTTATAATAGGATGTTACATATGGAATCGCGTTTGGCTGGCTTGGCTCTGTATACAGGATCTTTAACAGATCCTCTCTGGAGACGATTTTATCCACAGGTTCTGAATATCCAACGACATGTAGGTTCGAAGTGGAAAACGAGACAATCCTTTCACCGGATAAGGTTTCGATATACGCATCCCGAATATTCCACTCATCCGGAATTTCCCAGTCAAATACCTTTGTTCCACTTGGGATTTCCTTAATTGTGACAGGGTATACTTCACTGAGGATCTGCAGGGTTTTTCGAACCCCATCCCCTGTAATGCTCCTGCATATAGGAAATAGAGCGGCTGCTAATTGATAAATCGAATTTCCGATATTCTCTGCCATGACTGTATACTTCCTTATTGTCCTTTGTAGGTTGCAAGATTTCTGCTGCGGTTATGTAAAATATCTTCTTTAATAACGGAATACGTGTCTGCATACGCGATCCGCTTAAACGCAACACCGTAACATTCCACTCGCTGCTTCACATATGGGTTTAAAAAGGGCTCTATTGCATCTGTATACACCAAGTCCATATCCAAATCCCTGACATACATGGAATAGGTACGGCTTGAAGTGAGCCCGGCCTCGTCCGTATAGATATCGGTAAAATCTTTCATATACCGATACGGGACCTGGACTTCTTCCTCAATATAATGCACAAACGTATATCCCTTTGTAAAAGGCAGATCAATCATTAAATGATCCACGTTCTTTTCATACAAGTACCCAAACGGAGAGTCTTTTCCAAAGGAGCTTTTATTGGTCATCGAACACAGTTGGGCTGCATCTTTTCCCCACACCGCAAAGGAGTACATCGGATGCTGCGTTCTGCGAAAATCAGGCATCGCTAAAGCGGCCCGGCCAAGCCCGCCTGTCCTGGGAATTGTTTTAAAATAGTCGAAACCTTCTCCGTGACAAAAATCCCAACTGTATGTCGGAAATAGCAGCGTTCCCGTGCGGGTAACTTTTTCCTGGAGAAGGGTTATCAGCCTGTTGGGCGAAAAATCCCGAAATTTTCTTCTGTATTCCGCCCATAAACGGGTGATATCCGAAGATACCATCAAACGCATACCTGGCTGCAGCGCGAGCGAGTCAACAATTTCTTCTAAAGTCAAATCTGCCATTTTGTATCTGCTTCCTTTTTCACCTTTCATTTCGGCATACGTCTTTGACGGCTTCCTTCACCTTCTTGATCACGTAGTCCTGTTCCTCGTTTTTCAGCGATGCATACATAGGGATGCTGATCATATGTGCATACACTTCTTCGGCATTCTTACAGCATACATTCCGATAGCCGTTTTCCTGATAATAGGGATGCCGATAAACCGGGATATAGTGTACATTTACGCCGATTCCTGCTGCCTGCAGGAAGTCATAGACCTGTTTCCGTTCGACATTCTTCACCTGTATTACATATAAATGCCAGCTATTGTCGCAGCCCTCATGCTGATAAGGAACCACGATATTTTCGCAATCCCTGAATGCCTCGTCATAACGCGCTGCTAATTCCTTTCTTCGGCTTATAAAGGAGTTGATTTTTTTAAATTGGCTGCTTCCCAGCGCACATTGAAAATCCGTGATCCGATAGTTATATCCCAGGCATAGCTGCTGGTAATACCAGCCGCCTTCTGTCCCGGTCATCATCTGCGGATTTCTGGTTATGCCGTGGCTGCGGAACAAAACCAGCTTTTTGTAAAGTTCTTCATCGTTTGTGAGAATCATTCCGCCCTCGCCGGTTGTGATGTGCTTGACCGGATGAAAGCTGAAAGTCGTCAGATCGGATAACCCGCCGATTCTTCTTTTTTTATATTCGGCTCCCAGCGCATGCGCTGCATCCTCGATGACGGTCAGATGATGCCTGTCTGCAATGTCATGAATTGCATCCATTTCACATGGCTGTCCGGTAAAATGGACGGCCACAATCGCTTTGGTCCGGTCTGTTATCTTTTTTTCGATGTCCTGTGGGTCTATATTATAGGTATCTTTTTTAATGTCTGCAAAAACAGGCCTGGCTCCGCAGTATAACGCACAATTTGCCGAGGCAGCAAATGTAATGGGGCTTGTGATTACCTCATCACACTCGCCGATACCGGCTGCAAAACAGGCCGCATGCAGCGCCGCCGTCCCATTCGAGACCGCCACCGCATAGCGAGCCCCTACATAGTCTGCAACATCTTGTTCGAATCGCTCTACCTCCGGCCCTGTCGTCAAAAAATCCGACTTCAGTACATTCACCACTGCCTGAATATCGCTCTCGTCAATTGCCTGTCTTCCATATGGGATATACATATTTTACCTCCTCAGAGTTTCTTTGCTATATCCGGCCTGTCCAGCCCGCATTTTATACTTCATTTCAGCGAGCTGCCAATCCTCAACTGTGTCGATATCCTGTACTTCTAACGTGTTTAAAATAAGCGGAAACGTTCTGTCCATGATCAATTTCTTTTCCGCTTTAAAACGTTCGATATTGATGCAGTAAAATTGCCCTGCATCATGATAAACGGCCGGTAAATCCTGCGACCTTGTCAGCATATATTCCGGCCACTGATATTTTACGAAGTTTTCGTGCAGAATGAAGCTCCTTTGTGGCGGGAAGGAATACGCTACGATAGGAACCACCGCATCCACATCCCCCTCTTGGATACGCGCAACCGCAGTCCTTAAACGTTCGGCCGTTACAAAAGGCGCCGTCGGGTACAGGCAAACCAGATACTCAAATTCCTGGCCGATCTGTTCATAATTGTGTATAACCTCCTGCAATACATCGATCGTCGTTGCGTAATCATTCGCCATTTCGGGGCTTCTTAAAAACGGCACCTTAACCCCCGATGCAGTTGCAAAACGGACGATCTCCTCGTCGTCTGTGGAGACCATGATTTCATCAAAACACTTTGCTTCCTTCGCCGCATGGATAGAGTATGCAAGGATAGGGGACCCGCAGAATTCCTTCATGTTTTTTCGTGGAATCCGTTTGCTTCCCCCTCTGGCTGTGATTACAGCTAAAACTTTTCCTGACATGTCCTCTCCTTACTGTGCCTGAAGGCGCTTTTTCAAATCGTCTATCCCCAGCCACCAGTTGTTCGTGCCGGAACTGTATTCAAACCCCTCCGGCAGTGTCTTTCCGCCTTTTACGTCGTATTTATTTTGATCTTCCCAGTGAATCTGCGGATATATGATAAAGTGATTTTCAAATTCTAATGTATTGAGTGCATCCTCTCTTGTTATCATCACTTCATGTAGTTTCTCTCCCTCGCGGATCCCCACTTCCGGCATCTCGCAGCCCGGGAGCATTGCTTCGGCCAGATCCGTAATTTTAAAAGAAGGAATTTTGGAAATAAAGGTTTCCCCGCCCTTGGCTTCTCCCAATGCTTTTAAAACCAAATCCACGCCCTGCTGCAAATCGATCCAGAATCTTGTCATTCTGTAATCTGTGATCGGCAGCGCATGTTCCCCGTTTGCAATTTTTTCTCTGAAAAAAGGAATGACAGAGCCTCTGCTGCCCGCTACGTTTCCGTATCGGACCACTGCAAAAATGGTTCCTTCTTTCCCGCTGTAGGAATTCGCAGTGATAAAAAGCTTGTCCGACACCATCTTAGTCGCTCCATAGAGATTCACGGGATTGACCGATTTATCTGTCGAGAGCGCAACGATCTTTTTTACGCCGGCGTCGATTGCCGCGTTGATTACGTTCACAGCTCCGTTGATATTGGTCCGTATCGCCTCGATGGGGTTATATTCACATGCCGGCACCTGTTTCATGGCTGCCGCATGAATGACATAGTCAACACCGCTAAACGCACGCGTCAGGCGCTCTTTATCGCGTACATCGCCGATAAAGAATCGCAGCGTTTTTGAATACTCCTTCATATCCTCTGCGAGCTGCCATTGCTTGAATTCATCTCTGGAATAAATGATTACCTTCTTGGGTGTATATTGCTTCAAGATACACTTTATAAACATTTTACCAAATGAACCAGTGCCCCCTGTGACTAAAATAGTTTTATCGTTTAACATGCCTGGAATCCTCCTAAAAAATAATCTATGTGTTTTTAACAATTCGTTTTATTTTTCCTAAAATTTGTTTTTCTTCTCTACTGAACTTTATATCTGATTTTAAATGACTGTTTTCAAATGCAATTTCTGTATTTTTTATCCCACGCCTTTTAAATGGAAAAACAGCACTCAGCTTTATGTGTGTCATTAAATAAAATCCAGCATATCTCCATTGCAAATAAGTTTTATTTAAAATAATCCTCCATGTAAATTTGCTTTTAGACGCATATTCAATAGGCCTTTTTAAAATATCTTCGATAAAATCGCAGGTTTTTTGGTATGCAGGCTTTTGGTCTAAAAAATAATATTCCTTAATTATTGTCTCATCAATTGGAAAAGAATTCTTTTTTTCAGCGTCACAGCGTTGTGCCGCGGAAAATTCATCATATGTATCTATAATGTGGCTGGCATAATCGAAAAGAATCGGAAGCATCCGATCGCTTAATAATATAGGTTGAATAATGTTACAAATTTTTTTAGCCGCATAAACTTCTACAATAGCAGTGCTCGTCCATAAATTTATTACATCACACACCTTAATCCACTGTTGTACAGATTCATATTCTATAACTTTAAATTTGTCGGGATGATTTTTCTGAACACGTTTGACACACTCTGTTATCTTCTCTCCCGGATGCGGACGATAAATAAATATATCATCTGTATCTTCCAAATAGGTATCAATCCATTGCAGCACAATTTTCTGACTATCAACGGAGGATTTCCAATCCTTCAATATCTCCTCGTTTGTGATTTCGATTCCGGCCTTTCTCTGTTGTGATGCCTCAAATAGCATCACATTGGAAGTTTTGCTTGCCCATAAGAAGCCGGATATAAATAATAGCCATTTTTTTTCTTTGCTTAAATTATACTGCTTTGCTATTTCTTCCTTGCTTTTATAAAAGCCTGCAAGATGCTCTCCCAAAAAATCCATCTGGATAGCACCGGATATGCACCGTTTATTTTCTGCGATTCCCATCTTTTCCAATTGTTCAAATCGCCGCCGGCCCCAACACGCATAATAAACCCTGTCGAGATAGTCCTCCGTATTCATTACATTCCAGGCAGATGCCTTTCCATCTCTAAAGACCTGTTCCATCTGCAAATTCAAAAAATAAGGTGATCTTCCCCGTATAGAGTCTGTCATCCAATCAACAAAATTCAGTCCCGATCCCTGGAGTACCTCATGATAGTGCGCGCCCGGCCCAATTACCAATCTGGGCTTGGCAAAAAAATGATAGAACCATCTGCCGCCAAAATTATAATGGCATATCCGCGCTGTATATCCCCGTTTGTTTAATTCAGTTTTTAACAACGTGAGGCATTGATATTCTCTTGCCTTGTGTTCATATACAATCAAAATATCCGGCATGATTTTTTTAATCATAGCACTAGCAATCTTCCTTCCCGTCTATACCTTTTGGGTTACTATTTTTTTGATCGTTCTCATTCGTTGCTTGTCTGACTGAGAAATTTTACATTCCGTATATATATCTCCGTTTTTGCTAAGTCTCGATTCAAACAGAGTGAGTTTTAACTTTTCAAAAGGAATAATTTTACTCAATTTAATATGAAATGTTAAAACAAATACGGCATATAGGGTTAGCAAATATTGTCTGCTGAAAAGATATTTTATTATTTTATTTTGATTTTTGTAAAAATGAGATCTTCTTTTTTGATATAACTTTTCGACCAAGTCACATATTGACACATATGCAATATTCTCACTGAAGTATTGCGATAGGATATCACATTCTACCATTGCATCATTTTGTTTCTGTTCCCTATGTGCCTCCGCAAATTGTTCATACGAAAGTATTTTGGGAAATTCGTCCATAAAAACAGGCTGAAAATCAGGAGGGGCCGGAAACGGCTGTATAATATTGCAATGCTTTTTCAAAAAAACCGTCTCCGCCATTGCCGTGCTGACCCAGGTATCCACATAATCGCAGACATATATCCACTGTTGGATTCCATCCTCAAAAATAACTTTAAAGGTATCCGGATATTTTTTCAGGAGCTTTGTTATTTGGGGAGTCATTTTTTCTCCGGGATGCGGTCTGTATATCACCACCTGATGCTGGTTATCGTCTAAATACTGATCAATCCAAGACAATATGACCTCATACGTCAATAACGCTGCTTTCCGTAGTTCATATACGGAATCAACCGTCACCTGCTCCCTGCACTGGTTCAATACTTTGGCTCCCCATCGAAGTTCTTCATCACTATATGTTACATACGGGAAACTGGAAATAAATAAGATCCATTCCTTTTCCAAAGCAATTTTATGCCGTTTGGCAAGCTCTTTTTTATCCTCATACAGTGCGAAGAAACGCGGCTGACACAGATCCCTCTGCAAAGCGCCTGTAACGGCGATATGTTCTTCATCAATCCCATACGACCGCAACTGCCTGGCACGCCATTCCCCCCAGCATACATAATATATTTTTTCTCTGTAGGCGGGGTCAAAGACAATGTTATACGTGTCCTCCCCGTTGCGAAATAGCTGTTCCGCCTGCAGATTAATGTAGTATTCCGCGCTCCCCCGCAAAAAACAAGAGTGCTGATCCATCACGGTCCAGCCCGGCATTAATTCGGTTGTCAAAGCACACAGTGAAAGAACGACTTTAGGTTTGGCAATCAGCCGGCACAGCCACATATGACGATAGGAATGATGGCATATCCAGGCAGAATATCCTCTTTTTTCCAATTCTGCCTTCAGCAAACAGCACCCCAGGTATTCTCTGGCTTTTCTCTCATAAACGATTATGACGTCTGGAAAATATTTTTTATGCCGCATCCCTAACTCCAAACCAGGCTGTTCCTATATACCACCGTCAACCCGAATCACTTGCCCACTAATAAAAGACGCTTTGTCCGAAACCAGATACGCAATTACCTCTGCAACCTCATTAGCCGTACCCTGGCGGCCTAACCCGCTTTTATTGATAAGTGCCTCTTTTGTCCCTGCTTCTAAATGGTGATTTAGATCTGTATCAATAAGTCCCGGTGCTACCGCATTCACGCGGATTCCATATTGTGCAAACTCCTTTGCCCATACCTTTGTACTTAAAGCCAGTGCCGCTTTGCTTGCACCATACGCCGTTACCCCGATATCACCGTCCAGGCCGGCAACAGACACGGTATTGACAATTGCACCCGCCTGATGCCGCATCATCATTTTTAAAACAAGCTGGCTGATCAATGCCTGCGAAAAGAAATTCACTTCAAAAACACGCCGCATTCCGGCAATGGAAGTCATCGAAAACGAGGATAATGGCGGAAATATCCCCGCATTATTCACCAAAATATCAATCGGCTTTTTTTCCTTTATAATCCCTTTCAACGCCGCTTTCACAGCTTCCTCGTCTTCCAGATCAAAATACACAGGCTCAATCCATACGCCATGCGCCTGCGCCAGCCTCTCCATATCATTTTTGAAATCTTCATTTTCCCGATGCGCACACGCCCAGATATTCACGCCTTCCGATGCCAGCTTCTCCACAGTGGCCCGTCCGATTCCGGTTCTTGCGCCTGTAATAACGGCATTTTTTCCTTTCAGCATACCAAGTCTGCCTCCTTGACTGCAGCGGCGATCGCCCTGGGGTTCAGTCCGCATTGATTCAGCATATAACGATAATCCCCTGCCTTCAGAAATTCTTCCGGAATCCCCAGCTTTAGAAGCCTGACCGGACTTTGGCAGGCCATAAGAACATCTGCCACGGCAGACCCCAAACCTCCGGAGAGCATGTGTTCCTCTACCGTTACGATGGGGGTATGCTGCCTGTTCAATGCATAGATCAGTTCTTGATCCAACGGCTTGATTGTATGAACGTCATAAACCGCAGCAGAAATGCCTTCCTTGTCAAGCACCTTTGCCGCCCGGACTGCCTCATATACCATTGTACCGGTTGCCAGGAATGCAAGATCCCCGCCGCTTCTGTGAGGAATCGCTTTTCCGATGGTCAGCTCATACTCCTCTTTATAAACGACCGGATTGCCTTCGATTCCGGTAAGCCGCAAATAAGCGGGGCCATGGCAGGAAAGTAATTCTTCTGTCAGCTTAGCCGTCTCGGAACAGTCTGCCGGCGACAAAATTTTCATGTTGGGGATGGATCTCATTAGGGAGAATTCTTCGAGCCCAAAGTGGGTATTGCCGCATACACCCATGCTGAATCCGCTGGCGATGCCCACGACCGTAACGTCCAGATTCATGTACCCAAGGTAGGTTCGGATCATTTCATAGCATCTCATAGAGGCGAAGGGCGCAAAGGAAACAGCAAATACTTTGTACCCTTCGTTTGCAAGGCCGGCAGCCACGCCAATCATGTTTTGCTCCGCGATACCAACATTCAAAAACTGTGCCGGATACGTTTGAGAGAATTCGACCAGGCCGGAGGACGAGGCGACATCTGCCGCCAGCACCATAAGCTCCGGATGAGATTCTGCCAAGTTTGCCAAAACGGTGCCAAATGTCTTCCTGGAACCGATTCTGGACCATTGCATCGCTGCTGCCTGATTAATCATCTTTTCCAATCTCCTCCATCGCCTGTTCGTATTCTTCCTTTTTTAAGTGAGCGTGATGCCACATCGGATTATTCTCCATAAATGACACGCCCTTCCCCTTCATGGTGTTCATCACAATCGCGACCGGCTTGTCCTGTTTTCCCGATTCTGTAAATGCATGCAAGAGTTCTCCTATGGAATGCCCGTTGACACAACATGCCTCAAACCCTATGCTTCGCAGTGTCCCGCACAAATCCGGCATTCGGAGGATCGTTTCTGACATTCCGTCCAACTGCTGTTTATTGTCGTCAATAATCATATACAGTTGGCTAAGCTTTAGCTGAGAGGCCAGCATCACCGCTTCCCATACAGAGCCTTCGTTGCATTCTCCGTTTCCTAAAAGCACATAGACTTTATAATCCAGCCCTTTTTTTCTGGCAGCCAGTGCCGATCCGATCCCGAATGACAGCCCTAATCCCAGGCTCCCGCTCGACAATTCAATGCCGCGATCCACATTTTTTACGGAATGTGCCGGAAACGCACCTCCGTTGCTTTCAAAGGCTTGGATGTCTTCATCGACTAAAAAGCCGGCCGCATAAAGCGCCGCATAGTGCCCCACCGAGCTGTGCCCTTTGCTGAGAATAAAGCGGTCCCGATGTTCGGCGGAAGGGTTTTTCGCGTCGATCCTCATTACTTCGCCATATAATACCGCCAGCAGATCCGCGCAGGAAAGAGCTCCCCCGACGTGAGCCCCCGCTGCGCCGGCATGATAGGTCATCTCAAGAATTGTTTTACGAATTTTTCTCGCCATTGCCTGCAGCTCGGCTTCGGTCTTTTTGCCCATTTCCAATCTCCAATCTTCATTTATTCCGGTCTACGATCCTGGACATCATCCGCACCAAATCATATCCATCCCAGATTACGCCAATGTCCAGCGCTTTCCCCACGGGTACAATCCGGTCGACACCTTTCACATGGTTGGTTATAATGAAGTCCTGAATTTCACCTGCATCGGCTCCATAATACGTTATCGTTTGAACCTTTTCTGTCAAAACATCTATAAGCTCCGTTAAGCCGTCTAACGCATATTCATAAAAATACCCACATTTTCCCCGCAGGCCGGTAATGTCTGGGGGTAATTTCTTTAATTCCACACAGTACAGGAGATTTTCAACGCGTCTGATCGCGCCTAAATTTTCTAAATCAATTGAATCGCAGCACATCTGCGTGTATTTATCCATCGCAGAAGCGGCCTGAAGCGGGTAGTGCGCCTTTGCATAGGCCGCCACAGAATGCCAGAAACGCTCTTTTGCCTCCCGCGTTTCATTTCTCCAGCAGATAAGCTGCGGTGACGAACATGCATTCTGATCCATTAAATACGTATCGTTATAAAACCTTTCTGCCAGCTTGCAGATTTCTGCATCAGAAGCATTTAAAACAGCAGCGCCATCAAGAAGACACAAGGAATATCGGTCCGCAAACACCACATCTATGCAGCGCGGCTTCACCGGACACTTGCGGATTTCCTGTACGGTTTCATCTCCGCCCCATATGACACGTACATCCGCTTTTGCGCAGAACTTCTCTGTAATTGTGTTGTTTGCAGGGTATTGAACAAACGCTGTTCTTTTTTTGATTTCCGGATAGTTTTCCAGTACCTGTTTCAATCCACGGCATAATATCTCTACCTGGGGAAAGGAGCGCGATGGAACTCTTACGATGGTGGCATTTCCTGCAAGGAGTGAAAACAGATACGTAAACGCGAAATTGACGGGCACATTGGAAGGAGCGATATGAAAAGCCAGTCCCCGGCCCAAACGCTTTTCGTTAGAAATAAATTGTCTTTTCAGTGTTTGTATATTTCCTTTTCTGCACCAGAAGGCAAATGCCATGATATCTGGATAGACTTTTGCAGATGTCTCCTTCATAAAAGTGTCAGACAGTTCTGCCGCAAAATGACACACCATATCTGCGTATGGCTCCAGAGGAGAATCACATACAGCCTCATTCCCTATCAGATATTTAACGTCGCTCATACGTATCGCTGCACCCCCGTATTTCTGCACCTTTGATCCTGCCGTGTATCTTAAAGTATTTTCCATTTCTCCCGCAGGGGCAGTCATCCTCCCCAATGATTTCCCCTTCATCCTCTGTAAGCAGGATATGCCCGGGATAGCTCGTGGGAAGAAGGGACACCAATTCAATCAGTCCCCGTTCGTTTGGGGCGGCACAGGAGAAATCCCCTGGCCTGCGGATCAAGATATCGGAGAAATTGGAGCAGTGCATATGCCCATACTCACATTCCACAAACACCGAGCCCAGTTGTTCGGCCATCCCATAATAATTGTGTACACTTACGTTACCAAGCACTTCACGGATTACCTGATTATAAGTCGGCGCATCCACCATCTGGTCCTTCAGTTTTTTCCAGCCTCCGATATGAAACAGGCTGCCATTTTCAATCTTCATTGCCGTACCAGCTTCCCGAAGTGCACAGACGACATACTGCCAGATCATATAGGTATATCCGAACAGCAAAATCGGTTCGTCTCTGTGCTTCGCTAAAAACTGTCGGATGCCGGAAATATCCAGTTGCATATTCTCATCCAGCGCATACATAATTTCCCGACCGAATGTGCTGAACCCGACAATTCCCGCTCCCCGCGCAGAAAACATGCTGCGGTCCTTTAAGGCCAGTCTCGTGTCGAGAATCAGAAGCGGCAGTCGCTTTTTTCCTATAAAAGAAGAAATAATTTCTGTCAGAACCTTTGTCTGTGCCCTTGTGTTAGCCTTATCCAGGAAAACCCGAGATACCTTTTGACCGGAAGTGCCGGAAGACGTCATCGTTTTTGCCACTTCTTCTCTCGGGATACTCAAAAGATCGTATTCCTTAAACAGGCGGACCGGGAGCATCGGCTGCGCTTCTAACGGTGCTGCCTTTTTTGGGTCATAGCCCATTGCATCCAAAATCCGTTTGTATTCCCGGCAATGTGAATAATGATGCAGTGTCAGCTCACTCAAAACACGTTGGTACAACGCCTGTTTTTCCGTCTTTTTCAGGCTGTAGGGAGTATCCTTATACAATTCTTCCAGATGCTCGTTCATTTTGCTACCTCTTTCAAGTAAATATCCGTCGGATTCGAAAATGTACCGCCCAGAAAAGAATAGAGATTCAATACCGCTATATTGGAACAGGATATGGTCCCCTCAATCCGCCTGTACCCAAGACGTTTTCCTTCAAGAATTGCATACGCATACAGGGATAAAGCGGCGCCGGTCATCCGATATCGTTCGTCCACCGCCGCAAGATGAATACAGGCACTTTCTCCGTTCTCTGCCTCTTTAAGGGCCAGAAACCCGATGAGCCGCTCTTTATAGGAGCATACATAAACGGCCTCCAGTTTTTCCACCCAGTCTGCGATTATGCGATTTGCAATTTCCTGGTTGTATGCCACCGCTACGTGAAATCTTCGGTCACGGGTAAAGCTGGATTGCGCGATCCTTGTAATTTCTTCTTTCCTGTCCGAGACGCACATTGGCTGCAGCCGTATCAGTTTTTTGTAATCCATGCATTCCTTTGCCAGGGGAATTGTCACCTGCAGCATCCGGTCTACGAACTGAAAGCCTTTTTCCTGCATCAAAAGCATCGTTTCTATGTCAGAAGGCAGACAGACACGAATATTTGTCGCCGAGGAGGTGTCCCAATCTTCAACCTCCCTGGCGGTGATATCTGCCAGCATCAATGCACCATACTGGCTCCGCTCGATTTTTGTCATTCCTACTTTCCTTCTAATGCTGAATATAGAACTTTGCCGGATTCACTTCGCGGAATTTCAGAAATATACCGCACCTCAAATCCCGCGCGGCTGATCGCCGTATGATTGACCAGATAATCAACGGCTTCTTTTTCCTGTTCTGCATGCGTAATATAAATTTTTAAATGATCGTCCTGCCCTGTGCAGGCATTCTCGATTCCTTCTTTTTTCAGAAGATTTTCCACCTCATCCAGATTGACACGATTGCCAAAAATCTTTAAAAATCGCTTCTTTCTTCCTACCACATAATAAAAGCCGTCTTTGTCACGTTTGGCCATATCGCCCGTATGCAGAACGCCTCTGTTCTCATCCGGTTGATTCAGATCGTGCCTGTTTTTTGCATATCCCAGGGTTACATTCTCTCCTCGATAAAGCATTTCCCCGACGATTTCCGGTTCTTCGATTGGATTCCCCTCTGCATCAATCAGAGAAAGCTCGCCCCCCGGAATTGCAATCCCAATGCTCCCGGCTTTTCTCTGCGCATCCTGCCACGGAAGGTAGGCCATGCGGGCTGTCGCTTCCGTCTGGCCATACATGATAATTAACTGCATATTCTTTTTGAGGCAGATTTGATTGAATTCTTCAGCCATTTCTTTTACAAGCTTGCCTCCGGCCTGTGTGATATACCGCAGGCTTGGCACATCCATTCTTTCAAAGTGTAATTTCTTTAATATTTCATACGTGTATGGCACGCCCCCAAAGGTAGTGGCCTGCTGCGTTTTCAGCAGCGTCCAAAACGTTTTATCCAGTAAAGTGGACTCGGTCAGGATGATGGCCGCGCCCCGGCAGAGATGGCTGTTGATGATAGACAGGCCGTAGGTATAATTCATCGGCAGAGTCGTGATGGCGCGGTCGGTCTGCACAATTCCCAAATATTCTACAATTGACTCCGTGTTGCTTTGAATATTCTTCCAAGACTGACGTACCAGTTTGGGGCTCCCCGTGCTCCCGGAAGTCGTCAGCAAAAGGGCAAGCTCCGAGTCTAGCGTGTAATCAACTGCCAGACCGGTGCGATGCAATGCATATTCCCCGTCCCGATATATGACAGTCCCGGCACATCCCGCCTGGCCGACCGGTGCCCATATATAGGAAGGATGATAGCTGTTTAGCAGATCTGCTAAAAGCTCCTCATGGATATCCGAACTGAGCAAGACAGGGACAATATCATTTCTAAGAAAACCAACATACCCAATCACGGATTCTTCCACATTTTTGCAGATCGAAAAAACAAGGCAGCGCTGTCCGGCCGCCTTGCCAATTTGATCGGCCCTTGCAGTTAATTCCTCATACGATACAACCGTGCCTTTTTCGGTAACGAGTGCGGAAGCATCTCCGTATTTTTCAATTTCTTTATAAAAAAACATACGCATCCTTCCTCAAAGCGTTCTCCTATTTTCTACAGGTCCACTTCATATTTTTTCATAAATTCTTTTCCTTTTTCATAGGAGCTAAAATCAATGATATCATCCGTATCAAACATAATATCAAACGCATCCTCAAGCGTTGCGATGAGTTGCATATGCCCTACGCTGTCCCACTGCGGGACGGATTGATATTCCAGGGTCGCAAGCATATCTTCCTCAACGCCAAGTGCCGTTATAAATGCCTGATTATACTTTTCTAAATTTGTCATTTTTTCCTCCACCTTTATTTGAATCGCTGTCTTACGGCGCAGGATACCGCCGGATAAAGAAAATAATTTGTCGCCCGAAGTAGGAGAATTGCAGGATGCCGGACATGTTTATAGATTGGCTGGTATTTTTGCCTAAGGCGCTTTTCTAATGTTTGTATTTTTTGGCAGCATACGGATGATGCAGGAAAGCTGAGAAATATCTTGTATTGACTGACTGCAACCCGCGCAACCGAAGCAGCAAGAAAATCTGCTTTGTAGTTAGACAATTCGGGAGCCTGATCCTCATAAAACTTCAACAGGCGGTACAGTACCTGTTCATGCTGGCCGCATCGGTTTCGCATCATCTTAGCAGAAACGCTTTGCGTGCACATTCCAACCCGATACTGATAAACGAACAAATCATAAAATATGACTGTTTTTATATAAGGAAGCGGAAACAAAATATATTCCACATCTACATAAAAACAATGCTCATCCATTCGGGCAGGCATCTGTTTTAAAATAGAAGTTTTGAAGGCAACTGCATGCATTTTTAGGGCAAAGTCCTTCGGCAACGCATCAAACTGGTATTCTCGACCATAATCAATGGCGGAACAATCATAAAGTTTCTCTGTTTTTCTTTTTCCTGTATCGGTATTCACCCAATAGTAGCCTGTGATCACTACATCTGTGTCTATTTCTTTTAAATAAGAAAGGAACTGGGTAAACATTTTTTGATCCACCCAGTCATCTCCATCTACTACCCTAAAATATTTACCAACTGCCTCACTAATCCCGCGGTTAATTGCAGAACCATGTCCACCGTTTTCTTTATCAATAATACGAAAAATCTGCGGGCACTGAGATTCAAACTTCGCTGCAAGCCTCCTGGAACGATCCGATGACCCATCGTTAATAATCAGCACTTCCAAGTCCTCTTTCCAGTCTCTGCAGAAAAGCGATTCCAGACATTGTTGTATATAACGCTCTACGTTATACATTGGGACTACAACCGACAAAAGCTTTGACTGAATTAAGGCCGCCATACTTAATATCCTTTCCAAAGATGTACAGGATTTTAGAAAGCATATCTCTTTCCTAATCAAAAAAGAAATGGTGTTACTTCCACTAATCGTACTTATTGGAAGTAGACTGTCATAAATATAAGGAAGTTCCCTTCCCAAACAATCGTTGCTTCCATGAATGTAACATTTTAAATCAAAATGTTTCTTTCGCGTTCGTCTACTAGAATAGCACGTCTTTCCTCATAATTCAAGCCTTTTTACGTAAGATTTCTTCAATAATTTCGCCCAGCTTTCGCAATATTTTCTTAAATTGGCAGTTATATGCATAAAAATGACCACACAAACCATCAAAAAGCGCCTTGCAGCAAACATTTGCAAGACGCCGGGGTACAGTTATAGATTCATTTTAAGGAATACCTCATCCTTATCATCCTGATCGATAGAGAGATAACGCTTTGTAATGTCAATAGACGAATGATTATAGATCTCCATAATGAGCGCCGGCGGAACCCCCTTTTTCCAGGCATGATAGCCAAAACTTTTACGCAGGGAATGACAGCCGATGACCCC
>CAJTEE010000008.1:0-23503 GCA_910575275.1 Lachnospiraceae bacterium | reverse complement strand
GGGCGCTTAAATAAAGAAGCCAATGCTTATAGCTTCCGAATGCAACTGTTCTTCCGCACTGTGCTACCTTGGCATAATCGGGGGATGATTTGTTTATCGCAAAAACGGCCTCTTGTTCAGGCTGATTTTTTCTAACATACAGAAACAGCCAGTAACCATTATCCTGTGCTTCTTCTGGCAGATCGCAAAATAACCATAAATGTTTATGTCTTTTTTTATAAAAAAAAGAGATGGGAAGTGCTGCAAGATAAAAGAAAATGTGAATAATATCCATTAATTTCACTCTCTTTATTTTTTGCAATAGATCTTGGTTCATAATATCTTCCCGTGATTGACTTTGCTGAATATTATAATAGTTTTTACAAAAACAGTAGAAATTCTCGATCGTATAATTACAACGTTTTAAATCAAAATGTTGCATTATAGCCACCAAGCTTTACATGGCATTCTGTCGAAGAATGTCGTATAATATTGTGCATTCATTTTTTACAAAGGAGGAGCCGCCATGGGAAAAACCCAGCCCTTAAAAGATCCAAAGGACATTCAGAGGCTGAAGCAGTATTTTTTAGATAAAAAACAGGTGCGGAATTATACGATGGTCACTCTTGCGTTAAATACATCCCTGCGCATCAGTGATCTTTTACATTTGAAATGGGAGGATGTGTATAATTTTAAGAGAAACTGCTATCGTGGGCACATTGTGCTCATAGAGCAGAAAACCGGGAAAAACACGATGATTGCGTTAAATCAAGAGGCGAAAAGTGCTCTGAATCTGCTCAGGCGGTCCGTGAATTCATTTGTGCCGACGGCTTATATTATCAAAAGCCGGAACGGTAAGAACTGTCCGATTAGCCGTAGCTGCGCTTTTCGGATTATAAAGCATGCGGTTGCCGATCTGAATATCGAAGGGGTCATCGGCTGTCATTCCCTGCGTAAAAGTTTTGGCTATCATGCCTGGAAAAAGGGGGTTCCGCCGGCGCTCATTATGGAGATCTATAATCATTCGTCTATTGACATTACAAAGCGTTATCTCTCTATCGATCAGGATGATAAGGATGAGGTATTCCTTAAAATGAATCTATAACTGTACCCCGGCGTCTTGCAAATGTTTGCTGCAAGGCGCTTTTTGATGGTTTGTGTGGTCATTTTTATGCATATAACTGCCAATTTAAGAAAATATTGCGAAAGCTGGGCGAAATTATTGAAGAAATCTTACGTAAAAAGGCTTGAATTATGAGGAAAGACGTGCTATTCTAGTAGACGAACGCGAAAGAAACATTTTGATTTAAAACGTTGTAATTATACGATCGAGAATTTCTACTGTTTTTGTAAAAACTATTATAATATTCAGCAAAGTCAATCACGGGAAGATATTATGAACCAAGATCTATTGCAAAAAATAAAGAGAGTGAAATTAATGGATATTATTCACATTTTCTTTTATCTTGCAGCACTTCCCATCTCTTTTTTTTATAAAAAAAGACATAAACATTTATGGTTATTTTGCGATCTGCCAGAAGAAGCACAGGATAATGGTTACTGGCTGTTTCTGTATGTTAGAAAAAATCAGCCTGAACAAGAGGCCGTTTTTGCGATAAACAAATCATCCCCCGATTATGCCAAGGTAGCACAGTGCGGAAGAACAGTTGCATTCGGAAGCTATAAGCATTGGCTTCTTTATTTAAGCGCCCGAAATGTAATCAGCTCTCAGAAGGCAAGCGGACCAAATGCGTGTATTTGTTATATTTTGGAGCGTTATCGTATATATCGGGGCAATAAAGTTTTTTTACAGCATGGAATTATTAAAGATGATATTTCTTTTTTATATTATCGCTTTACCCACATTCGCTTATTCACATGCAGCACACAGCAAGAATTAGAATTCGTGAGACAAAAATTTGGTTATCCATATAATTATGTGCAGCTTTTAGGACTATGTCGTTTTGACGCACTTTTAGAGCCTGAAAAAGTTCAAAAAACAATTGTAATTATGCCAACTTGGAGAAAGTGGTTAAGCCATCCGACTAAGGGACATTCATCACGACAACTAGAAGCTGAATTTATTTCCTCAGAATACTATCAAAAATGGAATCATCTCATTAATCACCCTTTTTTTGAATGGTTGTCAAGGCAATATCACTGGGAAATAGTTTTTTATTTGCATAGGGAGTCACAAAAATTTGCAAAGTTTTTTAAGAGCCAGACTGAGGGGGTAAAAATCGGCTGTTTTCCCGAATATAAAGTGCCGGTCTTGTTAAAGCAATCTGCTGTCATGATTACCGATTATTCCAGCGTTGCTATGGATTTCGCACTTTTAAATAAGCCATTGTTCTATTATCAATTTGATTACGCCAAATTCCGGGAAAAGCACTTAAGAAAGGGGTATTTTGACTATCATCGAGATGGATTCGGTCCTGTTTACGATGAGGAAAGTGATTTGATAGCAGGAATATATAATTTTTTTCATTGTGGCCTAAGAGAAGATACAACCTATTCAAAACGTCGATATGGCTTTTTTACACTTAGAGATCAGAATAATTGTGCAAGAACGTATCGGGCCATCAAACAATTATGACATATAAAGGAAAGCGAAAAATGGAGAGAACACAGCCTATCGATTTTGTAATTCCATGGGTAAGTGACACTGATACAGCGTGGCAAAAAGAAAGAGAAAAATATCAGAAAGCTTATTTAAAAACCGAGGGTACATCAGATGTACGCTTTCGGGACTGGGATAATTTACAATATTGGTTTAGAAGTGTTGAGTCTAACGCCCCGTGGGTGAACCGAATTCATCTTATCACATGTGGACATGTCCCCACCTGGTTAAACAGAGAGCATCCAAAATTGAATATCGTTACCCACAGAGATTATATTCCTGAAGATTTTCTTCCCACGTTTAATTCACATACAATTGAGTTAAATCTTCATCGAATACCAAATCTCACAGAAAACTTCGTGTATTTTAATGATGATATTTTTTTGCTACGCCCCACACATGAAACAGATTTTTTTAAAAACAATCTCCCATGTGATACATTCTCCCTGAACTGTATATTCTTTGGCTATGACAGCGTCGGGCATATTCACGGAGCAGACATAGCGTTTATAAATCAGTTCATTCATAAATCAGAAGTGAGTCGGAAAAATTGGAGAAAATGGTTCCATCCCAGAAACGGAATTAAAAGCCTGATTCGTACAAGCCTGTTGATGCCATGGCCATGGTTTCCGGGATTCTATTATCAGCATCTCGCAAACTCCTATCAAAAAAAAGTTTTTAATATTCTTTGGGAGATAGCACCAGAAGTATTATATAATACCTGCCTCTGCAAATTCAGAGAAGATCTAAATGTGAATCAATGGATATTTAAATTTTGGCAGCTGGCCACCGGAAATTTTTATCCCAAAAATCCAGCGAGAGGACACTGCTTTCATGTAAAGGAAAGTAATCTAGAAATACTATGCCGGGCAATCGAAAAAAAATCCTACCAGATGATCTGTATTAATGATGTTAAAAAAACTGAAAATTTCCAGTGCAAAAAGGAACTCATCAACAAAAAGCTGGAGAAATTGTTTCCCCGAAAGTCTCTATATGAACTTTAAACGCTAAAAGAGGATTACACATGAAGCGATTTTTCAATGATCTTTTCAAATATCGCCATTATATTTTATATGCGGCAAAATCAGATTTAAAGTCGGAGGTCGCCAACAGCTATTTAAACTGGCTTTGGTGGATATTAGATCCTTTTTTGTTTATGATGGTATATACATTCATATCTAGTGTTGTTTTTAAATCTAAAGAACCATATTTCCCAGTATTTGTCTTTATAGGCTTAGCTATTTGGGATTTTTTCAATAAAACAGTAATCGGGAGCGTCAAATTGGTACAAGCGAATAGCCATATTGTATCCAAGGTATACTTGCCTAAGTTCATTTTAGTTTTTCAGCGGGAAGTTGTAAATGGATTTAAAATGTCTATTTCATTTTTATTGATCATTTTTATGATGATTCTATACCGTGTTCCGCTCTCAAATAAATATTGCTATCTCCTTCCGACTATGGCAGCCTTACTTATATTTACATTCGGAGTCAGTACAATTGTTTTACATTTTGGTGTGTTCGTAGAAGATCTGGCAAATGTATTAACCGTTGTTTTACGTTTAGTATTCTATTTGTCCGGAATTTTTTTCTCGATTGAAAAAAGAGTCCCATTTCCCTATAACAGTTTGCTTCTAAAGTGCAATCCCATTGCACTGCTTATACAGGATGCGCGAAATATACTTCTTTATGGCCTGCATCCACATCGTAAGCTGCTTTTGGTTTGGTTTTTGGCGGGCCTTCTTCTGTCAATGATCGGTATTCAAATTATTTATAAATATGAAAATAGTTATGTGAAGGTAAGCTAATGAACAAAATTGCAATTGAGGTCAAGGATTTAGTTATTAATTATAAATATCTAAAATCATTCTCAATAAAACGAAACCTATTTTATTTTCGCAAGAAAAATACGGAAATATTTCAAGCAATTAAACATATCTCCTTTTGTGTGGATGAAGGCGAGATATTAGGAATTGTTGGAAGAAACGGAAGCGGAAAATCAACTCTACTCCGAACCTTAGCGGGAATCTTCTGTCCTGACGAAGGGAGTATCTGCTTATTCGACCATTCCGTTTCCCTGTTGTCTATCGGCGTTGGATTCCAAAGAAAACTTTCCGGAAGAGAAAATATTTATTTATCAGGCCTATTATTAGGATTTACCGAAAAAGAAATCGAGAAGAAAGAACAGGAAATCATTGAATTTGCAGAATTAGAAGCTTTTATAGATCAACCTGTACGGACGTATTCAAGCGGTATGTACTCAAAGTTAGCCTTTTCTATTACTGCGATTCTCAAAACAGATATTATGTTAATTGACGAAATTTTAAGTGTGGGGGATGCAAAGTTCAGGCAAAAAAGTTACAGAAAAATGCGGGAATTAATAGCTGATAAAAATCGCACGGTTTTAATTGTTTCGCACAGCATAGATACTTTACGGGAATTATGCGATCGAATTTTATGGTTAAATGACGGGCAGATAAAAATGTACGGGGCACCGGAAGAAGTATTATCTGCATATATGAATTTTATGCGATAACTAAGGAGTGAAGCAATGGATTCCTCATTTAAGTTTTCTATTATTATGGCAATATATAATGTTGAAAATTATTTGACCGCCGCAATCGAAAGCGTAATACAGCAAGATATCGGTTTTCAGGAGAACGTACAATTGATTCTTGTGGACGATGGTTCTTGCGACTGTTCAGGAGAAATATGTGAGTCCTTCAGGGAAAAATATCCCCGCAATATACATGTTATCCACAAGGAAAACGGTGGCCAGGCTACCGCCAGAAATCTTGGTATGAGGCATATACGCGGAAAGTATGTGAATTTCATGGATTCTGACGATAAATTAGAGCGAAACACGTTGTCTGTCGTTTATCGTTTTTTTGAAAAGTACCATAATGATATCGATTTAGTTGCAATTCCCATGTATTTCTTCGATGCTGCAAAAGGGAACCATTGGCAGAATTATAAATTTTCAGAAGGAACACGAGTCATCAATTTAGAGGAAGACTTTACAGCAACCGCAATGTCTGTAGCTTCTTCTTTTTATCGTGCCGATAAATTGGAAGGATTGAATTTTGACCCTTTTCTTGTTACTGGAGAGGATATGAAATTTAATTTAGAATTGTTGTCTTTGACTCATCGCCTTGGGGTAGTGTCTGAATGTAAGTATTGGTATCGAAGAAGGACAGGAAGTAATGTTTCAACTGTTCAGTCCTCGTTAAAGAAAAAAGCCTGGTATTTTGAATATTTTTCTCATCTGGTTAATTGGGCTTTTTCGTATTATAAAACGCGGGAAAAACAAATTCCTAAGTTTGTTCAATACCATATTGCCAGTGACCTGCAATGGCGATTAAAGAAAAACTATGAAGCAGCCGCCAAAGCCCTGCTGTCACCGGCAGAATTTGAAATTTACACCGCACGCCTATGGACATCGTTTTATGACATTGATGATGATGTGATTTTGTCTTTAAAAAAAATAATGATCGAACATAAAGTCTTTCTTTTCAGAAGAAAATACTCCAAAAATCTATTTTTGGAATGTTCTAAAGATGGAATAGTCATGAAAATAAACGAAAGAACAATTTTTGACCTGTCCAATAGCACTGCATTTATTGATTTTATAAATCTAAGAGAGAATGTTTTTGAGTTGGAGGGATATATTTCATCCGTTTGGTTAGACACAGCAAAATTAGAAATTTATCTGCGGATTCAAGAGTTGGGAAAAACAACAGAACTGCCTTGTTCTATCACCAGCAGAATATTTGACGATCAATTATATGGGATGCCTTTGTTAACACGTCTATCATTTTGTGGAAAGATAGATGTCGCCTCGATGAAAAGAAAAATTGGAATAGAAATTATTTTAAGAATAGATGATCAAGAAATTTCCATTAAGAAATTAAAATTTGGACGCTTTTGCCCGATTGGCCAAGAGTTTTCAAATTCTTATTATGCGGATCATAACTTTCTATTGACCCATGAAAAATCTCAACTCGGTTTAGAAAAAAACAAGATGCTCCATCACTGGTATTATTTGAGCAAGTTTTATTTTGAATTGATTTCTAGTAAACGGAGAGAGGCAAAAAAGGCCTTTTTCATCCGCCCAATTTGTGTGCTTTTACAAAAGATATGTCAAAAGGAGATTTGGCTGTTATCTGATCGAATTGATTCGGCCGGCGATAATGGGGAGGCATTTTTTCTTTACCTGAATGCTGAATATAACGCTCTTGTACATTCCTTTTTTGTCATTTCCCAAAAGGGGAAAGACTCCCTACGCCTAACGGCAAATACGCATATAGTTGATTATTTGAGTCCCAAACACAAATTTCTTCATTTAATGGCAAAATATATTATCTCCTCTCAAGGGGAAAATACGGTCACAAATCCCTTTGGAAAATGTTTTTCTCCATATAGAGATATTCTGTATAAAAAGAAATATATCTTTCTCCAACACGGGGTACTCAATACGGATTTAAGCGGTTGGCTAAATCGTTACAGCAAAAATATATCCGGTTTTATTACCAGCTCTCCGGCAGAATATCAATCAATTTTAAATGGAAACTATAATTATTCAGAAAATGAAATTTGGCTTACAGGTTTGGCCAGATATGACCGATTGTATCATGATGAAAAAATGCTTATCACGGTAATGCCAACGTGGAGAAAATATTTAAGAGATAATCCGGCAGATTTTGAAAAAAGTGCCTGGTATCACTTTTATTATAGTTTATTAACAGACGAAAGGCTATTATCTGTACTTAAAAAAAATGATTATAAGCTATGCTTGAAGCTTCATCCCAATATGAACTCCTTTATAAATTATTTTAAAAATATTGATGGCCTTTTCATCTGGGATATCCAAGAAGAATATCGCGTAATTCTGGCAGAGAGTAATTTAGTAATAAGCGATTATTCATCCGCGTCAACTGATTTTGCCTATCTGCATAAACCTGTCATCTATTGCCAGTTTGATAAAGAAGACTTTTTTGGTGGCGGTCATATGTGCCGGCTAGGGGAGTTTGATTATGAAAGAGACGGATTTGGAGAGGTCGAATACACGTTAACCGGTTCTGTTAATCGTATCATCGAATATATAGAAAATAATTGTACTCTAAAAGAATTATATCGAGATCGGATTAATCATTTTTTTGCTTATCATGACAAGAATAATTGCGAAAGAATTTATAAAAAAATAAATGAGGTAAATTCATGTACAGTGCGATAATTATCGGAGCGGGTTTATATGGCCTGTATGCAGCGCTTTACTGCGCAAAAAAGTCCAGGGCCAATTCCACTAAAAAAGTGCTTGTATTGGAAAAAGACTCTGCCTCTTTTCAGAGAGCAACCTATATCAATCAAGCGCGCGTTCATATGGGGTATCATTACCCGCGCTCTCTCTCGACCGCCTCAAAGTCTTCACACTATTTCCAGCGCTTTATGGAAGATTATGGATTTTGTGTTTTGACCGATTTTGATCAGATTTATGCTACCTCGTCTAATTTTTCCTGGACGAATGCACAGGAATTTAAAAAATTCTGTAAAAATGCGAATATTCGTTGTGATGAAGTAGATCCAAACAAGTATTTTAATCCGGATATGTGTGACGGAGCATTTTTGACAGAAGAATACACCTACGATGCCCGTATTTTGCAGCAGCATATTCTTCAGGAATTATCAGGCTATCCCAACGTGGATCTATTATATGAATCAGCCGTGCTGTCCATTGACAAAAAAAAGGATCATTTTGTTTTGAAAACATCGGCAGGAACCTTTACAACAGATTTTCTGCTAAATGCAACCTATGCCTCCACGAATGAAATCATAACCATGCTGCAAGAGGATCCGTTTAAAATAAAATATGAACTTTGTGAGATTATTCTCTGCAAGGTAAATGACTCGTTTAAAAATACAGGATTAACGGTTATGGATGGTCCATTTTTTTCCATCATGCCCTTTGGAAAAACAGGGTACCATTCTCTAACCTCTGTGACATTCACTCCACATGTTACAAGCTATGGGATTCTTCCTGCTTTTCCATGTCAGCAGCAGGAGAATGGAGAAGCTTCCTGCTCTCCTGAGCACCTGGCAAATTGTAATGAATGTCCTCAAAAGCCACACAGCGCATGGCCTTATATGTCAAGCCTGACGAGGAAATATTTAAGGGAGGAGTATCAATTTTATTACAGCCGTTCTTTATATTCCATGAAGCCGATTTTAATGGCCTCTGAAATTGATGATTCGAGGCCGACTGTAATTAAGAGATTCAGCCGGTCTCCAACCTTTATCAGTGTACTGTCGGGAAAAATTAATACCGTTTATGACTTAGATGAGGTGCTGGACAATGAATATGTGTAAAGAAAAAAATTTTATTTCCTTGGTTCTATACGTATATAATGACGAAACGCTGGTTTTTCATTTTCTGGAAACGCTGGACACGTTTCTGGCTGATAAATTCGAAAAGTATGAATTTATATGTGTGAATGATGCCTCCTGCGACAGAAGTATAGAAGAAATCAAAAGGTTTTCCATGCAAGCAAGTGGTATTATCACAATTTTAAACATGAGTTTCCACCAGGGACTGGAATTATCCATGAACGCCGGTTTGGATTTGGCTATTGGAGATTTTGTGTATGAATTTGAGTCTATGGCACTTACATATCCGATTGAACTGCTCCACCAGGTCTACCATAAGGCCCTCGAGGGCTTCGACATTGTAGCCGCATCCCCGGAAAAAAACCGTAATTTTTTTTCCAAGCTTTTTTATAATATTTTTAATCGAAGTGCCGATCTGCAGTACCCACTTCAAACAGAAATGTTTGCAATCATTTCCAGAAGGGCTATTAATCGCGTAAATGCTATGACTAAGACGATTGCATACCGCAAAGCCGTGTATGCGAACTGTGGTTTAAAGAAAGAAACGCTGCATTTCACCCCTTCAGCGGCCCTGCCGCCAATCCGGCGCGCACAGAAAAATGATTATCGGAATACGGCCATTGATTCCCTTATCCTATATACCAATTTGGCCTTTCGATGGTCGACTGCCTTTTCTGTTTTAATGATGGCCGCCATGTCCGCTATTGTAATCTACACATTAGTTATTTATTCCCAGGGAATTCCGATTGCAGGCTGGAGCAGTACAATCCTATTTTTATCATTCTCCTTCCTGGGAATCTTTGCAATTTTAACTACAATTATTAAATATTTATCTATTGTGTTGAAATTGAATTATAATCGTTTGAATTATGTGATCGAATCCATCGAAAAATTAAAATAGGAGATTCATTATGAAAACCATGCTTGTAGGAAATACCGGCTTTATTGGCAGCAATCTTTGCGGCCAGCACACATTTGATTGTATGTTCCATTCAAGCGATATAGAGCATGCATATGGATTAAAACCGGATCTTCTGGTGTATGCCGGGGTCAGGGCAGAAATGTTTCTGGCTAATCAGGAGCCACACAAGGACTTGCAGCTCGTCTGTGAGGCGATGGAAAATATTCGGAAGATTCAACCCAAACAGGTCGTGTTAATTTCGACAGTTGCCGTATATAAAAATACCAGCGATCAGGCAGAAAACTCTGTCCTTCCGATTCTGGGACTGCCTTTTTATGGACTGCATCGGTACTTTTTAGAATGCTGGGTGCAGGATAATTATCGGGATCATTTGATCGTTCGCCTTCCGGCTCTATTTGGAAAAAATCTGAAGAAAAATTTTTTATATGATTACATACACTATATTCCCTATCGGCTCAAAAAAGAAAAGTATATGGAACTGGCTCAGCAGAGTATCGCGATCCGGCAGGCGTATCTGCCGGGAGAACATGACTTCTATATCTATACTCCAAAGGATCCGTGGCATCAAAAACAGCTAAAGGCGGAGTTCAAACGGCTTAATTTTTCAGCGTTAAACTTTACGGACAGTCGCTCTGTTTATCAATTCTATTGCCTGGACCATCTGTGGCAGCATATTCTGTTCTGCCTAAATACAGGTATTAAAAAAATCAACTTGGTCACAGAGCCGATTCGCGTCTCAGAATTATATAAATACCTGGCAGGGGAAATTTTTTGTAATGAACTGGCGGCCCAGCCATACAATTATGATCTAAAAACGATCCATTCAAATGCCTTGAATGGCGAAAACGGTTACATTTTTAACAAGCAATTTATACTGGAAGAAATAAAGGAGTTCGTAAACGCTTACCATGATTAAACTATCTATTTCCAATCTTGCATGGCCGGCCGAGGCAGATGAAGAAATGTATTCTCATTTACATAATATGGGGATTCCGGGGATTGAAATCGCTCCCAGCCGGCTTTTTGGGGCTGAACCTTACGAAAAGATTTTGGAGGCTGGGAATTGGGCTAACTATATATCTCATACGTATGGTATCTCTGTTTCGTCTATGCAGTCGATTTGGTTCGGACGATCGGAAAATATATTCCGCAGGGCAGAGGACAGATACCGCCTGATTCAATATTCCCGCAGGGCTTTCATGTTTGCAAAAGCCATTTCCTGTAAAAATCTTGTATTAGGCTGTCCCAGAAACAGAAATATAGAATCCCTTAATATTGACGCTTCAACGGTTGCAAATGACTTTTTTCAAACCCTGGATCACACAGCAGCCGAGTTTGAAACGTATGTTGGAATTGAGGCCAATCCGGTCATCTACCATACAAACTATCTGAATACCACACAGGAAGTACTTGCTTTTCTGAAGCATCAGACAGGGAATCATTTGGGAATGAATTTAGATATAGGAGCGATGATTTACAATGATGAACCGGTTCAAATGATACAGGAATGTGCCCCTTTTCTCACACACGTCCACATCAGTGAACCGAATCTCAATGTCATACGGCCAAGAGAGATCCATAAAACCATTTTTCGACTTCTGCATGAACATCAGTATCAAAATTATGTATCCATTGAAATGCGTGATTGTGGCTCCATTCAGGAGGTCCTAAACGTTATACGATATATCCAGGAGGTTGCATTCGATGCTGAGTCTTAACATTCTTTTTCCCGTATTGAATGAGGAATTACGTCTGCAGAATGGGATAGAAACTACTTATCGCTATATGGAGGAACACTTCCGAAAGCCATATCAGCTGACGATTATTGATAACGGATCCACGGATTCCACTCCCAAACTCGCCCGTGAGTTGGAGAAAAAGTATCCGTCTGTCCGCTACATAAGAACTCCCCAGAGGGGCGTAGGAATTGCTTTTCGGGAGGGAATAAAAATAAACGAAGCAGATATTATTGGCTACATGGATATTGATCTGTCGACCGATATAAAACATATCTCAGACATGTATCGTGTCTTTGATTCGCAGCCAGATATCCAGATTGTTAATGCTTCCCGTTTAAATAGAAAATCCGTGACTCTCGGAAGGAAATGGTACAGAAATATAACCTCGCATGGGCTGGCTTTTTTAATCCGGTCTGTTTTCCGGATCAATGCCACCGATGTAATTTGTGGCTTTAAATTTTTTCGTAAAGAAACGCTCGAAAAGCTGACTGCAAGGACAAGGCCCGACAATGGCTGGTTTTATATCATTGAGCTGCTGATCCGAGCGGAAAAAGCGCACATACCGATTTATGAACTCCCGGTGCGATGGACAGACGATTATAATACAACGGTCCATGTCGGAAAGTTGATCGCATATTACATCAAAAACATTTATCGTCTAAAAATAGAATTAGGCAGAAACGGCAGGGGAAAATGAAACCGGACCAGAAGGCTTTTTTTAGCCATATCAAAAACAGAACACAGGGTATTAGTAAAGGAACGTATGCATTCATACATTCAAAAGAGCAGGTAATAGATGCAATCCTTTTTTTCATTACCTTCGTGCGATTATTTTTTAATTTCATATATGGATTTCGATGGCCATCTGAATATGTCTGCTCACAAAATGTATTTACCTATCAATATGGATTTTTGCCCCGCGCGTTTATAGGGACTTTACTGAAATTAATTTTTCATGAAAATATGTACAGCTATAAGGCCAATTATATAATCAGTATAGGGACCGGTCTGCTTCTTTTGATGTGGTTTCTTTTTAAAGCATGGTATGCCGCATTTAAGAAAAAAAATATTATATTATTGACATTGGTTATGTGGTATTCTTTGAGTATTTATAGCGCATACTCGGCGCATGAAATGGGATATTTTGAGCAGTATGGATATTTACTTATAATATTTTATGTTGAAACAGTTCATAAGCATGGCCGTTATTATATAGCCTTTATGGGAAGCATATTGGCTGTGATCTCCGTATTAATAAGCGAAACAAACCTGTTTGTCATTTGTCCCATTTTCTTTTTTGTAGGATTGACGGAATTACTCAGGCAGAGGAGAGAACTATCTATAAAAACTTTTTTCCAATATATTTTATTTTATATCCCCTGTGGACTGTTAGGAATCGTTTGTAATATGTATCAGGCGAATCTCTTTACGATCCTAAGACTCTTGTCTGATTTAAGGAAATTTAATCCCGGCTATAAGTATGCTGCTGGTCTGGGACAATTTTTTCTTCAGGACAGGATTTTCTGGGAAACCCGGAAACGTAACGATGGCAGTCTCTATTTCCCTTTTTCTTTTGAAAGCATACCATGGCAAATAGCCGCATTCATTCTGATTATCGTAGCATTAATGGCAGCATTTTTGTGGATGAAAAATGAAAAAAAGGTATTATACTTGTATTTGACAGCCGCTTTTATCATGTTTTCAGCCTCATATTCTATTAATTTTATCGCATTGGATCTAGATCGCTTTCGCTATTGCGGAGTAATGATGATACTTTTTTATTCTATTTATATCTGCCATAACAGTGAATTCTCTTTTTCTTCTGCATTTAAAGGAATCATGTCATATCAAAAATTAATTATTGGGGTCTTGCTTATAGGGAGTTTTTTGGTTTTGATAACAATGGATTATCAATTGAGTCTGTTCGAAAATTCAAAATATAACAATAATCCACTTACATTAATTGAAACATTGAGGAATATGCTATGGTGAATATGACACTTATCAAACGGTTTTTCCTATTGGCTTGTGCTGGTATATTGATCTTTTATTGCTGCACAGGCTGTAAAAGGGCAGCAAAGGATCCGGACAAAAAAACTTCTGATATTAAATATCAATCGAATTTATCTTTAAAAGAATTATTATCCGAAATAGAGGGGGAAGCTCTTGTATGTATGCAGGAAAAAGATCCCGGAGAGGAAATCAATCCAATTACAGCCGCAGACAGCAGTTCGTACATAATGTTCCGCCTAATGTATCTTCCTTTATTTACAGACTCTGGAAAAACTATGGTTCTTGCGGACCATTTGCAAAAATCCAATGGATCTGATTATATAATTTCACTTAAAAAAAATATTGTCTGGTCAGATGGCAAAAAATTCACAGCGGATGATGTAATTTTCACGTATCAACTGATACAAAATACTCCCGACGCATGGGCACATTCTCATTTGAATTTTTTCAATGAAAAAGTGGTATTTCGAAAAATAGATGAATTTACGGTAAAATTTATTTTTCCATCTGACTATTCAGATGGTGTGCCTATGCTGTCTGATATCCCAATCCTGCCGGAGCATATTTTTTATCCGTATAATGACACATATTCCATTCATAACAGTGTATTTTGGCGCAAACCGGTAGGAACCGGTCCGTTTATTGTCCGTTCATATTCTGCCGGGGAATATTATCTTTTTGAAAAAAATAAAAATTATACCGATAAATCTGTTGACTTGGACTATCTGATTTTTGCATTTACACGGAATACACGGCAGAATGTATCTGCAATTATTGAAGAAACCGTTGATTGCACCATAATTCCCTCCTGGGATAGAAGAATTTTAAATAAAAAGAAATCAAAAAATAAAAGCAGCGAGAAACTATATGAGCAGTTGGTATGTACAGAGAAAATTCGATTTTTAGGTATAAATGGCAATCGAGTCAGAGATAAAAGACTGCGAGAAGCTATTTTCTATTGCTTAGATAGAGAATTAATAAATGAAAGCGGATTTATCGAACAAATTTATTATAAACCCGAATACAGTTTTTTTCCTCAAATCAGCCCCTATTATAACAGTCGTTTAACCGCATTATATTCATGGAATCCTGATAAGGCAGAAGAATTACTGGAGGATTTTAAACTTGACCAAATAGTACTGACCTTAGCCTATCTATCATCGGATGATTCTTATTGCGCACAGGCAGTTTTAATAAAAGACATGTTGTCTATGAAAAATATTAACATTGCTTTACAACCCGTAAAACGTTATGAAGATTTATACAAATATGATTTATTTTTAGATGATATGCCTTATGCAGGCACGCCCGATATATATAGAAAATACTTTTCAGGAGAATATAAAACAAATGTTTTTGGATATTTCAATCCTTCTATGGATTCCTTGTGGGA
The DNA here is from genome assembly GCA_910575275.1 of Lachnospiraceae bacterium. Taxonomy (GTDB): domain Bacteria; phylum Bacillota; class Clostridia; order Lachnospirales; family Lachnospiraceae; genus CANQGL01. The sequence goes on along the minus strand of CAJTEE010000008.1, from coordinate 8,457 downwards.
AAGCGGCTATAAAGCAACAAGTTTTGTAGAAAAAAAAGAAATTTATGACTCCATCCAAAAAGAGATTGTAGAGTCCGCTTATTTCTATCCGTTAAGTTCATATTTCTCTCTTATTATTTATAAGCCTCGTGCACAAGACTTTATAGATATGTTATTTTCTTTAAAAATATTGTCCGGTTTAGAGCCCCAAAAATAACTTTTCTATTATTACTATTTATTGATTCTACGGCAGATTGGAGATTGGTGATGAAACTCAATCATAGAATTCTATACTTTATTTTAACGCTTATTTTGCTTACTGGATGTGCAAGCAAACCAGAGAAGGCAAATGAAAGCAGAAATAAATTATATACGAACGTATATGTTGGAATTACTCCCGGAATTCATTATACTATTTTAAATAAAATAAACGAACTCGTAAACGATGATGGTTATATGGTTATAATAAAAATATATGAAGATCCTGAAAAGCTTATATCTGCAGTTAAAGCAAACGATATTGATGTGGCTTATGGAATTACAGCCTCAGAGTATAGCCTTTGGGGCGCCCCGGCGGACAGCGGACTCTTTCCTTTAGAGGCGAATATGTTTGAACCATTCCTATTATTTTCCTTAAAAAACAAATGGCCTATTCCTGAGAATTCAATCGTTGCTGTCCCCGGAAACTCGCTTGACTTAGATCGTGTCTTACGTTTTCTCAGGAATGAAGACATTATCAGTCTGGCAGATAACAAAGAAAAGCTTTATACCCTGGAGGATATCACCGAAAACCCCTATCAATATCAATTTTTTTCCTATGTACAGGAAGATTTTGCAAAGATCTCTGTTTATGCTGACGCAGCAGTGCTAGCGGCGTCGGTGGTTATCGAGTCCGTCTTAACCCTTCCCGAAAAATATATCTTAGAGAAAAGAAACAGCAGCTTATATGACGATATACTGCTAGTAAAAGAGGAAGCAAAGAACAGAAAGGAAATACAAAAGCTAAAAAATATATTTGCTTCAGAAGAATTAAAAACATATATCTATGAACAATATTTAGGATCACTGGAAGTAATCCCATAGTTTTCAGGGATATACCCAAATTTCCCATTTACTTCTCTCCTGCTTTTTCTCCTCTAAAGCGTGTTTGAAAATTGCTTTCTGGCATCTGTTTTTCAAACACGCTCTAACCTTCTGGAAACGCCGACGGTCGTGGACGCTTTCAGTCATATGATAAACTTGATATCTGTCCGTAACATATACGCCGCCGAAATCCTTCAGGAAATCCCTCGAAATTGATGACACTATGCGCCATTTGGTGCCCATACAGAACAATCTGCTGGTTCACCCCCCGCCGTCGCTGTTTAACTTTTCCTCCGGCACCGTCCTTCACAACACTTACCTTTTGCACTTCCCGACGCAAAAGCGCCTGGACAAAGGCATTATAGGGAACCGTCTCATCTGAAAACCAATCTGCGATCATGTTCTCAAACATCAGCCTGACCTCTTGATTTGTCAACTCCAAGGAGTATACATACCGTCTGCTTTTTTCATCCAACCAGGTATCAGCCACCTTTAAATAGCCGCTGGCCAAAAGCAGGCTCCAAATGGCTCCCTTCTTTTGGGGGAGCTGATCGAATACGATTTCCTCATCAATTTCCGTTACCAGACTTTTTCCAAGCAAAAGGTCTTCCATGTCCATTTTAATTTGTGGGGAAGCCCGCCTTATCAATTCACTGATCAGACCGTTGGAACTCGTATTGGCCCAGTAGGTTTTTAACTTTTGCTCCTTTAAAAAGCTGGTAATGGACCACGGATTGTATACATCCGTCAGTACGCCAAATGTAAACCCGTCATACCATTCCTTTACCTCCTGCTACCTGATAGGTTATCCCTTTATATTGGCAAAGCTCAAAAAGATCACAGGATAGTCTCCCTGAAGCTGGCGATACTTTTCTTCTTCCCAAATCGACAAGCCTTCAAAGAGCTCCTTCCCCTTCCCCGCATACTTTTTCGAAAAAAAGCATTCGAGCATATGCAAATTCAACGTTTTCCCACCACTCTTTGATGAAATTCGTTTTATCAATAAAAAAGCAGGGAACTTTCAACGCATAAAAATATCGGGTATGCAGACCGGAATATAGAGCTGTTTAGAGCAAAAAATGCAATATTTTGGGCCATAATGTTGCATTTGTCAAGCAATTTTGCCTAATAATTCTGTTCAAAACAAAAAAGCCTTGCCCTGTACCAAACAAGGCATCACAGGAATATAAAAAGGTTCGAACAATAAGGTATGACATGATAGACTTTGCGGAAGTTTCTGTGATCGTCCAGGGGGCGATATCGAGGGAGTACGCGCCGCGCTGCCTGGCAAGTATACGTCTCAGTATGCCGAAAGCAGAAATTATTTTATCGGTGGCAGAAAACGCTGCCTATCACAGTTTGGATTACGATCAATTGGTTCTGACAGAGGATCCCGGCGCTTTCCTGATTGATGAGAAAAATCGGATGTTTAATAATGTGAACCGCCAGATTGTAAGCAGCGCTGCCGGCCTGCGGTGTGCAAAGAGAGCTTATGCGTTAAAATTCCGCACGGATATTGATCTGCTGTCGGCAGACTGGATCCGCTGTTTCAATCTCTTTGACACAAAATGCCCGGCTGCAAAATTTAAAAACCGGGTACTGATATGTAATTATTATACGCGAAATCCAAGGATTCTCCCGATTCCCTACCATGCATCCGATTGGATCATGTTTGGAAATCGAGATGACCTGCTCGCGTATTTTGATACCGGCTTACTCCATGAAAAGGAGCCCTTATGGTTCCAATCCCATCCTAAAAGCTCTCTTTGCTTTGAACATATGCTGTCCCGCTATATGCCTGAGCAATATCTATGCATTGGCTTTTTAAAGCGCTATGAAGATATACGCTTCGAAAACTATTATGACTGCAGCAAAAAATATAGCTTGCACAGAACGTTTTTTTGCCGAAAATACAGTTATTTTGAACTATAAAGAGCAGCTGGCGATTGAATTCAAGAAGTATAATCCGAACCGATTTTTTGACCGCTCTGCTCTCCTTTCATGATTGGAAGGTCTTATAATACAGTCGGAAGTCTGTTTTTTTCACCCCATTCGCACATTCCATCCAAAATAGGCATCAAGGATTTTCCCCGCTCCGTTAAACTGTATTCGACTTTAGGGGGAATTTGAGGATATTCCTCCCTGTGTACCAGTTTGTCAGCTTCTAATTCTTTCAGTGTGGAACTCAGCGTCTTATAGGAAATTTCCCCAATATATTTTTTCATTTCGTTAAACCGCACGACCTTAAATTCCATTAAGGTATAAAGGATTGTCATTTTGTATTTGCCATTGATTAAAGACAGGGTATAGCTGAAACCCGTATCGTTAAGACACTCTTTTGAAATGCAGCGTTCGCCCATAGTACACTTCCCTTTAGGTAAGTATCGCACTTGTATGTGCGTACTTGATTTTAGTTTAATTCTTGCTACAATAATACTATCAGATGTGGGTAAAGTCAAGCCCACAAAATCAGGAGGTATTTTGCATGAGCAAAAAAATTGTTGTTATTACTGGCAGTCCTCGAAAGAAGGGCAACAGCTTTGCCATGACGGAGGCGTTCATCCAGGCGGTAGAGGCGAAAGGCAATACTGTTACCCGCTTTGATGCCGCGCTGAAAAATGTGGGCGGCTGTCGGGCTTGCGAAACCTGCTTTAAGACCGGAAAAGCCTGCTCCTTTGACGACGACTTCAACACGATTGCCCCCGCTATCCTAGAGGCCGACGCAGTAGTTTTCTCCATGCCCGTCTACTGGTATTCCATCCCCGCACAGATTAAGGGCGTCATTGACCGCCTGTTCTCTTTTGTGGTGGGCGGCAAGGATATTGCGGGCAAGGAGTGTGCTGTGATTGCCTGCTGTGAAGAAGATGATATGTCCGTCTTTGACGGTGTGCGCATCCCCATAGAACGCTCTGCCGCACTGATGAAGTGGAAGATGGTGGGCGAGGTTCTGGTTCCGGGTGTGCTGAATGTCGGTGATATTGCTAAGACAGACGGCTGTAAACAGGCAGCGGCTCTGGCAGAGAAGTTTTAAGGAGGAAAAACACCATGCCCAAGAAAATTGTCATTCTCAATGGCAGTCCCCGCAGAAAAGGAAACACCTCCGCACTGGTCAAAGCGTTTACCGACGGCGCGGAAAGTGCCGGTCATACTCTAACAGAATTTTTTCTGGACGCTATGAATATTCACGGCTGCAAAGGCTGCTTTGGCGGACATAGCAGCAGAGAGTGTCCCTGTGTTCAGCGGGATGACATGGACAAAATTTATCCGACGGTGCAGGAGTGCGATGTGATCGTGCTGGCAAGTCCGCTCTATTACTGGAACATGAGCGGTCAAATCAGAACTGCTGTTGACCGCCTGTTTGCGTTGGAAGAGGGGGACGGCAATCTTCTGCGGGGACACAGCAGGGCTTCTGCACTGCTGATGGCTGCGGAGGGCTACGGCTTTGATGATGTTCTTCTTTACTATAATCACTTAATGGAGCATTTGAAGTGGAATAATCTCGGTCATGTTCTTGCAGGAGGAAATGGAGACATAGGAGATATTGAGGGAAAACCCGAAGTATCTGCCGCTTATGAACTTGGGAAATCAATTACATAACAAAAGAAGCGAATGGATATATTGCCCTATTTGTGGTAGTAAAACACGTGATAAAATAAGAGAAGACACTGTTTTGAAAAACTATCCCCTTTACTGCCCAAAATGCAAAAAAGAAACTTTAGTTAGTGCAAAAAATCTACAAATAACCGTTATCAAAGAGCCAGACGCATAGGCGCAAGGCCGATAACGCGCAGACTAAAATGCGGTTATCAGCTCTTTCCATTTGAAAAATACGGCAGCCGTTAAGGAAGTATTGCCGTCTCTTCCTATATTCCCCCGCTGACGGGAAGCCCTGGCCGCAACTGCGAAAATTGTTATATCCTGTCGCCCCGGTACGTCCGTATAGCCTTGTGCTGTACGGGCATTTTTATACGCTAAAGCTTCTGGACACCGTGTCCAGAAGCCTGCTCCCGTTCTCCACTCCTCCATTTCGATCTGTTCCTTTCCACCAATATCGAAATGGAGGTTACATATGACAACCATTAAATTGAATCGTTGCTGCCCCTATCTAACCGAGAATGTTACCCTGGAAGTATCGGATGAAATCGCCGTCGTTCTCTCCACCGGGGGCCGTCAATGTGACAGCTACAAGCGCCGCAAGCGGGAGCGCGGCGAGTGTTCCCTAGACGTTGACCCCGGCTTTTAGCCGGATGTGATGTTCCCGCTCCTAACCCGCCTGATGTATAAGGAGGCTTATATACTGAGGACAACTGAATACACCGTATTCCAGTCACAAAACCTGCGTGAACAGCGACAAAAGGCACACCGCCAGGACAGCCCGCTCAAGGAGGTGAGGAAAGCGTGCCGAGCGATCAGCGCGAACCTTTGACCTGGCCCTAGCAAGCCGGGCGCGACGACGGCGCGGGGGACAATGAAACTTGCTCACGCCCTCCCATAGACTTGCGGGGGGAGATCCTTGTGCTGGCTCCCAGCGAGGGCATTGTTTCCGCCGATACCTGGCTGCGGTGCAGAAAGAAGCTGCTGGCAAATATCACGTTCCAGGGAGGGCGCAAGGCCCGGAATACCTGGCTGGCCGGGAAAATCAAGTGTGGGCGCTGTGGGTACGCCCTTATGAGCGTGGGCACCCCGACGGGGACGCTTCGGACAGCGGAGTCTGAGCAATTTGTCTATGGGGAGATATTGAAAAAGCTCTCCAAATTTCAAACCCTGACCGCAAAAGCAGCGACCGTCAATCCCAAGTTGACCGCCTTGAATGTGGAGCTGGCCCAGGTGAAGGACGAAATCGAAAAACTGCTGAACACCCTGACCGGGGCCAATGCGGTTCTGCTGTCCTATGCCAACGGGAAAATTTCGGAGCTGGACGCCCGCCGTCAAGGGCTGATAAAGGAGATTGCTGTGCTGAACGCAGAAACAATCTCTCCGCAGAAAATCGAGTTTCTGTCTGCCCATCTGGAGAACTGGAACACGATTGGCTTTGACGACCGACGGCGGGTGACGGATATTATTCTCTCCCAGGTCCAGGCCACTAGCGACCGCGTTTCATTTGAGTGGAAAATCTGAAAACTTTTGCTCTCTGCACTTTATACTATGGCCTGTGTGCCCTTGTTAAGCGTTTCTAATAACACATGAGCAAACAATCGGTCTTGACTTTTCATATACCTTGATATCTGCTACTTTTATTTTGCTCTTGAATATTAACGGCAACATTATAAGTCGGATAATAGATCCATATAATAAAGTTGTTTCTTTTATCTGTTCCTTAAACTATCCCATATATTTGGTGTCCTAATATGATTATTTCTGAATATAAAAGGCTGACAGGGGACAGTGGGTCTATACATGGCGCATTAATATGTATCTTACTATCAATTATTGTAGCGCTTATTTTAAAACTTGTCTCAACCCTCCAAGCATGCCGGGCGGCAGGGGAGAACATGCCTGCCTCTCCCCCGTAACCTCCCAACCGGATATTTCTATATATATCCAGAGTTCTCTCTCCCTTTCCAGCTATATCCAAAGTTCAAAACGAACCTTAAGTCGAACTGCCGCCTAAAACAAACTCATCTGCTCATAGTCGCACTCACGTTCGAGCAAGCCAGGGATTTTGCGGAGCAGATTTTCCGTCTGCGCACCATTAAACAGCCATTCCCTGATTTCCTCCTGTTCCAGAATCAAAGGCATCCGGTCATGCACCGGCTCCATAGAGCGGTTGGCAGCCGTGGTAAGGATCAAAAAATGCTCTCCGTCCTCATAGCGCCTGCTAAACCCTGCCATAAACAGGATTGGCATATCCCTTCTGCGAAACGTATTCTTCTCCTTCCTGTGATTCCATTCATAAAACCAGGCTGCCGGGATCACAATCCGCCGATGCAGCAGACCGTCCCGAAACATCGGCTTTTCCAGCGCCGATTCACATCTGGCATTGAAGATCAGTTGCTTTCCCTTGAATCCGCGAAAGCCCCAATGCTGCCATTCACAGCAGACAGAGCCGTTTTTCACTGACAGAACCAGCGCTCTGCTGCCCGGACAGACCTCCCCTGCAGTAATGTCTCCTGTTATCCCTATGGATTCCTGCCTCCTCGTTTCGTCCATCTGTCGGACCAGCTTTTCAATCTCCCTTGCCGTATCATGATCCATGTAATATCTGCCGCACATAAACGTCCTCCTTTCTTTTCATGGAAGGGAAGTTACAGTATGCTTTTTTGGCATGCCGGGCAGTAAACGCTTCCCCTGCTGCCGACCATAATCCGGCAAAATATTTTCCCACACCTTGGACATGGCTCGCCCTCATGCCCATGTACCTGTAAAAATGGTGTGCTACGGTAGCTATTGCCTCTGCTTTCCCAATATTCCCCAGCGAGATTCTCTCTACAAGCATGTCCGGGCTCCTGTGCCAGCCTGTTTTTATCCAAATTAATCTTTTCTGCCTCGTAATATCTTTTTACAATAACAGCATTGGCGATCTTTCCAAGCCGTGACATTACGACCCGCTTCCTATCGATTGTCTTCCAGCACACGATTGGAGCAGCAGAGCAGTATTCCGTCGGCATTAAGGATCGCCGCCTCGTCGTTTAGAATTATAATTGACCGAACTCTATTATCCATTTTTGTAATCAAACCTTCTTTTCGCCTTCATCTCACGGCATAACCCCTCATAGCCGCAAGGCGCATTGGCGGCTATACACAGGCCTCTCCGTCAGAACGTGCACCTGCCGGGCATATCATAAAAAAGGGAATCACATTTTTGTGATTCCCTCAAAGAGGCGACAACCAGATTTGAACTGGTGATCAGGGTGTTGCAGACCCACGCCTTACCACTTGGCTATGTCGCCATATTTAGTTTTCCATGACCCCAACGAGATTCGAACTCGTGTTACCGCCGTGAAAGGGCGATGTCTTAACCGCTTGACCATGGGGCCTAATTATCGTATTTTTATACTACTATAGAATGACTGCCTCTGTCAACCGATTTCCGTCAAACGAAAACAGACTGTATAAAAGCTCCCCGAGTAGGACTTGAACCTACGACAGCGCGGTTAACAGCCGCGTGCTCTACCGACTGAGCTATCGAGGATTATCTCTTTCTTTCTATAACGATGCTATTATATAATACTTGCCTCTCTCTTGTCAAGGCGTTCTTATCCGAAAACTAAGGTTCTCTCCCCCCAGCTCTCTCTCATACCATCAAAACTGCATATTGAACAACATCCTCCTACTAAAACCCTTCCTGGTTAAGCCCTCGACCGATTAGTAACAGTCAGCTCCATACATCTCTGTACTTCCACCTCTGCCCTATCTACCTCGTCGTCTTCAAGGGGTCTTACTTCTTTCGAATGG
>CAJTEE010000007.1 GCA_910575275.1 Lachnospiraceae bacterium | reverse complement strand
ATCTGTTCTCTCTTTTTATCTGCATTCTGCGTCATCATAAGTAGAAATACCTGCCTTGATTTGATACTTCTATTATATCAGAAAAGCACCTTAAAAGCCGCAATAATACTGGATTTTCGGCATTTATCATAGAAAAATCCCACACAAAAGTGCGGGACTTTGTCTACACTCTGAAGTGTGCGCTCTGCGCACACTTTTTTATTTCAGCATCCCCAGGATCACAACCACCACAAACAGCACACACATGACTGCGATAAAAATGTCAATGGTCCGAACGGATACATGGATCTTGTCATACATTCGCTCCTTGATCGAACGGTTCAGCCGTTCATTCTCCTCCTGGAGCCTGCGGTTTTCTTCCTGAAGCTCCTCTAATGTCTTCTCTCCTTCAGAGAGCTTTTCTTCCTGTCTTTCTTCCACTGTCTTCTCTCCTGTCAAAAACCGACCGCAGGGATTCCCCGCGGCCGATCCGTTTTTTGCATATCCATGCTAAATCGCCTGCGGCGATGGATGTTTGCCGGCTGTTCCACGCATTTTTACGGTCGGCGCAGGAAATGACCTCGCTTCGCCGGGCTGCCAGGTGCCGGTGGCACTTGTCTGGCAGCGACCGAAACGGAGTGCAGAAGACCCTGTGCAGACCTATGGGACCAGTGACGATTTTACTTCTTTGCAATGTATTTCCGAATGTCAAGTGCGATCGCGACTACGATAACAATACCCTGTGCGATATACTGATAGTTTGTATCCACGCCCAGATACTGTAAGCAGGTCTTCAGGATCTCAAATACCAGAACGCCGATCAAAACACCCGAGATTCGTCCGATACCACCGTTGACCGAGACGCCGCCGATCGTACAGGCAGCAATGGCCTCCAGCTCCCAGCCCTGGCCCATATTGACCGAGGAACCGCCGGACTTAGCGCCGACTAAGAAGCCGCCCAGCGCATACAGAGCCGCTGCCGTCATGTAGATAATGATCTTCGTTCTCTTAGTATTAACACCGGACACCTCTGCCGACTGCTCATTGCCGCCGATCGCGTACATGTACTTACCGTGCGGGGTCATATTATAGATAAACCACATGACCAGGCCGACCGCCAGTGCGATCAGGAACAGGTACGGAAGTACGCCAAAGAGTTTGCCCTTCGCGACGATCGTATACGCGCTGTGATAGCCGCCGATCGGCGTCGCATTCGTGTAGACCAGGCAGACACCGTAGACGATCAGCTGCATACCCAGAGTTCCGATGAAGGCCGGGACCTGTAAATAGGAAATTACAATACCATTGATAAAACCGAATACGCAGCAAACCGCAACACAGATCAGGATCACGGCGATGACCCAAAGCCACCACATGCCGCCGAAATCCGGAAGATTCTGATAGAACTTGCCGCTGTAGTCGGGCTTTTGCAAAAGTGTACCTGCCAGACAGGCAGCAAGGCCGACCTGACGGCCGGCGGAAAGGTCCGTACCCTTCGTGATCAGGCAGCCGGAGACGCCGCAGGCGATGATAAAACGGGGTGCAACGTTTAGCGCAATATTGATCCAGTTATCCTTTGAAAAGAATGTCGGCTGCATAATACCGGTGTAAAACGCCAGCAAAACCAGGACAACAATGATTCCGTTGTTGACGAGGAAATCTTTTATATTGAAGTTTTTCGCTTTCATGACTGAACCTCCTGTGTGGCTTCTTTCTTTGTTGAACCGCTCAAATCAAATTTTGTGGCAAAGGCCATGATATTCTCCTGGGTCGCATCCTCGCCCTCAACCTCGCCGGTGATATGGCCGTTGCACATGACGATGATACGGTTGGACATGCCGATTAGCTCCGGCATTTCCGACGAGATCATAATAATGGATTTGCCCTGTTTGACCAGTTCGATCATGATCTGGTAGATTTCATACTTTGCACCGACGTCGATTCCCCTTGTCGGCTCATCCATGATCAGGATATCCGGGTTGTTGGCAAGCCATCTTGCGATAATGACCTTTTGCTGATTTCCGCCGGAGAGCGACTGGATCAGGGTCTTCCCGCTCGGTGTCTTAATGCTCAGCTTTGCAATGCTGTCCTTTACGACCTTATCGACCTCGCTCTTGTTGATCTTGCCTGCATGCGTATAGTTCTTATAAGATGCGATCGCCGTATTGTCATCGATGCTTAAGCAGCCGAAGATTCCGTTGCCGCGGCGGTCCTCCGTGATCATCCCGACCGAGCTGTTGATCGCATCCTGCGGCCGTTTGATGTGAGCCTCCTTGCCTAAGATCTGTACCGTACCTCTCTGGATATGGCGCATTCCGAAGATGGCCTCCATCAGCTCGGTTCTCTGTGCGCCTACCAGGCCGCCAAAGCCCAGGATCTCTCCGCGCTTCAGTTCAAACGAACAATCCTGGAAGGAATTGGAATGAATACTCGTCAAATGATCCACTTTTAAAACGGTCTCATCCGTCCGGTAGTCATCCTTCGGCGGATATACGTTTGTGAGCTCACGTCCCACCATCTGGCGGACGATCTCCTCATCGGAAATATCTTCGATTCTCCAGGTCCCCACATAGGTTCCGTCACGCATAATCGTGATATCGTCGGAAATCTGGCGGATCTCAGCCATCTTATGGCTGATATATATCATAGAAACACCGCGAGACTTTAAGTCCCTGATAATGCGGAACAGTGCTTCTACCTCATTATCAGTCAGTGAGGAGGTCGGCTCGTCTAAGATTACCAGATTCGCACTCTGGCTGACGGCCTTCGCAATCTCAACCGACTGCATCTGTCCAATGGATAAGGTTCCTAACTGCGCCTTGGGATTAAAGTTCATTTTCACATCCCGCAGCCATTTTTCGGCCTCGCTGTTCATGGTTGCGTGATCCACAATCTTGATCGGGCCAAACTTTTTCATCGGGTATCTGCCCAGGTACATATTTTCAGCGATAGAGCGGGCCGGTATCGGCTGCAGCTCCTGGTGCACCATGGCGAGCCCTTTATGGAGTGCATCGTCGGGGTTTGCAATCTCTGTCTTCACGCCGTCGATGTAAACTTCTCCTTCATCCATCTTATAAATCCCGAACAGGCATTTCATCAGCGTGGACTTTCCGGCTCCGTTCTCTCCCATCAGTGCATGAACGGTCCCGGGACGTACCTGTAAATTTACGCCATCCAACGCTTTAACGCCCGGGAAGGTCTTTTTGACCCCTTTCATTTCGAGTCTGTACTGCTCTGCCATCCCCAAACTCCTTTCAGCTCATTTGACGTGCAAATCATTTTATAGCATTCCCCCAAAGGGATATCATAAACAGCAAAACAGTTCCGTCTGTCGTTTATGATAAAACCGGATGTGTCACAACGGGCACATCCGGTTTCAATCGCAAAAGCGTTACCTTACTTTAACATATCCAGGATATCCTGTGCATTCTCCTGGGTAACCTTGGAGTAGTCAACCATGTTAACCGGCTCAACGGTCTCACCCGCAAGGAACTTGACAGCGATATCGCCTGCCGTGTGCGCCTGTGCAAAATGATCGTTGAATACGGTACCGGTCTGCTTGCCGTCGATAACGTTCTGAACAGCCTCGGTCAGAGCGTCAACACCTACCAGGTAGATGTCCTCGTTTACCTTACGGCCGGCTGCCTCGATCGCCTGAAGGGCACCAAGAGCCATTGCATCATTATTACAGAAGATAACCTCGATCTTGTCGCCGTGCTGCGTCAGAGCATCCTGCGCGATCTGCTGCGCTTTCGCCTGATCCCAGTCACCACGCTGCATAAGAAGCTCCTCAACCTCCATGCCGGCATCGGTCAGAGCCTTAACAGAGAACTCGGTACGATACTGTGCGTCTACGTTCTCCGGGTCGCCCTGGATCATGATGTAGGAAACCTTGCCGTCGCCGTTGATGTCGCCCTTTGTGGAGGTTTCAAGGATCTCCTCGCCCTGATACGTACCGGACTGTCTTGCGTCACAGCCAACGTAGGTAGCGGCAATTCCCTCGGAAGCCCATCTCTCCTCCTCGGCTACATCCGGCTCACGGTTGATGTAAACAACCGGAATCCCGGCCTCTTTACACATATCGGTTACATCCGGTGCGGAGGATGCCTGTACCAGGTTCAGAATCAGAACGTCATATTTCTGTGTGATGAAGTTCTGGATCTGGTTTGTCTGCTCAGCCTGATCGCCCTTACCATCCTGAACGACAACGTTCTCCGGCTTGAAGCCAAGATCCTCGGTCAGATAACGAACCAGCTCGGTCCTGTAAAGGGTCATAAAGTTATCATCGAACTTATAGATGCTGATGCCGACCTTCTTGTCGGAAACGTCTGCTCCGCCTGCCGCCTCGGCTGCGGTGGTAGCCGCTTCTGCCGCTGCCGTCGTGGCTGCCTCGGTAGCTGCCGCCGTCGTGGCCGCCTCAGTAGCCGCCGCCGTTGTAGAATTCGAGCTGTTGCCGGAACAGCCTGCCAGAGACATCGCCATCACGGATGCCAGTGCAAGAGCTGCCGCTTTCTTTGTGAATCTCATTGTTGTAGTTCCTCCCATTCTGTTTTTTGTTTTGCCGCTATTAGCAGTTTTTGCTTAACGACAGAGCTATTATACTATTTTTTTGTGCACATTTCTATACTATTTTTTCTTAAAATTATCAATTTTTTTTGATATCCATGGCATCGAAAAAAGGGGCGGCGGACCGAAATGTCGATTCAGGTCTTTTTTCGTACGATCCAGCCGATTTGGCCTTTTCGCAGTGCTATTCTATTATAATATAAATTTAATTTATGCGCTTGTTTATGAAAAGTAGGACAAAAGCTGCCATGATACGAGTAGCGTTTTGTGACGATGAAGTCTCCGCGCTGAACGAGGCGCTGATGCTGATTCCCCAAGGCGCCGCCTATCTTCTTTGGAACGCAGAATTCCGGCTGCGGATTTACCCTCTCATCGAGCCATTGACGCCCATCTGGTATACATGGGGCTGTTCTTCGAAGGAGACGACTACAGCCTCTACTTCGTACCGATCCTGCTCAACGGCAAAGAATAGACCGCCTACGACTTCTCCCCGGAAGAATGGACGATCCTCGGCGCTGTCCCCGGACTCGACGACTCCGACACCGTCTCCTTCGACTGCGCAGACGGAGAAATCCTGACCACCGTAAACGTCTACTAAAACCACATACGCACACTCCGCCACATAAGCCCCCGGATCACTCCTTCTTCTCCCCTTCCCCTGCCCCATCCACAAAGGCAGGAAGCTCTTTTCTTTCCCTTCCACCCCGGTCAACGCGGACCTCTACCGCACCCCCCCCGCTAACGCCCTCTGCGGGCACCAGAAATACTTCTCATACTCCACCGCTTCCCTCTCCGAAAGCGCCGCCGCGATCTCAAAAATCGCCCTCGCATACAGCTCCCGGTCCGATTCCACCGTCCCCAGAAGCTTTCCGGCCTTTAACGCCTCCTGCCCCGCCGGCGTCCCGTCGATTCCCACGAGCCGAATAGACCCCGGCGACACATCATTCCGCTCCATCGCGTCGATCGCACCCAGCGCCATGTCGTCATTGTTGCAGATCACCAGCTCGATCTGCCCCGGATACTCTAAAATCCACTGCTCCATCAGCGCGGAGGCCTGGCTCCGCTCCCAGTTTGCGATCCCTCCGGTGATTTTCTCGATCGGCACTCCCCCATCCTTTAAGGTCTGAATCGACCACTCCGTCCGGATCAGCGAATCCTGGTGGCTCGTCTCCCCCTCCAAAAGCACATAGCTCACCTTCCCGTCCCCGTTTAAATCCAGCGAGCCCGGGTTCTTTTTATAGGCGTCTACAAGGAGCTCTCCCTGCAGCACCGCGGACTCCTTCGCATCGGCCCCCACATAATACAGCCTGTCCGAGCGGTTCATGTCCTCCTCCACCGGCTCTCTGTTAAAAAACACCACCGGAAGACCGGCCGCGAGCGCCTTATCGATCACGGCCGAGGCCGCCGCCCGGTCCACCATGTTTACACACAGCGCATCGCAACCTAAAGAAATCAGGCGCTCCACCTGGTTGTTCTGCGTGTTCTGGCTCCCCTTTGCATCCATCACGTCGAGTGTCACCTTGACGCCGGTCTCCTGCTCGTACTCCTTAGCGCACTCCTCGATCGAGCTTCGCAGCGTCCCGATGAAGGTGTCGTCGCCGCGATATAAAAGAAGGCCGATGCGAATCGAGGTCTTTTTGGCTCCTTGTCCGTCCCGCCTCCCTCCATCCGCTCCCAAAAAGAGCGCAGCCATGCAGACGATGAGCACGGCCGTCACAAAAATGATCCGTTTTTTCATTCCCCCACAAGCTCTCCTTCGCTATTCCATCGGGTACAGCATTTTCTCATATCGTTCATCCCGAAGATCCTTTGCTTCTATATAGTAAAAATTCAGTGCGTTTTGCCTGCCGGGCCACGAACCCTGTATAGCCTCGACCGCGAGACGCACGCTCAGATACCCTTCGTCAAACTGGCTGCTTGCCATAAGCCCTGTGACAATCCCCTCATCAAGATGATTCAGGATGCCGACCGTACAGCCGACCCCATACAGCCCTGCCACATGCTCTTTGTATACGCTGCTTGCGGCCAGAAGATCCGCGGTTTCCGAAAGGGCTGCCGTGTCCAGGGCGATGATTGTGATCCGGCCGCTCCCCGGATAGACGGTCTCCTCGACAACCTGTCTATAGGTGTCTGCCTCCTGTCTTTCCACAAGGCGGCAGGTAAAGCCCTGCTCATCCAAAACCGAGCGCAGCCCATCATAAATATCGGCGTTCCCCGTAAAAGACAGTCCCTCGGTCAGGAGGCATACGGGAATCTCCTTCGGCGCCCGCGATGCGACCTGCCTTCCAAGTTCCTGCCCCATCGCATACCCGTCCACGGAAAGAGACGCCGCCACCGATTCGTTTAACGTAGCGGAGCCTAAAAGAATGACCGGACAGTTCGGCCTGCTCGCATCCAGGCGCATCAGCATATCGGCCTCATTGACGGGCGCCAGTACGACAGCCTGCGCGCCGTCCCTCAACTCCCGCTGCAAAAGCTCGATCTGCTGGTCCTCGTCATTGGCCGCATAGAGGGTGATGAAGTTGACGTCTGCCTGAAAGTTCAGGGCCGCCTTGTCCATCCCTTTTTTGAAATTTACATAATATTCATCCCGGCTGTCCGCGATGATCACGGAGATCCGATAGACCTCCCGTTTCTGTTCTTTGATGATCAAATCCGTCGAGGAGAGCAGAAACAGAAGCACCAGAATCCCTGCGCCGAGACACCAGAGCATTTTTTCCCTATTTGACATGGCTCTCATCCTCCGTCGCTTCCTCGTAGACGACTGCCTTTAACCTGGCCGTGACCGTCGTGCCCACATCAAGCTCCGATGAGACCGAGAGTCCATATTCACGGCCGAAATACAGCTTGATCCGCTCGTTGACATTCCGCACGCCGATTCCGGAGCCGCGCCTTGAGGGGACATGCGCCCCGTCCGCAAACATCCGGTCGATCTGCTCCTTTGTCATGCCAAGGCCGTTATCGGACACGCTTAAATACAGGTCTTCTCCCTCCTGCCAGGCGCGCACCGCGATCTCACCGTCGCCGTCCATAAACTCCATGCCGTGATAGATCGCATTTTCCACGAGCGGCTGCAGCAAAAGCTTCAGGCTGCAAAGCCCTAGGACCTCGTCTTCCGCCTCGATGGTATAAGAAAACCGGTTCTTATAGCGCATATGCTGGATCATCAGATAGCTGCGCACATGCTCCAGCTCCGCGCTCACCGGGATGATGTTTTTCCCCTTGCTTAAGCTGATGCGGAAGAACCGCGCGAGCGCCGTCACGGCCTTGACCGCCTCGCCCTGCTTTTCGTTCTCGATCATCCATACGATGATGTCCAGCGTATTGTAAAGGAAGTGCGGATTGATCTGGGACTGCAGCGCATCAAATTCGCTTTTCCGTTTTGATTCATGCTCCGCGACGATGTCGTCCATCAGCCTGCGGATTTGCTCCGCCATATGCTGGATCGACGCGCCCAGATGCCTTGTCTCGTACGATCCCCCGACGTAAACCCTGGCCTCTAAATTGCCCGCCTCGATCTCACCCACTGACTTTTCTAACTCCTTGATGGGCCCCGTGATGCGCGAGGAGATAAAGGAATTGATAATGGTGAGAATGAACAGGACAAAGCCGACGATAAAGACGATCAGAAGCCGCGTTTTGATGGCGTTTAACGACATGCCGTCCAAAGGCGTCACGCCGACGATCTTCCAGCCGGTATAGCCCACCGTTTTTACGGTGATGAGGCGCTTTTTCCCCATAAATTCCTCGACGTGATTGCCATCCTGATACTCTGCGGCGGCGAGATGATTTTCCCGGACCAGCCCCGAGTCAATCAGTTGGCTGTCCGGATGGCAGATCAGCCGGCCTTCCGGCCCAAGCAGGTAAACGTATCCGTTATTTCCCAGATTTACGCCGTCGATGAGCTGTTCCAGGCTGTCGTATCGCACATCAATCAACAGGATGCCCTGATCCGTATACGGCCCCTGCGTGATTTCCACCGCCCGAGATACGGAGACAACCCAGCGATAGGTATCCCCCACATCAAATACATACTGCACATGCGGCAGTGAAAAATGGACATTCTCTGTCCGCTCTCTCGCCTCCTTAAACCAGCTCTCCCCGGTCACATCGACACCGGTCTTTAAACGGGCCGCCGGGACCGCCTCTAAAAGCACGCCCTCCTTGGAGAGCAGCGCAATGTTCTCCACATTGTCCTTGTTGTTGTCATAGAGCAGCGTCATTTCGTTCGCGATGCTGTCATCCGAGAGATCGGCATTTTTGATCACCCCATAATAAAGGGAATCCGACAGCTTCATGATCGAGCGCAGATAGGAGTCAACGGAACGGTTTACCTGGTTGATCAGGATCTGGTTTTCCTCCCGGATCGAGTCTGCCATCAGGCCTGACAGCCTTGTATACAGAGACAACCCGATAAAAATACTGGCGGCCAGCGCCGTGACCGTAAAATAGATAAAAATGTGATATCGGATGCTGTACTTGTCAAATACCATGCGCTCCTCCTGCCTATCCCCGCCGCCGATCCTTTTTTGTACTGTCAGCGCGGCAAACGCGCAGACCGGTCAGAACTTCCGCCCCCACGGAACCTGGTCGGGGAGACGCCAAAGCGTTTTTTAAACACATAGCTGAAATAATTCTGTTCCTGATAGCCGACCTGCGACGCGATCACATACGTCTTCTCGTCTGTCGTGTTCAAAAGCTCCACCGCCCGGTTTAACCGCACCTCGGTCAGATAGGCCACATACGTCTGTCCTGTCTCCTTTTTAAAGGTGGTCGAAAAATAGGCGGGGCTCATATGCAGATAGCGGCAGAGCTGTTCGAGCGACAGATCCGGGTCCTGATAGTGCTCCTGGATATACTGCATGGCGCGCTCGATCACTTTTTTCGTCGTATTGTCCCGCTCCTCGCGGATCGCCCGGTTGATGCGCAACGCCGCATACGAAAGCCACTGGGCAAAGCTCTCCCTTTTTAACGCCTGCGGGAGCAGCCCGAACAGGTCGCCGTTTACCGAGGTTTCTCCGAAGATCCCGCCCATATCGAGATTGTGCTGCTGGATCATCTGAATGATACAGTTGGATACGCTTAACATATACGCCTGGTACTGTCTGAAATGAACCTTTGCGCCGTTCATACGATCCACGATCGAGGAGACCGCCTCCTCGATCCTCGCCTCGGGCCCAAACTTTATGGCCGTCACCAGCTCCTCCTCGGCCTTCTGGTCAAACAGGAGCGTACCGCCGCTTCCCGGCTCCACATCGCTTATATAGACCGTACCGCCGCTTCCGACGATCGTCTTATAGCCCAAGGCATCCAAAGCAGACTGGAACGAAAAACAGATATTCCCCAGTGTCTGGCTGCTGTGTCCGATGCCGATCGTCACTGGTACCTTTAAGATCTTGCGGATCTCCTTACAGATATCCCCCAGCACGTCGATCAGCCCCGTCTGGCTGTTTTCCCCGGTGATCGCCGCGATCCCCGCAAGCTCCCTGCCGGATGTGCCTGAAAAGGAAAACAGCGACGCTTTGCAGTACTGCTGCAGATATTCCTCCATGATCTGCTGCACGGAGATCGGGATCAGAGCCCGCTCCGCGTGCAGCGGAAGCGTATCGTCCGCTCTCTGCGCCCCTGCCCCGACATCCTCGATCTCAACCGCAAAGGCCAGCCATTTTTTCGCCTCGGCCAGGGGGATATCGTACTCCATAAGCCGTTCCTCTACGAACGGCTCATCCATCGGGCGGCTCACTAGCTCCTTTAAAAACTGCTCCCGCAGGATCGGCAGGCTTTTTTTATAGTTTTCCCGCAAAAGCGATACGTTTCGTTTCTGTTCGATCTCCTCATCCAAGCTTTTTTGGATCCGTGCAAGGATTGCCGTCAGCTCCTCCACGTTCACCGGCTTTAAGATGTATTCGGTCACGTTCAGCTTGATCGCCCGTTTTGCATACTCAAAATCGTCATAGCCCGAAAAAATGACGGTCTTCATCGACGGATATTTCTGCCGGATCCGCTCCACAAGCGTGAGCCCGTCCATGTACGGCATGCGGATGTCCGTCAGCACCACATCCGGCTCAAGCGCCTCGATCTTCTCCAGCGCGTCTTCCCCGTTCTCCGCATCTCCCACTACCTGAAACCCGACCCGGGCCCAGTCAATCTTGCGGATAATACTCTCGCGGACCTCCGCCTCGTCATCCACGAGAATAATCCTGTATAAATCCATGGCCGTTCTTCCCTCCTGCGGCTTCCTGCTATCCTTTGGCCAGGCGCTGCCTTATAATGTTTTTCCCCTACTCCTGATTCCGTTTCAGAATCGACTCCTCAAGCCGCTCCAGAAGCGTTAAAAGCTGTTCCAGATCCCCTCCGCAGAAATCGCCGAACCATTCCCGGTCAATCGCGTCGTACAGCTTTCGGACCTCGGCAAGCTTCTCCTTTCCCGCCTCTGTCAGATAGACTAACGTCTCCCTGCGGGACCGGGGATTCATTTTGCGCTCGATTAACCCCTGCTGCTCCAGGGTACCTAACGTCCCGGAGACGGAGGCCGCCTTTAAATAGAAGTGCTCGGCGATGTCCTTCTGCCTGCAGCCGTCGTGCTCTCCCAAAAAACGCAAAACCTTTGGCTGCCCTCTGTAGAGCCCAAGCATCGAAAGCCTCGGATAAAAGAAATCCGCCGCCAGGGAGTCAATCCGGTTGCACAGATCCGCCAGCCGGACATATCGGTTCGTCTCCATATTCTCACCCGCAAAGCGTGACGATTACCTGCGCGAACATCTTCGCGCTCGTCAAAAGCTCGGAGATCTCGGCAAACTCATCTGGCCCGTGCATATGATTTTCGGTTCCCGGCATGGAGGCTCCGAAGGCGACGCCGTTCTTTAATTCGTGCACATAGGTCAGCCCGCCTAAGGACAGGCATTCGCCCTTCTGTCCCGTATAGCACTCATACGCGCAAAGGAGCGCCTTCACAAACGCCGAATCGCCCGGCACATGATGCGGCGGTATCATGGAGTCCGTATGCACACAAAGCCCGCATTCGGCCATCGTCCGTTTGACGGCCTGCAGGGTATTCTCCTCATTTGAGCAGAGCGGGCACCGGCTGTCAAACGCGCCCTTTAACCCCTTCCCATCCACGGAAAGCATCGAAAACGTGATCGTTAACGGCCCGGACTCCGCATCCTCCATCGCAATCCCGAGCGCCTTTCCGTACCAGTCGCCGTGCGGCATGAGACGGCCCAGGGCGCCCACTCTTTTCATCTGCTCACACTCTGCGAGCGGCAGGCTCTCGATCAGGGAAAGCAGGCCGGTCAACGCATTCTTCCCCTTCCACGGCGTCGAGGCGTGGCCGTTCTCCCCAAGCGCCGCAATCCTTACGAGACCCTTTTCCTCCGTGACTTCAAAGCGGACGCCAAGCTCCGCCTCCATCGCCTTGGCAAGTGTCTGGCATTCCCCGGCCTTCAATCCCTCAAATACAGCCTTCGCCGTGGCCGGAACCACATTCACCTTTGTCCCGCTCTCAAGCGATACCATACGCGGAAGGGCCGTGCTCTCTGCAAATTCCGCCGAAAAATTGCACTGGAACAGCCCCTTTTCCAGATTGATGACCGGATACTGCGCATCCGGCGAGAAAGTCATCGGCGCCTCCTTTTCGATGCCGTAATAATATGCGATGTCCCCGCTCCCGCACTCCTCGTCCGTTCCCAAAATCAGGCGGACGTTTTTCTTAAGAGGGATCCCAAGCTCCCTCACCGCTCGCATCGCATAGAGCGCCGCAACCGCCGGGCCCTTATCGTCCGCTGTCCCGCGTCCATATATTCTGCCGCCTTTCTCCATCGGCTCAAACGGCGTTGTCACGTTCCAGCCGTCCCCGCCCGGCACCACATCCAAGTGCGCCAGGATATCAAGCTGGCTTTCCTTTTCATTCAAGTCAATCGTTCCCACGTAATTGTCATAATTCCTTACGGAAAAGCCATAGCACTCCCCGAGATGCAGCGCCTCCTTAAGCGCCCGGACACAGCCCTCCCCGTAAGGCATTCCCGGTTTTTCGGGGCCTCTCGCACTGTCGATCGCGACAAGCGCCCGAATGTCCTCCAGCATCTCGTTTCTGTGTGCGTCAATAAAACGGTCAATCTTCTCTCTATACAAAGTAATCTGCCTCCATCCCGATTCGCAGCCGTCCAGACAGCGTCCGAACGGTTCCCCTAATTTCTTCCAAACTCTGCAAGCTTAAGCGACGGGTTTCGCTCCTCCACCATGCCCACGCTCCAGCTGTTGATGAACAAAAGCAACGGATTTCCCTTCAGGTCACAGATCCGCTTCATGTCCGAGGTGCCCTGAAGCTTCGCCACATCGACCTCCTCCGGGTTTTCCACCCAGCGGATATATTCATAGGGAAGCTGTTCCAGCTTCACCTCCACGTTGTACTCGTTTTTCAGCCGGTAGATCAGGACCTCAAACTGCAGGACGCCGACCACGCCGACCAGTATCTCCTCCATCCCCGTATTGAACTCCTGGAAGATCTGGATCGCGCCCTCCTGTGCGATCTGGTTGATGCCCTTGATGAACTGCTTGCGCTTCATCGTATCGGCCTGGCGCACTCTGGCAAAATGCTCCGGCGCGAACGTCGGGATTCCCTCGAAGCGGAATTTCTCGTTCGACGTGCAGAGCGTGTCCCCGATGGAAAAAATCCCCGGATCAAACACGCCGATGATATCTCCCGCATACGCCTCCTCGATGATCTTGCGGCTCTCCGCCATGAGCTGCTGCGGCTGTGTCAGGCGCAGCTTTTTGGCTCCCTGTACGTGGTTGACCTCCATGCCGGCTTCAAATTTGCCCGAACAGATGCGCATAAACGCAATCCGGTCACGGTGGGCCTTGTTCATGTTCGCCTGGATCTTGAACACAAACGCGGAAAAGCCCGGGTCAAACGGATCCACAACGCCGGTCTCCGTCTTTCTCGGAAGCGGCGCGGTCGTCATCGAAAGGAAGTGCTTTAAGAAGGTCTCGACACCGAAGTTGGTAAGCGCCGAACCGAAAAATACCGGCGACAGCTCCCCGGCGCTCACGAGCTCCTGGTCGAACTCGTCGCTCGCGCCGTCCAAAAGCTCGATGTCCTCGATCAGCTTTTCGCGGTTGGCCTGTCCGATCCGCTCATCCGCCTTGTCAGATGCGGCATCAAAGGTCTCGCTCGCGACCTCCTTCTGGCCGCCCATGGCCGCCGTAAAGGTTGTGATCGTCTTCGTGCTCCGGTCGTATACCCCTTTAAAATTCTTGCCGCAGCCGATCGGCCAGTTCACCGGGCAGGTGTGGATCCCCAGCACCTCCTCGATTTCGCTCATGAGCTCAAACGGGTCTCTTGCCTCGCGGTCCATCTTGTTGACGAAGGTAAAGATCGGGATGTGCCGCATCACGCAGACCTTAAAAAGCTTGATCGTCTGCGCCTCGACGCCCTTGGAGCCGTCGATGACCATGACCGCGGAATCCGCTGCCATCAGGGTCCGGTAGGTATCCTCCGAGAAATCCTGGTGCCCGGGCGTATCCAGGATATTGATGCAAAAGCCGTCATATTGAAACTGTAACACGGACGACGTGACCGAGATCCCACGCTCCTTTTCAATCTCCATCCAGTCGGATACCGCGTGTTTTGTAGCCTTTCTGCCTTTGACGGTCCCCGCGAGGTTGATCGCACCGCCGTAAAGCAAAAATTTTTCCGTCAATGTCGTCTTACCGGCGTCCGGATGCGAGATGATCGCGAAGGTCCGCCGTCTTTTTATCTCCTCTGCCAAGCCTGCCAAACTGTTTTCCTCCAAACTATTACCTTTTTCTTTCCATTCTGCCAGCAAACACTTATTTCGTCAAGTGGCAATATACCCGATGTGTCTCATTTATATCCGTGCGCCCCGGCTTTTTCTCCCTGCATATCTCCTTTGCATATGGGCATCTCGTACAGAATACGCAGCCTGCGGGCGGGTCGGCCGGCGAAGGAAGGTCTCCCTCCAGAATGACCCGCTCCTTTTTTACATGCGGATTATCCGAGGGGACCGCCGATAAGAGGACCTTCGTATACGGATGGGCCGGATCTGCAAACAGCTCGTCAACCGGCGCCTCCTCGACGAGATGGCCCAGATACATGACCCCGACCCGGTCTGCGATGTAGCGGATCACGCTCATGTCATGCGAGATAAACAGATACGTAAGCCCCCGCTCCTCCTGCATATCCAAAAGAAGGTTGATGATCTGCGACTGCACGGAGACATCGAGCGCCGACACGGGCTCGTCGCAGATGATGAGGCCGGGATTTAAGATCAAGGCGCGCGCAAGCCCGATCCGCTGCCTCTGCCCGCCGGAAAATTCATGCGGGAACCGGTAGAAGTGCTCCGGTAAAAGCCCCACCTTCTCGAATACCGCGAGCGCGTCAGCCATCCGCGAGTCCTTGTCCCCGATCCCCTGGATCTTCAGTACCTCCGTCAGGACCTCGCCGACCCGCATACGCGGGTTCAACGAGGTATAGGGATCCTGAAATACCATCTGGAGCTCCCTTCTGAGTCTGCGAAGCTCCTTTTCATTCGCCGTGAATAAATCTTCTCCTTTATACAAAACCGTACCGCCGGTGGCCTTTAAAAGGCGGATCAGGACGCGCCCCAGCGTACTCTTTCCGCAGCCGGTCTCCCCGACCAGACCATAGGTCTCGCCCTTATAAAGGCTAAGCGAGACGTCATCCACGGCTTTTACGTGTCCCACGGCCTTACCCAGAGCTCCGCGGATCGGGAAGTACATTTTCACATGCTCGGCCCGTAAAATTTCCTCTCTCATACGCCGCACTCCTCTCCGGCCGCCCTGACGGGCGCGGCCTCTTTAGTCTCAAGCTCCGCAAAACGCATGCAGCGCACTCTGTGGCCCCCGGCTCCTGTCTCCAAAAGCTCCTGCGTCCGCTTCCTGCAGGCGGAAAGCACATAGGGACAGCGCGGCGCAAACCGGCAGCCGGACGGGATCTGGTTTAAAAGCGGCACAGTGCCGGGAATCATATAAAGCCTCCTTGCCCGCTCGCCCGCCATACGCGGGATCGACTGGATCAGGCCCTTGGTATACGGATGCGACGGCGAATCAAAAATCTCAAAGACGCTTCCCTCCTCGACGATCTGCCCCAGATACATGACGGCGACCCGGCTGCAGGTCTCGGCCACGACCGAAAGATCGTGTGTGATGAGGATCACGCCCATGGAAAGCTTCTTATTTAAAGAGAGGATCAAATCCATGATCTGCGCCTGGACCGTCACATCCAGAGCCGTCGTCGGCTCGTCCGCGATCAGAAGCTTCGGCCTGCAGGCCAGCGCGATCGCGATCATGACTCTCTGGCGCATACCGCCGGAAAGCTCATGCGGATACTGCTCCACTCGTTTTTCCGGCATCGGGATCCCCACCAGGGTGAGAAGCTCCACGGCCTTTTTCCTGGCCTCCTCTTTGGAAAGCTTCTGGTGGATCAAAAGCGGCTCCATGATCTGGTTGCCGACGGTAAACACGGGGTTTAAGGAGCTTAACGCGTCCTGGAAAATCATGGAGATTTCATGGCCGCGGATCTTCCGCATTTCTTTTTCACCAAGCGTTAGGAGATCGCACCCGTCAAAGAGGATCCGCCCCTCATATTCCGCCGTATATTTTTCGTCATAAAGCCGCAGAATCGACTGGGAGGTCACACTTTTCCCACAGCCTGATTCTCCAACCAGACCTAAGATCTCCCCCTTTTCCACATGAAAGGAGACGCCGTCCACCGCTTTCATGATACCCCGCTCCGTCTTGAAGGAGGTGGAGAGATTTTCGATTTCCAATATTTTTTCACGCATATTCTCTGCCCTCCTTAACTGGTATGCGGATCCAAAAGATCACGCAGGCCGTCCCCGAACAGGTTCAGCCCGAAGACCGTCAGCGCCGTAAATACCGCCGGGTAAACGATCATCCACCAGGCATTGTAAATGACATCCTTTCCCTCGTACAGGATATTGCCCCAGCTCGGCTGCGGAACCGGCACGCCGACTCCCAAAAAGGAGAGCGCCGCCTCGGTGATGATCGCATTGGCGAACACGTAGGACGCCTGGACGATGACCGGAGACAGGATATTCGGCGCCATGTGGCGGAAAATAATATGAAGCGGGCTTGCGCCGGCCGCCGAAACCGCCTCGATGTACGTCTGCCCCTTGACGACGACTGCCGCCGAGCGGGCGATCCGGGCCATCCGCGGGATAGAGACGATCGAAAGGCTCACAATTACGTTTGTGATGCTGCCGCCTAACGCGGACATAAAGGCGATCGCCAAGAGCGTAGATGGAATCGCGTTGAGCCCGTCACAGATCCGCATGAGGATTTCGTCCAGAAGCTTAAAATAGCTCGCCAAAAGCCCTAAAAGCATCCCGGCCGCCATTGTAATCAGGCCCACAAAAAAGCCGATCGCCATCGACACCCTGGCCCCGTATAAAATCCGCGTAAACACGTCCCGCCCGAAGGTATCCGTGCCGAACGGATGCGCCGCGGACGGCGCCAGAAGCCGGTCGGTCACGATCATGTCGAGAGGGCCCTGCGGCGCTAAAACCGGCGCCAGAAGCGCCAAAAAGAGCATGACAAACGTGATCGTCCCCCCGGTCACGGCCAGGCGGTTTTTGAAAAATTTATGCACGAGGAGCTGCCGCTGCTCCTTCAAAAGCTTTTTTCGGATTGCATATAAATCTGTCATCGGCTAATCCTCCAGTCTGACGCGCGGATCCACGAGCCCATAGAGCAGATCGACGGCCAGACACATCACTACATTGATCAGGGAGACCAAGAGTACGACGGCCTGGATCACCTCATAATCGCGCCTCGCCACGGAGTTTACCGTCAGACGCCCGATGCCGGGGATATTGAACACGCTCTCTACGACAGCCGCACCGGCCAAAAGCGCCATAAAGGTCTGTCCGAGGACCGTGAGGATCGGGATCAGCGCATTCTTAAACGCATGCTTCATCACAAGCGCGAACTCGGACACGCCCTTCGCCTTTGCCATCTTCACATAATCGCTTGCCAAAACTTCCAGCACCGAGGCGCGCGTCAGGCGAATAATGAGCGCCGCCTCCATGAAGCCGAGTGCGAGCGCGGGGAGCGTCAGATAGCGGATATATGTCAAAAAGCTCACACTCCCAAATTCCTTGTAGCCGCCGACCGGGAACCACTGGAGCTTGACCGCAAAGCCAAGGATCAAAAGCAGCCCTAAAAGGAAGCTCGGCATGGAAATCCCGACCATGGAGACAAAGGAGATCCCCTGGTCCGCCATCGTGCCGCGGTTTTTCGCCGCCAGGACGCCGAGCGGGATCGCCAGGACGGTCGCTAAGAGCATCGCATAGACGGTCAGGGCGAACGTCGGCCCCATGTAATCCTTTAAGATCTCCGTCATGGGCTTGTCAATGAACACTGAGCGGCCGGGATTCCCCCGGAGCACCCGTCCCACCCAGTTTATATACTGGACCGGGATCGGGTCGTTTAACCCCATGCTTTCCCGGAGCGCCTCGACCGCGGCGGCATCCGCCTTGTCGCCCAAAATCATGGCCGCGGGGTCTCCGGGCGTCATATGAATAATCGAAAAGATTACGACCGATACCACAAACAGCGTGGGGATCAGCGCCAGCAGGCGTTTTACGATATATTTTTTCATTGGAACTCCTTTTACGGAACAGCCCAGGGATCGTTTGAACCGTTCCCTCCTTTTATAACACAGGCGCCGCCGGAGCACGGCCCCATAAACGGTCCTTTTGCTCCGGCGGCCTGTTAAGACAGCGTTACATGTAGGGGCTTGGAGCCCCTCCTGCTCCTGTCACGTCTCTTTTACTCGTACAGTCTCGCGTTGATGAGAAGCGGCCTCTCAAAAAACTCCAGGCCGTCAAATCCGCCTTTTGCCACCATGAAGC
The DNA here is from genome assembly GCA_910575275.1 of Lachnospiraceae bacterium. Classification (GTDB taxonomy): domain Bacteria; phylum Bacillota; class Clostridia; order Lachnospirales; family Lachnospiraceae; genus CANQGL01. The sequence continues at coordinate 251,452 of CAJTEE010000007.1, read as the reverse complement.
GGAAATTGCTTCCGAACTTGACAACCGGCACAGACGTCTCCAGCATATAGCCCTGAAGCTCAGTCCACGTCTTTACCGCGTTTTCCTTCGAGGTATCGGAATTGATGGACTTTAAGCCCTCTTGGATCTGTTCGTCTGTACACCAGCCGGCCCAGTCTGCGGAAAGATACAGGTTCATGGTCGGGATGACCTTCGGCGAAAAGGAGGTGATAAATGCATTGTATTGATCCGGCTCGTTGTTGCGGATGCCGACGAAGGTGGACCAGTCGTATGTCAGAAGCTCGCAGGGGATTCCCGCCGCGTCAAGCTGGCTCTTGACCACCACGGCCATCTTGTAGAAATCATCGCTGTCAGCGGCCACAAGAAGCTTAAACGGCTCGCCGTTATACCCGGCCTCTGCGAGAATCTCCTTTGCGCGCTCCGGGTTCTTCGCATTGAAATACTCGCTGCCCTCCTCGGTATACCAGTCGCTCTGCTCCTTGAACATATAGCTACCGTAGAGCTCGTAAAATTCAGGCTTGCTGTAGGCGGCCAGCATAATGTCGTCACAGTTTAAGGCAGCCTGCACAGCCTGGCGGATCTTCTCATCCGCGCCGAGCCCTTCCTTCTTATTAAAAATGAGCATGGACTCCTCGCCGAGCGTCTGCTTCACCTGGAAATCGCCGTTGTTTTTAAACATGTCGATGTTGTCGTAGTTGATGTCAAACGCCACGTCGTATTCCCCGGTCTGCAAACCCGCCGTCACGGTGCCCGGATCGGTCACGATGTCAAAATAGAGCGTCGGCGTATAGGCATACTTGTACCCAGCCCAGCCGGAATAATCGCCCTCAGTCCCGTACGGTACATACTCCTCAAATTTCACGAGCCGGATATACTGATCCTGCTCCCATGTATCCAGCCTATACGGCCCGGTGCCGATGTACTCCTTCACGATCCCGGTCTGCGCATCGGCCGCGTCGATGACGGACTTCGGCATGATGGCCGCGCGGTTGCCAAGACCGGCGATCAGCTCGTTTAAATACGCGCAGGGCGCTTCCATCCGGATCGCTACGGTATAGTCATCCACCTTCTCAAAGCGCGCGCCGCCGACCATTGCCTGCGCATTGCTGGCCGCCTCGATCCAGCGGTTCATCGAAGCCACGACGTCATCCGCTTTCATCTCCTCGCCATTGTGGAATTTGACGCCCTGGCGCAGGTGGTAGGTGTATTCGGTCGTATCGGCGTTCACATCAATTGACTCCGCAAGCTCCGGGATCGGCTCGTAGTTTTCGTTGATCGCGACGAGCTGCTCAAAAATCGTCCCCTGCGCCACGGTCGCGGCCACATCCTCGGTCGTCATCGCGATGTCTAAATGCGACGGCGTGCTCTGGATGACCGCATGGATCTCATCCTTGTATGCTTTTCCCTCGGGGGCCGCGCTCTGACCTCCCGCCGTCTCCGTCCCTGTCTGGCTCTGTCCCGCGGGGACCGCGCTCCCCTTTCCGCCTCCGCAGCCGGTCATCGCCGTTACGGCAAGCGCGAGCGCGAACACCGCGGCCGTTACCTGGTTGTTTCTGTTCCTTTTCATAATCGATCTCCTCTCCGTTCCTGCTTTTCCCCAAACCGCCTCCATTTATCAGACGCATCCCGAGCCGTCGGTCTGTTCCTCGTCCCGCGCGCGTCCAAAAAAGATTTCATCCAGCAGCCGGTCTGCCACCTGATCCTTTGGCATCCTCTCAAGCTGGACTTCCTTTTCCTTCTTAATAAATGTCACCACATTCGTATCGGTGCCGAAGCCGGCGCCCTCTACCTTCAGGTTATTCGCGACAATCATGTCCAGATTCTTCTTCGCAAGCTTTGCCCTGGAATTTTCCAGCATATGCTCCGTCTCCATCGAGAAGCCGCAGAGGAACTGTCCTTTTCGTTTGTGTTCCCCAAGCCATTTTAGGATATCGTCGGTCCGTTCCAGCTCGATCGCCAGCTCGCCGTCCTTTTTCTTTGTCTTTTCGGGATTCACAAACCGCGGCCTGTAGTCTGCCACCGCAGCCGCCTTGATGATCGCATCCATGCCGGCGCTTCTTTCCGTCACGGCCTCAAACATCTCCCTCGCACTCTCCACCGGCACCACCTTCACAAGCATCGGCGGCTTAAGCGCCACGGGCCCCGTCACGAGTGTCACATCGGCCCCGCGGTACGCTGCAGCCTTTGCCACCGCGTAGCCCATCTTGCCGGTGGAATGGTTCGTAATATAGCGCACCGGATCGATCGCCTCTCTCGTCGGCCCGGCCGTCACGAGGATCTTTTTCCCGGCCAGGTCTTTTTGATAGCAGAGCTCCCGGATGATAGATTCCAAAAGGACCTCCGGCTCCGGCATCTTCCCGGCCCCCGTATCGCCGCAGGCCAGGTACCCGTCCGCCGGGGCGATCACCTCCATGCCGTAGCGCTCGCAGGTCTTTAAATTGTCCTGCGTGACCGGGTTCTCAAACATGCGCGTGTTCATGGCCGGGCTGATAAGCTTCTTGCAGGTGCAGGCCAGAATGGTCGTCGTCAGCATGTCATCCGCCAGGCCATGCGCGAGCTTGGCGATCACGTTGGCCGTCGCCGGGGCGATCATGACCACATCCGCCTTCTTCGCGAGCGCAACGTGCTCCACGGAAAACTGGAAATTGCGGTCAAACGTGTCCACCAGGCATTTGTTGCCGGTCAGCGTCTCAAACGTAATCGGATTGATGAAATTGACGGCATTTTTCGTCATCAGGACATGGACGTCGGCAGAAAGCTTTTTTAACGCACTTGCCAGATAGGCAATCTTGTAAGCCGCTATACTGCCCGATACGCCTAAAAGGACGGTTTTTCCCTTCAGCATCTTGGAATCCTCCGTTGTAATTCCCGGAATTATATGATAAAATGTGGTGACACCAGGGCCAAACGGCCGTTTTGGACAGGAAACACCATAAATAATTCGGGGTTTTCGCTTATTGGTTTTCTATTATAGCACTTAAGAGGCAAATGTGGAAGGAGTTTTCGCAATGATTTTAGCGATTGACATGGGAAACAGCAATATCGTCGTAGGAGGCATCGACGAGACCCGCACCTATTTTGAGGAGCGGATCACCACCGATGACCGGAAGACCAGCCTGGAATACGCGATCATGTTTAAAAATATACTGGAGATCCACCGGGTAAGGAGGGGCGACATCGAGGGCGCAATCCTCTCCTCAGTCGTCCCGCCGTTAAATGCCCCGGTCTCCTCCGCCGTCAAAAAAATCACCGGCAAACGGCCGCTCTTGGTCGGCTCCGGTATGAAGACCGGCTTAAACATCAAGATGGACAACCCAAAAACGGTCGGCGGAGACCGGATCGTGGCCGCCGTGGCCGCGATCGCCAAATATAAGAGCCCGGTCATCGTCATCGACATGGGGACCGCGACGACCCTGGACGTCGTGGACAGCACCGGCTGCTACATCGGAGGCGTGATCCTGCCGGGCGTCAACGTCGCCCTCAACTCCCTCGTCAGCAACACCGCGCAGCTCCCGCGCATCAACCTCGACGTGCCGAAGCGTGTGATCGGGAAAAACACGATCGAATGCATGCGAAACGGCATCATGTACGGCAACGCCGCCTCCATAGACGGCCTCATCGACCGCATGGAGCTGGAACTGGGCGCGCCCGCCACGTTGGTCGCGACCGGCGGCATGGCGCGGTTTATCACGCCCTTATGCCGCCATGAGATCGCGTATGTGCCGGATCTTTTACTTTCTGGTCTTTTGATCCTTTACAGGCAGAATACGGGGGATGGGGAGAAAGGGAATTAAGCCGTCCCCGTCCCCCTTCCTCTACTCCTGCTTAAATATCAGCTTGAAAACAGGAAAGAAAATCCAGAATGAGATTGCACAGTTAATTAGCATCGTGATTCCATCCGCCGCCGTCTACCTGCCAAACGGCACAAGATTCCTGACCGCGTCCGCGGGCGTGATCACCGCATCTCCATGGTCGATATCCACCAGCCTGTAGCGGTCATTTCCCATACCCAGCTCCTTCATGTAGGAGAGCTGGCGCAGCCCGTGGCGGGACTCGATCCGCTCCACGAGGTCATGGTGCTCCTCCTCGGTCATCGCATAGACAAGATCCACACCGGCCTGATCCAACGCCAGAATGTCCAGGGAGGCACAAATTCCCACATTCGGCGTCACCACCGGCGCGGCATGGATGCCCTCGCAGTCGCACGAGACCGACATGTTCCGCATGACGTTGATATACGCAATCTTTTTGCCGAAGAAATCCGCCACGGCCTTCGTGGACTCGGTCATGCGCTCCATGAACTCCTCACCGCTTATATCCCACGGATCGCTCTGCCCGGGCGTAGAATGGATCATGGCCTTGCCGGTCTTTCCGTCCGCGCAGCCAATGCCGAGGTTTTTGTTGGAGCCCCCGAAGCCGCCCTTTGTGTGCCCCTTGAAATGCGTCAGAGCCAGCAAAGAATCATAGTCCGGCAGCGTCTTTCCCATAGACATCTCGGTAAACCATTTCCCTCCCTTCACGGGAAGGAAAACCGCCCCATTCTCGTCCATGATGTCCACCGGGGCAAAGGTCCAGCCGTTGACCTTTAAGGTCTCCCGGTGCTTCTCGGTCGTATCCCGGTCCCCCTCATAGTAGGAATTGGTCTCGATGATCGTTCCGTCAGGCAGCTTTTTCTCTATCAGCTCCCGCACCCACTCACGCGGGATAATGTTGGGCCCGTTCTTCTCTCCGGTGTGGAGCTTGACGGCCACCCGACCTCCCAGTACCTCCCCGACCCGTTCATAGATCCGCAGCAGCCCCTCCGCGGACAGCTCTCTCGTAAAAAACACGACCGACTCTCCGCCGGTTCTCTCCTGATAAGGAACATACCGGTCTCCGCCCGTACCGGGCTGTATTCGTTTCTCTGTCATAACAAATCCCTCTCTTTCCTGTATAGAATCTCTTATTTTCCAAAATACTCTGCGATTGTCTTCATTCTCTCCGACTGTCTGACCCGGAAGGGACAGCGGCTGTCGCAGTGGCCGCAGCCCGTGCAGTCGGACGCATGCTTTTCAAGCTTCGTGTAATGATCCGCCGCCATCGTATCGCCCGCCACGGATGCCAGATCATAGTACTTATTAATCAGACCCACATTCAGGCCCGCCGGACACGGCTGGCAGTGGTTACAGTATACACAAGTTCCGATCACATCCTTCGGCGCGAAGCTGCCTAGGATCTCATAATCCTTTTCCTCCGGTGCCGCTTCAAAAAATCCCAAAAGGTTCTTTACATCCTCTGTACCCCGTACCCCGGGCAGGACGGTCAGCACGCCCGGCTTGTCAAGCGCGTACTGGATGCACTGGTAGCTGGTGAGCGCCCGTCCAAAGGGCGAGGTCTTTTTATCCAGAAGCTGCCCGCCGGAAAACGGCTTCATGACCGAAATCCCGATGCCCTCCGCCTCGCAGCGCCTGTAAAGCTCCAGCCGTTCATCCGTACTTCCCTTTGCGTATTCACCGTGGCGGTAATCGTATCCCGGATTGATGGAAAACATAAGCTGCTCCACAAGCCCCGTGTCCAAAACCAATTTTGCCAGCGCAGGCGTATGCGTGGACAGGCCGATGTGCCTGACAATGCCCTGCCGCTTCATCTCCAGCAGATATTCCAGCACGCCGTTTTTCTGATAGGCTCTCCAGTCGGACGCCGCATCTAGGCAGTGGATGAAGCCGTAATCTATGTAATCCGTCCGCAGCTCGCGAAGCATCCAATCGACCTGCGCCTTCACCGTGTCCAGCTTTGTCGTCCAGCCGTACGCGCCCTTCTCATAATCCGCCCCGAAATGGACCTGATAATACAGCTCCTTCCGCATTCCGGCAAATGCCTTTCCGAAATGGGAAAAGGCCCTGGCCCCGGCGGTCGCCAGATCCGCATAGTTGATGCCGTTTCCATGTGCCAGAAGCAGTGCCTCCACCGCCTCCTTCTCCGGCGCCTCTGCAAGCGGACCGGAGCCCAGGCCAATCACGCTGATTCTGTCCCCCGTCTTTTGGTTAATCCGGTATTCCATCCGGTATTCCTCCATTTCCTGTTATTGTTTTCCGTAACGGTTCAATGCTCTCGCCGATACGGTTTTCCTTCCACAAAAATCCGGCTGGCATTGACTTTTCCGCCGTTTTGTATTATTCTAACACCTGAACCTGACTTTAGGTCAATAGCTAAAAAACGACAGACTAATTTGTTGTTCCCTATAATTTTGGAGGAATCAGATATGTATACGATCGGACAAGTGGCAGACATGTTCGGCATCCCGATCTCCACTCTGCGTTACTATGACAGGGAGGGCCTTTTTCCGGATATGCAGCGCAGCTCCGGCATTCGCAGGTTCTCGGAGAAGGAGCTTAACGAGCTCCGCGTGATCGAATGCCTGAAAAAATCCGGTCTGGGAATCAAAAGCATCAAGCAGTTTATGGAATGGTGCTCCGAGGGGAGCGAGACCTACGGCCTGAGGCAGGAGCTTTTCCTGAAACGGAAGGCAGCCGTGGAGGGGGAGATCCGGCAGCTTGAGAAGACGCTGGATATGCTGCGCTTCAAGTGCTGGTATTATGAGCAGGCAATTCAGGATGGGAACGAGGACCGGCTGAATCGAATGCTGCCGGACAAGCTGCCGAAGGAGATACAGGTCCTTTATGACCATGGGCACGAGACTTAAACCGCCGCCTCTCCGGCACCACTGCCGCTCCCTTCCGGGTATCTTCGACGCTCTCTCTGGGAGTCATCTCGACATGGCGCAAAAATCGTGCGCTTCCCCCGGAGGGTTATCGGGTTTTCCGAATATCTTCCAGATTAGCCGGCTCTGCTGTTTTCTTGGCAAATAGATGATAAACCTTATTGTGAGATATCGACAGGATCTAATTCATAGGATGGGTGATACAATCCCGTCGGCGGATAAAATTCATCACCTATATAAATGAACCCCAATTTATTTAAGAGTTTTCGGGAAGATATATTATTCGGATTATGCCCTGCAAACAGTTTTTGGGCATTTAACTCTGAAAAAGCATATTGGATTATGGCAGCAGCAGCTTCGAAGGCATAACCTTGTCCCCAAAATTCGGGAAGCATGTGTACTCCTATTTCATATTCCTTTTCTTTGTATGGCCGCAGTCCGCAGCATCCAATAAATTTGCCTGTAGTAACTTCAAATACAGGCAAATATTCTATATTTTGTGTTTCACCATTGGTTATTTCCTGATTTAGCCGATTTTTTATATCCTGCCTGCTGAATCTTCCGCTGGCACAGATATATTTTGTAACCTCCTGATTGCCCCACAACCTTTCGGCAAAGGGGAGGTCACTTCCGGACCATTTTGAAAATCCGATTCTGTTCGTCTGCATAAAAAAATTTCTTTCCATTTCTGTACCTCAATTCTGTATCTGCATGGCGGCGATACTCTCTATAAATTTGTATGTCGGCCGGTAGTTTAGCTAAGTCCCCGTTTCTACAAAATTCACAGTAGAATTGTCCCAATATTTTTTGAAAATACTATGGTCTTTTACATCAAAATTTAGCTGATACATTCTAAAGATAACTAAAAAATCTTTTGGCTGCCATTGTTCTTCAATTCCTGCCAAGACGGGAGATGTTTTTTGTGATGACCGTATCAGCCTTCCCATCTTCAATATCAGCTATCATTCTCTGAAAATTTGGTCTTTGAAAATTTGTTCCCGAATAACCGTCATCCACGTAGAAAGAATAAGCAACTTTTCCTATTTCCCTCGCATATTTTTCCAAGATAGTTTTCTGGCTCTGGATACTCATGCTGTCCCCGACATTCCCATCGTCCTGTGACAGTCTGCAATATAAAGCTGTAATTTTTGTTCCGTTCTCTTTCATCTTCCTACCTCCATAAAAGGGCGGAACACATTATAAATATTATAGCATGACCGCCCCGAAAGTTAAACCGTTTTTGTCAAGATTTCAGTAATATTTTCCTTGAATGTTTCTTCATTGATTTTGCGGAAAGCGTCCTCCATGCTCTGACCGCCGAGATAGACACGCTCCACGACAATTCTTGTCGGCTTTTCCCGTTTTTCTTTCCTGATTTTTTTCTTATTTACCATTCAAATTCCCTGTCATTTTCTCTCATTCCATAATCAGATAAATCACATACAGGTGGCAGGTCATTACGCTGCCCACATCGGAATTGCACCGTCATTTTATGACTGAATTTCAATCAAAATTCAGAAGTATCATTATCACGGATATGCTTCATCGCCCTGCACAACTGCTGTGCATTTTGTCAGGTTTTTATCGCTCAATGCCTTTGCTTCAATGGATTGTTCTCCGTGGATTTCTATCCATTCCCTCACGTTCCCTCCGAAAACAAATCAGAGCAGGCATATCGTGGCGCACCTACATATTGGCTACATATATCCCCATGTCCTGTATGTATTTGCAGTACTCAATTTTTCATTCAGCTACAGTTCCAGTTTATATGCACCGTATTTCCGCAGGACACGTTCGAGAATTTTCTTATCCTCCCCCTCTGCCGCATCATACATTTTTTGAGCCTTTCCTGTTCTACCGGAGTGAGTATATTATTATATGGTTTGTAACTGTCCATGATGAAAATCCCCCCGCCTTCCCCCGGCTTTGTATATGCAGGATACCCATATGAGAGGACTGAAACATCATGTAATATTGTACGCCTTGTAACACCAAATCCCTGCGCCATCTCCTTTGATGTAGTATGACCGCTGACCACAAGAATACTGATAATCTCTAATCTGCGGCCTGCGGAGGTCATTGTCACTCCCTCTTTCCACTCATCCCCAATTATATTCTAAATGGTAAATATGTAAAAAACCTTCCTATTTACAAAAACTGTTTAAAATTTTTTAAGAAATCGGACGGTACTATCCGTATGAAGTTTTAGTAGTCTTAAAGAAGAACTGCCTTACAGACTAATCCCTGCTTACTGTCCATACTGAAACAGCAAGCAATGCCTATGGACGTCCATAGACAGTTTTTTTACAAATTTTCCATGAATGGAAATCTGTAAAAATTGCTTATAAGGGGAAAATCCCCATAACCCCCTCATCTTGCAAAATTCACAAATCAACTTAACAGAATTTTTGAATTTTTTACTCAAAAATTTTTCTCCAAGATGTAGTATAATGCAAATAGGTTGCTTCTCAAACAACGAAGAATAAATTTATTAAAACTGTTTCATTTAATATGCTTTTTATTGAAAAAGAGATGCACCACAAGGCACTTTCTATTGCCCCACAATACATCTCTCGTAGTATCAAGCCAATTATTTATTTTTTAAACTTTTCACTCAATCCCAATTTCCTCAATCCATTTCTGAACGCTTTCTTTTGAAACTCCTGATTCAAATCTCTTTCCGTCCCTCCACTCCACAGACTCTGAACAGAGGGCATGAAGATTGCTTGCACTGGAACCAATCCCACTGCTATGGGAAGTACAGAACGGTACTATTGTTTTCCCGAAAAAATCATAGCTCTCTAAAAATGTACTGATAATACGGGGAGCCTGTCCGTGCCAAATCGGATAACCGAGAATTATGGTATCATATTCGTCCATATTCTCCACACCGCTGGAAATCGCCGGGCGCACATTCGGGTCATTTTGCTCCTGATCTGCCCGACCATTTGTATAATATGCCAAGTCTGCCTCTGTGTATGGATCTTCAGCTACAATCTGGTAACTATCAGCTCCTAAAATCTCCGTAATATACTCCGCTACAAGTTCCGTAGTCCCTGTACACGAAAAATATACAACCAAAGTTTTTGTACTCACATCTGCCTCCTGTTCCTCTGTCGAAACGGATTCAGGCGGCTCTGTTCCCATTTCTATTTCCGTCTGTTCTACCGCTGCTCCATTCTGAGGCGTTTCCGACTGTTCATCTGTTTTCTGCACAGCAGACTGTATTTCCTCCTGCTTTTCAGATGCAGCAGACTGACCACAGGCTGCCAAAGCAAAAATCATCCCAAAAGGAAGCAACAGACTAACGATTTTCCTCATTACCCATTCCGCCTTTCTTCCAGTGCCTTCAGCAAATATGCCATATTCTGACCAAGATTTCTCATTGTATCAAGACCTTCCTCGTCTTTCTGGACATCTCCCGGCATTTGTCCATAGCCAAAGGCCCAATAAGAGGAACCAACCACAAACATATTTTGAGCATTAAAGAAATGATACATTGCATCAAGGGTAGTAAGTGCGCCTCCTCTGCGTGCAGCCGTAACAGCCGCACCAACTTTGTGCTGAAACAGATTTTCATTCCGATTCATATCGGTTACTACTGATGCCCGTTCTAAAAATGCCTGCATATTCGCAGAAATGTTTGCCGTATAAACAGGCGAGCCGAGAATGATCCCATCAGCCTGTGTCATCTTCTCGAAAATTTCCTGAAACATATCCTTATTATGCACGCAGTTTTTTCTTCCGCCGCAAGCCCAACAAGCCTTGCAGGGTTCAATGATTTTTCCGGAAAGCTGCACCATCTCCGTTTCAATTCCTGCCTTATGCAATTCCTCAAACACAGTATTGATTAGGATTGCTGTGTTTCCGTCCTTTCTTGCGCTGCCGTTAATCGCTAAAACTTTCATATACTACCTCCACTTTACAAAATTTTTTAGTACCAATCATGTTTCTCGCCACGGTCAAGGGCATTGATACGCCCCATTTCCTCCTCCGTCAATTCAAAATCAAACAATTCCGTGTTTTCCTGAATATGATCGGGATTGCTGGAGCCGGGAATGACTACGACACCCTTTTGCAGATTCCACCGAAGAATAACCTGCGCCGATGATTTTCCATGTGCCGCTGCAATTTCGGAAATCACCTCATTCCCAAGCAGCTCTGCCGTATATCCCCTGCCGCCAAGCGGATACCAGCCCTGCACCACAATTCCAAGACTGTGAATGTACGAGATTACATCGTTTTCCTGATAATACGGGTGTATTTCATTCTGCACCAGAGCCGGGGTAATGTTTATCTGCGGTAAAAATTCCTCCAGTTCTTCCACATACCAGTTTGATAAACCAAGGGAGCGGATTTTTCCGTCTGCAACCGCTTTTTCCATTGCAAGGTAAGCCTCCACATCGCCTGTTCCGGGGTGGTGGAACAGCATCATGTCAATGTAGTCTATATCTAATTTGGCAAGTGCCTCCTCAATCGCTGCTTCCGGATCGGAAAACTGGTTCGGGTACAGCTTTGTGACGACAAAGATTTCCTCCCTCGGTATATCAGAGTTCCTGACAGCTTCTCCCACACTTTCCTCAGAGACGGATTGTCAAGTGTGTTTGTAAACTTTTCTTATAAATTTAGCAAAAAAGGTGTATCATACCAGAAGCTTTCACCTCGTCACGATACACCTTTTTGTACGATTATCCGTCTTTATTCTATTTATACAGACTAATCTTCTTCAAAATCCACATAAATATCTCGGATATTCTTTTCTATATTTACTCCATGAATATATCCGAAGTTTATTTTTCGCTCACGTATTACTTTCATGAACTGATGGTATTTTGAATGGCTGATAATATCCGTAAAGAAATAGACATAATCCGCCTTGTCAACAATCGAAACATCTGTCGATCCACTGGCCTCTGGATTGATAAATATCCAGTCTGGAAATTCTTTCTTCATCTTCGATAACCAATTAGAATGTCCTCCCACTATAACGATCCGGTAACCGGCAATCGTTTCCCTCATACTTTCAATTGTTTTATCTGTTATGGAATTATCGCTTTCCGTCAATTTATACACATAATTTCTAAGTGCTGCCAATTCACGTTTCGATGCCTCCAGCTGTTTTCTGATATCTTTTGATTCCTTTTCAAGCCTTCTTTTTTCAGCCAGATTGGCACGCAGACTACTGTTATCAGATTCAAGCTTATGGACTTTATGGCGTAATTTATCCACTTCCTCAATGAGCACGGACTCATCATGCTCGCATCCATCTATTCCGGTATGTTCCGCGAAATCCTTTACCTGCCTTTCCGTCTTATCATTCTCTGGTTTGCCAGTCCTGACCTGCACATCCTCTGGATGAAACATCGGTGGAAATTCATCATAATAAAATGTTCCAGATTCTCCATAAGCCAATGTCCTGAGCGTTTCAGCCAGCCACGACGAATTGCACGTCATCGCGCTTGCACAGTGAAGGATCATTCCATAAAGCGTAAGCTCCTCTGCGGAATATTCTTTATTGCTTTTGGGGAAAGTCTTCTTCAATATGGACAGTACAATGGCAAGTCGGTCTTCCACACCTCTATCATCTTCATCACACCAATCTGCATATTCCGGGCTGTATCCCAGCCATTGAAATACATTTCCGAGGAATTTCGACATCTTTGCATTAAGGGAGTATAATTTCATTTGATCAAAACGCTCATCTATTTCCTTCCGGCAATCCTTAAAGCTGTCGCCCACAGCCTCATCAAACGAATATCCAACGCTTAAACCAAATTTATTAATAAATTCATTTAAAATTCCATATACAACATTACATTCCACGTCAAACCTAATGCCATACATTGGCGCTATACATAAAACTCTTGACAAATTTGCATAGTAAAGATGTCTTCTTTCTTCCGGCTTTGCCAATGCCAGCAGTTCACTGAGTGACATCTTTCTAAATTTTTTGAGTGTCCGGTATTCTTTTTTGTAATATGTTTTATGCAAATACAAAAGCAATGCCTTCGTATAATCGCTTCCGCTATTCACCGCGTTCATCATCAAACCAAGTGTAAATCTGTTAAACATCAGTTCCGGCCAGTCTTCACCAGACTCAATATCGAAATACTCTACATCTTGGTATTTTGGAATGTTTGCAAATTCATGGACATAAAAATCCCTTGCAATCAGCGGAAAGTCTTTCCTCATCTCATCATTTATAAAAAAATCAACAAAAAAACGTTCACATCCATATGTATCCGGCATCAACTTTTTATCATCCTGAATATTCATCATATAATTGACAAAGTTACTGCCCGATTCTATCATGTTCTGAAGCAGATTATTTAATTCATCTGTACTTGGCAGCCCGTCAAGCGGGAAATTAACATTCTTCATGCATGTTGTACCTCTCATCGCTTTATGCCTTGAATTTTTCAAGGTCTGCCACATCTTTATTCGTGCATCAGTTCCTGCCTGAAACAAAATATCTGACTCCGTCTCCTTACAGCAGTCCTGTATCCTGTCCAGTTACCCCTTATGTCTCAACCTCTCAACATTCCTCGTGGGAATTTTCATAATATTCCTGTCTCTTGTGGTTTCAATATTACTTTAACAGGAGCGACCTCCCCTCTTTTAAAAAGCCCTGCCACTGAATGATCCAAATATTTTTTTCTGATTTCCTCATTAGCAGTCCTGCCCTTGAATATAATTCTACCAGCATCAACTGCTTCATTGTAGGGAATGGTTTCCCGCACCTCATTTTCGGCTGGAAACCATTTATCTATCTGATATACTTCTTTCACAATCCCATAAACAACGGCCAAAACATAGTCCGCCTTCTCTACACTGGCAATCTTTCTCTTCCAACAGCCCCGTGTCACGTCATACAGCTCAGTTTCACTCATACCCTCACGATACGACTTGTTGATTTTGATAATTACGATATTTTCCCTAATATCTTCCAATGTAAGCTCCTGTACCATATTTCTGCTGTGTGTCATTTCCTATCACCTTTACGTTTTTTATATTCCTTACACATTTTTTCTATCATATGTATAGATATGCCCCCATATAATCAAAAACGTTGCAACAGTTCAGCCTTCGGCTTCCTGTTACAAGCATCAAGTCATGCCATATTACCCTCTTCTTTAGAATAATTCAGCAAATGACCCCGCTCTGATTTCGCCCACCTTAAGAGACGTCCATCCAGGCACCTCAAGTTTTTCTTTGTCATCTTCAAAAACCATGATCTTATTATTTTTCCACAACAGCAAGATCTCTGATGTGTAATCTGTTCCGTATATCTTACATTTACAGTATGCATTAGAAGGAAGAGGAACATGATAGTAATCAAAGTCCTCAAAGTAATCACGACAATTGTCCGGAAGCATCATTTGCGACAATTCATTCCAATTGTTATAATCGCAAGTCCACGATACTCCAAATCTTAGAAGGTTTTCCGCTACTACATCAGAACTATTTTCTTCTCTTACTTCTTCAAAATTATCATCCAATATAGCAATTGCATCTCCTTTGAATGCCTCAAGGAACATATAAGCCTCACGGCGATCCAGAATATCGTGAACTGCTTGGTTATAATAATTGCGCAGACAATTATAGCAGGATGGATTACAATTACAGTTTTTAGTAATAGCGATTGCCTTCTGAACAATTCTCTGGAATATTTCGCAGTCATCTGTAACAAGCCTTCTCACATGACCAGCTCCGCCAGCAACACCATCGTACAAGATAATCGCGTACACCATGCTATACTCATATCTTACCTTATGAAGACACCCCTTTATATCAGTTCTTTCAATATCCAATTCCTCTGACATAGCTTCCAGAAGTGCATACATAACCGAAAGCATTGTAGCTTGATTCTTGGCCCTAGATGTACCAAACACAACTTGAACAACATCTGTCTTGAATGCATGACAAATCTCGCGTTTCCAAAGTTTTCCATTACATTCTTTTCCCCACGGGCTTATATGCTTTTTCTCAAAACTCTTTGCATAAGAATTAAAATCCTTTTCGTTCTTACCAGTAACTGAACTTATAGAATAACTACATTTTTCACAAACAAAGAAATCATCTTTGCACACTACCATCAAAGAATCATTCGTGGACGTTTCCATCTGCAGTTTCTGCCTTCCATCAATAAGAAAAGTTTTCTTTGTCATGATTTGGCGCTGAGGATCACCAATATAGTAGTCCTCACTCTTAAACGACCGATCTGGCTTTCTCAATGGAACTTCTGTAGCCTTGGATTCGGCAATAAATCCTTTTCTTGGCTCAATAGCTTTCTTCCAATAAGGCTTATCAATAATCGACTGGCAGGAAATACACTTTTCACCATCTCTTGATGGCTCTGTTCTTCGGTAGTTCCATGTCATACACGATTTGTTCTTGCATTCCGCAATATATACCTCTTCCCAGTCCTGCCCCGTAGTTTGAGGCAGTTTTCGAATATATCTGCTGGTATACAATTTTCCATCTGCAACAACCTGTGCATCCGGAGCATACTCCGCAACTGCAAGCTGTAGATCTCGAACCATCTGCAGCTTTTTATCACTGGTTGAGTTCATGCCCTGATAGAGTTCTACAGTGTCAACCGGAAAACCATACTTGGGCAAAACATTGTTTCTTACAAGAAATTCTATCAATTCGTTACGACCATGCTTATCTTCTGGATTTCTTCGATAATCTTTAAGTTGGCGCTCGCACCTTGCGGCAGCCTGAATATCATCTTTTCTTTTTAATCTGGCATATTCCTTTGTATACCACTCAACTGTATTTCTGAAATCCTCTACAGCCACCTTCAAAACACCGTCATCACCAATTAACTTATCAAGCCATAACCAGTCAGTTATTCCCATAACAGTATGTAAAGTGGTTGGAATGGAGCGTGAAAGAATATCCTTCAATCCTGCCGGTTTACTGTTTAAATACATGGTAAGCTTTTCATACCCATCCCTATTCAGAAGTTCGTTAGCATTATTCCTATTATAGACTTCTTCATAATGGTTGAAGAAATCACTCAATGCTATAGCAAAAATATGTCTGAGCACAACTTTCTCGTTAGACAACGAAAAGAGAGGTACGCCAATTTTTCCGGAAATCATACGTTCCGGCTTATCAAAATATGTAAAATCATGAGAACCAAGTTTCGCATAGGTGAGAGCATAAGCCGCCGAATGAATACTTCGGCCGGCACGACCAGCACGCTGAACATAATTGGCAGGGGACGGTGGCATATTCCTTAAATAAACAGTTTCCAAATCGCCAACATCAACACCCATTTCAAAAGTCGTAGAACAGCTTAGAGCGTTTAATTCCTTGTTTACAAACATCTCTTGGTATTTCTGCTGTTCAGCTCTTCCAAGTTGCGCTGTATGCTCCTTAATGTGAAGAGGCTGCATCTGCTCTGTAGAATATAATCGTGCAAAATGATTATTTGCAAACAATTCTTTGTGCGAAATCCTGCGGAGTTTTCCATCGCATTTTATGGACACGCACTTTTCCTGACAATTTGTCATAGTGGTTTTTCCACATTTTTCGCAGACATAAACCTCCATTTCCTCTATCCCTGCTTTAATGACAAACTTGTCCGTGGAAATATAATATTCAGCTCCGTTGTCCGGAGTCATTGAGTATTCACTTTTTACAAGAACAGCATCCCAGAAATCTGACAACAGGCTTATTGCTTCCTCTTCGCTTATTCCAAGTACATCTCTGGTTCTTGTGACACGCCCATTTTTATAGTTACTTCCATTCATGCGCTGTCTTGGAATCCACCCACTCAGATAGTTCTTCTTGCGTTCAGAGTCAGATTGCTTGCATTTTACAAAACGCCTTGGGAATGCAGCATAATAAATGTATTCACGTTCATCATTTGTAAGGCTTGCCCCTTCACCTTCCAGCGCTCCGCTATACACCAAATCCATTACCAGTAAATGAAACAATGCCGTTACATCATCAACAGATTTATTGTATTTCGCGGCAAACTGCATTCATGAGTTGAGGACTGTTTCCCTTTCAAGAAGTTTCCCTTCCTGATAAGCATCAAAAAGCTGCTGAAGTGTATTTATTCTTGCACGCTTCAATGAATTATATGATCGTACTGTAAGGTTTAATTTTTCAATTCCTATTTGATCGTACTGTAAACCATCCATGCTTAACCCGTCTCCTTGTTAATGAGCTTCTGTGTCTTTTAAAGCCAATGATTACATTGCATCATTATAGCATGTATAACTATGTTCGTATATTGCTATCCGATAAGCATACAACCTACCATATATATTGTTTGGCATCTCCTTATGCAGGACAGTGCAAATCTGAACACTCAACCACACTTTATTTCCTACTTGTCTGTCCGATTATCCTTCCAGCTTTGCTCCTTTATCTATTTTTTAATCCTAATGCTTTCCTTAGTGATTGTACCACAAAAATTCTGATATTTCGACAAGATTTTGATAATATAAGCTTTTTATGATGTAACGTTTTTCAATTAGTCCGTCAAATCAGAAGACATTTTATCTCGCCCCTTGATTTTTCTGTTTTGTCTGATGTACCCTGCCTGCTTCTCTTTCTTTTACGACCTGCTCTTTTTGTTTGAGCTTATTTCTGACACTCCTTGCATCTACCACTTTTTCTCCGTAAATTTTTTCATACTCTGCACAAGCTGCCTCATAATCCATACTCTCTTTCTTTGCCACATTAAATTCCTTATAGAATGCCTGAACAGAATCGAATTTGTATTCTCTCACGATAGAGGAAAGCCGCTTTTTCATATTGGAAATCTGATTGTCCATACTGTCAATGCCCTGCTGTAATTCCTTTCGTCTTCCACCCTTGAAAATGCCCATACATTCAGATAATTCCTTTTTCAGCATATCCCGCTTTTTCTCACGCTCGAAAATTGCTTTGTTCTGTTCTTTGAGCCTGTCGTCAATCTCTTTCAGACGGGGATATTTTTCTGCAAGTATAGAAGGCTGTGGCTGTGGCGTTCTTTCTGTCCCGGACTGCTTTACTCCAACAGGAACAGATTTTTGTTCTGTCATCATCTGTTCAATAACAGATTCTTTGACTGATGCAGTGCTTTTCTGTTGTGGCTGTTCCGTCTTATTCTGCGTTACCTCTTTCCGATAATAATTGAATGGAAACGGTATCTTCTTTTCCTGCCTGTGTATTGCCTCGTCTTTTTCATAGAAACGAATCTCCGTTTCTTCCGGCGTTTCCTTTTTGGCATCAGCAGCTTTGCCGATAACTTTTTCCGCAAAATCCATTGCCTTCTGCATAACTTTTGCAATCAGGCACTCTAATAACAAAATCGCCGCCCTGACAATAGCCCTGAACAGCTCTGGCTTTTTGCCATTCTGCTCCACGGATTCTTTTACCCTGTCCGTAATCTCCGTTTTCTTTAACTCCAAAATCGCCGCTTCGGGTACGCCGCTTACAACCGCACGGTCAACTGTCCTGTTCCATTCCATGCGGATTTCATTGTCTGCTTTTATCGCCTCCGCTTTCGGATTATTTTTACCGACTTTCTTTGTGGCAAGGTACGGACCGTTTTTATCAAATATGCTGAGCCTGTCCTTATCGTCAATCACCATCTGGTTGATCAGATCCGTATAAAATACTTTTGCCTCGTCCAGAAAGGATTCCTGCTTGAAACGGCTGTCCTTTATGGTAAAAATCTTACGCTCGTACACTTCGCCTTTTTTGATGATTTTACAGCCTTTGCGGATATTCCCGTCACTGTCAAGTATCTCCTTCTTTGTCCGCACATGACGCCCCTGCTCGTCATAGAACATATTGCGGGTGGCAGCCTTTTCTTCCGGCTGGTCTAACCGCTTCCTCTCCGCAAATATCATATGGATATGCAGGTTTGTTTTCCGTTTATTGTGGTGGAGCGCGGCAAAACATTCCACACCGTACTTTTCCTTAAACTCATCAACCATTTTTTCAGCAGATAATCATGGTCATAGCTGATAAAACTCTCCGGCAGGGCAATCATCAGCTCTCTTGCCTCAATACATTTTCCATTCGTCCCGCTTTTTTCAAATTCTTCCTGATTGCACTTGGCAAGTTCCCGCCAGAATGCCCTGTCCGGTTCTGTTGTATAGACTTCATACAGATGCTCCTGTTTGGCGTGGCTTGAAATATAAGTGATGCGCCCCGATAAGTCATGCAGTTTTGCCATTTCTATAAATGAATTTCTCCTCATATGCGATTTTCCTTTCTTTTGGCAGATACTCTGCCGCCGCAGATTTTTGTGAGCAGTCATTATCAGACGTCTGTCTGCGAACCGATGTCCGGATACGGGCAGTTTACGGCTGTCGCTTTCTGACAGCCGCATAGGGGCTTCGTTTTATGAAGTCCCTATGACGATGCTGCACATCTGCCCTGAAATGTAGCCGTAAGCAGCATCGCCATTCATGCGCCCGTCCTCTGGGCGGTATGGATAAATACAGTCCGGCTCTTTCGGACTGTAAATTTGCGCAGGCGCAAATTTGCCCCCTGCAAGGGCGAAATCCCCGGAGTACAAAACGAAGTTTTGTGCGTAGGGTGTATTTCGCTCTCAAACGCCGAGAGCTTAGGGGAGAGCTTACGCCCTCCCCGGAAATTACCCGCTGACACTCCCCTGACTTCTCCAAAACAGTCTCTAAAACAGGTCTTTTCAGGACAGAAAAAAGCCGTCTGCCTGAAACCCGATATGTCAGTTTCAAAACAGACGGCTACAATTACGCCCTTATTTGCAGCCTTCCGGTTGCTCTTTTCCCTTATTTTGCGGGCTTAAATGCTCGCCCTTTATCGTGCAGCCTTTAACGGCTGCCCTTTGTCCTTATTTTGTAGCCTTTCGGCTACACTTTGCTCCTGCTTACTTAAAATATGGCTACAATTACGCTTAATCATGGCAATTTCCATAAAAATAAGGCTACGATAAACCTGATTACCATAGCCTTACTCATAAATATTTTAAAATACGTCAAAGTCAATCAGTTCGGCGGCTCTGTGACGCCCTCTTGTTTATCCTGCACCTGCGCATCTTCCGTATCCTGCGTTGCTATATTTGGGGGATTCGTGCAATTAGACAAGGTTCCGGCTTGCGCCTGTCCATACACCATGCCGCCCTGCGCCGCCGGATATGCCCCCATAGGAACGGATAAAAGAAAAGCCTGCATCTGCGCCATATACATCCCGAAAAGCGCCGGAAGATTGGACATCATTTTCTTTTCCACCGCTTCCACGATTCGCTCTGCAAAAGAATCCTCCTTCTCCCTCGTTTCCAGATACGGATCGTTTTTCATTGCTACGCATCTGTCATAATAATCATTGACCGCCTCTATCACAAACTTATTCTGTGACTTGAACATCTGCTGTACCTTGGGGGAGTGCAGAAGCTCCCACGCCCTGCACTCGTCCTCTTTCTCCATGTTGAAACGGATATTGTGGTTTTTATTTTTCATTCAGATGCCCCCTTATCCGACGGAAGCCATTGATTTCTGCCTGCGCAGCTTCATATAGCAGAAGTATTCATAGCCTTTGGCATTTGCCCGTATATCGTGGTTGAAGGTGACATTATCGCTGTCATAATCTCCGACAAGCTCCACAACCTTTGCGCCACCGCCCATAATATAAAGTTTCATAAGGTTTGGATTATAACCGTATGTTTTCAGTTCCGCAAATATCTTATCCACATAGGTCTTTGCTGCTTCCTCCATAAGCTGCCGGTATTCCCCGCCCACTTTTGTATCACCGCAGCGCAGATAATTCTCAATAATTTCTGCCGGAAGTTCCTCCGCTTTCCTGTCCAGAATAAGGTTACGGATTGCCATATAACATTCATTCGCCCCCAGCTTTACCGTCCACGACTTGCTTTCACTCGCCTTGCCATTATTGAGTATCATCACGTTCATTGTCCCGTTGCCAATATCCGCTACCATGTGCATACCCTTAAAATCCGGCAGGCTTTCCGCTATCGCTGCATAACACTGTGGCATGACCGTACAGTCCACGATGTCAACCGTATAACGCCTGCCTGCATACTTATGCGGTTCTGCATCATATACTCGCGGAACGAATCCCTCTGCGCCTGCACCCATTTCAGCGGAAGCCCCACCGCAAGGTGAATCTTTGCGGCGGACAGTCCCCTCGCTTTCAGCTCCTTTGCAATGGCGGCAAGGGTAAGGATATAATTATCGTCATCCTTGCTCTTTTCCGCAACAAAGTCCTTGTGTCCCTCGCCTATGGTGTAATAGCCGCCTTCATATTCCAGATAGTCCCTCGTAAAGACGGGCGGCTGGCTGCTCCTGCTCACGGAAGTCGCAAAACAGCATCTTGCTGTCTTATAATTCCCATAGCCTGCATCCACACCTAATATAATTGTTCCATTCATGTTGTAATCCCTAAGTTTTGTCATATCAAAATCCTCACTTTCACATTATTTTGTTAAATTTCATATTTGGCTCTTACTTCTTCCTTTGTAGGGAAAATGCCGCTTTCTACAATAATCTTATTTTCTCTGGCAACAATGGAAGCGATGTGGCTTGTGTCATCCGCTTTCAGGCGTTCCTCCGCCTGTGCCCGCGCCTCTGCCAAAGTCCTTTCTTTTTCCGCCCCGTCCATTTCCGTTAAAATTGCTTTTGTCTTTGGCATGAATTTCGCCCTGCGCCGTCTCTGGTACATTGCATTCCGTTCACGGATTCTCCGCTTCTCCCTTATCTCTGCCAGTTCCTTTTCAGAAATCTCCGGTGCCGGAAGCTCCACCTTCCCGATAAAATTCAGATAAACTTCAATCTCCTGCACACGCTCCCCATCAATCCGTTCAGCTTTATGGATCAGCACCTTGTCCACAAATTCATTGATGATGGCAGGCGTAAGCTCCTGAATATCGGTGTACTTATGGACAAGTGAGAGAAATTCCTCTGTCCTGTCCGTATCATCTTCAAACTGTATGAGTTTTTCCCTGATCTCTTTCATGGAAATTTCAAGCTCCTGCTGTTCCTTCTCATAATCGGAAGAAAGCATCTCATACCGTCTGTCCGGCAGCTTTCCCATTGCGTTGTCCTCATACACCTTTTTTATCAGCAGGTCAAGGTCTGCGAAGCGTTTCTCTTTTTTGGAGAGGTCTGTTTTCAGCTTTTTTACCTCACTTTTATCCCTGACTTCTGATGCGCTCCGCATATTCTGTATAAATGCCGCTTCGTCCATGCGGACGCTTTTTAAGGCATACCGGATTGTTTCAAGAAGGATCTGCCTCACGACATCCTCCTGAATACAATGGGAACTGCATTTTTTATCATTCTGCTTGCGGCTGCTGTTATAAGTGCCGCAGTTAAAAGACGCAGGCGTTTTTCTGACCGTTCCGTCGGGCATCCCCCGCCAGTCCCTTCCGGCGCGCTCCCCTGTCCTGCGGTAATACATTTTACTGCCGCAGTCAGCGCAGAACAGCTTTCCCGTCAGCGGGCTACCCTCTCCGCTTGTGTCAATCCTGCGCACCGTCTTTCTTAATTCCTGCACCATATACCATGTCCTGCGGTCTATGATCGGTTCATGGGTATCCCGGAAAATAAGGATTTCATCGCTGCTGTTTTTAACCGCCTTTTTATCCTTGTAGGATTCCTTGTGGCTGCGGAAATTTACGGTATCGCCCATATATTCCGGTTTTTCCAGCATCCTTACAATGCTCACGCCCATCCACGCATAAGGATGTTCAAAATCGCACTGGTTTTTATAACATCCCCTTCCCCTGACTGCCTGATAATAAGACGGTTTTTCCACTTTTTCATCAGACAGTATTTTTGCGATCCGGTACGGTCCCATGCCTTCCACCGTCATGGCAAATATCCTGCGCACAACTGCCGCCGCTTCTTCATCAATAACCCAGCAGTTTTTGTCCTCTGCGTCTTTCATATAACCATAAGGCGGATTATTTGTAAGAGGTTTCCCCTCTTTTCCCTTTGCCCTGAGTACAGCGGTAATCTTCCTGCTGCAGTCGCGCAGATACCATTCGTTCATGATATTCAAAAAAGGGGCGAATTCGCTGCTGGTGTTGTTCGTACTGTCAACACCGTTGGAAACAGCAATGAAACGGACACCCTTTTCCCGGAAGAATACCTCCGTGTAGAATCCTACCTGAAGGTAATCCCTCCCCACACGGCTCATGTCTCCTTGTGTCAACTAAACACGAAAATTTTTACGAATGCCAGAGGCGGCCAACAGGTCTTTTCCAGACCGCCTCCGGCATCCGCTTTATGCAGAAAGAAACATCACACCACAGTTTGCTTTGCCAGCAGGAACTGTCCTACTCCCCGGACAGAAAAATCTCCATTCAGGCAGACAACTTCAACCTTGTGCTTCTCCAGCCAGCCAACATATTCGAGCGTGTTCCAGATGTCACGTCCCAGCCTTGAGGCGTTCAGGACAAGCAGGATGTCCATTTTGCCCTGGAGCGCCGCATTGGTGATCTCAGCCAGTCCGGGGCGGGTCATTGTTGTGCCGGCCTCATGCCTGGATGTGCAGCCCACTATATCATAGTGATTTTTCTCTGCAAAGGCCGTAAGTTTTTCCTGCTGTATCTTCAACGCAAAGGCGTTCGGCTCCGCTGTCCGGCAGTATATCCACGCCCTGGGCGCTCTTGCGACCCGCATATAGATCGCAGCCCTTCTCGTTTTATCCATTGTCTACTTCCTCCTCTTTTGTGCCAAAGTGACCGCCAAACACATCCCGGAACTTCCAGACGATCTCGATCTCTGTGGGAGATGAGACCAGAACTTCCTTGATGAATGTCCCCGCCATTTCCGCCGTCAATTCCGTTGCCCCGGCAAAGGAATTGAACACATTATCCTCCTGTGCCTTGTCCTGAAAAGCCTGCCGCTCCAGTCCAGATAAAAGCTGTTCCTGTGCCTCCTGTTCGACTTTGGCGGCGGCGAGTTTGCTGTCGATCTCCTCCCGCTGTTTCAGATAGGCGTCCTTTGTCAGTGTTCCACTACTGAAATTCTCATAGACCCTAAACTTCTCCTGCTTGTACCGTTCCTGCTGTTGCTCCAGCCTTTGAAGCTCTGCGACGCAGGCTGCGATACACTCCTTGCGGGTCAGCGTCAGGGAGGACTTCTGCTTTTTCCGCTCCTGGCACATCGCCAGCATCTGCATGATTGCCCGGAACACAATGCCCTCGATCTCTTTCTCAGTGAACAGTTTTCCCTTTGGGCAGTCGCTGGCTTCGTCCGCCTTGCTCTTGGTGCATCGGTAGTAGTATCCAGCGGAACTGTGGACCCGGCTCAACGTCCTATGGCAGTTGCCGCACTTGAGAAGCCCTTTCAATGGGTATTCCTGCGGTGTCCCGCTGGCCCGCCTGGGTCTCTGCCGGATGATCTCCTGCACCCGGTCAAAGTCCGCCTTGCTGATGATGGCGTCATGCGCCCCTTCATAGATGATCCAGTCAGCCTTATCCTGCGGGACTGTCCTTTTTTCGTGGAGGCTGGCCTTGTACCGCTTGCGCCCCACCAATGCCCCGGTGTATTCATACTGATGCAGGATGTTCAGCACCGATGCCGCCGTCCAGCCGTTCTTTTCGGAGGCTTTGCGGAACCGTCCGCTCCCCGGATTTTTCTGGCGGAAGTAGGCGCCGGGGGTAAGGACGCCCTCACTGTTCAGCCTGCGGGCAATCGCGGTACTGCCCATACCCTGCAAAGTCATATCGAAGATACGCCGTACTACCGCCGCCGATTCCTCGTCTATCATCAGCCTGTTCCGGACCGTGGGATGGAACTGAAAGCCATAGGGAGCGAAGCTGCCTATGTATTTGCCCTGCTTCATCATGATGATCTTCGCCGTGGTGGTCTTGATGGACAGGTCCTTGCTGTATGCCTCATAGATGATGTTCCGCAGGACCACATCCATGCCAGAGGTCACGCCCTTGTAATCATCGCTGTCATATCCGTCATTGACGGAGATATAGCGGACGCCGAGGAAGGGAAAGACGCATTCCAGATAGTTGCCCATCTGGGTGTAATCACGGTGGCATCTGGAAAAATCCTTTGTCACCATCACATTGATGGCCCCGGTGCGGAGTTCCTTCATGAGCGCCTGAAACTGCGGGCGGTCCGTGTTCGTCCCGGTGTAGCCGTCGTCCACGAACTCCGACCGGGGAGCGGCTCTCAGTTGGGGATGGCGGTCCAGAAACTGATGGATCAGCTCCCGCTGGTTGCCAACGCTGTCACTTTCCGCTTTTCCGCTCCCTGTGTCCTCATCCGCCAGAGAGAGGCGGATATAAATGCCGACACGGTATTCTGTCATCTCAGCCCGCCTCCTTCATTTGTTCCACGCATTCGCACATGGCACTGAACACATCGTTATAGTTGAGTATGACCTCGATGCGCCCCTCGCCGTAGACAAGTACCTTCTCGATCATCGCGTCCACAAGCTCCTGCGTCAATCCTGTCATCCCGGCAACGCCCCGCATCATCGTGAGCCACTTGTTGTCCGGGGAGATAGATTCCAGGAACCGCTCCCGGCGCTCCACCGCCTCGTCCAGAAGGCGGCTCAATGCTTCGTACTGCTCCTCATAGGTCTGCTTGGCAAAGGCGTATTCTTCCTCGTTCAGGATGCCCTCGGCGTAACTCTCATACAGCCCCGCCCGCTTCTTTTTCAGGGCGTTCAGCCTGAGTTTGATACTGGAGACAGCGGCCTTGTGCTTCTCCCGGACGCTGGCCTCACCAGCGCCGCCCCGCATGGTTTTCAGGAGTTTCTCATAGTCCAGAGCCACCCGAAGCTGGTCCTGGATGATGTTGGACACCTTTTCATGGAGCGCGTCCTGCCGGATAGCGTGTTTGAAACAGGTCCCGTGTCTCCGGCTCATGTGGGTACTGCACTCATAGACCCCACGGAAAACAACGCCCTTGCACTGGATACGCTGCCGCTTGTAATACATCCGCTTCTTGCAGTCGGCGCAGAATATCTTCCCATCAAAGAGGTCGATCATCCCCGCCCGGATGTCCGCCGACCATTCCATTGTGGATGCCCGGTGGGAGCTGTCTTCCTGCATCTGCCGCTCCACCGCCTCAAAGTCTGCGATTGAGACGATAGGTGTATGGGCATTGGAGACAACAATCCAGTTATCTTTTTCTGTGAGCCGTTTTTTCAGCCCTTTGTAGAGCGCCGTCTCAGACTTCCCGCAGATCATCTCCCCGATATACGCCCGGTTTTGCAGGATGCCCCGGATGGTGGAGGGACACCAGCCCTCGCCCTGGATGTTATCCCCGTTCCGTGTGCCGACCCTGCGCTTGTGCCGTTCCGGGCTTTCCACACCGTCCGCTTTCAGCCGTTCAATGATGGTGTAGACCGACACAGCCTGCCGTTTCCATTCAAAAATCTGCCGGACAATGGCGGCGGCTTCCTCATCCACCACATAGGCGGTCTTATCCTCATTCCAGAGGTAGCCATAAGGGAGGTTGCGGTTCCGAAAGCTCCCTGTCTCCATCTGCGCCCGGAGCGCCGTGGAGACCTTCTTGGAAATATCTCTGGAATAGATGGCGTTCACAAGGTTCTGCAAGCTCACCGACAGGGACTCAATTGAGCCGCCGCAGGTGAAGTTGTCAAAGTTCTCCTTTACGGAGATGAACCATGTCCCCAGCGCCGGAAAAATCTTTTCCAGATAGTTGCCGGTCTCCACATAGTCGCGTCCGAACCGGCTGAGATCACGGACTACGATGCACTGGACTTTTCCCGTCCGCACATCCTCCATCTGTTGGATAGTTGGAATAGGTGACTTAGAAAATATCCATTATTCAAGGGTTTCCAGTGCCCCTATGAACTTGTAAAGGATAGTAAGTCGTTGAATTTTCTGCCCGTCAACTTCTACGGGTTCAGAAACAAGAATTTTTTCTATAAGTTGGTTGATTATCTTAAAATTGAGTTCCGTTATTCCTGCATAACCGCTTATCTGCTCTGCAAAATGCTCAATGGAAGATAACTGTTCTTTGTCCGCTATGGCACTTTTTTCAAGTTCCTTTATCTTGGCTGTCAGTTCTTCCTGCTCGCTGTCAAATCGTGCCGACAGCATTTGGAAACGCTTTTCTGTTATCAGTTCCCTTGTCAAGTCCTCATACAGTTTGGCATACAGGTTTTCTATTTCCGACACTCGCTGTTTACATTGCCTTAGTTCCTTTTTCTGCTGTTCCTTATCCGCTGACAGTTGGAGATTAAGACGCTCGGCAATCTCCGTTACCATAGCTTTCCTGTCCGCCAGTGCCTGTCCTGCGTGTTTCTGAATGTCTGCAAGCACAACTTCGTGAACCGTCCTCGCCTCAATGGTGTGTGATGAACAACCCTCTTTCCCAAACTTGCGGTACTTGGTACAGCAGTAGAAAGTCTTGTCCAGTACGTTGTTACGCTTTCTTTTCTGCTCGACTTTGGCAAGCATGGCACTCCCACAATCGGCGCATTTGATAACCCCTCGGAAAATGTTGTCATATCCGCTTGAACTTTCCCCGATAACGGGCGGTCTGCTCTCCAAAATCTTCTGTACGGTGTTCCAACGGCTCTGCTCGATAATCGGTTCATGTGTGCCATAGATAACTTCACGCTCCGCATACGGGATATACTGTCTTTTCTTGGAACGCATGGTCTTGGTCGGTCTTTCCGCTACGGTAAGGTTTCCTGCATAAACGGGGTCATGCAATATCTTGCTGACATAGGCGGTGTCCCAGTCATACATCTTTTCCTCATCAGTGTACCGCTCAAACATTTCTTTTTTGTAGAAACTCG
The DNA here is from genome assembly GCA_910575275.1 of Lachnospiraceae bacterium. Taxonomy (GTDB): domain Bacteria; phylum Bacillota; class Clostridia; order Lachnospirales; family Lachnospiraceae; genus CANQGL01. Next base: position 223,995 of record CAJTEE010000007.1, on the reverse strand, counting down.
GCTTTATGACCTTTGCCTTGCGCAAGCGGTTACAGATAGTGTGAAGCCCCACGCCCTCCTCGGCGATTGAGAAAATCAGTTCCACAATGGGGGCGGTCACTTCATCAATGACAAGGTGGTTATGGTCTTTCTCGTCTTTCTGATAACCGAATGGGGCGGTAGTAGCCATATACTTGCCCTGCATTTTCCTTGCGTGGAGTGCGCTCTTGATTTTCCTTGACGTGTCCTTTGCGTACATTTCATTGATGATGTTGCGGAACGGTGTAATGTCCATTTGTGCGTTGTCTATGGAGTCCACGCCGTCATTGATTGCAATATACCGCACGTTATGGTTGGGGAAAAACACCTCGATATAAGTACCTGTTTCAAGGTAATTCCTCCCCAAACGTGACAGGTCTTTTGTGATGAGCGTTGACACTTCCCCGTCCTGTATGTCCTCGATAAGCTGTCGGAATGCGGGGCGGTCGTAGTTTGTACCGCTGTAACCGTCATCAACATAGAACTGGCAGTTCAGAAAACCGTTGCGCTTTGCATAATCTTTCAGCATGGTTTTCTGTGTGCTGATGCTCATGCTCTCGTTGTTCGTGCCGTCGTCTTTGGAAAGCCTGCAATATAAAGCAGTGATTTTGTCGTTATTCAGTTTTGCCCTTTTCATTTTGTCCTCCTTGATGAAAAGGGACTTCCTCTCAACTCCTATTATACTATATTCCCTTTTCCGTTTCCAGTGCTAATTTACGCTGTTTTCCGCTATCTCCTTAACCCTTTTTGTTATCTGTTCCTCGGCTATCCGCTTGAATACCGTTTCCATTTTTTCAGTACCTACATAGTGCCTTTCCACGATAATTTTTGTGGGTGGGTGCTGTCGGGTGGCTCTATGCTGTGTATTGCTGTCTTTGCTCATAAATCTGCTCCTTTACAATAAAATAGAGCGCATAGATTTGTTTTCTATACGCTCTGACGCTGTGTTACTTATTCAGTTGTGATTGTGATAATGGTTGTTTAGAGAATATGAAATTTATCTCTCTGACATATATTTCTGTATTTCATCAGATGTTAGTTTTCTTACTTGCGTGTTTGCATATTCTTTGTATTTTTCAACAATGAAAATAGGTTTCATTTTATCACAAGTTTTTCCTTTGTTCTTTTTTAGATATAATAGCAAGTCCTCACTGTCCGCAAAGATTTTGTATGAAAGTCTGCCGTTTTCACTTTTTATCTCATAAATACCGCATGGTTTCTTCATACTGTAATCAGCAGTGCGCAAATATAATTTTGCAATCTCTAACGACTTAAAAGGGAAATTCCACCGTTGCAACCCACGCTTGGGGTCATGTTCAATACAAATGCACCGCCCACAAGTCCCACAAATGTATTGTGTATGATTTGCTAAGCAATCCAATGGATTTAATAGTGGTGTTATTCTATTTTCACTAATATAACATTCCATGCACATTTCAATTTCACTCCCTTTGCAACTTTTGATTTTTACCTCTAACAGAATACCATAATCACACTCATATTTCCATTAAATTTCTTCCTCCCTCCGTTTCGTTCTGCTCTGTTGCCTGTTATGCTGTCGGTTCTCGTTCTGAAGTTCCCTCTCAAGGTTCTTCCTGTTATAGCTGATTACCTCGGCATACGCTAATTCTGTGGCGGTCTTGGTCTGCTCTTTGCCGATACTGTCATATTCAGACTGCAAAGACTGTATCTCTGCTTTCCACTGTTTCGGCGTTATCTTCTCGCCGTTCTGTAAAAGGCTCTGCATACGCTCCTTTAATTCGGGGTACTTTGATAAGCTGTCCTTATGCTCCTTATCGTATTTCATTTTCGCAAATCCTTTGAGTGACTGGCTCTCCTTATAGGTGGCTTGGATTGGTGCATAGAGGGCATACATTTTTGACAGTTCCTTTAATCGGTTTAGTTTCTGCCCCTTTGACAAATGCACTGTTTCAAGCTGACTGTATTTCTGTTCCCTATCCGCTGTAAAGTTCACAAGGCTTTCAAAGCTGTCTATCTTCCTTGTCGTGATGAATTTCTCCGCATTGTCGGCTGACTGCAAGGCGGTTCTGTCGGCTATTTTTCTTAGATGTTTTCCGCTGACAATGGGCAAGTCTAATCTGCCTTTGCGCCCCCTCACTTTTGCAATCATCTCCATGACTTCATTCTTCACGCTGACCGCTGTATTTTTAATCTTTTCGTACTGTGCGCTGTGTACTTCCTGCTTGGCAAACATGAGCATTTCTTTCGCCTGTTCCAACAGCATATTGTTCCTGATGATTTCCCGATTGATGTTGCCCCTCTCGGTCTGTATGCCCTTGCGTTCTAAAGCGTTGGCAACCGCACCGATATGGATTGTCGGCTCTCTGTCAATCCCCTGTTCCTTAAAAGAGCGGTGTTCCCAATGTAGCGCAATCCCCAACTGCTCATTGGTGGCATTGATTGTGTCGGCTAAATCTTTTCGCCACATCTTGGCGTTTTCTTGGCTGTTCCAGTCTGTGCTGTCGGCGGTGTGGCATTTCCACTGTTTGCGGTTGCGCTTGTCAACTTTCTGCTGTCCTGTCTTTTTGTCAATGATGGGAATACGCTCCCCGTTTTCGTCAAGGTCATACACCTTTTTCTGTTTCGCTCCCCATTCCCCTTTTTCCGTAAGAGGGCGCAGGGTAAGCATTACATGGATATGGAGATTGCGCTGTCCTTTGTCGTTCTCGCTGTCATGGATTGCCCAGTCAGCACACATTCCTTTGTCAACAAAATTCCTCTGCACATAATCCCTCACGACTTCCTCCGCAAGTTCATAACTCCATTCGTTGGGGAGTGACGCTTTCAACATTCTCGCAAGCTGTGATTTCTGTCCTTTCTCTGCCAGTTCAACAGCGTTCCATAAGGTGGCTCGGTCTGCATATTCTTTGGGCGCATTGGGCGGGAGAGTGATTTCACTGTGGACTAAATCTTCATGGTATTTCGGGCGGTAGGTCTGCCCGTCAAACTCGCTGACAAGAATGCTCCTGCTGATGTATGATGCTTTCTCGACTGCCGACTGCCCCTTGCTCCGCCTGACAATGGAAAAACGTGTGCTTGCCTGTTTCGTAACATTAGCCATGCGCAACACCTACATTCTGCCGACAGGGTATAGGGGCGCACTCATAGACTTTGTGGGCAGATAAAGGCTGTTCTTTAGCCTTTATCTGAACGCAAAGTTCACTAAAGGGTAGCAAGCGCAGCTTGCGAAGGGGAATTGTCGTTTCCCCTTTTGGCTGCCGCAAGGCAGACAACGCCCTCCGCAGGAGTCCATGCAAGTGAAACTTGCCCCTCGGAGAGCGCACATACCACCTCTGGTGGTATATCTGTGCGCACCCTGTAAACAGGGTGAATACGTTACCTCCGCTTTCCAGTGTCCTCGCCTTTGTCATTCCGTACCGCCCTCGCTTTCATTTTCGGCATTGGGGAGAGTGGATTGTGGGGGAGTGGTTTCTCTGCTTTCTGCCTTGATTTTAGAGATAATCTGCTGACACTCCCTTGTCTGCAAGGCAACCGATAAGATACGGTTCAACTCGCCCTCGTCATAGCGGTAGCAGTCGGGGAAATACTTCACGATAATACCGCCCATGATGTACTTGTGGTGGTTCTCGGCTTTGCGTTTCTTCTCGTTCTGTTTTTTCTTTTCATTGGCTACACGCTGTTGCGCCTGTTTCAATACCTGCAATGCCTTTTCTAAGTTTTTGCTTGTGTCATTCTTGCTCTCAATCATTTCTGATACCTCATTCTTTCTGTGCTGTGTTGATAGTTTCTGAAAATAAAAAAGGTAGCTGATTGTCTGTTAAGATAACCGCTACCCAAAATAGAAGTATTCCCTTTCTGTTCTGACAGTGAAAATATGACAGAAGAAAAGCACTTAGATTTTCCTAAGTGCTTGATACTATTTCTCTCCACAAATGGGAATTTTCTCATTTATTCACTCATATTTTTACTCTGTTATATGCTTATTCCATTAAAACAACTGTTCACCCAAATATTTATCATGAGGAACTATCAGACACTTTTCAATGGACTTCCAATAGCTGTTGTAAAGATTTTTTTGTGCCATTCCATAGCTTTCCTTGGTATCAAATTCCCAATAAAGCATATACTTAACACTTTTTACAATACGGTTAATTTTAAGAGGGGGAAGTCCCTCTTTAATCTGCTCCATATCTATGCGATACTCTCTTTTGATAAATCGAAACAAAAGAAGCCCCTCTTGTTTTTCCAAAAAGCTTTTGACTTCAAGCATTAACGTTTCAAATTCCTCTACCTTTTGTGGCTTAACTTGATAAATACAAATTTCTGTAAATGGCATATTTTATTCATCCTTAATGTAATTTTGTCAAATTAATTCCAAAGCTCTTTTATACAATGGGTCTAAATCACAACCGCAACTTCCACATTCTTCGTCTGCCTGCCTGATTGCTGACACTAAAGTATCTTTATCGGCTTGTCCGTCTAACCACTGTTGTGCTGGAATAGATATTAAATCCCAACCAGATGCGACAAATTTTTCCATAATAGATTTTAATTCTTCCATAATGCTACTCCTTTCATATTGGCAATTTTTCGATTTGATTAGTATTCATATTTTATCACAAGCACACTCGTAATTCCAATAAATTTTTCCTAATTCTCTTTTATTTTGTTCCGTTCAATCATCATCTGCCTTGCCCGTTCCCTCTGCTCGGTGCTGACCGCCCTCGGCTTGCGGTAGCTGACGTATGACTTCGGAAAGGAATAGGTCTTAGATACCTCGTCCTGCTCTGTCAGCTTGTATGTATCGGGGAAGTCGGCAACAAGCGTGTCAAGTTTCCGCATAACCGCCTTATCTCTTGTGTAGAGGGTGGCGGTCTGTTCTCCTGCGTTATAATTGAGAATACTTTCCCGCTCGTATCGTGAAAGTTTCATAGTACCATATCCCCCTTTCCCTTGCTGTGGGTTCTGTGCTGTTTTCCCTCGGCAACTGTCGGCTGTTTTGCTTGTTCCTTTGCTTTGGCTAACCTTGTCTTTATGGAGTGGTCACGCTCGGTCAGTTTTCGTCTTTTGGTAGTGGCAGTCAGTTCCGCACACGTTTTTTCTGACAGGGCATTTAATTTATTCAAGGTGGTACTTACTATCTGCTTTGTATTATTGTCTTTTATCTGCGGAAGAATAGCGGAAAGACTGGCGCACGTTTTCGCTTTACTCTGCTCTCCAAACTGATAAATTAAGTTGATTTCATCAGTGTTAAAAGGTATCTGAAAATTTGCGCCCTCACATAAACGCTCCACACTCACGCACTTAGGGAGATTTCTTGTCAGTTCGTAATTATCCCTCGCTGTGATTGTTCCATGACTGTCGGTCTGCCTTACCTCGACTTCACACTGGCTTTTCTGCTCCAACACAAGCCACTGGTATTTGTCGCTTTCTTTGGTAAATACAGTCTGATGCGCATTAGAGTGTGTCTTGCTATGGATATATTTGTCTGTGGTGCTGTAATAGTCCAAAATCTGCTGTTCCTGCTTTTTGTTCATAGTCTTTGCCCTCCTGTGATATGGATTGATATGATTGATTGGTTTAGGTGCTGATAAATGATTTTCTTTCGTTAATTGTCGGGAGATTGGATTGCGGAATATCATTGACAGATATTTCTCTACTTGGGGGAATAGGAGTTCATTTCCTACGGTAATTACCGCATGAAAAAAGACTATAACCGTTGCTGTCATAGCCTTTTAAGGATTGAGGAAGTCCCTTTTTTATTTGTATTTGTTTGTCGCCCCTCCGCACTATCCAACATCAGGCGGTTCCATGCCGGACGGTCGAACACGGTCCCAGTCCTGCCGTTGTCCGAGTAGACCTCCGTGAGCCGGAGGTAAGGGCATCCGTCCAGATAGTCCTCGCAGACGGCGATCTGGTTTTGCAGGGAGTTCCCGTCATCGTCCTTGCCGCTGTTCTCCACGGACAGGCGGGCATAGATCGCGGTGGACAGTGCGGCTGCTTCTTTTTTGATTTCTGCCACAGGCTGGGCCTGTGCTTTTCTGCTCTTTCGTGCCATTTTCTCTCTCCCTCTCAGCCCACTGCCGGAAGCGGACAGTCCTTGTAGTTTTTCGCTGTCTCCATCGCCCTGGCGAACTCATCCCGATACCGAAAGACGATCTCCACCTTTTTGTTTTCATAGATGAGTATCTTATCCACCAGAGCCAGCAGGATGCGGCGGTCAAGCTCCTGCACATTCTCATACTGTGCAAAGACCTGTACCCATGCCCGGTTCTGGCTGCCCATAGCGGCGGCGTCCTGCTGTTCCCGTTTCAGCCGCTTCACGGCCTCTTGCTTCTCCTCGATCAGTCCCCGGTAGTTCTCCCGGAAGTCGGTGTACTCCGTCTTGTTGATGATGCCCTCCACGAAGTTCTCATAGAGGCCCAGCTCCAGCTTTTTGTACCGCTGGATTTCTTCCTCCAGCCGGGTCATCTGCGCCTCATAGCTGAACACCTTGCGGTCCCGCTGGGGGAGGCTGTCTATGAAGCGTAGCACCTTATCCAGATGAAGCACCACCTCGATCTGGTCGTGGATGGCGTGGAACACGATCTCCGCCAGCTTTGCCTCGCTGAAGGAGTGGGGGCTGCATTCGTGGGTGCGCTTGTTGTGGGAGCAGTTGTAGTAGACATACGCCTTTCCCTTTGCCCTCTGCGTCTTGCGGATCATGGTATTCTGACAGTCCCCGCAGAACAGGTAGCCGGAGAACAGGTCGTGCCTGTCGCTGTCCCCGGCACAGCGCATATCCCGGCGCATCAGCTCCGCCACCGCCTCAAAGTCAGTGCAGGAGATGATCGGCTCATGGGCGTTCTCCACCCGCACCCAGTCTGCCTCCTCCTTGGGGCGCGTCACCCGGACTTTATGGTTCGGCGTCCCCCGCCGTCCCTGGATGAGTACCCCGGTGTAGACGATGTTGGAGAGTATCCGCTTGACGGTCACATATTCCCACTCTGTGCGCTCCTTTGTGCGGAAAGCCGTCTCAAAGTGTGCGCCCTGCATCCGCTTGTACTCCATCGGGGTGGGGATGCCGCTGGTGTTGAGCCGTCTCGCGATCTTCAGGATGGGGAAACCGTCCTTATACATCCCGAAGATCAGGGAAACGACATCGGCTGCCGCCTCATCCACCAGCAGGCGGTTCTTATCCTGCGGGGCTTTCCGATACCCGAAGGGGACGAAGCTGCCCACATACTCGCCCTTCTTGCGCTTGACCTCCAGGCTGGTGCGTATCTTGATGGAGATGTCGCGGCAGTAGATGTCATTTACCAGGTTTTTGAAAGGAAGGGTGATGACATCGGTACTGCTTCCGGGCGCCATGCTGTCGTAGTTGTCGTTGATGGCGATATAGCGGATGCCCATCGCCGGGAATATCTTCTCCAGGTAGTTCCCGGCGTCGATATAGTTCCGTGAGAACCTGCTCAGGTCCTTGCTGACGGCGCAGTCGATACGCCCGGAACGCATATCCTGGATCATCCTCTGAAAGCCGGGACGGTCCGTGTTGCTGCCGGTCTCACCATCGTCGATGTAGGTGTCCACCAGCTCAAGGTCGTCGTGGCCCTCTATGTAAGCCAGACAGATGGCCCGCTGGCTCTGGATGCTGTTGGATTCCATGCGGTCAGCATCCTCTCTGGATAACCGGGCATAGATGCCGGTCTTATAAATCTTGTCGGGCATTTTGAACCTCCTTGTTGTCTCTCAGAAAACCGAAGGCTCTGTCCCGTATGGGAACGGAACACAAAGCCGCAGACCTTGTGATGCAGTTCCTTTTTTTGACCCAAGCACATTGTAGCGCCGGATCGCCCGGTTTGTTAAGGATGTCAGGCCCCGGCAAGGTAAAGGGAGTTGATGCGGTCCTCGATGGTCTCGCCTTTGTCCGCAAAACTCAGCTTCACGACCACGCCGCCGTCCAGATAGACATAGGGGTTGCCAAGCTGTTCTATCCATGCCCGGATGCGCTCCTCTGTGGATGCCTCCGGGTCAATGCGGACTGTGCTGCGGTCACGGAGCGTCGATCTGTCCACCTTGCGGAGGTCGATGTCTTTCATCGCTTCTGTCATGGCAAAGCACCTCAACTGTTCTGTCCTTTTCAACATCTTATGAAAAGGACAAACTTTCATAGAACAGAGAAAAGCGCCCGCACCAAAAGACAGACGCTTCTCTCAGATTTTTCAAAACTTCATCGGCAGGGCGGTCTTTGCGCTGGAACCGTTGTAGATGCGGTACACCTGATAGAGATACCGCTTGTATCCCGGCAGGCTCGTCATGGCCCGGCCCTCCCGGAAGATCACCACCGGGTCAACCTGGCGCAGCCGTGTCACCAGTCGTTTGCGGCTGTACTCCCCGTGATAGAGGTCCACGAACTCCACCACGCCCTGCACCGTCTCCGCCCGGAGGGAGTCCGGGTCGCCCTTCCAGGCGTCCACGATGGTCTGCATCGCCTCCCGGTACACCCCGCCCCCGACCTTCTGGAACAGGCCGAAAGCGGTGCTGATACAGGCCAGCCGCTTCGCGCCCCTGGTCTGCTTGTAGTCCACATAGAGGCCCACAGCCTCCGTTGCTTTCAAGAACGCCATAGCGTCCTCATCGCCGCCGTAGACCAGCGCCCGGAACTTCGACCCGGCGGTCAGGCTGGCGGACGCGCCCGTCTGCTGGGCGAACAGCAGCGCCTCATCGCTCTCGGTCAGGCCATAGAACACCTTACAGCGGATGGGCAGGTCCCGCCCGCCGTTGAGCAGTTTCCGGGCGGCGATGGTATGCTGGCCGTCAAAGACATAGTAGCGGCCGTCCCGGCAGCTCACCTTCGGTTCGTTGGCGATGCGCTCATCGAACTCGGCGGCGATCCTGCGGACCCGGTCCTCGTTCAGTTCACGCTGATAAGTAGTGCGGGGTATCTTCAGCTCTGCGCTGTTGATGGGAAGCTCCCGGCAAAAAAGGTCCTTGCTGTTCATTCTGTGCGCCCTCCTTCGATGTCTGCGATATACTGCTTCATTTTCTGCATGATCTGGATGAGATTTTGCCTGTAATGGCTGTCTGACAAAAGCCGTGGATATTCCTGAAAGATGCGGTCAAAAAGCTCCATGAACGAGACGATCTCGCCATCCAGGGAACAGAGTACATTCTCCTCGGTGTTGGGAGCCTTGTCCCGCTCCATCTCAGCCGATATTTCCGCGATTCTCTGCATCTCGGCCTTCCTGGAAGTGGCCGGCGGGGCTTTGTGGTAGGCGGGCCGGGGCTTTTTGCCTTTATCATCCTTGGATTTCTTCAAGTCAGCGGCCAGTCTGGAGCGCTCCTCCGGCTCTGCCCTGGCAACAGCGGCTACCGCTGTCTCTGTGGGCTTGATCGCTCCCGTAAGTATCTCCTGCTTGATGCCGGGGAAGGCTTCTTCGGCGGCGTCCACACCTTGGGCATACCAGCCAGCCCGCATGACATAACTCTCGCTGGTGTTGGTATCATTCGCTATTTGAGCGCGGGTTTTGTGGGAGGAAGGCAACGGTTCATTTTGAACCGTTGCTACCCGCTCACCACCATGCGCCATCTTCTCCGCCTCATACCGCTGCCCGATCAGATATTTCTTCTGCTGGGGCGTCAGGTTCCGCCTGCCAAGCTGGTTCTTGCATATCCAAGAAAGGGCTTCGTAGCGGTTGGCGAAAGACAGACCGTGGACTGCGTAGGTCAGCTCCGGGTGTTTCTGGATGATCTCATAGCGGTTGTGTCCGTCCAGGATCGTGCCGTCCCAGACGATGAGCGGCGAAAAGACCGCCCCGTCAGACAGGATGTTCTCCTCCAAAAGGGAGAACTCGTCCTCCGTCAGCGGCGGTATCTTGTCACGGAACTCCGGGTCGATGATGAGCTTGTCCATCAGGATGCCTCCATTCCCGCAACAGGAGCGTAGTCCTTATCAAGCCCAACACTCACCAGGAGGGCGGCATTGACCCGCATCATCTGCTCTTTGGTAAGCCTGCCCACATAGCCACACACCCGCCGCTTGTCGATGGTGCGGATGACCTCCGACATAAAGAGGGAGGGGGTAAGCCCCTCAGCATCATCCAGCACCACATGGGTCGGCTGGGAGGGTTTCTTAAAGGTCCTTCTGGTCACGGCGATCACAATGATGGTCGGGGAGTGATAGTTGCCCGTGTCATTCTGGATGACCAGCACCGGGCGGATGCCGCCCTGCTCATGACCGATTACCGGGTTCAAGTCGGCGTAATAGACCTCGCCGCGGTGGAAATCGTGAAAATTACGGTCCATATGGATACCTCCTTCTTCTGGTATGTAAATGGGCGGCCCAATACGGTAAGCACCGCATCCAGAGCGCCCACAAAATTTCATAAAGCGTGTTTTTGGTCCCAATTTGTCCTCGACACCCCGGAACCGTGGGAATCATCAGGCTCGTCAGCTTGCGAAGCTGCTCTCATAGGCGTCTAACCTCCCCGCCTTCTTTGTGGCCGGGCCGCGAGTTACGGAAGTATCATTATCGCTGTCTGTTGTCATCGCCGGGCCAAGAGCAACTTGGCATTTTCAGTCGGATGGATCGCTCCTCCCATCGTCGTCGCAAGCTCCATATCCTTCGCTTCACCGCAAGCGGCAAAGCTCAGTCATTTCGCTGCTCCTCCTCTCCCCAAAAGGTCTGCGACCTTTCGGGGACCCCGTTTGGGGATCATGGCGCTCCGCTGCACAGGCTATTCCAGACAGTAACGTGGTCCTGTTTCCAGGACTTCCTGATGACTGGATATTCAGTTTTCAAAGTTCCGCCAGCCAGGTCGCCCCGGCTGATGGTTCCAGTTTAGTGGAAAACGGGTGATATTCTTATGGCGCAGGAGTACCAGCCGCTGGTCTTGTTCCGACCAGTCATATATCTCTCCGCAAATCCTCCAGGGTTTGGATAATGGCATCCAGCCGCGCCCGCACCTCTCCGTCCGAGACCTTCCCCAGCACCAGATAGTCGAGGCTGGCATTGAAAAAAGCAGCAAAGTCAATCAGAATATCCAGCGAACAGCCACGCTTGCCGGTCTCGATCTTCGCCAGATGGACGGTGCTGACATTCAGCCGCTCCGCCAACTGCTCCTGTGTCAGCCCCTTTTCCCTGCGGAGCTTCTGGATGCGTCTGCCAATCTTCAAAGTGTCATAGATCATAAAAAGTCCTTTCCCGGACACAGCGGGGAAGGACGTTTTGTTTGGTCCAAGCTGTCTCCCTGCCGTGTGCGCCGGCCTGGAAACCGCACTCTGACAAGGGAAATCTGACAGACCCTTATGTATGAAAAAAGAGGGGGCCATGTGCGGAAATGCACATGACCCTGTAAACGTCTGACAGCACAGGAAAGCATGGCATTTCCTACGGCTGCCCACCCATGCGCCCTTGTCCGGCACTGATGGACCGCCATATGAGATACCCTTGCCCTAATGCATATCAGGCACGATATTTTTTGAGGATAGGCTGTGCAGTCCGTCCTTATATGCCTATTCTATCCGGCATCCTTCTGAAAGGACAGGCCAGACAATGGCACCCTTGATGGCGCATAGATTTGAGAAAAATCGTTAGTATTTGGGCTTTCACAGGCTTAATCGCTCCATATCCAGGTTCCCAACAACCGCTCGGATCGGCCATCAGGTTGAATGACAGATATGGAACTGTGACATATCATGGCACCTTCTATCCCGAAAAATTTTCTGGCGGTGTCTCCATAAACCGTCATACAAAAAAGAGCGCCCACCACACGGTGAGCGCATCAGGGGAAGCATTCCATTCGTTATTATCTTTTCAGATGGTCTGGCACAACGATCTCCCCCACCGGGATTTCCCTCAGTTCCTTTTTCAGCACATGAGTAAATCGGATAGTTCCGGCAGTGCCGCCCTTTTCCCTGCCATCGTAGACGGCGATCACCCGGTCGGAGTGTTCCACCATGTAGCGGTTTCGGTGGGAGTAAACGCTGGGCTGGTACTCCTCTCGGATGACAACGATGTCCGCACAAGATTCCAGCATCTCATAGGTCCGCTTCTTCTGCCGCAGACTATCGAGCCGCTTCTGGTAGGGGATCACGGCTATAAGCTCCAGCGCCGGGTTTGACTTCTTCATTTCCAGTACGGTCTCAGCAAAATACTGATCCACACCCTCGGCAAAGCCGCTCATAAAGCAAGTAAAACCGTCAGTGACCGCTTTCTCGACTTCCTTCCGCAGAGCCGCCTTAACACGGTTGATCTCCTTTTGGGGCAAATCCCTGTGTCTTGTAACACAACAAGTCTTTTTCTGCATCTGTCTTTCCTCCGTTTGATATTGATTGTTCGGCTACTGCCTGCCGTATAGTGTGGTTCTGTACCAACATACCCGGCCACCGCTCCAACGGTCAAGGATGTCGCAGGATAGCGCCTTGAAATAGATAAAACCTTTCACATATGCCAATAATAGTAGATATAATTTAGCAAGTCAATGATAATACCCTTTTTCAATTTGTGAATATATCAATTGCATAAGGTACAATCTAATACAAGGCGGAGGTGAGGGCGATGTATGAAGATTTTCTCCCGGAGCGGCTGGCAAGACTGAGGACACAAAAGGGCGTATCTGCCCGCGATATGTCCCTGTCGCTGGGACAGGCGAACAACTATATCAACAACATCGAAAACAAGAAGTCCCTGCCCTCCATGCAGGCTTTCTTCTACATCTGCGAGTATTTGGATGTGACGCCCCAGGAATTTTTTGATGAGGGGAACGCCCACCCGGAAGCACTCCAGGCATTTATTACGGAGGCAAAAAAGCTGGACTCCGAATCGCTGGAATACATCCTCGGTATCATGAAAAAGCTGAATAATACAAAATGAAGCGGCCAAGCGACTGGCCGCTTCATTTTGTATTGTACCCGGTGATAATCAGGATATGTCCTGCTCCTATACTGGTGATAATCCAAGAAATATCCAAGGAATTACAAACGGGCATAGCCTGCAGGTGGCAGCTTTGCCCGTTAATTATGCTCCCGTGCTACAACATGGAGGTTGAACAGACATCCATGTTACATAGCGTAGTGATCTGGAAAAGGACTTACTTTTTGGGAAGTACCTACCGAAAAAGTGCAATCTTGCTCTCATTTTTATAGGATGGTATCTTTATTGTGATTACAAAGAAAGGATGCCTCATATGAAGAATGTAGAAATTGGGCCAATTCGTCCACCTTCTGAGAACAGTAGTCTGTTGATCCGTGTCACACGGGGATGCCATTGGAATAAGTGTTATTTTTGCGGTCTCTATAAATCCATGCAATTCTCCATGCGGCCTATTGAGGAAACCATAGAAGATATTGCTATGCAGGCCCAAATTTACCATGAGAAAAATTTTATATCCTGTTTCTTGCAGGACGGCGATGCTCTGGTGCTGAAAACCGACTATCTGCTCCACATACTGGACGCCCTCAACCGCTATTTCCCCAATCTGCAATACATCACGACCTACGCCCGCGCCGACAGTATCACCCGCAAGACTTTATCCGAATTGCAGGCCCTACGGCAAGCTGGCTTGAATCATCTGTACTGCGGGATGGAAACCGGCTCCAATCAGATATTGAAACTCATTAACAAGGGTTTTCAAGCTGACACGGTGGTGGAAAGCGGCTGCATGGCAAAAGAGGCCGGTATGATCTTGTCCGAGTTTATTCTGCTGGGCATCGGTGGCAAAGAGCTATCCGAAGAAAATGCCGCCGCTACCGCCGAGGCGCTGAACATCATCCGGCCCGACTATATCCGTGTCCATGCCACTGGAATCAAGCCGGAATCGAAGTTAGGCGAGTTCGTCCGAAACGGCTCATTCACGCTACAATCGGAGGAAGAAATTGTAGTAGAGCAAAAATCCTTTTTGCAACAGCTTCAGCCAATGGACAGTTTCTATATAAACGAGCATATCATCAATTTGCTTTTGGAAGTGCGCGGCAATTTACAGACTGACAAGGCACAAATGCTTTCTGTGATTGAACGCTTTTTACAACTCCCGCCAGATGAAAAACTCCTGTTTACGGTTGGCAGGCGGCTGAATATTTTCTTCCTGCTGGACGATTTGAAAAAGCCCGCCCTACACCGGCAGGCGGAGGAAAGTATGCAGAAGATTTTGAGGGAGAATCCCAATATTGATTTTGCGGTGCTGTGCAATTATATCCGGCAGTCACAAATCTGATATAGCGAAAAGGGGACATAGCCGCTCAACAGGCAGCTATGTCCCTTTTATCATGCCCCTGCGCTACAACATGGAGACTGAACATCCAGACCATCCATATAGGCAGTTCCCCACTGACACATAGCATCCAAAACCGGGATAATGCTTTCCCCAAATGCCGTCAGAGAGTACACCGTCTTGGGTGGCTTCTCCGGGATCACTTCTCTATGCACCATACCACATCCCTCAAGCTCGTGTAAATGCTGGGACAACATTTTAGGCGTTGCGCCTGGGATTTTTCGCTGCAATTCCATATAGTGCAGCGGCTGTCCCACCAAATGCCAGAGGATCAGCGGCTTATATTTCCCGCCGATCAGCGAAAGCGTAGCCTCAACAGGGCAGTTGAATTTTGTTTGCTTCATAACCTCACCTCAACAAAAAGTATATCACGATATGTTCATTCGGAAAAGGACTTACATTTTGGGTAGTACCTTACAAAAAAGTGCAATCTTGCATACATTTCTAACTATGCTAAAATTGTCTCAGATGGTTGCCTTGACATGGCCCATAATCAATTTATCAGAAAGGATGTTTTACTATGGACTTTATCACAATTGCAAAGACCCGCTGCTCCATCCGCAGCTACACCGACCAGAAGGTGGAGCCGGAAAAACTGGAGAAGATTCTGGAGGCCGCTCATGTGGCCCCCACCGCCGCCAACCTTCAGCCGGTTCACCTGATCGTTGTTCAGAGCGAGGAAGGGCTGGCGAAGATCGGCAAGGCCGCTGGCATCTATGGCGCGCCCCTGGCCATCATCGTCTGCGCCGACCACAACAAGGCGTGGGTGAGGCCCTTCGACCAGAAACAGACCGGGGACATTGACACATCCATCCTGACCGACCACATGATGCTCCAAGCCACGGAGTTGGGCCTGGGCAGCGTATGGGTGTGCTACTTCAAGCCGGATGTGTTGAGCAAGGAGTTTGACCTCCCCGCTAACCTGGAGCCGGTCAACATTCTGGCTATCGGCTACGCCGGTGAGAACTTCGCTGACCCGGAGCGGCACAGCCAGACGCGCATCCCGGTGAGCGAGTTGGTTTCCTACGAAAAGCTGTAACTGAATCCTGCGGGCGGGTGCATTGGGGGAATGTCCTCATGCACCCGTTTTTTAGCAGTCCTATTGCTCCGATATGTGATCGTAGGTTTTTTCCAAAATCCATCTGATATGTTCATCGGCCAAAGTATAAAACACATTCTTGCCTGCCTTACGACCGTTTACCAACCGGGCGCTCCGCAGAATACGAAGCTGATGGGATATGGCCGATTCCGTCATCTTCATTTCTCCCGCCAGTTCGCTGACGCACCATTCCCGCTCCATCAAGAGCCACAAAATCCTGATACGGGTATAGTCACCCAGTGCCTTGTGAAGCTCGGAGAGTGCGTCCAGTTCCTTTGCGGCAGGCTTTGATATTAAATTTCCTTTGTTCATGACTATCCTCAATCTTCGACCATTTGACAGATACGGAAGGACAGGATATGATAGAGGCAGAAATGGAGGTAATAGGATGTCCCACTACCATCTTCCGCACAATCACGGGCAGAATATCGAGCGCGTCCTGGAACGGATGCCGCCTCCTGACGGGTTTCAGACAACCGCCGCTATTTTCCAGCAGCTTGGCGACCCGTCCCGCCTGCGTATCCTCTGGCTGTTGTGCCACAGCGAGGAATGTGTGTGCAACATCGCTGCCGCTGTTGGAATGAGCGACCCCGCCGTATCCCACCATCTGCGGATTCTGAAAAAGAGCGGGATCATTGAAAGCCGCCGGGATGGAAAAGAGGTCTACTACATTTTGGCAGACACCACCCAGGCGAAGCTGCTACACCGGACCATTGACGCACTGTTTGAGATCACCTGTCCTACCGATTGATAGAAGAAATGCGCCGCGCTTACGAAAGTGCGGCGCATTTCCTGTTATAGCTTTACTCCTGCGCCGGAGTTTCAAACTGCTTGACCCGCATGGCGCGAATGGCGTTCAGAATGGCGATCACCGAAACGCCCACGTCCGCAAATACCGCCGCCCACATATTGGCGCGGCCCACCGCCCCCAGGATCAGAACCAGGAATTTGACCCCCAGGGCAAAGACGATGTTCTCATTGGAAATGCGGATGGTCTTACGGGCGATCTGCATAATAGCGGCGATCTTGGACGGTTCATCCGTCATCAGTACCACATCAGCGGCCTCGATCGCCGCATCGGAGCCGAGAGCGCCCATAGCGATACCCACATCGGCCCGCGCCAGCACAGGAGCATCATTGATACCGTCACCCACGAAAGCCAGCATCCCCTTATCGCTTTTCTGTGCCAGCAGTTCCTCCACACGGTCTACTTTGTCGGCGGGGAGCAGTTCGGTGTAGGCTCGATCCAGACCCAGGCGGCGGGCCACGTCCTGCCCAACTGCATCCGCATCGCCGGTGAGCATGACCGTCTGGCGAATACCGGCAGCTTTCAGCGTCTTAATGGCAGCGGGCGCGTCTGCCTTGATTTCATCCGCAATCACAATACACCCTGCGTATCTTCCATCAAAGGCCACATAGACCACAGTACCAATAGCGTTGGAGGCCGTATAGGGAATATGCTCCCGCTCCATCAGCTTGGCATTTCCGGCCAGCACCGTCATACCATCAATCACCGCCTGGACACCATGCCCCGCGATCTCCTGCACATCGGTAATACGGCTGTTGTCAATTTTCTTGCCATAGGCTTTTTGGATGGACAGCGAGATCGGATGATTGGAGTAGTCCTCCGCATACGCCGCCAGTTCCAGAAGTTCCTCGTCCGTCATGCCATTTGCTTGAATTTCTGTGACAGCAAAGGAGCCTTTTGTCAAAGTGCCGGTCTTATCGAACACAACGGTTTCCGTGTAGGCCAGTGCCTCCAGATAATTGCTGCCCTTGACGAGTACGCCGATTTTGGACGCGCCGCCGATGCCACCGAAGAAACTGAGCGGAATGGAGATCACCAACGCACAGGGGCAGGAAATCACCAGGAAGGTCAGCGCCCGGTAAATCCAAATACTGAACGCCTGTCCCGTTACCAGCGGCGGCAGGACTGCCAGAGCGAGGGCGGCGAATACCACCACCGGCGTATAGTACCGGGCAAAGCGGGTGATGAAGTTTTCCATGCGGCCCTTTTTGTCGCTGGCGTTCTCAACAAGGTCAAGGATTTTGGCTACGGTGGATTCTCCAAATTCCTTGGTGGTCTGGATGGTTAAAATGCCGGTCTGATTGATGCACCCGCTGATAACCTCCATGCCTGCCTCCACCTCACGGGGCATGGATTCTCCCGTCAGAGCAGAAGTGTCCAGCGTGGAGCTGCCCTTGATAATTTTGCCGTCCAGCGGGACGCGCTCACCAGGCTTGACAATGATGGTGTCACCGATTTTCACGTCCTCCGGGTCTACTTGGATCAGCTTGCCGTCTTTCTCAATGTTGGCGTAGTCCGGGCGAATATCCATCAGGCTGGTGATGGAGCGGCGGGACTTGGAAACAGCATAGGACTGGAACCACTCGCCTACCTGATAGAACAGCATAACGGCCACGCCCTCGGAGTGTTCGCCTAAAATCAGCGCCCCAACGGTGGCAATCGTCATGAGGAAATTCTCGTCAAACACTTGACCATGCAGGATGTTGGTGATGGCTTTCCAGACAATATCCCAGCCGATCACCGCATAGCAGATAAGATAGACCCCCAACTCCGCCCAGCCCTCCAGATGGAGCAGGCCACCGGCGGCGAACAACACCGCCGCCACGATGATGCGGGCCAGCAAATGCTTTTGTTTTTTTGTCATGTTGATACTCTCCTTCCTGCAAGAACACCGGCCACCCAAGGGTAGCCGGTGCTTTTGCACAGTTACGCTTTGACCGTCACATCCGGCTCGATCTTCTTGATGAGTGCCTTGGCCTCGGCCAGCACAGCGTCAAACTTCTCGTCCGGGGCCTCCAGCACCATCTTCTGGCCCAGGAAGTTGACGGTTACACTGGTAACGCCGTCGATCTTCTGGACGGCGTTCTGGATTTTGTCGGCGCAGTGGCCGCAGTCCAGGTCAATGAGCTTAATAGTCTTTTTCATAGCGTTGAGTTCCTTTCTTTGTTAAAATATGTGGTTTGTGGTTGGTTAGACATGGCCAAACGATTAAAAACCTGTTTAATCGTTTCGCTTTGCAGTATAGCCATCAGCCCCCATAAAGTCAATGCTTTTGGACCCGATATTCCTCTTTGGAGCGCAAAACCTCCTGATTGGATTTCTCCAGAAAAACAAAAACCATTTGGATAAAAAATGCTCCACAATGGAGCGGACAGCGGAGGCAAAAACCGTTTATAATAGCCCTCGGTCAATGCCATTCCCCTACCGGGGATGGGTATTGATACAAACCATAAGAAAGAAGGGATTATTTTGCGTAAGGAGCAATTTGAGATCACAGGCATGACTTGCTCCGCTTGTTCAGCCAGGGTAGAAAAAAGTGTTGCCAAGCTCCCCGGCATCCAGGAGGTGTCTGTCAATCTGCTGAAAAACAGCATGGTGGCATCCTATGACGAAACTGCACTTGACACGGGGCAGATCATCCAGGCGGTGGAAAAGGCTGGGTACGGAGCGATCCCCAAGGCTGGGCAGAACAAGCCCGCTGTCGAGCGAACAGCCGCTTCTGTCCCTTCTGGTAAACCGGCGGTCAGCACCGCCCAAGCGGAGTACAAACAAATGAAGGGCCGACTATTGCTGTCCGCCATCTTCACCATTCCCCTGTTTTACATCTCAATGGGCCACATGATGGGGTGGCCGCTACCCAGCGGTCTGCTGGGAATGGAGAACGCCATCACCTTTGCGTTCACCCAATTCCTGCTGCTCATTCCCGTGGTGTTCGTCAATGCGAAATACTACCGCATGGGCTTTAAGACCCTGTTCCACGGTTCGCCCAATATGGATTCGCTGATCGCCATCGGCTCCGGCGCGGCTATTGTCTACGGCATCTATGCCATTTTCAAGATCGGCATTGGTTTCGGTCACGGCGATATGGAAACGGTACACAGCTTTATGATGGATTTGTACTTTGAATCCGCTGGGATGATCCTGACCCTTATCACGCTGGGCAAAACTCTGGAGGCCCGCGCCAAGGGCAAGACCTCGGATGCCATCACCAAGCTGATGAACCTTGCGCCCAAGACGGCCACTGTGGAGCGGAACGGCATGGAACAGCAAATCCCCGTGGAACAGGTACAGCAGGGGGAAACGCTGATTGTCAAGGCCGGTGAATCTGTCCCTGTGGACGGCGTGGTGCTGGAGGGCTTTTCCTCCGTAGATGAATCGGCTTTGACCGGCGAGAGCATCCCCGTGGAGAAGCACGTTGGCGATACGGTAATTGGTGCGACCATCAATAAGACTGGCTATTTCAAAATGCAGGCCACTAAGGTGGGGGATGACACCACTCTGGCGCAGATTGTCCGGCTGGTAGACGAAGCTACCAGCTCCAAGGCCCCCATCGCAAAGCTGGCTGATAAGGTTGCTGGGGTATTCGTTCCGACTGTTATTGCTATCGCACTTGTGGCGGCGGTCTGGCTGGTGCTGGGCTATGGTGTGGAGTTTGCCCTGTCCATTGGTATCTCCGTCCTGGTGATCTCCTGTCCTTGCGCCCTGGGACTGGCAACGCCCACCGCTATCATGGTGGGAACGGGTAAAGGAGCCACCAATGGCATCCTGATAAAATCGGCGGAGGCGTTGGAAACCGCCCACAACATTGATACTGTCGTGCTGGACAAGACCGGCACGATCACCCAGGGCAAGCCGGTGGTAACGGACATTTTGTGTGAAGCTGGGGCAGACCGCCTGGGACTGCTGAAAATTGCCGCCTCGCTGGAAAAGCTGTCAGAGCATCCTCTGGCGGACGCTATCACCGCCGAAGCGGGAAAGGCAAAGCTGCCGCTGTCCCCGGTTGAGGACTTCCAGCAGATTCCCGGTCAAGGCATCGTAGGCCGGGTAGACGGCGAAATGTGTCTGGCAGGCAACCGCCGCATGATGGACGCCCACAATATCACGGGCGGGGAACTGCTGCGCTCCGGGGAAACACTGGCGGCAGAGGGCAAAACACCCCTGTTCTTTGCCCGCGCCGGGAAGCTCATGGGCGTGATCGCTGTGGCCGATGTAGTCAAGCCTACCAGCGCCCAGGCTATCCAGGAATTGTCCGGCCTCGGTATTGAGGTGGTCATGCTCACCGGGGACAATGCAAAGACCGCTCGGGCCATCCAGCGGCAGGTCGGCGTAGACCGGGTAGTGGCCGAAGTGTTCCCCCAGGACAAGGAAAAGGAAATACGCCGCTTGCAGGACAGCGGCAAAAAGGTGGCGATGGTTGGGGACGGCATCAACGATGCTCCCGCGCTGGCCAGGGCCGATGTGGGTATCGCCATCGGAGCGGGAACAGATGTAGCGATCGAATCCGCCGACATTGTGCTGATGAAAAGTGATCTGCTGGATGTGTCCACGGCCATTCAGTTGAGCAAGGCCGTCATCCGCAACATCAAGCAAAACCTGTTTTGGGCCTTTATCTACAACATCATCGGCATCCCTATCGCCGCCGGTGTATTCTTCCTCTCTTTCGGCTGGAAGCTCAATCCCATGCTGGGGGCGTTCGCCATGAGTTTCAGTTCTGTATTTGTTGTGTCCAATGCACTCCGGCTGCGGTGGTTCCAGGCAAAGCATGAGGTTTACCCTGAAAACCACCAAGCCGAAGTGGATATAGGCAAAAATAATCAAAAAGGAGTGTTTCAAAATATGGAAAAGGTACTGTTAATTGAAGGTATGGTATGCGGAAACTGCGTCAAGCACGTCCATAAAGCTCTGACCGGGCTGGAGGGTGTGCAGGAGGCTGTTGTTGAGCTGGAAAGCAAGACCGCCAAGGTGTGCCTGGACAGCAGCGTGTCCGATGATACGCTGAAAGCGGCGGTGGAGGATGCTGGGTACACACTGGTCAGCATCCAGGAAACAGCATGAAGGCCAAACGGGGCGATGTTGCCCACAAGCTGAAAATAGCGAGGGGCCAGTTGGACGGTATCCTGCAAATGATCGAGGCTGATCGCTACTGTGTGGATATATCCAATCAGATCATGGCGACCCAAGCTCTGCTCAAAAGCGCCAATCAGCAGATTTTGCAAGCCCATATTCGTAGCTGCGTCCGGGAGGCTCTGCAAACCGACGCCGCAAATCCAAAACTGGAAGAAGCGTTGAAACTGCTGGAAAAAATGGCGCAGTAGTAACCGGGAGCGGAAAGGCCTTCATCTTTCCGCTCCCTTTCTCATTCCTGTTCGGATTGCAAATGCTCCGTTTTGGAGCGGACAATGCCGTTTGATTTCGCTATACTTACAAGTGGTTAGATGTGGCTAATTTCAAGGAGGTGCGATTATGCAAAAAACGCTTGACACAAGAACGAAACTGCTGACAAAAAGCCCGTTTCCGCTGATGATAGAGCTGGCTATCCCCGCCGTTCTGGGCATGGTAGTCGTGGGACTCTACAACATGATGGATTCCATCTTTGTCGGCCAGATGGTCGGGGATGTGCAGATGGGGGCCGTCTCTGTGTCCTATCCCTTTACCCTCATCAATGCCGGTTCCGCCGCCATGATTGGCGTCGGTTCCGCCTCGGTGCTGTCCCGCGCTATCGGGAAGAAAGACCAAGACACCGTAAAGAAGATCATGGGCAACCTGGTTGCCGTAGTGTTGCTGATGTCCGTGGTTTACATGGCGATCGGTATGGTGTTCACCCGGCAGCTCTTATCCCTGGCCGGAGCCAGTGACAACATCCTGACCTATGCAGAAAAATATCTGCGGATCGTGTTCGCCGGTTCCCTGTTCGTGAATTTCTTCCAGAGCGCCAACATGGTCATTCGCGGAGAGGGCCAGCTTAAAAAGGCAATGGCCATTATCGCCAGCGGTGCGATCCTCAACATTATCCTCGACCCCATTTTTATCACCCTGCTCAAACCCTACGGCATGGGCATTGAGGCGGCAGCATACGCAACGATTCTCTCCCAATTTATCCAAGCCGCTGTGACACTGTGGTACTTCAAGAAGAAAAGCCCTAACGTGAAGATCGGACGTATCCGCATTGACGGAATTTTATTGCCGCAAGTCCTCTCGGTTGGTATCTCCGCACTGCTGATGCAGGTTTTGACGCTGGTGCAGCAGACAGTGATCTACCGTGTAGCCTCGGCCTATGGCGGCGAAACCTCCCAAATCCTTCTGGGAGCCGCTCTGCGGTTCTGGAATTTTTCGTTTGTGCCGTTGTGGGGCATCAGTCAGGGATTTCAGCCCGCCGCCGGTACAAACTATGGTGCAAAGGATTACGACCGGGTGAAGAAGCTGACGGGCGTATTTATCACTGCCGCCACGGTTCTGTCTCTGCTGTTCTATATCCCGGCAGAGTTGTTCCCGGACAAAGTGCTTTCCATGTTCATTACAACGCCGGGGGTAGCAGCTTCGGGAGCAACTAACTTCCGCATCATGTTCAGCACCTACATCCTGCAAGGCAGCTTTCTGATTGCTGTGACGCTGTTCCAGTCACTGGGCAAGGCAAGCAAAGCCACTTGGCTGGTGCTGTTTAGACAGATCATCCTGTTTATCCCTTTGTGTGTAGTGTTGCCGATGGTGGGCGGCATGGGCATCCGGGGCGTATGGCTGGCAATCGCTCTGACGGACGCAATCCTGGTCGTTATCACAATCGCCATGATGCTTTCGGAGTTCCGCAAAATGCCTACGACCTCCATCGTAAACAGGTAAGGATTTTGGCAGAACTCGAAAGAAAAATAGCACAGCAAAAGGGCCAGTGCTTTTGCGAAGGCGCTGGCCCTTGACATATTTGAATAGACCATCCAAATGGTATATAATAATTGATTGGAGCTGAAAAACTACCAAATGGAGCGGTCTGTTATGGAGAGAAAATATATAATCAAAGATGCCAGGGAGATTCTGTCCCACGAACTCGAAAACCTTGGAACGAAGGAGAGCGCATCAATGTGTGAAAACTATATTACAAACGCAACAAGTCTGGTTTCGGCCATTCCCAAAGACAGCGAGGGATATTGCACTGTCTATAAAATGGATTGTGCCGATGGTCTTGGACTCATGACTGTTTATCAGGTCTACCCTGGCATTCAGCTTATTTACAACGATTTTGAAGCGGCAGGCTGTCAATGGGACAGCCTGATCAGCGGCGATGTGCTGGAGATCAACCATTGCCGTGAAGGACGAGAGGGCAGCCGTTTATTAAGTGGTTCCTGTCTGTACCTCGGAGAAGGTGATCTATCCATCCATACAATGGATAACTGCGCCCCGGAAATGACTTTCCCTCTGCGGCATTATCGTGGGATCACCGTAGCACTCAACTTGACGTTTGTATCGGAACATCCCCCAGAAATTCTTGCGGAAACAGGAATTGATATTTACTCGTTCAAAGAGAGATTCTGTGCCGATGGAAGTTGCTTTATCATGCGGGCCAAAAATGAGATCGAGCATATCTTTTCAGAGCTGTACTCCGTACCGGATCGTTTGCAAAGACCATATTTCAAACTGAAAGTACAGGAGCTTCTCTTGTTTTTGAGTATGGTGGATGTAGCCGAGGAAAAGCAGCGCGAATATTATACCCCGCCTCAAGTTGAAATTGTGAAGCAGATTCATAAGCGGCTCATTTCAAATTTGCAGGAGCGTCCCACGATTGAGGAACTTTCCAAAGAGTTTCTTATCAATACGGCCACTTTGAAAAAGACATTCAAAGGCATCTACGGACAACCCATTGGTACTTATATGAAAGAGTACCGTATCAGGCAAGCGGCAACTCTGCTTCGTCAGACTCAGGCCACGATTGCGGAAATCGCCAACAAGGTCGGATATGAAAATCAGAGTAAGTTTGCATCTGCATTTCATGACATAATGAAAGTGCCGCCTGCTGAATACAGAAAAGAAAATATGAGTGAGATGCGAGGGGGGTGATCTCTTGGGAAATTAGCTGTTTTGGATATAGCGGAGTCTGGCAAGCAGATTGGTGAAAAGCTGTTTGCCCTGCTGGATGCCAGTCAGCAACAGGAGCTGATGCAGTATGTTCTTGCACAAACGAAAGTCGGCAATGCTGATGCTTCTCCACGCAGTACCTTTCCTCAAATTATCCCGGTCACTCCTGCTGCCAGATTAACAGAAGTCCAAGCAGAAGATTTGTACTTCTGCTTGGAAAACCGATTGGTATATATCTGCGAGACCGAGGTCATGCTGACAGTGAAAGAGTTTGACATCTTTGCCCTGCTCATCATGAATCCCCGCCGCGTACTCACCTATGACATGATAATAGACCTTGTGTGGCACGAAAGTCTTGACTACTACTCCCACAGAGCAATCAACAATCATGTCAGCAACCTCCGGCACAAGCTCAAGGTCACGCCCGAAACGCCGGACTACATCAGGAGCGTTCACAGCATCGGGTACAAATTCAATCCGAATATCGAACTTCTTTGAAGCCCCGGACGCATTTTTACGACCGGGGCTTTTCTAAAGCGGGAAATGGGACTTGACACGAGCGGTTCTTTTTGCTATAATAGAACCGCAGTTTAATATTGGAGGGCGCTATGGCACAGGTACTGAAGGACGAGATACGGGAGAAAATTCTTGTTGCGGCTCTGGACGAATTTTATGATAAGGGTTACAAACTGGCTGCTATGCGTAGTATCGCGGCCAAAGCGCAGATCCCTACCGGCCTTATCTATTCTTACTACAAAAACAAGGCCGACTTATTTGATGCCATTCTCCGCCCTGTTCTGTACGATTGGGAGCGGGTGTTGACTGCCGGTGAGAAAAACGAAAGCAGACACTTAGGCACAGAAATCTATGGGTTGAGCAAGGCTGAAACGGAATGTCTGCTAAACTTATTTGACCATCGAAAAGAATTTATCATCCTGATTGACAAGAGCGGCGGCACAAAGTATGAATGTGAGAAAGAGCGTTTTGTCAAAGACATAGAAGCTCACTTGCTGGAGCATCGGGACGATACCACCGCAGACGCAGTTTTCATCCACATTATTGCAAACAATTTTGTGGATGGCCTCATGCAGATCATGTATCACTACAAGGGAAAGGAATGGGCGATTATGATTTTACACAAATTATCCAAAATGTATTTGTCGGGGATCGGTCTTTAGACCGGTTCCTTTTTTTATTGAACAATAATGAACTATCGTTCAAAATTAAAGGAGGAACAGCCTATGATGGCTCAACTAATCAAGCTGTATTTCAAAGGAAAGCCGAACACATCCAACACCGCAGTAAAAAAAGCGTATGCCTCACTGTCCAGCATCGCAGGCATTATCCTGAATCTGCTCTTGTGTACGGCAAAAATCATGACCGGGTTTTTCAGTCGGTCGGTTGCCATATCTGCGGACGGATTTAACAACCTGTCAGACGCAGGAATTTCACTTATGACGCTTTTAGGGTTTCAGATCGCGAGGTATGGCAGGGGAAGTACCCACCCGTTCGGTCATGGACGCTTTGAGTGGATCATGGGGATTTTTGCATCCCTTGCCGTGGTGCTGATGGGAGGCCAGCTAATCCATACTTCTCTCCAATCCATCCTCCACCCTCAAACGCCGTTATTCAGCGTAGCAACCGTAATCATCCTGGCGCTGTCCATCTTGGTAAAAGGCTATATGTATTTTTACAACCATCAGTTTGCAAAGGTTACAAATTCTGAAACGCTGAAAGCAACTGCCACGGACTGTATCAGCGATGCCGCCGCTACAGGAGCGGTTTTGCTCTCAACAGTAATCAGCCATGTGACAGGCTGGCAGATTGACGGCTACTGTGGCGTATTGGTATCTGCCTTTATTGTGATTGCGGGGACAAAAAGCCTTTGGGAAGTGCTGGGGCGGGTCATGGGCCAGGCAACCGACCAGAGTATTATTGACGACGTTCTGCGGACTGTCAAAGCATACCCGGAAATCGCGGCGGTACGGAATCTGATGGTGCATGATTATGGGTTCGGCTATTTTGTGATCTCCCTGCGAATTGAGGGGTACAGAAAAGACAGCGAACAGCTTTACAACGCAATTCACGAAATATCCTGCGCCTTATACCAGCAGTTTCATTGTGACTGTTTCATCCAAGTGGACTATCTCATAGATGACGATGGGTTGACGGCATATTTGCGGGATAAAGTCGAATTTGTTCTGCAAAGGTACAGCGGCAAGGTCAGCATAGACCATTTCCGGCTGATTGAAAGCGGCGGCTATACCACAATTTCACTTGATCTTCTCTATCCTGCTGAGCTGCAAAAAAGCGAGGAAGTCATTTGTCGGGAGATTGAAATGGAATTAGAGAGCGAAAATCCTCAATACCGTACAATCATCAAAAGTATTCTTCGGCGGGAGCGATATGGTTCCCACCGTCGAAATAAATCCAAAAATCAGGAGGACAACAAATGAACCAGCAAAGCAACAACCGAATCAGCATCATGCGGGACGAGCCGGTAGCGGCCTCGTTGATGAAGTTAGGCATACCGACCATGATCGGTATGCTGATCTCCGCACTCTACAACGCCATCGACGCCTATTTTGTGAGCGGCCTGGGCATGAGCCAGATGGGGGCGGTGTCTGTTGTATTTCCCATCGTACAGATCGTTATTGGCTTGGGGATGATGTTTGGGGCCGGAGCATCGTCCTATATCTCCCGGTTACTTGGAAAGGGAGATAACGCAGAAGCCAATCGAACCGCCTCCACCGCTCTTTTTGCCAGCATTTTTGTAGGAGCGGTCATTATCGCAGGGATTATGGTATTCCTCGACCCTGTGCTGATGTCGCTGGGAGCGACCGACACGATTTTGCCCTATGCGAGAGCCTACGCCCAAATCTATGTGACTGGCTCCGCCATCAATGTGTTTACCGTCACAATGAACAACCTTCTGACGGCGCAGGGTGCTACCCGGTTCACCATGATCTCTATGCTCACCGGCAGTATCATCAACATCATTTTAGACCCGATTATGATTTATGCCCTGGATTGGGGCATTGAGGGCGCGGCCATTGCCACGGTGATTTCGCTGGGCGTCAACATGGCTCTTTATATTGGGTACATAGCAACAAAGCAAGGGGTTCTACGGCTGTCGCTGCGGAATATCCGTCTTTCACCCCAGCTTTTGGGCGAGATTTTGAAAATCGGTATTCCTGTGCTTCTGTTCCAGCTTCTTGCCAGCGCGTCTATGGGACTTACCAACAGCGCGTCAAAGCCTTATGGGGACTACGCCGTGGCGGCAATGGGGGCTGTGATCCGTATTATGACCGTCGGGACTTACATTGTCTTTGGTTTCTTGAAAGGGTTCCAGCCGTTTGCCGGATATAACTACGGCGCAAAGCAATTTGACCGGCTGAAAAAGGCCATCCGCCTTTGCCTGATTTGGTCTACAACATTCGGCATGATCGCGGCTATCGTACTCTTTGCCTTTGCGGAACCAATCGTATCTATTTTTGGAACCGATGCAGAAATGGTAAATCTGGCAGGCAAGGCCCTCCGGCTGAACGCAATACTGTTTGTCACCTTTGGTTTTCAGATGGTATATGCAAGTCTTTATCTCTCCATCGGAAAAAGTCTGGTGGGCGGACTGTTGAGCTTAAGCCGACAAGGGATATTTTTCCTGCCCTTGATTTATGTGTTGCCCCGCCTTTTCCAACTATCCGGGGTAATTTGGGTGCAGCCAGCAGCTGACTTGCTGACAACCGCAGTTACCTTCATTTTTGCAATCAAAATCAATCGTGCTTTAACTGTAGAAACACCTGAATATCCACAAGGGGGTGAACTGACCTGACATTAGGTAAATCCTCGGAGGACTATTTAGAGGCCATTTTGATACTTCACCAGAAAAGGGGGAGCATCAGATCGGTTGACCTTGCCGGATATATGGGATATTCAAAACCAAGTGTCAGCCATGCGGTAAAGAACCTGCGGACTGGCGGATTTCTGGTCATAGATGAAAACGGCTGTCTTTGTCTAACCGAGAATGGACGAACAGTCGCTGAAAAGATTTATGAACGCCGCCAATTTTTCATGGAGCAGCTAATCGCCGCTGGTGTCGATCAGGAAACAGCGGAGCAAGACGCCCACCAGATAGAACACGCAATCAGCGACCTGTCATTTCAAAAGCTGAAAGAAAAAGCACAGCAGACTAATTAGAGCATTCATAAAACAATATCTGATGGCGACACTCTTTCGGGAATATTGGATGGGCTTGATGCTGCACAACACTTCGTTTTGACATTCCCATCCAATATTCCGAAATGGATACAGATTTTCCCTTTTCAATAATGCAGTATACAAGGGTCAAATGTGGAGGGAGGTGGTTTGAATTGGGAAGTTAGCTATTCTTGACATATCGGAATCCGGCAAACAAATTGGTGAGAAGTTGCTTGCTCTGTTAGATGTCAGCCAGCAACAGGAATTGATGCAGTATGTTCTCGCACAAGCGCAAGGCGGCAATCCCGATATTTTCCTACACAGTATTTCTACCCACACTCCAGCCATCAATCCTGATGCCAAGTTGACAGAAGTTCAAGCCGAAGATTTGTATTTCTGTCTGGAAAATAGGATTGTATATGTCCGTGAAACCGAAATCATGCTGACAGTGAAAGAGTTCGACATCTTCGCTTTACTCATCATGAATCCTCGCCGCGTACTCACCTATGAGATGATAATAGACCTCGTGTGGCACGAAAATCTTGACTACTACTCCCACAGGGCAATCAACAATCATGTCAGCAACCTCCGGCACAAGCTCAAAGTCACACCCGAAACGCCGGACTATATTAGGAGCGTTCACAGCATCGGTTACAAATTCAATCCGAATATTGAGCTTCTTTGAAGCCCTGGTCGCATATTGCGGCCGGGGCTTTTCTCTCGGCAAAAAGCAGGATTTTTCTTGGAGTGTTCCCGGACTATCCTCGAAAGAAGCTGAAGAACTGTCCGTTATAGTTTTCTCAGATAGAGGAGAAGGACAGGCGCATCGGACAGATGCCGTCCAGAATATGGAGAACACCGACATGACAGTTTTTTCAAATCTATGTTCAGATACCAGCCGTCAAGATAATACTACGGCTTTCCCGTCAATGATAGAATGGGCAACCGCCACGAATAAGGCCATCGCCCCGATGGAATTTCCAGATGCCCTCCATTACCTGATGAAGGATCAGAAGATGACAGTGGAGCATCTGGAGGAAACCTCGCTGATCTCGACCCGCACCATCATCCGTCTGAGCAACGACCCAGACTATGGTGTGACGAGGGAACACATCGTGGCGTTATCGGTCGGCCTGACACTCCCGCCGATCATCAGCATGGAACTGTTGCGGAAAGCGGGACTTGTGATGAAGAACACTATGCGCCACAATACATACTGCATGGTCCTATGTGAGATGTATTCGTGCAAGATTGAAGCTGTGAACCAATTCCTCGTTTCTCTCAACATACCGCCGCTCACAAGGCTGGGGGCGAAGATGTAACGGGAGGGGATTTTACGGGGGTGCGCTACTTGGCGAGCAGTGCATTTGTTCCCACAAATGCTCAAAATGGACTTCCAGCGTGACCGCTGGAAGTCCATTTTTGCTCGTTGGGGCCGTACCCCAAACCCCGTGAACAGCCCCGTAGCCGGGGCTGGCTGCGCGTTCGGTTCCCGAACGCTGTTGTCCCTGCTTTGCAGGGACAGGCGGGGCTTGCGCCCCGCGTGGAGCCGGAAACGACCGCCTCGGTGTTTCCGGGAAAAAGAAAAAAGCGGGGCTGGCCTACATTCCTGTAAGCCAGCCCCGCCAAGATCATCTGTGCGGATCGGTGCGCTGTTCCTCCTTGCGCCGCTCCTCCATAGCCGCCTGTTCCTTCTCCTTTTCCAGAAGGACAGCCACCACTTTCTGCGCCACAAGGTACTCCTGCATCTCCGTCCTTGCCTTTCGGTACGCCGGGTACGCCGCCCGTTTCTGTTCCAGAAGCTGGGCATACTCGGCGTTCAATTCCTTGACACGGGGGAGCTTTTTCAAGCCAAGCTGTTCAAAAGCCTCCTTCGCCGCCTTGTGGAGCGTGATAGCCTCCCGATGCCCTTCAAGGAATTTTTTACTGTACCCTGCCTTGCGGTAGGCCACATAGACCTCCCTGGTCCTGGAGTAGTTGATGATGTGTTTTTTCAATGCGGCGATCTCCTGCATCCGCTGTTCCGCCGCCTTGATGGAGTCTCCCAGACCGTTGAACTGGATGACTGCCGCATCCGCCCTCGCCGCCAGTTCGTCAAAGCTGTCGATCTCGTTCTCCTGCAAAAAGCACATGACCTGTGCCATCTGTTTCAGGTTAAAGAGGGTCGCCCACCGCTGGTATCCGGCGCCCTTTCCCTCGTTCAGCTTCGCTTGAATGTCAATGAGAAGGGAGAACTTCTTGTCGTGGACCTGCTGGCTTTTCCCCGCAGACCGCTCTCTACGTTTTCCGGCAATAGCGTCTTTCAGATCGTCCACCGTATAGCCATCACCCAACGAACTGAACCGGGCAAAACGGTCCTGCCCTCTGCATCGGATAGATGGCCGCTTACCCGGTTTGTACTCGCACCCGGCCTCATTCAGGAAAGAGATCAGTTCTTCAAAGTCCTTTGGTTTTCTCTGTAATGCCGCATCAATGATGGCCCGCAGGTCATCACGGTTGGAAGTCCGCTTGGGATACTCAGTGCGTTTTTTCCGTTCCCGGTAGGGGCGCGGCTCTATGACAGAAAGCCCATGCTCCAAACACAGACGGTCACTGACCCGTTGTAGGGCCAGCCCGGACAAAAAGAAATCCCTGAACTTCCGGGTGCAGTCCAGGGCGGTGGAATTGAAGATGATGTGGTTGTGGATGTGCGCCCGGTCGGTGTGGGTGGCAACGATAAAAGCATGTTTCCCCTTGGTGAAGCGCATCCCCAGCTCATAGCCGATACGGTTGGCCTCCTCCGGCGTGACCTCGCCCGGTTTGAAGGACTGCCGTATCTGATAGGCGATGACATCATGCTCCTGGCGGCGGCCCGTCATGTGTTCGTACTGCCGCTTTGACAGAAGGAACTGCTCATCCGCTGTGCGGGCGTCGCACTCATAACTGGAGATATATTTTCCGCCCTCGGTCTTTTCCTCATTTTTGGAATAGTCCGTCCTGTCCGCCAGCGTCTGGGCGATAGTCTTGCCCTTATTGATGTGGAGCGCGATCAGCCGTGTCGCCGCCATAGCCCACCTCCCTCGTTCAAAAACTTACATTGCCAGTTCCTCCGGGAACCGTGCACTCCTCATCTTTCCGGGGAAGCTGTCCCTCTGCGGGTCGGCTGTCTCCCTGCGGTCGAAAGCGGCGATCTTCTTTTCAAGGCCGGACAGTTCCTTCTCCTTTTCCTTCACGATGGCGGTGCGCTCCTCCAGAGTGCCGGAAATCAGCTCGTCCAGCAGATACTCCACATAGTCCATTTTCTGCAAGGCTTCACAGAACAGGGGATGCCAGTCCTCGTCCTCCGGCTGCGGCGCGTATTGCTCCTTCCAGTCACGGAGCAGATGGAGGTACTCGCACAGCACACGGTAACAGCGGTTCTCCTTTTTGCGGTACTCCTGCGCCGCCGCCAGCTTGGAAATGACGGACGGCCTCCTCTGGGGCTGCCATGTTTGCAGGCCCTCATACCGCACCCCGAAATCCGCCGCCAGCTTCTCGGCGGCCCTCTTGGGGGAGAGGCCGAACATCTTGCCCACAAAGTCGATCACATCCCCGTCCTCCTGACAGCCGAAGCAGTGGAACCGCTTATCCACCTTCATGCTGGGCGTCCTGTCATCATGGAACGGACAGCAGGCCATACCGTTGCGTTTGACCTCGATCCCATAATGCTCCGCCGCCGCTATCGTTGGTACGGCGTCCTTGACCGCCTCAAATAAATTCATTGTCTTGCCCCCTTTCCTCGGTATGTAAAGAGGCAAAAAAAGAAGGAGCGGCAATCACCGTCCTCCCCATATTTTGACTATAGATTCTTATCGAAGCCATTTATCAGTTGCGCCTTGAACCGAAAAAAAGAATGTTGTATAATTATTTGTACTACACTACATGGAATTATGGGGGACGATAAGGTGATACATAATATATCAATCAATGATGGTTGTGCGGTCTTTGGAAAAAACGAATGTATGTATCAATGTGTATTAGATGACTTTGAACATGCTAATTTCATTGGAATAATGACATTTAATATTTCCGCAAAGACGAATAGTCATTTGCTGAAGTCTTTGAAAGATGCCTGTATGAATGGAAAAAATGCAGTTATTATTACCAATATTCCCAAAAGGTTTCCATCATACTTCCATTCCAAATATGCTTTAGCAGCGAAAGAAATGATTGATAAATATATGCAACAACTGAATCCACATGATTATGGAATGAGATTGAATCCATATTTTACTTTTCATAACCATGCAAAAATCGTTATGACCGACAATATTGTTTATTGGGG
The DNA here is from genome assembly GCA_910575275.1 of Lachnospiraceae bacterium. GTDB lineage: Bacteria > Bacillota > Clostridia > Lachnospirales > Lachnospiraceae > CANQGL01. The sequence continues at coordinate 191,275 of CAJTEE010000007.1, read as the reverse complement.
TTCCAGCAATTACTCAGATGAAAGTTTTGGAAACATCGAATGTGGTACTGTTTCTACAGATAAAGAGTTAATAAAATACTTGAAAGACTCTTTTTTTCCAGATGTACAAGCCAAATCTGTACCCTATTATAAATACAATTTTGCCGAAGCCATTGCTAATCTGGAAAGTTTAATTGTAGCCTGCCAAGTGGCAAGGCAGAGTTTATTTGAGGCTGCATTTGAACCTTGGGCGGACTATGATACAGGATTTAAGGAAAAGTGGATATACCGTACAACCGATAGCGGTGTAACTATAGGTTTTTTACGGGACTTCAATGAGGCTTTCTCTCAATTTGATGAGGCTTTGAGCGTAATAGATGACATAATTGATGAATATTGGGAACTTGATGAATTGCCGGAACAAGTCGAGATGTTAAAAGGTTTATATGAGGAATACAAGCGTATATATGATAGTTTTATCGATACTATTTCGTCACTTTTCGAGGAACTTGAACAAATGGCTCAGTATGATGTGTCTGATGAAGCCTGTAGGAAAATAGTCAATGATTATGGTATGGAGGCTTATGATGAAGAATTCGACTATTACGCAGAAAAAGCAATGGATGAAGCTGCTGACGAATACGAAGAACTTATTAAAGGTTCAGAGCAAACAGTGCGTAATGCGCTAGATAGCCTTGATTCCATGATTAAGTATTTTGGGCAATTGAGTACAAGTTTACATCAGGTACTTGAAGTCAATTCAAGAATCGATAATACCGGTGTAAAATAATTCCATTTTTTCGGGCAGTTACCCACATAAGGCAACTGCCCGATTTGTTATATTTCCGATTCCTTGACCTCCCATGAAAGCAGGCCGCTCAGAAAATCCGCCACCTCGCTCATGCGGTCATGCTCGTTCCCATAGGTCCACTCGGTCACGGTATCGCCGTACATCTGCTCCCGCATCCAGTCAAGCAGGGCCTGCGCCTCTTTCTTCGGGAAATCCATCTTCGCACATCCTTTCAAAGATTTATGAGTGGAGGAAAGCCCCAAGGGTGCCGGCCCACTCGCCGGCCAGTTCCACCAGGAACATGGCGGAGAACTGGAGCGCCACGCAGACCGCCTCCACGCCGAACAGGATCGCCACATTCAGCCAGTCACGGACGCACACCTGATAGATGCCGCAGGCCAGGATCACCAGCATGAACAGCCCGACAACATAGGCGGAGAGGTTGGATGCCAGCCTGCCTACAACATGGAATGTATAGAGTACCAGCATCAAGGGGAGCGCCAGCAGTTTCAAAGGGAGTTTCAGAAGCCTCATATTTTGTCCCGTCCTTTCCTGTTTCCTGAGTACAGTTTACCGCGCTGGCCCGCTGTCCGGCAAGGATGCCGCCTATGTAAAGGGCGCGGATTGCTCCGCGCCCCTTTGCAAAACTATTGAAGCCCACCGCCGCTATCGGATATTGGCAAGGCGGGCAAGGGACTGTCTGGACAGCTCCCATATCTCGTCCAGCCGAGATTGCAGGTCCTCAATGTCGGCGGCATAGACGCTCCCGGTCTCATTCGCCCTTTTCGCGTACTGGTTCAGGTTGGTGCTGCACCGCTGGAGCAGGACGATGAGCTGGCGCACATCCGTTAAATCCAGCCTCACACAGATGCCGTCCAGCGCCATCTTGCGGACATAGGCGCTCATGTTCAGGATGCCGGCCTCCTCCATCTTTGCGCGGATGTGCTCCTTATCTTCGGGGGAGATACGCACCTTCAGTTCTACCTCTTTCCTCATCCTCGCTCCGGCTCCTTTCCGGGCTTTTTGTCCGGGGGTATCTCCGCCGCCCGTTTTTTCAAGTCCTCCAGAACGGAGGGACGCTCACCCTCGCCAACTTCTCGCGCAGGACGGTCCTGCTCACTGACCTCCGCCTCATCCTGGGAGATGCTCTCGTCCATACTGAGGGCGGCATCCAGCTCCGCAAGTCTGGCGCTCTTTTCGGCAAGCTCCGTCTCCTGGGGGAAGGGCTTTGTCAATTCCACCTGTGCGGCGGCCTGCTGGTTCCGCAGGTTCTCCAACTGCTCCTGTCCCCGCTCCAGCCGTCCGGGGATACCGGCGAGGGCGTTGTCCAGCCGGGTCAGGTTGCCCCTTGCGTCCGTCCCCAGGCTGACACGGTGGCTCATCTCTCCCTTCAAGGTGATCTGGAACTGCTTCTCAAAGGTGTTGTAGGAAAGCTCCATCTGAAATCCCCGGTAGCTGCCGATGGGGATGCCCTCGGTGCTTTTGATCTCCTTGCACAGGGCAAGGATGGCGTCCCCGGCGTCCGCCTTTTCCGTGTAGTGTTTGCCGCCGACCTCCATCCCCACAAAGCCCTCCTCCGGGAGCGGGTGGGCCTCCACCGTTTTCATATCCGCCTCAAAGCCCCGGTTGCGGCTCTGCTGGGCCTCGATCTCGGCGGGGAAGTATTTCAGGAGCTGGTCCTCCAGCCGGAAGTGCTTGCTCTGGTAGTCGGCCCGGAGGACTTTCAGCTTCGCCACATCCACGTCAAGGTCCATCTTTTCTCGGATCAGCGGATTGCCGGCGCACAGGGCCTTGATCTCCGCATAGGAGAGCGCCTGCTCGTCCACATCGTCACAGCTTCGGACGGGCGATTTGCTCGTCATGATCTGCGAGATGAATTTCTGTTTGTTTTCCAGCGTCTGATAGAGGTAGGCGTCAAAGGTCCCCTCGGTCACATACTGGAAAATCTGCACCTGTTTGTTGCGGTTGCCCTGCCGGATAATGCGCCCGTTGCGCTGGGTCATGTCGGCGGGGCGCCAGCCCACATCCAGGTGGTGGACCGCCACAAGACGGTCCTGCACATTGGTCCCGGCGCCCATCTTCTGGGTGGAGCCGAGCAGGACGCGCACCTCCCCGGTCCGCACCTTGCCGAACAGCTCCTTCTTCTTCGCCTCGGTGTCGGCGTCATGGATAAAGGCGATCTCCTCACGGGGGACGCCAGCCGCTACCAGTTTGTCCCGGATGTCCTCATAGACATTGAACGTGCCGTCCCCCTTGGGCGTGGAGAGGTCGCAGAACAATAACTGGGTCAGCTTGTCCGCCTGCCCCTCCTCCCAGATGCGGAGGACATTCTGGACGCAGGCGTTCAGCTTGCTGCTGGGGTCATCGGGCAGGAGCGGGTTCATCAGCCGCTGGTCGAGGCCGATCTTACGTCCGTCCGAGGTGATCTTGAGCATATTGTCAACCGAGGGGTCTATATTCCCACTGTGGACAGCGGCGGCCCGTTCGGACAGGTCCGCCACCATCTCCTTCTGTATCTCCGAGGGCTGCACCACTACGGTCTCAAACTTTGCCTCCGGCACAGGGAGGCGGAGCTGGTCGGCGGTCTTGATGTCGGCCACCTCTTTGAACATATTCATCAGCTCCGGGAGGTTGAAGAACTTGGCAAACCTTGTCCGGGCGCGGTAGCCGGTCCCCTCCGGGGACGGTTTGTCAAGAGGATTTTTTGATTTCCTCTAAATTGAACTTGTCAGAAGCAAAGCAATCGCCTAAAACTTCATGGACACAAAGGCCACGAAACGCTGTATCCATGGGCTTTTTCGCCGTTTCGGACTGCTTCACACTGACAATAAAATTGGTGTTTCCTATACGGATAGAATATTGATTTTCCATAGTGCTCCTTTCCAAAAATCGTGGGCTTCCGACAGCGAAAGCCCGGTTTCGACGCCTGGGCGTTCAGTTTAGAACAGGTGAAGAAGTCAAAAAGTCGGGAGTGTAGTCGAAGCGGCTATCTCTCCCAACCCTTGCTCCTGTTCTTCTGTTTTCTCGCTTCACGCTCGGCCTGCCGCCTGCGCTCCGCTTCCTCCTTTTCTCTCCGCTCCTGCGCTTCCTTGACGCTGAACAACTCCCTGACCTTGCTGACAAACACCCGCACAACATCGGGAAAATGCTCCATAGCGTCCAGAAACGGCTGGCATTTCTCTTTCAGAGCGTCATACCGTTCCTGCGCTTTCTGCAACGCCGATGAAGCCCTGGAATACTGCTGGCGGTAATAGCGGGCGTTCTCTTTCAGATTGTGAATCTCGTTCCGGCTGGTAATGCCCTCCTTTGCCAGCGAGGTAAGCTGGGAGTAGTCCTCTTTGCTGATAGCGACCTTTCCCGTGATGGTCTTTTGACCCATGCTGTCAATGTCGCTGAGGGTCATGCTGACCTCGTGGGCCGCCTGGTATTTGGTCTGCTCCCTTGCAACCTTCTCTTGGAGCTTGGAGAGCCGTTTGGTATCCTGTTTAATCTGATATTGGAGCGAACTCAGATTTTCGGAAGTGCTGCCACGCTCGCCACGCTGGAAGTCGGTAAAGCCATGCTCCCGCATATGCTCAAACAATTCATCTTGCAGGACGCTGTATGACGCCCGGTACTTCGGCTTGCCGTTCTTCCGCAGGATTGCCCTGCCGTGTTCATCGGTGAGGGGAATATCGGAAGCCCATTTCTTGGAGTGGCTGATCTGATGGATAACCTCTTTCACCGTCCCACGCAGGGCGGGGTCTTTACACCGCTTGCTCCACAGGATTTCTTTCTCAACCACAGGCAGGACAACGGCGTGAAGATGGTAGTGGTACACATCCTTTCCCAACTCGTCACTTGCCGCCCGGTTGATTTCATCGGCGTGCATGACGGCGGAGATGACATTCTCGCTTCCGAACTTATCTTCCAGAAAGCGCACCGCCTCGGCGTAGAACTCCCTGGCGTAGTCATAGCCGCCGTTCCGCTCAAAGTACATCGTGTTCACATCAATGATAATCTCGTCAAAAAGGGTAGCGTCCTGCCGAAGCCCCCGCAGGCTGATTGCCCCATCCGCTTCCATCTCCCGCAGAATTTCCATATAGGACTTCCCGCCGGGGTCACAGAAATGGACATTGAGGGGTATCCGCTCCGGCACGACATTGATGTTGTCGTAGCTTTCGTTCTTCCTCTCATTGTGCCGTTCAGCCGCCCCAATGTCGGAGGACTTGTACTGCTTCACACGGGCGCAGCTCATATCGGGCCTTGGTTCTTTTGCCATCGGTTCCTCCTTTCCGAGAGGTGGCGGGGGAGCGCCGTTACACAACATTCTGCGAATGTGTGTAACCCACTATGACACTTTCGGCTTCGCCGCAAAGATGTCGTGGGCAAGGGCTTTCCCCCCTTGACCTCCCTTAAAACCTCAATTCAAAACGGCAGGCCGTCATCCGCCGTGACTGCCTGCCGTTCCTCTTTCGGTTTTTCGCCCATCGTCAAAGCCCAGTACCAAAGAAAGCCCTCCTTCACCGAGTGAACGCCGGCTTTCTTCTTGGCCTTTTTGATGGTCGATTTCTTGAAGCCTGCGGCTTCAAGTTTTACTTCGCACTCGGCAGCAAGCTGCGGCCTGCCGTCTGAAAGAAGCTCTTTCAGAAACGCAACAGCGCCGTCTACCTTTTCGCTCGGCCTGCCCAGCTTTGGGGCAAAAAGGGAAAAGGCTTCGTCCGCTGTCAGTTCAATTTCGTCCTGGAAGTTTACGCCCTTGTCGGTCACTTCAAAGACAATGGCGTTGCCGGTCGGGGCGAGATTGGACTTCACCTGCACCATATACCGCTCCGAAAGGTTCTCCTTGTTCTGCGTCCTCGCCACCGCCAGAATACTTCTTGCGGCGGCGGCAATGTCGATTGAGCCGTTGGTTCGGTACAGCGGGGAGGTATCCCTGTTCTTGTTCATGTGCGCCACAACAACGATTGCACAGCCCGTTTCCTGCCCGATTTTGATAAGGTGGTTCAGCTCCGTCCTCGTTTTGTTGGCGTCGTTCATGGAGCAATCTTCCCCGATATACGAACTCAACGGGTCAAGAATGAGCAGCCTGACATTGTACCGTTCGATTGCCTGTCGCAGCCGGTCATCTCCAAAGGTCAGGTGCTTTTCATTCTCCTTGATGAAGATAAGATTATCACGATTGCCGCCGGAAGCGATAAACCTCGGCACAACCGTATCGTCTGCATCATCCTCCGTGGTCTGGTAAATCACCGTCATGGGTTCGCTTGCTTCCTCTACCTCTTGGAAAGGCAGGGGCTTCCCATCGGTCAGCAGGGCAGACAGCGCAAGCATGAATTTGCTCTTGCCATCGCCCGGATCGCCTTGGAGCAGGGTTATCTTCCCGAATGGGATATAGGGATACCACAGCCATTTCACCTCCCTGGGCGTGACCTCGCTCGCCCTGATAATCTCCAAAGTAACCGTGTCGTTGCTTCCGTTTGGGGTCATTGTGCGACCTCCTTTCAGTTGATTTTGCTGCCCTGGGCAACAGAAAAGCACCGTATCGCTACGGTGCTTTTCTCCGGCTCAGATGTGTGCTTTGATGGGGGTTGAATGTCGCTTGGGTTGGTGGTATACTATATCCATAGTGATTCGACAAACGCTAAATTTACGGGGGTACCTAAATGAACCTGCTTTATGAAAAATATAAAAACTTGAAGATAGATGGTAGCTGGATTGGCTTAGAAGCGGGAACGCAAACACCGTATTTTTGCACTCCTATTGGAGCGGAAATCATTGGCTGGGATAATGGCATACACTACTGCTTTATTAAGAGCTTTGGAGATATGGTGTTCTGCGTCAACCCGGAAACCTGCTGCGATTACAATGTCTATCCAATTGCCCGTAATTTCTGCGATTTCTTGGGGCTGATACTCGCCACTGGTAATACAAATATTTTGCAACAGATTATTTGGTGGGATAAAAAAAGGTTTGAGAATTTTGTTAATAGTCCAGAAGAACAGGAATGGAGAGTTCGGCCCGAAGTGGAAGGTGCCTTGAGTACAATTCGCAAAGGGACAGGTATAGCACCGATAGATACCCCGTTTGAATATATCAAGGATTTGCAAAGCGATTTCCCCTATGAACAAATTCCATTTACAAATGAGTATTATGATACTTTAGGACTTGAACGGCCAGACGGAACAGAGCCAGAAGAAAGCGGCTTCGAGTTTAGAACTGTAGAATTTAAGGTTGAGAAAAACTAAATGGCAATTTGAAACGGAGTATTTACCATGCTACAAATAGTTTTTTCCGACAGTGAGTGTGGGTCATTGAAGCTGGCCACACATTGGGGGCCGTCCAGTTGGGATGATGGGCCAATCGGATTTATTTTCGGTGACGGAGAGCGAGAACCTACTCAGGAGGAGAAGGATCAGGCTATGGCCCAGCTCAAGGCCCAATGGGAGGCAGAAAACCGCCGGGCGCGGCCCGTGGGCGGCGACCCTGGGGATGTGTTATGCCCGTCTGTTGGATTGGACATCGGCCCCATAAGCGGCCCTGATGTGGAGAAGGCCCGGTTTGATTTGCTTACCGCTTGGTTGGGGGGCGATTTCCCACTCCCAGATTGCGACCCGGACGATTATGCCCAGCGAGATATGCTTTGGGAACAACGCCAGCGGGACAGAGAGCGGCTTTTGGAGGGTGGAAAACACGGCGAGGCTGTGCGAATCTGGTACAGCAACGCACCTTACTCCCTGTGTGGGTTTTATGATGTGCTTTGGCAACTACGGGACTGTAACTGCCCTGTGACCGCTTTAGAAATGCCCCGGTGGATGCCATGGGAAGATGGCACAGTGCAATCCTGTTTGAACTGGGGAGAACTTTCTCCGGGAGACTGGGCGGCGTATCTGCCTTTGGAGCGGGAAATCCCCCAAAATGTTCGCAGAGCTATCGCTATGGAGTGGTCACAGCTTCGAGAGGAAAATGCGCCCTTGCGTGCTGTTGTCAATGGGCGTCTGCACAGTGTTGGGGAGGACTTCTACGACCCATTTATTCGTGCTCATATCCCTGATGGAACCTTTCGGGTGGCTCAGCTTATTGGTGAGGTGATTGGGCGACACCAACTGGGTATCGGCGACTGGTGGATTGCCAAGCGTATCCAGGCTATGGAAAACCGGGGGGAGCTGATTACGGTGTCCAAGGGTGACCGTTTCTATCGGGACGAAGTGTGCCGAACTCAATAAGAGAAAACTTCCCATTTGTCGAGGTGTTATTGATTTTAATTCCTTCCACTACACAAGGGACTTAATGACTTCTTGATTACTTCCCGAAAAAGGAAGCTGCCACCTCTCAATGACAGCTTCCTTTTGCCTTATGCGTAAATCAAATCGTTCAAGACCATTTCCTCGGCGGCAGAGCGGATATTATTCATCATTCCCACCCAGCGCAGTTGATTTTCGGCTTTCAGCCGCTCCGTCACGCCCTGACGCTCTGCCATGTCCTTTATGAGCCGTTCCATCATCTCGTTTGCGGACTGGTCGATTTCTTCAAGGTGCCCTGCCAGCTTATCGGACAATACAAGCTGAGAATAAATTGCCCGTCTGTGCTCTTTCAGATACCTCCACCTCATTCTGCCGTACTTGCCGATGTTCGGGCTGGCTGGGGGAGCAAGGCAGGGGAAATAATAGTCTCCGATAAGCTCGTAGCTGATACCTGTTCTTTCGTCTTTGATGAAGTGTTCCATTGTGCGTTCTCCTTTGCTTTTTTGTCGTGATAGGCTTTCAAGGTAACTTGATTGTGCTTCTCTTTGCGGCACTTATCGGAGCAAAGTGTCTGCTGGCTGTGCGTAGGCCAGAACAGCTTGCCGCACACAGCACATTTGCGCTGGCGGTAATAATGCTCTCCACGCTCCGCTTCCCGTTCTGCCTTTTTCTTATCCTGCCTTGCCTGATAACAGCACTCGTCAGAGCAGAATATCTGCCGGTTGCTTGCCGGGGTAAACTCCCTGCCGCAATGGGGGCAGACCTTCGGGGGGACAGACACGCCGCCGTTCGCCGCAATCTTCGCCGCCTTGCGCTTCTCCCGATATGCCTTTTCCCTGGCCCGCTGGCGGGCTAACCGTTCCTTTTCAGCCTGTTCCTCCTGCGCCCTGATTTCCTCTAACTCCTGTTCGGTGTAGGCAATATCGACTTTCCCGACATAGTTGAAGTAAATATCGACCTTTTGCGTCCGGGCCTTTCCCGTCCCCGCCGTTTCATAGACAACGATCTTGTCAACGAGTTCGGAGAACATCATATCGGTCACTTCGGCGGGGTCTTTATATTTCCGTATCAGGGAAATGAAATGCTCAATATCAAGGGGCTTTGTCTTTTCTTCCGCAACGGCGGCTTTCAGCTTGTCCATCCTGGCTTCAAGGTCTGCCTGTTCGCTGTCATACTGCGCCGAAAGCTGCTTGTACTGCCTTTCGGGGAGCAGGCCGGACATGAGATTTTCATACAACCCCCGCACAAGTCTGGAAAGCTCGTCATATCGGGTCTGCAATCGCTTCAATTCCTGCTTGCTTTGCTGGGGCTTCGCTTCCTGCTTGTCGGCCCACAGGGATTGAAGTTCCGCCGCAAACGCTTCCTCGTCTTGCAGGACAAACCGTGAAAGCCGTTTGACCGCAGACAGGAGCAGGGCTTCCACATTGTTGGCGCTGATGGAGTGGGCCGTACAGGTGTTGATCTGGCTGGCGTACCCGCCGCAGCGGAAAGAGTGCTGAATGGAGCCGTCTTTCTTACTGTGATGGGTCTGCAAGGTCATACGTCTGCCGCAATCGGCGCAATAAAGGTAGCCGCTCAGACGGTTATATTGACTGCCCCAGGGGGAGGCCCGCTCTACCCGCTTTATTCTGCGGTGAACGCTGTCCCACAGCTCTTGCGAAATGATGGCCTCATGCGTATTGGGAAACACATACTGTTCCGCTTCATCGGTTTCCCTGCGCTTGTGCAGCTTGAAGTTCGTGACAACAGACCTGTGCAGGACGGTGTGTCCAAGGTATTCCTGCCGCTTCAAAATCTTCTGAACCGCTGACAGCGACCAGAGATATTTGTCCGTGTATTTCTGCCCATGGTACTGTTCTGGATGGTTTTCCTTTGCGTGGGCGGCAGGGATTAAGACCTTTTCCTCGGTCAGTATGGCGGCGATTGTCCGTGAGCTTTTGCCCTCGTTGGCAAGCTGGAAGATATGCCGCACCACCTCGGCGGCGACCGGGTCAACGACAAGCGTCTGCTTATCGCCCTCCACCCGGTTATAGCCATAGGGAATACTGCCCGAACAACGCTTCCCGTCTTTCATGCGTGAATCGAATACCGCCCGAATCTTATTACTCGTGTCTTTGGCATAATATTCGTTCATTATATTCAAAAACGGGGCAAAATCGTTCTCAGAGGTGCTATTACTGTCAATGCCGTTGTTTATGGCAATAAAGCGCACATCTTTCTGAGGGAGCAGGATTTCCGTATAAAATCCTACTTGCAGGTAATTTCTTCCAAACCTGCTCATGTCTTTTACGATAATCGTGCCGATGTTCCCGGCCTCCGCTTCGGCTATCATTTCCATGAAGCCAGGACGGTTGAAATTAACTCCAGAATAACCGTCATCCGTAAAATGGCGAATGGCGGTGAAGCCATTTTTACGGGCGTAATCCTCCAGATATTTCTTTTGATTGGTGATTGAATTTGACTCCCCAACCAGGTCATCATCTCTTGAAAGGCGCTCGTAAAGGGCTGTAATCCTCGCTTTTCCTGCCTTTTTTGACATTTTTTACACCTCCGTTTCTGTATGTAGATTTTCAGTTTAGAGAAGTTAGTTTTACCGTCTGGAAAAAGTATATCCCTCCGGGGCCAGCTCAATGGCCGTAGTGGTCTCGCCAAAGGTGGAGGCCCACTGGTCGAAATGGGTCAGCCCCTTCTGCCGGAGCGTACCATGCTGCAGGTAGCGCATCATGGTGTAAAGCTCTGTCATACTGTTCGACACCGGGGTCCCCGTGGCAAAGACCGTACCCTTCCCGCCAGTCAGTTCATCCATATACTGGCACTTCATGAACATATCCGAGGACTTCTGCGCCTCGGAGGTGGAAAGCCCCGCCACATTCCGCATTTTCGTGTAGAGGAACAAATTTTTGAACGCATGGGCCTCGTCCACAAAGAGCCGGTCCACACCAAGCTGCTCAAAGGTTATCACATCGTCCTTGCGCTCTGTTGCTTGCAGTTTCTCCATCCGGGCCTCTAAAGATTTCCGGGTCTTTTCCAACTGCTTGATGGTGAAGCTCTCGCCCCGCATGGCCTTCATCTCCGCTATGGCGTCGGTGATCTCGTCGATCTGCTCCTGCAAGATGCGCTCCTGCCGCTCGGCGGATATGGGTATCTTCTCGAATTGGCTGTGGCCGATGATAACGGCATCATAGTCGCCGGTCGCTATCCTTGCGCAGAACTTCTTGCGGTTGGCCGTCTCAAAGTCTTTTTTCGTGGCGACCAGTATCTTCGCGCTGGGGTAGAGCCGCAGGAACTCGCTGGCCCACTGGAGGGTCAGGTGGTTCGGCACGACAAAGAGGGACTTCTGGCACAGCCCCAGCCGCTTCGCCTCCATAGCGGACGCCGCCATCTCAAAGGTCTTGCCCGCGCCCACTTCGTGGGCAAGCAGGGTGTTCCCGCCGTAAAGCACATGGGCGATGGCCCCCCACTGGTGTTCCCGCAGGGTGATGTCCGGGTTCATGCCGCCCAGGACGATGTGGCTCCCGTCATACTCACGGGGGCGGGTGGAGTTGAACAGCTCGTTATAGGTCCTGACTAAATCCTCCCGCCGCCTGGGGTCCCGCCACACCCAGTCCCGGAAAGCGTCCTTGATGGCCTGCTGCTTCTGCTGGGCGAGGGTGGTCTCCTTCTTGTTCAGCACCCGCTTCTGTTTGCCGTCCGCGTCCTCGATGGTGTCGTAGATGCGGACATCCCGGAGGTTCAGGGTGTCCTCCAAAATGCGGTAGGCGCTGGCCCGGTCTGTACCGTAGGTCATATACGCCATGACATCGTGCCGCCCTGTGGCGTTCTTGCCCGTAACCTGCCACTCGGCGGTGGAGGGCGAATACTTCACCTGTACCGCGTTCCGAAGCCGCCACGGGGTATCAAAGGTCTCCTCCATGAACTGCTGGATATAGTCCTTGTCGATCCAGGTCGCCCCCAGGCGCACATCAATCTCAGAGGCGTCCAAGTCTTTGGGCTGCGCCTGTTCCAGAGCCGCCACATTGACGGCGTAGGCTGGGTCGGTGGCCGCCGCCATCTTCGCCACCATCAGCTTGTCCCGGACATTGCCGGAGAGGTAGTCGTCAGCGGTATGCCAGCCCCGGATGGGGTCGTCCGCCACAGCCTCACGGGGGTCGCGGAAGATCACGCCCCGCAGTTCCTCGGTGATGCGCCCGTACTCACCGGGCGTCCCCAGCAGTTCGGACATGAACCGCAGATCGACCCTGCCGCGCTCCCCGATGGAGACCGCCAGCGCCTCGCTGGGCGTGTCCACACTGGTGATATGGCGTTCCGGGCGGATGGTCCTCTTGGTGAACATATCCGCCTTGCTCTCCAGCCGCCCGTCCTCGTCGATGTTCTCCAGGGAGCAGAGCAGATAGTAGGAGGAGTCCTCGTCAAACACCCTCGCGTTGGCGCTGGAATTGATGGTTCCGAACTTTGCGTAAAAGGCATCATAGGCGGCGTTCATCTCCGCCTGCTTCGCCTGGATGTCCCCGTCCGGGTAGTCCTCAAGCTGGTACTGGATCAGGTCGTTCACGAGCTGCCGCAGGCCGATCATCCCGGCCACGCGCCCCTTTGCCGTGTCGCTCAGCTCCACGGGCTTCATGACGCTGTTCTCCCGGAAATAGACCTCCCCGTCCACCAGGGCATAGGAGAAGTTCTTTACATCCGGGTCGGCGGGGATGGCGCCCCGTTCGGCGGCCTCGTCCGCGATGTCTGCCTCGTCCCGCTCCACCGCCTGATAGCTGCCGTGGATATGGGAAACGGCCTCCCGGAGCTGTTCCGCAAGGTCGGCGCCGGGGGTGGGGGCAACGGTACATTCCTCCCGCCCGTACTGTGTGCTTTCGGTGGTCAGCTCGCCCAGCACCATCTCAGGATGATCTACAAAATAGCTGTTGAGGGTAAGGCCCTCCGGGGTCTGCCCCAGGTGTACCCAGTCCGGCTCGATGTCGATGGGGCGGTCCCGCTTTTGCAGGAACAGGATGTCCGAGACTACCTCCGTCCCGGCATTGGCCTTGAATGCGTTGTTGGGCAGGCGCACCGCCCCCAGCAACTCCGCCCGCTGCGCGATATACTTCCGGGCATCAGGGCTTTTGGCGTCCATCGTGTAGCGGCTGGTGACAAGGGCCACCACGCCGCCCGGACGCACCTGGTCGATGGCCTTGGCAAAGAAATAGTTGTGGATGGAGAAGCCCAGCCTGTTGTAGGGCTTGTCGTTCACTTTATAGTCACCAAAGGGGACATTCCCGACACAGAGGTCGAAGAAGTCCCGCCTGTCGGTGGTCTGGAAACCGGCCACCTTGATGTCCGCCTCCGGGTACAGCTTCTGGGCGATGCGCCCGGTGATGGAGTCCAGCTCCACACCGTAGAGGCGGCTGCCCTGCATGGACTCCGGGAGCAGTCCGAAGAAATTGCCCACGCCCATGCTGGGTTCAAGGATATTACCCGTCTGGAATCCCATCTGCTCCACCGCGTCATAGATCGCCCGGATCACGGTGGGACTGGTATAGTGGGCGTTCAGGGTGGACGCTCTGGCGGCGGCATATTCCTCCGGGGAGAGGGCGGCGTACAGTTCCCTGAACTCGCCTGCCCAGCTATCCTTTTTCTCGTCAAAGGCATCCGCCAGACCGCCCCAGCCCACATAGCGGGAAAGGACCTCCTGCTCCTCCGGCGTGGCGTCCCTGCCGTCAGACTCCAGCTCATGCAGGAGGTTGATGGCGTCCATGTTGGCCCGGAACTTCGCTTTGGGTCCGCCCTCGCCCAGATGGTCGTCCGTGATGCGGAAGTTATGGGCGGCGGGCTGTTTGGGCTGTTCCGGCTGGGCGTGTTCCGGCTCCCCGATGTGCAGCCGTTCAACGACCACATCAAAGGGCAGGCCGTTCTTATCGCCGGGGTAGATGGTCTCGGTGGTGGCGGTCACTGTCGGCTCGGTTCCTGACTTCGGCGCGTTTTGCACTGAAGTCGGTCCAGTTTCTAACTTCGCCGCATTTTGCGGCGAAGTAGGCTCAGGCTCCAACTTCGGACCAGGTTGGTCTAAAGTTACATCCGCCGCCCCTTTTTCATGTGCGCTGCGGGCAGGCTGACGGGAAAGGCTGTCCCGTTCCTGCCGGTACAGTGCGCGCAGAGCGGATGTTACCTCGTCCCAGCGGAAAAAGCGGGCGTCTTTTTTGTTTTCGCCATCGTCCAGGATGGTGATCTCCACGCCGTTCATGGAAGAAGAAAAATCCGCCGTTTCCCCGGTCACAAGCGGGATGGTATCGGAGTTTCCGGCGAGCAGTTCGGACAGGCGCAGCGCGATTTGCCCGGTGCCATCGCCATCGCTGATCCACGAGAAGATCAATGATTTTTCATCATCGTTCAGCAGCCCGCCATCGGTGGTGATCAGTTCCCACAGGTCGCCATCGACTGTATCAGGAGCATCGGATGGATCGCCCATGATGGAGCGGCTGCGCTCCGGCACATCCCCCTCTTTGGGAACGGTATCCCCCTGTACGGCGATCCGCTCCACATCGGCTATGACCTGCTCCACAAAGGGTCTGGGGCTGCCGCTCTCCAATTCCCTGCGGACAGCGGCGGTGTCAATGTCCTCAAAGTTATCCAGCTCCGCCTCTGTGAAGAAGGCATCCTTTTGGATGAGCAGGGCGATGCGGCTCTGTACTTCCTCCCACGGCAGTTCCGTGGATTCAGGACTCCCGGCGCGGACAACGAAAGAGGTCTCGCCCTCGCTGCCGCCGTACTCGCCGGAGAGCCATGCGGCGGTATCTCTGTCTCCCGCATGGTCTTTCATATGGCGGACAACGGCGCGTTTGCTCCCGGCATCCCCATTCCATGCGCGGAGGGCATCGTCAATATCGTCCTGGGAAAGGGGGCGCAGCAGTTCATGGAGCCGGGGATAGGTTTCGTCTACGACCTCCTGATGCAGACGGCGGTGAAATTCCGGCACATCCGAATAGAGCCGGATAAGCTGCATATCGCCGGAAGCAAGGATGGCGCGGCGGATAGCGGCGCTGCCCTCCATCACGGCGTTTTCCCGGTCAGAGTGGCCGCAGGCGTTGCGGTAGGGTATATCCTCCATGACGGCAGCCGCTACTACCGGCTTGTATCTTTCATACTGCTCCCGGATAGTGGGGGCCTGCGTTTCCGGCTGCCGGCCCTCACGCTCCGCCAGCGTCCTTTCCGCACGTTCCCGGACTTCATCGCTGATGGACAGCGAGTACATTCCAGATGCTGAGGAAAAGCCCACGTTGTTGAAAACATAGTCAACATCCGCTTCTTTCAGCCCGCCGGCGGTGAAATAGCTCTCCCTTGTGGGTATCCCGCCCACCTTGCCAAACGCTATCTCATGGTTCAGCCCGGTCTCCAGGTGGGCGTGGAGCTTGCCGTCCACCGCCAGCGTCACATAGTACCAGCCCCGATACCCGCCGTTCTCCGCGCCCGCGTCATCGTATAATTCCACATTCAGCAGGGTATACGGTTTTAGGCCCTTCTGGGCGGCGATCTCATTGTCTCTGGCCTCCCGTACACGGAGAGCGGCAAGAGCCGTTTCCTTTGCCGCCGCTACGATCTCAGGGTTATACCGCATCAGGACGGCGTTGACAAGCTCATTCTGCACCTTCGCGGTTTTTGCTCTGGGTGTACTGTCATTGCCGATACCCAGGGTCGCCCCGTTGTCAAAACGGATATAAATATCGCTGGTCCCGCGCCATTTGCCGGAACAGGGTGATGTCTCGATGTGGCCGGACGGATAGCCAAAAGCCTGGGCAATGATACCGATCTTCTCCCGCATGGGCAGGCTTTCATATTTCGCGGCGATCTCGGCGGCTTTTTTCTGCAAGTCCGTCAGGGGTTCGGCGGTGGGCGCGGCCTGCGGCGGCTCTGCCGGGGGCTGCTCCTCTTTGGGCATAGCAAAAGCGGAGGGCTTCTCGCTCTCCGCCTGCTGGTCTATCATTGTGATCTGTTCCATCTCGGAGGGGAACAGCCCCTCCAGCGTCAGTTGTTGATAAGCTCCGCCGTCACGATCTCCTCCGCCTGTGCTTTCAGCGCGTTCATGTGACGCACCCAGTCCATCTGCCGGGTCTTTTTGTCCGGCGCCGGGTCCGCCGCCAGCAGCTCCTCCATCAGCTGCCCCATCCGGGCGGATGCCGTCTCCTGCACCTCCCACAGGTGCGGGAACAGTTTCCCGGTCAGGGCCAGGTGGTTGTAGAGGAGCTTGTTGTTCTCCTCCAGGTACGCCCGCCGCATCCTGCCGTACTTGCCCAGCGGACGGTCCTCCATTTCCTCCAGCTGGATGTCCGGGATCAGGTAATCCCCTGCCTGTCTGTAAGTCAGCTCTGCCATTGTCCTGTCTCCTTTCCTCGGCCTGTTCGACCTGTTTTGCCCTCTCGTAGGTGCGGATCGCCCGCTCGACCTCACGGAACACCTGGGAAGATACCTCGCTGACCGCCGTACCCAGCACATTGGACGCCGCCTGGGTATTGAAGTCGAACACATCCATGAAGTCCTCCGGCTCAAAGCAGCTCTCCGGGTCCTCCACACAGCGGGAATAGAGCATATATCGGATGCTCGTTTCCGCCGCCCTCCGAAAGGATACCTCTACGTTGAACTCATCATACCCGTAAAGGAAGGAATCGTCAACGATGCCGAGGATGACCTCTTTATTGTCATCCCAATATCCCGAAGCGAGTCGGGAGGAGATTTTTTCGATCTGCTCATCCAGCCCCACCCCGGCCTCCACGCCGTAGGCCCGCTCCAGCGCGTCCTGCACAGCGGGGACATACTCCTCCCGCATGGACCAGAGGTTGACCGGGCGGGAGTTCTCCCTCTCCCCGGTGTCGGACACATCGAACACATAGCGCAGCTTCGGGCGGCTGCCCGTGTTGTCCACCAGCGCGATGCCCTTGGACCCCCGGCGCACATAGCGGCGCATGGTCTTGTTCCACAGGTCGTACTCGGCGCAGGCCGTGGCGTCCGGGCGCTGCTTGTAGATCATGAGCTGCTCATTGTAGGGGTATTTGTAGAGCCGGGCCGCAGTGGTAAGGAAGGCTGTCCACTGCTCCCGGCTCCCGGTCACTTGTCTGGCGGCTTCTTCCGCCATCTGGGTGTAGTAGGCGGCTTTCGAGGGGAACGGTACGACCGCCGCCCCGTCCGCCCGCAAGGGTTCATTCAATGCCATAGGTTGCCTCCGTTTCTTTCAGATTTGTGTGCCTGGGTCAGATGTCCGGGTATAGGTCCAGGCTGTCAAACTCCGCGTCCGTCATGCCGTCCAGCTTTTCCAGGACGCTTTTGGAGAGGCGACCCAGCCGCCGCTCCGAGGGCGTGAGCTGGAGGCGCATGGCCTCCAGCTCCGCGATCAGCCCCGCCCGTGTGCCGGGGTTGTAGAGCATCATCATGATCCGCTCGTCCCTTGTGAACTCCTTCATCGCTCATCCCGTCCGGCCTGCTTCTGGGGCGGCCTGCGCTCAGCCGGTTCCCCATTGGAAAAGGCTTTCAGCGCGTCCAGGACAGAGTGCCGCTCCGTTTCAGGCTCATCCTTTCTTCCGTTGTTGATGATCCCATCAATGGAGTTGTAATCGTCCTCCACCGCCATCTCAGCGTTCTTCAGATAGTTCTCCCGCAGGGCGAAGTCCTCCAGCTCCTTAAAGCCGATGGAATCCACATAGTGGCAGGATACCACGCCGCCCACCTTCAAGGCCACGATGTCGCTGACCGACAGGCTGTGTCCCCGGAAATCCTCCGGGCGGGCGGTGTTGAACTGCACATAGAACGCCTCCAGCTGCGCCATCACCGCCTCCGGCGTATCGGGCGCCCTGGGCAGCTCCCCGTGGTAGACCACCTCGTAGTGGTCGATGTCCGGCTCCTTGCCCTGCCTCTGCAAGCTGGCGTAGGATTCAAACCGCTCATAGAGGGTATCGTCCGTCCGCCGCAACTGTAAGATGGCGTAGGCGTCGGTGGCGCTCTCCAGAAACGCCGTCAGGTGGCCGGGGGACTCGTCCACGCCGTTCACCTCGTCCCATTTTTTGATGTCAGACATCCTGCTCCTCCTTCCTCAAAAATGGCAGGCCGTTCTCCTTTGCGTCCTGCCTCTGCTGCTGTCTGCGCTCCTCGCTGTACGGCGGGCGGATGCCCACGCACCGTTTGGGGATGCGGTAGGTCACGGACCTGCCCTGCCCGGTCTCTTTCAGGACAAAGGCGTCCGGGAACCGCTGGGACAGCTCCCGCAGCTTATTGATGAGCCTTGTGTCGTGGGTGTAGACCTCCGCCGTGTCCAGCTCGTTGTCCCACAGGATGATGGTCTCCTGCTCGGCAAGGGTCAGCTTCTGGCGGCTCATCGGCTTTCCTCGCGGTGCTTTTTCTCCGGCGCGGGAGAGGGCTTGTCTTTCTGGCCGCTTTTCAGGGCGGAAAGCTGGCCCAGGACAGACTCCCGCTTTTCGGCCTGCGTCTCCTGTTCCCGCATGGCCGCCTTGTCCATGAGCATCCCGTAGTCGGTGGGCGTCATGGAGCGGCTCCCCAGCTTGTTCTCCGCAAGGACCATATCCCGGACTTCGTTGATGGAACAGCCCACAACCTCCAGTTCGCCGCCCTTGGTCTCATTGAACTTCTCGTCATACAGGTGGTAGTCCCAATGCCCCGCGCCGCACTCCACGGCAAGATAGGCGTTCCAGCCGATCTTCCACGCCGCCTGCTCCGCATCCAGCACCGGCTCCGGGCGGCAGACGCCCCCGCCGCGCTCCAGCACCTCGGCAAACTGGCAGATGTGGTAGACCTCGCTCCCGACATAGGTGTGGTAGTCGTCGATATACTCACACCTGGCGGAAAAGGTGCGGTCAGGATACTCTACCTCGATCTTCCCGCCGTTGGGGAGGCGGAACTGCTCGTCATAACTGCTGTTGATGAAGCGGATGTCATCCTTGGGCAGTGTCTCCGGCTCCCAGATGGAGCGGCGGCGGATGTCCGAATCGCGGAAGTCTTTCAGGGAGGTCAGGCCCACCTGCGCCACATCGCTGCCACCCAGCGGCCCGCTCTGCAGCCCCGCCGCTCCAATAGCGGCTGCCCGCGCCGCCGCAAGATGGTCGTGGGTGGGGTCGATACCGTCCAGCACATCGTCCAGGCTGATCCTGCCCTCGGCGGTCCTTTGCCTGGTCTGCCTGTCAAACACAGTGTACGCAAAGTCCCCGCCCTGGACCTCTTTCAGGTGGAGCAGAGAGAAACGGTCAACAAGGTACACAGCCTCCAGTTTTCCCTGCGACTCCATTTCCATCTGGACAGCCTCCTGCACCGCTTGTTCCATACTTAAGGTGGCCGCCCGGTCCTCGATGCTCTCCCGGACCACATCCATATGCCCGGTATCGGCCATCTTGGAGAAGGTCTTGTAGATGTCCGCCATCGTGTCCGGGGAGGCCAGCAGCGCCCTCGCCTGATCGTCAGGCAGTTCAAGCGCCTCCATCTCCATCAGGATGTCCTCCCGCACCGCGTACTCCACGGCGTGGAGCAGGATGTCTGCGGGCGGCTGTTCCACCAGCCATGCCCGGAACTTGTCCTGTTCCGCCGACATCTTCTCATACAGCTTGCTGCTCAGTTCCGTATCAGCCATTCTATCAGTCCTCCTGTCTTAGAATTTTTACCCACCGCGTTTTCATCTGGTGGGGGTACTGCCCGCTGTCCTTCGGCTTGCGCTTGCCCGTCCACTCCACGCCCCCGGCAGGTCCCTCGCATACAAAGCCGGAGGCTTTCAGGGACGCGCCGCACTCGCTGTCCAGGATATAGGTGATGACCCTCTTGTAGCCCATCGCCCGCGCCGCCCGGACCGCCGCGCCATAGAGCATACTGCAAGCGTTCCTCGCCCCATCGGTGCAGAGGCGGTTGACCTCCAGCGTATAGCCATCGTCCAGGAAACGGCTCACCGGGCGGCCGCAGATGGCAACGCCGGCGAGCCGCCCGTCCTCCTGGACGCCGATGGAGAACTTGTGTCCCACCGTGGGCTTGTGGTGGCGGTGGTGCCGGCGCACGAACTCGTTCGCCTCCCGCAGGGGCGCGGGTCGCCAGTGGCGACCTCTGAGTGCCTTTGGCACTCAGAAGCGCCGACCGAGCCGACAGGCGAGACCGGGGACCAGCGACAGCATATCACTCACCGCCCACGGCGTCACGGATGCCCTGCATGATATACGCCACGCATGGGACGGCGATGGAGTTGCCGAGCATCTGGTAACGCTTCGTGTCGCTGATGGCCCTGCCGTCCGCGCCGCTTTCCGTCCAGCCGTCCGGGTAGCCCTGCAAACGCTCCGCCTCGGTGGGGGTGAGCCTCCTCACGCAAAGCCCGGTGCGGACGGGGTTCTGGTAGTTCAGCGAGTAGCCGCCGGAGGCCGCCTTTGCCAGCAGTGTGCCGCTGACCTCATCCGTCTCCCGGAGGTTGCGGCAGTCCACGGCGGCGGTCTGGCCCTCCGGCTCATCTGCCCCTTCCACTACGGCCACGCCGCCCTGGTTGCAGCAGGGGTTCCCGCCGTTCAGGTCCAGCGTCCGGGAGGTGTCCGCCTCATAGAAGCCGCTTTGGGGATTGTCCGAGAGCATCCCGCCGGAATGGTAGGCGCCGATCACATAGGCTTTCATCACGGCGCTCTGCTGGCCCGCCAGAAGGGTGGGGGCGGTCTCCTCCTGGAAACCGATGCTCCCGGACTGGCTGCCGGCCTTGTGCTTGAAGCCCGCGCTCACCACGCAGAAGTCCAGCTCGTTCCCCTGTCCGGCAGGGCGGGAAAGACCAGCGCCGGAGGCACAGAGCGTCCCGGCGATCTGCGGGTGGGTGACGATGGGCTGCTCCTGTTCTGTGTCACCGGGCCGGACAACATAGGGCTGTTCGCTGGTACAGTTGAGCGTGGGCGACAGTTCCTCAAAAATTTCCGCGTGGCTCTGGCCGCTTGCGGCACATAGTACCACATCCCGTTCCTGCCCACAGCGCATCCCCGTACCTTTGCAATAGCTGGCAAGCAGCGTTCCGGCAAGGTTGCCATTGATCCCGACCATAGCATCGGGCGGGAGTCCCTCTGCGGTGACGACATGGGGGCTGCCCGCCCCGCAGAGGGTGGGCTGGATGGGTTTCAGGGTGGAGCGGTTCGTTTTGCTGGTGATCTGCTGGAGGTCAAAGCCAGCGGCCACAGTGGGCGGCTGCTCCTCCTGCCCGGTCTCCACACAGACGGTGTGGCGGTCGATGGTGTTGAGGGTGAAGGAGACGTTCTCGTTGATGCCGTCCCCCTGCGGCCCGTTCCCGTCCGCCCTGCCGATCATGGAGCCTTGGATGGCGTATGCGGTGATGGGCAGATTGCCGTGGGTCTGGCTGCGGAGGGTGGGCGAAATGCCGCCCTTCTCCACGCTGAGGGAGTCGCCGCCCTGGTCGTTCAGTATCTCCACCGCGTCCTTTGGCGCAAAGAGGTACTGGTCGTTCCCGGTCGCCAGGGTGCCGCTCTTTTCCACCTGGAGCAGCGGCCCCTTGCCGCCGCCCTCACAGCCGCAGCGGATACGCATGGAGACGGCGGGGATCACATCTCCCGCGCCTGCTGTTCCAGCGCCGCTTTGAGCATAGGCGGCAGGTCCTTGCCGCGGCGTTCCGCCCGCCGCAAAATACCCTGACAGGCTTTTGGGGACAAAGAGTATCTCGCCGGCGCGTGTTCCTCTAAAATCTGCGACAAGAAAGATACGCCGGCGCCGCTGTGCTGTTCCGAAATATTGGGCGTCGTACACGCACCAAGCGAGGTCAGCTCCTCGGCCTCGTACCATCCCGGCGTTTGCCCACCGTCCAGAACCAGGCATTGGAACTTCGGTCTCTGTGAACGCTTCCAGCACAGCCTTAAAGTCACGCCTGGAAGAACTTGACAAGGCTCCGGGGACATTTTCCCAGAGCGCGAATTTCGGGTATTCTCCATTTGTTGCCTCCTGCATCTCTCTGATGATCCTGATGGCCTCCAGAAAGAGGCCGCTCCGCTCCCCGGCAAGGCCGAGCCGCTTGCCTGATGCCACGCTCAGGTCCTGGCAGGGGGAGCCAAAGGTGATGATGTCCACGGGCGGCAGCTTGCCGCCGTCAAGTTTTGTGATGTCCCCCACGTGTTCCATCTCCGGGAAGTGCTTCTTCGTCACGGAGACGCACTCCGGGACGATCTCGCTGGCCCACAGGGGCTTGATCCCGTAAAAAGAGGCGGCATAGGGGAAACCTCCTATGCCGTCAAACAGGGAACCGAGTGTAAGCTGGTCCGTTTTCAATTTTTCTTTCCTCCGCTGTTCTTTTCGCTGTTGTCGAACTCCATCTGGAACTTCGCCCGACCGTCCTCTTTGGTGGTGAGCAGGACATCGGCGTTGTAGGTCTTGCCCGTCCGCTGGCTCTTGCAGTCCTTCAGCCTGACGCGCCCCTCCTTCACCAGCTTCTCGGCCATGCCCGCGGTCAGGTGCTTGCCGATCTTCTTGAAATAGGCATTGTCCTTCCAGAGGACGAAGCGGCACTCCCGGCTGGCACAGAACCAGCCCTTGTCACGCTCCGCCACATCCGCCCCGCAGTGGGGACAGCTCCCGATCACCTTGCTGTTACCCGGCATCCTGATCTCCACTCCTTTCACCATCTCATAGTTCTTCACAAGGTCCGTCACCATCCCGGCGATCTCCCGCATGAAGTCATCCGGAGCATAGCCGCCCTTTTCGATGCCCAGCAGCTTTTCCTCCCACTCCGCCGTCATGGAGGGGGACTGTATCTGTTCCGGCACTACGGCGGCCAGAGCGCGGCCCTTGTCCGTAGGGACCAGCGCTTTGGCCTTTTTATCACCCCTGCGCTCCACAAAGCCCTTCTGCACCAGCTTCTCTATGATGGCCGCGCGGGTGGCGGGAGTGCCGATCCCTTTCCGTTCCACATCTTCGGGCATCTCCTCGGCCCCGGCAGACTCCATGCTCTGGAGGAGGGTGTCCTCTGATACGTTTTGTCAAGGGTGTTTAAGAACTTTTTTCGCTGTCATTCAAAATCAGACGCTTGATTTTGTCGCTCATGGTTTCTTTGCTCGTTTCACTGAAATGGATTTTGACGCGGTAGGTGGTCTTTCCGATTTTCTTTATCATTACAGGTGGCGCGGTTTCCTTTACGGTCAGAGGGGAAGCGGTTGCGGGGGTGCTGCGGTTGCTGGTGTCGTTGTTCATAGGCTCTCCTTTCCATGAGAAAAGCCCCATGCGGTCATACATGGGGCGGTGGTTTTGAGGTTGAAGTGGCGAAGTGGCAAAGTGGCAAGGTATCTGGGTTTTGCCACTTGGATTTTGCCGTTTCACTTTTTAAGAGCGTGATACCATGCCGCGCCAATGCGCTTTGAGGTAATGCGCCCGTCAAGGTTTCTCTTTGCCGCCCGGACGGTACGGGCGGATATGCCCGCTTCTGTGGCGGCTTTCTCTATGTCCTCGCTGGCAAGCTCTTTCCCGTCTGCCAGTAAATCCAGTATCAGCCGTTCCGCCTGTTCGGTCTTGGTGGCGGTGTTCCCGCCCGCGCCGGACAGCAGCTCGTCGGCGGTTATATCATATTCGCCTATCCACGAAAAGCCCGTTTCCGGGTCAAGGCAAAAGGCAACGGGCTTGCCCTCCGGCGCAAGGGAAGATTTGTCATGGACGATAACGCGCACATTCGGTTCTCGCTTCACGCGCCCGATCAGCAGGACGCTCCTTGCTGCGGCGCGGAAGTCGATAGAACCTAAGCCCCGGTATGCGCTCTGCCCTCCGGCAGCTTTGTTGAGATGTCCGATAAGGATAACGGCGCACCCGGTACGCTCGGCAACATCGGCAAGGCGGCGGAACATGGGGCGCACTTCGTTTGCCCGGTTCATGTCGGTTTTTTCGCCCATGTACGCCTGTATGGGGTCAAGGATAATCAGACGCGCTCCATTCTGCATGATTGCTTTCTCTATGCGCTCGTCGGACAGGGTAAGCTCCCGTTTTGCTTCATCAATCACAAGCACCCGGTCAAGGTCTGCGGCGGCTTCTATCAAGCGTGGCTTAACGGTATCGCCCAAACCGTCCTCGGCAGTCTGGTAAATCACTTGGAATGGCGGCAAGGGTTTCATTCCCGGCAGCGTTCCCCCGGTGGTGCAGGCGGCAGCAAGGCGTAGGGCAAAAGTGGTCTTGCCCTCGCCGGGATTGCCTTGCACAATGGTTACTTTCCCAAAGGGAATATACGGCTCCCATAGCCATTCAACGGTCTGCGTGTCAACCTCACTCATTCGGATAATCTCAACGGTTTCTTCCTGCGGCGGCTCTTTCAAGCCGTAAATCGCTTCACGGATATACTTCCCGTCCGCGATTTCTGCCCGGTGCTGCAATACCTCGTTCCAGTCCTTGTAAAGCGGCACAAGGCGGTGAACGGTCAAGCCCTCCGGCACAAACTCCGCAAGGCGGCTGCAAGCGTCGCTTCCGGCTTGGTCGCTGTCAAGGCAGAGGTACACGGTCTTGATGTTCGGACGGTCAGAGAGGAAACGCAGCAGGGCTTTTTCTCCCACGCCGCCCAGTGCAAGGTAGCTTTGTTTCTGCCATTCCTTTTTGAACAGGCAGAGGAAAGAGAGCAGGTCAACGGGGGCTTCAAAGACAAACAATCTTTCGCCCTCGCCACGGTAGCAGAAGTTAAATGCTTTGTCGCTGCCTTTCACATCAAGCCGGAAGTTCCCGGCTGTGCCGCGCTGGTGGGCGTATCGCGGTATGCCGCTTTCATCTCTGCCGACGAATACGGCGTTATGGTGGGCGGCTTCCTCGTAAATATCCCCGGTGGCAAAGAAAAAGCCCGACACATCTTCATCAATGCGGCGGGCTGCTGTGAGATAGTTCCTCGCTGTTCGGTTGTCGGGGCTGCGGGGCGGCAGTCGGAAGTCAGAAAAGGACGCGGGGCTTGGTCTGTCCGGCGGCGGGGCTGCGCCTTTTTCTCCTGTCAGCATTTCAACGGCTTCGGTAAAGCTCTTTCCGTAAAACTCCATGACAAAATCAATGGGTGCGCCGCCCTTGCTCTGGCTGTGCCTGTACCATTTGTTTCCCCGGACGGTCAGGCTGTCGTGCCGTTTCCAACGGTATTCCTGTCCGGCGCGGGTAAGCTGCTCGCCCCGTCCTTGCAGAAAAGAAACAAGGTCGGCTTGGTTGGCGCGGTCTATCTGTTCTTGGGTGTAATACATAAAAGTTCAACTCCTTTCAGCGGTCTATATCATGCCGCTTGGTGCGGTTCTGTGTCTGCTCCGGCTGGTCGGCGCGGAGTGCAATATCCACGCACCTGCGGATTTTTTGAAGCTCGGCAACCTCGGCGCGGGTCTCTTTCAGCGTGTCATATTCCGCTTCCCGCTGTGCTTTGATGGCGGTATATTCTTTCTCCCACGCGGAGATCGGCAGGGTTTTCACGCCCTCCGGCAAATGGGCATGGAGATAGCGGTTTGCTGCGTCCCATAGGGTAAGCTCGGCGCGGCGGGCTTCCGCAAACTTCTCCTGTTTTCCTTTCCAGCGGATTTGCCGATACTCGTCCTGTATGGGCTTGTAGGTTTGATAATTTCTGCCGTACTCCATGAGTTTTTGCAGTTCTTTCATGCGCTGCTCGGCGGTTTTCATTCCCTCCCGGATTGAATAGGCTTTATCGCTGACAGAGGAAAGAGAAGCGTCCAGCTCGTCAAGATTAGAGATACCATGCTCGGAGAGATAGTTGACCGCTGCCGCTATGGTTTTCAATTCATCGGCTGCGTGCTGTTGTTGCCAACGCTGCGAATACTTCCGGCTCTTTTCTCTCTGAACGCTCAAATACTTCATCAACAGATTTGCAAGGTTGGGAGATTGCGGCGGCTGCTCTGGGGCGGTTTCCCGCGCTTTGAACAGGTCGGCAATCCATTCCTTGAGCTTCCCAATCTGCGCCCGGATTTCCCGGATAAGGCGGTTTGCCTTTTGAATATTGCGGTTCAGTTCGCCTTTCTCGGTGGCGATACCTTTCTTCTCCATCTGGCAAGCCGCCACGCCCATGTGGACGGTGGGTATCTCGTCAATGCCGCGCTCGGCGTTGCTGCGGTGGTCGATACGCTCCGGGCTTCCGTTCCTCTCCAAAAAGTCGTTGGTAAAGTCAGCCCATGCCTTGCGCCACAAGAGGGTGTTGTCCTTGTCGTTCCAGCCTGTAAGCTCAACTTTGTGAGTTTTGTATCTGCCACTTGGCAAGCGGATACGCTCGCCGTTTTCGTCAAGGTCATATTCCTTTTTGGACTTTGCCGCCCACGCGCCGCGCTCGTCAAGGGGGCGCATGGTAAGCATAATATGACAATGGGGGTTGCCGCTGTTGGTGTCGTGGATAACAAAATCCACACACATTCCTCTGGAAACAAATTGAGAGGAACAGTATTCCCGGACAAGCCGGATCTGTTCCTCTCTGGATAATTCTATGGGGAGTGCTGCGTCAATCTCACGCGCAAGCTGGGCGTTCCCGGCTTTCTCGTAAAGCTCCACGCTGTTCCACAAGGTTGAACGGTCAGCGAATGAGGGCGGTGCGTGGGGCGGCAACATGATTTCTGTATGGACAACGCCGCCTTTGCGAGTGTAGTCATGGGTCATTCCGTCCCATTCGTTTGTCAGCTTTTCGCCGCTTCGGTAGGCGGCTGCGGCAACGGCTGATTTGCCTTTTCCTCGGCTCACAATGCCGATGTTCCAATGGTAAATGGCTATGGGTATCACCTCCCGGATAGGATAATAAAACCCTCAAAAATGGTACAGACGCCAAAGGAGGGTGTACTGTTTTTGTGGGTGTGCAGGGATAGCCGCGAAGCGGCGCAAGGGGTGCAGCCCCTTGTTGCGGCAAAGCCGCCATATCGGAGCGCGGGGAAATCTCCCTGTGCGGAGATAAGCCCTCGGCAGAGCGCACACGCCCGTAAGGGTGTATAAGTGCGCCCTTGTTACCAAGGGTATTATCCGGCTTCCACCCTCTCGGCGCGTTTTTTCAAATACTCCTGTGCGTCCGCGCCCTTTGCAATGTGATACAAAAAGTCCTTCCCCTCGTCCTCCGTCATGGTTTTCAACTCCGGCACGATGCTTTCCATAAAGCCGCCGTACAGGAAGATGCGGTGATTGCGCTCCCTGCGCGTCTCGCGTGAAATCTGCTGCGTGATGATCTTCTTTCTGTTCTTGTACTGCTGAATTTTTCTCTCATTGGCTGCAATTTCAGCAGTCAGCTCCTCAATGGTTTTTTCTTTCGGCTTCGTCATAACTGATCGCTCCTTTCTGCCCGTAGGCATGGAACAAGGGCAGTCGATTTTCTCGGCTGCCCTTGGTATGGATTGATTTAATTTTTTGTGGAGTCGTTCTATTTAGTATAGTCGATATTAGATATTTCTATATCTTCAAGCGCTATACACTTCCAGTAGGGATTATTGCGATGTTCCAAAGTAAAGCGTTTTCGAAGTATTAACCAACCTTCATACTCACCTGTGCCATCTAATGTATATTGACCGGTGTAATAATTCTCATTAACAGCTTTGATGGCAAAAGTAAATTCGCCCGATACAGAGTTCTCTGTAGTTTCTAAAGGCGTATAGTCTAACAGTTTGTAATCTTCAATCCGACAACTGTTGTCCTCTGGCAGATTTATCAAATACTCACCATAAGTAGTTTCTACAAAAGTGTGCCCTGCTGCTTCTTCTCCAAGGTTATTTGCTGCACTGACCCAAATATTTCGGTAATCTTCCTCCGCTTTAATCTGAATGTTATTACATTGTGCGATGTATGGTTTCTGTGAATAATCAACATCTGCGGTATTGCCTCTGCCGATTATAACAATATCACCAACATTAAAATGTAATACTATATCCTCGTTAAATTCGGCCTGCACCATATCACCAACATTAAATAGGTTTTTATCGGTATTTGCGTTGTATATATTTTCTTCTGTAATCTCAACGAGGACAGAGCGTGGAGAGAATACTTCAACAACTTCGGCTTCAGTAAATAGCATTACAATACCATCGCTGCCTCCAATATTATTGTATTCAGCATGTTTTAATAAAAACATGCCGCTAATAATAAGGCATAAGCAAGCTGCCATAGCGCCCCACTTTACCCAAAAGGGCTTTTGGGATTTCTTCTTGTAGTTGAGAGCTTCATCGACATATTTTGTGTCAAGCTCGCTCATAGCGTCGGAAAACTTCTTTGCATTCATACGAATACCTCTCTTTCAATCAAATATTGCTTCATCTTCTCGCGGATACGGGTCAGCCGGACAGAAATGTTTTTTTCTGAAAGCCCCATAAACTCGGCTATGTCCTTATAGCTGTCGGAAAACCAATAGCGGCGCATGAAAATAACGCGGTTTTCGGTAGTCAGCGTGTCTAAAAATGCTTCAATGATACGGGCTAACTCTTTGGCTTCGATTTCTGCTTCTACTGTATTCGGGGCTGCTATACAGGCTTCAATTTCTTCCAAAGCAATCGTGTAATGGCTGCTCCGTTTGGCTGCTTCCTTTCTCCAATAGATTTTGAGTGAAATGTTCCGAACGATTTTAACAAGATAAGATAGCAGCGGGTTAGGTCTTGCCGGGGGAATGGCGTTCCATGCGCCTAAATAAGCGTCGTTTACACATTCCTCCGCGTCTTGTCTGCTGCCTACGATATGGTAGGAAAGATTGTGGCAGACCTTTCCGTATTTTATATCCAGCTCTCGTATGCCTTGTTCTGAACGTCCAAAAAACATTTCTATGATTTTTTCGTCGTCTATCATCTCACCGCCTCCTTTCGGGCTTCACCTATGTACTACGGTTTCAGCGGCAAATACTACATCTAATCCGAAACTTTTTCAAAAAAATTATAGCACATCTTTTTGAATAGGGTGTGTCAAGTTGCCGGAATGTTTCTTTGCCGCTTTGCTGGCGGCGTTCCTCCGTTCCTCACTGTATGGGGCGGTCAGACGGAAAGAGAAACGCCCCTTTGCAATATCAAACTCCATGCAGCCCGTTTCGGGGTCTGCGTCGGTCTGGCGGCACTGGTCGGGGTGCTGTCCGGCGTAGGCGGCAAGCCGCTTCTTTAAGTCGGTGTTGTGGGTGCGGATATGGATAAGGGGGTCTTTCTCGTCAAACCAAATATCGGTGGTCTTTTCCTGCTTCGTAAGCCCTGTTCTCATAAACTCTCCTTTCTGCGCCCCTGTTACGCAATAGGGGCATTTTTCGGGTGTTTTTCCCGGCTCTTGACTTGGGGAAAATGAGGATTTTCAAATAGAAACCGCTCAGACAGAGAATGGTTCGTCGGGGCGGCTGTTATCGCAAGATTTCTGTTTTTTCCGGTTCTTGACCGTCAAACATAGATTAGCTCAAACTTGGCGATTTCCTCCGCTTGCGCCCTGCAAGCGTTCATCAGTCCCACCCATTTCATGGGGTCGGTAGCTTTGAGTGCTTCGGTAGCTCCCGCGCTCCTTGCAAGCTGCGGCATGATAAGGTCAATCCGGCTCCGGGCGGCTTCGTCAATCTCGGCGCAATGCTCATGCAGCTTCTCATTTGCGACAAGGGCGGTGTAGAGGTCGGGGCGGTACTGTTCAAGGTAGGCTTTCCGCAACCGCCCGTAATGCCCGATATACGGGCGCGGGGCGGCGGGGGTGTTGCCATTGTCAATGAGTATTCTCATGCTATTCGTTCTCCTTTCTCGGTGAAAGCAGCGGGTAATTCAAGAGCTTCCTGCTGTTCTTTCTCCCGTTCCTGTTGCTCTTTCCATTGTCTGCGCTTCTTCTCCATATAGCGGCGGTTATACTCGGCTTTCTTCGCCC
This sequence comes from Lachnospiraceae bacterium, assembly GCA_910575275.1. GTDB lineage: Bacteria > Bacillota > Clostridia > Lachnospirales > Lachnospiraceae > CANQGL01. The sequence continues at coordinate 161,512 of CAJTEE010000007.1, read as the reverse complement.
TGCGTCGTTCCTGTTCCGCTAATGCTGCCTTTTCTTCCTCTGTTAGTTCAATTTCTTTGCGCGGGATTTCTACCTTGCCGATAAAGTTAAAGAAAATCTCGACTTCCTGTGTACGGCTTGCGCCTTTGCCCTCGGCTTGATGAACAAGGATTTTTTCAACAAACTCATTTATCATTGCGGGGGTGAGTTCGGAAAAATCCGTATATTTTTTGACAAGGGCAAGAAACTTCTCGGCATTGACGGTTTCCCTGCTTATGCGGTCAAGCTCCTGCTGGTCTTGTGTGATACTATCGGTCAAGCCCTCTAACTCGGCTTCAAAATCATGCAACATTTGTTCAAAGAGCTTGTCTGAAAGCCGCCCATTTACATTGTCCTCATAGAGCTTGCGAATTAAGCGGCTCAATTCGTCGGTGCGCTTTTCGCTGCGCTGTTTCCTCTGTCGGATAGCTTTAGCCGCTTTTGCCTGTCTGTCCTCGGAAGCGGAACAGACTTGCGCCATAAACTCGGCTTCGTTGTTCTGTGCATAGTCGCAAACTTCCTTTATCGCTTCAAGCAGTAATTCATTAACAACGGCAGTACGGATAAGGTGTGTGGTGCAATAATCATCAAAGTGTTGATTGCCTAAATCATAACGGGAACAGTTGTATTCGTCGCGGTCTGGACGTTTCTTTCCAGTTGGTCGCCCTGCCCAATCCCGCGCATTGCCAGCCTTGCCCCTGTGGTTATACATCTTCGCCCCGCAATCAGCACAGAACATCAAGCCTGTTAAGGGATTTGCTGTGCCTATGGTATCTGTCCTACGGATTGTCTTTCGCAAGGTCTGAACGCGCTCCCATGTTTCCTTGTCAATAATTGCTTCCTGCGTATTCTCAAAAATGACTAAATCCTCTTTTGGTGTCATTTTGGAGTGTTTGTCCTTGTAGCTCTCCTTATAAGTCCGAAAGTTTACCGTATGCCCGATATATTCCGGCTTGGATAGAATATCTGCAACTGTGCCGCCGCGCCATGTGTATGGCTCGTCGGGGTTGTAACTGGTTTTATGTTTGCCTAAACCGCGCTGTGCAAGGTAGTAGGACGGTCTTTCAACTTTTTCCGAAGCAAGAATACGAGCGATTTCATACGGGCCTTTTCCCTCTATCGCCATGCGGTAAATCCGGCGAACAACCTCGGCGGCTTCATCATCAACAATCCAATGGTTTTTGTCGTTAGGGTCTTTCTTGTACCCATAAATACCAATGGAATTAGTGTGTATGCCAGACATTCCCTTTGCCCGGAGAACGCTTTTGATTTTGCGGCTTGAGTCCCGAACATACCACTCATTCATAATGTTCAAAAAGGGTGCAAACTCGCTGCTTTCGCGCTTGTCGCTGTCAACGCCGTTTGCAATGGCAACGAAGCGAACGCCATGCTCTCTAAACATAACTTCGGTATAAAAACCCACTTGCAGATAATCTCTACCAACGCGGCTCAAATCCTTTACCAGCACATGGGAAACCTCTCCGGCTTCTATGGCTGCAATCATGCGTTTCCAATTAGGGCGGTCAAAGTTTGCGCCAGACCAGCCGTCATCAGTAAAGTGGACACAATTCGTAAATCCATGCTCCTTTGCATAATCTTCAAGCAGCTTCTTTTGATTGATTATACTGTTACTGTCGCCTGTGAGGTCGTCGTCGCGGGAAAGACGCTCGTATAGTGCGGTTATCTTGCCGTTATCCGTTTTCTTTGCTTTCATTGAAAAACTCTCCTTTCTATGGGCGATTTCTTATCCCCCTTTCACAGCATATAGCTTCCGTGAACCGCTTGGGCGGGGTCGTTTTGCCCTCTTTCAGTTCCACCTTGACAAGGGGCAGCTCCGCATCCTCCAAGAGGGCGGGGATGGGCTGGGCATCGTCCCCGGATTTCTCCTCATCAGCGGCAGTAACATATGCCCGCCAGCCGGGGTCAGTGACCGTCTTGCCCTTGGACTTGAACTGGTGTCCGGCGCACTCCAGCGTGACGGCGGTCTCCGAGTAGCGGCAGGGGTCGCCCACGGCACAGACGAGGCGCAGGGCGATCAGGTCCAGCACTGCCAGTTCCCCGGAGGGCAGGGCGGCGAGGTCGGCGGACTCCAGCGTTTTCGTGGGGATGATGGCGTGGTGGTCGGTGACTTTCTTTCCGTTGATGACCTGGGCGGCGTTCACGGGGGCGGGGGCGTCCGGGGAGATATTACGCTTTTTCTGCACCATTTCCACCAGCCCCGGCAGCATCCCCGCCATGTCCTCCGTGAGGTAGCGGCTGTCCGTCCGGGGGTAGGTGACGAGCTTCTTCTCATAGAGGCTCTGGGTGTAGTCCAGGGTCTGCTTCGCCGTGAAGCCCAACTGACGGTTGGCGTCCCGCTGGAGGGAGGTCAGGTCGTAGAGCGCCGGGGGCTTCTCCGTCCTGTCCTTGCGCTCCACATTCTTCACCGTTGCCGTCCCCGCCGAACGGCAGTCCTCCGCGATCTTCTCCGCCTCAGTCTTTTCCTTCATACGCTCTCCGTTTGCCGCAAAGCCTTCCGGCACAAGCTGGACCGTGTAGAACGGCTCGGACTGAAAGCCGCTGATCGCCGCCTCCCGGCCGCAGACCATCGCCAGCGTGGGCGTCATCACCCGGCCCACATTGAGGGTAGGGCCGTACTTGCATGAAAAAAGCCGGGTGGCGTTGATGCCGACGATCCAGTCGGCGCGCTCCCGGCACAGGGCAGCCTCATACAAGGCGTCGTATTCCGTTCCCGGTCTCAGGTGGGCGAAGCCCTCCCGGATGGCGGCGTCCTCCATAGAGGAGATCCAGAGCCGCTCAAAGGGCTTTTTGCACTTGCACTGGTGGTAGACCAGCCGGAAGATCAGCTCGCCCTCCCGTCCGGCGTCGGTGGCCTCCACGATGGAGGCGACATCCTCCCGGCCCATCAGTTCCTTCAAAATCTGGAACTGCTTCTTTGTAGCCGGGGACACCTGATACCGCCACTTCTCCGGCAGGATGGGCAGGTCCTCCAGCCGCCACTTGGCGTAGGTCTCGCCGTAAGCCTGCGGCTGGGCCAGCTCCACCAGATGGCCGACACACCAGCTCACGAGATACCCGCCGCCCTCCAGATAGCCGTCACATCGCTTCGAGGCGCCCAGCACCTTGCCGATGCTCTGCGCCACTGAGGGCTTCTCGCAGATCACGAGTTTGCTCATAGGCAGTCGCTCCTTTCTTTGTTTTGGGTAAAAAAATAAGCGGCCTGCCATACGCAAACCGCTATGTAAAAGTCGTTTGGATTTCCTGCCTCTCATAAAAATCAAGAAATATGGATTGACTTTCCAATTAGGTAATGGTATACTGAAGAAAATTAGCACTCATTCAATGTGAGTGCTAACAAATGAATTGTGAGGTGTATTATGAATAATATTTCTGAACGCCAAAAGGATATATTGTCCATCATTCGCGGTCTGGATATTTCTCCTACTTTATACCACAATGCTGTGGAGAAATATCAAGCATTAGGAAACTTTTTGAATGATAACGGCCTAGAGGCTGAAATCTATCCTCAAGGATCATTTGCGTTTGGCACTGTAGTCCGTCCAAGTGCTAAGGATTCTTCAGCAAGTTATGATCTCGACTTTATCTGCCAGGTAACGGGAACTCGAGATAATTACACCCCTAGTGGATTAAGGGATAAAGTGGAACGTGTATTAAAATCAAATAAAGTTTATGCGGACAGGCTGAAAATAGATGATACGTGTTTCACCATTGAGTATGCAGATATTGGTGAGATTGGCTTCTCAATTGATATCGTTCCAGCAGCTGATGAATCTGATCAAACAAAGCAACGTCTCATTCTCAAAAGTTCTGCTCCGGCCTTGATTGATACATCAATATCGATTCCCAGGTGTAGCAGTGAGCGTAGATTCCAATGGATTACCAACAATCCCAAGGGGCTTCGCAAGTGGTTTGATGATATCAACGCACCTTTTCTGGCCTCATCCAAAAAGGCTGAACGGATGCGAATTTTTGCAGAAAATAGCGCATTGTATGAGTCGGTTGAGGAAATCCCGGATGAGCTTGAACGCTCTGCGCTTCAACGTGTTATCCAGATTCTAAAGTGTCACCGGAACAATTATTATGCCAGCCTAGAAGATGGAGATAAGATAAAGCCCATCTCCGCTATTATCAATGTGGCTGTGACCAAAATCGCGGAACACTTCAATCCTGATTGTACGGTTTTTGAACTCCTAAATTATGTGTTCTCCGAACTCGCAATTTACGGAGAATATCAGCATATCACGGAGAAAAGCTTTTCACAAAAGTATGGTGTCCGTACAGTCTTCTCTCGCCCCGCCGGAAACTGGTATATCGAAAATCCGGCAAATCCCGAGGACAACTTGGCTGATCAGTGGAATACCGATTCTCGAATCCCGAGTAAATTTTTCCAGTGGATTAGGGTTGCACAAAGTGATCTTATCGGTTCCTTAGAGCAAAAGGATAACAAGCAGTTCCGCGCTATCCTTGAAAGCAGTTTCGGGAGTGCAAGTGTTTCAGGTTTCCTTGGCGAAAAATATTGTGGAGATGTGGTTCCACGGCAGATTATTTCGCAAACTGCCGCACGCCCCTATCGTGTTTAATGATTTTTACGAAGGAATCAGTCCATCAACAAATCAAGGAATTAGTCAAAGTCCAGAGCGGATTACATATTGAGTCAGAGAACAAGGCTCAAATTGAACTTATCGGTGAGATTTCTGTAAACTGCAAATCCAAAGGATATGTTCTTTCTGATAACTACCCTGTTCAGATTGTAATCCCTCTTGACTCTGACATACTTCCATATGTGATTGACACTGGAAATCGCATAGTGAAAGATTATCCGCATCGATATGAAAACGGAGAATTGTGTCTTGAAACTGATGCTACCATTCGCATTCGTTTTTTGGAGGGCTTTTCCCTAGTTGCATGGATGCAGGAGTTTGTGGAGCCATACTATTTCTCCTATGAGTTCTTCCAAAGATACGGGGAATTTCCTTTTGGTGAGCGTGGGCATGGTATACAAGGTATCATGGAAACCTATCAGGACCTTTTTCAAGAAAAAGATCCTGTCAAAGTTCTTGCACTAATGAGATCAATCTGTGAACACCCCTACCGTGGACATTTGTTGTGTCCATGCGGTTCTGAACAGAAACTGCGCCTTTGCCACGGACCAATAGTAATGAAGTATTATACTGATAATCGTCTCAAGGAGATTGTTCAGTCTGACTATAAAATAATGAAAGATTATTTGGTGAATTATTATGAACAGTTGCGATATTGCAGAAAGGCAAAATGAGCCGTTCATGCTAAAAATTCAATACGCCGCTAGGTTTTGTTATAATTTGGCAGAGAAGCAGAACTACTTTGTCTGGCTTTTTTGCTTTATATCAGCCTTTTCTATATTTCTTCCAGATGGACTGCCAGAGTATCTTCCTCTTGTTGTCCCATTTACTGCTGACATCATTGCTTGGATCCTGATGACTTTTGTAAACAAAAATGTGCAAAAAGGGGCAGATTTAAGGAAATACTTTGATGTCTACTCAGTAAATATTAGCACAGACCAGTATTCTGAGTCTGAAAAACGACGGCTGACGGAAATTTCTGAAAAAATCTATTCAAAGAATTCCGAAGTTGCAGAACTCCAGATGAGAAACACAGGAAACGATAACCCTCCTGGAGTGCATGATTGGTATATGTTCTCAAAACAATATAATGGTTTAGAGGCAAAGTTCGAATGCCAGCGGCAAAATACATGGTGGGATAAGAAATTGTTCCCAATAAAATGTGCTGTTACAGCTCTTGTATTTGGAATTGCAGTGATAGTTTTTGTCACAGTGGCAATCTGGAACGGCTTTTTCAAGACATTGCTATGCTCTGCTGGTTTACTAACCAAGCTGTTTGAGAGGGTGGTCGATAATGGGAAATATTGTATTTTGTCTATCAAAATTGATGGGGCGCAGCAAACACTTGAAGCTCACCTTACAATCGAAGGTGTCGAACAGCTTCAAGCGCTAATTAATGAACGTCGAGCGGTAAATATTTTAGGAATAAATTTACTCCATAAGAAATTGGCAAACAAACTAACAAAAAAATATAACAATATAAGTAGTTCCTAATCCTTATGATAGAAAGTGTTTTTTGCTACCGAACTTACTTATGAACGGTCACTCTTTCTGGAAATCAAGTATTTTCGCCCTATCCGGGCATTAAAAAGCGGACAAGGATGGTCTATCCTTGCCCGCTTTACGGTTTTTATAAAGTTTTGCCCACCGCCTGTCTTAGGAAAGGTTCTCCCGGAGGAATTTGTGCGACAGGAGGGAGAGGTAGGCTTCGCCCAGCTCCATGATAAAGTCCGGGGTGATGGACCAGAACGGGGAATGGTGCAGATTGTCAAAGGCCATCTTGAGGACGGCGTACAATGCTGGGTCCTCCAGCCCAAGACGCTGCTTCAGCCCCGCCTCCGCATCGGCCCACTCCGTTGCGCCGCCGACCTCCTTTGTAGCCATGACACATGCGAGGATCAGCGACATACATTTCTTCAAGTCCGGGTCTGCCGGGGACAGCAGACGGTAGAGCCGCCCGACCTCATCCCGGACATCCGCCAGCGTCAGGGACGTGTACTCGCTCAGAATGGAATCGGCCATGATGTCAGCCACAGCCTCCCGCCAGACCGCGTACCCGGCGTTCATCATGCCGTCCTCCGCCCCGCTGCCCATGCAGTAGCGGTCAAAGAAACCGCCGCCCTCGATCTCGTTCTCACAGCAGAACAGGTGGGATATTTCATGGAGGAAAACACGGTGCAGCTCCGGCAGGGGGAAGTCAATGTCGGCGCGTACCATCACGCCGTATTGCCCCTTGCCCACAAAAGCCTGTGCCGTAAAGGACTGGAAATAGCCCTCCGCCTTGTAGTCCTCGTCCAGGTTCCTCGGAAAATGCTCCCGGCAGAACCGCTCATAGACCTCCAGCCCGTTGTCCGGGGTGAAGAACGCAAGGACGGTGTTGTCCCTTGTGATGCCGGAATCAAGGGCATCGTTGAAGAAGTCCAGGGCGTCATAAAAGATGTCCCTCAGTTCCTGCTCCGTGTAGCGGCCCATGTCCGCACCTCCTACTCCAGTTCTTCCCAGGGCTCCAGCCCCATCTCCTCCCAGGTGACGCCATAGGGTGCGCCCCCGGAGGTGTACCCGGCGATATAAAAGAAGTGGTCATCCTGCTCCGGCAGCTGTTGCTGTTCCTGTGCCGCCAGTCTCGCCTTTTTCCGTTTCCGGGCAGCCCGCTTGATCGCCAGCTTCTCCGCTTCGGTTTTCTTCACCTTGGGCTTCGGCGGCTCCGGCAGGCCGTTTTTCTCGATCCGCTCCGCAAATCTGGACTGCTTTTTCAGGAAAACATCATGGACGGTCTCATAGGACAGCCCCAGCCCACGGCCCTGTATCTTGGTGAAAGCCATCTTTGCCAGCTTTTCCAGTTCCGCATCGGCGGGCATCTGCCCATGTTCCTTGTAATGGGCGCAGACCATGCCGAACATGACCTCGGATAATTTCTGCTTCTGCTTTGCTTTCAGGTCTTTCCAATCCCTTGCGCCCATCCCATCACCTCCCGACATTGCCGCCCTCATTGTAACATGGATACAGCATATCCGCCATAGGCATTTGGGAAACTGTTCACATAAATGACTATCAGCCACAGACTGGCCATCAGGAGGGTCACCTTGGGCGCGGGCTTTTCCTCGTCCGGCTTGCCCTCCCCGTCCTCCGGCTCCTGGGTCTCGGCGGGCGGCTGCACCTCCGGCTCCGGCTTGGTGTATTTCGCCGCCGTGTCCTCATCCATCAGGGCCAGCAGGTCCGCCTCGTCCACCAGGTTCAGGAAGTGGACGGTCTGCTCCCCCTCATCATCTCGGTCGATGATGAGATAGAAGGTGTTCCCGGCCTTTGTCACCAGCGTGATGAACTGCTTGCCGGAGCCGTCCGCATGGGCCTCGTCATAGTCGTCCACCAGCGTCAGGTTGCCGTCCGGGGTGAGGGCTGCGGAGGGCGGCTCTGCCGTGTCGGTGCTCCCCATGCTCATCATCAGCAGGAGCATCATCATCAGGGTCTCCTCATCAAAGCCGCTGCCGGGGGCAAGCGCATCCTGCCCGTCCTCCTCAGACGGGGAGGAAGGAGCCTCCTGTTCCGTCACATCCAGATAGTCCTTGTAGACATACCCAGTGGCCTCCGGGACCACGACCTCGTACCAGTCGCCGCTCTCGCCGATGACCTCCACCTCGGTCCCCCGGAGCAGATGCCCGATCACCGAATGCTCCAGGCCGGAGCCGGAGCGGAGGTTCAGGTAGGTGTCGCTGCGGACATTGACTGTGCCAACGGTGACGGTCTCCGGCTCAGTCTCAGGCTCGGTATCGGTGTCCTCACCGGCATCACCGCCCATCAGGGCAGCCATGATCTGCTCCAGCCCCTGGGCGGAAAAGGTGATCTTCCCATCCTCGCCGATAGCCACGCCCTCCGGCAGTACGACCTTTGTGCCGAGGGTAACGCCGTCAGGCAGGGCGGGGCTGCCGTCCTCCGAAGCGTCCCCGGCCTCGGCAGTCTCATCCGTTTCGGCCGGGGCAGTCTCCACGGCCTCCGTCTCTGTGGCCCCGCTGGTGGGGGCCGGGGCGCCCTCCGCCGCGAAGCAGACGGCGGAGAGGTTGCCCATCATCAGAACGCCAGCCAGAAGGCCGGCGATCATGCTCTTAAACTTCATCCTGTTCATCCTCCTTGATCTCAGAAGTGTTGTTGTCACGGCCAGACAGCGTATCCGGCTCGCCCGCCCCCGGCATGGCAGCCGGGGAGGGGAACATCCCGCCTTGCAGGGCTTTCAGGACCGCCGCAAGCTGGTCCGGGGTCAGGTTCTGCGCCCGCACCATCTCATGGATCTCCGTGTTCTCCTGCTGGATATACTTCTGGCAAAGCTCCTTGTACCGGGCGTCCCACAGGTCGCGCTTCTCCTTTGCGCGGTCACGGTCCGCCCCGATCTTGTCCAGTCTCTCGCTCATTTTCGCTCCTTTTGGTTGTGCCTGAAACGCCCGGAACGGGGATGCGGGTGTCCCCGCTATCTCTCCATGCCGGGGGAGTGCCTCTCCTTTTTCATTTCAGGCGGTTTCTGTGTTGCCGCCGCCTTTCTCTCCGCAAGGTCCTTTATCACAGATGTCCGCCCTGCGGCTTCTTTCTCCGGCGCAAAAGCCTCCCGCTCCTGGGCGTCGAACAGCGCCTGCAAGCGGCCCTCTGCCGCCGCAAGCATATCTTTCAGGCTGTCGATATTCTCCTGGATGCGGTCGGATGCGTCACTTGCGCCGCCGGTCTCCAGCATGAACCGTTCCAGCCTGTCTTTTTCGCTGCCGATATACTGTTCCAGTTCCTCGCACTCCGCCATAAGGCTCCCGATGGTCTCGCCGGGATACGCCTCTGATGGCTGGCGCGGGTCTTTCTCCATCTCATCCATCTTGTCCCTCACCGCCTTTCTGTTTTACCTGATGCGCCCGAAGCACAGGAAATGGCTCTGCCAATAGCTGCTCTCGGTGCTGGCATAGGAGATGGGATTTCCGCAGTGGATCATCATCCCATCGCCCACATAGATGCCCACATGGGTGGCGTCGCTGGGGTCCGGGGCGTCGTAGGTGTGGTGGAAGAAGATCAGGTCTCCCGGCTTCGCCTGGTCGGGCGGGATGATGTCGCATATCCCTTTCAGCCCCTTGGCCCCCAGCCGCCCCACGCTCCAGCCGTTGCCGCTGTGGTTGATGACCCACGACACAAAGCCGGAACAGTCAAAACTTGTGCTGGGGGAACTGCCGCCCCATACATAGGGCATCCCCAGATACTTCTCCGCCTCGGTTATCATCCTGCGGAATCTCTCGTCGGTCAGCGCCTCGCCGGGGATGTCATAGTCCGTGTATTCGCCCCCGGACACGCCGTACACATCCTCCCCGAACAGCTCCGAACGGTTGCCGCTGGTGGTCATCAGCACATCGTAGCGGTCGGCCTGCTCCGTTGTCAGCCCGGAGGCCCGTATCACCGCCCCCAGTCCCTTGTTCGTCAGCTTCACATTGAGGATGTGGTACTCATACTCCACTTCCACCTCATAGGTGTAGGTAGATGTGGTCGTTTCGCCGGTCTCCGGGTCGGTGCTGGTGGTCGTCCCCGTCCGGGTCTCCGTCCGGGTGCGTATCTCCACCTCCGGCGTGAGGGTGAGGGTGTACTGCTGGGCGAACAGGCTTTGCAGGGTGCTTTGGACCTCCGCCCTGGTGTAGTCCTCGAACAGGACGGTCAGGTAGGAGGCCAGCTCATAGGGGTTGTGGCCGATCTCCGCCAGGTCGTAGCGGTACTCGTCATAGCCGGGGTGGGTGCTTTCGATATTGCTTATCTGGTTGTTCAGGGCGGCCTCCAGCACGGAGTAGTCCGCGTCGGTCCCGGTGATGTCGGCGTCCTCCGCCGTGTAGGAGGTCCCCAGCACCGCGTTCCCGCTCCCGGCGAACATGGCGGTGCAGGAGGAGAACATCCCGGCGATGAGCATGATGAGCAGCCCCAGGACGCCAGCGATGAGGATGGCTTTGGGATGCTCTTTCACGAACTCGATCCCTTTATCCACCACCGACTTCGTTCCCTCGGCGGTCTTTTTGCCGCCCTTTGCCGCCCCCGAAGCCGAAGCCCCGGCTCTGCCGCTGGCTTTGGCCTCCATATACCGCTTTTTCAGTTCCTGCTTCTGCCGCCATCTGGAGATAGGGTTGGAGGAGGGGTTAGGGTCATTGTGGCGCTCCCGCCGGTATAGCGCCTCCACATTCGCCGCGTCAGACTTCCGCTCCAGCCTCGCCGCCTTGTCGTACTGTTTCAGCTTGTGGCTGTAATGGCGGTTGTTCACGATGTTCCCGGTGTTCCGCACCGCGGACTCCCCGCTTTGCAGGGCGTCCCCGCCGGAGTTGCCCTCGCTGTCATTATCCGAACGGCCCACGGCGTCCCGGACCGTGTTCCTCGCCGCATGGAGGGTGGCGGCGGGGGCGTTGACCGCTGCCCGGCCACCCGCTCCCGGCTTCTGGGCGGTGACTTCCGTCACCTCGATGCGGAGCTTGCCCCTTGCGGTTTTCGTGGACTGCCGCTCCGGGCGCAGCTTGTCAGAAAGCCGCTCTGCGGTGGCCTCCACCTTGCCGCCCCTGGCGGTGGCGCGGGGCTTTCTTTTGGATGGGGCCTTTTCCTTTTCCCGGTCCGCCTTGGAGGACTGCCGGGACTGATGGAGCTTATCCGAGAGCCGTTCCTCCACGGCCTCGGCCCTGCCGCTGTCACGGGTGATACGCACACGCCTCTTTGTGGGGAGCTTCTCATTCGCTCGGTCCGCTCTGTCGGCGGCCTTGTCCGCCTTTTTCGCCGCCCTGCGGATGTCCCGGTCAGAAAGCTCATCCTCTGTAAAATGGAGGCGGCGCGCCTTATCAGCCATTGTCTGCCTCCCGCTTCTTGACCTCCGTCAGCTTGGTCGTCATGATCTTGTAGAGTTCCAGGTCGGTGGGGAACCGGTCCACGAAGGGCAGGATCACATTGCCGAAGAACAGCAGCCCCTCGCCCTCGCCGGAGTGGGTCACATAGGAGAGCTGGTGGGGCGAGATGTTGAGCTGTTTCGCCAGGATGGTGCGGTCGCCTGCCGCCTGGTTGAGCATGATGATGAAGTCGCTGTTCTCGAAGATGTTCTCCACCTCCCGGCTGGAGAGCAGGTCCTTCACATTCTGGGTGATGCCGGTGGGGATGCCGCCCCATTTGCGGAACCTTTTCCATATCTCCACGGAGTAGGCCGCCGTCTGCTCCTCTTTGAGCAAAAGATGGAACTCGTCCATAAAATACCGGGTGGCCTTGCCCGCGCTTCGGTTCTGGGTCACGCGCCCCCACACCTGGTCCTGCACCACCAGCATCCCGATCTTCTTCATCTGCTTGCCCAGGTCCTTGATGTCGAAGCAGACGATGCGGTTTGTGATGTCCACATTGGTGCGGTGGTTGAAGATGTTCAGGGAGCCGGTGACATAAATTTCAAGGGCGGTCGCCACATGGCGGGCCTCCTTCTCCTCCTGTTTGAGGAGCGCCTCGTAGAGGTCCTGCAAGAGGGGCATATTCTCCGGCTTCGGGTCCTCAAAATACCTCTGGTATATCTGGTGGACGCAGCGGTCGATGACCGTTTTCTCCACCGGCTGGAGGCCCTCCTTGCCGCCCACCACCAGCTCGCAGAGGGAGAGGATGAAGTCGGCTTTCAGCGCAACGGGGTTGTCCTCCTCGGAGTAGTTCAGGTTGATGTCCATCGGGTTGACATACTGGCTGCTGGACGGGCTGATCCTGATGATCTGGCCGCCGAACCGCTCCACCAGGGGCGCGTACTCGGCCTCCGGGTCACAGATGATGACATCATCGTCCGACACCAAAAAGGCATTGGCGATCTCCCTCTTGGCGGCAAAGGACTTGCCGGAACCGGGCGTACCGAGGATTAGCCCGTTGGGGTTCTTGAGGGACTTCCGGTCCACCATTATGAGGTTGTTGCTCAAGGCGTTCAGGCCGTAGTAGAGGGATTCCTTCCGGTCCTGGAACAGCTCCTGCGTGGTGAACGGGATGAAGATGGCGGTAGAGCTGGTGGTAAGCCCCCGCTGTATCTCGATGAGGTTCTGTGCCAGCGGCAGGGAGGACATCAGCCCCTGCTCCTGCTGGAAGTCCAGCCGCCGCAGGACGCAGTTGTGCTTCTGGGCGATGCTCTGGGACTGGAACACATTGGTCTCCAGCTCCTGCTCGGTGCGCCCGGTGTTCATCACCAGGAACGTCACCATGAACATCCGCTCGTTCTGGCTCTGCAATTCCTTCAAGAGCGCCTTGGCGTCCTTGCCGTAGGTGGCGAGGTCGGAGGGGATGATGTCGATGTCGTACCCGGCGCGGACCGCCTTCTTCTGCTCCTCGATCTTGCTCCGGTCCAGCTCCGTGATGGTGTGCTTCACCGTCTTGATGGCCTTGTTCTGGTCGATGGACTGGATATGCATGGTGACGATCTGGCTGGAGTCGATGTCCAGGATGTCCGCCAGCATACGGTCGCTGATGTCCGAGGCCGTGATGGACAGGAACGACAGGGCGCCGTACATACCGCCCACCTGGAAGGTGTGCCGGCCGTTGAAGGCAAAGGCGGTGGGGGCGATGAAGTCCTTCACGGAAAGCCCGGACTCCACCAGCCACTTCCACTCAAAGGCGAAGGACTCACGCTCCCCCATGTGGAACATGGAGTGCATCAGGCGCAGGCGCTCCTTCCCGTTCAGTACGGAGGCGGCCACGCCGATGCGCTTGAAGTTGTTCAGCAGGTCCGTCTCCACATGGTCCAGCCGGGGCTTCGCCTGCCGCATGGAGGCCGCCTCGATGCCGAAGGTCAGGTACTTCGCCTTTGTCAGGCCGTTGTTGCCCCTGGCAAGCTGGCTTTTCAGCATTTGGCTGTACTCCGCCCGCACGCTGTCGAAGGCGTCCCCCGCGGGCGGGATGCGGACAGACTTCTCGAAGCTCTCCGCGTCGGTCGCCATGTTCATGAAGGACAGCTCAAAGTGGATGGAACTGTCGAAGAAGTTGAGGAAACTGCACCACTCCTCGAAGATGGCCGTCTTGTCCTCCTGCTGGGCGAGCTGGTAGTTGATGTCGCTGAACTGGACGGTCTTGGTGTAGTAGCTGTCCGTCACACGGCAGATGCCGTCCGGGAACATCCGCTGGAACGGGATGGACTGCTGGGCGGTGCGGGGAGTGCCGTCATCCCTGCGGGCCTTCTCGATGATGGCCCTGATCTGTTTTTTCTCCGCTTTTGTCAGGCTTGCGGGGAGTGCGATCGGCTCCGCTTTCCCGCGCCCGCCTTTCTGCGTTTTGAACAATGGCCTGTACCTCCTTTTCCACTTGGTCCTGCCGCATGAGGGCAGAGTAATAGTTGTTGGTCGCATAAGGGCGCACCTTCGGGCGGATGAACTTCGCCTGGATGAAGTGCCGCGCCACCGTCTCCAGCGGCTGGCCGTCCTTCTCGTACATGGCGAGGAAGAACAGCGGGAGACAAAGGCAAATCATCCCCATGACGGCGAGGCTGGTGTTGCCGGAACGCTTCATCAGGAAGAACGCCGGGACGCCGATGAGCGCCGCCGCCCCAAAGCAGACGAGCTGCCGCTTCGTCAGCCCAAAGAACACCTTGGACTTTACCCGCGTCAGGTCGCGGGGGACAGAAATATACGCTGCCATAAAGACCTCCTTTCCCGGTCAGTGGGCGTTCAGTACGCTTCGGGCAAGGCCCCCGGTCTTGAACAGGGTGAACACCAAAAGCACCGTGTACCCCACAACGCCCCAGAGGGAGCCGACTATATCCGAAGTGAACGAGATGGACTGTATCAGCACAGCGTAGATGCCGACACAGATGATAATGAGGAAGCCCTGGAAGCCCAGGGCGAACAGGGAGCGGAGGTAGTTCTGCCCGGTCTGGCTCTGCTCCCGGCTGCCGAAGGTGGACAGCGGGATGGGCGCGAGGCTCGTCATCAGGTATATCTCGATCATACGCCCGTAGACGATGACGAAGATCACGATGGAGAGTATCCAGAGGGTGAGCTGGATGACGAAGCTCATCAGGTAGATGCCCAGGAGCGTACCCACGCCGTAGGTCTCCAGGGTGGCCTCCATCGCGGCGATGGCCGAGTCGCTGACCGCCGTGGACGCGCCGATGATGCCCCCGCTCCGGGAGATCACGTTCTGGCAGACATCAAAGACCGCCATCACGATATTGAAGCAGTTGGAGATGAGCGTGACGGCCACAAAGGTCTTGAATATCCACTTGAAGATGATCCAGGTCTCGAAATTTGCTAAGTTGTTATGCTCGATGATGAGCTGTTGTATCAGCTCGTAACAGGCAATGAAGGTGAGGATCAGCCCCGCTATGGGGAGGATGACGGTCTCCGACACATTCCGTATCATGGAGAAGATGCCCGGTGAGAAGTTCGCCGGGGTCATGCCCACATCGGCGGCGATCTCCCCCACACGGGAGTTGACCGAATCGAAAACGCCCGTGAGATTGCCCATTATCCCGCTGATAAGCAGCTCTTTGAGCCAGTCCGCTATCGCGTCAAGAATACTGCCCAAATTGATTACCTTGTCCTTTCATCTGGGGTAGGCCGAGCGGCGGCTGCGCGCCGCCCGGCCCTGGTTACAGCGGGCCTTGTCCTGTGTCCGTATCAGACGGTGAACAGGCCGGAGAGCAGGGGGACCAGGGTGATGCCGATGAGGGCGACGCCCCCGCCGGCCATCAGCTGTTTCATGCCCTGGCTCTTTGCTCATGTGAGATAAAGAAGTAAAAGAAGTGTAAAAAATTTTGCCGTTCCCTGTCCGGCTGACTGCCGGACGGGTCGGGCTTTAGTCGGGCAATTCTACCTTGCCGACAAAAGAGTAATAGATTTCGATTTCCTGTCTGCGGAGCTTCCCCCGGCGTTTCCCGTCAAGGGCTTCCGATTCGTGGATTACGATTTTCTCCACAAACTCCCGTAACAGGGTAGGGGTGAGTTCCTCAAAGCTGGTGTACTTGCGTACCACTTTCATAAACTTTTCGGCGTTTGCCGTGGCTTCCAGTGTCCTTGAAAGCTCGCCCTGCAGAACGGCGGCATGTTCTTTCAGTTCCTTTTGCTCTGCTTCGTAGTCTGCCGAAAGCTCCGTGAAACGCTCGTCCGATATGCGCCCCGCCACGCTGTCCTCATACAGCCGCTTGAAGATAGCGGAGAGTTCCGCAATCCGCTTTTCTGCCGCTTCCAGTTCTTTCTTCCTGGCGGCGTTCCGGCGTTTGCTCCCGTCCTCGGTCTGCTCGGTTAGGAGCTTCATAAACCGGGCTTCGTGCTTTGCGGCGTAGCTGGTGACTTTCCGTAGGTTCTCGGTCACTCCCTCGGTCAACAGGTCGGTGCGGATAAAGTGCGCCGTACAGTCTGCCGTGCGCTTCTTGTAGCTGCCGCATATGTAGCAGTCCTGCCGCCGCTTGTCCGTCTGGTATCTCTGCTGGTACATGACGCTGCCGCAGTCGGCACAAAAGAGTATGCCGGAGAACAAGCCCACTTCGTCATAGCGGTTGGGGCGTTTGCGCTGCTTGCGCAGCTCCTGCACCCGTTCCCATGTGTCACGGTCTATGATAGGTTCGTGGTGGTTCTCAAAGACTGCCTGTTTTTCTTCGGGGTTCTCCTTGCTCTGCTTTACCTTGTAGGACACTTTCTCGGTCTTGAAGTTCACAAGGCAGCCCGTGTACTCCCGGTTTTCAAGGATATGCGCCACGGTGTTTGTCGCCCATTTGCACTCATAGCCGGGGTGGTAGCGGCGTGTGCTTCCCGTCCGGCGGTATTCCAGTGTTCCCGGCGTGGGTGTCTGCTGCTCCGTGAGCATACGGGCTATCTTGGTCGGTCCGTTCCCGGCAAGGCAAAGGCTGTATATCTGCTTCACCACGGGGGCGGCTTCCTCGTCAATGATGAAATTTTCGTCCTCGTCCATGAGGTAGCCGTACACAGGCTTGCTTGTGACAGGCTTCCCACTCATGCCTTTTGACCGCTTCACGGCTCTGATTTTCTTGCTCGTATCCCTCACCAGCCATTCGTT
The DNA here is from genome assembly GCA_910575275.1 of Lachnospiraceae bacterium. Classification (GTDB taxonomy): domain Bacteria; phylum Bacillota; class Clostridia; order Lachnospirales; family Lachnospiraceae; genus CANQGL01. Next base: position 144,875 of record CAJTEE010000007.1, on the reverse strand, counting down.
AAAAATGTTACGCAAGGGGGCAAAATCGTTGTCGCCCTGTGCGCTGTCAACGCCGTCATTGATGGCAATGAAACGGACGTTTTTCTGTGGGAAAATCATTTCTGTGTACATTCCCACTTGTAAGTAATTTCGCCCTAACCGTGACATATCCTTGACTATGACCGTTCCTACAAGCCCCGCTTCAATGTCGGCAAGCATGGACTGGAAGCCGGGTCTTTGGAAATTTGCCCCGGAATAACCGTCGTCCGTGTACCATTTCAGATTACCGAAGCCGTTCTGTTTTGCGTAGTTTTCAAGGATTCGCTTCTGGTTGCTTATGGAATTGGATTCCCCGGCAAGCTCGTCCTCATGGGATAATCTCGGATAAAGGGCGGTGATAAGTGTTTGGGTGGTCTGTCTTGACATAGATTCCTCCGTTTCCGACAGCCAGCCCACTATTCCGTAGGTCTATTATACCATAGGTTGGGGCTGGCTGTACAGTCCTTTTTGCTACTTTATGGGATATAATGTCGAATATTTTTAATCAAGGAATGTCACTTTATATGGCGTGGGCGGCTCTTTCCCCGGCTGCGCTTTCGGCTTCCAGCACTTTCATCATCTTGTCGGCTGCGGTGGCGGTGGTGTCCTGTTTGAAGTAGCCGGAAACCACAAGGACGGTGTTCCCCCGGCGTACCTCGGTCACGCAATCCGGGCGGCGGGCGGCAGTGGCGGTGCTTCTGTTGGGGGTGTCGGTCATAGGCTCTCCTTTCTGTTCAGCAACGTTTTAAGCTGTTCCATTTTTTCCCTTGCTTTGGCTTTCCAGAAATTCTCCCCGGTAATACAGACAGGGGAACACATTTCAATAAGGCGGTCATAAATCCGGGCGTGGGGCGTGTCCTCCGGGTTCTGCAATTCTTCCAGCGTCAAATTTGTGGTGACTATCAGCGGCTTTCTGCTGCGGTATCGGCTGTCAATCACGTTGTATACCTGTTCAAGCCCGTATTCCGTGCCACGCTCCATGCCGAAATCGTCAAGGATAAGCAGAGGGAAGCTGCAAAGGCGGGATATGTATTCGTTCCTGTCCTTGTAGCTGGCGGCAAGGTCATTGAGGATAAGGGCAAAATTCGTCATGCACACGGAAACCTCTTTCTCCATGAGGGCGTTGGCGATACACCCGGCAAAATAGCTCTTGCCTGTGCCGACTTCTCCCCACAAAATCATTCCGTGGTTTCCGTCCTTTATCTGCTCCCATTGTTCCACATAGGCACGGGCTTTCACCATTTGGGGGCATTTGCCGTTGTCATTCCCAAACGTCCATTCCCGCATAGCCGGGTCTGTGAATCCCTTTCTTTTCAGCCGTTCCACTTCCTCCCGGTGCTTGTGTTCCCGGTCTGCGGCTTCCAGCGTTTCCCGGCGTTTTCTCTGGCAGTCACATTCTTTGGGGTGGCGGTCACGTCCAAAAAAGGTCTTGCCCTCCGGGAAGTAGGCTTCTTTGGGCTGGCGGCAGCTCCCGCAATATAAAAGCCCGTCCTCCCCGATATAGTCCTCCAGCTCTGCTTCCTGTGCCGTGGCAAGCCGGAAAATGGCGTTATCGTAATCACTCATAGAATCGTCCTCCTTGTTCATGGTCTTTTACGCCCTGTTTACGGGGCGTTGTGTCTATGCGGTCAAAGGCTCTCGCCCTCCTTGTAGGAATAATCGGGGATTCCTTTCTTTCCTGTGCCTTTCCTGTCACGTCTTGCCCACATACGGACAGCGGCGGCATGGTTGGCGTACACTTTCCCGTAGGCGGCTATGAACTCGCTCAATTCCTCAATGAACCGTTCCAGCCTGTCCGGGTATTCCCCTTTCAGCTCCGCATACTCGGATTCGGAGAGGAAAAGGTTTTTATATCTGCCAAAGGGTGCGGGCTGCTCCCCACTCACTCCTTTTCGTTGGTTCTCTTTTAGTTGGTTTATAGTAAGTTGGTTAGGGGTCGGTTTTCCGTCCAACGCAAAGGTCGGTTTTCCGTCCTTATGAGGGTCGCTTTTCCGGCTATCAGAGGGTCGGTTTTCCGGCTGTATGGCTGTCATATGGTCGGAAAACTGTACCACTGGCATTTGCGGTATTTTCACATAAAGGCGGTTCGGTGCGGAGAAGCCCCGGCGTTCCCTCACCAAAAGCCCGGCAGCGTCCAGCTCGTTCAGTGCGCTTTTTATGGCGGTGCTGCCTTTATCCAACATTTCCGTTATCTCCGAAACGGGATAGACAATATATGTCCTGCCCTCGCTGTCCTGCCAGCCGTTCTTCTGTGAGAGGGTGGAACGGTCAAGAAGCAGCCCATAGAGCAGCCTTGCAGTATGCGACAAGTCCATTTTCAGCAGAAAATAGGGATAGGGCAGAAAACGGGGCAATATGGTGTCGGCTGTGATGTAATCGGTTATGGTTCTCACCTCCTGTCTGTGGCTTCCTGTTACGCAGTTAAAACGCTGTTTTCGGGGGTAAAGGATAAATGTATCGCCTACCCTTTGAGGGCGGTCAAAAAAGCCTTGATTTACGGGCTTCTTTCATAGCCTAAATGCGTAGAAAGGTGGTATCTTTTCCGCTGTCTGTCGGCTTCTTTCCGGCGGCGCACTCTTACGGCGCAATCCGGGCAGTATTTCCCCCGGTTTGACTTGGGGAGAAAATACCCGCCGCACTCGGTACAGCGTTTCCTGTCTGCCCGGTGCAAAAGGGCGGCTTCCAGTTTCCCGTCCAGCGGCAGCACGGCGGCAATGAACCAGCGACATAAAAGGGAATAGCTGATACTCTGGACGCATACACAAGGCTTGCCGTTATCCAGCAAGATACAGTTGCCGTTATCGTAGTTGCAGCACTCATGCACAAGGCGGCGGGCGGCTCTGTACTGTGGGTAGTCCATGCAGGGGCGTTTACCGTTCATTTTCCCGCCCCTTTCTCCGTTCCGGCTCACGGCGCAATATTTTGTCAAGATTGCTTTTCACGGTCTGCAATTCCCGGACGTTCTCTTTCTTCTCCCGGTACTCGTTGTAAAGGGCGTTTTTCGCTTTGGTAAGCTGCTCAATCTCTGCTTGTAGGGCTTTGGACGCTGGCAGCTTTTGGATTCCCTGTGCCTTGAAATACCGGACGGCAGATTCGGAAATGATAAACTCGCTTTCGTGCTGCTCCCGGTAGGCTCTCCGGGCTTTCTCCGTTTTCTGCGCCCGCAATCCGTCACGGGCTGGCTTGGTCTTGATGTAGGCTAATAGCTGTTTTTGCAGGTCTTTTTTCTCCCGCAAAGTGCTTTCTACGGCTTTCAGTTTCCCGGTTACTTCATGCAGCCCGGCACTGGCGGTGGCAAGGGCGGCTTCCAGTTCTTCCGGGGAAGAAAAGCCGGATTCCTCGTAAACGCTCACGGTAGCCGCCATTTGCTTTAGATTGTGAACAGCCGCCCAGCGGTCATATCCTATACCCTTGCCCTCGGCTCGTTTCGCTTCCCGGTCTACCATGCGTTGTACTCCGTCATTTTTCGGGGCGTTTATGGCGGCTTTGTTACGCTGTAAGCGGTCTTTTATGCTCCGGGGGTATTCCTGTTTGGGTGTGGGCGTTTCGGCGGCTCTGGCGGCGTTCTGTGCGTTTATGGTGAGTGTTTCCAGTATGGCGGCTCGGTCAAAATCATCACCTAATTTCCGGGCGGTGATGGGCTTCGTCCTGTCCGGCGTGAGATACGATAATCTCCCCCGGCTCTCCTTGACGGTCACGCCCTGTTGTAGCAGCTTCCCGGAAAAATCTTCAAAGGTAACGGCAGAGGACAGGGCGGCTCGGATTGTGCGCCGTAGCTTCTCCTTGTCGGTTTCAAACTTGGTCTGTTTGGGTGGCTCTCCTGTGGCGGCTTGGGAAGCGTTCTCTTTATCCAGTGCGGCTTGTCCTTTCCGCTTCGCCCAATACTCACGCTCGGTAACACGGTTCTTGCTCCCGTTCAGCAAGTCAATCTGATAGAGGTTTTCCCGGTGGCACATCTCCATGACTTCCGCTTTGAAGTATTCCATAGCTGCGTCTGTACAGCGGTGCTTGCAACCCTCCCTTGTGTCGGCTGGTCTTTCCATGTAGGGAAGCAGCGGCACTTCCGCAATCCGTAAAGAATTGATTACGGTATGCACATGAATGTTGCCGCTGTGGTTATGCCCGTCCGGGTGGGTGCAGACAAGGGCTTGGTGTCCGGGGAAATGCTCTCTACAAAACTGCTCGCCCAACGCTTGCGCCCGGTCTACGGTCAAGCCGTTGTCGGGTGCGTCACGGGGGTCAAAGCTGATGATATAGTGGTGGCTCTTTACGTCCTCCCGCTTCTGGTTCTTGCCGTATTTGAGATTGGAGCGCATACAGGCGATTGCAAAATCTTCATCACCGCAATTCAAAGAGGAAATGCGGTAATCGTCACGGGGAATAAGCCGCCCATTTTCATCAAGGGTGGGCTTCATGGTAAACTCGTCATGCTCAAAAGTTAGGTATTGTTCAGCCGCCCCGTAATCGGCATTTTTAGAGCTGATATGTTTGAATGTTGCCAACGGCTTCACCTACTTTCTGCAAGACTTCAAACTTCAAGGCGGCAAGCTCCGCTGTGGCGGCTCGTACCTCTTGGGAGAGGGCGTTATAGGGTGCGCCGTACTCGTTCAGACAGCGGGCAATCTGGTTCAAGTTGCCGCCGATTTTCCCGTATTCGGCTGTGAGTTTTCCAACGGCAGAGAGTAATTCATCATTGACCGGGGAAACGGTAATGACCGGGCGTATGCTTGATTTGATAAGGGCTTGCCGGATAAACTCGGCTTGGCTCATTTTGCAGAGGGTGACACGCTCGGAAAACTCGGCGTATTCTTCCTCGGTCAAGCGTGTCTTGATTACCCGGTGACGGTGTGGCGTGTTGTATCTTTTCATGGCTGTGAACCTCCTTTCGTGGGTGGATTTTTTCAAGCGGCGCAAGCCGCAAAAAGGCGGGCTTGGGGTGGCAACCCCAACAAGATTCCCATAGGACAAAATGAGCCGGTAGGCGAAATTTGGTACTGTGGTAGAATCTTGCTCTTAAAAAGTGTCGGTTTCCTCTGTGCTGGCTTCTGTCAATACTTTTAGTGCCGCAAGCGGGGATTTTGCCAAAGCTGCGGCGATATTTCTCCCCCTACTACCTACAACACCACGCAAAGCAAAAATGACGGAGATTTGCGGAAATTTCTTCACTTTCCTTTCAGTTCCCACACCACCGAAAATTGAAAACTGCCAAACAAAACAGGTGGGATTTTCCTTTGCCTGCCCTCCACGGACAGCTTGCGGATTTGCCAAACAAGAGAGAGAATTTCTTTCAGTCCCCCTTGCACGGTATAATACTGACAATTTTTCAAAATGCCAAAAATGGACGCAAAAAAACAGGAAACCTTTTCTTGATTTCCTGTCTTGGTGTGCCGTTCTATGTAGCGGCGGTTATTCAGTTTTTAGCTGGCTATAATTCCACAAACCGGAATTTTACTTTTTTCTTTTCTCTATCATAACCGATGACACAATCGCATATACAATCGCAACTATTACAACTCCTATTACTAAATAAACCAGCCAGACCGTTTGTAAAATTATATCAATTGTATTAATCAAAAATATAATTCCAATTAAAAGAAAGACAATCCCCGATTGTTTGTAGTGTGGTTTCTTATCCATGTTTTTTCTCTCCTGCTTTGATGCATAAATATATGCACTGTTAAACAAGAACCCTTTTTCATTAAACTGCAAGTAACTAAATACAAAACATATAATTGCTATTACACCTAATACAATCGCTCCAACTATATTTCCCATAGCATTAACCTCCGTAAATCCCGATTTGTCGTTGCTTTATTATATATCCGTTTTTCAAAAAATGAAAGCGATTTCTTATACTTTCTGTTCATCAAAGCGGAACTTAAACAGGGCAGTGACAAGCCGCTGCTTTATGCTGTCCTCGGTATCCCTGTCTATATGCCCGTTTTCAATGGCGGCGATTCGGATTCGCTTGCTGTAATGCCGTAAAACCTCGTCCACGGCTTCCGGCTCTCCGCTGGTCGCCCGGACAATCGTTTCATAGGGCAAAAGGTTCGGATTCCCCATGTGAAAGCACCTCCATTTCCTTGTGCAGAAGCTGTAAAGTCCTGCGGATTTGATACCCGGTCGTACTCCGGCAGCGTCCGTACATTTTCCCGATTTCCTGTTGTGTGTAATGCCCGAAAAAGTAAAGGAAAATGATTTCCCGGTTCTTCTCCGGCAAAGATAGCAGGGCGGTGGCAAGCTCCCCATTGGTGAGGATAACTGTCTGACCGCATACTGTAATAGGGTATTCTTCATAGGGTGCTTCAAAATATTCATCTGTTGTGCCTAAAGGGTAAAACTTTTCTTCTGTGAGGTATTCAAGGGATATTTCTTTTTGCCGCCGTCTGCTCCTGTCACGCCATGCGTTGAGTGCGGCATAGCGTATGACGGTCTTGCAAAAGCCGTTGAACATATACATGATGTGTTCCTTGTATGCTTCTGTGCAAGGCATAAATGATTCCCCCTTTCTCCCACGTAGGGCGGTGCATGGTTTACAGTTTCAGTTTTATAATTCAGAGGGGCGGCAACATTTTGTCTATCGCTCCTTGATTATCCATTTTATAATTCCCGACATAAATTACTTTTCCCGGACAGTTGATAGACCTTTTGATTTATCTCCATTCAGCCATTGCCATTGCTCGGATAGTTCTATTTTCCCATTATCCAAAATGCGTGGTATACTATGGCATTTTCCAACCCTTATATCGTTGTTTTGATTTATGTGCTGATAGTAAAAGTCTAATTCTCCATTTAGCCCAACTAATCCAATCATTGTACCCTTTTTTATTTCCCCACCATAATATTCTGCCCATAAAATATTTCTGTTTTGGTGATATGCAAATAATGTTTGGTTATCAACTTCCCCATTTTCCGTGTTTGTAACAGAAACAAAAAATTTCCCCTCATAACATATTCTTGTGCTACTAACTGTTAATGGTTTTTCCATTATTCCATACACCAAAGTAAAACCATTGTCGGTTGTTAATTCATTATGCGAAATAGTCTTATATCCCTTATGTTCGTAAAAACAAGTAGCACAAAGCGAAGCGTCCAGTATAGCTAAATTATGCTCGATAGATATTTCTTCTTCAAGACATTGCATGATATGACTTCCATATCCATTTTTCTGAAAATCGGGAAGTACAAACAATCTTGAAATATGATTTTCTGAAAAAGTTCCCGTGCCTATCAAACAGTTATCTAAAAATAATACTCGTACATATCCACTGTCTATATCAGCGGCAATATTTTCTTTTGAGTGAAGATTACTGAAAAAATCTACTATTTCATGCGGATAATATTGGGGATATATGGTTTGAATCGTGTCCTGCACTAATTGATAAACTTGTCCTAAATCCTCTCTTTTGGCTTTTAAATATTCCATAAAGTGCGCCTCCATTCTTTTTTAATTATGCCCTTGCAAGCAAAAACAAACAATAGTAAAATTGTTTGCAAGACAATTTGGCAAATACTGATTCATACAATACATAGGAGTAATGTCATGCCGATAAATTCTTTTGAAAACTATCCAATGAGCTGGAAGCCTGATTTAAGCAATACAAAACCGCCTATTTACTTGGCTTTAGTTAGGCAGTTGGAAGATGATATTAAAGCCGGAATATTAAAACCGGGAACAAAATTACCGCCGCAAAGGGAATTGGCAGATTATTTGGATATAAATTTAAGTACTGTTTCCAGAGCTTTAAAAATATGTGAACAAAAAGGACTGTTATCTGCTTCTGTCGGAAATGGCACTTATATTTCATCAGACGTTACATCTGACAAAATTTTTATTTGCGGACAAGAAAACCCGCCATTTATTGAAATGGGCGGGCTATACCCCCATATAGAAGCAAATCGCAAGGTAAAACAGTATGCAGAACGCCTATTAAAAAAACCAGACGCATTAAAGCTCTTTTCATATGCAGAATCAGAGGGTACTGAAATACAGCGAACCGCAGGAGCAGCATGGTTTCGCAAAATGGGGCTTCATACGGATAGCCAGCATATTATTTTAGCAGCAGGCGGACAAAATGCTTTGACAGCTACCGTATGTGGACTACTAAAACAAGGGGATAGAATCGGAACAGATTATGTAACGTATCCCGGTATAAAAACGATTGCGCAAATGATAGGGGTACAACTTGTTGCAATACAACATAAAGATTTTGAAATGACAGAAGCAGGAATATATTATGCAATCCAAAACGAAAACATAAAGGGCATTTATGTGATACCCGATTTTCATAATCCCACAAGCCATATCATGTCTTTAGAAACAAGAAAAATGATTGCACAAATAGCTCAAGAAGAAAATATACTCATAATTGAAGATGCAATCAATAACTTACTGGAAGATAACCCATTACCGCCGATTGCTGCCTTTGCTCCTGAACAAGTTATATGTTTAGCAAGTTTGTCTAAAACGATTGCACCTGGACTAAGGACTGCCTTTATTTATGTTCCGGAAAAATACCACTGTGATTTAGCAACTACATTGTATAACATGAATATATCAAATCCAGCGTTACTTTCTACAATATCTGCGGATTTGATAATAAATGGCATTGCTGATGAGGTTATTATGGAACGCAAAAAAGAAATATCAAACCGCAATCTAATTGTAAATGAAATTTTAAACGGTTACTTAGTTGAAAGTAAACTTACTTGTCCAATCCGATATTTATTATTACCCGATTACTTTACTGGAAAGAGTTTTGAAATTTGTGCTTTACAAACAGGCGTACAAGTATTTGGTGCTGAAAGATTTACGGTAGGAAATAAACCTGCTGATAAAACCGCAAGAATTTCAGTCATAACTCCCCCAACAATCAACGACTTAACAGAGGGGTTACAGCGTCTTAAAAAAATATTATCATAAATGAATAGATGGATGGGATTCAGTAGTCGTCGGCATTGTGGGAATGTGTATAACTGGCTATCTCATGGAATTGTGGGTAACTCTGTTTGCAGGACGTGGGAAAGCTGCACTTTAGCTTTTCCATGTGCTGTGAATAGAGTTATCCATGATTCCATAGCCTGTTATGCACATTTCCATGATGCTTGTCTTTTGGTCTTTGGTTTCTTTGGTTCGGAATAGTGTGGTGCTGGCGGTCTATCTCTTGTTTTCGGTTGCTTGCTTCTTTACCGTACATGAGCATTTGCCACAGGCTGATAGCGAAACGATAAGCAAGCAAGCGAGTATAAGATTAAACAGCCGTTTCATACCGTTCCTCCCTTTCTTCTGTAGGAATTGTCAAGGACAATTCCTTAACCACTTTCAGCACTTTCGCCGGAACACCTCCTACTACCGCCATTGCAGGAACATCCTGTGTCACAACTGCTCCAGCCGCAACCACTGCCCAATCGCCGATTGTCACTCCCGGCAGTATGGTTGCATTAGAACCAATCCATACATGATTTCCTATTTTTATGGAAGCATAGTGATTCTTTCGGTTTTCTTTTGGGTTCAGGTCATGGTTGATAGTTGCCAGCACCACATTATGCCCAATCAGTGTGCCGTCCCCTATCTCTATTCCCCCCCTGATCCTGAAAATGGCAGCAGGAATTGATGAATACATCTTTTCCGATTGTAATATTTTTCCCAAAGTCTGTATAAAACGGCGGAAACAGACGAAAGGTATCATCAATCTTTTTCCCTGTCAACCGCCCCATGATTTCCTGGAGTTCCTCCGGTGTATGATACTGATTATTCAATTCCATGCCAATCCGGACAGCTTCCTGAAAAAGTTCGTTTGCATAGGCATCCCGTTCGGTATTTTCTTCTGCCCCTTCTCGAAATCCATCAATCACTTCTTTTACTGTCATGGTCTACATCTCCTTTTCCCACTCCCGGAGCGTGTGGACGCCTGTTTCATCGCCCAGCTTTTCCAGGCGGCTGATCTCGGCAGCAGTCAGCTCAATCCATGCCGCCTTTGCCGCCTCCTCAACCTGATTTACCTTTGTTACTCCGATAATCGGGAGCGTGCCTTTTGCAATCGCCCATGCCGTCGCAACCTGCGCAGGGCTGGCATCAAAACGTGTCCCTATAATTTTCAGTTCATCAATCAATGCTGTCAGTTCTTTCAGATGCGGGTTATACGCCTCTCCCCTCCCGGTTCCCTCTGGGAATGGGTTTGTTTCATTATACCGTCCGGTAAGTGCTCCCTGTTCCAACACCATGTAGGAATAGAATGTAATGCCGTTTTCCTTGCAGTAATCAAGGATACCCGCACGCTCCGAAGAACGGTGTAACAGACTGTAATGGTTCTGCACCGCAGAAATTTTCAAGCCCTCTGCTGCGAGAATTTCATTTGCCCTTTTTATCTCTGCAAGGTTGTGGTTGGAAACACCGATTGTCTTAATCTGTCCGCTTTTTGCCAGCGGGATTAAATCCGGCGTCCATTTTGCGGCATCCATCGGATTGTGTATCCAATAAACATCAATCACATCGGTATGCAGACGTTCCTTGCTTCCGTCAATCATTTCCTGCATGGCATCCGGCGAACTGCTGGCTATCTGCGGCGTGAATTTTGTGGAAAGGATAACGCTGTCCCGGCGCACATCTTTTACAAAATTGCCAAGAATACGTTCAGAAGTCCCTTCTCCGTAAACCGCTGCCGTGTCCCATAGGTTCAGCCCACACTCCATTGCTTTCTCAAACACCGGCTTCAATTCTTCTTCAAATAAATGGTTTCCAAATACCTGATCCCCTCCGGCTGTTCCTGCACCCCAAGACCAAGCTCCTAATGCAATTTTCGGTAATGTTGTACTCATTTTCAAATCCTCCTATTTTCTATTTTAAATTTTCCTTAAAAAACTGCTCCAGCTTATCAAACGGAATCTTTTCCATATTGTCATATAAAGCCACATGATCCGCATCAGGAACAAGTACCAGTTCTTTCGGTTCTGAAGCTGCGGCATAGGCATCTTCCGAATAATAACGGGAATGTGCCTTTTCCCCGGCAACCAGCAAAATCGGACGGGGAGATACCTTTTTGATGTTTGTCATCAATGGGAAATTCCAAAATGACACAGGCATTGTTGCCGTCCATGAAGATACAAAATTCACAGCGCATGGGTGTCTCGCTCTTACTGCATAATAATTGTAAAACGCTGCAAATGCAGGGTCAGCACCCTCCGGCAGTTCCTGCGGAATTTCCATCATTCCTGTAATCGGCTCATTATTCTCATCAAAAGCAATTTCATGGTTGCCCAATGCAAAGGTGCCATTCTCCGCATCTTTCCAACGCTGCCTGCTCAGATACTCCTTGATCTTGTTTCTCTGCTCCTCCGTATAATAATCCATGTGTCCCTTACTCATATCACGGGACATATCGTACATAGAGAATGTGGCTACCGCTTTAATTCTGGTATCCGTTCCCGCAGCGGTAATCGCCATTCCCGAAAGCCCGCATATGCCGACTGCGCCAATACGCTCCCTGTCAACATAGGGGATCAGACCGATATAGTCCACCGCCGCACTGTAATCTTCCGTAAATATGTCCGGTGACGCTGTGTTTCGCACCCCGCCGCCGCTCTCCCCGCCAAAGGACGGATCAAAGGCTATGCTGACAAAGCCACGGGCAGCCAGCTCCTGTGCATAAAGACCGGAAGCCTGTTCCTTTACCGCCCCAAAGGGTCCTGCAACAACGACTGCCGGATTTTTCTTATTCCCATAGTCCTTCGGCAAGTACAAATCACCAACGAGTGTGATACCATAGCGGTTCATAAATTGAACCTTTTTCATTTCAATTTCAGGGTTAATTGTAAATGTCCTGCTGTCCTTGTTTTCCATTCTCTTATCTCCTTTAACCTGTTATTGTTTTTTTAACTTATAAAGCAGATAATCAAGACAGTCTATCTGCTTCTGCCTCTCATGGAGGGAACCAAGCCAAGCCTTTCTATGCCTTACAAGTATTGGCAGCATATCCGTAAACCGACCTTCCTTTGCAATGACCATACACTGCTCTGCTATCTGCTGATCACAGCCTGCGTCAATTAAATTTTGGTAAAACGCATTCCACAAAAAAACGCAGTTCTTTATATGCTGGCATTGTTTTCACAAGCCTTTTCAGTACGTCTTTCATTTCTTTTTTATATGAACTTAAATTTACCCCGTTTTCAATATCAGTCATAACAATCCACCTCCAGTTATTATCATAGTGGTTTTTATATCTAATATCAAATACATATATAAAATAGTGTTTCATACTTGAAAAGTATGGAGATTTCTGTTATTGTAAAGACAGCAACAGAAGCAGGGAGGTTTTACACTTGGATATTCGGGTATTACAGTATTTTCTTGCGGTTGCAAGAGAAGAAAGCATAACAAAAGCAGCAGAAGCTCTGCGCATGACACAGCCACCGCTTTCCAGGCAGTTAAAAAATTTGGAAGAAGAATTAGGGAAACAGCTATTGATTCGCGGAAGTAAAAAAGTCACACTGACCGAGGACGGAATGCTGCTGCGCAAACGTGCAGAAGAATTAGTTGATTTAATGGAAAAGACAAAGGCGGAGCTTACATCTTCCAGCGAGAATATCGGCGGCGATATTTATATTGGCTGCGGGGAAACCGAAAGTATTTCTTTTTTAGCACAGGCAGCACAGGATTTGCAGAAAAAACACCCTCTCATTCATTACCACATTTACAGCGGTGATGCGGAGCGTGTTATGGAAAAACTGGATAAGGGTTTAATTGACTTTGGATTGCTGGTTGGAGAAGCGGGCATCAGCAAATATGATTACCTCAGACTTCCACAAAAAGACTTATGGGGCGTGTTGATGCGAAAAGACAGTCCGTTAACAGAAAAGGAAACAATCTGTGCAGAAGATTTGTGGGATAAGCCCCTGATTGTATCCCACCAGAGCTCAATCAATACAGAAATGTTCCGCTGGTTAAAGTCTGATCTTTCCAAACTCAATATTGTTGCAACCTATGATTTGATTTACAATGCCGCGCAGTTTGTCAAAAAGGGCTTTGGATATGTGATTGCACTGGACAGGATCATTAACACGACTGGGGACAGCAATTTATGTTTCAAGCCGCTTTTCCCCACATTGGAGGCGGAACTCTGCATTGTCTGGAAAAAATATCAGGTTCTTTCAAGAGCCTCCAGTGCATTTCTGCAACAATTGAAAGCAGAAACATAAGACATTTATATTACATTATTTTTACTGTATTCCGAAAATCAGAATTCTTGAAGTCTATCTTCTTGACCTCTTGAGTTCCGATAATCGGAGTTCTTGAATTCCAATTCTTGTACTTCTGCAATTCCGAAAACTGGAATGTAACAATACTGATATTAACTATACTGAGTATAATCATACTGAATCAATCCTATCCTAAATCCTTCCCTTGCATCATGGAAATGCGCATAACAGGCTATGGAGTCATGGATAACTCTGTTCACAGAAAATGGACAAGTCATTGTCAGATGAAATAATCTGTAACTTTGTACATCAATTATTGGCAGAATTTATCTTCGCCATTCTCTGCCTTGCCAGTTTCCTCTGTTCATCACTTACTGTTCTTGGCTTATGATAAGTAATACATAATTTTGGCATGGAATAGGTCTTGTCAATCTTCGTCTGACTTAGCATCTTATAGTTTCCAGGATAATCCGCCACAAGCCGATCCAGCCTGCGTATCACTGACTTATCCCTTGTGTAGACAGTTGCCGTCTGCCCTCCGGCATCTGAAACACTCCAAAACCTTCCATCGGCATTTTTGCTCCATTGTTCAATGTTACAAATTCCATTTCCATACCTCCGTCATTTGATGTTACTGTGGACAGCAACCATTTGATCAGCTGCAATCCGTACAACACTGCAAACGGCTTTACAATAACTCTTTGTTTATCGTATAATGATACGAGAGCGCGCCTGCGTTCCATTTGCCGATTTTAATCATACGGTTTTTTTCAGCCATGTACACTATATTGTTTTTATACTGCATAACTATTTGTTTACAGTGACAAATTATCGTAATGTTCAAAAAGCGGCGGCGTCCACTGCGTTTTCCATGCTGCGCGAAGTAGTGTTTGGGGTTGGATTTGCTGTCTTACTTCCCGTATTTTGGAGACTTGACAGGGACAGGAAACAGGTATAAATGAAATACGTTATATTCCGACAAACTTTATTTCCCCTGCGTACAGTTTGCCGCATCAATGGCGATTACAAGCAGCAGCGCCATCCGCTCGTCTGCCGGATTCCCGAAGTCGATCACATAGGTATCTCCCCAGCGGAACAGTTCCTTTGTAATATGGACAGCCACGCTACAGCCGTCATATACGTCGTACTCCCAGCCCATGAAATCTCCCTCCGCCCTCCAGCCGTTGAAGTCGATCTCGTATTTGGGCTTAAACAAGGTAAACTGCTTTTCAATCTTTCCCCTTGTGACGCCGTCCACATCAATCTCAAAGACAGGAAGAAACGTCCAGAGCTTCTCCTTGACCAGGCCCACCTCCCTGCCCGATGCATCATACACATGGAGCCGATGTCCCAAAGACAAAAACTCCGCCTTGACAAAGTATTTCACACCTCCGTTTTCATCATACACGTCATATGTATCCGTCCATGAAAACACTCTCTGCTTGATCAGCAGTCTCATCCCTTATTCCTCCTCTTTTTTGTGGCCGTTTCGCTTTCCGCCAAACGGCCGCCCTTCTTCCCAAGCTCCCAGAATACCACCGCGCTGGCCGCCGCCACGTTTAACGAATCCACGCCGTGCGACATGGGGATCCGCACCGTATAATCGCAGTCCGCGATTGTCTCCGCCGCCAATCCGTCCCCCTCCGTCCCCAAAATAACAGCCAGCTTTTCGGCCTCCGTCAGTATCGGGTCGTCGATTTCGACAGCATCGTCTCGCAGCGCCATGGCGGCGGTATGAAAACCCAGCCGCCTTAAACATGCCATATTGGCCTCTGGCCACGAATCCGCTTTGTCAAAAAAAGTCCACGGGATCTGGAACACCGTCCCCATGCTGACCCGTGCCGCCCTGCGGTACAGCGGGTCGCTACAGCCGTGCGTCAAAAAGACGGCATCCATGCAAAGGGCGGCGGCGGACCGGAAAATGGCTCCCACATTGGTCGGATTCATCACGTTTTCCAACACCACAATCCGGCCGGCTCCCGCACAGATCTCCGCGACGGAGGGAAGCGGCCTCCTCCTCATGGCGCAGAGCAGCCCCCGGGTCATGGAAAAGCCGGAAAGCTTTGCGAGCACGGAGGTCTTTGCCACATAGACCGGCACCTCCCCGCACCGCAAAAGGAGTTCTTGGGTCTCTTTACTGCGCTCCTGTCCCTCCTCCATCAAAAGCGACAGGGGCTTATACCCCGCATCCAGCGCGCGGCCGATGACCTTCGGGCTCTCCGCAATAAAAATCCCCGGCTCCGGTTCATAATAATGGAGAAGCTGGTTTTCCGGCAGCCTGGCATATAGATCCAGCTTTTCGTCCTCAAAATCCGTGATTTCTGTCCTGTCAGCCATATGTCCCCCTATCCCGGCCGCTCCCGTCATATCTTCTTTTTGTTCTCCGTCTCCATCCTTTTTACCCAATCGACGTAGCCCTTCACCATAAACGCAAAGCTCTTATCCGCCATGACCTGTTTTCCTGTAAAATATCCGGCCTTCTCCAACAGGATAAAGCCGTGCAGCGCGCTTCGAAAGCCTCTCAAAAAATGGACCGAATCCTCCTCTGCGACCGTATACTCACAGGCCACGTTTCGGATCACACGGATGCTTGCGCGGCTCCGTCCTCGTCAAGCAGCGGCAGACCAATTATGGCCCGGTACAGCTCGTAATTTTCCCGGACAAACATGCGGTATTCGTCCGCCAGCGCATAAAGCGCCGCATCCCGTTTCTTTCCCTCGGCCGCCCGCTCCAACGCTCCGTTTAACTGCGCCGCGGCATGCGTCCCGATCGCCCGGTTTACGTCGTCGATGCTGCTTATATGATTATATAATACGAGGAGGCCGCCTTTACATGCAGGCACTGCGCCAGCTCGCGGACGGAAAAATTGCCGTAGCCCTTCTCCTCCACCAGCTTCGTCGCCTCCGCCACGATCCCATCCATCTGTAAGTCCCCTTCGCATCCGCATTTCTCCCCTCTGCCGGTCAATACTTTCATAGCAAATTATAGCCGATGCGGACACAAAATACAACTCATTTATAATTCTGGAGGGGAATTGGGATATCGGGAAACGTTACTGTTCACAGGTTCCTTGTGAACAGTAACTAAGGATAAAATTTTTATTTTGTGAAAAAGAAATGTATCTTGCATTTAAAATCTGCATATGCTGTAATGCCGTTAGGCAAAGAACGAATCCCCCGACTGTAATAGCGTACAGTCGAGAGATTCTTCTTTTCTTTTTATAGTGGCAAAGCACCCACTAGACTATTTGTTGCCTTTGTTGTGCCTGTCTAGCCATTTGCTGATAAGGTGGCAAAACCATACCTGCTGCGGCAGTCACAAGAAATTTGAAGAATAGCTCCATGCGGACACCTCCTCCCGTTGCCGTTCTTCCGGGCTTTACCGGCCCGGCCGCCGTGCCGCCGTCATCAGCATCAAAATCAATACAGCTCCACGCACGCCCCGGTCTCTCTCAAACCGTCTCAAAAACGACCAGCTCAAGTCAACCATCGCGGGCGTTCAAATCAGGATGGTGAAATCTCTGATTTCACGTTGTTATCATTTCCTATTTCTTTCCAGCCTATCCCTTAAACGCCTCCAGCGACTGTAAGATACCGCCTAACGCATCATCGGCCAGTCCTGCCAATCCATTTTCATCAGAAGTTCCTGTTCGTTCAGCCGTCTCCATTGCTCCCACCGTAGCCATATTGCTGCCATAGGCTCCGTTCTTCTGTTCTTCCATGACCTGCAGCACAATCTTCCGGATTGCCTCATAGTCTGTCAGCCTTCCAGCTCCTGCGGAAGCAAAAATACCTGCCTGCCCTCCATTCTGATATGCCAGCACCGCGTCCACGATATACTATGCCTTCCCCCGCTCCATGCTATTCAGGAACTACGCCACCTCCACATGGAAATCCGTCCTTTCTTCCCGGATGATCCGGTCAATGTCCGTATCATCAATGAGAATATCCTGCTCAAAATTGACGCGGGAGGAAATATCATTATACAGACGAATGACACCTTTCTCCAGAGAATCACAGACCGACAGGTCCGACTTTCCTCCCCGGATCATAAGGTAATCCAGCGTCCCCCCCCCGATGTCTACTGTGATGACCTTGTTAAATTCCTCTATTCTTCGATAGACAGTCATGGCAGCCGCATAATTCTGCGGGAAAGCTGCGGTTTCCACAATCTCAACCTGGTTCTCAATGCTTACGGATTCGCCTGCCCGTTCATCGTCATGGGAGAGCCGTTCATATAAAGCTGTGATTTTGTCTTTCTCTGCCTGCTTCTTCATGGTGTGTAACCTCCTTGTATAGTGTATTTAGGTTGTTCAAGGGATGCCTATAAACCTTCAGACCTGCTTCTTTGCATCTCCTGTCTGATAGGAGATAATAGTTTTATTAGATTGAGAGGATGATCGTCATCTCCTTGATCGGCTCTGCTCGTACTTGAAAGACTGATCCCTCTCTCTAATACGCTTTTCGCGTATGAGTTGGATGTTGGTTGCCTTATGGCTTCTCTCCGTATTTAGCACAAGGTAGTGGCGCTTATTAGTCGAGTGGTCCCCCAATCTAAAATCTTTCTTCAGAGGTGGCTCTATGTTTTTTGTTGGCATAGATATCGGTAAAAATAACCATGTTGCTTCTATGATGGACGATACTGGAAAAGTAGTGTTCAAAGCTTTTTCCTTTCCCAATACTTTGGATGGCGGAAATGCCTTGTTTTCCAAACTCGCTTCTTATTCCTTAAACCCCTCCGATTTTGAAATTGGTATGGAAGTGACCGGACACTACTGCCTCCCCGTTTACTCTTTCCTCTTTGAGAAAAGTTTCCTGCTCCATGTTATCAACCCTATTCAGACGGATGGCTGGCGCAAGGGAACTGAGATCCGCAAACGCAAAAACGATATCATTGATTCCCTCCTCATTGCCGACTTGATCCGTTATGGGCAGTTTGTGGAAACCAGACTTGCGGATGAAGATTTATTTTCTCTGCGCACACTTACCCGTTTCCGCACCTATCTGGTGGAATCTATCAGCGACCTGAAACGTAAGGTGGTTTGTGTGCTGGATCAGGTTTTCCCTGAATACCAGTCTGTTTTTTCCGACATCTTTGGAAGGATCTCAAAAGAAATCCTCCTCCAGTTTCCTTCTCCCATTGACTTTGAGGTGGTTTCATCGCAAACCCTTAAAGAATTGCTTGCAAAGCTCAGCCGTAAGCAGTCCGGCGCCGTAAAAGCGGAACAGTTAAAGGCTGCCTCAGCCAGTTCCTTTGGTGTTACTTTTGCCAAAGACAGCTTTACCTTTCAACTCAAAACGCTGATTAAACAGATTTCCTTTATTGAAAAACAGGTAAAAGAAACGGAAGCTGAAGTCGCCGGCATCATGAAAAAGCTGGAACCCCCCATTACTACCATTACCGGCATTGGCAGTGTCACAGGTGCGGCCATCATCAACGAAATCGGTGACATCTCTAAATTTGACAATCCCAGAAAACGGGTGGCTTTTGCCGGGCTGGACGCTACTGTCACACAATCTGATGAATTTGAAGCCGCCCATAATGTGATGAGCAAGCGTGGGTCACCATATCTGCGGAAAGCCATTTTTCAGGCTGCTTTAGTTGCTGCCTTTAAAGACCGTGTATTAAGTGCCTATTACCAGAAAAAGAAGGCAGAAGGCACACATCACTTAACCTGTATTGGCGCTGTTGCAAGAAAGATGTGCAACATCATTTACGCTGTCCTGAAAAACAACCAGCCTTACATCCCAAAGGCTTAATCTTTTCTTTCCATTCTGGCCTGTCTGACAACAGGTCTTATTGTTGTACTCTTTTTTCATACAAAATTTCTTTTGATTTTTCCTTTATCTACTTGACTTTTAATAGATGGTCTTTCTTTGAGAGTGTGCGCTTCCCTATAACCTTATTATACTTATCTGTTTGGATCTTTCTTTGCATTACAACTCATACACTTACCTCCTTTGCTGCCCCGTACCATTTTTCTTTGAAATAGGCTACTGGAATTTTCCCTGCAATTGTGAGAAAGCCTTTAGAAGATAATTCGCTGTTCATTTCCCGTAAAATCTTGTAGGACTTTCCCATACTGATGCCGAGCATTGCCGCAATATCCGCTACACTGTAATAAAGTTTTTCGTTCATATCTTTTCCTCCTGTTTATACCATTTGATTTATATATGTATCATTTTGATACGTTTATATATTAGCGTGTCTTTTGATGCGTGTCAATAACTTTTTTAATATCTCTTTATTTATTCCGTATCTTATGATATTATTAAGTTGCATTTGGTATTTGCTTGTATTGATGAAAACCCCCATAACACAGGAGGCATAATAATTATGACAGTCGGCGAAAATATTCGGCGCATACGTCAAGAACGAGGTCTGACATTAAAACAATTGGGAGAAATGGTTGGCGTTAGCGAAGCCTACATTAGAGCATATGAAAGCGGACGCAGAAACCCCAAATTAAAATCATTAGAAGCCTTAGCACAGGCTCTCGCTGTCAACGTAGAAGTATTAACCAACTCTGATTTTGACGGCATCAAAGCTATGCACAGGCTTTTTCAAGTGTTCCGCCAGTATGACGGGCATTTGTTTGAATATCATGATCAGGACGGTAATGATATGGTTGCTGTCAGCTTTGGTACACTTTCTTTGATGCGTTCATGGTGTGAGCGTTATGGAAAATATATGGAAGAAGTAGAAAAATGTAATTCTATCAAAGACGTGAAAAAAAGAGCCGAGGCTCTATTAAAGGCAGAGGCAGACTTTAATCTCTGGATGGATATTTACCCAGAGTCAGAGCCGTTTGATATGAATTTACAGATCTAGAAGACACATGATGAATTTATAGATAAGATTGGGTTGAATCCAAAATAGGAAAAATAAATGATATAAAATAATCTGCTTTTATATCCGAATGTTAAAAAAATAGAAGGTTATTTATATTTGGGGTGATGACATGGACAATGAATCGATTTTGGAAATTATCAGTAAGAACATTAAATCAACTGAAGTAAATGATAAGCTAAAAATATGTGATTTCAGAAAATTACTATATAAGGAATTACACCGAGATTTCTCTTACAAATATGCTGAACTTATTAGAAAGTTATTCGCAATCGAGGTAAAAGAACGCGAAGCTCTTTGTAGTTATGATTCAAACGTTGCAAGAGAAATTGATAATACTTATGATTGCCCACTTTCTATAATATGTAGCACCTATCTACTTTATCGTTTGGGCGATTTAAATGATGTAAAGTCTGTATGGAATGCAAAATGCATTGACTATGATTCATATTTTGAAATTGATGGTCAGTTTTTAGTAGGAGCAGGAGTGGATGAAACAATTGCATTTCTTCGTAGAAAAAGAGGAAGAATAGCAAAATTTATTATAAAAGATATTAAAAGATATAAGAGACAAGGGGCTTTTGAGCAATCAGCATATACTAACTGGAAAAATCGTATGAACAAAATGATGGACAATCTTTGAATCAAATAAGCATAATCTATAGTTGTCTTTTCGAACTAATTTAGAGTCATTTAATTTGGGTAGTTAAAAATTATAACTTATTTTAGTTGTACCAAAATAAAAATCGCTACAAAGCTGATAAACTCTAGCTTTATAGCGATTTTACTATTTACTCGAACTCGGCGTGTTCTTTGTTGTTCTTAACTTTATTTGTTTAGTTTTTGAGCTAAAAATGCATTGTTCAATCTCAAAATTGTTGTCTTTCCGCACCCATTTTCTCCATATATAACAGAAATTTTATAATCCGAAAAACGAACTTTTAATATGCTATTTAGCGAATAATCTCGCTTCACTTCTACTGATTTCAATTTAACATCCAAAATCTTATCTCCTTTTGAATTTAATAATCTAACAAACATTTTCTACCATCCAAAAAATCATGATTTCTATAATCTCATCTACAAATGCAACAACTGTTTTCCCTTATTTTCATATTATACAGCAAAAATCTTTTTATTTTAACCATTAACTATCAAAAAAATTCATTTGCGAATTACTTTGCGCATAGCACCTCCGCAAAATTCATGCGGAATAAATTTAAATCCCAATTTTTCGTAAAAACTTTCTTTCCCCTTTTCTGCAATCAACTGAATACTTGAACGACCGCCAACGGGCGTTTCCCTATAAACGTATTCTATCAATTTATTAACAATATTGCTTCCGATACCTTTACCTTGATAACTCGGTTCAACAATAATATCCACCATCATGTAATACATTCCATCACCAATCAATCTTCCCATTCCTATAATTGTATTATCATCTATAACTTCTATTGAATATAATGTATTTTTCAAACATTTTTCAGTCTGTTCCTTAAAAAAATTATTCCAATTAACACTTTCTCTTAGCCTAACATAATCAGCATAACTAATTTCCTTTTCTGTATATGTCATAATATCCCCCTTCGCAAATCCCCACAAATCAGCAATCCATTTTTCAAATGATGCGCAGCAAAAACCATTTTTGAGATCAAAGGTAAAAAATATCATTTTGCATTTATTTACGTCCAAAAACCTTGCAAAATAAAGCTTTCAAAAGTGCTAAAGCGTGACAAATCACTCGCCACCCCTACTTTTCCCTTAACCACCTTTATTACATGGTGCTAGCACCATGTAAATACTACACATAAGGAAAAGCAGGGACAGTGTGCTACCTGCCCCTATGCTTCTCTTTCTTTTTTTGCTGTTTCAGTTCAAACTGCCGCTGTTTCTCCACTTCCCGTTGTCCCCGGCTCACTACTTTACGTTCAGTTTTCAACTGCTCCTGCTGTAATTTCAAAGCCTGTTGTGATTTTGTCCCTATCCCGATATTCTGTACCTGCTTCCGCACTTCACGCTGCACTCGTTTAGGATTACGACCAACTTCTTTTACATCAGTTGCCACAGCCGGACTGAATCGTAACCGATAGTAATTTTTCAGAGCGAAATCATATATTTCATAGTCTTTGGGTTCTGCGCCAAATGTAACTTTACATACAGCTAATTTCCCCTCTGATATTCGTTCAAACACGCCTACCCAAAATGGTTCTTCAAAAAATACCGTCAAATTCCCCGATACTTTGTCCATGACAATTCCTCCTTAAAATAATTGCAATGAACAAAGAACGGACGACCCAAGGAGGGAGGGCTACTTACACCAAATCGGTGCGACTGGACTACCTACCAGTTCTGCAAGATTGACTTGCGTTGTGTTTTTATCTTTGCTCCTATATATTACCACATAACCGCCTATTTTTCCATAAAAATGTGGCAATCCGCTTGATATTGCGAACTGCCACATTACTGCCTTTCCCTTATCTGCATTAACTTACATGGTGCCAGCATCATGTTTTACCGTGAAACAAAAACCTTTCGGGCAGCCAAAAAGCGCAGTCTGCCCCTATCCAGCTTAGTTAAAATTAAAAATATTCAGCCCCGTCGCTTCATCCTTTTTCCGGTCCACGCTTCCGTCGATCACTGTGATCACGAGCTCCGCCGTCGCCCCGATCGTGGCGCTGCTTAGATGCCCCCCGTAAACATGTCCATCCGCATCTGCCGCGGCCGCATGGATATGGCTGTAATATTCGCCATCCATCGTATTGATCGTACCGGTCAGGGATACGATCTCAAACATGCCTTCAAAATCATTCCCCACAAACTGCCGCTTATCCAAATCATACACGCCGACGTTCATATGACTGAACGTCCCAAGCCCGCTTACGCTGCCAAGCTTCACGCTTTCAAGCAGCGCAAGCCTCTTAAGCTTCTGAAAAAAATCCTCGCCCGCATCGAATCTGGCGACGATCGTATCTTTAAATCTGCGATATTCCATATCTCCTGTCCCTCCTGTTTGATTGACAATCTCCGTTCCCTAGAGTGTGTTTGTAAATTGCTTTCCGTCAGATGTGCGCTCCACTTTGTGGGAGATCTGGCCCAAATGAACGCGGCGTAGTGGGCTGCGTTAAGTGAATTTGGGCCTAATATACCGCAAAGCGGGGCGTGCAGATGACGGGAATGAATTTTCAAACATGCTCTAGCACAGCCCGGCCGCAAATTCGGGCTTCACCGAAAGCCCGATGCCAAGCCCGCCCTCACCGATGTGGCAGGACACGCCCAAAGACAGCTCATCCAGCATGACAGGCAGGCCCGGAAAGGCTGTCTCGATCTCCCGCCTCCAGTTCTCTGTCTCCTCCGCGGACGCGCTTGACGCGGCAAGCAGGTACAGCATGCCGGCCTCGGCGGCTCTCTGAAACCTTGTCTTAAGCTCCTGCTGCATGGTTTCGATCATGGTTTTTCTGGCCTTTAAAAAGCCATGGCATTTCTTGTAGGCATCTAGCTTCCCGGTCTCTAGCCGAAGCACGGGCCGGATGTTAAACACGGCTCCCAAAGCCGCTGCCGCAGGCGTGATCCGTCCGCCTCTTTTCAAATACTCCAGCGTCTGCAAGCCGATGTAAATCAGCATCTGCTCCCGGGCCTTTTCCAGGATTTCTTTGATCTCGGACGCCAGATATCCCTTTTCGACGAGCTCCAACGCATCGAGCACCATCCGATGCAGCGGCGTCGCCACCTGCCCGTGGTCCACGACAAATACGCGGCCCTCATATTTCTCGTCCTGCGCGAGCGCTGCCGCAGTCGCAAACGAGCCGCTTAAACCGCTGCTGATCGGCATGTAAAGAATGGTTTCATATTCCATGAGGGCCTCATCCCAGAGCGCCATGACCTCTGCCGGCGACGGCTGCGACGTACTGATTTCGGCTCCTGCCCTCTGTTTCTCAAAAAATGTCTCCCTTGACAGCGTCACGCCCTCATAATAACACGTGCCGTCTATGTAAAAGGGCATTGCGAGCACCCGGATTCCCAGCCTTTCGGCCTCCTCCCTGCCTATGCTGCTGTGGCTGTCTGTGATGATTCCTGTCCGTTTCATATGCTGTGACCGTTTCCTCTCTATTTGACAAAGTATAGTGGGTATGTTACAGTGATTATGCCTATACAACTGTAACATCCAACTCCAAAAATCGTCAAGACCTGTCAAACCGGCCTGAACAGTTACATGCATTTTTGTAACATCGAATTTGCAGACAGAAAAGGAGCGCTCTCATTTATGAAAGAACAGCAAACGGTTTTAAAAAAAGACGCCTTACACAAATCTAATAAAGAATCAAACCGCCTGACCCGCGAATGCTTACAGACCGCCCTGATCTGGCTTATGAGCCAGAAGCCCTTTGACCGGATCACGATCTCGGAACTGGTCCGCCGCGCGGGCGTGTCCAGGACGGCTTTTTACCGGAACTATTCCTCGAAGGAGCAGATCCTGCATGAGCTTTGCAACGCCTTTTTAGACGGCATCCGGGATTCGCTCTCTAAGCAATCCCCACAAATGGATCCGGCTGTCTGGTACGGCGAGTTTTTTCGGTCCGTCAAAGAAAATGCGCAGATCTTTGGCCTCCTTTTACAGGCACGCCTCGTCAATCCGCCCGGTTTCTTCGCTCATGCCCTGAAACGGCTGAGCGTGCCGGAGGGCGTCTTTGATTATTACGCCTTCCTTGCCTGGGAGGGCGGATTTTCCTCCGTTCTCATCCGCTGGTTTGAGGACGGCATGCAGGAGGAACCTGCCTGCATGGCCTCACTCTGCGCCAGACTCCTGCCGCTGCCGGGAAAAAGGAAGGGCTGAACACCGTTTTAAGCTTGCGGTTCAGCCCTTCCTCCGGCAGTCTTTGTGCCTTATTGATTGTAATGGACGATCTTGCCGAAGTCCTCCTTCAAGGACGCGCCGCCGACTAGCCCGCCGTCGATATCCGGCTGCGCAAACAGCTCGGCTGCGTTGCCGCCGTTGACCGAACCGCCGTACTGGATGCGGATCGCTTCCTTCGTGGCCTCGCCGTAAAGCTCTCCGATGCAGATCCGAATCGCCCGGCAGACCTCCTCGGCCTGCTCCGTCGTCGCGGTCTTGCCGGTTCCGATGGCCCAGATCGGCTCGTACGCGATGACTGCCTCCTTTGCCTGCTCAGCCGTCACGTCCTGGAACGCGATCTTGATCTGTTTGCGGATCCAGTCGATCGTGATGCCCTGCTCCCTTTGTGTCAGCGTCTCGCCACAGCAGATGATCGGGGTCAGGCCGTGTTCGAATGCCTTTAAGACCTTCTTGTTAACCGTCTCATCCGTCTCCGCAAAATACTCGCGGCGCTCGGAATGGCCGATGATCACATACTTCACTCCCGCATCTGTCAGCATAGCCGGAGAGATCTCGCCCGTGTAGGCGCCCTTCTCCTCGAAATACATGTTTTCGGCTCCCACTTCGATATTCGTACCCTTTACGGCCTCCGCGACCGGGATAATGTCGATCGCCGGGACACAAAAGACCACATCCGCCTCATCGGTCACGACAAGCGGCTTTAAAAGCTCCACCAGCCGGACCGCCTCGGTCGGAGTCATGTTCATTTTCCAATTGCCTGCAATAATTTTTTTTCTTGCCATCTTCTATATCCTCCTGCTGCATTTCAGCGGCTGCCCCATGCCGTTTTCGTATGGCCAGCACAGCCTGCCGTGTCTGCCCCGTGCGGGCGTTACGTTCAGCGGTCATTTGCCGCCGCAACACCCGGCAGCTCCTTGCCCTCCAAAAACTCCAGAGACGCTCCGCCGCCTGTCGAGATATGGCTCATCTTGTCGCCAAAGCCGAGCTGATTCACAGCCGCCGCGGAATCGCCGCCGCCGATGACCGTCGTCGCATCCGTCTCTGCAAGCGCCTTCGCAACCGCGATCGTGCCGGCCGCCAGCATCGGATTCTCAAATACGCCCATCGGGCCGTTCCAGACGACCGTCTTCGCGTTCTTGACCGCATCCGCATAGATCTTACAGGTCTCCGGCCCGATGTCCACGCCCTCCTTGTCGGACGGGATCACATCCACGGACACATACTCCACCTCGACCGGTGCGTCAATCGGGTTCGGGAACGCCGCGACCACCGTCGTATCGACCGGAAGCAGAAGCTTCTTTCCGAGCGTCTCGGCCTTCTTCATCATTTCTTTACAATAATCCAGCTTGGAATGATCCACGAGGGAATTGCCGATTTCCTTACCCTGCGCTTTTAAGAACGTGTAGGCCATGCCGCCGCCGATGATCAGCGTATCACACTTTTCAAGCAGATTGGAAATCACGTTCAGCTTGTCGGCGACCTTCGCGCCGCCCAAGATCGCCACAAACGGGCGAACCGGTTCCTCCACGGCCTTGCCGAGGAAGTCGATCTCCTTCTGCATTAAGTAACCGACCACGGAGGTCTTCACGTACTCCGTCACACCGACGTTCGAGCAGTGCGCCCGATGCGCAGTGCCGAATGCATCGTTTACAAATACGTCGCAGAGGGATGCGAGATCCTTGCTGAACGCCTCACCGTTCTTCGTCTCCTCCGCGCGATACCGGGTATTCTCTAAGAGGACGACCTCACCGTCCTTCATCGCCTCGACCGCGGCCTTTGCATTCGGGCCCACAACCTCACGATCCGCCGCAAACTTTACCTCCTGGCCCAAAAGCTCCGAGAGGCGCTCTGCGACCGGCGCCAGCGAAAGCTCCGGCTTCGGCTCTCCCTTCGGCTTTCCGAGGTGCGAGCAGAGAATCACCTTCCCTCCGTCGCCAATCAGCTTCTTGATCGTCGGAAGCGCCGCAACGAGACGGTTCTCGTCGGTAATCTTCCCTTCCTTCAGCGGTACGTTAAAATCACAGCGGACCAGGACTCTCTGGCCCTTTACATGGATGTCGTCAACCGACTTCTTATTTAAAGACATGGCAAAATTCTCCTTTTCAATTTCCCATAAGCCAAAAGAGGCCCGGTCCAAAACAGACCGGACCCTC
Organism: Lachnospiraceae bacterium; assembly: GCA_910575275.1. Classification (GTDB taxonomy): domain Bacteria; phylum Bacillota; class Clostridia; order Lachnospirales; family Lachnospiraceae; genus CANQGL01. The sequence goes on along the minus strand of CAJTEE010000007.1, from coordinate 117,806 downwards.
TTATGAGCCTTACTATAACAATTCAGGCGACGCCTGAACTGCTGCGCCTTACTATTATTAAGCGTTTAACAGCTTCCCGAAGTGCTTGATGGTGCGGACCATCTGGCTGGTATAGGAATTCTCGTTGTCATACCAGGAAACAACCTGTACCTGCGCGCTGTTCTCGTCGATCGGCAGGACCATGGTCTGCGTGGAATCGAACAGGGAACCGAACCGCATGCCGACGATATCGCTGGAAACGATCTCATCTACATTATAGCCAAAGGACTCGTTAGAAGCTGCCTTCATAGCCTCGTTGATAGCCTCCTTGGTCGGCTGGCCCTTAACGACCGCGGTAAGGATCGTCGTGGAGCCGGTCGGGGTTGGAACACGCTGGGCAGCGCCGATCAGCTTTCCGTTTAACTCCGGAATCACCAGGCCGATTGCCTTAGCTGCGCCGGTGCTGTTCGGAACGATATTCACGGCTGCCGCACGGCTTCTTCTCTTATCGCCCTTTCTCTGCGGGCCGTCCAGCGTCATCTGATCGCCTGTGTAAGCATGGATCGTGCACATGATACCGGACTGGATCGGGAACGCGTCATTGAGCGCTTTTGCCATCGGAGCCAGGCAGTTCGTCGTACAGGAAGCGGCGGAGATGATGTGATCCTCCTTGCTGAGGGTCTCATGGTTTACATTGTAAACAATGGTCGGCAGATCACTTCCGGCCGGTGCGGAGATAATAACATGCTTCGCGCCTGCGTCGATATGAGCCTGCGCCTTCGCCTTAGAAGTATAGAATCCGGTGCACTCCAGCACAACATCCACCCCAAGCTCGCCCCACGGAAGCTCCGCAGCGTTTGCCTTCGCATAAATCTTAATCTCTTTTCCGTCAACCGTAATGGAATCCTCGCCATAGGAAACTTTATCTGCAAGTGCGTAGATTCCCTGTGTAGAGTCATACTTTAACAGATGCGCAAGCATCTCCGGGGAAGTCAGGTCGTTGATTGCGACGATCTCAAAGCCCTCTGCACCGAACATCTGCCTAAAAGCAAGACGGCCGATACGGCCAAAACCATTAATTGCAACTTTAACTGCCATAGCTACATTCCTCCTAAAAAATGATTGTTAAATAATAATCAACTTACCTGCTATTGTACCTAATTCTTCCAGAAATAGCAAGTCCTTTTTGTAAAATTGAGCGGTTAAATTTCAGAGCCTGCCAAGCGTAAACGGGATCCATTGGGGTCCGCCAAACCCTCTCTTTCTCCCCACTCCCGAAACAGCGCTGCCCCGTCTGCCTGCCCCGGCCTCTGCGGACCCCCTGTTCCTGCTCACTCCGTTCTCAGCAACATGCAAAAATCCATGCTAAATCGCCTGCGGCGATGGATTTTTGCCGGCTGCTCCGCGCATCCTTACGGTCAGCGCAGGAAATGCACAGACCTATACGAACAGTAACGACTCTCATTCCACCCCCTCCCCACTTGCACATTTCCGCATTTTTTTATATACTCTAAAAATAAAGAAAAAACGCACTCCCCGAGGTACCCCCACATGCTAAAGAAATTCCGCACTCTTTCCCTGGAAAAACAGCTTTTTATCAGCTTTCTCTCCCTTTCCTCTCTCCTCCTGCTTCTCTCCCTAAGTATAACCCTCTCCGTCAGTCTTAACCGCCAGAAGCAGGAAATTGATAAAAAAATCGAAAGCATCGCCGCATACATTGCCTCGATGGATCGCGTCTCTTCTATGTTAAAAGAAGGCTATCCCGACGAGACGGCCACCGCCGATCTCGATTCCCTCTATGAAACCTTCCCCGATATCGACGTGATCTTAATCTGCGACGCCGACGGGCTGCGTTTCTACCATACCAAAAGGGCCCGCAGCGGAGAAACCTTCGTCGAACAGGATGCTGCCGCCATTCTCGCCGGAAGTGGACCTTACATCACCACCGGCTACGGCACCTACGGCAGGCAACGCCAGGCCTTCCACGCGGTCCGGGATCAAGAAGATGCGCTTGTCGGCTTTGTCATGGTCTCCGTCTTTACAACCTACGCGGCCGACCATGCGAGGGCCCTTCTCCCCGTCTATGCGTTCATCCTGTTTTTCATTCTCCTTGCAGGCGTATTCCTTGCTCACGGCATCGTCCGCCTCCTACGGGATTCTCTGATGGGCCATCACCCACAGGAGCTTTTAAACCTTTACCTGCAGCAGGACACCGTCCTCAACGCCATGACCGAGGGTCTGGCGGCCGCCGGGCGGGACGGAAACGTGATCTTTGCCAATCGGGCCGCACGCGCTGTTTTTCCGGATGCGCCGCATGTTTTGGGAACCCCGCTCCTCTCTCTCTTTCCTGATTCCCGGGCCTCCGCCGTCTTAAAGACGGGCACGCCCATGACCGGCAGAAATTGTATGTTAAACGGGCATTCCCTGATCGTTTCCGAGCTTCCTGTCGGCAGCCCGCCTGATGTTCAGGGCACGCTCACGATTTTCAACGACCGGAGCGAGATCGAGGCCGTCTCGGACGAGCTCTCCGGCGCCCGCTCCATGTTGGATACGCTGCGTGCTTTCAATCATGAGTTTTTAAATAAGCTCCATATCATTCTCGGCTATTTACAGACCGGGGAAACCGAAAAAGCCATTACCTTTATCACAAACAGCAGCCTTGTCACCGGTGAAGCGATCCGCAAGACGGCCGACTGCCTGCGTGTTTCCCGTGTCTGCGCGCTCGTGATCGGGAAGATGATGCACGCCGCCGAGCTCGGCATCCTTCTTTCCGTAACACCCGAAAGCAGGCTGCATGAAAATGAGCTTCTGCTGCCCGTGGACACCTATGTGACGATCATCGGGAATCTTTTAGAAAATGCCATCGAGGAGCTTTCCGAAAGCAAAAAAGACGTAAAGGAGATCACGCTCGGTGTTTACACGGATCGGAATACCACGATTCTTACCTGTGAAGATACGGGCGGCGGGATTCCCAAAGCCCTTCTGCCTCACATCTATGAACGCGGGGTCTCCTCCAAGGGAGAAAACCGCGGCACCGGCCTGTATCTGATCCGGACAGCCGTGCAGCAGTACGGCGGAGAGATCACGATCGAGACGGAAGCCGGTGAGGGGACCTGCTTTACCCTCACCTTTACACGAAAGGAGTGCTGACATGTACCATATTATTATCATTGAGGACGACCCCATGGTCGCATCCATCAACCGCCAGTACGCCCTGGCGCTCCCTGCATTTTCGGTGGAGCGCATTTTTAAGAACGGGGCCGAGGCGCTTGAATATCTGAAGGAAAATGACACCGATCTGATCATTCTGGACTACTATACGCCGCTCATGAATGGTTCCCAGTTTATCGACCGTATGCATGCCCTGGGAAAGACCCCCTCCGTCATCATGGTCACCTCGGCCAATGATTCGGATATCGTCCGCTCTCTCTTAAGCCGCGGCGTATTTGACTATCTCGTAAAGCCCTTTACGGCAGAACGCTTCCAGACGGCGTTAAAGCGCTTCGCACAGACGCGCCGCTGCCTTGACGGGCACAAGACCGGACTCAGCCAGGATGAGCTTGACGATCTTCTTTTACACAGGGATCCTGTCTCCACGCCGAAGCCTTCGCTTACCAAGGGATTAAGCGATGCGACGCTTGCCATGATCCGCGAGTATGTGCGGACCAATCCGGAAATGCTGTTTACCAGCGAACAGATCGCCGAGCAGGTACAGCTCTCCCGCATCACCATCCGCCGTTACATGAATTATCTGACGGAGACCGGAGAGCTCGTCAGCGTCATTGATTACAAGACCGGCGGCCGGCCTTCCATTAAATACGGATGGAAGCCGTTCATTTAGTGATTATGACGGAATTTTAGGTTACAATAGTTACAAAACCCTTTCGTTACTTACATAAAATTGACGATTTCTCCAATTTATTCTACACTTCCCTCATAAACATTTTACGGGTATACCAAAAGAGGATTGGAGGATTTGTATATGGAAAGCATTCTCAGCTATTTCGGCACATTCAAGCCCGCAGCCGACGGGGCCATTGCATCGTTTAAGTTCGAGTACCTCTGCACACTCGGCTTTGCGGCCATCGTCATTTTCGCCGGCCGTGCAATCGTGGCCCGATCGGCGGCCTTAAGGAAGTATGCGATTCCGGCGCCGGTCGTCTCCGGCATTATCTTTTCGCTTCTGATCTCGGCCGTCAAGCTCTCCGGCGCCGTCCAGATCAGCTTTGACGCCACTGTCATGAAGGATCTCTGCCAAAACCTGTTCTTCCTGTGCGTGGGCTTCGGCTTCAGCGCAAAGATGTTAAAAAAGGCTGGCGGTAGACTTTGCTTCTTGATCGCTTTTGCGGCCTGTCTTCTGATCACCTGCCAGAACTTGATCGGCCTCGGCATCGCAAAGGTAATCGGCCTGCATCCGCTCCTGGCGCTCCAGTGTTCGTCCGCTGCGATGTCCGGCGGCGTCGGCACCGCCTCCGCATTCGGCTCCATCTTTGAGGAATGGGGCGCAACCGACGCGACGACCATCGGCGTTGCGGCCGGCACGCTCGGCAACGTTATGGGCTCTTTAATCGGCGGCCCGGTCGCGGCATTTTTAATCGCCCGCCATGGCTTAAAGTCCGACCCGAACGATAAACCCGAGGCAGTTGCCAGCGGTAAGGTCCCGGAATTAAACAACTTAAATATGATCATGATGTTTGCCCTGACGCTGCTCCTCGCGGCTCTCGGCATGCCGATCTACTGTCTGCTTGACAATATCCCGATGATCGAGATGCCAAAATTCATCGGCTGCCTGTTTGCCGGCGCGATCGCACGCAATGTCATGGAAACGGCCGGCATAAAATTCTATGTGCCGGAGATCGACGCGATCGAGCATATGTTCCTCGAGCTCTACCTGGCGCTCGTGCTCATGACCACAGACTTTACGAAGCTCGCCCCTGTGGCCGGACAGATGGGCATCCTTTTAGCCGCACAGGCTGCCTTTATCGCCCTGTTTGGGATCTTTGTTTCCTTTAACCTGTTCGGACGTGACTACGGTGCGGCCGTCATGACCGCCGGCAACATCGGCTGGGGCTGCGGTTCCGGTTCCAATGCGGTCGCCAATGAAAAAGCTCTGATGGATCAATATGGCTGGCACAACATTGCCTGGGTTTTGTATCCGTCCTTCGCGGTCATCATCGACGATATCTACAACCCGATCTTCCTTTCGATCGTCGGCGGCCTGTTTAAAGGTTAGAGATTGCCAAACCGCGCGGCTGGTGTTAAAATAGAGTATACAGCCAAATTTCCCTAAATAGATTGGAACAGAACCTTATGAAAGCATTTACCAAATGGTTCATGCTGCCGTCCGCTCTCCTCTGCCTGCTTGCAGGCGGCTGTGCGGATGGCAGCTTTTCTTCCCCAAAGAAGCCGGATCTACAGATCCTCACCATCGGCACGGCAGACAGCGGCGGGACCATGTATCCGGCCGGAAAGGCGCTGGCCCAGGCGATCAGCGATTCCGACAGCCACATCAAGATCAATTTAAGCGCCTCCAACGGCTCCGCGTCCAACGTGCGGGCACTCATGCGGGGAGAGGTGGATCTGGGCCTTGTAAGCGGTGACATCGCGTTTGCGGCCGTAAACGGCAGAGCCGAATTTGAACAGGAGCCCGCAGACAATCTCCGTGCAATTGCCGCCGTCTACCCGAGCCTATCCAACTGGCTGGTCCTGTCCGAAAGCGGCATTGAATGGGTCCATGAGCTCAAGGGAAAGGACATCGGAATTGGCCCCGCCGACTCCACGACCGCCCTTGCGGCCATGCTCGCGCTTGAAGCGCTTGGAATCGACGAGGAGCATGCAAGCCTCTCAAACTGCGGACTGGGAACCGGAGCCGACGGCGTGAGGGCCGGAACGCTCACGGCCGTACATGGCTTTGCCGGCATCCCGATCGCAAGCTTCGCCACGCTTGCAGCCGATGTGCCCTGCCGCCTTTTAACCTACACGGACGAGGAGCTGCGCAGCATCATCCGGGAAGACCCCTTCTATTACCGCGATGAAATCCCCGCGGGAACCTATGAGGGACAGGAAAAGCCCGTTCCGACCTTCGGCATCAAATGCCTGCTCTGTGTGAACGCTGACATGGACGAGGAGCTGGTCTACACGCTAACCTCCATTTTATATGAAAAAGCTTCCGAATTAAAAGAGCTCCACGGGGCACTGGCCGCCATGGAGCGAAAAGATTTCCTCTATACCGAGCTTCCGATCGACCTGCATCCCGGGGCAGAGCGCTTCTACCGGGACCAAGGGCTTCTGGAACTCGCGGACTAAAAACGGCGTTTGTAACGGTCTTACTTACATCTCATCCTTTACATATCCGGCCACGTTGTATGCGTGGTCGGATACACGTTCCAGATTGCTGAGAATATCCAAAAAGACCGCGCCGACAGACGGGCTGCACTCGCCCTTGGAAAGGCGCTCGATGTGCTTGTCCCGAAGCTCCTCCTCCAATGTATCGACCTCGTCCTCGAGCTTGCTGACTTTTCTGATATCCTCAAAATTCTTTTCGTGCCTTGCCGCGATCGCATGAGAAAACGCCTCCGCGGCCACGCTTCCGATCTCCTGCAGATCCGAGAGCCCTGTTTCCGAAAACTGCATGTCATGCTCTGCGATGAACCGCACGGAATCCGCGATATTCTCTGCATGGTCCCCGACCCTCTCAATGTCACTGATGCTGTAAAACAGGTTGCTGACCAGACGCTTCTGTTTTTCGTTCAGGGAAAGGTTGTTGACCTTAATGAGGTATTCGGTCAGCTTTTTGTTCATCGCGTTGATGGCCTTCTCCTGCTCATAGATCACGTCAAGATACTCCGCGTCCCCTGAACTTAGAACCGAAAGCGCGCGTTTTAGGTTCTTCTCCACCTTTTTTCCCATATGCACCACTTCCATGACGCCGATCTCCAGCGCCAGCGGCGGCGACTGGAAGATACGCTCGTCAAGCTGTAAAAGCGCCGCATCGGCTTTTAAGGCGGCCTCCTCGGCCTCCTCCTTCGTCTCCTTGACGATCAGGCCGGAAAAGGCCACAAGCTGCTTCGCAAACGGGAACAGAAGCACCGTGTTCGTCAGGTTAAAGAATGTATGGAACATGGAGATCCCCAGGGAATCTATATGGCCCAAAGCGATCTCCGGGGCAAACAGCGAAATCAGATACATGCCGACCCCGAAGACGGCCGCACCGGCCGCATTAAATGTCAGATGAATGACCGAGGCCCGTTTGGCGTTTCGGCTTGCCCCCGCACTGGAAAGCAGCGCCGTCAAACAGGAGCCGATATTCTGGCCGAGCGTAATATAGACGGCAGCGCTGGTCGATACGATTCCGCTCATGGCGAGCGTCTGTAAGATACCGACCGAGGCCGTCGAGCTCTGGATCAAAGCCGTCACAAGTGCGCCGACCAAGATGCCTAAGATCGGATTGCTCCCCAAGATGGCAAACGCCTTCGCAAAAATCGGCAGATCCGTATACGGCTCGACCGAACCGGACATAAAGGTCAGTCCGACAAACAGAAAGCCCACGCCGATGCAGACCTCTCCCACAACGCTGTCCCTCTTTTTTTTCGAAAACAGCAGGCCGAACGCACCCACCGCCACAAATAAGGGCGCGAAAAACGAAGGCTGCAGCACCTTCATCGCATCTCCGAGTTGGTTTAACGAGACCATCCAGGCCGTGATCGTCGTTCCGATATTAGCGCCCATGATGACGCCGACCGCCTGCGTCAGATTTAAGATCCCCGCGTTTACAAAGCCCACTACCATGACAGTCGTCGCGCCGCTGCTGTGCAGAATCGCCGTGATCAGCGCACCGAGCGCAATGGCCAGAAGCCTGTTGTTCGTCACAAGCTGGAGGAAGCGGTTCATGCTGTTCCCCGCAGACTTCTGCATCCCGTCGCCCATGATATTCATCCCATACAGGAACATACCCAGACCGCCTAAAAATGTAAAAATACTCCCAATCGCATTTAAACTCATTGTATCCCCTTTTTCCTATAGAGTGCTCCCATAACAAAACCCTCTCTGCAAGTATCATAGCACAGGAAATACAGGCTTTTCAATTACAAATAAAAACTTTGTAAATTATAGGTAAAATTTGGAGAATGAATGGGGGAATTTTGGTAACAGTTCAGCCTGCATCTGCGCACTTGCTGCGCAGATAGCAGCCAATAAAGCCAAACAGCCATGAATCCGCTCCTCTTTGCCGCAGGCAAACTTGAAACAGGGGCGGATTTTGGTACAGGGAAGCCGTAGGCTGAACGGTTACGAATTTTGTTGCTTTTCCGGGGAAAAGCTGGCATACTGTAGAGGATAAGGAGGGAGACTATTTCATGTTATCCGATTTTCATATTCATACCAGCTTTTCCGGCGATTCCGAGACACCGCCGCGCGATCAGGCGGAAGCGGCCCTGCGGCTTTCCATGTCCGAGATCTGTATCACGGACCATCACGATTACGGCACAAGAGAAATGAGCCCGATTGACTTCACACTTAATTTTTCGTCCTATTTCCCCGCCATGCGCGCGCTTCAGGCGGAGTACGCGGGCAGGCTCCGGATCAACATCGGCGTTGAGATCGGCCTCATGCTGCGGGAGAAGGAGTATCTGGAGGCACTGGAAAAGGAACTGGAGGTCGATTACCTGATCGGTTCCAGCCATTTCATAGACGCGATCGACGTATATGACCGGACGTTTTACAGCGGCCGCAGTGAAAAGGCGGCCTATCGCCGGTACTTTGAATCGACCCTGGAGCGTGTCCGTCTCATGGACTGCTTTGACAGCCTGGGGCATCTCGATTTCCCCATCCGTTACGGCCCCACAAAAAACAAAAACTACCTACCCGAAGACTACATGGAGGTCATCGACGAGATCCTGCGCGTTTTGATCCGGCGGGGCAAGGCGCTCGAATGTAACACCGCGGGCTTTAAATACGGGCTCGGACAGCCGAATCCCCACGAAAAAATCCTCAAACGCTACCGCGAGCTCGACGGCGAGCTCCTGACCGTCGGCTCCGATGCGCACAAGGCCGCGGAGGTCGGCGGCAGCTTTAATCGGACGGCAGAGCTTTTGAAGCGGTGCGGCTTTTCATATTACACGGTCTATCATGCGAGGAAGCCGGAGTTTGTAAAGATCGAATAGGCCGAATTATAATGGACTTTATATCTCAGCTATGCTATACTCTTGGCTATAATAGAGAATAGACCTGTTCGGAGCGAATTTGTCAAACTGTTTATTATACGAGGAGGAAAGAGAATGCCAAATCTAAATTTGGAGCTCCTGCAAAAAGCCCTAGTGCTCCATCCGGTTAGTAATCACACTTTCAGCACCGCCTATTTTGCCATCTGCCGCGTTGGTCTACGCTCCGCTTCGGTCCGTGCTAAACGTGTGCCAATGGCACACAGCACCGTCAGTCAACGATGCCACCGCATCGCCTCCTTCCTCCGCCTTGCAGGCTGACAGCCAAAAAAGAAAACGCAGTTGAAACCTATGCAAAATTTAAAAAAGAATACCTGTATTTAAAAAGCTTCCTTATGATAGCCAGCGTAAATCACACAGACATTGACGATATAAAAGAATAATCGCAAATAAGGCGCAGTCCGTTTGAAACGGTCTGCGCCCTTCTTTCATTTAAGCTCCTTGATCGCCGCCTTCACATCCTTTTTGAACTGCTCCCAGGCCTCCGGATGCTCGACAAAATACTTCGGACAGATCTTTCCGTTCACATCATGATGTCGGATTACGTCATCCGCCTTCAGGTCAAACTCCCTGCACAGATAGGCACACAGGTTCACCAGGGAATTGTATGTACTATCATAAAACTCTCCCGTCGTATCCGGATGACAGCATTCGATCGAGATCGTATCGCTGTTTCGGTGGTTCGAGGCATACGCCACCTCATCAATCGGTACACACTGCACGACTTCCCCCTCCAGCCCGATCACAAAATGGCTGCTGACCGAGGTCGTATCGCCCCCGCTCTGGTCCTTCAGATTCTCGAAATAGTTTCGGTTCTCCCTTGCCGTCGAGCAGGGATTCGCCACATAGTGCACGACGATTCCGTTCACCTCGGTAAGCGGCGTCTGCGGTCTCGAATACGGGTTCGGCGTCAAGAGGCTGACCGTCACATAATCCGGGACCTCCACGGTCTTCGGGTCAACCGGCTTCTTAAAAAACACCGTCTTCACAAAAACGATCACTGCCGCCAGGACGATTAACGCCGTTACGCCAAAAAGCGTCAGAAGCAGCAGCTCGCGCACCCGCTCCTGTCTCTTTCTCTCGATCCTGTGCATCTCACGCCGTAAGCTTCTCTCGTCTTCCTCTCTCCCCATTGCTGTCCTTCTTTCGCAAGTTATTGCTGCCGTTTTGGCCTTTGGCTAAACGGCAGCCTGTACACTATTCACTGTACTGACTCTCCACCGGCACAAATACCCGCGGACGCCCGTCATCCTCCGTCCTTCGCATTTCCGCCCTCGCCGCGGCAGTCGCCAGCTCACAAAGCGACCGCTGGGAATCCACCGGCAGCTTTCCTCTCCGGTCCGGTTTCTCGTACGTTCCATCCGGCCGCAGGATATGCGCCCTCATGTTGTCCTCCAGCTCTAGCTCCATATAATGGCGGATCCGTACCTTTAACTCCTCCCGCACCACGGGGAATAAGATCTCCACACGGCGGTCTAAGTTCCGCGGCATCCAATCCGCGCTGCCCATATAAATCTCCTCACTCCCGTCATTCTCGAAAATGAAGATCCGCGCATGCTCCAAAAATTCTCCGACGATCGAGCGTACCTCAATGTGCTCGGACAGCCCCGGCACTCCTGCCTTTAGGCTACAGATCCCACGCACGACGAGCCGGATCTTTACGCCGGCGCAGGAAGCCTCATAAAGCGCCGCGATGATCTCCTTATCGCAGAGCGAATTCATCTTGGCCACGATCGACGCGTGCTTTCCGTCCTTCGCATGCTTCGTCTCCCGCTCGATCAGGCGCAGGAATTTATTGCGCAGCCATAACGGCGCGACCGCCAGCATGTTCCAGCTCAACGGCTCCGAATATCCTGACAGCATATTAAAGACGGCCGTTGCATCCTCGCCAATCAAAGGATTGCAGGTCATGAGGCCGCAGTCCGTATACAGCTTCGCAGTTGAATCGTTATAATTGCCGGTGCCCAGATGTACATAGCGTCGGATTCCGTCCTCCTCGCGGCGCACCACGAGCGTGATCTTCGAGTGCGTCTTTAACCCGACAAGGCCGTAGATCACATGACAGCCGGCCTTCTCGAGCATCTTGGCCCAGAGAATGTTGTTCTCCTCGTCAAACCGTGCCTTTAATTCCACCAGCACCGACACCTGCTTGCCGTTATCCGCCGCCTCGGCGAGCGCCGCGATAATCGGCGAATTTCCGCTGACGCGGTAAAGCGTCTGCTTGATGGCCAGCACATCCGGATCCTTGGCCGCCCGGCGCACAAAATCCACGACCGGATCAAAAGTCTCATACGGATGCACAAGCAGGATATCGCCTTTGCGGATATTCGTGAAAATATCGTCTTCATTCATCAAAGCCGGAACCGACTGCGGCGTGTACTTGGGGGATTTTAAATGATCGTAGCCGCCGAGTCCATACATTTTCATCAAAAACGTCAGGTCAAGCGCCCCCGGGATTTCAAAAATGTCCTCCTCATTGACGGCCAGCTCCTCCTTCAGTACCTCAAGCAGGCGCCCGTCCGTCCTTTCCTCGATCTCCAGGCGGATCACCTCGCCCCACTGCCGCCTTTTTAGCTGCTTTTCGATCTCCTCCAAAAGATCGACCGCTTCCTCCTCATCCAGCGAAAAATCGGCATTCCGCATGATTCGGAACGGATGAGAGGTGATGATGTCATAATTTAAGAACAAAAGCTTTATATTCCGCTCGATGATCTCCTCCAAAAGGATCACATGGCGAAGCTCGCTCCCGTCCTCCTCGATCGTAAGCGGCAGCTCCACGACACGCGGAAGCACAGACGGCACCTGGACCATCGCAAATTCCAGCTCGCCGCCCTCTTTCTTCTCGACCAGGGCCGCGATGTTTAAGGATTTGTTGCGCACGAGCGGGAACGGCCTCGAGGAATCCACGGCCATCGGCGTCAGCACCGGATAGACCTCCTCCTTAAAATACCGGTCCACAAATTCCCCTTGTTTCTTCGAAAGCTCCTCATGGCGGGTCACGACATTTAGCCCGTTTGCCCGAAGCGCCGGGATGATCGCACGGTTATACGTGGAATACTGCTGGTTCACAAGCTCGTGTGTCCGTTCGCTGATCTTTGTAAGCTGTTCCGTAGGCCCCAGCCCCGCAATATCCGGTTTCGTATACCGGGCATGCACCATATCCTTTAAGGAAGCCACCCGAACCATAAAAAACTCATCCAGGTTAGAGGAAGTGATGCTTAAAAATTTCAGCCGCTCGAAAAGCGGCGTGGCCTTATCCCGTGCCTCTCCCAATACGCGGCGGTTAAATTCCAGCCAGCTTAACTCCCTGTTTACATAATAACTCGGATCGGCAAATTTATCCTGCATCTCTCCCATGTCATACGCTCCTTTTCTGTTTCAGCACCGGGCGAATGCCGAAAATCTCCTCAAAAAACGCGGCCTTCTGCCCAAACGAAACCGCTTCCAGGGTGATGTCGCCGTGGTAATCGGTCGTCACCACAAGCTCGCCGTCCTTGACTGCCATACGGCAGTCCTTAAGCTTCTGCCCGTGTCCCCGGTCCATGGAATTCGCAAGCCGCAGGATCGCCGTCAGCTTGGCGATCACGATCACTGCCTCCTTGTGGCTGCTTAAGCCCTCGGTCATGGAATCAAGCTGCGCCTCCATGCGGATCATGTTGTAGTCAAAATCTCTGATGTTATAGCGCACGATATTGGCGATGATCTCCCGCTCCACATGCGAGATACCGATGATCTCGGTAGCCATGATAATGTTATAGGCACATTCATTGGCGTTCCGTACGCTGATGAACTTTCCACAGGCATGGATGATAACCGCGATCTGCAGAAGCAGGCGTTCTCTCTCCCCCATGCCGTGGTAGCGCTTCATCGTGTCAAAAATCTGCAAAACATACGCCTCCACGACCTCCGAATGGGCGCTCACGCAGCGATAGCGCTTGGCCATACTCCGCGATGTGCTGATGATATCATTGTCAAAATTATGCTTAAATTTCGTGAGCTTGTGCTCCGCGGCAAATTCTGCAGCCATTCCGTCACACAGACGGATCCCCGGTACCCAGATCATCTCGGCGCCCGTCATCTCCATGAATTTCTGGTAAATGACAGCACTCGGAAGAAGGAGCTTTGCGTACGAGGCACTGACACCGAAGCGTTCCTCGATCTGCTCCTCGTTCATCTTACAGATCTGCGCATAAAGCTCCTCAAACTGTTCTCTTGAGACACGCTCCAAAAGCTTTCCTTGATCCTCGTATCGGAATAAGTACAAAATATTTTCCCCGATCCCGATCAGATGCTTAATCTCCCGATCCTTCAAATGCATTTTCTTATAATTATGGAGTTCGTTCTCCACCATTTCCTCGGTGAGCTCCCGGGTCCGGTCTACCGTCGTGTTGACGTCCTGTAGGATCCCCCGAATCTTTAAGACGCCCAGAGGCAGATTTTCGGTAGAAATCAGGAGGTTTTTGTCGAACAGGGAGACCTGCATGCTGCCGAAGCTCACATCGACAATCGCCGTCCCCTTGCGGATATTTTTGTCAAACGCCTCGTCCTGGGCGGCGATCGCCTTGTAGCTCAAAAACCGCTGCTCGGAGTTGCTGATCACCCGCACCGAAAGCCCAGTCCGGACCCGGATCTGGTCCAGGACGATCTGGCTGTTTGTCGCCTCGCGCATCGCACTGGTCGCGTAGGCCCTGTAATCGGCAACCTTATAGCTTTTCATGATCCGTACAAAATCCCCCAGGACCATACACATCTCGTCTACCAGCTTATAGCTGATCTTACCAGTATTGTAGGTGTCCTTTCCCAGGGCGATCACATGACGGATATGATCCAGCCTGCGGATCCTGTTTTTGCTTGCGAGCTCATAGACTGCCATTTCCAGCTCAAAGGAGCCTACGTCGATTGCGGCAAATAAACGGCCTGCCATGTCTCTCCCCCCTTAGTAATTTCCCAAAATTCGAAACGCCACAGCCTCTTTGCGGGCACACTCCAGCGCATCCTGCACCGGGCCGCTTCCCAGATTGCCCTCTATGTCCATAAAGAAGCGGTACTGGAACGGCTTCTCCGGAATCGGCCTGGACTGCAGCATGGAAATGTTGATCCCATTGGAAATAAAATGTCCCAGAATCTTATATAAAGAGCCGCTCACATGCGGAACCTCAAAAATCAGGCTGATTTTTGAGGCACTTTTCTCATAAAACGGCCTGCTTGAAAGGATGGCAAACCGTGTCGTATTTCCTTTTACGTTATTGATGACCCCTGCCAGCTCCTCCAGTCCATAGAGCTCTCCTGCCGTCCGGCTAGCAACGGCCGCCTGCGCCCGGTCCTGTTCCTCCATCACTTTCTGCGCCGCTGCCGCGGTGTTCAGAACGCTGACCTGCTGCCATTCCCTATGCTGATTCAGATAGTCGGAGCACTGTGCGAGCGCCTGCGGGTGGGAGTAGACAGTCCGTATCCCGCTAAGCTCTGCTCCGGGAATCCCCAAAAGCATGTGGTCGATCCGGACGTAGACCTCTCCTACTATGTAATCGCTGCATTTGGATAACAGGTCATAATTTCCGTTTACGAAGCCGGCCGTGGAATTCTCGATCGGGAGTACCGCATAATCGGCCCGCCCCTCCTCGATCTCCCGTACCGTGTCCTCAAATTTTGCCACATGGTACGCGTTTTGATCACTGCCAAAATACTGTTTTACGGCCGCGTGCCCGTATGCTCCTTCCACGCCTTGAAACACAACACGCGCACGCTTCTTTTCAAGCTCTGCCACGGGGAGGAATTCAACCGGCTCTCTCATTCTTGCTCACCCTTTTCTTCCTCTTGTATCTGCCTCAGCATATCCGAGATCACCTGCCTCGTATAGCTGCCGCTCCGCTTTCTCTGCTCCGGCTCCAGCTCCTTTATATAAAAGGGCTTGCCGTACATGATCGTCACCTGCGCCGGACGCACAAACGGCATATGCGTTTCAAATATCTCGGCAGTCCCCACGATCGCCACCGGAACCACCGGGCAGCCCGATTTTTCCGCGATCTTCAGGCTCCCTTCCTTAAAAGGCAGCATATCCTGAATGTCTGTGTTCGAGTTTCTCGTCCCCTCCGGGAAAATCCAGATCGAAATACCGCTTTTTATCTTTTCGATCCCCTCGAGGATCGTTTTCATGGCCGCCTTTAGATCCTTTCGGTCCAGAAACAGGCAGTTGACATTTTTCATCCACCCCCGCAGGATGGGATAACGCAGCATCTCCTTCTTCGCCACAAAACCAGTAAGCCCGGGAACCGTCGTATATCCGACCAGAATATCGTAATAGCTCCTGTGATTACCCACGTAAAGGACTGCCGTGTCCTTCGGGATATTTTCCTTTCCCAGGACGCGCACCTTGACCCCACTGATGCGAAGGAGGAAGCTTAACATAAACTGGACAATCTTCAGACTTTCCACATCTCTCGCATGCGGGTCTTTTTTCCCAAGAGAATTCTGCGCTGCCAACAGCGGAAACCCGGGCCCCAGGAAGCAAAACAGAGAGATCACGATCATAAGTGCTCGTATCATTGCGTTCACCTTTTTCTAAATTAGTATTCATTCAATTATATAAAAAACCCGGAGCAAATGCAAGAAAAATTGATGTCGAAATTGGGGAGGGGCCGCCGGGCGCAGGGGCGGGAGGGGGGACGAGTGGGTACGCTCTCGCTACGGAAAAGCGCAGCGGTACATAAGGCGCCAAAATACGGCGCCTAAGTACCGGCAGTTTTCAAGTGCCCACTTGTCCCCCCTCCCGCCCCGGGCTCCGCGGTCCCCTCGCCATACCCCCACCGCTAATCCCCTCAAAAACCAGCCCCGCACCAAACCAGCACGGGGCAAAGTCCAGCCGGATCAAGCCATCCACGTTCAGCATCCGCCCCGTATAATCCCACGGGCAGATCCCTGCCATACGCAAAAGCGAGCCAAACCCATATTCGGCCACGAAAATCAATACCATATCCTGGATCCCATGCCGCCAGAATTTATCCCAGCGGGCCAGGCTTTTTGCGTCCCCGAGCCACTGATCCAGCATACCGCAGATCGGCCCTAAAAGGGCCCCCAATCCGTAAATTGGGAACATCAGAAGTGAGGTGTGCCCCATAAAGCTCCAGTTCCCGGAGGCAGCGGACTCCATGGATGTAAACAAAATTTCCATGCACCAGCCCGCCACACCACATTTTAAAAAACTCTCCAAAAATTCCCTGCTCGTCATCCTCATTTTCATAAGGCTATTGTGGCAGGAAACAGCAGAGCCTATTCATCGTTAAAAATATTGATTTTTTTCCGGGTCATATCGAAAATCTGCCGCCGAAAGCAGCCTGTCGATCTCCGCCCGGTCCAGAGATAGAGCCGCACAAAGCTCTCCCATGTCCGGATAAAAATCCCGAAGCTGCGTATTGATATAACCGAGCAGTATCATCGGGTCCTTTGGAATTTTTGTCATAGCCTTCACCTCCACACTGCTCTAAAATCTGGTTGAAGCCGGTCAAGGGACATGATATACTGGAATTACCTGGCAAACCGATTGGCAGCCGGATCGACATGCCAACATAAAATCTGCCATGGAGAAAGGGGATTCTTCAAAATGAAACACATTTTGCTGCTCGGAACCGGCGGCACCATCGCCTGCAAGCGCGGCGAGAACGGACTGACGCCGCTGTTAACCGGAGACGAGCTTTTATCCTATGTGCCGGACGCAAAAGCCTTCTGCGAGGTGGATGCGCTCCAGGTTATCAATATCGACAGCACCAACATGCATCCGAAGTACTGGCTCATGCTTTCCAGGGCCATTGAGGAGCATTATGACAATTACGACGGCTTTGTCATCTGCCATGGTACCGATACCATGGCCTATACGGCCGCCGCCATGTCCTATTTGATTCAGCACTCACAAAAGCCCATCGTCATCACCGGTGCCCAAAAGCCGATCGACCTCGATGTGACCGACGCCAGGACCAATCTTCTTGACAGCCTGCGGTTTGCATCCTGCGAGCGCGCACATGGCGTCACGATCGTCTTCGACGGAAAGGTCATTGCCGGAACACGTGGAAAAAAGGAGCGTTCGAAAAGCTACAATGCCTTTTCCAGCATCAATTTCCCCTGCCTGGCCGTGATCCAGGACGACCGTATCCTGTTTTACATCGACGACAAGTGGCAGGATAAACGACGTGTCTCCTTCTGCCACACCTTAAACGACCGCGTTTCGCTCCTAAAGCTGATTCCCTCCATGGATTCCAAGATCCTTGATTACATGGCAGAGCACAACGACGCGGTGGTCATCGAGTCCTTCGGCGTCGGCGGCCTGCCTTCCAATGATTCCGTAGACTTCTATGAGACGATCCAAAAATGGGTCTCGCAGGGAAAAATCATCGTCATGACGACGCAGGTCACACAGGAGGGCAGCAACATGTCCGTCTATGAGGTGGGGAAAAAGATCAAAGCCGATTTCGGCCTCATCGAATCCTATGATATGACCCTAGAAGCCACGGTCACAAAGCTCATGTGGATCCTCGGACAGACGAAGGATCCTGACAGGGTAAAGGACCTGTTCTATCAGACCGTCGAACATGACATTCTCTGGAATATGGCCTGAACCATGCCTGTGGCAATCAAGAGGAACCCCGACCGCAGGACTCCTCTTTTCCCATCCGGGCAACAAAAAAATGCATCTGATAGGAATCGAACCTACGCACGCGGCTCCGGAGGCCACTGCTCTATCCACTGAGCTACAGATGCATCGGTATTATATTACAACATTTTTCTGTATCTTGCAAGCATTTCTTTACAAAAATTTTCCGGCTGTGCGGCTGCAATCCGATGACCCGCCTGCATGCAATTTATTGCAATGCTGACGGGTCATCGCATCAGCAATCCACTCCCAAATAAGCAAAACGCGGATGCGTAAGCAGACGCAGAAATCTTCCACCTGGCAGGCATCTAACGGTTTCCTTTCTTGCTTTTTTCCACGAATTCTGTTACAATGAGCGAAGCCGGACAGGAAGGGACGAAAGAAACGATGAATGTCAAAGATTTTTATTTTGAGCTGCCTAAGGAGCTGATTGCCCAGGATCCATTGGAAGACCGGGCGGCGTCAAGGCTTCTGGTCTTAAATAAGGAAACGGGTGAGATCACACACCGGTATTTTCGGGATATCTTGCAATACCTGCAAAAGGGAGATTGTCTGGTCGTTAACGATACCCGGGTAATCCCGGCCAGGCTTTTAGGCCATAAGCTCGGGACGGATGCAGGCATTGAAGTCCTTCTTTTAAAACGAAAATCCGAACAGGTCTGGGAAGCGCTTGTACGTCCCGGAAAAAAACTAAAGGTCGGGGCAAGGGTCTCGTTTGGCGACGGGCTTTTAAAAGGGGAAATCATTAACGTGGCAGAGGAAGGAAACCGGCTGATCCGGTTCGAATACGAAGGGATTTTTGAGCAGCTTTTGGACCGGCTGGGACAGATGCCGCTGCCTCCTTACATTACCCATCAGTTAAAGGATAAAAACCGCTATCAGACCGTGTATGCCAGGCACGATGGTTCCGCGGCCGCGCCGACTGCGGGTCTGCACTTTACAAAGGAGCTTTTGCAGCAGATTGACGATATGGGCGTCAGCATCGCTCATGTGACGCTCCACGTAGGGCTTGGGACGTTTCGCCCGGTCAAGGCCGAAACACTCGAGGAGCATCATATGCATTCCGAATTTTACATCGTTGAGGAAACAGAGGCAAAAAAGATCAATGATACAAAAAGAGCAGGCGGCCGGGTAATCTGCGTCGGGACGACGAGCTGCCGGACGTTGGAGTCGGCAGTTGGGGAAGACGGCATTTTAAAGGCCGGCAGCGGCTGGACTGACATTTTTATTTATCCGGGGTATCGTTTCAAGATCCTGGACTGCCTGATTACGAATTTTCATCTGCCGGAATCGACTCTGGTCATGCTGGTGTCGGCCCTGGCCGGCAGGGAACGCATCCTCGATGCCTATCAGGAGGCGGTCAGGGAATGCTATCGCTTCTTCAGCTTTGGGGACGCAATGTTCATCCACTGACGCCAAGAGTCCTGTCAAAAATGAGGGTCGTTTTTTGGTGAAAAAGCGCATTGACAGCCGTTGGAAATTTGTGGATAATAGGGATATCCTGATTCAACGGAGGTGAGTATATGTTAGAGAAGCAGGATTTAGAACTGATTGCCGGTGTTATGACCAAAGCACTGGAGCCGGTTATCGAGCGACTGGACCGAGTGGAAACCGGCATGGCGAACCTGGGAACCGCTGTGGAGCGCCTGGAGGCCAGGGGCTCAAGCTTGGAAGCCAGAGTCACCGAGCTGGAGGCCCGAATGGGCACCATGGAGCAGGATGTCCGCGGATTGAGGTTTCTCATGGAAAGCGATGTCCGCTGTGACATTCGGACAATTGCAGAGGGACATCTGGATCTAAGCCGCAAGCTGGACGAGGCGATCCTCACAAAAGACGAAAGAGAACTCATTTTTTTAAGGCTTTCCGTCCTGGAAAACGATGTCAGGATTTTGAAGGAGCAGCGCGCCTAGCTCTCTCCTGCCGGCCTTAAAAAAGTTTGAACATATACGAAAGAAAAACAGAGGTCGGAGCAATTCGACCTCTTTCCATACGTTACAGGAGCCGCTTCAAAAGCGCTTCACAAAACAGAGAGGACAGGAAACATGGAAGAAACGATTCGACTGAATAAATTTTTGAGCGATGCCGGTGTCTGTTCAAGAAGGGAGGCTGACCGGCTGATTGAAGCCGGCAGGGTCCTGGTAGATGGCAAACCTGCTGGAACGGGAACCAAAATAAGAGCCGGACAGAAGATCTTTTGTGACGGAAAACCGGTAAGCGGGCGGGAAGCGCCTGTTTTCCTGGTCGTCAATAAGCCAAAGGGAATTGTCTGTACGACTTCAGAAAAGGACCACGCCGAAAACATTGTCGAATTTGTACGCTACCCAAAACGAATCTACCCGGTGGGCCGTCTCGACAAGGACTCGGAGGGCCTTCTTCTCATGACAAACCAGGGGGATATCGTCAATAAAATTCTCCGCGCCGGGAACAATCATGAAAAGGAATATGCCGTTGCAGTCAATAAACCGGTAACGGAAGAATTCCTGCAAAAAATGCGTGACGGCGTATGGCTTGAGGAGCTGGAGGTTTCCACGAAGCCATGCCAGGCATGGCAAACCGGCCCGCATACCTTTCACATCGTACTGACACAGGGCTTAAACCGGCAGGTCCGCCGAATGTGCCGGGCGCTCGGCTACCATGTGATGAATTTAAAACGCGTACGTTTGATGCATATCAGGCTGGGAAATTTAAAAAGAGGGGAATATCGCACTCTCACGGACGAGGAGCTTACCGAGCTTTTGCAGCTGGTAAAGAATTCCACAAACCGTCCGATGCAGGAAATGCTGAAGGAGCAGGCAAAATGGAAGAAAACTTAAAGCGTATGAAGGAATTAACAGAGCTTCTGGGAAATGCCGCACGGGCCTACTACCAGGAAGACCGGGAGATAATGAGTAATCTGGAGTATGACCGTCTGTACGACGAGTTGGCGGCATTAGAGAAAGAAACCGGAACCGTGTTTGCGGGAAGTCCGACCCGTAAGGTTGGCTATGAGGTCTTGAGTGAGCTCCCAAAAGAGCGTCATGAGCGTCCGATGCTTTCCTTAAATAAGACAAAGGAAATCGAAGATCTAAAGGAGTGGCTCGGGACGCAAAAAGGGATCTTGTCCTGGAAAATGGATGGCCTGACAGTGGTCCTGACGTATGAAGACGGCATACTCGCAAAAGCAGTAACCCGCGGGAACGGGGAGATCGGAGAAGTCATCACCGGCAACGCCAAAACCTTTGTCAATCTCCCACTGTCGATTCCCTACAAGGGGCTGCTCATTTTACGCGGGGAAGCCGTAATCACCTACTCGGATTTTAAAAAGCTCAACGCCGTCATCGGCGATGCCGACGCAAAATATAAAAATCCGCGAAATCTGTGCAGCGGGTCGGTCCGCCAGCTAAACAGCGAAATCACGGCGCAGAGAAACGTGCGCTTTATGGCCTTTTCTCTGGTAGACGCCGCCGGCGTGGACTTTAAAAACTCCCGTACAGAACAGTTTATATGGCTGCGATCGCTTGGCTTCGAGACGGTAGAATTTCAGGAAACAGACACAACTGCGATCGCAGAAGCGGTGCATGCATTCGAAGAAAAAATCGACCACTATGACATCCCGTCGGATGGACTGGTTCTCGCATATGATGATCTGGCCTACGGTGCTTCCCTCGGTCGTACAGCCAAATTCCCGCGGGATTCCATCGCGTTTAAGTGGGCCGATGAAAAGCAGGAGACCACGCTTTCTTATATTGAATGGAGCGCTTCCCGGACCGGGCTTATTAATCCGATCGCAGTATTCGCGCCGGTGGAGCTTGAGGGGACAACGGTAAGCCGCGCCAGCGTTCATAACCTGAGCATCCTGGAGGGCCTGGAGCTTGGCGCCGGTGATCGGATCACCGTCTATAAGGCCAACATGATCATCCCGCAGATTGCCGAAAACCAGACAAGAAGCGGCGTAACGGACATCCCCAAAACCTGCCCTGTCTGCGGCGGTGCAACGGAGATCCGAAATGTCAACGACGTAAAGGCCCTGTACTGCACAAACCCTGACTGCCAGGCAAAAAAGATCAAGAGCTTTGCACTGTTTGTAAGCCGCGATGCGCTCAATATAGACGGCCTCTCGGAGATGACTCTGGAAAAATTTATCGCTGCCGGCTTTATAAAGGAGTTCGCCGATATCTTCCATCTGGAACGCCACAGAGAGTCCATCATAAAAATGGAGGGCTTCGGCGAAAAATCCTACGAAAACCTGCAGGCGGCGGTAAAAACAGCTTCCCACACCACACTTCCCCGACTCATCTACGGCCTGGGGATCGCGGGGATCGGTCTGGCCAACGCAAAGATGATCTGTAAACACCTTGACTATGAACTGGCCGCCATGCGTGCAGCGGATGAGGATGAACTCTGTGCCATTGACGGAATCGGCCAGGTCCTCGCCGAGGCGTGGGTCAATTACTTTCAAAACGAGAAAAATAACGAAATGCTGGACCGTCTACTTGCAGAGCTGACATTCGAACCAAAGCCGCAGCCAGAGGGGGAGCAGCCCTTTGCCGGCAAGACCTTTGTAATCACCGGCTCCCTGTCGCATTTTGCAAGCCGCAAAGAGCTCCAAGAACGGATCGAGTCCCTGGGCGGTAAGGCTGCCGGATCGGTCTCCGCAAAGACCAGTTACCTGATCAACAACGATGTGACTTCCAATTCATCTAAAAACAAAAAAGCCAGGGAGCTTGGAATCCCGATTCTTTCCGAGGAGGACTTCCTGAAACTCACAGAGGAGAAAGACAATGCCGATTAAAATTCAAAACGATCTGCCCGCAAGAACTGTGCTGGAACGGGAAAATGTATTTATCATGGATGAAAACCGGGCCACAAGCCAGGATATTCGTCCGCTGGAGATCCTGATCCTGAATCTGATGCCGGTCAAGGAGGACACGGAGACACAGCTTCTGCGCGCGCTCTCCAACACGCCGATCCAGGTGGAATGTACCTTCATGAGCATGTCCAGCCATGTTTCCACGCACACATCGGTCAGCCATCTGAACAAATTTTATATTACGTTTGAAGCGATCAAAAAACGTCGCTTCGACGGCCTGATCATTACGGGCGCGCCCGTGGAACATATGGAATTTGAGGAGGTCAATTACTGGGAAGAACTCACACAGATCATGGAGTGGAGCAAGACACATGTAACCTCCACGCTCCATTTGTGCTGGGGCGCACAGGCCGCCCTTTACTATCACTACGGGATCCCCAAATATAAAATGAAAGAAAAACTGTCCGGCATCTATACACACCACACTCTCGACAAACGTGTCCCTCTCCTACGCAGCTTTGACGATACCTTCAACTGCCCGCATTCCCGCTATACCGAGGTACGCGAAAAAGACATTCTGGCACATCCGGAGCTAATGCTCCTCGCAAAATCCGACACAGCCGGGGTCTTTCTCGTCATGCGCGAGGACGGCAGCCAAATCTTTTTACAGGGCCATCCCGAATACGACCGCATGACACTCAACAATGAGTTCCACCGGGATTTAAGCAAGGGCTTAAACCCTGCTCTGCCGTTCAACTACTACGAACACAACGACCCCTTTTCCATGCCCCCGCTCGTCTGGCGGAACATGTCAAACACTCTGTATGCAAACTGGCTCAACTACTACGTGTACCAGACCACACCATACGAGCTGCATGAAATCTAATTTAAAGAGTCCAGGGCAGGCAGACCGTGTTTTACAGCCGTTGGCTTGACGCGCCAGGAGCTTTTAGCCTGCGGCGGCGTAAAAAGCAGGAGCGGATTTCGGCATTCCCTGCCAAAATCCTAGAAACACGGAGTGGAAAAATTTATCAAAATTTTTCCAGCGACTTGCTTCTGGACCAATGTCATTAAGAGAATCGTTTTTATGACTAAGAAAAAAGTCCACCTGCCATATACAAAACAAACAGGTGGACTTGGTGCTAGCACCATGTATAAAGAACATTAACAAGGAATATATCAATTTGCCACTACCCTAATAACAAATATAAAAGTTGTCATTTAGTTGTAGTTACTTCAGTTGCAAAAATCTTGCTACATAATTCAAAATATTCATCATAAGATATTTCCGTTCCGTTCAATGTATATTTTTCTTTACCCTCCACATTATCTTCATCAACAAGTTCTTCATGAAAATTCATTTCTGAAACTAAATTATCTGCCCCTTCAAATTTTTCCATATGGTATGCTTCATATCCTGTATGTATTCTGTTGCTGTACATAATCCATGTGGAGCCATTATAAAAAACATAAGAAAGCACAAGAGAATCATCCTCTCCCACAGCAAATTCATAGACCTTGTTATTGCGTACATCAAGGTATATGCCACCATAAGGTCCGCAAATAATCAGTTCATTTTCTCCATCATTGTCAAGATCGACCCTTTCACCAATGGAATAGGAATCCCATTCACCAGAATCCATATCTAAATCGGTAATATAGAATGCCGAATCCTCGGAACTGATTGCACTTATTGATCCGTTGATAAACAAATCTAATACTTCTTCTGTTGTCATTTCTGTGTCTATATTTCCACCCGTTTGTACATTGGGTTTTTCTACACCAATGGTTTTATCTTCTTCCGTTCCTAAATTTATACTTTCAACTGTCTGCATGCCGCTTTCTTGCTGATTTACAGAAGATTCATCTGTAATTGCAGTTTCATCTTCTTTTATTTCCAAATCTGTACCTTCAACTGTCTGCACACTGCTTTCTTGCTGTCTTGTAGAAGCTTCATCCGTATTCACAACTTCATCTCCTTTTGCTTGTCCACAAGCAACAACATTTAGTGCTGTCAGAAAAACGCATACTAATATTACTATCTTTTTACATCTGTTCATATACATACCCTCCGATAAATCACTGCTAGAATTTTTCGGCAAATCACTTTGTCTATATCTTTCAAGTTTTAGTTATACCACTCTTAACCTCTGTTTTCAACCATAAAATACAAGACGCAGCAACTGCCACGCCCCACATTTCTTATCGTTTCAACGACTTCTCAATCGTAGTTGCAGTTTCATATCGCCCCTCCTGCCAATCCCTCGAATTATTCTTACAAACACCGATTTGTTTATTCCCAAAAATCTATTTATCGGTATTGGGAGTGGCTTTTTCTCGTTGTATTTCTTTGATTTTCCGGTTTTTGCTAAAGAAAGCCATAGAAAACATGGTCTGCTTATCATAAACAACAGTTGTAATTATAGGGGGATTATGGAATTTTACGTTCTTCCGGCTGCCGTATAACCGCTTTATGGGCTATACGGCTTGTAAAGTTGAACATAGTCATTGCCGCGTACATTTCCTGCTCCGCAAAACAGTCTCTTTTGCCATACAGGTTTACCAGTCCCATAGTATATTTCAAATCCCGGAAACCGGACTCGATCCCCCAGCGAAAATGGTACAGTTCCCGGATATCCTCCAAGGTAAACGTATTTGGAAGAGATGTGGCTATCGTCTCAAACACACCGCTGTCCAACTGGAACCGGACAATCCTCAGACACATGGGATACGGGCTGGGAAAATCCCAACGTCCCCAGCGTGTTTGCTCCCTTCTTTGCTGTTTTTCGGCACTTGAAGGAAGATATGTTTCTTCTGTTTATCCTCTTTCGTCTGCGTGGTACTGACGTTAAAACGGATAACCGTATCCAGTTCCAACATAGAGAGATGTGCCACTTCCGTAAGATGAGCCAATAGGTTATAGGACTCAAAGCCTCTGTCTCCAATAATGAGAGTCTTTTCTTTGAACGTGTTACGCCTGACAAATTCAATCAATGCGCCGATTTCGTCTTTTTATGGTTCTGGCTGTATCACCGCTTCCAGATATACTTTATTCAGTATATCATACAGTGGCGTCATATGCAGTTGGTTATATCCCTTAGGGGCGCCGGAATGAACCACAAAGCTGTCTGATTTTGGGTTGCGTGGGATAGAAACCGCTGTACCGTCCACCGACAGAAGCCGGAATCCGTGAAAGGTTTCACTGTCAACGCACTCCCCATTGAACCCCATGAAAATATCACGGAACGCCTTGGCTGGAATCTGCGCCCAGCGCTGGTGATAGGGCGAAGGCTGACACATTGCACCCTGCCCTATGGAGCTCTTTGGCAAGGAAACCGCCCTCCGCTCCGATTAAAATTTGAATCGTATCCTTAATTGACAGTTTGCTTTTTTCGGAGGAATTGTTCTTTTTTGTATGCCTCCGCTACACGATTGATTACGTGGCAAAGTTTCTCCTTTATTTTATATTCATAGTTTACTACTCCTTTGGTTTTTCCAACCGCCGGACAAAAAAAGAACGCCAAAACAAACCCAGGGTTGGGTATATCATTGACGTTCTTGTTCGCTACGATTATGTGCTTTTACTTTTGACTTCTCACTTCTATGCGAACCGCTCGTCACAACGGTTATTATAAGTATTGCCCATAAAATATTTTTTTCAAGGCCGCTAACACTTATTTCACAAAAAGTTCACAATTTATCCTATAACTTAACAAACTTAAACTGTCTAAAATCTGTTAAGAAAAAAATGCCCTCTTTTATCGTAATTTTTCCTTTTCTTAATGACATTGGCTTCTGGACCCCTGCTTTTTACGCTGACGGAGGCTTAGAGCTTCCAGCACCGAAGCCTGGCTGCAAAACACGGTCTGCCTGCCCCGGGCTCTGCGGCCCCCTCAAATATTTCCGATAAAACCAAACAAACACAATCGTCGTACAAACGGAAGCCGCCACATCCGACACCGGCTCAGCCAGGAAAATCGCAAATACTTCCCGCGGGCAAAGGACAAGCCCGACTGCCTCTTTTGACATCATCTCCGCTATCGGAAGCCTGGCAACCGTTACCGGAAAAATATAGAGAAGCGGCGTCAAAAGGATTACCTTCCGCAGGCACGCAAGAAGCAGCGAGATCCTCGCCTGTCCCAGGGAGACAAACGATTGCTGGAAGCTGGTCTGGGCCCCGAACACAAGTCCGCCCGCAATATAGATAGGCAGCGCCCAGGCACATAAATTTAAAAGCCGCTCGTCGTTTGTAAAAATCCCCGCAAACCGATGCGGAACGCTAATCATAAGAACCGTCAAGCTGACCGCATAGGTCATGCAGAGCCCCAGGCTGATCCTGCAGGCTCTGCGGACCCTCGAATACTTCTGCGCACCATAATTAAAGCTGATGATCGGCTGCGCCCCCTGGCAGAGGCCCTGGATAGGCAGCGTCATAAACTGCCAAAGGCTGAACAAAATCGCCACCGTGCTGACTGCCATCGTTCCGCCGAATTTTGCAAGCTGATTGTTAAAAGAGATCTGAATCAGGCTCTCCGTCATGCTCATGGTAAAGGGGGAGATGCCGAGCGCCATGATAGGCTTTAACACGCTCCATCTGACCCGGAAATATTGTCTTCGCATTTTCAAAAGGCTTTTAGGCCCAAATAAAAACGAAAGCGCCCAGGCACAGGAGATCCCCTGCGCAATGACCGTCGCGATGGCGGCACCGCGGACCCCCATGTGCAGTCCATGGATAAAAAGAGCGTCAAAAAGAATATTCAAAAAAGCGCCGATCAGGACCGTAAACATACCCGTGCGGGCAAACCCCTGCGTCGTTATGTACGAATTCATTCCCAGCGAGATCATGACGAAAACCGTTCCCAGCCCATAGATTCCCATATAGTCGCAAGCGAGTTCCAGGGTCGTCTCATCCGCGCCGAACAGCGTCAAAAGCGGCCGCTTAAAAAGGAGGATGACCGCCGTGATGACAGCTCCCACCGTTAAAAGGGACGCGAAGCTCACGCCCAGGATTTCCTCTGCGCCGTCCTGATCCTTCTGCCCCATGCGGATCGCACAGGTGGGGGCGCCGCCGATCCCCACGAGCCTTGTAAACGCCGTGATGCAGGTGATGAGCGGCAGCGAAACGCTTAACGCCGCCATGGCCGTAGTCCCATCCTCGATCCGTCCGATAAACATCCGATCCACCATATTATAGAGGATACCCACAAGCTGCGCAATAATGGAGGGAATCGACAACGATATGATCAGGGGCCAGATACGGCCCGTTTCCAATTTGTTTTCCTTTGCCATCTTCCTACAACCTCATTTTTTTATCAATCTGCTTTCATAAGCCCATCATTTGCTCTCTGTCACAGAAGAAGCAAAGTTCACGGACGCCATCGCATCCTTACAGTAGGCGTCGGCTCCGATCGAGTCGGCATACTCCTTCGTGAGTACCGCGCCTCCCACCATGATCTTAACCCAGGGAGCGTCTTTGTGCAGGGCGGCGATTGTCGCTTCCATCGAGGGGACCGTCGTCGTCATGAGGGCGCTTAAGCCCACGACCGGCGCATGCCTCTCCACTGCGGCCTTTACGATCTCCTCCGGGGGAACATCGCGTCCCAGATCCATTACCTCAAAGCTGTAATTCTCCAAAAGGACCTTCACGATATTTTTCCCGATGTCATGGATATCGCCCTTCACGGTCGCGAGAATCACCGTCCCGCGCTTTTTCTGTTCGCTCCCATCCGCGGCCAGCCGCTCCTTTACGACTGCAAACGCCGCCTTCGCCGCCTCGGCACTCATCAAAAGCTGCGGCAGGAATACCGTCCCGGCCTCAAAGCCCTGCCCTACCTCATCGAGAGCCGGAATCAGCTCCTTGTTGATCAGCTCCAGCGCGTCCTTCGCCGCAAGCGCTGCCTCGGCTGCCCGTCCGGCCGCCTCCGGCATCCCGCGCAGGATACTCCGCCTGAGCTCCGGGAATTCTCCATCTGCCCCGGCTGCTTTGACCAAAACGTCCGGCTGTCCCGTGCCGCCCGCCAAACCTTTAGGCCCCGGCATATTCCCGGCACCCGCCATACCGGATTCCGATCTTCTCTGCGCTTTCTCTGCCCTCTCCCGCTTCTTCTCTGCTTCCTTTTCGGCATACGCCGCGATATATCGTCCACAGTTTTCGTCCTGCGCGGTCAGCACAAGGAAGCTGTCATAAACCGCCATCATGGCAGCCGAATTCGGATTGATGATCCCCGCGGAAAGCCCGTTCCACAGAGCTGAGAGGAAAAACGCCGCATTGATATGCTCACGCATCGGCAGACCGAATGACACATTGGAGACGCCCAACACGGTCTTTCCTCCAAGCTCGTCCCGTACACGGCGCACGGTCTCCAGCGTCGTCAGCGCCCCGTTTTTATCCGAGCTCACCGCCATGCAGAGCGCATCCACAAGGATATCCTTTTTCCCGATCCCGTACGATGCCGCCGTCTTATAGATCTTTTTTGCTACCTCGATCCGGCCGTCGGCCGTCTTTGGGATCCCTGCCTCGTCAAGGCAAAGCGCCACCACAACCCCGCCGTAACGCTTTACGAGCGGGAATACGGCTTCCATGACCTCCCTCTTTCCGTTGACCGAATTGATAAGCGGCTTGCCGTTGTAACAGCGCATTGCGCGCTCCATGGCTTCGGGATTTGAGGTGTCAAGCTGTAACGGCAGGTCAAGGACGCTCTGCAGCTCCTTCACCACCTCCTCCAGCACGGCTGGCTCGTCGATCCCCGGCAGGCCCACGTTCACATCCAGCACATCGGCTCCGCTCTCCTGCTGCGCCGCGCCTACGTTTAAAATATAGGTCAGATCCCTCTCTCTCAACGCCTGTTTAAACCGCGGCTTTCCGGTCGGATTGATGCGCTCCCCGATGAGGACCGGACGGCCGCCGAAGGTGACCGCATGAGAATAGGAGGAGATCACCGTACGCTCTTTATCCGTGATTTCCGGGAGCGGAATCGCCTCACAAGCCGCACGCATCTTTCTTATGTGCTCCGGCGTCGTGCCGCAGCAGCCGCCTAAAAGCGATGCTCCGGCCAGCGCGATCTCCTGCATCGCCGCCGCAAACGCATCCGAATCAATGTCATAGACCGTCTGTCCGTTTTGGCTCCGCGGAAGCCCGGCGTTGGGATTGACAAGAATCGGTACGGAGGCTATGGAGGCCATCTGCCTTACGAACGGGAGGAGCTGTATGGGCCCCAAACCACAGTTTAGGCCGATCCCATCGACGCCCAGCCCCTCTAAAAGCGCCGTGACGGCCTCCACACCGCCGCCCGTCAGCATTTTCCCCTTCTCATCCAGTGTCACGGTCGCAAACACCGGGAGCAGGCTTCCCTCCTTCGCTCCCAGCACGGCCGCCTTCATCTCGTAGCTGTCTCCCATCGTTTCTATGATGATCAGATCCGCCCCGGCCTTCGTTCCGGCCTCTGCCACTTCTTTATAGGCTGTCACGGCATCTTCAAATTCCAGCTCCCCATAGGGCCTTAAAAGCTTTCCGGTCGGCCCCAGATCCAGGGCCGCGAAGCCATGTCCTGCCCTTCGGATCGCCGCCCGCGCGTTTTTTACCGCCGCCGTGACGATTTCCTTTACCGAAAAGCCGTCCTCTTTTTTAAATTTAAACCGATTCGCCCCGAAGGTATTCGTAGTCAGCACATCGCTTCCCGCGTCCAAGTAATCCAGATGAAGCCTCACGATCCGCTCCGGATGTAGCAGGTTCCAGGTCTCCGGAAGCTCTCCTGGTTTTAAGCCCTGCGCCTGCAAAAGGCTCCCGGTCCCGCCGTCAAAAAACACCCGCCTGCTTCGGATCTCCTCAAGTATGCCCATATCTCTCTCCTTTGCCGCCCGCCGCTATCTGCGGTAGGCACAGTCCTTTTTCCCGCACGCCTCACAGCCCTCCAAAAGGCAGGGCTCTTTCGTTTTGCCAACCCCGATCACCGCCGTCACCGACTTGGAGGGCAGCATCAGCAGACTGTCCGTCAGGGTAATACCGATCCGCTTTGCGGCCTCCAGCCCGCCTAAAAGCTGCGGCTGGCAGGCCAGCGGGAAATCTCCGTAGCCCGGCGAAAACCTGGGCCGCAGATACAGCCCCTTCTTCTCATATTCGGCACGCCAGCCCCCGCACAGCTCGTTTAGATACGCCTCGATCATGGCCGCCGACGCAGCCTGCAGCACAACAGCCTTCGAAACCTTCAGCCTTCCGTACCGCGCCAGCAGCCTATCCACGCCGGCCCCAAGCGTCGCGGCCAGTACAAGCACCCGCTCACAGCCGGCAAGGTTTTTTCGAAGGCTTTTGCTGTCCGTTTGAAAGCAGCCGCCGTCCACTTTTCCATCCTCTGTAAACACAAGAGGGAATTCCCGCATGAGGAACCGGCAGTCCGCCGTCTCCTGAAGCTCTCTCTCACACTCACAAAGAAGCTTCAGGATCTCGCCGTCCGCCTCGCCTATGCCGTACCCCAGATAGCGGAGCGCCTCCCGTCTCCCTGTCTCCATCAGACTATGATCTCCGACAGGCTGTTTTTGATCTGCGCCGCCACATCCGGCCTATTCATCGTGTATACATGGATCGCCCGTACGTCGTTTGCCACCAGGTCGATGATCTGTTCCGTGGCATAAGCGATCCCTGCCTGCTTCATGGCCGCTGGGTTCTCCCCAAACTTATCAAGCAGCATCTTAAAACGTGTCGGCAGATACGTTCCGGAAAGCGCCAGTGTCCGCTTTACCTGCTTCGCGTTGGTCATCGGCATGATCCCGGCTACAATGGGAACCGTGATCCCCCGCTCACGGGCGCGGTAAAGGAAGTTATAGAAAATGTTATTATCAAAAAACATCTGCGTCGTCAAAAAGTCACAGCCGGCATCCACCTTTTCCTTTAAATAGTGAAGGTCCTCCTCCTTGCTTTTCGAATCCGGATGCATTTCCGGGTAACAGGCCCCGCCGATGCAAAAATCACCCAGCTTCTTCAAGTCACAGATCAGCTCGCTCGCATACCGATAGTCCGTCTTTACGCTCCCGTCAGCCGGGATATCGCCGCGCAGTGCGAGGATGTTTTCAATGCCGCCCGCCTCGAGCCTTTCGGCCATGGACCTGACCTGCTCCTTCGTCGAGGAGACACAGGATAAATGGGCCAACGGCGTAACCTTGTACTCCTTTACGATCTCCGACGCGATTTTCACCGTATACCGACTTGTCCCGCCTCCTGCGCCATAGGTTACACTCATAAACGACGGCTTAAGACCGGCAATCTCTCTAACCGCCTGCGCTACAGACTCATATGCAGCTTCCTTCTTTGGCGGAAATACTTCAAAGGAGAGCACAGGCTTTTCCCGACCCAGAAGCTCCTTTATTTTCATGGCAGTGCCTTCTTTCTTCTGATATTTGTCCCTTATCCTACCACAAAACAGACAAAAAATCCAGCGTTACCGGCTTCTTCCAAACACGTTTTTCAAAACAGGTTGGAAAACCGCGAAAAATGTGATATAATCCCGGCAGGGATTATATCTGCGCCGATTTGCGTTCGACCGCAGGGAGAACAAATTCCCTTGCAAATCGTGTGCATCCCCCCGGAGGGTAACATGTCCGCAGGACATGTTATAATCCCGGCAGGGATTATATCTGCGCCGATTTGCAGGACATGTTATAATCCCGACAGGGACTGCTTCAGGAAGGAGAGAATCAGTATGAGCAAAGTCATCACCATCAGCCGGGAGTTCGGCAGCGGAGGGCGCGAGATCGGTTTCCGCCTTGCCAAGAAGCTGGGGATTCCCTTTTATGATAAAGAAGTCATTTCTATGGCCTCCGAAGACAGCAATATTTCCGAGGAGTTTTTCCATGCCAACGACGAGGTCGTGGAACGCGCCAAACGCGGCCAGAACGACTACGCGACGGTGGACCCGTTTTCCCCTGTCTACGAGATTCCCGTCTCGGACCAGCTTTTCGTAATCCAGTCCAAGGTCATCAAACGGCTCACACAGCAGGGGCCCTGTGTCATCATCGGCCGCTGCTCTGATATTGTCGCCGAAGACCCCTTTCAGGTTTTCATCTGCGCAAGCTTAAAAAAGCGCGTGGAACGTCTTTTGTCCCTGGAACAGGAGGAGGGCATCTCTCCCAAAAAGATGGAGGCGCATATCCGCTCCATTGACAGCAAACGGCGTGATTACTATCAGTATTATACCGGCAATGAGTGGGGCAAGCCCAAAAACTATCATCTCTGTTTAAACAGCGGAAAGCTCGGCATCGAGGCCTGCATTACGGTCATTGCCGCCAGCGTTTCATTTACGGAATGACGATCTCACACCGCATGAAGCCGCCTTTTTGTGAATATGAAACGCGGCGCCGGGGGATACCCGCGCGCCGCGTCGTTTTTTCTGCCGTCTGAATCGGCCGTATTTATTTGATCTCCGAAAGCTCCTTTGCCATCTGCAAAAGCTCATCTCCGCTCATCTCGTCGCTCATCATGAATAAGCAGTACGTAATTCCATCCTGCTGCCAGGTCACGGCCTCGGAAGATATCGTCTCGACCTCAGAGCTTCCGTAGGCAATGTTTAACTTACCCGCCTTCTCGAGCTCCTTTTCCTCCTCGGTCAGCTCGTAATTTCCTTCATAGTCCGGCGGCAGGAACTTGTTTAAGGTCCGGGTAAACCGAAGCTCTGTCCCATCTGCGAGCGTCAGGATCTGGTCCGGGTTCTGCGCCGTGCCGGAGGAAATCCGGGTCGCGGACAGCGATACATCCGTGCAGCCCTCTTTTCCGTATGTGAAGTCCATGGCCGTATAATTATCGACCACATTGTGCTCCTCGTCATGCCCCTGCTGATAGGTCGGCGTCGCCCGTTTGAACGCGTATCCGTTGGAGAAGTTCTCGATCACCTTCACCGATGCGTCGTAACTGTTCTGCATACTCTTGGCGGACGCAAAGTCCGTTATGTCCTCATTACGGCTTGAATGGCTCGAGGTGTACTTCACCTTCCCCAACGCCATTGCCGACATACTGCCCAAAATACAGATCGCCGCGGTGGCAATTATGATCTGTTTCCAATTCCTTTTCTTCATTCCTGTTTCCTCCTTGATTCTCTGATTGACTCTTGTACGAATTCTTAAAGCCGCCAGGCCGTCCGCATGGACGTCCTCGGACTTTTTGGCGAGCGCTGCTTTTATCTTTTTCTCTAAGACAAAATCGTCCATGCTGTTCCTCCTTTTTCTTCCCTGTCCGAAAGAAGCTCCTTCAGTCTGGCCTTGCCGTTAAAAAGACGCGATTTGACGGTCCCCTCCAGACAGCCGCATGCCTTCGCGATCTCCTTTATGGACATTTCGTTGTAGTAATAGAGGACGATCACGGTTCGCTGCTTAATGGGAAGTGCTTCAATGGCATCGCAGATCACCTTTTCCTCCTCCGCCAGGACGACCCGGCTCAAAAGCAGCCCCGGGGCCGGCAGATCCTCCGGATAGAGCTCCGCCGCCGGCTGCTCCTTCTTCTTTCTTCCGCAGATCCTCCACGCGTTTCGTGAAAGAGTCTTATAAAACCAGCCCTTAAACGCCGCCGGCTCCCGGAGCTTCTGCCGGTTTAAAAAGCACGCCACAAAGGTCTCCTGGACGATGTCCTCACTGTCTGCATAATTTCCCGAAATCAGATATGCCGCCCTGAGAGCCTGAGGCTGATAGATTTCCATTATTCCGGCGAACGCGTCCTCGTCGCCGGCAATCATCCGTTTTACAAGCTCTGTCTCCTCCATGCATATCTCCTTTCCTCTGCCGGGCGCCGCCTCCCATACTGCGGCGTCCGGTGTCTTATCGGTGCACCTATCTTAAAGAGTCCCCCAAAAACAAAAAGGTTCACATATTTGATAAAAAATTTCAAAAATTTTTCCATGCGAAAGGGCCGCAGTATGAAACTCAGACCGCGGCCCCAAACATTTTTGCTTTATTTAATTGTAATTCTTCCCTGGCCCTGTGGGTTTTGATACTCCTCACCGACAGAACCGTTTAAGTATTCGCTGATGTAGGAGGTAATGGAATCCACATCCACCATGGTCTCATCCTTGAGGATATGGGAGCCGACAAACATACTCATGCCGTCACCGCCGGACTTCAGCCAGTAATTGTGGGAAGCGACCGTATAGGTCTTTGCAAGATCAAGCGGCTCGCCGCCGACATAAATGTCCTGCACACGATATTCGCCGTCAACACCGACAAAATTCCGCTTCTCATCCGTCACGACGCTGGACGGAATCGAGGAATCAATCGTATAGGTAAGGCCGGAGATCTGGATAAAGCCGCCGTTCTCCTCCGGATACAGCCTTGCGCCCATCTCCAGGGCATCCTTAACCTGCTGGCCGGTTACCTCCGCCACACACAGCATGTTGCCAAACGGGAAGACCGTCAGAGCATCCCCGTAGGTAATATCACCCGCGGAAAGGCTCGCGCGGATTCCACCGCCGTTCATGATGCCGATATCGGCGCCCATCATATAGCGGAACGCGTCGGCGCAGAAATCACCGAGGTTTGTCTCCGCATTGCGGACCGCACGCTCACCGGTCTCCGTATTCAAGGAAGTCAGCGCCACATCGGCATGTCCGAGGACAACCTTAAGGGATTCCTCATACTGCGCCTTGATGTCATCAATGACGCCCTGGACTCTGGCGTCCTTTTCGGAGACCTCCTCCACCATCTCTGTCTTGATCTCTCCCTCGGGCGTGATGGTGAGCTTGCCGATCGCGGACAGCTTGGTACCGGTCTGCGCAAGCGGGATCAAAACGCCGTCTTCATTCGGCACACTCTTTGTAAATTCCTCATGAGAATGGCCGTCAATCGCCGCATGGATACCGCTCGTATTGGCAATAATACTTTCGGAGCTCCAGTAATCCGTACTCCCCTCGATGCCGAGATGGCCTACAAGGATGACAAAGTCAGCGCCCGCATCTCTTGCGGAGTCCGCCGCCGCCTGTACACATTTATAAAGCGCCGTACCGTCCGCATCCTCCTTAAAGCCAAAGACATATCTTCCGAAAATATCCTGGAAATAGGTAGGTGTGGACTTTGTGAAGCTCTCCGGCGTCGTTACACCGATAAAGGCGACCTTCACATCATCATAGATAACCATCTTATAGGGCTCAAATACTGCCGATCCCTTTCTCTCATTCATCAGGTTGCAGGAAATATAACCGCAGTCAAGCTGGGTTGACAAATCAAGCAGGCGGTCCAGACCGTAATCGAACTCATGATTGCCAGGCACCGCGATATCATAGCCGACCTCGTTCATGATCCGGATAATATATCCGCCCTCGGACAACGTCCCGACAGGAGCACCCTGAATCGCATCTCCGGCATCCACCAACGTCACGTACGGAGTCTCCTCCTTCATCTGCTCCTTGTAGGCCGCCACTCCGGCATAGCCGATGCTGCCCTCGATCCCGCAGTGGACGTCGTTCGTGTGTAGGATCACAATGTCCTTGTCGATCGCGAGCGCCGGGAACACGGTCACCGCCGCCATCGCAACGCCGATTGCTGCCGTAAAGAGCATCCTTCTGAGCTTTCTCATGTTTCTCACTTCTCCTTTCCTTTGTTTTGATTAAAAATAGAAAAGGTTCTATAAATTGCTTCACAGAACCTTTCTTTTCCTATCTTCCACTACGCCCTGGACAGATATTCTCCGGTGCGGGTGTCGATCTTAATTTTATCGCCCTGATTGACAAACAGCGGTACGTTAACCTGTGCCCCTGTCTCTACGGTAGCCGGCTTTGTCGCGCCGGTAGCGGTATCGCCCTTAAAGCCCGGCTCGGTATCGGTGATCTCAAGCTCCACAAATAACGGCGCCTCAACGGAGAATACGTTTCCGTTGTAAGAGCATACCTTGACAACTTCATTTTCCTTTACGAACTTTAACGCGTCTCCGACGATCTCCTTATTCAAAGCCACCTGCTCGTACGTATTGTTATCCATAAAATTGTATAAATCACCGTCTGCATACAGATATTGCATGTCCACACGGTCGATCCTCGCCGCCGGGAATTTCTCGGTCGGACGGAAGGTTCTCTCGACAACGCCGCCGTTGATGACATTTTTTAATTTCGTTCTCACAAATGCAGCGCCTTTTCCTGGTTTTACATGCTGGAACTCCAGGATCTGGACAACCTGGCCGTCGATCTCCAGCGTAACGCCGTTTCTAAAATCACCCGCTGATACCATAAATGATATTCCTCCTTAAAATCTGTTACATTTCTATCTCTCTTATCAATAACCTACCCTATTTTATCCTATAATTCATTGCTTTTCAACTGTTTTTTATCATTTTGCCGCCATCTTTGATAGAAAAACAGCACCACCGCCTCCGGGCAGCGTTTAAGGACGATCTGAATTTCTTCCCGTGGATCGATCGGTTTTGTCAGGACAGAAAAAATCCCGCTCCGGTTTGCTCCCCAGACATCCGTAAAAAGCTGATCTCCGACGAAAAGTGTCTGCTCCCGGCTTGTCCCCATGCGCTCCATGGCCTTTACATACCCCCGTCTTTTGGGCTTTCCTCCCTTATAAAGATAGGGGCTTTTCACGCTGTCTGCAAACGGCTTTACACGCGGCTCTTTGTTATTAGAAAGGATACAGGTCGAAAAGCCGATCCCCCTTAATCTCTCAAACAATTCAAGTGCCTTCTGATCGGCCGGTGCGCCGTGCGGCACGAGCGTATTATCCACATCAAAAATGATCCCCCGATAGCCCTTCTCATACAGCCTCTCATACGGGAGCTCATAGGCACTGTCCAGATACGCTCCCGGATAAAAACATTTCAGCATAGCGTCTCCTGTTTGTTGTTCAGAAAGCGTTCCAGCTCCTCCATAAATGCGTTTACATCCTTAAATTCCCGATATACAGAGGCGAACCGGACATAGGCCACCTCATCCACATCCTTTAGCTTTTTCATCACGAGCTCGCCGACCGTGCTGGCCGGGATCTCCTTCTCCTCCATCGTGAAAATCTGATTTTCGATCTCGTCAATCATTTTGCTGATCTTCTGGGAGGAAATCGGTCTCTTATGGCAGGAAAGCAGGATCCCCTTTTCCATCTTGGAACGGTCATACGTTTCTCTGGAATTGTCTTTTTTTATAATCATGAGCGGCATCGTCTCCAGCTTTTCATAAGTTGTAAACCGCTTTCCACACACCTCGCACTGGCGGCGGCGCCTGATCGAATTGTTGTCATCCGCCGAGCGGGAGTCGATGACCTTCGTCTCCGATGCGCTGCAGTATGGGCACTTCATATCCGCGTCCTCCTCAAAAATCTTTTTTTTATTTTAGCACAGGAACGGGGGAGTCCGCAAGGGAAATCCTTTGTCAGGCGGAAAGGAATTTAAACCGGCAAAAAATTATTCTATATTCATTTCTAAATGCCCTGTAAAATTGTTTCCAATAACGCCAATATAGTTTCCGCCTTCCGGCAGTGTTATTGTTTTGGAATAGCTGCCAGTTGCTTCAAGCAGGATCATCGGATCATCACTGCCAGAAACCCAAAACACTTGCGCTGTTCCCTCGGTAATTTCCAAGTCACAGGAAACAGAAATATCTTTGCCGTTTTCACGCCCGATAGAAGTTCCACCAAAAAGATATTCTGTTTTAGAAAAGTCCTTATAATCTGCCGTATAAGTCCCAGTATAGCAATCTTCCCCATATGCCCGATTCCCTTTCAGCGAAAAATCGCTTGTAAGTGCCGTATTTCCGGCTGATTGGACAACATTATTATACTGATCTAAGATTTCATCTTTTGAACACCCTGTAAGTGTCAAACTAAATATCAAAACACTTATTGAAAGGAAATGGAAACGTATTCTCTTATAGCACATGTCATCATCCTTTCTATTTTTAATTCCAAACCTATAACCGCCCTTATTCACTCGTTGGTGCTGTATAATTGCTTTGCACAGCGGCAGGAAGTTCATCATATTGCACCTCTTTCCATTCAAGAACACCTCGGATCGGCATTTCCGCTAAACGGATAAAAGCTCCCTCTTTCAATTCCTTTGATGTTCCGAATGTAATGTCTTTTCCTTTTCCATTCTCATCGTAAGAAAATAAAGTGTATGAGTAATCCATACTTCCACTAAAGTTAATTACACCGCCTTTTAATTCGGTCTGTTCTATTTTACTGTTATCAATCTGTGAATAATAGTATGTGCTGCCAGTTCCCGAAAGGAACCATATACAAAAACCAATAAAACCTACAACAATTATTACAACTACCGCAATCCCGATAGACAATTTTTTCTTCATTCCTATATCCTCCGCTTACCAGCCTTTTTTTGTTATTGTTTTTTTGTGCTTTTTTGCTGCTTTGACTGGCACGTTTCCTTTTGCAGTGAATACAAGAACAGCAGTAATCATCAATACGGAAATCATACTAAACAGACAGATTAACACCTTCCAATGTACAGCCGGATCGTAGCTTCGGTAGCTGATCAAGCCTAAACTTGCAGTAACCGGATAAATATTTGCTAATGTAACATTTCCAGAAGCAAACATACCGCCATAGCCATAAACAAAAGCAATAATTGTTCCAAGCATATGTCCGTTTGGTATACGAGCGGCAAATACAATTACAGGCATGACCGCAAAATACAAAAACAGACAGTTGAGAATAATCTGAATAAATGTCTGCAATACTGATGCTACAGAAATTCCCGGAAATCCCATCACCAAATTGGCAATTACCGTGAATGTTGCACTTACCAGCCCAAAAAACAAAGAAAGCAGCGCACATACAAGCAGTTTCCCCCACAACAGGCTGCTATAAGGAACAGGAATAGTCATAATATTTTTCAGCGTATCGTCTTTTCCCTCCCTTGCTATGATATATCCGGCAATGAGGGCAATGCACATGGGGAAAATCGTTGTGGCATTATTTTTGATTACCTGCTCTGTAAAAAAGGCAAATGTCCAGACCGTTCCGTCCAATGCTGTTGTGGAAAAAAGCGTTAAAACGACGGAGAGCAGCATTAGGAAAACACCTGCCCATATCATATGATACCGCTTTAATTTCCATATTTCGGTCTTAACCATGCGAAACATATCATTCATCCTCTCTCTTTTTATACATATAATCAATCACTATAACGGAAAGCAAAGCGATAACAGCTAAAATAATGATTGTCTGAAATGTAGTCGGAATTAAATTTTCCAACACCCCCACACCGTCCATATTGCCATGCGCGGTTAAATTTCCTGCGCTCCACAGGGTTGTAAGGGGAATTGGCATCAGCCAGCACATCACTTTAGGCAGTGCGCCAAAAGATGATTCGGCTGTCATACTTAAAACACTGTAAAAAACACACAATAAAACAGAAAATATATAGTTCTTGCTAAAGGAAACGACAAGGACGATTAGCGGCAGCGTCCCGGCTGTAATAAAAATTCCCATTTCCAGCGCAAAAAATAATCTATAAGCAATACTGTTTATTTCTGCAATCAGCCCGCCGCACAGGATTGTTATAAGAGCTGATGTCAAACTAAAAATAATCCCAAAAAAGAACAGGACAATCATCTTTGCCAAAATCATCTGTGTGCTTGTTATGGGAATTGTGCGCAGATTTTTGAAAGTATCATTATCCCGTTCCATAAAAAAGAGCATGGCTGCAATCACCCCGATCATGCACGGTAAAAGCAATTCTACCCCATAGCCCATAACCGACTGAAAGTAATCATTGAAAATCGCTATCTTACTGTCATATCGCTCTGCTGTCTGCGGCATTGTCATCAATACGGTTAGCGGCACGGGAAATAAAAACGCAGAAAGAACAACCAGCCATATAAATTTTTTGCGCTTTAATTTTGCAAATTCGCATATAACAAGTTTAAGCAATCCCCTCACCCCCTGTTACACGTTTGAAGTAATCTTCAAGGCTTTCTTCGCAAGTATGGGCTTCCGATACTTCTAAACCATTTTCCACAAAAGCAGTAACAATTCTTCCTATTGGTAAATCAAGATTATGCACCTGTATATTGTGGTCGTCCTGTATAGTAAACCGGCTCTCATGGAAGATACGTTCTAAAATTCTTGCCGCCTGTGCCGTATCAGAAACAATAAATCGGATATGCTTGCTGCTCTTTGCTTCCAGCTCTGCAAGACTTTCTTCTTCCAGCAATGTACCGTGGTCGATAATGCCTATATCGTCTGCTAAAAGTGCAATCTCGGAAAGGATATGGCTGGAAATCAATATTGTTTTTCCACGCTCATTGCAGAGAGCACGGATAAAGGAACGGACTTCTGCAATTCCAATCGGGTCAAGACCGTTGATTGGTTCGTCCAAAATCAAAAGCTCCGGGTCGTGCATAATAGCAAGG
This sequence comes from Lachnospiraceae bacterium, assembly GCA_910575275.1. Taxonomy (GTDB): domain Bacteria; phylum Bacillota; class Clostridia; order Lachnospirales; family Lachnospiraceae; genus CANQGL01. The sequence continues at coordinate 76,850 of CAJTEE010000007.1, read as the reverse complement.
GCAATCGCCAGCCGCTGCTTCATACCAAGTGAATATTGGGAAAACAGCTTTTTATCTTTGTAAGGCAGACCAACTAAATCAAGTGCGTTTTTAATTGCGCCTCGGTTCGGCACTCCCCGCAGAGTAGCAAAAATGCGCAGATTTTCGGTGGCTGTGAGATTAGGATAGAAGCCGGGAGATTCAATCAGACTGCCAATACGGGGCAACAGCCTTTTTTCATTTGCCTGTAAGGGCTTCCCCCAAATCGTTACTTCCCCGGAAGTCGGCTGTGTAAGTCCAAGCAGCATCTTCATGGTCGTTGTCTTTCCGGCTCCATTTCTGCCAAGCAGACCATAGATACGCCCTTTTTGAACATGAATGTTCAGATTGGCAACACTTTTTTGTGTTCCGTATTGCTTTGTAAGATTTTTCGTTTCAATTACATATTTGCTCATTGCGAAACCTCCTTTTCATGTCTGCCATTCTACCACGCCAACCTTGCATTAACCTTGCACCAATCTTGCATTAACCTTGCAATTTGGAAAAGGCAGATTTTTACAAATAATTACTCCCGCCATAAGGGGGCGGGAGCTGATTAGTCTATCAAAGGGAAAAACAGAGTGAAAATTGTTCCTTTTCCCGGTGTGCTGTCTGCTGTTATTGTTCCGTTTAATTTTTCAACAAGCTCATGTACGATAGACAGACCAAGACCGCTGCCTTTTTCAGACCGCCCTTTATCGCATTTATACAGCCGATCAAAAATATGCTTTAAGTCCTCCTTGCCAATCCCTATTCCATTATCAGACAGAAGAATTTTTATATTCCTGTTCTGTTCCGATAAAGCGATTTCAATTTTATCTGCAAGGCTATGGGAGATTACATTTTGTATCAGGTTGTTTAATATCCGCATATATCCGTCCGGGTCAATCTGTACCCGGAAAGGCTGTTCTGAAATGTCAATCGTGAAATCTACCTGTGTATCTTCAAATATCGGTATCCAGTCAATTAGTATATTCCGTGTCAGCTCTGTTAAATCAATCTCCGCTATGTTCATGGAAAATTCATTAGAACCTAACCTAAACCAATCAAAAAGCACGTCTATATATTCTTTCAAATCATGCGCTTTCCGGCGGGCAGTTTCTATATATTCATCACGTTCTTTTCCGTCAACAATCCCTTTGTGTGCGGCATCCAAATACCCAATCAGTGTGGTAAGCGGTGTCCTTACATCATGGGAGAGGCTCGTCATAAGCTGCCTGTTTGTTTCGTCCGTCTGGTGACAGGCAGAAAGCCTTTTTTCATAAGACAGGATAATATCGTTGATTGCATAAGCAAGGGGGGCAATAAGCTCATGTGTTTCTGCTAAAATACGCCTGTTTCCATTCCCATTTTTTATATCTTCCAAAGCATCAGATATTTCCGAAATCTCCTTTTTTACACGCCGGACGGTCCACACAGAACTGCAAACAGAAAAAAGGACAATCACTATTCCAATCACAATGATAGCTTCTGTAAACAACGGTCATACCTCCTTACTGAAACGATAGCCAATCCCTTTTACTGTCTGTATATATTTAGGGCTGCCGGGATTTTCTTCTATTTTTTTCCGTAAACGGCTAATGATTGCCATAATATTACTATCATCATACACATATTCCTCGCCCCATACCTTTTCATATATTTGCTGTTTTGTTAGTATTTTTCCTTGATTTTTAGCAAGGAATAGAAGAAGATCAAATTCTTTCGGGGGAAGTTCATATTCTCCATTTATTGTGACAATGGAACGGCTATTAAAATCAATCGTCAACCCGTCAAACTCAAAGCTCTGTGTCTGTCCGTCTTTTGGGTTGAAACGGGTATAGCGTCTAATCAATGAAACAATACGGGCAATCAGCTCGTCCATATCAAAAGGTTTTGTTAAATAATCATCGGCTCCTGCCCGCAAACCACGCACTTTTGAAGCACTATCATTCTTTGATGTGAACATTAAAATAGGCAGACTGCTTTCCTGTCTAATCTGTTCTAATGTTTCAAAGCCATCGAAACCGGGCATCATTACGTCCAGTATGACAAGCTGGTATTCCTTTTCTTTTAGTTGCAGCAAGCCGGATTTCCCAGAATAGCAACAGTCAGCTTCTATACACTCTTGTAAAATACTTTGCTTGATTAGTGCGCAAAGCTCTCTATCATCATCAATAATTAAAACTTTATTCATGTTTTTTGTTCCCTTCTGCTTTCAACCGGGCATCTGTTGGTTTTTCTGCGTCTTTTGGTATCAGCCATAGCCGACTAAATTTTGCTACACCCGGTATGCGGTTTTCCTCACATAGCTTTTGCACCCGTCTTTCTGAAATACTCCATTTCTTCGCCGCTTCCGGGGCAGAAATAAACTCTAACATTTTCGACCTCCCTCGCTTTCCTAAGTTCTATCACTATAATTATATACGGTTAGCCGAATAAATTCAAGAAACTAAATAATGCTTGGCATTTTAATCGTCTTGTACGGTGTTGTAGGTAGTGAGAGAACTATCAAGAGGGTTTGGGATATTTCCCAACAAGCAAATCTGTCCGGCAAGCCGCAGACGGGCAGATTTACGGAAAAGGGTACTCTTTTCCTATGCTTGCGTTTTATTAGGAAAACACACTGCCAAAAGGATTTTATGCTTTGGCGGAGGTCAGCTTTTCGATGCTCTGATATTTCGCAAAGGCTACCAGCGCGGGATGCTGCTGGTCAACGCCGTTTGAAAGCTGTTTCCGTTCAGCCGTCAGACGGGCCAGCAAATCCGAGAGCCCAGCGGCCTGCCGCTCATAATCGGCTTTCATTTCCCGGTATTCCTGCTGGGAGATTTCTCCGTCTTTCCAGTCTTGATACAGTGACTGCTTGTAGCGGGTGATTTTCGTCAATTCCTTTTCCTTTGCGGCAATCTGGTCGTTAAGGCGGTGGGATTGACTTTTTTTCAGCGGGGCCGCATTGATACGGGCTACTATTTCCGAATAGGAAACGGCTGTGCTCACTTGATACTGGATAGCAAACAGAACAGCGGCCTCTAAACGGTTGTGCTTGATAGAGTGCATGGAGCAGGCTGTCCGGGAGCGTTTCTTGTAAGTGGAGCAGGAATAATATACATTCTTCCCGCTCTGGCTCCGTGTCACGGCCTTGCCGCAGTCAGCGCACCTCAGAAAGCCGCTGAATAAATGGAGCTCCCGCTTTTTAGGGGCCGTCCGGGTGTCACATTTCAGAAGTTCCTGCACCCGTTCAAAGGTTTCGTGGGTGATGATTGCCTCGTGGGTATCGGGGACGCGCACCCATTCTTCCTCCGGCACAGCCTCAATCTGGTGTACCTTGTAGCTTTTCACCCGGCGGCGGCCTTGTACTAAATCCCCGGTGTAAATAGGATTTCTGAGAATATCCGTTATAATCTTGTTCCCCCACATGAGAGCGTCCGATATAGCCGGGGAGTAGGGCCGGCCCTTTAGCTTTCTGTATGCCGTGGGGCTGGGTATGCCGTGGTCGTTCAGATACATCACAATTTGAAGTTTGGCCGTACCTTGCAGGCACATCTCGTATATCTTTTTGACGGTTTCAGCGGCCTCCGGGTCAACGATTAGCTGGTGCTTGTCTTTGGGGTCTTTTATGTAGCCGTAGGGAACAAAAGAGCCTATGTACTGGCCGTTGCGCCGCTTGTAATCGAAAACCTGCCGGATTTTCTTTGAGGTCTGATAACAGTACTGGTCGTTCATCACGTTTGTTATCGGAACGATGATGCTGTTCACGCTATCCGGGTTCAGGTAGCTGTCCACGCCCTCGGCCAAGCTGATAAAGCGGACGCCCATCTGCACAAAAAGGTTGTCAATCAGACTGCCAGCATCGCTGTAATTCCGGGCGAAACGGGAAAGGTCTTTCACCACAACACAGTTGATTTTCCCGCTCATCACATCCCCTAAAAGCCGCTGGAAACTTTCACGCTCCGTATCGATTCCCGTGTGGCCGTCATCCACATACTCGACATAGCTTTCAAACTCGTCAACGTGGTTATGGTGAAAATCGTTGAGAATGTCGCGCTGGTTTTTCACGCTGTTGCTATCGTCAAGGCCACGGTTGATTTTCTGTAAATCCTCTCGGGAAAGCCGGATGTAGCCGCCCATTTTCCAAAGCCGTGCTGTATAGGTAGGGGCCAAAGTCTGCTGATACCCTCTGTTTTTTGTTCGTGCCATTGTTCCTCCTTCCCTATCACATTACACTTATATTATAACTCTGTTCCGGGGTATCAGCAAGGATGCCGATGCCTCGGGACATTTTGTCTCGAAGTAGGAACGGGCCGCAACAGCAGTCACGGCCCGCTCTTTTGCCGGATAAGAAAGGCCGCCAGCGTCTCCTGGAGGGAGGGGCCGCCCTCGGCAAACTCGATTTTCACGCCCACGCCGCCCACGCTAAAGCAGTAGGGATTGACGGCCCGTTTTACGAACCGGGCCAGCCGCTCCTCCCGGGGGAGTGTGCGGTCAAAGGCCATACCGCTCACGTCAGCCAGCGCATCCGCGCTCACCGCGTCGATGTCCACGCTTTTCATTTGTTCCAGCTCTTGCGCGGTCAGTTTCACGGCAAAACCTCCTTTTGCGTTTTTGGTTGGTGGGGAAACGCGAAAAGGCAGCACTCCGAAAAGTGCCGCCCTTTAGCCTGTCCTCACCTTGGGACAATTTGTCTCGAACTTGTTTGAAATGGGGAGCGCCGGGCCCGTATGTTTGGCCCGTCAAAAGACAGCGAGTAGCGGCCCGGCATTTCCTTGTTTTGTGCGGCGGCCCCAAGCGGCAAGCGGCCAGCTTGTCCCTCGCGTATCGTGGCCGTGGGGATGGCAGGCTCCCCGCGCTCCACGGCCCGCCGCACCGCGCTTTCGTCAACGCCCTCGGCCAGCGCCACCTCCAAGGCGACCGCCGCACTCCGTTAGATTATATGCTCATAAAGAAACGGCGGCTTGATAGACTCAAAACCGCCGTTTTTCTTGCACCGCAGGCCATTCAACAACGGTTTCGTTGTGATGGCTCTGCGTCTGTGCGTCTGGCTCTTTTCAATATTTACTTAAATTGATCGATACGGCCCGATTGGATTGCCGCAAGATTACGAGCAATTTTTTCTTCCGGCCAGTCCCACCACCGCTCTGTCAGCAACGCCGAAATAGTTTCATCAGAAAAGCGTTTTCGGATAGCTTTAGCCGGAACACCTCCTACAATGGTATAGGGCGGGACATCTTTTGTTACAACAGCTCTGGTGCCAATAATGGCACCATCCTCTATGGTAACTCCAGCGAAGATCACGGCCTCATATCCAATCCAGACATCACTTCCAATAACAATATCGCCTTTGTTGCCCCATGCCTCGATTATGTGGCTAACATCCAGCCCCCATTCCTCAAAGAAGATAGGAAATGGATAAGTCGCAAGTGAAGTCATGCTGTGGTTGGCGCTGTTGAACAAAAATCGAGCGCCACAAGCGATAGAGCAAAATTTACCAATAATCAGCCTGTCATGGTTAATGGGATAATGGTAAAGAACATTATTCTTTTGAAAATCAACAGGATCATTTACAAAGTCGTTATACATGGTGTAGTCGCCCACGATGATGCTGGGATCAGTAATGACATTTTTCAAATATACAGTTTCCCGATCTTTTGACCGGGGATAAATTTTTTGTTTGTCCATCATAATTCGTTATCCTCCTTAGAAATCAAGTCAGCCATGCGGATGACAGATAGTTTTGATTTTTTGACATTCACTAAAGTTTCCTGTTTACATTTCGGGCAATACAGTGGAAAATTGATAAGCTCTGTATCTTGACGCACTTTAAGTCTGGTCTTGTTCCCACATATGGGGCATAGAAGCCATACCATCCGATCCATCATAGACTTTCCCCCTTGTGGCTTGATTGAATGAGCGTTTTGTGTTCCCATTTTCTACTTGTGAAATAGAGTAAACCTACAATAGCAGGTAAGACTGGAGAAAGCGCCTGGCCGTAATAAATCCCGGAAAAGCCCATATTAAGTACAAAGGCCAAGAGCCAGCTCACAGGCAAACGCACAATAACCGCGTCCAGTAAAGCGTTAATCATAGCAACATTTGCTGCACCGACACCAATAGCAAAGGAGTCCAAAGTGTACATAACGGCATAAATCAAACTATTTATACTGCAACAGACACGCAGATAGTAAACTCCATTGTTTACTACTTCCGGGGTGGTACTACCAAAAAGCAAAATCAATGGTTCAGCAAAAAACTGTACGCCAATTACGACAACGAGCGTTACAGCAACATTCATCACTAAACTGATTTTTACCACTTTACGGGCGCGTTCAATTTGTCCAGCTCCCATGCACTGCCCTACCATCGCTGTAACTGCCTGTCCGATAGCCCAGCAGGGCATACCAGCAAAGGTGTTGATTTGCAAGCCTACATTCGATGCAGCAGATACAGCAGTACCAAACTGATTGAGCATCCCTGCCACAAGCAGATAGGCCGTGTTGACTACGACCATTTGGATGGCCGTGGGCAGTCCGACTTTCACGATGGCGGCCAGCTTATCCCATTGAAGCGTAAACTTTCCGCGATTTTCCATAGAGAAAAATATTTTGTGCCGCTTCAAATAGAATAGAGAAATCACAAAGGAAATTCCTTGCGCGGTAATCGTTGCGTAAGCCGCCCCTGCCGTTCCCATTCCTAATGGGCCCACCAAGATAATGTCTAAAACGATATTGATGACGGTAGCAATTCCCACAAAATAGAGGGGAGATTTAGAATCCCCAAGCCCCTTGAGCACAGAGCAGACAGCATTATATCCAAAGACGAACACAGTTCCACAACAAATAATTTTCATATAGTCGCAGGCATCTTGATATGCGTCTGCTGGAACATTTAACATCTTGAATAACGGCTGGTAGGTTGCCAGACTCACAATAGTCACAAGCAAGGAAGATACCAGCGAGAGCAAGGCCAGCATTTGAAAAGACTCCGTCTGTCCCTTTTTATCGTCTGCCCCCTTATATTGAGCAATCAACACGGCTCCGCCCATCGTCATACCAATGCAAATTGAATTGATGATATAGCACAATTTAGAAGCGTTACCAATGGCCGCAAGACCCGTATCGCCTACAATTTGGCCGACTACAAGCATATCTACTACATTGTAAAACGATTGCAGTATATTTGCTAAAAGCAACGGGAAAGCGAAAGCGGCCAGTTTTTTCGGCACACTTCCGGTCAACAAACTATGTTCTTCAGTCATATCTATTTCCTCCAAAAAGAAAAAGGGCACACTACATCGTGCGCCCTTTGCATAGTCACTTAACAATAAGCATAGCAAAAGGCCACAAGCAAAACATTGTCTGTGGCCTAAACAGTCAATTATCTATCGTTGATCTGATAAAAAGGGTATAAAAACCAAAGACAGTCCTATCTCTGCCTTGGCCTTTCCGCTTTATAGATCAACTTTCCGAAAAGGCTCCGCACAATGTTTCGTGGTATAAACTTGTGTGGAGCCGAAGTCAATACAAAATTTTCCGAACAACATCGTACTCACCTCTTGCATAATCATATCGTTTTTATTGTAATCAGTTCTTCCCTTGTTGTCAAGTCAGCAAGGCCATCTTAGATTGCAGATTATGTGAAAATAATTAGTCAGTAGCATGAAATACATACTCGTTCAAATAATAACACCTGAAATGTAAAATTACATTAGGTGATATTATGAAGATTGAGAGAGATGAACGACGGTTTGATTTTCACGATATAGGGCTCGCCATCAAGCGGGCGCGGGAGGCCAGAGGGATGACGCAGGAGCAACTGGCCTATATTGTTGACCGGGCTCCGCGCACCATCATGTATAACGAGAATGACGGCCAGCACCCCAGCCTCAAAACCTTTTATCAGATGGTGACAATGTTCGATATATCGGTAGATCAATATTTCTATCCGTCCAAGAATAGAGGGAGAGAGTGCAGAAAGCGTATAGATGCCATGCTCAACGCCCCGGACGAAAAAGAACTGAAAATTGTAGAAGCCACGATCCAAGCGATGAAAGCGGCCAAGGAAACGGAGGATGCGTAAAGAGAAACACGCGCCTCCGTTTTTTCGCGCCACTTCCGGGGTTGCGCGTTTCGGCAAGCAATTCGGAGGCGGCCACACTCCGAAATTATTGCTGGGCTGCGGCCCGCAAAAACGCTTGTTGGGGAGCCTCCCCAAACCCGGTTCTTTGGGACAAAATGTCTCAAAGTACAGCCGTGGAAAATAAGCGGTTTTTACAGCGCGCTCAACCCTATCCCCCCGCCCTTTCCCATTCATGGGAAAGAGGGCGGCCCCCAGCAGACTCCGGCCATACCGCGCAGAAAAACCGTCCCATTTTCAAGGACGGTTTTCTGTGTAATGTGATAGTTTCAATCTTTTTTCTTTTATTTTCGTCAAAATTCTTTCGTTTTCATGTTCCTAATAAGAGTTAATCATATGCTTGCTCCGAAACTTATTTTTTCTTTGGTAGCTTTTAATTCGTTTGCTTCCATTCCGGCTGTGGTACTGTTTTCCCGTCAAAGGGAGAGTGGTTAGGGGAACGGAAAGGAAAGGAAGGGATAGGAAAGAGTGTTTTGTATATCTGTATTTCTTTTCTCTTTACTTAGTAAATCAGTATTTAGTATATCTTTATTTAATTGCATTGGATTTTCCAATATCGGGCAAACTCGGTTGAGATTCTTTTGGAAAATAGGCATAGCTTCAGCGCTCCTTTTGCTGTGGGTATGTTACGCAATAGAACGCCATTTTGCCGATGGTAGCTAAAGGGATCATCTGTATGTATGAAGAAGTCATCCCGATTGATGCGAAGAACAGTTCCATTCCATGCAGCCTGATCTGAAATATCCCGGCCGGACTCATTCAAACGGCAAAAACGCCCACCCCACCGCCAGGAAAACAGCCGGCAGCAGATTCGCCACCTTAATCTTCTTATCCCAGAGCAGGTTCACACCCACGCAGAAGATCAGCATGGAGCCCGTAAGCGACATGTTGGAGAGAGCTTTGTCTGTGATAAACGGCTCGATGAGGCGGGCGAGCAGCGTGACCGCCCCCTGGAAAAGCCCGACCGGGATCGCCGAAAAGATACAGCCCTTCCCCATCGAGGCCGTCATGATCAGAATGATGATCAGATCCAGGACGGCCTTGGCGGCGAGTATCGAGAAATCGCCGAACAGCCCGTCCCGGATCGAACCGACAATCGCCATTGCACCGATGCAGACCGTCAGCGATGCGCTCACAAAGCCATCGACAAATGAGGTATCCCCCTCACTTTTTGTCTTTTCCTTCAGCCATATGCCAAACTGCTCCATATGCCGGTCCATGTCCAGCCATTCTCCCAATAGTGCCCCCAGGGCAAAGCAGCCGATCATCATCATAGAACCGCTGCTCACCAGTCCAACCGCCGAAAGCTTCAGCATCTCCTCCATACAGCCGCCGATTCCCAGAAACAGCACACACAGGCCGCAGGCACTTATGAGCGTCTCCTGATACCGCCTGTCCATCCGCTTTCCAAATAAAAGCCCCATACAGCCGCCGGCAAGAATACCGGCTACGTTGATCAGAGTTCCCAGTCCAAACATGATGCAAAAATCCTCCGTATCTTCTGCCGCCTTCTCCTGCCTTTATCTGGGCGGCTTCGGCGGTTTCTCCTTCACCTCAACAAGAATGATATCATCCCCGATCTGGCATACGTCCCCAAAGGGGATTACATACTCCTTCTCCCGGCCGAGAAAGCCGCACACGCAGCCCGGCCCTGGGACGATCAGAGCCTTAATCTGGCCGGTACACGGGTCAAAATCAATATCCCCCACAAAGCCAAGCCGCTTGCAATCGCAGATATTGATGACCTCCCGGCGCTTTAACTCACACATACGCATAGGATCCGCCCCCCGTAATTCCCCTCTTATGGCCATCCTATGCAAAATCGGGAAGAACTGTCACCGCGTCCGTATATTTTTTCCAATAAGCCGATAGGCCGTCTCGCCTAACATCATCGCCTTTTCATGCTCCGAAAACGGGCTATTTACAATGTAGTCGATCGCCGCCCTCTGGTCCCCATAGGGGAAATCGCTGCCAAACAGTACCCTCTCCGGCCCAAAGCCCGCCGCGATCCGATAAAAATCCGCAGGATCCTGAAATACGGCGCTCATCGCCGTGTCAATATAGACATTTTCGGGCAAACTATAGAGGATTTTCTCCTCCCTCTCGTCGCCCGAACGCCCTCCCATATGTGCCAGGATGACCGGCACATCCGGCAAAAAGCGGATGATCTTTGCGACTCCCGACGGGTACAAATCAAACGGCCTCGGCGTCCGCGCCTGACCGCAGTGGATCAGCACCGCAAAGCCCAGCTTATTGATCCGCTTCCAAATCTCCGTATATCTCGCATCATCCAGGCACACTCTCTGAAACGGCGGATGAAACTTGACCCCGGCCATCTCTTTGTCCTTCAGCCGTTCAAGTTCCTCCATCGGATGCATACAATCCGGATGGAAGGCGCCAAACGGGATCAGATTCGTCCGGCGGCTCTCGCTTGCAAAGCGGTTCACATCCGTCTGCGTATCCGGACGCGATGCGACGTGGAGAACCGCCGAAACCGCGATCCCCTCCCGCTTCATCCCCGCCAGCAGATTCTCCAGGACCGGCAGCTTCTCAAATGCGTCGTGCTCCCGCCCCGCCACCTTCATAGCCCGCCTCGCGAGCGCTGCCGGATAAATATGTGTATGGATATCAATAATTCGTCGTTCCATGTTCCTCATCCTGTTCCTTATACCAAATATTTCTATTATAAATCAGAAACGGGGAGAGTACAATCACCAACAGAAATAAATTTGGAGAAGGTCCGCGGGAGGAAGAAAAATAGTGTGGCATATTTCTCTCTCCTTCTGCAGACACTATATCCAACCTCACCATCCCAAGCCTGCAAATAGAAAGGAGTTCACATATGACAGGAACAGACAATCGAAAAATCGCCCTGATCGGCACGGGCATGGTAGGCATGAGCTTTGCCTACAGCCTTTTGAACCAATCGTCCTGTGACGAACTGGTTTTGATCGACCTTGACAAAAAAAGGGCCGAGGGCGAGGCCATGGATCTGAACCACGGGCTTGCCTTCTCGGCCGGAAACATGAAAATCTATGCCGGAGAGTACCGGGACTGCCGCGACGCAGACATCGTCACGATCTGCGCTGGCGTAGCCCAGAAACCGGGCGAGACGAGGCTCGAGTTATTGAAACGCAATGCGGCGGTCTTCTCATCCATCATTAATCCGGTCGTCGCTTCCGGTTTTTCAGGCATTTTCTTAATCGCTACAAACCCGGTTGACATCATGACCCGCATTACCCATAAGCTCTCCGGTTTCCCCAAAGAGCGCGTTCTCGGCAGCGGAACCGCCCTAGATACCGCCAGACTGCGCTATCTTCTCGGACAGCACCTCCATGTTGACCCGCGCAATATCCATGCCTATGTCATAGGCGAACACGGCGATTCAGAATTCGTCCCCTGGAGCCAGGCGCTGCTTGCCACAAAACCGATTCTCGAAATTTGCGAAGAATCCGGCGGAAACCTCCGCCTTCAGGACCTTCAGGACATCGCCGTACAGGTGCGCGACGCCGCCTACCAGATCATTGACGCGAAAAAGGCCACCTACTATGGCATCGGCATGGCGCTTACACGCATCGCCCGCGCCATTTTCGGCGGAGAAAACAGTGTCCTCACCGTATCCGCCGCCTTAAACGGCGACTATGGGCAGGAGGAGGTTTTTATCGGCGTCCCCTGCATCATCAATCAGAACGGAGCCGCCCGTATCCTCCGCCTGTCCCTGACTGCAGATGAGCTGAAAAAATTTCAAGCCTCCTGCCAAACGCTTAAAAGCTCCTTTGATGAGCTTGGGCTGTAGAACGAAATTATTTTCTGACAGGAAAAAGGACATGCAAAAAGCGGGAATCCCCCACATTCCCTGGGGCATTCCCGCTTTTCTTATCCTTTTATTCGTCTGTTCATTCATCCAAGTCGATCAATTCGAGGTCGTCATCTTCTTCCTCCGGCTGACTGGCCGCAGCCGTTTCCCTGACCGCCGCCTTCTCATACTCGCCTCCGGCGCTGTCGGTGCTGTCGTCTCTGGCGGCCGCCTGTTCTCTGGACGCGGCCTGGCGGCGTGCCGGGGACGGCATCCGAACCGGGGCTTCGTCCTCAAGATCGTTTAGATCCTCGATCTTCAGATCCTCATACTCTGTCGTTTCCCGTTCGTTTCTGACCGCGCGTTCCCTGACAGAAGACTGCGGCCCAGCCGCCGGCCTTGCCGTCTGGACGGCCGTACGTTTTACCGGTTTTGCCCGATACGCAGGTTCCTCGTCCTCGTATATCGGATAACGCGCGCGCCCGTCATCCCGGGAAGCTCTCGGACGTCTCACAAGCAAAAGTACGATCAAAAGGATCACAAGTACAATACAGCCCGCAAACAGTCCTGCGATCAGCTTGCCGCGCAGGTTAAAATCATCGATCAGGTTATTGTGATCCAGCGCCAGCTCGGTGTATTTTGCCTTCCATTCCACAGCATCCGGATCCTGGAAATAGCGCTGCAGCGTCATCTCCTTCTGGTCATAGCGGTAGAAATTCCGTTCCCCATCCTCGTTCATGCCGTAAACCACGCAATACTCTGCCGGACCCTCGCTGCTGCCCCAGATCCAGCCGTGCACCGTATGGTTCCCGATGTCAATGTTGCAGTCCTTAAAGCCATCCGGAAGCGTGACATCCTCCGGGATCAGCTCCGGCGAGAGCACGATGATCGTCTTCTCCGCCATCAGGACCGTTACATATAAGCTCAGCGTTCCATCCTCCGGATCATAGAAGAAGAAATCGCCGTTTCCGTTTTCATCGGTCATATAAAGGAGCAGGGTTCCGCGTTCGTCTACGCCTGCCTGTACCTGCCTTCCGTTATAATCCGTTTCCGTCAGGATAAAGCCCTCCGGAAGAAGTTCGGAGTCAAAGGTCTCGGAAACCTCCCAGTTTCCGCTCTCTGCGAATACGTCAACCGTGCCGCCGCCCGGATTATCGAAGCCGGCCCCATTCCAGCCCTCAGGCGCCTCGCCCTCGACCTTTGTGACGGTGATCGTATAGGTCTTCGTCGTGGTCCCGTCCTCTGCCGTGACCTGGCAGACGACCGTATTCTCCCCCATCTGGATCGTATCGTTTCCGCTCACGGAAACGCTCGCCTTGCTGTCCTTGGCAGGTGCACTGACGACAACGGAATCCACCCCCGCCACCGTCGCCGTGTAGTCCGTGATCTCCTCCGAAAAAGCAGGGGAAAGCTCGCCAGGCGAGATCGCAAGCGACGCCAACGCCGCCTCATGAGAAGCCGTCGCCGGCGCGTTTACCTTTACCGCCGAGCTGCCCACATGAGAGATGGACACCGCCGCAGAATCCGGGTCATAGACCTCCTGCGACTGCACCGTAACATTGGTGGTCCCCGCCTTCAGTGCCGTAAATTTCAGCGTGAAGCTGAAGGTCTTCTGATTCGTCGATTCCATGGCGCCGACCACACGGATCCGCCCGGCATCCCCGCTCGCGCCTGTGCCGCTCTCAAACCGCAGGGCCGATGCGTCATACTCCAGCATGACATCGGACGAACCCAGTGCGCCGTCATCGGATGTGATTTTCATGTTTACGGAAACCTGGTTGCCCACCGTCGCAGACGGATCGGAAAACGTGATCTTTCCGGTAGCCGCGTACGAGGGAAAAAGCCCCCCGGACAGGCACCCGGCCGTCAGCATAAAAAGGACGAATCCGGCCGCCAGCGCCTTTTTGATTTTATTCATATGGTTCTCTCCTTCTGTCCCATATCTGTTTTCTGCAGCAGTTCAGAATCTTTCCCTGCCCTGTCTTATTTTTCATTATTATTTCCAAAAAGCCGCTGTCTTATGCAGGGCCGCCCGGACCTGATGCAGGGCCTGTTCCGCCTGACGAGCCAGAACCGCCTCCACCCGGGCCATAGGTATCCCCTGCTGCCGGCATCTGGCCGCCTCCCTGACCGGAGCTTCCCGCACCGGAGCCGCTTCCGGGACCGCCGCCCGGGCCGGTCTGATTTATATTTTGACTGCTTCCGTTATTTCCGTTTCCCGTATCCGGGATCGTGACAACCGGAGCGCTGCCCTGACGTACCACGTTCAGGCGATACGTTCTGACACTTCCGTTCTCTGCCCTGACCTCAATGGAAACCGTATTATTTCCGCTCTGCAGAGCCACCGTACCCGCACCATTTACAGACGCCTTCGAATCGGCCGCCACGGCATTTACCGCGATCCGGTCCGTTGACGGATTTACGATCAGGTCATAGCTCTCCCGATCCTGACTGAAGGTTGGCGTCAGACTATAGCCGGCGACCTCCAGAGAGGCGAGCTTATTGTTGGGGCTTCCGTCTAACGCCGGCCTTGCGCAGGCTGTCTCCGGCATATTGTTGAATACCGGGATCTTAAACGTCAGCCCCTGCTTCTTCATCTCGTCCGTGTAAGCACGCGAAAGCTTTGCGCCCTCTCCGGCCGCCCCCTCGACGTTCGTCATATACTGATGCTTATAGAGATTATCTCCCTGTACGTTAAATTTCTTCAGATAAAAGGTATCCTGTCCTACCTTTACAAAATTTTCTCCATAGTAGACTGCCCCGCCGACGATCGACTTTTCGATAGAGTCCCACGGGCGCCCGTAGCTTCCGGGCTGCGAGGCATACCAGAGGCCCCTTGTAACCGCGGACATATTTCCGGTCGCATACGCGCCGATGTTAAAGAAATTATAGTAGCCCTCATAGCCAGCCGCGGTTCCCGAAATGCTGCCCGAAGTCCCTCTCCCCTGCTCCTGCAGGATCATGGCGCCCAGGACATACGGGTTCACGCCTGACTGTGCGGCCGCATTCATGATCACATCCACATAGCCACTTCCCGAGGGAACTGGAGCCGTCTCTGCCCGTCCCGTCGGATCATTGGTGACCGATGACATATCCATACCGGGGCCGTATTCCGTATTGACGGCCGCCGCGTGCACATCCCGGATCGAAGCCGTAGAGGCTGGCCCCGAAAGGCCCTCTCGAATCGGCTGTCCGGGCGTCTCTGACGGCAGTGCAACACGATGGCCCGCGCCTCCTCCTGGGCCTATGTTCGTCCCGTTTTGGCTGTTCCCGCTTCCGCTTCCGTATCCGGGTCCGCCTGTATTCCCCTGGCCCGAACCATAACCGGGACCTCCTGTATTTCCCTGACCTGTACCCGGACCGTTTGTGTTTCCCTGGCCTATGCCATTTCCGGGATTATTGGTATTCCCCTGACTCGGGCCGTTTGTACTCCCGGGCGTCTCCTGCGAATTCGTCCCCGGCTGCTGCCCGGTCTGGTCCGCCACATTGCCGCCCTCCAAAAAGGTCCCCTTCACCAGGCTTAAGAGCCCCTCTCTTGTCTGGATGCTGCTGTTGTAGTTATGGTTCAGGAACTGAAATACATAGGTATCATTCAGGAAATTCCGCGGGTCCATGTAGTAGGCAACAATCTCCCTGGACGCCGCCACCCAGGTCGGACCGTCGAAGCCGGTCCACTTTCCCGTATTCCAGTCATACGCACCGTATTCGGTGGATTTCCAGGAGGAAATGCTGTTCGTCCCTACCAGATTCGCTCCGACTGCCCCCTCGTTTGCGATCACGTCATTCCAGTCAAGTCCCGTGTGCTGCGCCGTAAATACCCAGGAGGGATGCTCTGCATGGATCTGCCGAAGCGCATCCTTGTAGCTCTCCGGAAAGCCCTGCTGATTCAGATGGTTTTCAAACGCCGCATCCATAGAATAGGCAACCGGAAACTTTATGTACTCCGCCGAGACATAACCGGTCAAGGTCTGCGACCCCGAGACGAACCGGAGCTTATACCACTTCACTCCATCCGACGCCGAAGCCTCTCCGGTCACCGTGACGCTTGCCCCATAGTCCAGCCGCGCCACGATCTGATTTCCTGTTCCCGGCCCGCTGCGCACATTCAAATTCGTCGCGTTTACAAGTGCCGAACGCTCCTCGGCATAGACTGTCCGGGGGTATGTCTCTAAAAGGCCGACCCGACCGGCCGCGCCCGCTAAAAGGGCCAGCCCGGCCACAACGGCCAGAATTTTTCTTCCTTTTCTTCTCATTCTTTCCTCTCCCGCCGTCATTTTCTTTATATGTCAGGAAATGACACCACGATCATTATACTGACAAAAAGCCCCCTCTGTCAACCATACAGGCAAAAGTTCTCTGTTTTGCCGAACAATTACCACAATTTTGCCAGTCTCTGCCAGGATATGTCTATCTACATGTATAAACGGCAGGCGCAAAAGACAATCTCTGCCTTAAGCACCTGCCGTTTTATTCATCCTTCACAGCGGCTTGAAGCCTATCCTTATACCGGATACACCTTATTTTCCTTATCGGCCTTCTTCGGGTCCACCTTGGTCTGCTGGGCCTCACGGTATTCGAAGAAATCCTTTGCAACCGCCGGGAACAGGGCATAGGAAAGGACATCCTCATCCTGCTGCTTCCACTGCGCGCATTCCTTCTCGAACTGCGGGAGCTGCGGCGGAATCAAGTCTGCCGGGCGGCAGGTGATCGGCGTCGCGTCGCCGATGATCTTCTTCTGAACCTCGGGGTTGAAGGGCTTAACGGTCTGGCCGAACTCACCCATCATGATCTTCTTGGACTCCTTCGGAACCATCTTATAGCGCTCGCCTGCCAGGACGTTCATAACGGCCTGTGTGCCGACTATCTGCGAAGACGGCGTGACAAGCGGCGGCTCGCCGAAGTCCTTACGGACTCTCGGGATCTCCTCCAGCACCTCGCGGTATTTGTCTTCCTTGCCGGCTTCCTTTAACTGACTGACCAGGTTGGAAAGCATACCGCCCGGAACCTGATACTGAAGCGTCTTGATATTGACGCCCAATACCTTCGGATTCAGCAGGCCGTCCTTTAACGCCTTCTCACGGATCGGCGTAAAGTAATCGGCAATCTCCGCAAGCTTTATCTGATCATAGCCGGTGTCAAACGGCGTGCCGCGGAAGGTCTCTACCATGACCTCCGTCGCCGGCTGTGAGGTTCCCAGTGCTAACGGGGACATCGCACAGTCGATGATGTCACAGCCTGCCTCAACTGCCTTCAAATAGGTCATGGAGGCAACACCGGACGTATAGTGCGTATGCAGGTCGATCGGGAGCTTCGTGCCCTCCTTAAGCGCCTTGACGAGCTCGTCTGCGTTATACGGGGTCAGAAGGCCGGCCATATCCTTGATACACAAGGAGTCCGCCCCCATCTCCTCGATCTCACGGGCAATATTCTTCCAGTAGTCCAGGGTATACGCATCGCCCAGCGTATAGCTCAATGCGATCTGCGCATGGCCCTTTTCCTTCTTCGTCGCCTTGACGGCGGTCCGCAGGTTGCGGATGTCGTTTAAGCAGTCGAAGATACGGATAATGTCAATGCCGTTTGCAACGGATTTCTGTACAAAATATTCTACAACGTCGTCCGCATAGTGGTTGTAGCCGAGAATGTTCTGGCCGCGGAACAGCATCTGCAGCTTTGTATTCTTAAAGCCGGCACGCAGCTTTCTTAATCTCTCCCACGGATCCTCCTTCAGGAAACGTAAGGAAGCGTCGAACGTCGCGCCGCCCCAGCACTCGACTGCATAAAAGCCGACCTGGTCCATCTTCTCGATGATCGGGAGCATCTGCTCCGTGGACATTCTTGTAGCAAGCAGGGACTGATGGGCGTCACGCAGGACGGTCTCCACAATCTTTACCGGCTTTTTCTCTATTACTGCCATTTTAAAAACCTCCTAGGATATTAGTTGTAAGTTACACGCCGAAAATCGCCATGAACGTACCGGCAGCAACTGCCGTACCGATTACGCCCGCCACGTTCGGACCCATGGCATGCATCAGAAGGAAGTTAGTCGGGTCAGCCTCTGAACCGACCTTCTGCGAGACACGGGCCGCCATCGGAACCGCCGATACACCAGCCGAACCGATTAACGGATTTACCCTGCCGCCGCTCAGCTTGCACATGATCTTACCAAAGAGCACACCGGCAGCCGTACCGAACGCAAACGCTACTAGTCCAAGAACAACGATCTGAATCGTCGTCACCTTCAAAAATGCCTCCGCGCTGGTCGTCGCGCCGACAGAAAGGCCGAGCACGATAACGACGATATACATAAGCGCATTCGAAGCCGTCTCCTGAAGCTGTCTCACAACACCGGACTCACGGAACAGGTTGCCGACCATCAACATACCGACAAGCGGAGCCGTCGTCGGAAGGATCAGGCAGACGACAACGGTAACGATGATCGGGAACAGGACTTTCTCCAGCTTGGAAACCGGACGAAGCTGCTCCATTTTGATCTTTCTCTCCTCCTCCGTCGTCATGAGCTTCATGATCGGCGGCTGAATGATCGGAACAAGTGCCATATAAGAGTAAGCGGCAACAGCGATCGGGCCCATAAATTCGGCCTGACCAAGTTTACCTGCGAGGAAGATCGAGGTCGGTCCGTCCGCACCGCCGATGATCGAAATCGCGGCCGCCGCCTTGTCGTTGAAGCCCATCAAAATTGCCATAAAGTATGCGGCATAAATACCAAACTGAGCCGCGGCTCCCAGAAGAAAGCTCTTAGGATTGGCGATCAACGGGCCGAAGTCCGTCATTGCGCCCACGCCCATAAAGATCAGGGACGGAAGAATGCTCCATTCGTCAAGCAGATAGAAGTAATGGAGAAGTCCCCCGACTCCGTTGGAAGAATCTTTTATCGACAGCATAATATCCGGGTAGATATTCACGAGCAGCATACCAAAAGAAATCGGAACCAGAAGCAACGGCTCAAAGCCCTTCCTGATCGCAAGATACAGGAAAACAAACGCTACAAGGATCATGATCGCGTTGCCAAAGGTTAGATTCAGGAACGCCGTCTGCTGAAGAAGATTCCCAAGTGTAGTTGAAATATATTCCATGTTAATCCCTCCATGTGGAATCTGCGTTCAGCAGCCCATTAATTTAACGTTGCAAGCGTTGCGCCCGGCTCTACAGACTCGCCGACGGAAACATTGATGGTTGCAACGGTGCCATCCTGCGGAGCGACAATCTCGTTCTCCATCTTCATGGCCTCAAGGACTAAGAGCACCTGGCCCTTCTTCACGGCCTGGCCTGCGCTCGCCTTTACGCCGAGGATCTTCCCGGGCATCGGAGCCGTAACGGAAACGCTGCCAGCAGCGCCTGCGGGGGCTGCGGCGGGAGCCGGAGCAGCAGCTGGGGCTGCCTTCGGAGCAGCCGGAGCCTTAACGGGAGCCTTCGGAGCGGGAGCCGCGCCGGTAAAGCTTTCCTCTACCGTAACCTCATATACATTGCCGTTCACAGTGATTGTATAATTTTTCATGATTTATTTCCTCCTGAAATTTGTGGTTATCTGCAATCGTTCAGGCCGATCCGCCTGAAACGTTACGGTTATTGCTCGTTGCGATTCAGTTAAACCGCAGCGCTCTTTCATTTCCAGTTCCGGTTCGGAACGCGTTTAATGGAACGGACAACAAGTCCGTCTGCGGATGCCATTCCCTGTGAGGCTGCGATCGCAGCGGCGATTACGGAGATCAGCTCGGTATCATCGGCCTCTGCCTCCTCCACAACCGTGGGAGCCGGAGTTACAGCCGGGGCTGCCTGGGGAGCCGGAGCGGGAGCCGCCTCTTTCTTCTTCATATTGTCCTCAAATACATGGATGTATTTAAAGAGACTGATCAGCCAGCTGATGAAGATCAGTACAAGGAACACGATTCCCATACCCATCAGCATGTTCATGGCCGCCTTGGTCATCTTCTCGCTGACCGTGTACTCCGGATTGAACGAGATGGACGTGATCGTCAGGTTCTCATCCACAAACACGGTAAATTCACAGGCACGCTGCTCAAACACCGTATTCATCCGGGCAACATAGCCGTCTTCCGCAAGCTCAATCACTGGCGTCTCATTCGAGACCAGCCCGCCTAAGTCCTTTCTCACGGATTCCCAGGACTGGAAGGCGCTGATTAGCACGCTGTCCTTCTGCTTTGTGGCCTGCGCAAGCTGCTCCTCCAGATCCTCATCAGTCATGGAGGCGAAGGTATCCAACGTCTGCGGTACACCCTGCTGCAGCATCATCTGGATCTGCGGGTCGATCTCCTCGGCTTCCTCAGCCTTTTTCCCACATCCTCCCAGCGCAAACAGGCACAGAACCACGCAAAAGGCAAGCCAGATTCGTTTCATTTTCTGTTTCATATATCTGCCACCTCGTTTTAGATTGTGCCGTGCTTCTTGGACGGTCCGTCTACTCTCTTTGTGTACAGCATCTCAAATGCCGCAATCACGCGTTTTCTGGTGTCGGCTGCGTCGATGATGTCATCCACATAGCCACGCTTTGCCGCGGCTAGCGCGCTTGCCTGCATCTCTCTGTACTGCGCGGCCTTCTCGTTGATCAGAACGCCGGCGTTATCGGACTCACCAATCTCCCTTGCGTACATAATCTTAACGGCCGGAACTGCGTCCATAACGCCGACACCCGCGTTTTTCCACGCATACACGATATCCGCGCCTACGGACTTGCTGCCCATCATGAGGCCGGCCGTACCGGTCGCCTCGCCCACGATCACGGTCACCTTCGGCACTCTCGCATTCGCGTACGCATAGGTCAGCCGTGCCGCTGCCTTTGCGATCTTCTTTTCGGTGCATTTGACGGCCTGGTAGCCGTTTACATTGACAAGCGTCAGGACCGGAATATTGAACGCGTCGCAGAAGCCGATGAACTCCGCCGCCTTCTCACAGCCGCGTGCGGTAAGGCCCGCCTCGTATTCGGCAGTCTTTTCGCCGTCTTCATACGATTCTCTGCGGTTCGCCACGCAGCCGACGGTTGTGCCGTTCAGACGGATAAAGGCCGTTACCAGATTGGGCGCATACTCCTTCTTAAGTTCCATGAAGAAGCTGTCATCGGAAAGCATTGCAAGCGCAAGCGCCGTATCGCCCGCGCAGCCCGCAAGGCCCTCGCAGATACGGTTTAAATCATCCGTGCACTCGCCATAGGAAAAATCATCCTCGTTATTTGCCGGAAGGACAGAAATCAAAGTGTGAAGCTTTGCCAGGATCTCATCCTCAGACCCGGTCATACTTACATTGCCGGCCTCCTCGCTCTGGAACTTCGCCGCGGATGTATCCTCATTGTTCGCGGCAATCGCGTTCGGAGCATTCACAAACAGCTTTGCCTTCTCCTCCATGAACGTAAAGTCCGCCATCGCAGACGCCACTGCCATGCCGCCGCCGCAGGTCCCGAATACCGCCATGAGCTGCGGGATCACACCGGACGCCTCTGCCTGACATGCAAAGAGCTTTCCGAAACCGTCAAGAGCGTCCATCCCCTCCTGAAGCCGTAAGCCCGCACAGTCCACAAGGCCCACCACGGGCGCGCCCATCTTCATAGCCATTCCATAAAGAGCTTCGATCTTCTTTGCATGCATTTCGCCAACGGAACCGCCTAAAACACCCGCGTCCTGGCTGTAAACATAAACAAGGGCGCCCTCAATCGTACCATACCCGGTGATGACGCCGTCTGCAGGGGTTTCCTGCGCCTGCATATTGAAGTCTGTGCTTCTGGCAGTCACGAAAGCGCCGACTTCAACAAAGCTGTTTTCATCCAGCAATGTATAAATTCTTTTCATTGCCGGTGTTTGTGCCGAATTTGTCATTTTGCTGTCCTCCATTTTATTGAAATAGACTGAAACCAAATTTCTGCCTAGTGTAATAATAGTACGCTTTTTGCCAAAATTCAAGGTGTTTTTAGCGGTTTTGGGAGCAATTTGCTTTTATTATGCACCCAACACTCTTTTCTTAACATTCTTAAGCAATTTACTCGTATTTTTTCCTCAGTGTGAACCCTCTCCCTCGCACCTCGCCGACCTGATTGACGATCATAAATGCGCTGTCGTCGATCCCCATGACGAGTGTATTCAGCTTTTGCAGCTCACGCCCCGAGACCACCGTAAGAACGGCTCTCGACTCCTTTCTCGAATGCCCTCCTTCTGTATAAAGAAGCGTCGTCCCGCGGTCCATCTTTTCCTGGATCATGCGGCTGATCTCCTCATACCGGCTGCTTATAATCTTCACCTGTGTCTGCCTGACCCCCAGCACCAGGACCTTGTCCAGGACGATGGTATACGTCATGACCATAATCAGGCCATAGAGGATCCGCTCCGGCTCGCCGAACGCCATCTGCGCGAGCAGGATGGAGAAATCAATCACGTACATCGTCGCGGAGACCGGGAGGCCCAGCTTCTTTTTTAACACAAGCGGCGGAATATCAAGCCCGCCGGTCGAGGCGCCCGCGCGAATTGCCGCGCCCAGCGCCGCACCGATCAAAAGGCCCGAAAAGACCGCACACAGCATCGGGTCTCTTGTAATAACCACACCGCTTAAAAGTCGTGTGACCTGCTCCAGCGCGAGGGGATAAAAAAGCGTTGCAATTAACGTCGAAAGGGCAAACTCCTTTCCAAGCTCCCAGAAGCCCCATACAAACATCACTATATTGAAAACGGCCAAAAACGCCGAAAGGGGGATTCCCCAGAGATGCTGTACGATCAAAGCCAGACCTGTCGAGCCGGCCGCAATCATGTTAAGCGGAAGAATGAATAGAACCACACCCGCCGCATAGACGACAAGCGCCGTCAGAATGACCGCCGTCTGCAGCGAAACTCTGACCACCTTGTTTTCCCTAAATACCTGATTTCCCATTACCTGATTCCTTTCTTCGGGCTTCTGCCCTGGTATGATGCCGCTTTACCATTAAAAAGCGCAAAAAAACAGGAACGCTTTCGCGCCCCTGTGGGTCTTTCTCTTATTTGCCAAAAACCGCTTCATAATCCTTGCGGAATTTTTCGATTCCCTGGTCGGTCAGAGGATGGTGCGTCATCTGCTCGATCACCTTATACGGAACCGTTGCAATGTCCGCACCTGCCAGCGCGCACTCCGTCACATGCATTGTGTGCCGCACACTCGCCGCGATGATCTCGGTCTCTATATTATGCAGATTAAAGATTTCCGCCACGGTCTCAATGAGCTCAACGCCCTGCTCCGAAATGTCGTCCAGACGGCCTACAAACGGAGAAACAAACGCGGCCCCCGCTCTCGCTGCCAAAAGTGCCTGGTTCGCAGTAAAAATCAAGGTTACATTCACCTTGATGCCCTCTGCCGCCAGCGTCTTCGTGGCCTTTAAGCCTTCGGCAGTCATCGGAATCTTTACGACCATATTCGGATGAAGCTTTGCGATCTCACGCCCCTCGGCGATCATACCCTCAGCGTCCGTCGTTGTCGCCTTGACCTCGCCGCTGATCGGCCCGTCTACGATCGAAGCGATCTCCTTTAACGTCTCCACATAGTCGCGTCCCTCTTTTGCAATCAGGGAAGGATTCGTCGTCACGCCACAGATCACGCCCATATCGTTGGCCTTTTTAATTTCTTCAACATTGGCTGTATCAATAAAAAATTTCATCGGTGATTCCCCCTTTGTATAATATGCGTCTATTGTACGCGCTTTTTTATAGAAAGTCAATCGGAACTATTTTTAGAGGGGCGCCGGGTTGTATCATAAGTTCCGCCGGGGGCGGGCAAGCGGGGCCGGCCTCTGTGGCCCCTTCCACTTTAAAACCAGCGCAGATAATAATAAGGAAGAAACATCCTCCCAACAATTGAAATCCCCGGCACGAATGCCGTGATGTCAAGAAAAACCGGGCAAAAAATCAGGCTTCCAATCAGAAAAAACGGAATCAGGCAGCAAATCGTCTTCGGATTTTTGACAAGTATTTTCAAAAGCCATGCCATGACAACTACAAGCGCCATATAGAGAACAAGCAGACTGATCTCCCTAAAAGCATTTGAAAAAATGCCGCCCAAAACAAACGCCAAAAGCCCCGAAGCACCCACAAGCCCCACAGGGGCTGCCAAAGAAGCCAGACGGCAGGGAGCACGGAAGGCATATTCCAGGCGAAGAAAGAGCCCTCTTTTCTCGTCGTCACACAACGTCACAGCCCCATAAAGCCCCGTGATAAAAATGAGGACGGCCGAAAACCCCCGTACCGGAAAGATATGCCCTGAAATACTTCCTTCTTCCTCTCCACTCCCGCTGCTCTCTCCAGCCACACCTCCATACAAATATTCAAAATGAAACACGCCGCCCTCCGTCAGCCACCGGTCATAAAGCTCCCCGGCCCGGCGCACCGCCTCATCCTTGGTGCCATCTGCATCGGAAAGGCCCTCAAACGCCGCACCGCTCTCCACATACGCCAGCAAAAGTCTTCTGTCATAAAGCCGAATGAGTTCTGCAAAAACCGTCTCTGTGGACAGCTCCGCCGTCACCGTCGAGGGCGCAGCATATACGCCGATCACCCGCTTACTATCCCCTGCATCCAGCCTTTCCTCCAGCCCATCCCGGATCACATATCCGCACTCGGCGCGCCTGGCCGCCACATCGTCCTTCAGGCGCTCCTCATTTTCACACATATAAAAGGAAAACATACCCGCTCGCTCCCGGTCCACAAGAGATTCTGCGAGCCGTTTTCCCAGCTCGTTTCCCTCTCCCTCCGCACAAACCGCGATGCGGATTCCTTCCTCGTCTCCTTTCCCCCTCCCCGCCGTCAGCCAGGCGAGCACCGGAAGAACAAGCAGGACCGCCAAAAAGGCCGGACGCCTGCAGTAGCGCTTTGCAGAAAGAAAAAACCACCAGATCACCCGTATCATCGCGTCCTCCTCTCCGCCAAAAGCCCTGCTGCAAACCCACAGGCGGCAAGCGCCAGAAGCTTTCCAAAGACAAGCGGCTCAAAGCTTTCCGTCACGATCATTTTCATACCCTCCATCAGAATATGCGACGGAAGAAACGGCGCCAGGGTCCTGAACGCCCGGGGCAGGAACACGAGCGGAAGGAATCCTCCTGACCCAAAATGCATGGCCGTGACCGCCAAAAACAGCAGCATCACACCGCCTAACAGGCTGCCTGCAGCCTGATAGACAAACACGACAAAGCAGGATGCACCCATGCAGACGAAAAGAAGGGTCCCTGCGGACAGAAAGCTCTGTGAAAGCAGCCCAAAACAGCCGGCCGCCACACAGACCGGAAACGCCACTGCAAAAAGAAGCAGCGTAAGCCCGATGCAGCGGGCCGCCAGCATCATTACGGGGCCGACTCCCAGGAGGGACAGCTTCTGCTGCATGACCCTTTCGGGCGGCATGAGATATCCCGATACAGGGATCGCACCGAACAGCAGAAACAGGACCGCCATGCTGATGCCGTAGAACACAGGTGTTTCCACGTCACCCGCGGCGCTTACCACATGTTTTCGGAAGTAATCCATGCGGGGCAGGCTGTAGCGCAGAAAGATGCGATTTAAATCCTCCTCAAGCAGCGGAATCCGTTCCGAAATGCCCAGCGAAACGAGAAGCTCGTCCCCCGCGTAAATCCCGGCCTGGCTCGCGCCCAGGGTCGCAGCCCCCGCCTCGGAAAGCTCCTTGAAGATCTGACTCTCTACGGACTCCTTCCCTTTAAAATAAATGCGGACTGGTGTATTGGTCCCGTTTATGATGTCCTCCACAAAGCCGTCCGGAACCTCCAGGACCGCGTAAAGCTCTCCCTGCTCCAACGCTTCCATGGCCTCATCTCGCTCCGGATAGGAAAAATCACAAAGACTTTTCACGCTTTCTAACGAGCTGATCATGGACACAGCCTGCCGGGCCACGGCATCCCGTTCGGGAAGCAGCACGCCCACTGCGATCCGCCCCGCCGCCTGCGAGCCGTACAAGGCGCCAGATGCCAAAAGGACGGCCGCCCCCATAAAAGCAACGAGTGCGGCCGCCCCCAAAAGCATCTGGGGGAGCCGTAAAAAAGCCCGTTTGAGCTCCAATTTTAAATAGGTCACTCTTGCACCCATGGCTTCCCCTTCTTATAATTTATACTCCTGAAATCCCCAGCTTGTTCATCAATCCGAGCACACCCATGCCGATCTCCATCATCAGCATTTTCCAGTTTGCCTCCGTTGCTGCGAGCACATCAAACTGCTCTCCCTCGGGCGGCTCGATTGTCCCGGAAAGCGGCCTGACATAGAATTCACCGCCCAATGTCAGAGAATCTCCCCCTGCTTCAAAGGACAGGGCATCGACCGTAACCGTAAAGCTGCTTCCCTTTTTTGCCTCAATGAGCCCGTTTGAGGATACGTTAAACAGCTCATCCCCGTTCATTCCCGCGTCCATACTCACATGATAGGCGTTTCCGTCACTGTCATACGTCCCGGTATAAGCCGTATGGAAGACTTCCGAATCCGCCTCTATGTCAAAGGAAAAATCACAGGTCAGCCGCTTTTTGTCATATGTCCCCTGCTTCAAAAAGGTGAACTTCAACGGATCCTTCCCATCCGTAAGCGTCAGCTCGGCTGTCATGTTCTGCGTCAGATAGGCGCCGCCCTCAAAGACCGCCCGAAAATCCGCCGTGATCTGAGGCCTGTTCTCCTCTCCGTTGCCATAGACAGGAGTCAGAGAGGTCTTCCCAGAGAGCGCCACCATGCGCTCCTTATTGTCCACATACACCACAAGCTCCACGTCGTTCAGCGCCTTTTCCAGATAGGAGATCATCTCGTCAACGCCCTTTTTCGCCTCCTCGTAGCCATCTTCTACCATTTCCTCGGCTGTCGGCACAGGCCCGCTGTAGGATACGGCAAACAGGCTCGTCATCTCCGTCGTGAGTCTTAGCTGGTTCAAAAAATCCTCCCGCAGCGTTTCGTCCTGAAGGAAGAAATCCGCTGAGCTCCTCAAAAAAGCGATCATTGCATCCTTGCTGACAAACACCGTATACCCCTGACAGCTCTGCTCCTTCCCATCTATCGTATACGTTGCCTTATCCGCCCCCTCAACGGTCAGCGCCGCCTTAAAATCCTCCTGCGCCCGGCTTCCTTCCTCATAACGCTTCCAAAGCGCCTCCAGATCAAAAGAGGCCGTCTCCTTGGAAAGCTGCCGCTCCGTCTGCTCCTTTAAAAAGTCTGCATATGCCGCCAGCTCCTCTGCTCCGATCCCGTACTCCGCCAGAAGCGGTCCGACCGTAGGAGAATCTGCCAGCCGGCTCTCGAGCCCCGGCCCTAGGTCAATGGTAAACACGCGCCCGGAAAGCTCGGGAAGCTTCATCATCATAAGCTCGTCGCCGTAATAGATATCCAGATTAAGCAGATCCATGCCGCCGTAGATCACGCCCATGTTGGCGTCTGTTTTCTTGTTTTTCACATCGTTGTGGCCCGCAATCCGAAAGCCGCTCCCGGCGTAATCCTGGACACCCGGCTCGCTGCAGGACTGAAGCGTCAAGGTAAGGCCGCTCTCAGTATTTGTCTTTCCCATATTTTCGGAGAGCTCTGCGACACCGAAAAGCTCCTCAAACGGACGCTTCTCCTCCTCGTCTCCCAGGCTCTTAAAGGCGGCGATCACGACCTCCTTCGGATCCCTTTTGCGGAACATTCCGGATGCAGCAAAGACTGCCGCTGCCAAGGCGAGCAGGACGGCTGCCGCCACAAGAAGCTTTTTGCCCCCAAAGCCCGGCTTTTTTTCAGGCTCTGTGGATGTACTTTCTCCCGAAGCCACAGTGGCCGCAGCCGGAACCGTGGCTTCTTCCACAGCCGTTTCTTCCATGGCTGCTTCTCCTGCCGCATTCGCTGTCTCGGCTTCCCGGGCCAAGAGTTCTTTTGGCGTGTTCCCTTCCGACATGGACGCGCCGCATTCCGTACAGAACTTCGTATTCTCCGACATCTCGCTGCCGCATTTTTCACATCTCATCTTGTCTCCTCCTCTTTACATGTAGTCATTCAAACTGCAAAACCAGCTCCCTCGCTGAGAGCCCGGTTTTGATCTTTTCCAATTTTCCGCCTTTGAGCACATGCATCTGCGTACAAAGTGCAAGCTCCGCGAGCTCATGGGATGTAAGGAGCACCGTCCCGCCCTGCGCCATGTATGCGAGCAGATATTTTTGTATCTCCTCCTTACATTCCAGATCCAGCGCCGCCCCCGGCTCGTCGAGGATCAGCACAGGCGCGTGTCCGGAGAGCGCACAGGCGATGCTCAGACGCTTTTTCATACCGCCCGACAGGGTTCCGGCCCGTTTTTTCAACATCCCGGGAATCCCCAGCATGGCAGCCGGCCCGTCCTGTAAGTCCTTCTCCATGCTTTTTTTGCCGCCGCGATACCACAAAAGCAGGTTATCCCACACGGATAGCTCCTCCATAAGAGGATTCTCCTGTGGCACATAGGCCGTCTCCTCCGCAAACACCTTCGGATGGCCTGCCGCCTCCCGTCCGTTTATGACGATGCTTCCCGCGTCCGCCCGCATGGCCCCCGCCAGGATCGACAAAAGTGTGGTCTTCCCGCAGCCGTTGCCGCCTACGATCCCCACGCACTCCCCGGGCCCTGCAGAAAACGTGATCCCCTTCAAGACGTTTGTCTTTCCATAGGACCTACAGACGTCTGATACCTCCAACATCCTACCACCTCTGTATCCTTCCCGTTTCTTTTTGAGCATTTCTATATAGTGTAACACAGTTCCAGGCCGATTTCAATCACCTTGTTTATCCAAAGGTGCGCCGGGGTAACAGAGAAGCCATAGGCTGAACGGTTACTCACTCATTCACCAATGAGAAACGGCAAATTTATGTACTTTTTCATCCGGTTGTGCTATACTTCTTGTATAAACATATCTGAAAAAGAGAAAGGGGAATCATTCAAATGAAACGTCACATGTTAACCAGGCTGCTTGCGTTCCTTGCAACAGCAGCAGTCCTTGCCGCAAGCGGATGCTCCAAAAAAGCTGAGAGCTCCGGAAGCAGCATCGAGGCCATGACCACCGCCGCCACCGAACCCGCGACCACCACAGAACCCGAAACCGAGGAGGAAACCCTCGACACAGAGACGATGGATCTCGTCAAATACAACATCTATGTACAGCTCAACAACTACATGGTCGAGGTGCTTGACAGTCTCTACAGCTACTATATCGTTGTGGAAAATGCGGAGGAGTTTGCCCTTGTCCCGGACAGCGGCTATTCGTATAAATTCGATATCTCGCCCTTCAACAGCGACATCATTGACGACGCCCTTGCCGTCGCCTCCATGGAACCCGCCTACGAGACGTTAGACGACCTGACACTTCAGATCGCGGAGCCCATGCGGACCCTGATGGACACCTTCGACAGCATCTATAGCTGCTATGATTTTGCCGACAACCAATACGCCAAGGCGAAAGAATTCCACGCTTTAGTCCAGGCGAATGCCGCCGCCTTCGAGGAGCTCGCCTACCAGTACATGGATCAGATCACGATCATCGGCAACGAGAGGGTTAAGATCAGTGAGCAGAAGCTTCTTGACGAGGGAAAGACCATCACATATAATGCCAGCCACATGATCACCGTCACCAATCAGCTCCTTGACGAGTGCTACAGACAGGGCGTCAATGACGCAAACATCATCGAGCTCGATCTCACGAATATCCGTCCTTTGTATGACGAGCTGGTCAATACGGTCGCCGCCTTTAACGAGGCCACGAGCGACAATAATCAACTCATGAAGGAATCTCTCGCCAATTCCTCGCCGATGTACGGACTTCCGGACAGCCTCGTACAGTCTGTGGAATGGATGATCAGGCAGGTAGAGAGCCAGACTCCGATCCCGGACCCCGGCAGCGAATACTTAGGCGGCCTGATCCACATCCAGGAAGTACTCTCCAAATGCATCGAACAGTATAATACGGTATTTGCAGAATAGATCTTCTATAATTCCATCCACACGAAACGCCGCAGACAAAAATCTTTCCGTCTGCGGCGTTTGAATTTTCCTTATAGCCATTAATTTTTTTAATGGCAGTGCACTCTCGGTCAAAATAGCTGCCGAATGTTTCGACGAGCTCATTCGCCGGAGGCATCAGATGATGAGACTCATTTTTCATTCCGTCAATCCCGCCGCCTGCTGACGGCAGCGATTTCGCGGCAGGGTAATGCTTACAGCTCCGGTTCGGTCAAACGAGGAGCAGCCGTTATGTAATAGGCGGGGCCGGCCAAGCAGCTCATAGTTGGCAGCCCTCGACGATACCAGGATTCGATTTTTAGACACCGGAAGATTCAATTCGCCAGAAAAACCGAAACTCCTTTCCTGTTTGTTGTTTTTATATAATTTATACAATATTTTTAAATAACCGTCATTAAAATTACAGATTACCCATAAACAGTCTGTCAAGTGTATAATGGTGTACGAATCTTAGATTGCAGGGTCGGGGCCCCTTTTAATCTGTCCATGACAAAATCAGGAGGAACGACAAATGGGAAATAAGACAACTTTTATCGCAACCGGGGATTCCTTCATGACCAGAAGGCTGCCGGAATGCGGCTATGAGGGTTTTGACGATCTGAAAGCTCTGATCGCGGCGCATGATGTCCGTTTTAACAATCTCGAAATCACCATACACAATCAGGAGGGCTTTCCGGCGGCCTTCTCCGGCGGGACCTGGGCAATGGCGGAGCCGGAAATCCTCGACGACCTGAAAAAATTCGGGTTTAATCTTTATAATACGGCCAACAATCACTCCTGCGATTACAGCCATGGCGGCGTGATGGCGACCATTCAAAATTTAAAGAAACGGGATATGCTCTATGCGGGAACTGGCAGAAATCTTCACGACGCTTCGGAGCCGGCCTATTTAGAGACCGGGAATGCGCGCATCGCTATGATCGGCGTAAGCTCCTCCTTTCATGAGTCCGGCGCCGCGGGGAGCCAGGGGCCCACGGTCAAGGGTCGCCCGGGGCTGAATCCCCTGCGTTTTACCAAAACCTATCATGTCGAGCCGCACTACTTCAACATATTGAAACGGATCGCGGACGAGACCCACATGAACGCCATCAAGGAACGCTCTATCCGAAACGGGTATTCGCAGCCGCTCCCTGAAAACAGGCTGCGCTTCGATGATATGAGCTTTACATGTGATTCCGTCAACGAGCTGCGCACAGAGCCAATAAAGCGCGATGTGGACCGCATCACGTCCGTCATCCGGGAGGCCCGCAGACAGGCGGATTATGTCCTGGTCAGCATCCACTCCCACGAGGGCTTTCAGGAGGACATCACGGAGCCGGCCGAATTTTATAAAATGTTCTGTTATGCTTGCATCGACGCCGGCGCGGATGCTATACTGGGACATGGGCCCCATGAGCTGCGCGGGATTGAGCTGTATAAGGGAAAGGTGATTTTTTACAGCCTGGGGAATTTTATCTTTCAGACCGAAACCGTGCGGCTGCAGCCGGCGGATGCCTATGAGAACGCCGCCATGGCGTACGATACCAGGGTTGGCGAATATATGGACAACCGCAGCAAAAACGGCACGCGGGGCTATGTGACACAGCCCAATATATGGCGCTCGGTCATGGCAGGATTCACCGCAGAGGACGGAAAGATCACGGAAATACGGCTGTACCCGATTTCGCTCGGCATGGGACAGCCGCGCAGCAGAATCGGCTTCCCTGTATTGACAAGGGATCGGTCTGTTCTCGAATATCTGGCCGGTCTGTCTGCTCCGTTTGGAACAAAGCTTGCCATAGAGGGAGACACGGCTGTGGTCTGTCTGGGGCAGGGGTAACTATTAGGAAAGACTTATAGGGATTGGAGGAACAAAAACATGAATCAGTATGAGTACATTGTGGCACAGGCCGACGAAATGAAAGACCGTCTGACCGCCACCAGGCGCGATTTTCACAAATACGCGGAGGCCGGCTGGATGGAGATCCGCACCTCCTCGCTCATCGCGCGTAAGCTGGCTGATATGGGCTATGAGGTCCTGGTCGGCGAGCAGGTCTGCAAGCGGGAATCCAGAATGGGCGTCCCGGATGAGAAAGCGCTCGATGCGCGGTATGAGACGGCGCTCTCGCAGGGCGCGGACCCGGAATACGCGCCTTACATGAAGGGCGGGATGACAGGCGTCATCGGGATCCTTCGCTGCGGGGAGGGGCCCACTGTGGCATGCCGCTTTGACATCGACGCGCTGGGCGTCTATGAGGACGAAAATGACAGCCACCGTCCGACCCACGAGCAGTTCGCATCGGTCCATAACGGGGTCATGCACGCCTGCGGCCATGACGGCCATGCCACGATCGGCCTCGGAGTCGCAAAAATCCTCATGGGAATGAAGGAGAATCTGCACGGCACGGTGAAGCTGATCTTCCAGCCGGCCGAGGAGGGCGTGCGCGGCGCCAAGGCCATTGTGGACAACGGCAATCTGGACGGCGTACAGTATTTCCTGGCCTCCCACATTACGGATAAAGCGGAGGACGACCCGGCCGTCGTCATCCCGGGAAGCTACGGCTCCCTGGCCACTACCAAATACGACGCCTTTTTCCAGGGTGTTTCCGCTCACGCCGGAGGTTCGCCGGAGAAGGGGAAAAACGTCATGCTGGCCGTCGCGACCGCGATCTTAAACCTCTACGCGATCCCGCGCCATTCAGGGGGTGTGACCCGGATGAATGTCGGCAAAGTCATCGCGGGAAGCGG
Organism: Lachnospiraceae bacterium; assembly: GCA_910575275.1. Taxonomy (GTDB): domain Bacteria; phylum Bacillota; class Clostridia; order Lachnospirales; family Lachnospiraceae; genus CANQGL01. Next base: position 44,230 of record CAJTEE010000007.1, on the reverse strand, counting down.
ACGCAACGTCATTGCGGATTCCGCCAGCATGGAAATCGAGCTGCGCGGAGAAACGACGGAAATCAACCAATTTGTCGAGGACTATGCGAAAAGCATACTGGAATCCTCCGCCAAAATGCATGGCTGCACCTGTGAATTGAAGCTCATGGGAAGCGCCCATTCTCTGACAAGCGATGCGGTTCTCATCGACCGTGTCCGGAAGGTCTGTGAGCAGGATCTGAAGCTTCCGGTTGCGAAAATGGACAGCAGCAAGAACGGAGGCAGCGAGGACGTGTCCTACATGATGAACCGCGTCCAGGAGCAGGGCGGCCAGGCGACTTTCATGCGCGTGCTCACAAAGACCTCTGCACCAGGCCACAACCGCCGGTTCGATTTCGACGAAAGCGTGCTTCCGAATGCGGTCAAGATATTCTGCGGCGTGATTTACGATATTCTTTCCTGATGCTTTAAACAGACGGGGCGGCGGCGCTCCGTGACGATTCAGGGTCACGGGCGCCGCCGTCTTGTCTATAGTCTCCCAAGTCTCTCGATTGTTACCGCTAATCTGGCCGCTCGCCTGGGCAGAGAATCGAGTATCAGATATTCTTCGGGAGAACACATTCTTCCCCCCACCGGTCCCATCCCGTCAATGGTAGGGACTCCAAATCCGCATACAAGGTTTCCGTCGCTCAGTCCGCCTGTTTCCACCGCCTGATAGGGAATCTCTAGCTCCCTGCTGACCTCCTTCACGATCGCAGCCAGGGCTTCGGAGCCTTTGACTGACACCAGTGGCGGACGGCTTAGCGTAAGTGTGTAGGTAAGCTTGATCCCCCTGATTTCCGGCGCAGCCAAAATTTCACGAATCTTTTTAAACAGCTCCTCCCCCTTCTCCATATCTCTGAACCGCAAATCCACCTCCATCTGCGCGTCCTCAGCCACAACATTTCTGACCGTGCCGCCGGAAAACTTTCCTATTGTTATAGTGGTGCCGGCTTCAAAATCATTCAGACTGCGGAGCCTTCCTATTTTGAGAGCCAGCTCCTCAACGGCATTTCTTCCTGTTTCCGGCTGTATTCCCGCATGAGCCGCTTTTCCGTGTGCCGTTACCGTTAAATAAGCGCCTCCCTTGCGGGCCGTGACAATTTCCCCGTTTTCTCTGGCAGGCTCCATCACGATCGCCCAGTCCGAGTGCCTTGCTTCCCTTTCATAAATATCACGCATATGAAAGCTTCCGATTTCCTCATCTCCGCTCATTACAACCGTTATATCCGCAGCCGGTTCCTTCTCCAATTCACACAGCGCTCTGACCGCATACAGTCCTCCAACAAGGCAGCCCTTCATATCTAAGACGCCCGGACCAAAGGCACGGCCGTTTTCTGTAAAATATGGCTGTCTGGCAGCCGAACCCTCCGGAAATACCGTATCCAGATGGCCGATCAGAAGGACATGCTTCCCGCTTCCGGGCCTCCTCACAACCAGCCCGTTCCCGCAGTCCGCATGAATAATGTCCTCCACAGAAAAGCCCAGCCTGGCATACTCCTCTCCCATCCTTTTTCCGACCAGATCAATCCCTGCCTTACAGTAAGATCCGCTGTCAATGTTCACCAGTTCTTCCAGCAAAAGCAGCATTTCCTCCTGATGCTCCTGTAGATATGTAAGATAGTTCTTGCTTTCCATATGCACCTCATTTTTTCTTTTTGATAGCGTTTTCCTGTTCCAAAGTCATAATTCCAATTCCTGTAAATCCGCAAATCAGTGCGAAAAGGACACAGCTATAGTTAAAAACCGCCCAGGGAAGATACGCCATAGTTGCCACTCCCAAAACGCCGGTTGTGTAGGCTCCGGCAACGGACCAGGGAACCAGGGGGACCACAACCGTACCGCTGTCCTCCAGAGTCCTGGAAAGATTTCTGGCGGCATATCCTTTCTTCCTGTAAATATCCGCAAAGATTTCTCCCGGTATCAAGAGCACCATGCTTCCGCTGCACGTGGTAAGCGCCATAAAAATGCAGGAGGCCGCCGTCGCTGCAATGAGCTGTCCGGAGGTTTTCACTAATTTCATCAGCTTTTCCAGAATCACATCCAGGCATCCGGCCTTTGTTATGATTCCGGCAAAGCAGAAGGCGCAGAGAATCAGCAAAACAGTGCTCAGCATACTGGTCATCCCGCCCCGGTTTAAGAGAGTCTGGATCTCCGGAATCACCTGGGAGACGTCAAAACCGTTTTTTGTCACCATCGATACCTGGAAGCCTCCGTAGGTGGCCAAAAACGCGTTCTTGACACTAAATCCCTGATAATACACGCCAAGCAGCAGTGCGGTGATACAGGAAACGACCATAACCGGAATCGTCGGTTTTTTTAACAGCGAACCGGCCAGCACAAGGAGCAGAGGAAGCAGCAGGATTATGTTCCAGTTATAGATAGAATCCAGCGTTTCCAGCATGGCGGTTACTACCTCTGAATCCGCCAGGGAGGCTGTACTCGTGCAAAATCCCAGTATCCCGTATACAAGAACCGCCACTATTGCGGAGGGAATCGTTGTATAAAACATATGGCGGATATGGTCATATAAATCCGCTCCCGCAACCATCGGGGCCATTACGGTCGTATCCGACAGCGGCGACATTTTATCTCCAAAATAGGCTCCGCTGACAACAGCGCCCGCAGTGATCGGGAGTGACAGACCCAGCCCCTCTGCGATCGTTATCATAACGACGCCCATCGTTCCCATTGATCCCCATGAGGTTCCCGTGCAGGTAGAAACAACCGCACAAATAAGGAACGCGGAAACATATAAAAAGCGGGGATTGATAATCTGAATCCCATAGTAGATCAGCATGGGAAGTGTGCCGGACATCATCATAGAGGAAATGATGACTCCCACGATAACAAGGATCAGCATTGTGGACAGACCTTTATCCACCTTTTCCGTGATGCCCTCCATCATTTCATCCCAGCTCACTCCAACCCGCAGGGCAATGAATGATGCAAATACCGCTGATAAAACAAGCAGAACCTCCACCTTCAGGCGAAAAATTCCATATCCAACGCTTAACAACAAAAACAAGGCAATAATCGGTAAAATGGCCTCAAAAAATGTTGGCTTTCGTTTCACTGTCATACCGTATGTTCTCCTTTCGCTTGCCTTTTCAGTGGTACCAACCGTCAAAGTGATTTATAGTTGAAATATTTCTAATAACAGGATATAATAAGCAAAACATATTTGCAATATTTGTTAAATGAATCTGTTTTATAACAGATTTCCATTTTTTTCAAAATTGTTCTATAACAGTTGAGAAAGGAGTCCCTTCAATGCGAAAAAATGAAGCGGTCGAGGCATACATTAAAGAAAGAATCAAATGTGGAACACTTCCCACAGGAACCCGCCTTCCGTCTGTCCGCACAATTGCCAGAGAGCTGCACTGCAGTGTGGGAACTGTACTGTCCGCCTACGAGGCTCTCGAGCAAGATAAGCTTGTGTATTCCGTTCCTAAAAGCGGATACTATGTGTTGGACAGCAGTCTTCTGCATTCACTCTCTCCGGCCGCCCCCTTAATTGATTTTGCAACTACCGCGTTGGATAGCCGGATCATTCCATATAGTGACATACAAAGCTGTATCAACTGCGCCATTGATCTGTATAGAGAAAATCTTTTTGCTTATTCGGATATAAAAGGGCTTCCGTCTCTGATCCAGGCCCTAAAAAAATATTTAATAGATTGCCAGGTCTTTACGGGGGAAGAAAATATTATTGTTACTACCGGTTCGCAGATGGCGCTGCACATTTTATGTGAAATGCCGCTTCCAACCGGACGCAGCAAAATCCTGATTGAACAGCCCACCTATTATGGCATGGTAAAAGCGGCCGAGCTGACGCATACGCCCTGTGTGGGGATCGAGCGGACCGCTGACGGACTGGACTTTAACAGGCTGGAGCAAATTTTCCGGGAAGAAAAAATCAAATTTTTTTATATTATACCCAGATTCCATAACCCGACCGGGGGAAGTCTTTCACGTATGGACATGGAGCGCCTGGTCTGTCTGGCCGAAAAATATCATGTATATTTAGTGGAAGACGATATCGCAGGGGATCTGGCACTGGATAACAGAAGCGCCCCCTTGTTTTATTATGATACCCATGAACGGACTATTTATATAAAGAGCTTCTCCAAAATGGTCATGCCCGGGCTTCGTATCGCCGCTGTCGTACTTCCACAAGGCCTGGTTTCCGATTTCCTTCTCCACAAGGAATACATTGACATGACCAGCCCGATCCTGTCCCAGGGCGCCCTGGAAATCTATTTAAAAAACGGGATGTTTCAACATCACAAAAACAAGCTGCGTACAATCTACGCAGCCCGCATGAAATGTCTTGATGAAGTTGTCGCTTCCTGCCGCACCAGTCGTGAGATTGACTGGCCCATTCCAAAATCCGGTTTTTTCTCCTGTTTACGGTGCCGCAGGCACATTCATTATCCACTTCTTGCTGCCGAATTATTCAAGCAGCAAATACGAATTACCGATACCAACAAATATTTTTTACCGGAATTTCAGGATTACCGGCATCTGCGGGTCAGCGTTAGTAAGGTCTCCGAATCAGAGATCCGCCGTGGAGTTCCGATCCTGCTCTCTGTGATCGACAGTCTGTTCCAATAAACTCCCTGCTTATGAGTCAAAAATGGAGCCCGTTTGGACTCCATTGGTTCAGATCCTGCCCTGCGTCTCCGCCTACTCCCCCGGCACATACGCCCGATGCTCCTCGTCAAACAAAAAGCACGCACAGCCGATCCCCCACGGATAATAAAAATACGTCCACTGCGCCAGCATATTCGTATAGAAGGTAAACGCATCAATGATATACCGGAACTCCTCCTTCGTTAAATCCTTTCGTTCGATCATCGCCCGGAAATGCCTCGCGTGCTCCCGCAGCTTGCGCATCCCGTAGGAGCCCAAAAGATTCGTATACGTCGGATCGATCTCCATATAGATCTTCTCGAGCTGCCGGACGTCAAAGCTGTCCTCTCTGCACAGCCTGGCGATCGGGTACAGCGTATACATGGAAAGATCCCGGCTTAAGCTGTACACAAATTCCCAGGTGCTGAAATACTGCCCGCAGGAGCCCATGCCGGAATTTTTTCCCGTACGGATCTGCTTATGCTCAAACGGCTCCTTACGGCTTGCCTCCTCTGCGAGGGCGGTGAGCGCGCCTGCAAGCTCCTCCACCTCTTTCCTGCATGTCTGCGGACGCTTTAGCGTCTCATGAGACCGGCCTGCTTTCTCTGTCTCATTCACGCGTGAAATATGGACATGAATCTCCTTTTTCGTCATAAAAATGGCGTTTCTTGCCTCCGCCCCCACACGCTCAACCGTCGGAAGATCCTCCTCGTCGATCTGTCCCAGGACGGCACCCATCACATCCTCGTTACACGCCCCGTACTGGACGATCACCTTGTTTCCCGTATTCTGGGAATAACGGATCCTCCCCACGGGAGCCTGGTCAATCCGCTCCTTATGGCGGACTGGTGCAAAGCTTAAGACCGGCACCCAGCAATACATGGAGCCGTCGGTCACCACGGCGTTGTTCATGATGCTTTCAAACGGAAGCGCATTCCAGATCTCCTCGCAAAGCTCCGGATTTACCTCATCGGCCAAAGAGGCATACGCCGAAAGCCCCAGCTCCGGCCATTCAAACCGTATTCTTCGTTTATCCATTTTCTGTCAGCTCCTTTCTGCCCGGGTTTTTATGCTTCTTTACACGATAAAAATTCAGGAAGACAATCCCGGCGAATGCCACGATCCCGCAAAGATCGGTCGCGATCCCCCCATCCATCAAAAGAATACCAGCCGCAAAGGCCGCGGCGCGCTCCGCTCTCGACAGATTTGTTTTGATATAGCCGACAATCGCGATCGCAAGACACGCGGTCCCCAGCACGGCCGTCGGAAGCTTTGTCAGCACGTCAACCAGACTCGCATCGATCAGGAGGAGCTGCGGCGACAGCATAAAAATATACGGAATGATAAATCCGGCCGAAGCCATGCCGAACGCCTTGTAGCCGACCTTGGTCGGCGGCGCCCCGGCGATCCCCGCCGCGGTAAGGGATGCCGTACAGACCGGCGGCGTCAGCACAGAGAGAATTCCAAAATAAAACGCAAACATATGCACCGGAATACCGGCGATACCGAACTTCAAAAGCGCTGGCGCCGCAATCGTGGAAACCACAATATAGCAGGCCGAGGTCGGAAGCCCCATGCCGAGAATGATGCAGGTCACCATTGTGAAGATCAGCGTCAGATAAAAATTCCCGTTTGCGAGGGCGATTAACCCGTCCCCGAGCACCATTCCCAGGCCGGTCGCCCCCGTCATCGCCACCATGATACCGACCGATGCGCAGCTGCTTGCGACCGGGATGGCAAGCTTGCTGGCCTCCTCCAGAGCATCCGTCGCCTTTTTGATGTCCAGCCGTGATTCCTTCTTCAAAGAGGACAGAAGAATCGAGGTTACGATCGCATAAAAGGACGAAAATAACGGTGTTTTTCCGGCCACCATAAACACGATCAGAAGAACGATCGGCAAAAGCATATAACCGCGCCGTTTTATGACCGTCCATGCCCCCAGAGCGCTCCCCTTCTTAAGTGTCGGAAGCTTTAAGCGCCTCGCCTCCAGATCGACGACTGTCCAGATCGCAAAATAGTAAAGAAGCGCCGGAAGCAGAGCCGCCTTCATGATTGTCACGTATGGGACGCCTAAAAATTCCGCCATGATCATCGCGGAGGCGCCCATAATCGGCGGCATGATCATTCCGCCCGTACTCGCGATCGCCTCCACCGACGCGGCAAACTCCGGGGAATATCCCATTTTCTTCATCATGGGAATCGTGAAGGTCCCCGTCGTGGCAACATTCGCGACCGCGCTCCCGGAGATCGTCCCCATGCAGGCACTCGCCAGGATCGAAACCTTTGCCGGACCGCCCCGCGCATGACCGGCCACCGAGGTGGCGATGTCGTTGATGACCCCCGCGAGTCCTGTCTTGTCAAGGATCGCCCCCAGAAGGATAAACACGAACAGATAGGTTGAGGAAACGCCGAGAACAAGCCCGTAGATCCCCTCAGAGGACCATACCATATATTGGATAATCCGATGAAGCGACATGCCCGAATGCCGGAAAAATGACGGGAACACGCTGCCAAACCGGCAGTATACAAGCGCGATCCCCATCAGGATGGGAAGCGCGATACCGGAGGCCCGCCGGCTCGCCTCCAGAACGATCAGGATTAAAAGCCCGCCGACGATCAGATCCGTCCGGTTCAGGATTCCCGAATTCATCGCGATCGTGTCAAAGCGCAGAAACACGTACAGATTCAGCGCAAAACCCAGCACGGCCAGGAATACCGAATCCGGACTCATTTTCAGGCGGGAAGACCTCTTTTTGCTGGCCGGAAACCAAAGGAATATCAAGAACAGCACCAGGCCCAGATGCATACTTCGCTGCTTGATAACCGACAGAGCCCCGAAGCCTGCCGTGTATAGGTGGAACAGGGACAGGATAACGGCGACAATGCGGATTACGCGTCCCCAGAAGGATTCTCCCATTCTCCGCGTGCGCCCCGAAAATTCGTCCGGCTCAGCCGGCGGCGTGTTTACTTGAGTCTGAGACACAAAACGCACCTCCTTTTCTTTTAATAAGCACTCCCAAGATCCCAGCCAGATCATTCGATCCAGCCGATCTCCTTATAGTACCGTTCCGCGCCGGGATGCAGCATAACTCCGAGCCCGTCCGTGGCAGTTTCCTGTGTCATCCATTTCAGGCTGTCCGCAATCTGCTGAACCTCGCTCAAATTTTCCCAGATGCATTTCGTCATCTGATACACGACCTCCTCGTCCACGCTTTCATCGACCGTCAGTGTGATCGCACAGGCAATTGTATCGATGTCCTCGTCAAAGCCCTGGTACGTCCCGCCCGGAATCGTATAGGGCACATAGTAGCTGTACTGCTCCATCAGCTTGTCGCGGTCTTCTCCTGCAATCGGCAAAATGTCAATCTTTCCGCTCATAGCAAGATCCAAGACATTCGATCCCGGAACACCTAACGGGAAAAATGCCCATTCGATATGTCCGTCCTTAAACAGATCCACGGCCCCGGTGCTGCTCGTAAAAACCGGCTCCACATCTTTTCTCTCTTTATAGTCATACCCGTAAAAGCCCAGGATATCGCTGGAATAGCATTCGCTTGCACTCCCCGCAGCTCCCACGCAGCCGGATGTTCCTTTTAGTTCGCCTGCATTCGTAATTTTGGAATCCTTTGCCACAAGGAAATGGATGACGCTTGGATACAGGGTACAGATCCCGCGCAGATTCTCCTGCTTTTCCATCCCGGACAGGGTTCCCTCTGTCGCCATATAATTCGTGTTAGCAGCGTTTAAGGAAATCTGAACCTCACCGTTTGCCATCAGGTTGATATTGTCAACGGCCCCTCCGGTCGCGACTGCGCGCAGGGTAAGCCCTTCAATTTTCGTCCCCAGCAGGTTCGATAATCCCGCTCCAATCGCATATACCGTGCCGCCTGAGCTCGAAGTGCCCACCGTAAAGGAATATTCCTGGCCGAGGCTGGCGCCGGTCCCTGCGGCTTCACCCGGAGCCTTTGTCGTCTCGTCGATTAACTGCGGGGCACTGCAGGCAGTAAGTGCCATCACGGTTCCAAGGACTGCCGCTGCCATTTTCGTTCTTGTTTTCATGTTCCTCATAAAATCCTCCTTTTCGGAACGGCAACAAAAGACCGTTCCCGCTTTTTACATTTTAAATTTTATCATTCCGTTTCGACAATATCCAACATCTTTTTCCTCCCCGCCGCTACAACCAAATTCTTGTATTTACTTCCCCTGCGTTTTTGATTATAATCTTGGATAGAAAACCTGTCGTTTGCTGCAGCCAAAAAGGGGGACATACATGAACTTCACAAACCTAAAATACTTCTCTGTCCTGGCCGAGGAGCTCAATTTCACAAAAGCCGCCAAACGGCTGTATATTTCTCAGCAGGCCCTAAGCTCTCACATCAACAAGCTGGAGCAGCATTTCCAGTCGCAGCTCTTTATTCGCAGCACGCCTCTGGAGCTTACCTCCGCCGGGCAATGTCTGTATCTGTTTGCGAAGGAAACGCTGATCTACGAAAAAATGACAACGGAAAAGATCCATCAGCTAAACCAGAAGGAATGTCCCAGGCTTACTATCGCCACGACTCTCTCACGCGGAAACCTCCTGCTCCCGTTGGTCCTCCCGCCGTTCCGCAGACTTTTTCCCGATGTAAAGGTAGAGTTAATCCAGAGCACCTCCATTTTTGTGGAGCAACTCCTGCTTGACAAAAAAGCCGATGTCCTGATCTGCAGCACTCCCGCTCCCAAGGACTCCATCGTCAGCGAATTTCTGTGTATGGAAAACCTGTCCCTGTTCTTCACGGAGTCCTGCATCCGGGAAGCCTGTCCAAAAGACTGGCAGGATAGAATCGCCCTCTTAAACGGCCATTTTGACTTAAAACTCGTGGAGAATCTGCCATTTATCAAAATGCTGGACTCTCTGCCCCTGTCCAAAAGTTTTAAAAACATCTGCCAGGCCTACCAGACATTCCCACAGGTATATCTGGAAGTCCGCGCGATCGAGACGCAGGTATCTCTCTGCCTGGCCGGTCTCGGGGCCATGATCTGCCCCGACATGTTTGTCACCGTACCCAAAAAAGACGGCTTCCCGGCCGGGAAGCTGTATCAGTTTTCGGTCCGCACCGGGACTCCCATCCCGAGTATTTCCATTTCCTACTTAAACCAACAGCCGGTCGCCCCTTATATCCTGACCTTCGCCAGGCTGGTCCGGGAAGCGCTCAGAGACAGGGTATCCTGATACCAAAAAGTGTCTGAACTGCTGCCGTAAATATAAGGGATTCCGGCCATTTTGTCTTGCCTTATCCTCCAATTTGTGTTATATTATCTTATTTTTTTCCGTAAAAATTCACATCCATGTACCGACAAAGGATGCATCCGGCCTATGGCCGTGCAAATAAAATAAAGAGGTGAGAGCATTATGAAAAGAAGAACGATCCTGCTCCGGCGCAGGGAGGCGCCGGCCAGGGGATCGAAACCACCGCAGCGGTGGGTAGTTCCGGCAACGCTTCTGCATCTTCTAAGGACACACTCATTATCGTAACCGCAAACGAGACGCCAAGCGTTACTACCAACTTGCACAACACGGTAGCCGGCGACTATCTGAACAAAATGACGCATAACTTCCCGTTTTACCGGAAATTTATTTCTAAGGTCAGAAACAGGGCGAATTTGTATCATATGCCCCTATTTTCTGGCTTTCAAGTGATAAAAGAATAGGCATTAAAAAGCGAAACCCTGGTTTTCACACCGGGCTCCGCTTTTGATTTTAATTATGTGTTTTTAGTCGATTTTCTTTCCGTTAATGAAGACCGTCTCCGGCGTCGTAATTCCGTCGATCGGATTGCTTCCTCTGTCGTAAATCTGGATGTCCGCGTCCTTGCCAGCCTCCAGCGTACCGACCCGGTCTTCCACGCCCAGATGCCTTGCCGGATTGATCGTAATCGCCTTAAGGGCCTCATACGAATCCATTCCGGCGCGGACCGCCATCGCGGCGCAGAGCGGAAGATGCTGCTGCGGAATCACCGGGGAGTCCGTGATAATGGAAACCTGGCAGCCTGCCTTTGCAAGGATTCCGGGCGTCTCCCAGGTCTTGTTCTGGAGCTCAAACTTTGTCGCATGTCCCAGGCTCGGGCCTACGGCGCAGGGGAAATTCTCTTTTACAAGCTCGTCTACGATGAGGTGTCCTTCGGTGCAGTGCTCCAACGTCATTTTCACGCCGAATTCCTTTGCGATACGGATCGCAGTCAGAATGTCGTTCGCCTGATGTGCATGCGCCTTCAGCGGGATTTCGCCGTTAAGAACCGGAATCAGGGCTTCCAGCTTCATATCAAATGCCGGCCGCTTTAATGCATCCTCTCCCGCTGCTTCTTTTCTTGCCTTATAATCTCTGGCCTTCATGAGCATTTCCCGCAGCTTCGAGGCTGTGGACATTCTGGCAAAGTTATTTTTGTCCTTATAACACCGCTTGGGATTCTCACCAAACGCGCATTTCATCGCAATCGGGTCGCGGACGATCATATCATCGACGCGTTTTCCCGTCGTCTTTACCGCGATAAACGTACCACCGAGTACGTTCGCGCTTCCTGGGCCAGTTCCAACGCATGTAACACCGCTTTTAGCCGCCATCTTCACCGTCGGATCCATCGGATTAAAGCTGTCGATGCCGCGAAGCTGCGGAGAGCAGATGTCATTCATTTCGTTGTAGTCCTGTCCCTCGAACCCGATCGCGTATCCGTCAAGCCCCAGATGGCAGTGCGCCTCCACGAAGCCCGGGTATACGTCTTTCCCGCTCGCATCCACAATTTCAGCCCCTGCGGGAACCGAAAGTCCTTTTCCGATCTCAACAATTTTTCCCTGGTCTACAAGGATATCCCCTTCATAGGCCTCCGGCTTCACCATGTCATGAATCCGGCCGTTTTTGATGCAAAGCATACGTTTCATTCCTCCATTCATAAGATTTGAGTGTATTAATAAGAGACAATCCCTCATTTTTACAATATTCGGGGCATAATCCATCAAACCGGCATAACAAGCCAGCGAAAGAATGCCGGCAAAAGGGCCGCAAGAGATGGCAGAGGGGGTAGGCAAAAGGGTGTAGCAAAGAGGCCGCTGCGTACTGTAGCTGCACTACGATATAGCCGATTCTCTTATAGAATTCCAGCCGCTACCTATTGTACCCCGCTACGCCACATTTAACCACGCTTAACAGACCACCGCCACTTTCTCCAAGCCGATCAACAGAAAGCATACAGCAGACGCCACTAATGATTCCCTTTTAAACAAAACACTACTTTCATCTTCAAAGCCAGGAAACAGCCCAAAAATATACCATTTCCCATTCACTACCACAGCTCTCCTCCCATACCTAAATTCAGAAACTCCCTTCCCTTCTTCTCCCCTTCACTTGGGAAGCTGAATCTCCGGCCAGCCCCCTGCCACCCCTCCTCTCTACTTCAAATACCTCTCAAACCACCCCATCAGCTCCCTAAGCCTCGTCATTCGATTCTCCGGCTTTCCACTTCTGGACAGCTCATGGTTCTCCCCGTGGAACAATACCATCCGCGTATCCGTCCCCTGCCGCTTCACGGCCGAGAACATCTGGAACGCCTCGCCCATATAGCATCGGAAATCCTCATCGGATTGTATCAGCAGCAGCGGCATCTTCGCATTTTCCGCCGCCTTTAGCGGGGACATCGACCAGACCTTGTCAAAATCTTCCCACGGATACGCGCCCATCTGCAGCCAGTTTGCGTAAAATCCGATATCCGTATACAGGCATTTCGTAAAATAATTTGAAATTGACCGCTGGGATACCGCCGCCGCAAACCGGTCCGTATGGCCTGCCATCCAGTTGCACATGAAGCCGCCGTAGGAGCCACCGCAGATTCCCACATGCGCCTCGTCGATATCGGGATAGCGGCGAAGCGTCTCGTCAAAGAGCTCCATCAGATCCGCGAAGTCCTCCGTACCGAATACCTCCGTGATATCCGCGTATTTCTCGCCGCGTCCGTCCGAGCCCCTCGGATTTCCGTAGAATACGAAGTATCCGGCTGAGGCCAGGCATTGGAATTCATGGAAGAATACGCTCCCGGATACGCCCTTCGGCCCGCCGTGGATCTCGAAGACGGCCGGATATTTTTTGCCCGGCTCATAGTTCACGGGCTTAATCACATAGCCTTCCATTTCATAGCCGTTTTTGCCCGCATAGCGGAACGATTCCGGTGCGCTTACCGTGTGAGAATCCAGGTATGCGTCGTTGAAATCCGTCAGCTTTTTCTCCACGCCGGTTTCGGGATCCAGAAGATACAGCTCCACAAGGTGCTGACCGCGCATGGCCGATAGGACGAATTTCTTTTTTCCGGTGCCCGGCAGGACCTTCATGTCGAATCCGGTGACGGCTCCCGCCTCACGGCTTACCGGCTCCCAATTGCCGTCCTGATCCATCGCAAACAGGCGGCTGTCTCCCCAGGAGGTCTTTGTGAGGTAGAGCCTTTTTGTCTCCTCGCACCAGACCATGCTCCGTCCGGCCCCGAACTTCGCGTCGCTGCCGACCGAGTTTCCGATCTCCGCATCCGGAAACGGGAGCTCTTTTATCGTCCCGGTTCCAAGATCATAGCGGTAAAATCTGGGATTCTTACCCATGCGCTCTCTCGTGGTGCCAGTGTAGAATATTGTATCGTTTCCCAAAAAGCAGACGTGATCCGTATTGTGCCGGTTCTCGTCCACCAGCTTTTTTGTCGTCTGCGTCTTGCAGTCATATAGATACAAGGCAGATTCGGTCGGCCGGATGCTCTCGTAGCACGGACCGCTGAAGGCCACCAGGCGTTTGTCCGGTGATACGTCGTAGGAGACCGTCTCCAGATATTTCGGTGTAATTCGGGTAAGCGAGCCATCCGCCTCGGAGAAAATGTAAAGTGCCGGACGTTTGCGGTTGATCACGCCCTTGCCGTTAAAGCGGAAAGGAAGCTCCTCGAAGATCTCGTAATCCTGTCCCAAAACCGATGCGTGCTGCCAATCCGCCGGCACGTCCGAGCTGCCCCATTCGGCTGACGCGTCTGCTTGATCCTGTCCCGGCGCCGCGTCCGCTTGTTCCTGCCCCGACGCCTCGTCTTCTGTCTCATCTGCCGTCGCCGCCACGAGCCAAAGCCCGTCTCCCAAGGACTTCAGCTTATCCGCCTTGGCCGGCACGGTCATCGCTTCCTTCGCCTCTCCGCCGTTTACACGGATCTCATAGTAACGGGTGGTGCATGTTTGAGCCCCGTCCTTTTCCTTTTCCTTTTCCCTGCCTGAGGCAAAAAGGAGTGTTTCGTCGGTCAGCCAGACCGGGCTCTTTGCCTCACCTCTTTCTGCCAGGAGGCGGTTTTCTCCCGTCTCGGTGTTGACGGCCCAGACACTGCTGTGATAGCCGTTGTCCTCCTTATCGGCGCGGTTTACCACATAGGCTGCCCACGCCCCCGCAGGCGACAGCGACGCCTCCGAAAGAAACCGAAACTGATACAGATCTTCACGGACGACCGGCTGTTTATCTGTTTTTCCCATTGCCCTCCGCCTCCTTTTCTTCCTCTGTTTTCAGATGGCTGTCCATCCAGTTCAAAATCTCACGCATACGCACGATGCGGTTGCCCGGCTTTCCCGAGCGTGAAAGCTCATGATTCTCCCCGTGGAAGACGCAGAGCCTCGTCTCGACGCCTAGGATCTTAAGCGCCGCGTACATCTCGATCCCCTCAGCCACATTGCAGCGGTAATCGGCATCCGAGTGGAGGAAAAGCGTCGGCGTTTTGCAGTTTGCCACGTACCGAAGCGGCGAATGGAACCAGAGCTTTTTCGCATCCTCGATGGCAAAGACCGACTGCTCATCCTTTGTAAAGGTATGCCCGATATCAGACATGTATTCAAAGGAAATCCAGTTGGCGATCGAGCGCTGGGACGCGGCCGCCTTGAAGCGGTCCGTGTGGCCGATGATCCAGTTGGTCATGAAGCCGCCGTAGGAGCCGCCGGTGACGCCCATGCGCTTAGGATCGATCTGCGGCTTCTGTACCAGGACGTAATCCGTAAATTCCATCAGGTTATCATAATCAACGGTTCCGTATTTTCCGTTTATATCTCCGAACTCCGTGCCGAAGCCGTCCGAGCCGCGCGGATTTGTATAGAATACGAAATAGCCCGAAGCCGCCCAAAGCTGCATTTCATGGTGGAAGACCGTCCCGAAGGCCGTCCGCGGCCCGCCGTGGATATTTAAGATCGCAGGGTATTTTTTCTTCGGATCAAAGCCCGCGGGTGCAAGGATCCAGCCCGTCAGCGTATATCCGTCGCTGGCCGTAAAGGAAACCTCCTCCGGGACGGCAATCTGCCAGCGCTCCATGGGATTTAGTTCTGTCACCCGCTCCCCGTCGAGATACAGCTCGGCAAGGCGGTTGTCATACATGCCGCAGACCACGGTATGTCCCTCCCATATATCAAAGCTGTCGCAGGAGCCCTTTTTCGTCACCAGACCAGTGAGCGTGCCCGAGCGGTCGATCGAATAGAGCATGGCGCTGCTCCCTTGCGTCGTGACGAACCAGCACACGCCGTCTCCCGCCTTCGCAAGCCGTCCCCCGCCTAAGCGTGCGTCGCTTCCCACGCTGCATACGCCGCTCCCGAAATCATACGGGGCCAGGAACGTAAGCTCGCCGGTCTGCAGGTTCATCGTATAGAAGTCCATGTATTTGCCGTTGCCGTGGGGATTTTTTTCGGAGGAGGTGATTAACGCCTCATCATCCGCCCAGAAAGCGATAAGCCCCGTGCGGCGCACATCCTTTTCAAGCAGGCATTTCGTCTCGCCGGTCTCCATGTCATAGAGGTACACACCCTCGTAGAGGCCGCGCACGTCCGTCCACGGATACGCCTTGTAGAGGACTCTGCTTCCCCGGACGGAAAAGCTGCTGACCTCCGCCGTTTCCTCCGAGACCGGGATCAGCTCGGCGCTTTCCTCTTTATAGAGATAGAGCCTCCTCCTGCGTCCGTTGGTAAAGCCCTTCGCGTTTCCCCAGAAGGGAACCTCGTCGATCACCTCGTAGGCCGGATCCGGTTCCCCTGCCTCGGAAAGGGGCGTCATCGCCGTCAGAAGATACCAGCCGTTTCCCGCATAATAGAGGCTGTCGGCCTTCACCGGAACCTCAAAGCGCTTTACGGCCTCCCCGCCCTTTAAAGAGATCCCGTAGTAAACGGTCGCGCCCTCCTTCTTTTCACGGCCCGTCGGGAATATAAGCGTCCCGTCCTCCGTCCACACATAGCTCTTTGCATCGCCTGCCGCGGTCATCTGCCGGACAGACTTTGCCGCGCGGTCAAAGACATACAAATCGCCCTTGTAGCCGTTCCCTGCAAGCTCTGCCTGCTGCACCACAAACGCGATGTTCTTACCGTCCGGGGAAAAGCCCGGATTGCTGACAAACCGAAACTCGCACAGGCTTTCCATTTTGATTGGTTCCATTTGTAAGCTCCCTTCTTTTTACATTTCTCCCTTTGCGAGAAGATGTTCCTATAGTATTTTACATTTCCATTTTCTCATGCGGGATTCTTGCAAGAAAGTCCGCTTCCTCAAGATTAGAGAAATATTCATGCACGGCTGTTTTAAGCTGTTCCAACGAAAGAATATCCCGCCTTCTTGGAGTATATTGACCGAACGGCGTGACCAGGCTTACGCGTCCGGTATCCGCGCAGTCAGGATTTATCAGCGCATACGCCCTGCGTCCACCCAGATTGAACCAGGCCTCGCAGACGAATTGATCTCCGACTCCGTAAAACTGAAAAAATCCATCGTGCGATTTGAAAATCACAAAATCCTCTTTCCCCTCCGCAACAAGGGATATATAGAAATTCGATTCTTTCAAAACAACCCGCTCCATTTTTTTACCGCTTGCCGTTTCAACATCGGGAACCCGTAGCACTCCTGTTTTCGGCCATTCGTCCTTCGCAACCGAGAACACCACGTCAACAAAACGCTTCAGGCTGTCCTCTGCGCCGTTAAGAATCCGCTTGTGGGCTTTGGTAATGGGGGAAGCAGTAATCTGATTGTCGGGAGTACGGAGTATGGGAAGCCCGTCATCCTCGCCCCAGACAAACCCCTTTTCGAACAGCCCGGAGCGCAGCATCATCTCCCCGATATAGGTTCCGAACAGAACAGCCGTATTCCACAGGGTTTTTGCACCCTCATCGTCGTTATACCTGTCAAGATTATTATGAAATGCTTCGAGAAGCGTATCAACGTTTTCGGCGCTCTCCCTTGTATAATCAAGCGCTATTTTGCACTGCACAGCGGCATATTGTACCGCATTCTCCGCAATGCCCTTGGCAGCATCATTGAAATTTTTCATCCGGAATCCTCCCCTGCTTATCCAAACACTCATACAGCTCCCGATGGAGCTGTTCGATTACAAAATATTTGCCCGACGCCCGCAATGCACAGTTATAGTTTTAACGACCATTGGCTTAAATCCCATACTCCGGATACCAGACCGTCATAAAATTCCGGCTCATGGCAGATCAGAAGCACCGTGCCCTTATACTCCATAAGCGCCCGCCGAAGCTCCGCCTTCGCATCCACATCCAAATGATTCGTCGGCTCATCCAGAAGCAGGAAATTGGTCTCCCGGTTCATCAGCTTGCACAGACGCACCTTGGCCTGCTCGCCCCCGGAAAGGACGCGGACCTGGCTCTCGATGTTTTTCGTCGTAAGCCCGCATTTGGCAAGCGCCGCCCGTACTTGGTACTGTGTATAGGAGGGAAATTCCTTCCAGAGCTCCTCGATGCACGTCGCCGTGTTTCCCGGCGCCGTTTCCTGTTCAAAATAGCCGGTATACAGATAATCCCCCAGCTCCGTACACCCCGAAAGCGGCGCAACCAGGCCAAGAATGCTTTTCAAAAAGGTTGTCTTCCCGATCCCGTTTGCCCCGGTGACCGCGATTTTTTCTCCCCGCTCCATTGAAAACGTCAACGGCGCGCAAAGTGGCTCCTCATAGCCGATGACAAGCTCTTTTGTCTCAAAAACAAGCTTGCCCGCGGCCCTGGCGTTTAAAAAGGCAAATTCCGGCTTCGGCTTCTCCCTGGCTAACTCGATTACCTCCATCTTATCAAGCTTTTTCTGCCTGGACATGGCCATATTGCGGGTCGCCACCCGGGCCTTGTTGCGCGCCACAAAATCCTGAAGCTTTGCGATTTCCTGCTGCTGGCGTTTATACGACGCCTCAAGCTGGCTCTTTTTCATCGCATAGACCTCCAAAAACCGGTCGTAATCGCCGACATAGCGGTCCAGCCTTTGGTTCTCCATATGATAGATCAAATTGACCACACTGTTTAAAAACGGGATATCATGAGAAATCAGAATAAATGCGTTTTCGTACTCCTGCAGATACCGCTGGAGCCATTTGATGTGCTGCACGTCCAGGTAGTTAGTCGGCTCATCCAAAAGCAGGATATCCGGCTTCTCCAAAAGAAGCTTTCCTAAGAGCACCTTTGTCCTCTGGCCTCCGGACAGCTCGTCCACATCCTTGTCAAGGCCGATCTCGTCTAAGCCGAAGGCATGGCCGATCTCCTCCACCTTGGAATCAATGCAGTAAAAATCATGTGCCGACAAAAGATCCTGGATCGTCCCGAGCTCCTCCATGAGCGTTTCCTGCTCCGCCCCTTCCGCCTCGCCCAGCCGGTCGCAGATCGCGTTCATGCGCTCCTCCAGCTCAAACAGGAAGGAAAAGGCGCTCTTTAGCACTCCGCGGATCGTCATCCCCCGTTCCAGCACCGTATGCTGATCCAGATACCCGACGCGGACATGCTTCGCCCACTCGATTGTCCCCTCATCCAGCATGAGCTTGTCGGTAATGATGCTCATAAAGGTGGACTTTCCCTCGCCGTTCGCCCCGATCAGGCCGATATGCTCTCCCTTAAGAAGCCTGAACGAAACGTCCGTAAAAATGGCCCGGTCGCCGAAGCCATGGCTTAAGTGCTCCACATTCAGAATACTCATCGTCCGTCTCCCCTCGTTACTCTGCTTTCATTATAACACGTTTCCTGTTTTTGGCAAGCGTAACCGGGAGACCAGAGGGCTCATTCCCCTTCCGTTGTCGATCACATACAGATAAAGCTGATTTTCCTCAAACGAGCCGCAAATCTCGATCCTTCCCCCGCTGTCCATATCCTCCACGCCATGTACAATGCTGTCAGGTAATGCTGAATATTCACAATTGTACTGCTCCCCGTCATACGACTCCATTAAAAGCTCCACGCCGAACGGATTTGACTGATTATATGCCTCCGCCTCCCGCTCCAGAAGCGCCACCACCGGATCCCGCTCCCCGGAGGAAAGACAGAAAAATGTCATCTGCTCTCTGGGCGCCTCTGTTTCCAAAACAGACGCGTACCCAAATGACGCCTCCCGTCTTTCCTGTGTGCTCTCCTTTATTATAAAAAACCAGAGGTTGAAAATATATACCAAAATACAATCAAAATGTTTAAAAAACAAACTTTACCTTTCCGGAAGCACAATCCGGCTCTCCCCGTTTCCAAACCAGATTGTCTGCCGCGCCTTCTTCTCCTCTTTCTGCTCGGCCCAGCCGCCTGCAAAATTGCTGTGGATGCTGTACTCCGGAAAATTCGAGGAGGAAATATCGATCCGAAGCCTGGAGCCCTTTTGGAGCTCCCAGACCAGATCCCACATTTCAATCAAAATAATCCGCGGTCACAGGGAAGCCTGCGTTATTCATTGTCCATGCCGTCAAAACATCATGGCGGAACATGCCCGCCTTATACGCGGAGGTGAAGCGGAACACGCCGTAATGCGTCAGATACATCGTCTTCACCTTTTCCGGAAGAAGGTCGGCGATTACCCAGCCCGTCAGCGCCAGGTAGGAGCGCAAAATGCCCCGGCTCCACCTCCTTCAGAGGAATGTCCCGCCCCTCGCAGGCAGCGGTCGCATACGGGCAGCGCGGCGCGAAGCGGCAGCCCGGCTTCGGCTCGATCGGGCTTGTGAGCTCGCCGCGCATAACCTCTGTGGCAAGCTTTCTTCCCTTTAGACTTGGAATCGGAACCGCCTCCAAAAGCCCCTTTGTATAGGGATGCAGCGGGTTTTTAAAGAGCTCTGCTGTTTTCGCGTACTCCACGCACTGCCCTAAATACATTACAACAATCTCATGGCTGATGTGCTTTACCACACTCAGGTCATGCGTGATAAAAAGATAGGTCAGCCCCTTCTCCTCCTGCAGATCCATCAAAAGATTCAAAATCTGCGCCTGAATGGATACGTCAAGCGCCGATACCGGCTCGTCACAGACAATAAATTCCGGGTTCATGGCCAGCGCACGGCTGATTCCGATTCTCTGGCGCCGGCCGCCGTCGAGCTCATGGGAATAGCTGTCCGCATAGCGCCCGGAAAGTCCCACTGTTCTCATAAGCTCCAGCACCCGTGTTTCGTACTCCGCCTTGTCCCTGCACGCCTTATAATTTTTAAGCGGCTCCCCGATCAGCTCCTTTACAGACTTTCTCGGATCCAGAGAGGCGGAGGGATCCTGGAAGATCATCTGCATTTTTTTCCGGATCTCCCGAAGCTCCCTGTCTCCGCAGGCCGTAATGTCCTTTCCGTCATAGAGAATCTGACCGCCTGTCGGTTCATGCAGGTGCAGAAGCAGACGCCCCAGTGTTGATTTTCCACAGCCGGACTCTCCAACCACTCCGAGTGTCGTTCCCTTTTTAATTTTGAAATGAATGCCGTCCACCGCGTGCAGCATGCCCTTGGACGTTTTAAAATATTTTTTCAGATCGTTTACTTCAACCAGGACTCTGTCTTCCATCCGCTCTCCCCTCCTGCACCTTCCCGGATAATTCGATGGCATTTAATAAAATGTCCCGGCTCCGCCTCCTGCATGTGCTGCATTTTTTTACAGGCCTCTCCCGCATATTTACAGCGGTCCGCAAAACGGCAGCCCTCCACCTTCTGCGTCGGGTCCGGCATCATGCCGTCGATGGTCTCCAAACGCCGGCTTTCCTCGTCAAGCTTCGGGATCGCCTTAAACAGCCCTTCCGTATATGGATGCCAGTGCGCCCCGTTGAAAATGTGCTCCGCCGTCCCGTATTCGATGATCTCTCCCGCATACATGACAGCCACCTTCTCGCAGGTCTGCGCCACGACGCCCAGATCATGCGTAACCAGGATCATCGCCGTATTCAGCCGCTTCTGCAGCTCGCCTATGAGGCCCAGCATCTGCGCCTGAATTGTCACATCCAGCGCCGTCGTCGGCTCATCCGCCAGAATCAGCTTCGGCTCGCAGATCAGCGCGTTGCGGAGCTGATTCTGGCGCAGCGTGATCTCCCGCTGTCCAAGGCCCTTCGCCCTGGCCGTGGTTACATAGTCCTGACGGATCACCTCCAGCATGGAGGAGCGTGTCTGCCTCGTATAGGAGGCGAGCGGGCCCATCGCGGTTACGATGACTGGCAGGATCAGATGGCGGAGCCATTCGATAAAGCCGTCCTTCAGGGATACGTAGCCGGAAGTCGGCAGGAGCTTAAGCCGTAGCGCAAACAGCAGGATCAGGATCATTCCGAACCAGAACTTCGGCATCGACATGCCGATATTGGCCAAGAATGAAATCGAGGAATCCACGGCGCTTCCGCGCTTCTTTGCACTCAGCACACCGAACACGATCCCAAAAATCACGGCAAAAACAAATGCCGAAAATACAATGACACAGGTAATGCCAAGCCTCTGGAAGATCACCTCGGAAATCTCCTTCTGGAGCGCCACCGAACGTCCCATCTCACCGCGGAATAGGCCTTGGATCCATTTTACGTACTGGACCAGCACCGGCTTGTCGTAGCCGAACAGCTCCGTATAATAGGCGATCTGCTCCTCCGTGGCGCTCGGCCCCAGAAAGTTTACGATCGGATCTCCGGGAACGAGCTGAATCAAAAGGAACACAAAAAGTGTCACGATAAAGATGCCGATCAGAGATTGTACGATCCGTCTGAGGATCATTTTCACCAGTTTATTTTGCACGGACAAACCTCCCAACGCCGTATGAGTGGTAACGGTTTCCTTTGTATTATTTATCTAACCAGCAGTTTTCAATATCCCAGGTGCCCTTGTGGCAGATGCTCCTGTAGTCATCCATGACATAGGGGTATTTAAACGTCTGCTCGCTCTGGATGAAAATCGGTCTTCCGAAAATGACCTGGCCATTCTCCGCATCATACATGTAATTTTGCATCTCGAATTCCAGCTTGTGCTTCTCCTCCTCGTTCGGGGCAGTCCGGATCTTCTCCAGCAGCTCCATCGCCTCCTCCGGATGCAGGATTCCCTTTGCATAGAACGCGCCGTTCTTATCTAAATGGCGGCCCATGTACAATCCGAGATCCGGGGAAATCGCCGCGTAATGACCCATAATGCCATCCCACGTGCCGGTGCTGTAAAGGTTTGTCTGCGCGCTGTCGTCCACCAGATTAATCTCACAGCGGATACCCACCTCCGCCAGCATATTGGCGGCCGCCGTAAAGATGTCCTTGTTGGATACGTTGGTCGTCAGGATTGTGTCAAAGCCGTCCGGATAGCCCGCATCCGCCAGCAGTGCACGCGCCTTGTCCGGATCATAGGTGAAACCGTTCAGGCTTTCGTCATATGTAATCGCGCCCGGAACCGCCCACTGATTCGTCGGAATCATGTAGCCATAGCCGAAAGCCTGGCACAGCGCCTCCACGTCAAGCGCGTAGCACATGGCCTGTCTGACCCGCTGGTCGGCAAACGGCGTTCCCTCTCTGGCGCTGTTGGGGATCAGGCCGGTCATGGTCACGCCCTGGCCGGAGGAATTCTGCTCCTGAATGTACAGCCCCTTCGCCGCAAGCTCGCTTACCAGGACCCAGGAATTCAGATAGATCATGTCGTACTCGCCGGCTTCAAACGCGGAGCACATCGTCGTAGTCTCGCCAAACGTGTAGATTTCCACCGCATCCAGATATGGCTTTCCCTCCTGCCAGTAGTTTTCGTTCTTCGTATACTTGATGGATACGCCCGGATTAAATTCGCTCACCTGGAACGGTCCCGTCCCACAGGAGCTTCCACACAGCGAATCGACATCCTCAAGCGCCTTTGGAGACATGTAATAAACGAAGAATCCGACCGACTCAAGCGTCGCGGAATTCCAGTTTTCCAGAACCATCTTGATGTGCGTATCATCGATCACCTCACAGCTCTTTACATTGGCGACCTCCGTACGCGAACGCGACTGGTATTCCTCGATATTTCTCTTGACTGCCTCCGCGTTAAAGGGCTCGCCGTCCGCAAAGGTAACGCCCGAGCAGAGCGTCCAGGTAATGCTGGGCTCATCCGCATCCGTCTCCCAGGACTCCGCAAGCTTCGGAATCATCTCTCCCGCTTCATTATAGTAAAGCAGGGACTCATATGCCGTTGTCAGGAAAATCAATGTGTTGTTTGCCGTACATTCCGGCGTGTAGCCAGGTGTGGAAATGTTTACGCTGGACGCATAGCGCAGAGTCCCGCCGTAGACCGGCTCCCCTGCCGCGGTCTGTGCCGCCGCTGTCGTTTCTGCCTCCGATGCTGCCGTCTCTGCCGCTGCCGTGGCCGCTGCCGCCGCCGTTGTCTCCCCCGTCTGGCTTCCTCCGGAGCCCTTGCAGCCGGTCAGGGCGGACGCCGCGATGACGGCCGCCATACAATGCCGCTGTCAGTTTCTTTTTCATTGTCCTTCCTCCATTTGTTTGATATATTTTTATTTTTCGTTCCTGTGCCTCTACTATAAAAAAATCCCTGTAAAATAAAACAGGGAAAAATTACTAAAATGTAGAAAAAGCAAACTCCGATTTTCGGCTCCTGCATCCTGCTGTCGGATGGAGCACTAGAGGAAAGGCAAAAAAAGGAAAACCATAGAAGCGGAACGGAGGGCGGCCGCCCGGCTCTATGGCTTTCCCACATCTTAAAATATAGCATATATTCCGTGTCCGGAAGCTATAGGCTCCCGCCCTCCCGGCTTCTGCGAATCCTTTGCAGCTTACTCCCCGATTGCAAGGCTCCCGGCCGAAATGCATTTCCCGGATTTGCGGTCAAACAGCAGGATGTCGTTTCCTTCAATATCCACCCCCGTCTCTCCGCCGATCTTAAAGGTCACGCCTCCAAAAATCACGCCCGTCAGCAGATACTCGCCGATGCGCAGCTTCACTGTGGATTCCATGCCAGTGGGCATCGCGCCGTAGATGGTCGCTGGGACCGCGCAGGCCTCTTTCAGCTTCACACACTCCGGCCGCACGCCGATCACAAAATCTTCGTTGGTGATCTCCGGCTCCTCCTCGACCGCGTAATCGGACTCATCCACCTTGGCGATATGGTATTTGAACGCCTCATCCTTGTTGCTCTTTTCCACGGCTTTCTTGTCCTTCAAAAGCTCCATACGGGCGGCCTCCAGGGCGGCCTCATCCTGATCCCGCTTTGCAAACCATGCAGCCATATCCAGGGGCTTCTCCGGCTTGAAGACGGCCCTTCTGTTATCCAAAAGCGCCAGCGAAAGGCTGCCGTCCGCCGTCTGGCTCCCCTTCGCCTCAATGAAATTAATCGACGGATTGCCAACGAAATCGGCCACAAACAGATTGGCCGGCCGATTGTACACGTCAAGCGGCGCCTCGTACTGCTGGAGGACGCCGTTGTTGACCAGGCAGATCTTCGTCGCCAGCGTCATGGCCTCCATCTGGTCATGCGTCACATAGACAAACGTGCTCCCAGTCTCCACGTGCAGCCTCTGCAACTCATAGCGCATCTCCAGCCTGAGCTTCGCGTCCAGGTTGGAGAGCGGCTCATCCATAAACAGCACATCCGGCTCCGGCGCAAGCGTCCTCGCGATCGCGACGCGCTGCTGCTGGCCGCCCGAGAGCTCCGCCGGGTAACGGTTCATAAACATGCCGATCTTGACGATCCGGGACACGCGCCGCACGGCCTTGTCGATCTCCTCCTTCGTGAGCTTCCGCTCCTCTGTGAGTACCTTTCCGTCCGCCGTGACGGCATACTCCTCGTTTAACTCCTGCCCCTTCGCGGTATAGGAGGCACGAAGCGTCTCCAGCTTTTTCGAAAGCTCCGCCGCCTTCTCCTTCGCGGCCGCATCCGGATCCGCCGCCTCATGAATCCGAAGGCCGTAGAGCGTCTTGGCCGTATACATGGAGAGTGTGTAGGCGTCAATGAATTTTAAATACACCTTATCCTCGTCCAATTTCCCGCGCTTGTCGCGGCACTCCTCCACGAGCTCCTTGATGCGCTTCCCGCTCTTTAGAGCCTTGATGAGCTCGCCCGTCGTCATGGCGTCAAAATCGTACTTCGGCAGCGTATCCTTTACGTTATTCAGGCCAAAGGAAATATTCTGGTAGACGGTCATATTCGGCCACAGCGCATAGTTCTGGAACAAAAAGCCCACCTTGCGCTTGTTGGCCGGCACGTTGATGCCGGCGGCCGAGTCAAATACCACGCGCTCGCCGATCTGGATTTTCCCTTCCGTCGGCGTCTCCAGGCCGGCAATCATACGAAGAATCGTCGTCTTGCCGCAGCCGGAGGGGCCAAGAAGCGTAATGAAGGAGTTATCCGCGATTTCCAGATCCAGATGATCGACCGCGTAAAACTTTCCCCAGCGTTTCGTTATATTTTTTAAGGTAATCTGTGGCATACATTTTCCCTCCCTTTTAGTTTCCGCCGATGCCCTCGTCAAGGCTCGCACCGGTCAGCTTGTTTACCAGCGTATTAAAGACAAGAATCGTTACGATCAAAATCAGGTTGATCGCGCTGGAAAAGGCATAAAGGCCCATCTCGTCAAAGTAATCGAGCGTCGTCGAGAGGATAAAGCCCTGCGTACAGAGCAGCAAAAACAGGGACAGCTCTCTGAGACACGTCATAAACGGCAGCATGTAGCCGCTTATGATCGCCGACTTCTGAATCGGGATGATGATCCGGGCCATCCGCTTGAACCACGGAATATCCTGGATAATCGCCGCCTCCTCGATCTCGTTGCTGATCTGCAGCATGGAGTTTAAGGAGCTGCGGCTGGCAAAGGGTATGTATTTGACAGTACCCGCGAGAATCAAAAGCGTATAGG
Organism: Lachnospiraceae bacterium; assembly: GCA_910575275.1. Lineage (GTDB taxonomy): Bacteria > Bacillota > Clostridia > Lachnospirales > Lachnospiraceae > CANQGL01. The sequence goes on along the minus strand of CAJTEE010000007.1, from coordinate 18,502 downwards.
TATTAAACAGGTTGATCTTCTCATTGGAGAACAGGATAAAAAACGCCGCGCCGACCGCGATGGACGGCATCAGATATGGCAAAAACGCCACGCCGTTTACGTAGCTGGCCCATTTGCTTCTCCGATTCTTGGCAACCGCGTACCCGATCAGGGTACCGATCGTGCCGGCAATCAGCGCACAGCAGACCGAAACAAGGATCGTCCCGCCAAACGCGCGCCAGATCATACCGTTATAGAGAATACCGTGCTGGCCATACAGGCCGTTCTCCGTCACGTTCTCACTCGTAAGCCACCATTTCGTCGTCAGCCCGCTCATATCTCCCGTATATAGGAAGCTGTAGTCGCCGGGGTTCGGAAGGAACGTCTCCAACGCGAACAAAAGGATCGGAAAGATGCTGGTAAAGAAGGTCAGCACAATCATGACCGCGGCGATCGCATACTTGCCGATCTTCCCGAGATTGATCTTCGAGAGCTGGCCGGACTTGCCGGTGACGGTCGTATAGTTTTTGCGGCTTTTTAAGCTGACCTGGTTCATCGTCAGGATCGCCACGCCGAAAATCATCATGATGATCGCCAGGATGCTGGCCTCACCGGTATACTTCGAGTTCATGGAAATGTACTTCGTGGAAAGCGTCGTAAGCCCCAGATAATGCGGCACCGGATAGCTTCCCATGGCGCTTCCGAATACAAGCAGGATCGTCGAGAGGATCGCCGGCTTCACCATCGGCAGCGTAATGCGGCACATGATCTTCCAGCGCGGCGTGTCTAGGATTGTCGCCGCCTCCTCTAAGTTCGCGTCCATGTTACGGAAGATGCCGCCGATCAGAATATAGGCAAAGGGCGCATAGTGAAGCCCCAGCACGGCGGCACTCGGCAAAAGCCCCTGGCACCACCACTTGGGCGCCTCAAAACCGATCAGGGAGGCTAAAAGCCCGTTGGAGGTCCCGACGACCGCGTTGCTGTTGAACACGTTCTGCCAGACGACCGCTAACGTCCACTGCGGCATGATGTACGGGAAAATGAAAATCGAGCTTAAATATTTCCTGAATTTCAGGTTCGTCCTTGTCACGAGGAAGGCAAACGTACCGCCGTAGAGAATGGAGATCAGGCAGGTAAACATCGCCAGTAGGACCGTATTCCAAAGCGGCTTCCACAGATTCGTCTTCGCAAGCCGGCTCGTAAACAGATCCACGTAGTTGACAAGCGTATAACCGGACGCCTTCCCCGCCAGGTGTGCGTCGATTGTCCCCGGATGGATCATCAGCGTATCCTTCACGATCGCCACAATCGGCGCCACGGTCGTAAAGGTCAGGACGACGCCAAACAACAACAGGATAATGTTCTGCGGCTTGGAAAAGTACGTTTTGATCTGGTTCATGAAAATAGCCTTTTTATTTGACTGTTCCACTGCTGTCCGCTCCTTTCTTAATTATTAGGAAACGTCATATAAACGCATATACAAGGAGCGCCGCGCAGATCCCTGCACGGCGCCTTCCTTTTACTCGATACATTACTTTGCAGAATCCGCATATTTGGTCAGAAGCTCGATCCAGCTTCCTACCGTGAAGGAAACAGATGCGCAGTATTCCGGATCCTCCAATACAAGCTCGCCGTCCGTGGTCCACCAGTCGTAGCCGCGGTCATTCTTGCACTCAAATTGATTCTCACCGGCCTCGTTGTAGCCGCCCTTGCTGTGGCCATAGGTAGCCTCGGTCGCTGCCGCAACCTCCGGATTAGAGGAATAGCCGCCCATATCCTTACCCCATGCGGAGAAGCCGTCCTCGGTACAGGTCATGTACTGGATAAACGCGCAGGCCGTCCACGGAAGCGGGCTGTTGTTCGTCAAGAACAGGTAATGGCAGTAGCCGTAGCCGCCGATGCCTGTGTAGCCGTCCTCATACGCGGCAACCTTGATGTTGTTGACGGAAACGCCTGCGGACTCCTCAACGGAGCGAAGCTTCGAGTAAACCAAAAGGCCGCTCTGGTCGGTCGCGGAATCCGTTACCAGCGTGTTGCAGATCGGGCCGTCGTCCGTCTGCTCGTTGTAGTTTTCTACCCAGAGCTTAATCCAAGCCAGCGCATAGGCGCCGTTCTCGCCCAATCCCAGATCCTCTGCGTCTCCCGCAACCTCGTCGATCACAGGCTGGAAATATGCCTTTGCGTTATCATCAAGCGCATCATACGCTTCCTTTAACCAGGCCGCATATTTGTCTGCGGTCAGCATATACAAGAAATTCTTGCCGACGATCTCGGAGTCGATGTCCATGTACAGCGGATGGGAACCCTCGGCCACGAAATCCCAGCAGTTGTCAAACTCGGCGCTGCCGGTGCAGTTGTACATGAAGACCTTGTTTAACGTCTGTAACGGAAGGAAGCCGTCATATGCATCCGCCGTGGTGCCGTTCGCCTCGGCCCATTCCTTCGGGATAAAGGTCTTTAAAATACCGGTCTGCACCATCTTGGACTCGATCTGGTTGCCGTCCTGGATCAACGTCATGGCAAAGGTGCCCTCGCTCTTTAAGGAATCGGCAGAAAGCTGCTCGAAGATTTTGTTATTCTTCGGCTGCTGCCACTCGTATTCCATCTTGTAGGACGGATCGATCGACTGCAGATACTCGATAAATAACGGGAGCGCGCTCTTGCCGCGGCTGGAGTTGCCTACGCCGTAGAAAGTCTTTCCGTTGGATTCTTCGATGGCCTTCTTGGCAAGCTCCTCCATGGACATGCCCTCGGCTTCTTTGATGATCTTTTCAATCTCGGAAAGATTGGCGTCATCTGCGGCTGCCGCCGCTGCCGTCGTCTCGGCCGGAGCCTGAGTCTCTCCCCCGGCTGCTGCCATCGTTGTCTCGGCCGGAGCCGCCGCTGCCGTCGTAGCTGCTGCCTGCCCGCCTCCGCCGCAGCCCGCGAGGGACATGACGACCATGGAGGCCGCAAGCGCCAGTGATAAGGTACGTTTCTTCATAAAAAATATCCTCCTCCTTTTATAATCTGTTATTATTATATCGAAAGAAGGGATTTTTTACCACAGGACAAAACTGCGATTCTTTGTACTTTTCTGATATTCTGCACAAAAATTCTGCGTATAGTATATTTTTTTGTGCAGGTTTACCTATGATCTGCCGCTATCTCCTGTCCTGGAACTCTGACGGTGTCATTCCGACCGTCCTCTTAAAGCTCGAGGAAAAATAGGCGATATCCTTGTAGCCGACCTTCGCGGCCACCTCATAGACCTTATTCCGGCAGTCCGAAAGCAGGCGCATCGCGGCGGCCATCCGATACCTTGTGAGATAGGCCATGACCGTAGAGCCGGTCTCCTTTTTAAAATGATGGCTCAAATGCCCCTCGCTGATGCCGACCGACTCGGCCACCTGGCTCACGCTCATGTCGTTTTCGCCGTAATGCGCCGCGATGTAGGCGGCGGCCGCGCGGACATACCCGGAAAGCCCCGGCGTATTCTCATCAAACGGAAGCAGCCTGCCTGCCGGGTTCTCTGCCTTGTCCTCTCCGCCTCCGCCCGGTTTCTCCAAACGGCCGGGCGCTTTCCGGATCTGTTCTTTGGCGCGCAGCACCGCTTCTTCCAGTTCCCCATCCTCAAACGGCTTTAAAATATAGTCGAAAGCGTAGAGCTTGAGCGCCTCCTTTGCATACTCGAACTCGCTGTAGGCCGTAAGAAAAATCACCGGCAGCCGGTTTTCCTCCTCCCGCAGCCTCTTGAGAAGCTCCAGTCCGTTCATTTTCGGCATACGGATATCGCAGATCAAAAGATCGGGCTTTTCTCTGTGGATCACCTCCAGCGCCTCCTGCCCGTTGGCGGCCTCCAGGACCGTATCAAAGCCGAGCGAAGCCCAGTCCGTCTCGGAAACGATCCCCTTTCTCACAAACAGCTCGTCATCCACGACCAATACCCGGTTCATACCGTTCCTCCTCCCCTCTCCGGAGCAGAGGCATCCCCTCTCTGCTTCGGAAGCGTGATGATTACTCTCGTGCCTCCCTCAGGCAGTCGACTCACCTTAAGCCCGTATCCGTCCCCATAATGCAGCCGGATGATCATGTCTACATTATAAAAGCCAATGTGCCCCTTGAGCTTTTTCTTGTCCCGGCTGTTTAGGTGTTCCATCACTGTCTCCTCAATGCCGCAGCCGTCATCCGTGACCTCAATCAACAAACTGCTCTCGTCATCCGACTCCGAGGCGCGAACGGCGATATGCCCTTCATCCGACTCTGCCAGGCCATGGAGCACCGCATTCTCCACGATCGGCTGCACGATGAGCTTCGGAACCATGCAGTCGGACAGCTCCTTTGGAAGCTCGCAGGTAAACGCAAATGTTCCGCCAAACCGGATGCGCTGAATCTCGGCATAGCTCTCCACGAGCTCGAGCTCCTCAAAAAGCGGCAAAAATGGCTCTCCTGAGATGCTCGTCCGAAGAATCTTTGCGAGCTTGGCTGCAAGCGTCGCAAGCTCCGGAATATGGTTCGCCTTTGCCACCCATTTCATCGTATCCAGCGTGTTATACAAAAAATGCGGATTTAGCTGGGACTGCATCATGGCGATCTGTACCTCGTTTAACCGCTTCTGCTGCGCTACCCGCTCATCCATGTACTCGGAAAGCCGGGCCGTCATCGTGTCAAAATTATCGGCGAGCTGTCCGAATTCGTCGATCCGATCCGTATGTACCCGTGTGTCCAGGCGCCCCTCCTGCACCTCTCTCATTGCCGTATTCAGCGTCCGAATGGGCTGCGACAGATGGCTGCTCATCTTTGCCGCGACCGCCAGACAGAGGAGAAAGCTTACCCCTGTCATGATAAACAAAACCGTGTACATGGAACGGACCGTGTCCTCCGTAAAGACCTCCGGGCGCAGAAGAACGCTGTAAAGCCCTGTCTTGGAGAGCGCCGAGACATATACGCTGTTTCCGTGAAAACCCTCTGTGAGCGCTTCCCCCAAAAGCCTGCGTCTCCGGAGCACGCCGCCGATATCCTCACGCCTTGCGGTACCGGTGCTGTAAACCGTCTCAAAAAAGCCGTCCAAGATGCAGATCCCGTCCTGGCTGCCGCAGACGCCCTTTAAAACCTCCTCGAAATTCTCCTCTCCGAGGCTTACAACCACAAAACCGACGTTTTCAGACTCCTCCCCCCGGACAGGGCGCGCGGCAGCAAGAAGCCACGTGCCCTCAGTCTGCGCCTTCTGCAGGGAAAGCTCACCCGACCGGACTGTGGCCGCCTTTAAGATCCCCCAGTAGGGCGGCAGCGTCTTATGAAACATTCCTGTCCCGGTCGAGTACAGGCAGAGTCCATCCACAGAATACAAATCAAACTGCGCGAGGCCGCGAAGCTCCTCGGTCGCACCATAGAGGATGCTGTAGATCTCGCTTCGCCGCCCGTACGTCTTTGGGGCAAGTGCCTGCCGAATCATTTCGTTTTTTGCCAGCTCCCCGGTCGTCTGATCGAGCAAAGAAAACAGCTCCAGCAGCCGCTCCTCGACGGCTGCCGCCTGCTCGAGATCCTTTTTCCGGTAGTCGTTGGCTGCCTTCGCTTTAAAAAGCTGGATCAAAAACAGGCAGGACACCACCAGGGGCAGGACAGCCACAAGCAAAAAGCCGGCCAGAAGCTCCTGCTTAAACGAGCACCTAATTATGTTTTTCATCCATCAATTCCGCCCATTTTTTCAAAATTGTTTCCTGACCGGCCGCCGCCTGCGCCAGATCAAAGTCCACGATCCTGCCTGCCTCCTCAGCCTGGCCTGCCGCCATATCCGTGCGAACGGTCCTCCGGTACAGGTGCTCGACGCAGAATCGCTGCACATCTTCGCTTACAATAAACTCCAGAAACAGCCTCGCATTTTCCATATGCGGCGCCGCCTTCACGATCGCACAGCCATCCGGAAGCGCACTCGTCCCTTCCTTCGGGTAAACAATCGCGAGATCCGCTCCCCGAGCGATCCATTTTTTCGCCGTCTCCTCCAGCGTAATCCCCACAAGCCGGCTTCCCGCCGCCACCTCCTCAACGGCCCCGCCGGAGCTTTCGGCCATATGTCCGTCCAGGACTTTTGCAAACCGCTCCAGAGTCTCGTCCTCACTCATGCCTAAAATCTGAACCATGGTCGCAAGCATCGTACAGCTGCTGCCAGAGTTGGCGGGATCGGCAAACGCAATTTTCCCGCGCCACGGCTCCAAAAGCAGCTCCTCAAACCCGTTTGGCGCCTCCTCCTCCCCGACCAGCTTATTGTTATAGATCAATACAATCGGAAGCTCGGTGAATGCGGTCCAGCGGTCATCTCTTGAGATGTAGCGTTCGTTCAGCTTGTCCGCCAAGGCGACGCGGTATGGCTCAAAATACTCCCTGCTGGCCTCATAACTCTCCACGCCTCCGCCAAACATGATGTCACAGGCGCTTTTCCCCTTTTTATGTTCTTCTCCGATGATCTCCAAAAGCTCCGTCGTACCCCCGGCACGCACATCGACCCAGATTCCGGTCCGCTCCTCAAACTCTTTGACGATCGGGCCGTATACCTCCTCCTTATGGGAGGTATAGAGTGTCAGGCGCTTTTCCTCGGGCACCGCTTCCGCCAAAGGAGAAGCCTTGCCCGCACCTGATGCGCATCCGCTTAACAAAACGAGCAGGGCAAGGGAAGGAAGAATCCGTTTTTTTATGGCTCCCGGCAGAATCATTTCCTCTACCTCCGGTTTTTAAATACCTTTATTTTACTACAAATTGTCTGTTTTTGCAAATTCGGTCTGCGGCCTTTTCGCCGGAACGAAAACAGCCCCGGGAGAGCCGCCAGTTTATGGCAGTTCTCCCGAGGCCCCTATATTTAATTCAGTTTCTTCGCAGTCAGCGTCGCATTCAATCCGGCTCCCAGAACCACGACCGCCACAATCGGCGCGGCGATTGCCAAATCAATCACGCTGCCGGCAGTCAGATTTAAGACGGTCTCTCCGGAAATTGTCGTCTCGATATTTGCGGGCAGCGCACGCGAAACGGTTGCCCCCGGAATGTCCGTGTTATTCTGCCGTACAGAGACGGCGACTGTCCCTGCCGCTGCAATAGAAGGATTTACCTGGAAATTAATCGCATAAACTCCTGCATCGGTGACGGTAATGCTGTTAGCCGGCGTATAGGTGACTCCATTTGAAGCCATCGTCTCGCCCAAAGGAATCTGTGTGCTCACATTAGCCACCAGATTTAACGTCTGTGGAGTTGTACTGTAGCGTCCGCCATAAGCCGCCAGGCCGTTCGCCGGGCCTGTGGGGCCTGTAGGACCCGCCACTCCGGCCGGGCCTTCCGCTCCGATCGGGCCCTGGGGACCCGTAGGGCCTGCCGGGCCTTGCGCTCCGGCCGCACCTGTGGGACCTGCCGGACCCTGGGGACCCTGCGCTCCCGCTTCCCCTGTAGGACCGGCCGGGCCCTGCGGGCCTTGCGCTCCCGCCGCACCTGTAGGGCCTGCCGGGCCCTGCGGACCCTGTGCTCCCGCTTCCCCGGCAGGGCCTGCCGGGCCCTGCGGACCCTGTGCCCCGGCAGGCCCTGCTGCTCCAATCGGGCCCTGTGGACCTGTGGGGCCCTGCGCCCCGGCCGGACCCATAAAGCCCTGCGGGCCCTGCGGACCTTCAAGTCCCATCGGGCCCATCGGGCCTTCGGGGCCCATCGGACCCATCGGACCTGCCGGACCCTGCGGGCCCATTGGGCCCATCGGACCTACCGGACCTGCCGGGCCCTGCGGACCGGTCGGGCCGCAGCATGGATCATAATCCGGCATACATCCGGGCGTGCAGTCCGAGTTGCAGCCGCAGCCACAGCCCGGATTGCAGCAGGGGCGAAAATTTCTATTTCTGCCATCGTTACAATTGCCAAATGCATTAAACATGGAAATTCTCCTGTATTTTCTTTTACCTTATATTATGTGGGACAGCCATTTTGGTCCCACATTCTTTCTCTATTTTCGCCCTTCTTCAAAATATTTTCGGTTATACGCGCATGCATCTGTACCGGGTTTAAACCATTCCGCCAGCCGGTTAAACCGTTCTGCCAATCGTTTTTTTCCAAGTCTGTCATAGCAGACACACAACTGCAGACACGGCACATAGCCTCTGAGCTCCTCCTGGATAAATCCATCCATGCCGGATTTATCCCTGTTTTTTAACGCCTGCTCATACCAATAAGCCGCCTCCGCAAACTCCTGCCTCTCGAAAAACCAGTTTCCTATATCACAACAAAGCTCCGGCCTCGGAATCCCGTACTGCAGCCCTTCAAGCAGTGCCTTTATCGCTTCCTTGCTTTCCGACAGCCCGTATCGGCATTTTGCCAGATGCCTGCACGCATCAAGCTTATCCACCTTCCAGCCATCCGACCGTCCGAGGAAATCTTCCAGCTCTCTGGCTGCCTCGCTGTAGCGTTTGTGATAATACAGCTCCTTTCCGTAATAATACTGCTCCCTGGCGCCAAATGCCTCCCCGCCTGCCCGCATTTTTTCAAAGATCCGCAGATTCCTTTCGGAATCCGCAGCCTTTTTCTTACGATGTTCGATCACGATTTCCTCTTTCCATATCGTTCCAAACGGTGTGACCGCCTCATGGACCCGGCCGCGCCACACGGCACTCCTACATCGTCTCATCAAACGCTCTCTGTAAAACGTAAAAGACGGTTTTCCCTGTTCATCAAATCCGACCGCATACAAAAGCATCACAAAATCCGGCCTTTCTGCATCCAGCCGGGCCTTCAGCTTTTTTAACTTCCCAAGCTCTCCCTCCGGAATCACATCATCCGCATCCAGCCAGAACAGATACTCCTTGCTGCCCTTTGAAAAAGCAAAATTCCTGGCGGACGCAAAATCATCCCGCCAGGAAAAATCGTATACCTTCTCTGTATATTCTCTCGCAATCTCTTTCGTCCGGTCCGTCGAACCGGTATCTATAATTACGATCTCGTCCGCAAACCCTGCCGTGCTGGCAAGGCAGCGTCCCAGAACCGCCTCCTCATTTTTCACGATCATACAAAGACTGATCGATGCCATTCCTTTCTTCTCCTTGCTTTGTCTTTGTATTCAATATATGATATCCAGGGTCAAACGGTCATGAAAAGATCCCCTTGATCGCCTCCACGATCTTCACCAGAATACTCCAAATCCTATCAAAGAAATTCCCTTCCGCGTGGAAATCCTCATCAATCTCGGCCTCGGCCTCATCCTCGGCTTCCTCGGTTCCCTCGGTCCGCAGGATGATCTGGATGCTCTGCGGCTCCGGATTTCGATCCGAGGTAAAGGACACCTTTCTGGCATTGACATCCGCGTTGAGAATCGTCATGTCCTCTCCCGTGTATTCATCCCATTTCTCATCGACCAGATCCTCCACGGTTGTCTTCGCATCGCGGATCACACCGGTCTTTGCCAGCCCGTCAAGCGCCGCGTCAAGTGCGCTCGTGAGCCCGGCAATGGTCTTTCCCGCCCCTTTATCGAGCGGCTCGCCGGCGGCCCTTAGATTTGCCTCCACATCCGTCATCAGGATATACATGGCATCCGTCCCGCGCACCGCGCTGTCCACCAAAAGCCCAGCGTCATTTAATGCAGCCTGCGCCGTGCCATGGTAGTCATTTACGGTCTTCACAACGTCGTTCACATCCCCCACAAGGCCCTGTCCCGTCACCGCGCCGGACTTTAACGTATCCGCCAGATCCCCGGTCGTGGCCAGCACGTTTTCTAACGACTCCCCATCGTCATGCACCCGGCTCACGATCTCCTCCAGAGAGGCAATCGACTTCTCCGTAGACGAAATCATGGCATCAATCTTAGACGGCTTCTCCAGTGTCCCGATAAATCCCTCTAAGAGTGCGATCAGCTTATCAAAGCCGGCCGACGCAGCCGCCACGGCCCCCTCATCCAGGCCGCCGGCCGCCTCGATCGCGTCAGAGCTGCTTGCAACTGCCTTTATAAGCCGCTTCATCTCCGCCTCTGACATGCCGGCGCCTTCGAGAACACTTTCCAGGGTTCCCATAAGTTCAGCCTTCTGCTCCGGTGTAAGCCCGATCACATCCCCATGCTCCTCAATCTGCTCCTTCAGGCCCTTAAGCTGTTCTAAGATCGCCTTCAGCTCCTCCAGCTTCTGATTGACCAGTGCCTTGCTGTTCTTTAAATCCGCAAGATCCTGCCGCAAAGAGGACAGTTTGTTCTCAAAGCTCCCGATGTCATGGCGTGTGTCCTTCATTAGGTCCGCCGCATCGTCCAGGTCACGGCTCACGTTTCTTAATCCCCAGCCCAGGTTTTCAAGCTGATTATCCAGCTCGCTCAAACGGTTATTGATCTGGTTGATGTTTTTATTTGTATCATTCAATGCGTTCTGGGCCTCCTGCACATAGGAAGTAAACGGTACGCCGCGCTCCGAAAGCTCCTTTAAAACGGCTAATGCCCCATCCGCATCCACATAGATGCCATCTTTTGCATTGGAAATGATCTTCCTGGATTCGTCAAGGTTCCTTAAGCCGTCCACCGTGCCGGAAAGGCCCCCCTGGATCCCATCCAGACTGTCCAGGATAATGTCCATGCTGTCTCCGATCGCATCGGCCGAGTCTTTGACCGTATCTCTCGCCTCACGCAGGTCGCCCAGCCTGTCAAGCTGGCTTAACGTGACCGGAACCATCATAAATGCCAATCCTGAAAATTCAAAATCATTGCTGCCGATCCGGATCTCAAAATGCTGCTCCTCGCCCGGCATGACCATGAAAAGCACGGCTTTCATATTGCCGACCGACTGGATTTGCGCTCCCGGTGCTTCCACGCTAAGGTTTTTATCCATATCCACGATCGCCGTGATCTCTAACGTCATGTTGTTACGGTAGTATTCATTCGTACGCCGGTTGGGGATCGCGTCGATCGTGATCTCCACCAGCCCCTTCTCATGGGGCAGGTCCTCCATGTGCTTTTCCACACCGTTCAGCCGGTAGCTCACGGACAGGTTCCACGGGAGCGCCGCCTCAACCTCCTCGGGCTCTAACTTCCCTTCAAAATAAAAGCGGTCATTCTCCGGTGTTTCCGGAATGGAGAAGGTGACACGGTTCCCCTCTACCTCGGGCGTGCCGTAGTCCGTCATGTTCGTAATCTCGGTATACCGGCCGTAATCCACGACCTCCGTCGAGCCATGCAGGTCATAGCTCTTGACCACACTTGTATTCGTCACCTTCCCGTAGGCGTCCAACGTTACATACATGGCCTCGTCGCACACCGGTCTCTTTGCGGCCGCGTATGCGCTCACACCGCTCATGAGAGTCATCAACGCCGCCAGATACGCGCCGAGTGCCCGGCGCGCCAGCTTTCTGCCCTTCGTAAATCCTTTAATCTCCATTTTCTGCCACCTCATTTCCCAAACTGACAGCCATCCGGCTTCCCTCGGCGTTTTCTAAGCTGTGCTGCGGCTTTAGCCCGGCTGCCTCCACTCTTTCCTTTAAATGCTGCAGTCTGGCTTTTATCTTTTCGGCCTTCTGCTTTCCCTTTTCCTGCTGCTTTCGGATCGGCCCGTCAAAGGCCGCCAGAAGCGCCGGCAAAAGAGACAGCACAAGCACCATCGAGAGCAACGCCCCACGCCCCACCAGGCGTCCCACCTGCGAAATCGCCTGGATCGAGGAGGTGAAGTAAAGCAGATACCCGACCACCGTCAGGATCCCGCCGGAGGTGATGATGGACAGCGTGCTCTTGCTGATCGCCGCGACTGCCGCGGCCTTGTTGTCCATGGTCTCACGCATTTCCATGTAATTATTTGTCATCAGAATCGAATAATCAATCGTCGCGCCAAGCTGTAAACAGCTCACGATGATATACCCTATGTAAACCATGCTCTCGCCCATGATATAGGGCAGTGTCATGTTGAGATAAATGGCCACTTCGATCGGGATGATGACGAAAATCGGCACCAGAACCGAGTGGAAGGTGCACATGACGACAAGCGCGACGCCGAGCAGCGAGATGATCGAGACCCGGTTGTAGTCATCGGTCAGGATATCGCGGATGTCGATCGTCGTCGGCGTCATGCCGATCACATAGGAATCCTCCGGATAATAGTTCTTTACGATCTCTGTCAATCGTTCGCTGCAGGCAAACGAATACGCACTTTCCTCTTTATTCTTCATCGAAATCAGGATACGCGCATAGCGGTCGGTCCGAAGTTGTTTGACCAATGTATCCGGCAAAAAGCTCTCCGGGATCCCTTCCGGCATCGTACCGGACATGGATAATGCGTAGTCAATAAAATCCTCATCCTCCAGCGCCTTCGTCAGCTCCCGTTCCCGCACGATGCTGCCGTTCGGAACGATGGCAATCACCACGTTCGCCTTGCCGAATACCCCTTCAATCTCCCGCGCGTCCTCATAGACCCGGGTCCCGGGGCCATTCCCAAGCGCGTCGTCCCCGTAGTAGAAATAGTTCATCGACTGCCCGAAATAGCAGGGAACCGCACAGAAAAGCGCAATCGCAAGCACCGGAATCCGTATTTTATACATGACCCGCCCGAGTCTCTCAAAGGAGGGGATAAACGGCCGGTGTGCCGTCCTTGTGATCCTCCCGTCGAAACGCAAAATCAGGGTCGGCATCAAAAAGAGCACGGTCACGAGGCTGCAGATGATACCCTTTGTCAGGACGAAGCCTACGTCCTTACCGATTGTAAACCGCATGAGCGCAATGACCAGAAAGCCCACGATCGTTGTCGCACCGCTTGCAAGAATCGAGCTGCACGCTTCCACGATCGCATACTCCATCGCCTCCTTGGACTCCCGTCCCTCCTTCTTTGCCGCCGTATAGGTATGCAGAAGGAAAATTGAATAGTCCATGGAAACCGCAAGCTGCAGGATCGCCGCCGTCGAAAAGGTAAAAAATGAGATCCGGCCAAACATCAGGTTCGAACCCATATTTAAAATAATTGCCACAACCATCACAAGGATGAACAAAAACGGTTCAAACCAGGACGTCGTCGTCAGTGTAAGGATCAGCCAGATAATGAAAACCGACATCCCGATGGCAACTGCGATCTCCTTCGTAATGGACTCCTGACGCTCCTTGTTGGAGACGGCACTTCCGGCAAAACAGCCGCGGTCCTTCCCCACGATCTCATAGATCTGCTCAATGGCCGCATGCGTGCTCTCGTCCGAATCCCCGTCCTCAAAAATAATCTGGTAGACGGCGTTCCCGTCTTTATAGAATTTATCTGTCAGCGCATTGGAGATAAACGAGTCCGATGCATAGACATTCGTCGCCAGATCCGGCCCCACGACTAGCTCCACGCCCTTCACATCCGAGATACGCTGGCGGATTGTCCTCGCCTCCGGCAGTGTGACATCCTTTATCATAATACGGGCCATACCGGGATAGCCGAACTCCTCCTCCATCACGTCAAGCGCCTGCTTCGTCGGGGCAAAATCGGGCAGATATTTGCTCAGATCATAATTGACGCCGACAAACGGATAGCACAACGCACAGATGAGCGTCGCCGCGATAAAAAATTTCTCGATCATCCTTCCCTTATGTACAATAAAATGGGCCATTTTTTTCAGCATACGAATTTCCTCATAACTTTTCGCTTATTAAAATTATATTGTTTATTGGACATAATGTTGATTTTCCAACCGAAATGTATTATAATATATCCAATGCAAATATGCAATCATTAAAATAACGACCTTATGTTTGTTACTGTCCATATTTACGTCTTTGTGTTGATTATTTATAAGATTTTTATAATTTCGAGGAGAAGCTCAATGGAAAACAGCAAAGAAGACCGACGCATCCGCCGTACCAGGCGGCTCTTAAAGGAAAGCCTTGTGGATTTGATGTCCGAGAAGGCCTTCAATGACATTACCATTAAAGATATTACGGAACGGGCCGACTTAAACCGCGGCACCTTCTATCTGCACTACGCGGATACCTACAGCCTTTTAAAGGCCATGGAGACCGATGTCTTAGACGACTTCCAGGACATGATCAGCAACTACGATGCCCTCGGGCCCGAGACCGGCCTGATGCCGATCCTCCTCCCGGTCATCAGCTATATCGTAGAAAACGAGGAGATCTGCAAAAATCTGTTTGAAAACAACTTTTCCAATGATTTTCATAAGGCCTTCAAAAATCTTCTTCAGAGAAACGGCCGGGTCATCCTGGAACGCGTCTTCCCCGTCTGTAAACAGGCTCCCTCTGATTACTTTTTTGAATTTATCACCTATGGCCTGATCGGAACCCTGCGCAAATGGCTCGACGACGGCTTGCCGGAGAGTGAAAAGCAGATCGCTAAGATGGTGAATGATTCCGTTATGGCATTGGCGTATGCTTTTTTTGGGACGAAGGGATGATTTAAAGGGTCCGCCCAAAAAGAAAAAATTGTTTCTTCCATAGATCCCTTTTTTCCTCGCATACGAGATAACGTAGCAGGCCGGGGCAGACAGACAAGGCCTCTGCGGACCCCTGCCTATAACCTCCCGCAAAAAATAATTCATTTTTCTATTGCAATTTAAAAGAAATTGTATTATTATAAACGCATGAATAAATGTTCATATGTTTATCAAACAATTCATTTCCTATTTTATACTGCTAAAGCTGCCAGGAGGATAGTGTGAAAGAAAGTAGAGGACAGCCAAAAACTAGCGCACTTAAACAAGCTATAAGATAATAGCCTTTTGAAACAGGGTTGATATATTGAAAAATGCTATGAGACTAACAGGGGGCTTCCATGATTCCCTCAGCAATTAATAGCTTCATAGCCTGCCTGATAGCCTTCTCTTTTTGGTTTTCTTTAAGAGGTTCAGGCATATCAATCTTGTAAAGATCGGAGGGATTCCACGCTTCGTCTGTAGACAGCATATGATAGGCAGCAGTAAGGAGCATCCGGGCGATCGCAATAATGGCACGCTTTTTTCCACGACGTTTCATAATGCGTTCATATTTGGCTTTGTAGTAAGGGGACTTGTCAGATTTCACGGCTGCATGGGCAACTTGCACCAATGCAGGTTTGAGGTACAACCGGCACGTGTGATCCGGACAGATTTCTTCTTACCGGCAGACTCATGATTGCCAGGAGCCAGACCCGCCCAGCAGCATAAACGCTTGGAATTAGAAAACTGTGTCATATCTGTACCAATCTCAGAGATAATCGTGATCGCACTCTTGCGGTCTATCCCAGGGATGGCACATAGCAACTTGACAGCATTATCATAAGGTTCGATCAATAAATCAATCATTGAGTCTATATCTGCAATGGTAGATGTGATATAATCCATATGTGTATGTACGAGGCGCATGCGATATTTCTGGGAATCAGTCATCTGATACCCTTCGATGGACTCAATGACACTTTCGGACTTTTTCTTGAGTGAGCGAAGCAGTCTGGAGGATATTTCTTCGTGGTTGATGGAATTGTCGGACTGTTCAAGGAGATAATCGATTACGGAGGTGGCTGATTTCCCAAAGATATCGGAAATAACCGAATCTAATGCGACATTACAAACCGTAAGCGCATTCTGAAATCGATTCTTCTCGCTGCTTCTGCAGGAAGTCAGTTTATACCGGTATCTCGTAAACTCCCTGAGAATACGGATCTCTTTACACGGTATATAACTTCCCGGAACAAGCCCCAATCTGAATAGCTCCTTTCAGAAAAATAGAGAGAAGCCATTGACTGTTCCACCACACATTTAACAAGAGTTAAAACAATTCTTAGTGTACGGTCTGAAAGAGCCACTTATTTGTGCTTGAAAGGCGGAACTTACACGGATTAACATGCTGTCTAAAACCAGAGAATTTTTTACGACTCACCTCCCCGTGCTCTGTGGTATAGCTTCTCGCTTTTATTTATAGAGACAATGTAGAAGGTAGTCGATACTTTCATTACTATTTGTGCCGCCAGCCAAAGGCGGCGGAATGGAGATTAATATGGAAGAACACAGACACGGACACGACCCACAGGAAGAACATGGAGAACATGAACACCATCATGAACACGGCGACAACTGCTCCTGCGGGCATGAACATCATCACCACCATGAACACGGCGACGCTGACTCCTGCGAACATGAACATCACCACCACGAACACGGCGATACCTGCTCCTGCGGGCATGAACACCACCATCACCACGAGCACGACAGCAACTGCTCCTGCGGACACGAACATCATCACCACCATGAACACGGCGACGCCGACTCCTGCGGACACGAACACCACCATCACGAACACGGTGATACCTGCTCCTGCGGACATGAGCATCACCACCATGCCCCGGATAATCAGACGGTCTCCCACGTTTCTACGGCAAAATCCCGCTGTACGGTCTATGTGCTGAAGAATATCGACTGTGCCAACTGTTCCGCGAAAATTGAGGCGAAGATCCGCGAACTCCCCGAGGTGGACGACGCCGTCCTCACTTTCGCGACCAGGCAGCTCCGCGTCTATGCCGACGCGGGCGTCTCCCTGCTTCCCCGGATGCAGGAAATCGCCGATCTCATCGAGCCCGGCACCGTGATTGAAGTCCGTGAATCGAGCCGGCGCAGGGCAGACACAGAAAAAGAACCGGATAAGCATTCCCGCGACCTGCCGGAAATCCTAAGCGGGGCGGCCCTGTTCATCGCCGGAGGCCTCCTTTCCAGGGCCATGCCGGGAATCTCCGTCCTTCTGTATATTGCCGCCTATCTGATCCTTGGACGCGGCGTGCTCATGACGGCATGGAAAAACCTGCGCTCCGGGCATGTGATGGACGAAAATTTCCTCATGAGTCTGGCAACGCTCGGCGCCTTTGCCATCAGTCAGTTTGCCGAGGCTGTCGGCGTCATGCTGTTTTACCGGGCCGGCGAAGCCTTCGAGCATAAAGCCGTCGAAAAGAGCCGCAGCCAGATTATGGACGCCGTGGACCTCCGCCCGGAGACCGTGCTCCTGGAAACGAAGGACGGAATCCTCGAGATCCCGGCAGAAGACGCCGCCGTGGGACAGATCATCGAGGTCCGCCCGGGCGACCGCATCCCGTTAGACGGCGTCGTGGTGGATGGCGAAAGCCGGATAGACACCTCCCCGGTCACGGGCGAGCCCGTACCGGTTGCCGTGCGGCCCGGCCAGTCGATCCTCTCCGGCTGTGTGAATACCTCGGGACTTCTGAAGCTTCGCGTGGAAAAGGAGCTCTCCGAGTCCATGGTCACCCGGATCCTCGACTCCGTGGAGAACGCCGCGGCGAGCAAGCCGCGTGCCGAGCGTTTCATCACGAAATTCGCGCGGATCTATACGCCGGTCGTCGTAGCGCTGGCGGCTGCCACCGCTCTCCTTCCCTCCCTGGTGACGGGGAACTGGAGCTACTGGATCTATACGGCCCTGACCTTCCTTGTTATAAGCTGCCCATGCGCACTCGTTCTAAGCGTGCCGCTGGCCTTCTTCTCCGGCATCGGCTCCGGCTCCAAAAAAGGCATCCTGTTTAAGGGCGGCATCGCGCTTGAGGCGTTAAAGGAGATAAGGCTTGTCGTTATGGACAAAACCGGCACGATCACGCGCGGCTGCTTTGAGGTGCAGACCATAAACCCGGCCGGCGGGCTCTCTGCCGACGAGCTTTTGTCCATGGCGGCCTCCTGCGAAAGCGCCTCGACGCATCCGATTGCCGGCAGTATCCGGGAAGCCGCCGAAGGCCGCGGCATCGCGTACGAAAAGCCGGAGGCCGTCACGGAGCTTTCCGGCCGCGGAATCCGGGCTCTGACGGAGCACGGCGAGCTTCTCTGCGGCAACAAAAAGCTCATGGAGGAAAACGGCGTCGACTGCTCCTCCTTTCGTGAGGATAAGGCCGCCACGGTTGTTCTTCTCGCAAAAGACGGCGTCTTTGCGGGCTCCGTCTCCATCGCGGACACCATAAAGCCCGAAGCTGCCGGCGCGATTGCTTCCTTAAAGAGGCTGGGCATCCATACCGCCATGCTGACCGGGGATAATGAGACCACGGCTGCCTCGGTTGCCAAAGAGACCGGTATCGACACGATCCATGCAAGACTTCTCCCCGGCGAAAAGCTTGAAACGCTGCAGAAGCTTCGCAATGAGCTTGGAAACGCCATGTTCGTCGGAGACGGTATCAATGACGCTCCCGTACTGGCCGGAGCCGATGTGGGCGCTGCCATGGGCAGCGGCGCGGACGCCGCCATTGAGGCCGCCGATGTGGTCTTTATGACCTCCAGCATGGAGGCAATCCCCGCTGCCGTCCGCATCGCCAGGCAGACCGGCACGGTCGCCCTGCAAAACGTAATTTTTGCCCTGGTCATTAAGATCCTAGTCATGCTCCTCGGCCTCACGGGCCACGCTTCCATGTGGATGGCCGTCTTTGCAGACACAGGCGTCGCGATGCTGTGCGTTTTAAATTCGATTCGGATTTTGTACAAAAAATAAGGGCGGTTTTACACCGCCTCAGAGTGTAGACAAAGTCCCGCACTTTTGTGTGGGATTTTTCTATGATAAATGCCGAAAATCCAGTATTATTGCGGCTTTTAAGGTGCTTTTCTGATATAATAGAAGTATCAAATC
>CAJTEE010000006.1 GCA_910575275.1 Lachnospiraceae bacterium | reverse complement strand
CTTTTTTGTCGGGCAGTGAATTGTCGCTTTCCCATGGTCAGCGACAAAACCCTATAACGCCTGTAAATATGCGGTTTCCGGGAGATGAAGGGGTTTTGTCGTTGCGGTTTGGGGGAAACCTCCATATTCTCCGGGGACAAAGCCCCGGCCATGAAAAAAGCCGCCCTTGTCAGGCGGCAGGAACGCTCTGGACACGGTGACCAGAGGTTATACAAAGGCGTCCGGGTCGTCCAGGTCGTCATAGTTGAAGATGTCCTCGTCCTCGCCTATGTTCACCTCGTCCGGCACGTCCGCCTCGTACACAGTGTATTGCTTGCTGGGGTCCAGCTTGTCCATACGGCGATGTATCAGGCGGGACAGGTCAAAGGCATTTCTCTTGTCCGCCTCCGCCGTATAGCGGTAGTTGGGATGCTGCTTCAAGTCGTACTTGGGGGAGAAAAAGGGCCGCAGCCCCCGGAGCTGTAAAATACACTTATCGCCGGGCATGGTGGTGAGCTCGTCCATGGTCATAAGCTCCCGGCCCAAACGCTGGGTGTTCTGGCTGTAACTCTCGGACTGCCCGCGGGACCGGCTGTCCGTCTGCATGGAGATGGTCTGCTTGCCCAGCCACGCCTCGGAAATCTCCTTGACGGTGGAGTGCTCCCGCCCGCCCAGGAAAACCACGCTGTCCATGTTGCCCATGATCGTCTCGGCGTTGTCCTTGTAAATGGCCTTGCATTGGGACTGGGCCTGATAGAACAGGGTCAAACTGACCTCGCGGGAGCGGATCACCGCCACCAGCTTCTCCAGGTTCGGGACCTGCCCCGTGTTGGCGGCCTCGTCCCACAGCACCCGGACGTGGTGGGGCAGGCGGCCCCCATGCACATTGTCCGCCCTCTCGCACAGGAGGTTGAACATCTGGGAGAACGCCAGGGCCACAATGAAATTGTAGGTGGTGTCCGTGTCGCTGATGATGAAGAAAGCCGCCGTCCGCTTGTCCCCCAGGCGGTCCAGCTCCATTTCGTCATAACTCATGATCTCCCGGAGCTGGGGAATGTCAAAGGGAGCCAGCCGCGCCCCGCAGCTAATAAGTATGCTACGCGCCGTCTTGCCGCTGGCTAATTTGTACTTCTTGTACTGCTTCACGGCGAAGCAATCCGGCTTGCGCTTCTCCAGGCCCTTGAACATATAGTCGATGGCGTTCATAAAATCCGGGTCGTCCTCTTTCACTTCCATTCCCGAAATCATGTCTACCAGCGTGTTCATGTTCCGGTCCTCCTCCGGCCCCTCGAAGATGATATAGGCAATCAGGGCGCAGTATAAAAGCGTCTCCGATTTGGTCCAGAACGGGTCCCCCTCCTTGCCCTCCCCCTTGGTATTGGCTATCAAAGTGTTCACGAATTTCAGAATATCCGCCTCGTTTTTGATATAGGCCAGGGGGTTATAGTGCATAGAGCGGGAAAAATCAATGCTGTTGAAAACCTTGATTTTGTACCCTTTTTTCCTCTGGAGGAAATAGCCCACCTGGGACAGCACCCCGCCCTTGGGGTCCACCACCACATAGGAGGAATGGGCCTGGAGGAGCTGGGGGGTGAGCCAGAACCGGGTCTTGCCGGAGCCGGAGGAGCCAATCACACAGGCGTTGAGGTTCCGGGCGTTGGCCGGGTTCTTGGGCCGGGTGTCGGTGGTGAGAAATTCCGTCCCGGAGAGAATGACGTTTTTCTCAAACTTGGGATCGACGAAAGGGGCTATATCTTTAGGACCACCCCAGCGCGCGCTGCCGTACTCCTCGTCACGGCGAAATTTTTTCGCGTTTTTGGCCTTGACGTAGACGAACAGCCGGATGGCTGCCGCCCCCGCGATCCCTACCAGCCAGTCCGCCGGGACCAGCCCAGGGGCGGGGGAAGCAAAAGCCGTGTTGATGGTATTCATCATGCCCACCAGCTTCTCCCCGGCATTGGCCCCAGCCGCCAGACGGTAGGCCGTTCCCAATTTGAGGCAGGCCCAGGCCATGAACACATAGGGCATATTGGGTAGAATGTACTTTTTCAAGCTACCTTTCTTCACGGACCGCCTCCTTTTTCCGCTCCTGGGTCCGTTCCTGGCCCCGCAGCAGCTCCCCGGCCCGCTTCATCCGCTCCCGGATGGGGACGCGCCGCGCCCTGGGCCGGTCCATGGCACGGCGGGAGTATTCCCCGAAACAGGCGGTGATGGCGTCGGCCTGCTTGGATTTGAAAAAAAGCAGATATTTTCCCTCGCCGTTCTTATAAAAGGCGTAGTCCACATTCCAGCGCCGGGCCACTCGGTCAAATTCCCTGGGGGCCTCCACGGGGAGGCTGTTGGTGGCCTCGCCCTGCTTCATGAGCTGCCGGACGGTCTGCCTGCCGTGGGGCGTTTGGTGGGCCTGCCGCTCCTTTTGGATCTTCCGGCCCGCCGCCCGCAGCGCCCAGGCCAGGGTCCGCGCCGTCAGCTTCCCCGTTCGGATGGAAAGGGCTATCGTCCGCCGGGAAATATCTTCATCTACCAAAAATCATCACCTCCCGCCTCTGGACACGGTGTCCAGAGGGCTACCGCTCCTCCCGGTCCGCCTTGGGCGCGGGGCGCTCGGCGGGCGGGGGAGCCTGTTTCGCCATTTCCTGATAGGCAGCCATTTGCTCCCGGATGGGCACTTTAGGCATGGAGAACACCCGGTGTTCGTCGGGAATGTCCTCGATCCCGTGGTAGTGCTCCTTAAAGGAATGTCCCCCCTGGACGTACCCGCCGGGGGCGAAGTGCCCGTCCTCGTTGATCCGCACATCCCGCCCGTATGCCTCATAATCAATATAGTCAATCAGGTGCTCCGGCACTTGGATGGCCTCAAGCTCCTGGATATACATCCGCCCCAGCTCCTCCTCGGTGTGGATGTCGGAATAAAAATTGTAATCGTCCAGGTTTTGAGCCAGATTTATCAAATCCTTGACGCTGCCGGTGTACTCCCCGCTGTCCATGACAGCCTCAAATACTTCCAGCTCGTACTCGTTCAGCTCCGACAGCAGACAGGCCAGATGGTTCAGCTCGTCAATACTCTCGTACTCGCCCAGGTGCTTGTGGAGCTGGGGCATATCGCCGTCATAATCGGCAATAAAAATCTCCTCATACCGAATACCGTCGATCCCGATCTTTTTCAAGGCCGCCTGGACAGTTTCGGTGTCGGTGGGGAACGCCACCCGCTCATATACAAGCTGGCCCTCGTTGTACTTGCCCAGGTTCGTCACACAGGCTTCAAATATCGCTATCTTGTTTCCCTCCCTCCAATTCTTCTTTTACTCCCGCCATGATGTACTCCGCGCAGGGCAGGGCAATGGAGTTTCCCAGGGCCTTTTGACGGGCGCGGGCGGAGACGGGCCGCCCGTCGTGGCCGAACGCCGTCCAGCCGTCAGGCAGGCCCATGGCCCGCTCCCCCTCCGTGGGGGTCAGCCATGTAATCACCCCCTCCGCCTCCTGGCCCTCCCGCCACAGGGCAAACACCGTCAGCCCTCCGGCAAGGAGGGTGGGAAAAGGGTCTGTTGGTTTTCCGAAGCTCCCCAGGAAGTTCCCGACATCCCCCGCCTTGGCCGCCCCCCGCATACGATAGCCTTGAAAGGGGTGGACGACTGGTAGCGGCCCCCCTGTTTCAGAAGCAGATATTCGATTGCCTCCGGCGGGGGGCAGCCCAAAGTCTCCGCAAGGCGCAGGAGCCGGGAACAGGCGGCGGGGCTTAAACAGGACCGCTCCGGCACGTCGGCCTCCAAAATCCGCCACGACGAACACCCGCTGACGCCGGGCCAGCCGGGGGTCTGCCCAATGCTGGGCGTCCAGCAGACGCCAGCACACGTCACGGCCTCCGCCTCGCACCATTCCGGCATTGGCCCAGCGCCCGGAAGCAGGCATTGGAATTTCGGTGTTTGTGAGAGATTGCAGCACGGCTCTAAAATCCAGCCGGTTTCCTGATAGCAGAGCTCCCATGACGTTTTCCCAAATAACGATTGTTGGAAATTGACCTCCAGTGGCATCCCTCATTTCCTCTATGATACGCACCGCCTGGAAGAACAGGCTGGACTTTGCCCCGCCCAGCCCCTCACGGCGGCCCGCGCTGGAGAGATTTTGACAGGGGGACCCGAATGTGATAATGTCCACGGGCGGGACCTCGCCGCCGTGGAGCCGGGTAATGTCCCCCAGGTGCTCCATATCCGGGAAGTGGCGTTTCGTGATGGAGACAGGGGCCTTTTCGATCTCGCTGGCCCACAGGGGGAACACGCCGATCCCGTCAAAGAGGCTGCCCAGGGTCAGCAGCGGCCCTGCCCCTTTACCGTCAGAATACCCTCCAGGGTGGTGGCCGTGATTTTGAGCCGCTGGGCCACGGCGATGTCATTTTTCACCGCCTCGGTGACAGCGTGGCCGCACACCACCAGCACACGGGAGCGGCGCAGCAGGTCCCGGCTCATATCAATGCTGCTCTTGTGCTCCTCCGGCACAGCGTCATTCAGAAACAGAGGGAGATACAGCGTGGGGCAGATGGGGGAGAACCCCGCCTCGTAGACGGCCCGGCAATATCGGACGGCCTGCTCCGTGGCCTCCACGGGGTCGCCGCTCTAGGCGGCGGTGACATACGCCAGGGGCATTTTCATGTTCAAAACCTCCGTTCAGATGTAGATAGTATTGTTTGGAGAGGGAGACGGTCAGCCCCTTTCTCCCCCGCCCCTTTCCCCATTCTTGGGGAAAGGGGGGCGGCTCTGGAGGATATATCCCCCGTCGCGCCTTGGGAGTAGCACAGCCGGGACTGCCTGTCAAGGGTGCGGAGCACCGCCGCGCAGCGGCGGCTTTGCCCTTGACAGGCTGCCCCGGTTGTGCTATGGGTGGCGCGGCGACGGGGGATATTCCACAAGAGCCGTTTTCACGGGGGACGGGAAAAGCTCTGGACACCGTGTCCAGAGCTCCCGCTTACTTCTCCCTATCCGTCTTTTTCTCGCCCTTGCCCAGCTCCGGGGGCTGCTTCTCTTTCCACTCCCCAACAGGGCCATGATTTGGTCTTTCATTTCACGGGGCGTCTTGTCCTTGCCGAAATACTGGGCCAATTCCGCAGAGCTGATGATCACGTCGAAATCCTCCTTTTTCTTCTCCTGGCTCAACACCGCGTCGATCACGTCCGGGTTGAGCTGGTTTTTTTCGTCCATTTCCCGCAGCTTCTTCGCCTGGGCCTTGGAGGGGGACGACTGCTGCCCCTCAATGGACACGGCGATATACTTCTGATGGTCCAGCCTGATACGGGAAATCTCCACGGCGGGAGTGAACGACAGCTTGCCGCCGTCCATGAACTGTTTCAGCTCCGGCACAAGGTCATTCAGATAAATGTACCGCTGCACCGTCTTTCCGCTCATGCCGTTGCGCTCGCCCACTTTGTCCAGAGACAGCTTGCCCAGGTCCGCGCCGTCGCCCCGCGTACCCTGGTGCTTGATGGCCTCATACTGCTGCTTCAAGGCCGCCGCCTTTTCGCTGGGCAAAATCGTTTCCCGGTGGCGCAGGTTGTCGTCCGTCATAGCGAGGACGGCTTCATCATCCGTCATGTTGCGGACGATACAGGGCATATTTTTGTACCCCGCCAGTTCGCTTGCCCGCTGCCGCCGGTGGCCCGCTATGATCTCATAGCCTCCGCCCTCACGGGGGCGCACCAGAGCGGGCTGGTGGACGCCGCCTGCCCGCACAGACGACACCAGCCCTTTCATTTCATTGTCGTCCCGGACGCCGAACGGGTGATCCTGGAACGGGTGGAGCTGGGAGAGGTCCAGATAGACGATCTCCTCTTTTTCCCCACGGGAGGCGTCTTTGGGCTGGGGCGGCTCCTCCGGCGCGGGCGCGGGAGGCGGCGGGGCCTCCTCCTTGGCCGGGGCGGATTTTCCAGCGGCCTTGCCCCGCGTGGCGGTCTTGGCCGTCTTGCCAGCGCCGCCCCCGCCGGGGGTCTGCTTCTCCGCCTTGGGCGGGCGGCCCTTGCGCTTGGGCCTCTCACCCTGGGCCGGGGCCTCCTTGTTCTTGGGGCGGCGGCCACGGCGGGGAGGCTCCGGCTGCTCCTGGGGCTTCTCCCACTCCTGCCCGCCCTCCTTGGCCGGGTCCGTCTGCTCCTGCCCCGCCCGGACGGACGACAGGTTGATCACCTTGTTCTCCGGGGCCGGGGGACCCTCCATGCCGGGGATCACACCCTGGGCCCCCGGCTCCGGGGCGGGCGGGGCCTCCGACACTTCCGGCGCGGGGGGCTCCAGCGTTTGTCCCTCCGGGGCTGGGGTCGTTTTAATTTCTTCTGCCATTCGCTTGACCTCCTTACTTTTTCAAATACAAACGGGGCCAAAACCTTATTTTGGCCCCGTCTCCTTATACGTTTTCCTCCTTTCCCTGTCACGCAAAAACGCCGCCCTTTTTACAGCCGGGCGGCGTTTTCGGTAAGGTTGACAGTCCATTTTGTTGTTGTTTATCATGTTTCCCTTTGTCAAGCGTTGCAAAAAAGATGGATTTAATCTCTTATGAGCAGTATCAATTTGATTGGGCAAGGGACTATTTATTAGAGGGTTCTCTGGAATCTGTGCAAACTGATTTAGGGACGGGCTTAATTGTTTATAATTCGCAGAACACAATACAAACAGGCGATACGGTATCCCTGAATATAGACGGACAAAGTGAAGAAATTCAAATTGTTGGAATATTGTCCAACT
Organism: Lachnospiraceae bacterium; assembly: GCA_910575275.1. Classification (GTDB taxonomy): domain Bacteria; phylum Bacillota; class Clostridia; order Lachnospirales; family Lachnospiraceae; genus CANQGL01. Next base: position 278,161 of record CAJTEE010000006.1, on the reverse strand, counting down.
GTCCGTTTTACAGTGCCGCCGATGTTGGAACAATTATTTGTTCAGAGGATACATTTGAACAAATTACTGGCGAGTCGAAATATACGGTTATTGATGTGCAGTTAGTGAAAGGCGCAACAGACGAAGAGGTTTATGTGATCCGCCAAATGGTAGATTCATCATTTACTTTCGCTGATGAACGCATGGGTAACAGCAGTACCATGGGAACTTACTATTGTTTTTGGCTGTTCATCTATGGATTCCTCGTCCTAATTGCAATGATTCCGTATTTGTATAAATAAAATACCCTTTTTCTGTCAGCCTTATCTCTTCCAGATCATTGCTCCCAAAACCTTTTATTTCCGGCATGCCGCCTTCCCTCCAGCCTACCGAAACATAAAAGGACTGTATTTTCCCGTTTCTATGAATAAATGTCAGCGCACCTATATTCCCATCCATGTATACGCTAAACACGGTAACCATTGCATCCCTTCCGGAAACATAAGCAGAATAGAAATCCAGCATTTTTTGATAGTTTTCCATATTCATGTCATCAGAAACACTTACAAGTCCCTGTTCGCCCAGCCGCTTCACTACTTCTTTTCTCTGTTGATCCGAAAAACCCTCAATGCGGGAATACTCTGTTTCAGGATACACAATTTCAGCCTCCTTATAAAGCTCCCCGCACTGCTCTGCCGCTGACATCGCCTCGTCCCGCAAATTCTGTTCTTCTTCGGTTGTCAAAATACTGACCGGTTCCGAAGTCACGATAGGGAAAACTCCGTCCGATTCCTCATCTTCCCCTACCCCTGCGGCTTCAACTTCATCAATCAAACGCCTGCGTCCCTCCTGCATCTGCTTTTCGGCATCTTCAGACCAGTTCTCTTCCGCATATTCCTGGAATGGAACCAGCGTTTCCTTTCCCTCCTGTACAAAGGGATAAAACAGTTCCCATGTTTCGTTTCCCGGAGAAATTTGTGCAACGAATTTTGTTTCTATCCTTTCCGATTCCGGCTCACTGTTCATTTCCACTAGATATCCATTGATGATTTTCCCTGCAGCCTCCTTCTCCCCAGGCGATTCCAGTTCATCCCTGGCCTGCAGCATCCCCTGGATCAACGGATCATCAATCGGTTCCCTGACCCGCTTCCAGTCTGCCTGGAATGTCATTCTCCGGACCACATATCCATCCTTTTTACTCTCTTCCGTAACAAAGACCTCACAGTTCTCCAGGTTATAACGTCCCTTCTGGGATTCCTGCATAATACTGGTTACCTGCTCCACTATTTCCGAATCACAGCTGTCAACAAACGCTTTCTCTTTCGAGCATCCCGCCAGACACATGGCTGTCATAATTATAATTATCCCGAATTTAACCCTTGCTTTGTTCAATTTCTTTTTACTCCTTTTCATCCTCGAAATCTGTATCTGGTAAAGGGGCATCTCTGAAATCTGCTATGTAAAGATCCGCCGCCTGCTCCATCTGCACCCTGTACCGGGCAGAATATTTGTCATATACAGCGCATACCAGCATTCCGGCCTGCTTCGCGCTTTTGACAGCCGGCAGAACATCCTCAAAGACCAGACAGCGCTGTGGGGCCGCCCCTAACCTCTGCGCCGCAAGTTCAAATACATCCGGATACTCTTTCCCACGTTTTACTTCATCCGTGGAGCAGAGAATATCAAACAATCCCAAAACAGAATTATGTTCCAGACAGGGAAGGAACAATTCTCCTGGCAGCCCTGTGGCAACTGCCAGTTTCACGCCACATTTTTTAAGCTCGATAAGATATTCCAGGGCGTATGGCGCCAGTTTCACATGATGGGCATATTCATAAACGGCCATCTCATTCCATTCCCTGATGATATCCTCCGATTTTTCGGAAAGTCCAAACAGGTCTATTGTATACTGCGCCGCTTCCTCAAAGCTGCGGGCACAGATTTCAGTCACATAATCTGCCGGAACCGGCAGGCCGCGCTTCTGTAGAAAACAAATGTCAATCTTCTCCCAGACATCCATCGAATCAAGCAGTGTACCATCCAGGTCAAAAATTACGGCTTCAAACCTCATATTTGTCCTCCTCACATAAAAATACGGCTGAAATATCAAACAGGAAATGAACTGCCATGCACAAATACAAGGAACCTGTGCTGATATACAGGAATCCGAACAATATACCCAGAAACCCTGTTTTTATCACGCCTTTGATACCTTGATAAAAATGGGCTGCCCCAAAGCAGGCACCCGCCAGAGCTGCCAGGAAAAACGGCGATAGTTCCGGAAAAATTTTTCCCAAAAGATACAGTAAAAATCCCCTGAATACAATCTCTTCGCAGATACCTGCTGCCAGTGTCGTTGCAGTAAAATACCCCTTCTCCCGCCTGGTTCTTGGAATAAGTCCGTTTACAACACGGTCATAGACTTTTCCTGAATGTGTTTTTTCCTTTATCTGTTTCGAAACAGAGGCCCTGTAGGACGGATTTATCAAAAATGCAGCTATCTGAAAAATAAATACCGCACTCATCAGGCCACATAGAAACCATGTGCCAAACACCAGATACCTATGGCTTCCCTGCAAAAAGCGGAGCGGCCGGAAGCCTGTTTCCTCCAGGGTAGCCGGTCCCATAACAATAAGTAACATAACAACACCCCCAGAAACCACATTCCACAGAAAGGAAAACCGGTATCTTTGTATCCGTTTTTCTTCTGACAGCTCGTTCCCTTTTAATTTTTCTATCGCCGCATACCCTGTATATGCCGTTATAATAAGATAGATAATTATGCCCGCAAATAAAATGATATCCATTGTTCTTCTCCCCACAATGCAGCCTACTTCAAATAAGCAATTCTCCACTGCCCGACCCGTTTCAAAAAATCCCTTTCCAGGCCGTCCGGGTCCAGCTTCCCGGCGGACAGCATCTGCCAGAGACTGTGAAACAGGTAGCTGTCAATCTCCTCCAGCAGCATTCCCACGTCAATACCCGGGCGGAACACGGAAAGGTCCACGAACCCCAGCAGCTCACCCGCTGCATCTTCATATACTTCTTTATATGACTTCCCGGTTGCCTCCCTGATTTCCAAAGGCTCCGCAAAAAGGGCCCGTATGGAAAATAAATATTCATCAGGAGCCGTTCTCATAAACTCACATCTTGCCAGAATCTTCCGGGTCATGATTTCAAAAAAATCCGTTGTTTCCTTGTAATACTTTAATTCTATTTCACAGGATGTCCTGTTGATATTCTCCCAAAGGTATAAATACAGCTCCTTCTTATTCTGGAAATAATGGAACAGCAGAGACTTTGATATCCCGCCGGCAGCCGCAACCCGGGACATGGATGCCTTTTGGTAACTGCTGCCCGCAAATACCACATACGCAGCATTGATGATCCGCTTCTGCTTTTCCTCCGGCAGTGTAAAAAATTTCCCGTTCATCGAAACCCCCTGTATCTGTTTTTGTCTATAGTTTTCTCAGCAGTGATGGCCCCTGTCTGGTAAGAATCCCGATACATACCGCCGCAAACAAAGCGAATACCCCTATGGGCAGCGCCAGCGCAGTCCAGGGGGCTGTTTTACTGCCCAGATAATAGAATCCCGCTGCCACCCCAAGTACCGCCATGGAAGCGAACATTGCCAGCACCGTGGCCATAGACTGCTTGATAACGACCGTTTCATTCACTGCGTCAAGCTTCGGAAAGCACAGGCCCATAAGCATTCCAAAGGCGGCATGCCCTATGGCGAAAAGCAGTGTGGCAATGAGCAGCACCGCCCCCTGCCACAAAGAAAAACCAAAAGCAATCGAAATACACAGCCCGGCAATTACCGTACAGGGCAGGGTCAGCAGAAGCTGAAAGCCAACTTTAACCCAGAGCAGGGAGCTTTCCTCTATGGGGGATTCCCGCAAAATCCACAGGTATTTTCCCTCCAGGCTGATGGAAGGCGCAGTGATGGGACAGGTGCAGAGGCCAAAACCAATCACGGCTGCCGCCATGGGAAGCAGCGGGAAAGGATACCCGGCCATTTCCACATAAGCCAACAGTTTATCTCTCATAATCAAGGAGGCTGCCCCTGCGGCCAGCAGCATAAGCAGACCGATACCGGCATTCCAGAAGTACATGGGCGTACCAAAAAAACGCTGCATTTCCTTTTTCAGCAAAGCCTTCTTCGGTCCGGAGACAGTCTGTGCCGTGAGTTTGTAATTGCTCTGTACGGACCGCGCGGCAAAAGCAGTCACGGCCTGACGGTATCCCCGGCCAAGGCCCATTACCACCATGGCAAAAGGGAACACGCAGCACAGGACAAAGGCCAGCAGCATTTTCCAGTCTCCCATAATGCCTTCCCCCATCCACAGCATGGGTGCCGCCCAGGTAAGGGAGTTTTTCACTCCGGCGGCATTCTCAGCAAGGCTGTTAATCATACCGTTTAGGTGAAACGAGAAATAGAACACTGCTGCCATGAATATTCCCATCACAATATTCTGCCCCAACGCTCTGCGGGACACCCGGACAGACAGAAAGGCCACCAGCGCCCCCAACAATACAGACAGCGCCGTATCCAGCAGCGGAAGGGCCAGCACCGCGATCCCCAGCCGCATCCAGAACAGCAGACTAAGACCCACACCGTTTTGTGTCAGAAACGTACAGATTACCCCGGCGGGAACCAGTACGAAAACGGCGAACAGCAGGTTTTCCAGATAAATGGCAGTTACCCGGCTGGCCATCAGCATGGTTGTGGGCACCGGCATACTCAGCAGCAGGTCTTTGTCCTTTCCGCCAAATACCACGCCCTTCACCGCAAAGGTGGTAAACAAAAGTCCGCCCACCAGTGCCACCATGCCCATGAATACAAATACCAACACTTCCATATTGGATGGCGCCAGCGCCTTCATCAGCATATAACTGTAAAGCCCGGACAGATACAGACCCAGAAAGGCAATGAGAAAGACCGCGCCCAGCCCGGTAGCCGCTTTTCTCTTACTGCGTCCCCTGGAATTGGTTGAGGAAAGAAGCATGGACCGGAGGCTGACGTTCAACAGGACAAAAAATTTTTTCATCGCTCTCCCTCCAGTTCTAAAAATACGCTTTCCAGGGAGGAATCCCCCACCAGCTCTGCCGTGGGGCCGCTTTGCACCAGTTTCCCGTTTTTGATAATGGCAATCTGGTCGCACAGCTTTTCCGCCACCTCCAGTACATGAGTGGAAAAAAATACCGCTGACCCGCTTTGGCATAATTCTGACAGATAACCTTTCATTATATGTGCAGCCGAAGGGTCCAGACCTACAAATGGTTCATCCAGAATCAGCAGCCTGGGCCGCCGTATAAAAGCAGAAATCAAAGCCAGCTTCTGCCGCATCCCATGGGAGTAGCTGCCAATGGGGGAACCCAAATTGTCCGTGAGTTCAAAAGCATCGGAATATTTGCCAATGTCTGCGGTACGCTGATCTGCAGGAATATCATACAGATCGGCAATGAAATTAAGGTAATCAATCCCTTTCATAAACGCATAGATGTCCGGGTTGTCCGGCAGAAAAGCGGTGACACGTTTCGCCTGCACAGGAGCCTTCTTAATATCGTGGCCGTCAATGGTGATGGTGCCTTCCGTAAAGTCCATCACCCCGGCCACAGCCCGAAGGGTAGTGGTTTTACCTGCTCCGTTGTGGCCGATGAATCCATAGATCTCACCTGGCCCAACATGTAAGGTCAGGTCATCCACCGCCTTCTTCCCGCCGGGATACATTTTCGAATAATGTTCAATATGAAGCATTAGAAATCTCCTTTCGTAACTCCGTTTCTTTCAATATGTTTACTGATTTTATTCCAGGTAACGGCAATGCTGCTAATGTCAATATAACCATTATGGTCACAAAATACAGGTATCATTCTTATATTGCATCCATAGCAGTTCTCCTGATGACACTACGGGCCGGACTTTATGTAAAAAATAAGAGCCTCCAAATAAATCAGAAGCTCTTTCCGGCGCACTGCGGCGTAAAAATATAAGATAATAACCTGCCCTCTCTGATTCGCTTTCTATATTATCACCCCATTGACCAATTTTGAGAAGCCCCATTCCTCTTTATCGTTCAGCTATGCTTAATGTTTCAACAGCAACACTGCCTCCCCGGACAATTTCAATTCGGTTTGCATAGCATTTCTCCAGTAATGCAATCAGATCATTATTACGGTTTTCTGTATGTACACTTTCAATCAGCACGGTCTCCGGGGAATAATCAATAACCGATACCTGAAATACTTGCGAAATCTTGAATATCCCGTCAATATCCCGATCCGAGCAGTTATTGATTCTTACAAACATCAGCTCTTTCATATGGATCGCAATGTCTGTGTAATCAACTACCTTAATTACCTCAACACACCGGCCCAGCTGCTTTTTTACCTGTTCAAATGTTCTGTCATCACTGGTTAAGCTGATTGTCATACGGGAAACCGTTCTGTCCTCGGTTGGCCCCACGGTCAGGCTGGCCAGGTTATAGGACTTCCCGGAAAACAGTCCCGATATTCTGGCAAGAACCCCTACATCATTTTCAACAAATAAACAAATCCATCTCTTTTTCATATTCCCTTATCCCCGCTTTCCAGTATCATGTCGTCCAAAGCATTGCCGGGCGGAACAATCGGCATAACATTTGCCTCCGGCTCAATGATAAATTCAATGACAGTAGGTACTTTTAAGTTGTGTTTTGCGTTTTCAAGGGCGGCGGCAATCTCATTTTCTTTTGTTACGCGAAAACTGTTTGCTCCGTAGCTTTCCGCCAGTTTCATAAAATCCGGCGTATATTCCGGGCAGTGCTCTGTCGGGGCATTGCAGCTGCCGGGGCAGCTTTTCCTGTACCGCATACAGGTGCTGGAATAACGCCTGTCAAAAAACATTTCCTGCCATTGCCGTACATTTCCCAAATAACCGTTGTTCAGTATGCAGATGGTGATTGGAAGTTCATAGCAGATTGCGGTCGCCATTTCCTGAATGTTCATCTGCATGCCGCCGTCCCCTGAAATAACGATAACATCCTTTGACGGATTTCCGATTTGGGCTCCAATAGCAGCCGGAAAGCCATAGCCCATAGTTCCTAAGCCCCCGGAAGTCAGCATCTGCTTCTTTTCGCTTAATTCCAGGAACTGTGTCGCCCATAACTGGTTCTGCCCCACATCTGTGGCAATGATCGCGTTGTCAAACGTATGGTTGATTGCCCTTATCACTTTTTCCGGGGTCAGCCCTTCTGTTTTCATGGAAAGAGGATATTGGCTTTTCCACTGCCTGATCTGCTCCAGCCATTCCTGCGTGTCTAATTTCTGCGCTTTTTCAAGCAATGCCAAAAGAGCCGTTTTTGCGTCCGCAACAATGGGAATATCCACCTCTATATTTCTGGAAATCGAAGCGGGGTCTATATCTATATGGATGATTGCCGCATGGGTGGCAAAGTGTCCGGTTTTTCCTGTTATGCGGTCATTAAACCTTGTCCCGATAGAAAAGAGGACGTCACAATTACTGATAGCTGTATTGGCTGCATAGCTTCCATGTATTCCCAGATTCCCGATATACAAGTCATGGGTTGTGGGAATTGCCCCTTTTCCCATGATGGTAGTAACAACGGGAACCCCTGTCATTTCTGCTAGCTTTAGCATTTCCGAATGTGCATGGCTGATGTTCACGCCGCCGCCGACCAAAAAGACGGGCTTCTTTGCGTGATTCAATGTTTCCAGTGCTTTCTTTAACTGTCCCGGATGAACGGAAAGCTTCGGCTTATATCCTCTGATTTCGATTTCTTCCGGGTAGTCGTCACTGCCATATTCCCTCTGTATATCCTTCGGTAAATCGACAACAACAACGCCCGGTTTCCCTGTCCGGGAAATAAGAAAGGCTTTCCTGATGACCGCCGCCAATTCCTCACGTTTGCGGACCGTTACGGCGTATTTGCAGATACTTCTTGTGATACCCATAATATCAACCTCCTGAAAGGCGTCATTTCCAATCAGCCCAGTAGGTACCTGCCCGGTGAAGCATACCAGTGGAACACTGTCATAATTCGCTGTCGCTATCCCTGTCACTAAATTGGTAGCTCCAGGTCCGCTTGTAACCAGACAGACCCCGACTTTTCCCGTGGAGCGTGCGTATCCGTCCGCCGCATGGACTAATCCCTGCTCATGCCGCGGCAAAATAACATCAATATCCTGCTCGCCATAAAGGGCATTAAACAGGTCGATTGCCTGTCCGCCCGGGTAGGCAAACAGGGTATCTACCTGCTCCGCCTTGAGAGCTTTCACAAATAATTCCGCACCTGTAATCATCATCATTGCCTCCTTGTATGCGTGTACTTGCTTGCTTTTAGGTATGATAAAATGGCACTGAATATACAGTACCATTTGTAACAGTTCAGATACCCCTTGAACTGTTACGACATACAGCCATTTAAAATCGCCTGCGGCGATGGGCTGTATGCCCGCGGCCATTGCGTTATCGTACGGTCAGCGCGGTAAACGCGCAGACCTATCTGAACTGTTACTGCCATTTTTACTTCTGTACAATCCCATTTACAAATATCTTCACACTGTTTTTGATAAATTCTTCTCTGCCCACATCCGTAAGGTTCTGACCAAAAGACGCATTTAAAAAGGTATAACCAAACGTGGAAGAAAAAACAGTCATCGCCAGACTTTCAAAATCATAATGGGGGATTTTCCCCAGTTCCTCCATTTTCCTGAAGTATTCTGTCAGAGAAGAAATAAATGCCTGTGGTACTTTCATGATCATAGAGGCAGTTTCTTCATAAAGCTGCGGCGCTCTTAAGCCAATGGACAGATTTACAAAATCCGGAGTGATTTTATCCATATATGCGTTCATAAACATCTCTAAATCGGGCTCTAACTCCCATTGCACATTTTTGAAAAGCTCCGGCGTAACATGCGCTCTCCATTTTTCCTGAGATACCCCATGGAGTACAATATCTTTTTTATTTTGAAATTTACGGAACAGCGTACACTCATTTACGCCGGCTAAACGTGCGATATCTTTTGTCGTTGTGGCAACATACCCTTTATCACGAATCAGAGACATGGTTGCGTCAATGATTTTTTGGCTTGTTTCGTCCATTCTTCCCACCCCTAAGCAAGTGCTTGCTATCATTCTATTCTCCTTTTTGTAAAAAGTCAATAGAAAAGATAATTCCTCCCGCTTTACTTATGAGGTATGCTCCAAAGCTTTCCTTAAATCCGATATATATAAACCCTGCTGCTTTTTCAGATATGCCCCGATAAACGGTTTCATAAACCATTTTTTTGCTGTAACATCCTCCGTGAAATCAACCGTTGTTACGTTGCCTTTGCTGGAGAAAATCCCTGTCCAATGCCCGTGCATATTGTCATTCTCCATATCAAATTCTAAACGTCGGCATTCCTCCCTCACTGTAACGGTAAAGGTGGTCTGGTAGCCGGACGTTGTGTATTCCACGAACTGCTTATCATCTATGATTTCAACCCTGCTCAGATCGCTGCGCCACGCCGTATCCTCCAGAGAAGTCACAATCTCCCAAACCTTTTGCAGTTCTGCGTGAAAGTCTGCCCTTATATTTGAAACTGCCATCTTAATGATTCCTTTCTTTCAGGTATACCCTTTTCCACTGTCCAACCCTTTTCAGGAAGTCCTTTTCCAGAAAATCCGGATCCAGCTCCCCGGTTGAAAACATCTTCCAGTAACAGCTGAGAAGGTAACCGTTAATCTCCTCTAACAGCAGCTGCGTATCAATACCCGGCCGGAACAGGTCCATATCTGCCGGCCCATGTATATCCTCTGTCCCGTGAAGATATGCCGTCTTATAATGATTCTGAAGCTCTTCCCTGATTTCCGGGTTCTCCTCAAAAAATGCCCTTAATGTAAACAGGTATATGGTCGGGGCTTCCCTCATAAAGACACAGCCTGCCAGAACCCTCTGGCAGAGAATCTCAAACAAATCCGTGGTCTGCGTATCACCGTTCCTTACTTTTTCACGGTAAAGCCTGCCTGCATGTCCCCAAAGGTACAGATACAGTTCCTTTTTATTCAGGAAATAATGAAACAGCAGGGATTTGGATACGCCGCCGGCATCCGCAAGCCTGGTCATGGACGCATTTTTATAGCTGTTCCTGGAAAACACTTCATATGCCGCATTTATGATCTGCTCCTGTCTTTCCTGAGGAAGCGCAAAAAATTTCTCGTTCATCCCGAACCTCCTGATTCCTTTCCCATCCTGGTATTTGCGGAAATCAAACGTCCCCGCCCTTCTGCCTTTACCATGGTTTCCAGTTCCTTCGCCGCATCCTTTCCAATCCATCTCAATACCTTGCTTTCTCCCTCTATCCATTCATGCGCCAGCAAAAGCGCCTTTTCGTTATAATGAAAATTCTTTTTCCCGATTTCTCTCAAAGCAGTGGAAACCGCCTTTTTTACCTGCTCCCGCCCATCATCCGCATACTTCGTAACCAGCTCCAGATAGCCGTCCACCGTTTCATCCGTCAGCTTCCTGTCATGTATCACAGAAGCCGCAATCAGCACAAATGCCGCCCTTTTTTTTATATAACTGCGGTTCCTGTATCCACTTTGCAATAAAAATATCCCTGCTCTTCATCTTCAAAAATAAGTTTTTACACAGGTGGTCGCATAAATCCCAGGAAACCACATCAAGGAGCAGCCTTTCCGCCTCAGCATCCGTTGTCGCCTTCGGGTTCATCAACAAGACCGCCAGCATCCTTGCCTCGTGGTATTTTGTATTCCACAGTTCAGATGCCAGCTCCTGCGATTTCCCGGCTTTCTTGGCAAGGCCCCTTACTACGGACGTTGCCACACCAATACTGTTTTCGGCCGGTATCCCCATCCGAATCATATTTTCCCTGTAGTTCTCAGAAGCCTGCGCCCTAAGCTCTTTTATTATCTCCTGACAATCCATCAGTATCCTCCTTCCGGTTCCACGCCCTTCTTATCGTACAGGAAGCCAGTATTCATAGACTGCGTCTTCCGGATCTGCACGGAGATACACCTCAATATCCGGTATCTCTGCATAGGTGTAGCCGGACGTAGGGAGCCATTGGGTAATGACACGCCTTTCCAGCTCCTGAAGGGTACGGTTCGTTCCTTTTCCTTCAAAAACCGCCCATTTGCATGCCGGAATCTGATACGCTTCGTATTCCCCCTGCTTCTGATCGGAACGGACAGCAATCAGATATTTCCAGTCTTCCGTATGATGGATACTGACCCCGAGAAGTCCCTCCGGCTTTCCCTCTTCCATGGAAAGTAATCTGGCAAGTGTTCCGTCTGCCAGCGCGGCATCCCATACCGTTGGTATCCTTTCAAAATTCTCCGTCAGTTCTTTCGACAGGGGACAGGACAGTCCCAGTATCCGGAACGCTTCTTTTTCCTCTATCCTGAATTGCAGCGGCGCCCCTCCGTGGATTGCCATAGAAAAAGAAATGGGGGGATATGCCTGAAAGGATACAGGTTCCGTTTTTACAGCAGAGGGCGTGATTCCATGAAAATTCTTAAAAGCCCTGGTAAACGCGGTGGGGGATTCATAACCATACTTCATGGCAATATCCGTTACTTTCCCATTTCCCTTTTGCAGTTCCACGGCGGACATAGACAGCCTGCGCCGCCGTATGTATTCCCGCAGTGTCATGTCTGTCATATATAAAAACATCTGTTGGAAATAGTAGGAAGGGCAGCCCGCAATCCCGGCTACATCCTCATAATCCAGTTCCCCATCCAGGTTCTCTTCTATAAAATCAATCGCCTGGTTCAACCGTTTTATCCAGTCCATCGCATTCCCCCCTGCTGTTTTAAGTATAGCCTATTATCTCACAAAAAACCTCTCATTTGAACGATACGAATTGATAGCCCGAAAGAACTCACTCCCATTTAAAAAATTTCACCGCTGCGCCTGCGCACAGAATAGTAACAATCCCCATAACCGCTGCCGGTGTCCAGACAGATTCCATATGTATTCCCAGGAAAGCCGCCTTCATAAGCTGTATCCCCTGTGTCAGCGGGAAAAGGGCTACGATTTTCTGCATCATCTCCGGCATCACCTCAAAGGGCAGCGTGGCCCCGGAAAAGATCAGCATGGGAAAGTACAAAAGGCAGGCGATTACACTGGCCATTTTTTCATTTTTCGCAATGCCGCCCACCATCATCCCGATGCTTAAGGTGGAAACCAGGGTAAGGAGCCAGCTCCCAAGGAATGCCGCCGGGCTGATGGGAAGCCTTACGCCCCAGAATACAGCCGCCATCGGAAAAACCAAAGCCATGGAAACCGCAGCATACAGCACATAGATGGTAAATTCCACCCCCAGCAGTATAACCGGGCTGATGGGCGTCACCCGGAACCGTTTGAGGATTTTCCGTTCCCGGTACCCTGCTACCACCAGAGGCAGTCCCATCAGGCCCCCGGCGCAGATGGAGATGGTACAGACCGCGCTCATGGACTGCTCCAGGAACGTATACTCCGCCCCCGGAAAAGCGGGCTTTGTCTGGTAAATAAAACCAAGGATGACCAGTACCACAACCGGCATAATGACGGCAAAAATCACCATGTTCATATTCCGGATATTTAGTTTCAGTTCTGTTTTTAAAAGGCTAAAAAAAGTTCTCATGCCACAACCTCCTCGTCCGCAAATTTCAAATAGGCATCCTCTAGACGTTCACAGCCACTCTGGGCCTTTGCCTGCTCCACGGTGCCGTAAAACACAGCCTCCCCTTTTCTCAGGATACAGATCTGGTCGCAGAGGGCTTCCACCTCATCCATGAAATGGGAAGTGAGGAAGATGGTCAGCCCTTCGCCCTTCAAATCCTCAAGAATCTTCCACACCGTCCGGCGTGCCCTCGCGTCCAGCCCGGTAGTCAGCTCGTCCAGGAACACAAGCTCCGGGTTCGGTATCAACGCCAGGACAATAAACAGCCGCTGGCGCTCCCCGCCGGAAAGACTTTTCACGGCATGGTTTATCTTATCCCCGATTCCGAAACGTTCACACAGCTTCCGCCAGTCTGCCGGCCTCTCATACAGGCAGGCGGTTTCCCCGCAAAGCTCGGATACCCTGATTTCCGGCTGGTAATCCCCTTCCTGAAACTGGACGCCCACTTTCTGAAATACGGTGCGCCGGTCCTTTTTTGCATCCCGCCCCAATACCAGGGCGGTTCCGCCATCCGCCTGTTTCGTTCCCAGGATGCATTCGATAGTGGTACTTTTTCCGGCGCCATTTGCCCCCAGCAGGCCAAAGACTGTGCCGGCCTTAACCGATAGATTCAGATCTTTCAGCACGGTTCTTCCCTGATAGCTTTTGGTCAGGCCCTTTGTCAGGACGGCTTCTTCTATCTTTTTTATGGTTTCGCTCATCTTATCCTCCTTTTTCAGATAACGGTACGCACCGTTACACCTGCTGTTTTCTGATTGCCCGAAGCTCGATATATCCCCTCTCCCCTCTGGGTTCCAACTGGATACGGGGATTGTCCTCGTCCCACTCGTATCCGATTACAGTCGGGTCATAGTGGTCGATGGCATACTGTACGGCAAGAATCGCCTGGGAATAATCCTCCTCCCGGAAAGGCTCCCCCTGGACTGCCAGATACTCGGCGGCAGGCAGGGAAATGACATCAAATCCCTCCGGGATTTCCCCTTCGTAATCCGCCTCTGCCTCCACGCCCTGTACATAGGTGGAGGTGCCGGGCTTTTTATAGGCATCCGGCAGCCACAGGCAGACCGGCTCCCCACAGAGAGAATCCATGCTTTTTAATATCCCCCAGACCTCGCAGCTCACTTCTTCACAGTACGCAAAATAATCTTCCGCTTTTATCCCCCGTTTGATGATGACTTTTCTCTCCGGTTTCCGGATTACCTGGACAAATACGCTCTGCAGATTCTTCATTTCCATATCCAAAACATCCTCCCTCAGTTCTCTGAATTTTACGCCATATGGGATAAACAGGGCAATGGGCACCGGGTCCTTCAGATATTCCCCCGGCCTGCAGCCGAATTCCCGGTAAAAGGCACGGGTATACCCGTCCACACTGCCAAACCCGCAGTCAAAGGCCGCCTCCGTCACAAGGCACTGTTCCTCCTTCAGCCGCATGGCGGAACGGGAAAGCCGGAGCCTGCGGATATATTCTGCCGGCGTCACCCCCAAAAACTCCTTAAACAGCCGGTAGGAATGCCAGGGGGAAAACAGGGAGACGGCTGACAGCTGTGCCAGTGTGATATCCGCTTCCAGATGGGTTTCGATATAATCCTGCATCCTCTGGACCGCCGCTGTCTGTTCTTTCAAAATAAACCACCTCCTTCTTGGAGTTACTATTTTATAATGATCCCCGCTTTTTGTCTCGACTTTTTTTGCTGTTTTCGGGTTTTTTAGGGAAACGCTGATTTAATCAGCATTTCCTTAGATAATCAGCCGTAATGGTCTGTCCATATTCCGCCAGCTCCTGCGGGGTTCCGGTAAAGACTACCTCGCCTCCCATCGTCCCCCCGTCCGGCCCCATGTCAATCACGTAATCCGCCAGCTTTACCACATCCATGTTATGTTCGATCACAACCACCGTGTTCCCCTGCTCCACAAAGCCGTCCAGAAGTTTCATAATTGTCTTCACATCGGAAGCATGGAGCCCGGTGGTGGGTTCATCCAGCACATAGATGTTCCCCTTCTGTCCCAGGTATTTTGCCAGCTTTACCCGCTGCCGCTCGCCCCCTGACAGAGTGGATAAGGGCTGTCCAAGGGAAAGGTAGGGAAGCCCCACCTCCACCATGGCGTGCAGCGCCCTGCAGATTTTCGGACGGCCGGAAAAGAAGCCTTCGGCCTCCTCTGCGCTCATATCCAGAATCTCCACAATATTTTTCCCTTTGTATAAATAGGAAAGCGCCTCGTTGCTGTAACGGCTCCCGCCGCAAGCCTCGCAGGTGGTCGTCACCGGGTCCATGAAGACCAGCTCGGTGGTGACAGCCCCCCGTCCTTTGCAGACCGGGCAGGCGCCTTTGCTGTTAAAGGAAAATAGGGCGGCGCTCACGTTGTTTTCTTTCGCCATCTGTTTTCGGATATCATCGAAAAACCCCAGGAAGGTGGCCGGGGTTGAACGCCCGGTGGCTGTCACCGGGGACTGGTCCACCAGGATGACCTGTTCCGGATACTGCCCGGCAAACACGTCCCGGATCAGGGAGCTTTTCCCGGAGCCTGCCACACCGGTCACCGCAGTCAACACACGCAGGGGGATATCAACGGAAACCTGTTTCAGATTGTGCAGGCTGGCATGTTTGACAGGCAGGAACCCTTGGGGCTTCCTTGGCTCCGCCTTAAAGGGTATCTCCATCTCCATGGCCTTCCCGGTTAATGTGCCGGAGCCAAGGAGCCCCTGATAGCTGCCCTGATAGAGAACCTCCCCGCCGTTTTTTCCTGCCAGCGGCCCCACATCGATCACTTCATCCGCAATGGAGATTACATCCTTATCATGCTCCACCACCAGGACCGTATTCCCCTTATCCCGGAGGGCACGCAGCAGCCTGGTCATGCGGTGTACATCCCGTGGGTGCATCCCGGTGCTTGGCTCATCGAAAATATAGAGCATGCCCGTGAGGGCGCTCCCCATGTAGCGCACCAGCTTCAGGCGCTGTGCCTCCCCGCCGGACAAGGTAGCCGCTTCCCGGTTCAGGGAAAGGTAAGGGAGGCCGATCTCGATCATGCGGGTCAGGGTCATAACCAGGCTCTCCGCCACCGACCTGCCCCTTGGGTCTGTGACTGTCCCCAGAACCCGTTTCAGTTCTGTCAACTCCATCTCACACATCTCGCTGATATCATACCCGGCAATCTTACAGGACAGGGCCGCCCCGTTTAGGCGTTTCCCATGGCAGAGGGGACAGTCGGATTCCCGGACATATTTTGCCAGCCGGCCTGCAGAAGTTTCCCCAAGTTCGGAGCTGTCCCTTTTTAACAGCAGCCGGCTCATCATGTTGTGGATGCCCTCCACCTGCTTCGACACCCGCTTCCCGCCCGGTTCCTCCGAACCGTACAGCAGAAGGTTCCGTTCCCTTTCGGAATAGTCCTGCCATTTTTTATCCAGGTCAAACAGGCCGCTGTCTGTATACTGCTTCCAGTACCAGTTCCCCACACGGAACGTGGGCAGCTCCACCATCCCCTCATTCCAGCTTTTATCTTCCTTTATAAGAGGAAGGACGTCCAGCGTCATCACCTTCCCCAATCCGGAACACTCCGGACACATGCCCCCCGGATTGTTGAAGGAAAAGCAGGAGGGTGTTCCCACATGGGGTTCCCCGATCCGGGAGTAGAGCAGCCGCAGGGCGGAATACATGTCGCTGATGGTCCCCACCGTGGAACGGGCGTTGCCCCCAAGGGGGTTCTGGTCAATGATGACCGAGGGGGAAAGGTTTTCGATTCTTTCCGCCTTTGGTTTCTCATACTTCGGGAGCCTGCCCCGGACATAAGCGCTGTAGGTCTCGTTCATCTGGCGCTGGCTCTCTGCCGCAATGGTGTCAAACACGATGCTGGATTTCCCGGAGCCGGAGACCCCGGTGAATACAACGAGCTTTTGTTTTGGTATCTTTAAGGAAATATTTTTCAGATTGTTCTGGCATAAGCCCTGAATAACGATATGATTCTGATCTGGCATGATGTTCTCCTTTCTGGCCTTTGGCCTGGTCTTAGTAGTATAACAGCATGCCGGAAAATGTACTCGACTTTTTTTGCCCTTTTCAGAACAGACAAACTTCATTCCCACTTCTTTATTTTCGAGTCCTCCGTCAAATCTTTAACAGCGTATAGTAACAATAAGAACCTCTGGATTTTTCCAAAGGTTCCTATTGCATTATGATACCAATATTTTTTTGTTAATTGAAATCAGCTCGGATAACTCGTCCAATTCAATAAATGTTACTTTCTTTCCAGACAACCTTGCCAAGTGTCTCAAAGTTCCTTTAAATCCTGCATCAATATATTGCGGAATGACTACTGCTATTATTTGACAACGAGCATCTATCATTCCCTGCTCCACAAACTGACGAATTATCTCCTGCCCTTCTCCTGATGTTGATAATAGTGGTTTTCTTATTTTTTCATCATCATTAACAGATTTTCTAGGTCGGTTTTCACTATTCTTTTTTATGATACCCTTTAAATCATATGCTTTATTTCCAATTTTCACTTCCGCAGCAACATCCCCATACTCCATGCCTTTGTGAGGTTGTGGACGATAGCCTGGTAAAATGGTATAAAAAACTTTAGGTAAACATGCCATTCCATCATTTTCAGTACATTTTTCAATTTTTGCATATGAACAGGTTCCAGAACCACATTTCTCATTCATATTTACCGCATAAGCTTTCACTCTATGTGTAAGGGCCACTGAATCATGTTTAAAGCATTCTATTGCTGCAAATGGAATTTCAACTTCTGTTTGCAAATTCTCTGTTCCATTAACAATATATCCCATATCGCCTACAATGCAGATATTATATTCTAAAGAATAGTCTTTAAATATTTTCTGAATATTTTTATTGATCATACTTACCAATATAGATCTTGGAACATACCAATTTACAATCTCACAAGTATCATGACCATCCGCACATTTAATTTTTAAGGGTGCCCCACACTCACATTCTTTTATTATCCCCCTTCCCATCTTCAACTCTGTTCCACATTCAGTGCAATATGGAGTCTCATAAGAATCACAAGTTTTGCAATATATTCTCGGAAACTTGATAAACCATTTACTATTATCCAATACCGATAATTTATCTACCGGAATCTGGAACTCATACTCGTCTCTATCAAGAGAAGCTATAATTTGTGTCAAATACCAATTCAGTTGCGTAATTTCAATTCCGCTTGCCCCTGTCCATTTTATTTCCTGTCCTACTTCTTTAAAAATTTCTTCAGCTGGCTTCCCTTTTAATTTTTCAATTTCCTCCAAAATAATTTTAATCGAATTTTCAGACCACTCAAACAGAACAGAAGCTGGCAAATGTTTATAAATTCCAATACTGCCGTTTCTAACATTATATTTAATCGTAGCATCAATATTCTCGGTAATTGCCGAGATAAAACTCCCAGATGTATCAATTCTCTCAGAACGAATTCTGCTAATCTCTTCTTCTTGATCAGGCGTAATTCCCCCAGCTCTTGACACAATTGTTTTCTCTCCACCTTTTCCCTGCAACACAATTCTGCTTATGGCCTTAGAATTTGTGCATTTGTCAATTGCTGATTTTGGGGGCTTTATTTGTGTTACCGGGTTTTTAAATAAATCAGCAATGTATTTTGTCATAAAAGCCGTCATTTTCTCATGTTTACTAATGCAGGCAAGATATGTTGATGCCTTTCCAATCCATAAGCATCCTCTATGTTGTTCCCATACACTGGCATTTTGCCCATCCTCATTAACATAAGTATATTCTTTGCTATAAACATATAAAACTTCTGTACGGTCCTCATATTCTTTTACAGATAAAATTTTTAATTTTCTATATCCAGAAACAGAAAGATATTCCTCCTCCACATTTTCCAGGGAATTAACAATACCATAATCTGAATCTTTCAACGATGATTGAAATGTCCATAACGTAAACGTTACTCGGTCACCATAAATATAATCATTTACATATTGCTCTATTTCCTCATCCGAAAGGATCCCATAAGATAATATCTTATCTATTATTGTATTCTTTTCCTTTCCGTTAACTTCTTTTTCTTCTATTCCCTTTTTTACTGCAATATCATGTAAAGCATACCAAGGCAAAGTTCGTAGTTTTTTGTTTTTTACTGATGTATCCAAATACTCTCCCCCTTTAATTGCAAGCTTCCTTAAATCTCTGTGCAACATGCTCCGGCAAATACTTAACCAGTTCTTCCACCAACTCATACACCTTCGTTCCCGGCGCAATTTCTGCTGGTGTCTTACTTTTACCATCGTTTATGATACGTTTGGCATATCGAATTGCCAGCTTTGGATTTCCTTTTTCCGTCAAAATATCAAAAATATCTTTCATATTTTTCTGATATTTTCCAATCCCCAATTCCCTGAATTGATCATTCAGAAATGCTATGTATTCCCCCCGGTGATTATTCGCTGTATAATATGCAAAATGCAAAAGAAACCAGAACTCAATACATTCATTACTCCATGCTGTATGATATTGAAGTTGAGAACTTTCTTTATTTAAGTTCTCTGCCCGATTGACAACACCATTAAAATCATCTGCCGGAAAGCTGTCTTTATCATAAACGCACCAAATCTGGCCCTTTTGGATTTTGTTCTTCTTTACATATCTTTCCGCCATTCCGATTACTCGCATCGTTTCTGCCTGACAGGGTTCTATTTCAATTAGAACCATATCCTTATAAATCGGATTATCTTCAATCAGCTTTTTGAATCCCATAAAATACAGAGGTTCTGTCTGCTGCCCCTCGCAGAAGATATAGTATCTGTACTGCTTCATTTCCAGATACTCCTGACGGCGCTTCTTTTTCCACTTCTCCATTCCGGCTTTTTTAGGCATTGACCTTCCCCCAATCTATAATTCTTTTGAGATACGGATCAGCGCCATATTTTCCTTCCAGATATTGCTTATCGAATTTGGCATCCTTACGAACAGATTCGCCTTTTTCGTTCTTAAATTCCACCAATGAATACAATTTAGAGTTTTGAGCATTCCCTTTTGCCACGAACCAGATTTCATCCCTTCGAAACACTTCATTGTTCATTGTAGACAGATCATGGGATGTGAAGATTAATTGTGCTTTCTTTTTATTAATACTCATATCATTAAACATCATAATAATATGACGCAGCAAAACAGGATGTATCTTTGCATCCAGTTCATCAATAACCAAAACGGTTCCCGTAAGTAAACATCCAGCAATAAATGGCATTAAACCAAATAATTTCCTTGTCCCGCTGGATTCTTCCAGTAAGTTTAACTCCGTCTCATAGCCATCCACCAAATGCTTTGTATACACATCGATTCTGTCATTTTCATCCTCAACTACACGAAAATCCACGATATCCAGATCCATTTCCTGTATCATGTCAAGCATAAGCTGCTTCACATCCTCTGAATTTGATACTGCCATACGAAGTTCTTCAATCGGATTACCATAGTTTAAAAAATCAATTCCGTATTCAAACCAATCCAGAACATCTTTTACTACCTCATTTTTTTTATAAGTGATCCCAAGATAAGACAGCAACGGTAATGTCGCGGACAAGTCCTCACTGGCTTTCAGTTTGGAAAATACACCTTTTAAAGAAATTTCTTCCGTATCCCGTTCGAAAAGCGCTGAACGTCGTCCCGTGTCCAATTTTACACGGTCCAAACTTTCATAATTTACAACATCCTTCATGATATGGAGTTTATACCGATACTCCGCAATTTCTGTACGGAAAAAAATTTCAAACTCTGTTGGCTGGCTTTTCGTTTTTTTTGAGAATGCAAAAGGTTCGATGAGCAGCCTTTTCTGAAGAAATATACGTTCCTCCTTATCACCAGTTGCATATAATGGACGAAGTACTTTTGAAGCCAACGTATGCATTGCCTCCAATACGTTTGACTTTCCACCTCCATTTGGCCCATATATTGCAGAAATCGGCAAAAACAATTCTCCATCTTTATCACGAATTATATTATTTTCATGTTCAGAAATAGCAGCTGCCTGCATATCAAAGGTCATTTCATCCCGAATGCTTTTATAATTTTTCACTGTAAATTGGCACAGCATCTCTTTTTCCCTCCAGTTTATGTGTCTTTCAATATCTATTATACTCATTTTTAAAATTTTGTAAACAATATATGAGATATTTTCTCATATTTATTGTTGAAATTATTCATCAAAACAGGACATCCAACATATATCCTATGTCGAATGTCCCTCATTTAAGGACTTTCCATTTTCTGTTACATCCCTTCTCCATGCTGTTTTTAACAGCATTTACTCCCCCTCTATTCCCGCCATCCTCCCATGCCCCACCAGAAACTCAGCGCTCAGTGTTTCCACCACAAGCCTGTACGTTCCCGGTTCCAGCGTACCGTAAATATTCAGATTATAGGTCTCGCTGGCGCTCTCCCCGTTCGGAAGGATATGGGCGATATCCTGGAATCCCACGTTATCCGCCCTTACCGGTACCGTATACCACTGGCCGTCTATCTGCTTCTGGATAGAAAAGTATTCCCCGTAGGAAAATTCCTCCCCGCTGTTATTGGTAATCCGTACCGTAATCTCGCTTGTCCCTATGTCCTCCACCGTCAAAGTCAGACCCTCCGGGACTTCTGCCGTCTGCTCATCCGCTTTCAGAAGGAAGATCGTATGGTATGCCGATAAACGCCCCGCATTGGGAAAATTCAGGGCATTCCAGGTATCCTCATCCTTGCCTTCCATCTGTTCCCATAAACCAGACAAATCCGTATCCCCATAATAAACCGCCCCGTCATTCTTAAGCCAGACACCGCCGGAGGCCGCCACGGAAATGTCAAAGCCATCCTGACTGCTGACCCAGAACCCGTAAAAGGGAGGCTCCATCTGGGAGAGGGCATCTTCCTCTGCCGCCTGGAGGGGGATACCATTAATTTTTTTAATCACTTCCTTCTCCGCACCGCTGTCATACAGCGTCCTGACCGCAACCGTTTCCCCGTCAAAATAATACATCTGGAAAGCGCTTGTGTCCGGGCTTGCCCCGGCAAGGATATTTCCACCTTTGTCATTTCTTCTGCCATTTCGTATTCCATACAAAACCGCCGCCAGAATAAGCAGAGAGAGTATCAAAACTGTTATATATTTCTTCCTCCAAAGTACTTTTTCTGTTTTCACCAATGTTTTCCTTTCTGATGGTTTCTTTTATTATTACTCTATTGACCGATTCTGGGAAGCCCTGAAATAAGCAACACTACCCCGCTTTTCCTTCCAGCCCTTCTACAATCCCCTCCACCAGCTCCTGGGCCAGCTTTCCCTGGTATTCCCCTGATATCAGTTGATTCCTCTCATTATAATTGGAAAGGTATCCTGTTTCCACCAATACGGCAGGAACCGTTGTATTTTTCAAAATATAGTAGCCGGTAGGCTTTGCATTCCTCGAAACAATCTCCCCACTCTTTTCTATGGTATCCAAAATCCTTTCGGCATAATATTTCCCGTCCTCCGCCCCTTTGCAGTAATAGCATTCCAGGCCGTAGATCGAACTGTCTTTCTCATAATAGTTGCAGTGGATACTGACAAAAAGATCCGCTTTTTCTCCGTTTGCAACCCGTACCCTTTCCTCCAGCTTTATAAATATATCCTGCTCCCTTGTAAGGACCACACAGATGCCCTGGTTCTCCAACAGCTCTCTCATTTTCAACACAACAGCCAGGTTGATTTCCTTTTCCGTGGCCGTCTGCTCCACGGTTCCTCCGTCCTCCCCGCCGTGTCCGGCATCCAGGACTACCGTATATTTTTCCTGCTCTGGAAATTCCGTGTCCGGTTTATTTTCTTCCACGCCGGGTACGGCTTCCCGAACGGAATCTGCCTTAAGAGCAGAATCCTTATGATCTTTGCGAAAAAAATCCCGGATATACAGACAGCCGCAGACCATCAGAAGAAGCATGACTGCCAGGACAGCCGCCACGATTCCCCGGACTGTATAGGCTATAATCCTCCGCCGTAGTCTGGCAATCCTCTTTTCTCTTTTTCTCCGGCTCTCTGCCTTCCAGACCGGCTGTCTTCTCCTTTGCTCCATATCCGCTCCTGCATCTGTCTCTTTCTGGGATTTACAAAAAACAGCCAATTAAGCATGTCAAAGCCTCTGTTTCACGGACCCTGACATGCTCACCTGGCATAATTATGGTATGATTCCATATATTCCGGCAGCGGAAAAATACTGTCTACTGCTGTGCCGCTGGAACATAATGGAGTTTATTGCTATCCAAAAACAGTATCCTGCCGTCTGCCAGTGCTGCCATCGGATAAAAACCTTCCGTGCTGAAAGGCAGTTTACCTGCGGGAACCTTCCATTTGATATTGGCGCTCCCCAGGTCATATCCAAGGATTCCTTCTCCGCCGAAAATCACAAGGTCACAATCCCTCCCCGGGCATACATTTGAATAGAAACTGCCATCACTGCGGAGCATAAAAGAAGTGGCATCCCCTATATGGCCGTCTCGTACGTCCAGTTCAACGATCACGGAAGTGCCATCATCTGCAATACTGTCGCGAAGCACGGCGTATACCTTTCCATCTCTGCCCCTCCCCATAGCGGTACGGAGACTATAAACCTTGTAATCATAACTGATTTTATTCAGGAAATTTCCTTCCGCATTAAAAGCCAGCACTGCTGTTCCATCGACCTGGGTGGACAGGTAGATATCCCCGTTCCCTGCCACTGCGATCATACGGGGGGAGAAGACCTCCTTCTTTACATATTCGGAAATGTCCAGTTTTGCCGTCACCTCACCGGACGGGCTGACCCTCCATACTTCACAGTGTTCTGTAGGGCAGACAACCTCATCATCCCTCATCGTTTCCTCAATATCCTTATCCTCCGCCACCACATACAGGTTCCCCTGCTCATCCGTGGTCATGACGGAAAAAGTCATCCCATCCGGCGCCGTCACCTGCAGGGCCTCCCCGTCAGCCTCCCCTGGCTTCATCTTCAGGATTCCGGAGCCCCCGTCCTGATCCCTGCTCAATAAATAAATGGCATCCGAAGACGCCGTAAGCCAGTCTACAGGCACACTCCCCTTATAATCTATGGTCTGCGCTTCTGTAGATAACGGCGGCAGTACGGAACTCTGGCCGCTTTCCTGCGGGGTAATGCCAGAATCCCCACCGGAACCGGAATCTGCGGAATCCTCCAGCAAGCCCGTCTGCTGTACATCCGCCACCATAACGTCTGCATTCGATTCCGTGCTGCCGCAGCCAGTTAGACACAAAGCCCCTGCCAATAACAGCGTACCCAAAAGCCTGTATTTTCCTGTTCTCATATTTTCTCTTTTCCTCCATGTATACGGGCTGATTCCGTTTCGCTCTTACAGGGCATCATGACCTGTTCAATCCTGATGCCCTGTACCTGCCTGCTTTCAGACAGTATCAATCCTGTATTTTCTTTCCGCGTTAGTGCGTTTACGAAAAGCCACCTTTTCCCCTGTTTCTAACGAAGCGTATCGGAATCGTTTGCCTCTTCCCATGCCTCCTGCCTCTGCTGCTGCACGTCCGGATTCTATTCAAGAGCAAAGTCTCTTTTGGAATTAAAATCCAGGATCTGCAGAAGTTCTTCGTCTGTCAGTGCCCTTTCCGGCAGATAGAAGCAGCCGGTGTCTCTGGCATAAACCAGCTGATCAGAATCCACAGCCTGCCCTGCATTTTCCACCAGTGTCAGCGTACCCTCCGGGAATCTGCCGTTCTCATACTCCTTTTTCAGCGCTTCCTTACGGCTTTCTTCCTCCTTTGTGTATTCCCTGCTGAACTGGTCGGCATGGAAGCTGCGCTGCTCATACTGGACCATGTTATAAATATCCTGCACCTCTGCTTCGGGGACCTCCTGCATCCTTGCCATTACTTTGTCGCTGGTAATCGCACTCCGGAGTCCCAGATACCCTGCATAGGCCGGAATGGACACCGTCCCGATTACCAGCAGGCAGGCTGCCGCCGATGCCATATTCCTCTTAAAACTGTTCCGTCTGTAGGTTCCGTCTGCCATCTGTGTTCTTACATTCATGATCATTTCCTCCTCAAAATTTTCTTTCATGTGTACCTGATTCATCGCATGTTTCAACTGACTGCCATTCACCGTGCTCATCTGCAATATTCCTCCTTCCAGATCGTCCGAAACTGCTCCCTTCCCCGCTGCAGCCTTTTTTTGACCGCATGCTCTGTAATCCCCAGGATACCAGCAATCTCTTTTACCTGATACCCTTCTACATAATGGAGAACCATCACGGCCCTCTGCTTTGGGGGCATGTGGAGAAGCTCCCGGATGGCTTCCCGGTCTTCCTGCTGGGATACCAGCGTACCGGCAAGTTCTTCGATGGGCACCCTGGGGTGCCGGAACCGGAATCTCTGTATATCCCGGCAGTGGTTGGTGGCCACTTTAATCAGCCATGCCTTTTCGTGTTCTGCGTCTGCAAATTCCGGCTTTTTCTCCAGGTATTTGCAGAAGGTATCCTGAACGGCATCCTGGGTGTCCTCCTCACTGCCAAGTATCACAATGCAGATCCGGTACAGCATCCTGCTGTATTGTTTTACTGCCGCTTCCAGGTCCATATCTTTCCATCTCCTTTCCTGCTCTGCATCCATCTGTCACAATACCCCGGACCTGGAAGAATTCCCGTTACCGTCCGCCCGATGCTTCTTGTCCGGCATAAGACGGGCAAGAAGATGTCCCTGCGGACTACATCCGTGCCCGAAAATCTTTCCGGGTATTCTTCGGTTGGATGCTGTTATACTTATGACACGCACTGGAGATACGAAAGGTGACCTTTTCAGAATATTTTTTCAGACATGCCCGTTTTTTGTGAAAGAAATGGAGGCTTCCTGAATTTCTTATAAAAGAAAACTGCCCTCTCCTGATAGGGTATCATCCTTTCAAAAGAGGACAGAAATCATTTATGCCACTTTTACGATACAGATCTGGGTTGCTTTCAGACCGCTGCCTGAAGAACTCCCCCATACCTGGATGTGCTGTCCGGCTGCCAGGTCTGCCGCTGTCGCTGCCGACATTTCAGCCCTGGCCCCTCCGTCATAAATTGTCTGGATGGCAAACAGCGTGTTTTCATCATATGTAACGGTAACCTTGTTAAACTCCGAATCATCCCCGCTGCCAGGCGATACTATGATATCCCCGCCGTTATCCGCTTTTTCCGTAACAGACTCAACCACGGTCAACTGCCCGTCTTTCAGGTCTTTGGCATCCCCCTCCAGATTCGGTGTGCTGTCAACCCATTGCTCCGATGTGCCGGATGTACTCTGCGCCTCCGGCTGTTCTTTCTGTGTACTGTCTGTTCCCTGATTGTCGTTTCCCTCGGATTCCGGCACCGTTTCTGTTCCTGGGCTTTCCTGCTTGTCTTCGCCTTCTGTGCCCTCTGTTTTCGCAGACGGTTCCGGAGCAGCATCCTATTCTTTTGTATCATCCTCTGGGATCGGTTCTCCCTGGACCACCTGCGGTTCCGCCGCATCCTGCGCATCCTCCGTCTTTCCACAGGCGCACACGGCAAGGCTCAAAATACACAATACCCCTGTCAATAAGACCATTTTCCTTGTTTTCTTTTTCATGTTGTTCTCCTCTCTGATAAAATATAAATCCACAGTTTATCCAGTATTTCTGCGAATTTTTTATCCATTCTATCAGAGTAGTCTCTAAAAAACCTCTAAATCATCTTAAGAAAAAATGAACTTGTTTATTGTTTTTTCATAGACCGATTTTGAGAAGGGGTTTGTTTTCGGGTCTTCCCGAAATCGGTCAATGGCGGTAAAATAACCAGAAGGAGAAATCCAAAAAACTATGACTAAGGAGGGGAATGTATCCAGTTTACATCCATTGATAAATTTGGTGTGTACTGGTGTCTTTTTGTATGATTGGTGTTTATTTAAGCGGAACCGGGAATACAGAACATTGTGTCCGAAAGCTTGTCCGTTTACTGGATGAATCCGCACAGGCGGTTCCTATGGAGAAGAAAGAAGCGGTACATTTATTATCACAGCATGACTTTATCGTTTTCGCATATCCTGTTCAGTTTTCAAACGTTCCCGTCATGGTAAAAGATTTTATCAAAAGCCATCCGGATCTTTGGAAGGGTAAAAAAATACTTTGCGTTGCCACGATGGGATTGTTCAGCGGAGATGGCGCGGGCTGCTCGGCACGGCTGCTCAAAAAGTATGGCGCAGAAATCGTTAGCGGTTTCCATATCCGTATGCCTGATTCTGTCTGTGATGTAAAGCTGCTGAAAAAATCCTTTCAGGAGAACCGGGAAATCATCCGGAAAGCAGACAGAAAGATGGAGAAATGCGCAGAGGAAATCAGGAAAGGCAGGTATCCCAAAGACGGCCTGCATCTTTATAACCGGATCGCCGGATTACTCTTCCAGCGTTTGTGGTACTACAGCAGAACCAAAAGTTACTCGGACAGATTGAAAATCAGTAATGCCTGTACAGGCTGCGGGCTTTGTACCCGGCTCTGCCCGGCAGACAACCTTACCCTGAAAAATGAAAAAGCGGCTGCCGGAAAACACTGTACCATGTGTTACCGGTGCATCAGTTCCTGTCCGGCAAGGGCAATTACATTACTGGGGCACACAGTTATTGAGCAGTGCCGCTATGATAAATATATCCAAAACGAGAAAAAGAGAAAGCCTTTAAAATGAAATGAAACATAAAGGGAAGGGAGCAACAACCAATGAAAATCGAAAAATGCAAAAAAGAATCCTTTGTTGTAATCGGAAAAGAAGGGGCGACAATGGACGGGGCCGGCTTTATTCAGAAGTTATGGGATGAAGCGAATTCCCATTTTGGAGAAGTAGCGCATCTGGCAAAGAAAGATGAAGATGGAAACATCAGCGGAATATGGGGCGCGATGTCTGACTTTTCCCGTTCCTTCCGGCCCTGGGAGGGCTTTCAGGAAGGACTTTACCTTGCAGGGGTGGAGTGTAATGAGGATGCCCAGGCCCCCGATGGCTGGACAAAATGGGTGATACCCGGCTATGAGTATATTTACGTGGAACGTGAAAATGATAATACCTTTTCAGAAGTAATCCAATATCTGAAGGACAATGGTATTGCTCTGGCGGGCGCCGTCCATGATTTTACCTGTCCAAAGACCGGGAAGGGATATATGTTTTTTCCCATAAGGAAGCTGTAAAAAAGAGATTTGAGGAGGAAAACAGAATGAAATCTATCTGCGGAATTGATTGTATGAACTGTGAATTAAGCAGCACCTGTAACGGGTGTGCAGCAACAGAAGGACAGCCTTTTGGGGCAGAATGCCTTGTTGCACAGTGCTGTAAAAAAGGCAAAACAGCGTTAAATGAATTGAAAGAAAAACTGATTGCGGCCTTCAATGAGCTGCAAATTCCGGATATGGAAGAAGTAACAGAGCTGAATGCGCTGAAAGGTTCCTTTGCCAACATTGAATATACCCTTCCAAACGGCCAGACCGTAAAGTTTTGGGATGATAACAGGATTTATCTGGGGAATCAGCTGCATAAAAAGGACAGCGACAGATGTTATGGGATTATCGCTGATGAAAAATATCTCATGGTGTCTGAGTACAGCGGCTTTGGAGCTGATGCGGAAATAGTCGTATTGAAACGCTGGAATTAAACAGCAAAATCAGGCGAGGGGGCAAAGATGGCAAACGAAGATAAAAAAGATTTTAACGCAATGCTTCATGACAGCAAGGATATGCCAAAATTCCAAATTATTACAGATGTAAAGAGCATCGAAAAATATGGCGGAGACAGAATGTATTTCGCTCCACCCATTGATTATGACAAAGTAATGCGGCTTGTGCCTTTTGGAAAATTACTTACAATAGGAACAATAAGAGAGTACTTCGCAAAGAAAAATGGAGCGGATTTCACAGAACCAATTACTGCAGGGATATTTGTGTCAATCGTGGCATGGGCGAGTTATCAAAGGACAAATAACCAAACACCTTATTGGAGAACTCTTAAAGCGAATGGGGAGCTAAACCCCAAATATCCAGGTGGAATGGAAGCTCAAAAAGAAATGCTTGAAAAAGAGGGTCATACCATAGTTCAAAAGGGCAGGACAAATATAAAGTATTATGTCAAAGATTATGAACAGGCATTATTTATATTGTAACAGATTTCCGATTCATTACCCAACAGGAAAGAGGTTTAAACTTTGGATGCACATAAAAATATGAAGATGATTACCCAGAGACCATTTCGTTTATTAGCAGATTGCGAAAAAATCTATCAGTTTTTGATTGAAATTTATGAGAGAGACTGGAGAAACGGTGTACCAGCTCCTTTCTTTGAATACGCATACGCATCATTTTCTTACTGGATGGATATCTCCTATTCTTACAGAAACCGCATCTGGGAATGCGATGGAGAAATCGTGGCATTCTGCTTTTATGAAAATCCGGTGACAGACATCTATTTCTGCCTGAAACCCGGATATGAAAAGCTGGCATCCGAAATGGTGCAATATGCTGATGAAAATATGCCCACGAACAAAGAAGACATTCAATTTATTTTCTTCGGCGGACAGGATGCATTGATGCGTTACGCACAACAGTCAGGATACCGTAAGAAGTACGAGCGTTGGGATATGCAGTATGATTTTGCAGATGAATTGGATTTTCCACTGCCAGAAGGTTTTCACTTTGTAAAATCTCAGGACATTGACAGGACAAACGTGGGCAAATGCTGCTGGAAAGGTTTTGACCATGAGCAGTGTGAAGGTCCGTGGAATCATCAGTATGAGCAGCACAATTATATACTGAGCACCGCGCCGCACGCAACGCCGGAACTGGATGTGGTTATTGCAGATGTGTCGGGAAAATATGCCTGCTATGCAGGAATGTGGTGGACTCCTGAAAATCGCCTGGCATACATGGAACCCCTCTGCACCATTCCTGAATACCGGCATAAAGGTCTTGCAGCAGCGGCATTATCTGAAATGTATTGGAAAACCAAAGCATTAGGCGCAACACATATGACAGGCGGTTCCGGCAGATTTTATCAAAAAACAGGATACCAAAATGCCGTGAAATGGACGTTCTGGGGAAAATAATGTATAAGGTCAGCTAAATTTATTGAACTTCTGCATGATCCACACAACAAAACGGACGCATCACCGTTTAGTCGATACGCCCGTTTTGCTTTCCCATATATGGCAGCCGCCCTAATTTAATTTCTCCAGGTTTTCATTCATCTTTTTCAGGATAGAATCCTTTTGGTCTAAAGTTACGGTCTTATCTTTTACGGCCTGGTCCAAAAGCTTTGTTACATCCTCAATATCCTTTTTATAGTTTTCAGCTGTCAATTCCTCAGCGCTCTTTGCCAGATCCGGCCTCATAACGATTGTGGGATTGAAGGCAACGATCGTAGTTTCTGTGGATACGGTAAAAGCGCCTTTGTAAATGACAAATTCACCTTTGCCATTATCCGCCTTCAGTTTGGCCAGGTCCGCTTCCATGGCCTTGACATCCCCATGGTCTGCGCCCATGTATTTTTTAATCTGGTTGATGGATTCCTCGTATTCTTCCGGGGTATAAAGCTCAAAAAGCCCTCCCAAAGTAAGATCCTCCGCCGGGTTCTGAACTTCCTGGGCCTGAACCGTGGATACCTGCGGGGCAGGCGCTGCTCCATAGGCAGTCTGCCCGGCAGCCATAAGCATAAGACACATGATTCCTGAAGCTGTAAGGTTTCTCTTTAAATGATGGAACATGGTATAAATCCTTTCTTTTTATTATTTTATCTTCACAGGTGCGCACCTTTTGGAAAAAGATAGACTACTATGATAGTCTATCCAAGCAATAGACTATCATAGTAGTCCAAATACGTCAACGAATATTTCCTGACGAATCTCTTAAGAATTCCGATTATAGCCCAGACGGATGATTGATATTACGACCTGCCACTGATCAGGAAGGGAGCGGTACTATAAAAGCTAAACTTTCCTAATTATGGAATAGAATTAACTACATCAAGGATTTCTTCCGCTGAAAGGTCATCTGGGGAAAACCCAATATACACATCCTCATAAGCAAAATGAAATATTCCATTGTCGTTTTTTGTTTCTAAATATTCTTGCAAATCCTCAAAAGAGTAAATAGTTTTATTTGTCCTTGGTTCATAGTCCATAATGAGAACAAGAAACCTTGAACCAAATAGGCTTGGGTCTGCAACTGCAACTCCGCCATCATCGTTAGCGGGAGCTGTTGTTATTTCATCATTGCCTGTTGTATAAGTTACTCGAAGTAAGTGATATTTTGTTCCGCTTTTCATAGTTGTTTCATATATACTGGCCTTGCCAAAATGATAGCCAGCGGGCAAATCAGCAGGCAAATGATTCCCTAATCCCGGTATTCCGTAGGCGGTATTCTCATCAACGCTTTCTATGGTCGCATCTAAAACATCTCGAATATCCTCGGTGGCCGGATATACAGCCATACTTGCAATTACCGGGTCAACACCCTCCGGATATTCCCCTGGAGTAACAATGCCGCCGGGAATGTTCGGGCCGCTGCTCGGTTCCCTCAAAATGCCCGGTAGTGTCAGTGCTGTTGCTGTGATAATCAGGCCAGCACAAGCTGCCATAGCCCCCCATTTGACCGCTTTATTGTATCGGGCCCGCTTATATGCTCTCGCATCTTGCACGGCCTCATCGTTAATCGCTCCAATAGCATCCAAAATATTTTCAGCTTTCATTACAAAAATTCCTCTCTTTCCAACCGGTTTAGAAGATTTTTCCGTTGCCTGTGTAACATCATCTTTACTTTGCTTTGTGAAAACCCAAATCTTTGAGCAATCTCGCTAATCGGGTCAAAATACCAATACCTGCAGATGAAAACCCGGCGTTCCATAGGAGACAGCGACATAACGAAACTGTCAATAAGCTGTACCAATTCTGCGGCCTCCACCTCATGCTCTACGTTTTGGTTAGAGGGAATACAGTCAGACAGTTCGTCAAGTACCAGTACGATCTCACCGCCGCCCCGCTTTTTTGCAGTACGTCCACGCCATTTGTCAATAGATATTCTCCGTGTGATTTTTCCTAAAAATGTTGAGAGGATAGACGGACGGTGGGGCGGAATGCTGTTCCATGCGTCAAGGTAAGTATCATTTACACTTTCGTCTGCGTCCTCCATATTTCCGAGGATGCCATAAGCGATGGAATAGCAGTAATTTCCGTACTTTTTAGATGTTTCTGATATCGCATTTTCAGAGCGAGCCCAATAAAGGTTGACAATGCTGTCATCTTCCATTTCCATACCTCCTTTGCCCCCAGATAGAGTTCTTCATCTATCTACTCGAAAAATAATCGTTTAGGTCACAATATTTTTGATAAAATTTAGAAAACCGAACAACGGCTTTACATCCCGAAGCACAGTCGCCCCATGTTAACATTTGTGGAATGAACAGGGCACAGGACATATAAACAGCCAAGGGCTGTCGCACTTAAGTTGACAGCCCCTGGTTATGGAATAAATATGTGGTTCGCTCAAAGCAGTCGAAACGTGTTTTTATGATAATCAATGACCCCATCGCGCTTCATATAGGACAGCTCTCGTGAAAGCGCACTGCGTTCCACGTTAAGATATTCAGCCATAGCGTTTCTATTCATGGGAATGGTAAACGTCCTTTTTCGTTGTTCGCGGGACATCCACCATAGATAGGTCAATATTTTTTCCCGTATAGTCGGACGCAGCAGACAATCAATACGCTCATGCAATACAAGCCCTTTTTCAGCGACAATGTTGATATAGTTGCGCAGCAGCTGATCATGCCGGGGACAAGCCTTTTTACACCGGGTTAAAACACGTTCAAAAGGGATCTGCAATACCAGAACATCATCCTGCGCCTCCACAGTAACAGGGCTTTTATGGTCTGAACTTGCTGCTAAAATAACGCCTATTTCGCTTCCCTTTTTCAGCAGAGTAATAATAATGACCTTGTCGGACGAATCCCACTTTATCGCTCGTCCATGCCCTGATAACATGATACCGAAATCATATACCTTGTTTCCCTCTTCAATAATCCTGTCGCCCTTGACATAACGGACATACCTGGCGCAAAGGCAATGAAGCAGCCCGTCAATTTCCTGCGGTTCAATACCTGAAAACAGGTTTGTTTGTTTCAAATCTTCTATCAATTCGTTCATAGCTGCGCCCTCACTTTTGTTGCGTGTGCAACAGATGATTTGAGCAGATTATACTATAATGGCAGTTGAAAAGCAAGAGAAAGGAAATCAAAACCATGAACAACAACAAGAGAAAAACACTTTGGATTACGCGCACAGCGGTTTTTATTGCTTTGCTTGTGGTATTACAGGCGGCTACCGCCTCCTTGGGAAATACCATTGTTACGGGGGCTGTTGTGAATATGCTGCTGATCATCTTCGTTATGACTTGCGGTATGATGTCAGGGCTTTGTGTCGCTGTCATTTCGCCTGTCATGGCAAAGCTGATCGGGATCGGCCCGCTTTGGAGCCTGATACCGTTTATCATAGCAGGGAACATTACCCTCATATTGACCTGGCACTTCATAGGCAACCGGCATTGGGGACATAAGCATACTGTGCAAATGATCGCTTTATTCGTGGCGGCAACCGGTAAATTCTTAATTCTATACATCGGGGTTGCACAAATAGCCGTGCCATTGCTTTTAAGATTACCCGAACCGCAGGCATCGGTTATTTCTAATATGTTCTCTATACCGCAGCTATTCACAGCCCTTTTAGGCGGCGGGGTTGCGCTGCTGGTGCTTTCGCCATTAAAAAAGGCGTTTGAGGGAGGACGGTGGTAAAGGTGAACACAGTTTTTACTTATTGGTTTTACGGTTTAGCAGCGGTTTTACTCACCTTTTCCTTTGTGAAAGACAAGAGTAAAACGCTGTTGTCCTTAAAAAAAGCGTGGAAAATGTTTACAGGCATCCTACCGCAATTTGTGGCTATCCTGCTTTTTGTTGGATTGGCACTTGCGGTGCTTTCACCGGAAACAATCAGGCGCATGATCGGCGAGGAAACGGGATTTACCGGTATGCTCTTAACCTCGCTTATTGGCGCAATTACGTTAATCCCCGTAATGATTGCATTTCCCATTGTTGCGGAACTTTTGAAAAACGGCGCAGGACTTACACAAATGGCGGTATTTGTTTCCGCACTTACTACGGTTGGGATCATAACAATCCCGGTAGAAATAAAATATCTGGGAAGGAAAACAGCCATTCTCCGGAATGTACTTGCGTTTCTATTCTCTTTTATTACTGCTTATTTAATGGGGGTCTTTCTCAAATGAAAACGGCAATACGAAAATATTGGTTTCTTTTTATGATTGTACTCTGCAACGGTATCGTTTGGCTATATGCCCCGCAGATTGGAAAAACTGCATTGGCTTTTAGCGGAAAAAACGTTATCAACTTCCTGTTCATACTTACGCCTGTTTTCGTATGTATCGGGCTGATGGACGTATGGGTTGAACGGGAAAAAATGATACGGATTATGGGAGCTGATTCCGGCATAAAAGGAATTGTCGTTGCCCTGTTGTCGGGAATGATAACGGCCGTTCCCTTATATGCGCTGCTGCCTGTTGCCGGGGTTCTGTTAAAAAAGGGAAGCAGAGTTTCAAACGTGCTGATTTTCCTCTGCGCAAGCGCAAGTATCCGTATTCCCCTGCTCTTTTTTGAAATATCCTCTTTGGGAGCGCCATTTACACTGATCAGGTTTGGTCTTAATCTATTGGTTGTCTTTGCGATTGCCTTTATCATTGAAAAACTGTTGTCCGATCAGGATAAAAAGGCAATTTATGAAAATGCGGACACGCTATAACAATACTGATCAGCCATATCCGGCGGTTATTCATTGACATCAACAGACTACTGTGATAGTGTATAGGAAATGTACGATAAAGAACACACAATGAATATGAGGTGAACACGGGTATGGAAAAGACACTGTTTGATTCAGAACGAAAAGTAATGGAAGTAATCTGGAAAGAAGGAGAAGTGACAGCCAAACAGATTTCCCTGACCTTACGTGATACCATCGGCTGGAATAAGAATACCACCTACACAGTCATTAAAAAATGTATCCAGAAGGGCTTTATTGAGCGCCTGGAACCGAATTTTGTCTGCAGGGCTCTCCTCTCCAAAGAACAGGCAGTTCAGGATGATACCAGGGAATTTGTAAACCGTGTCTTTGACGGCTCCGTCCCCCTGCTGTTTTCATCCCTGCTTTCTCAGAAAGCCCTCTCAAAGAAGGAACTGGAGGAATTAAAACGAATGATCAATGAAATGGAGTGAGCCTATGAACCTGCTGCAGATGAGCCTTTCGGCTTCCGTTCTGATCCTGATGGCCGTGGCCTTTCGGAAATTCTTTTCCGCCAGAATACCCAGGCCCATTTTTTCCCTGCTCTGGTTGCTTGCCTGGTGGAAGCTGATGATTCCCGTACCGACAGGCTTTCCTGTGCCTGCGGCGCAACAGTTAAGCGGAAAAATGCCGGATATCACCACAGCTTTACCCTTCTCAGCAGGAACCTGGCAGACAGCCGGAGCCGGACCGGACTTTGGATGGAATCTCCTTAAAATCCTGTGGCTTTGCGGCACTGTGGCTGTCAGCCTGTATATCGCTTATCTTCATGCAGCCAGTATGAAGAAATACCGCACAGCAATTCCCCTTAAGGAATCTTCCTGGATTCCCATGTGGCTGGAGCAGAAGCGTTCTTTCCGCAGAATTACCGTCCGGGTTTCGGACGAGATTGATTCCCCCTTAACCTATGGTATCTTTTTTCCGGTGATCCTGCTTCCAAAACAGACCGACTGGGCGGACAAAAAGAGCATGAAGCTAATCCTGGAACATGAAGCGGCCCATATCCGGCACCTGGATGCACTGAAAAAGCTGTGCCTGACCGTATCCTGCGTCTGCCACTGGTTTAACCCTCTGGTATGGTTCATGGCTTCCCTGGCCTGCCGGGATATGGAGCTGGCCTGCGATGAAGCCGTAGTCCGGGCCATGGGAGGAGAAAACCGAAAGTTTTATGCTGACTTACTGGTAAATCTGGAAGCAAAGAGAGCCGGAATCCATCTTCTGACTTCCGGTTTTGGGCAAAGTCTTATGAAAGAACGTGTCCTTCATATCATGAATAGGAAAGAAAAAGTTTCCCTCACAGGAATCCTCCTTTCCTTTGCCATGGTCATAAGCTGTATCACCGTTTATGGCGCAATGCCCTCCGGCACTTTTTCTCTGAACTCCTGGAAGGATGACCCGACCCTTGGAGGTATCTTTGAACTGTACTCTGTAGAAGAATACCAAAGTGTCGTAGATGCTGTAAAAACAGACAGAGGGGAGAAAGACCCGGACGCCATAGCCATGGAACGGGATCTGAACCGCCTGAAAGCTGACAACGGGAAAGGAGAATATGTCATTTATAAAGGGGCGTTTCTTATGGAGAGTGAATCCATCGTAATCTCCTTTAACCCAACCATTGTTATGCGGCCGGAGCTTGTGAACCGGAATGTGCCTCTGACTGCCGAAACCTACCGGAACGATATGGCAGAGGTGGCAGAGATTCTGGACGATGCAATAGCGGACGGATTTCTCACAGAAGCGCAGAGGAAACGGGTGATGGACAAAATGAAGGAGAATCTGGCCGGGCTGAGTAAATGAAGGTCAAAACCTGTTACCATAATGATCGATCAGCAAAATCCGAAATATAAAATCCCGTATCCTCTGCTGTTCCAGTTCCCACTCCCCCTCCAGCGTCATGCCGGAGTAACCGGACCAGTTCACATACATCTTTTTCCGCTTTCTGGTATATTGCTTTATACAGTCATTCTGTTGTAAAACATGTTCCTTCAGTTCCTCGAAATGCCTCCAAAACGGCGATTCCGTTCCCAACATACCCATCCGGGCAGACAGTTCATAAAACTGAAGCCAGAAAAATCCGATATCCTCCCGGAAATTCTGGTTTACAGCCCAGCATACATTCCCTAAAGGCGCCACCGGATGGGTTTTGGACTTATAATACATGGGCGGAAAGGGCAGCCATTCATACAGTTTTTTATAGGCCCTTTTCACCATATCTTTATTCTCGTCTGTCCTCCAAAAATCAGTAAACGCAAGCAGACGTAAATGATAAATAACAGGGATATACATTCCCTCCTTAAAAATAAGCTTTTGATCGGAGCTCCTGCAAACGAAATCCGTATGGCTTTTGGCATCCGCAAGATTCCGAAACCCCTGCAGCGCATCTTCCACCCACTCCCCAACCCGCCTGTTATCCTCATAGCCGGCCTGCGCCAACAGACTTGCACGTATCATCTCATACTTAAATACATTTGCCGCCCGGCTATTTTCGCATTCCTTCCCCCAGCCGGGATAAAACATTACCTCCAGGGCACTCCATACATTCTCGTTCTCTTTTGGCAGCCCCATTTCCAGCAGACAGCGTACACACCCCTCATGTGTCCAGATTCTGCTTTTAGAAGGTGCGGTATGTAGCCTTTCCCCGAAATATCCGTCAGAACCCTGCCAGGATAAGATTTTCTGCACCTTGGGTTCCGAACAGATCTGGTTCTGGTAATGGATATCCTCCTGCCGGCTTATGGGTTCCTGTATGATTTCCTTCCTTACCCGATAGGCAATGGAAGGGCAGCCTTCCCTGAGCAGCCATTGTGACATATCACTTCTCACTGTATTTCTCCCTTGAACATAGCGATCTAAACCACCTGATTGGTTACGTCAACCCCCTTATTTTCCTGTCCGATACTGATACTCCGGAATATTTCGCATTCCATCATCCAGTATCTGATTTCCCAGATACTGAATACCGCCGTCCTCCAGGCATCTGACTGTAAGCTCATGGGTTATGACCGCATCATTGCACAGAATCATCTGGCATACTGCGTCTACAGTCAGGGTAAGCGTTCCATCTTCATTTTCCCTGATCTGTGTCACCTCGGGAACAGAAGTACCGAAGAAACTGGGCGCATAATTTCCGCACCCCAGCCTCTCCCATCGGTAGACTTGACGCCCTTCATCAAACACGGCCCACTGCCGAAGCTCCTCCCTGGAAACCGGAAGGTAATTCATGATGGTGTTTTCAAACTCTTCTGCCGGTATCCCGTCGGGATACTGCTCCGGTTCAAACCGCCTGTCATATTTCATCCCATAAAAATATTCATAAATCCCGTTATAATCCAGTTTATCCAGGCTCTCCCTGTCCCAGTTGGAGCATAACAGGTTATTTCCCTGATACCCCAATGGGAGCACACATTTTTCGGACATATCACGGCACTTCTCCGGTAGGGGCCTCACTCTGACCAGGCAGCTTCCGTCAACAATCTCCGATACTTCCGGAGGTTCCGGTACACATAATTCATAGCAGAAATATCCTTTTTCCGTATACCGCCATTCTTTTATTCTTGTATAGGAAATGTACGCAGGCATCGGCGTTCCATCTTTCCCCCATGTCATATTTGCTGCCAGCACATACATAGTTTCCCATCATACTGATATTGAAACCTTCCGATTCCTCCATCTCCATGAATCCGGTACAGGAGCACGGTCCCGGCCTTTCCCACTCCGGCATCCTGTAAAAAACGCTCCATCTCCTGCCAGTTCTCCATAACCTGGTACGGTTCGCTTCCTGTGATCGGCATGCCCATGGTCTTTAGCTTCTCTTTTAATTGAATTAAAACTTCCTCTGACAAAACCACGTTTGAAGCATCGCCTTTGTCCGCTTCTTGGTAAATGTCTCCGGTCAGTTCCAATGCGGCCCTTAAGTCAGCTTCCGCTTCTTTCCTTTCGTCTTCATCAACCGGAAGATCATACCCTTTTTCCCAACGCCCGTTTTTGTCATTGTCTTCCCTGCTCTCTGCCAAAGAAGGTTCTTCCCCGCCTTCTATGGCGCCGGACAGTGAAAACTCCTCCTGCTTTTTTCCTCCACAGGCACACAAAAATCCTGCCATCATTATCATGATAGCCTGGATATATATTTTTCTAATTTCCATGAAAATCCTTCCTTTATTTCATATCATATACGTTGGGAATGTCCAGCTCCTTTTTCTCTATGGAATTGGATAAATAACGAAATGTCCCGTCATCAAAGGGCTGAACGGTTATGATGTTGGTAAACGCACGGTCGGAGTTATAATCCGGCCATACCCCATCTACAAAGAGGGTCAGCGTTCCGTCCGGGTTCTCCTTATCCCCCACCACTTCCCCAAAAGGCGGATACGGGCTGGAAAAGATCATTTCAT
The DNA here is from genome assembly GCA_910575275.1 of Lachnospiraceae bacterium. GTDB lineage: Bacteria > Bacillota > Clostridia > Lachnospirales > Lachnospiraceae > CANQGL01. The sequence continues at coordinate 239,234 of CAJTEE010000006.1, read as the reverse complement.
ACGGATAGCTGTCTGTGTCTGCGCGGTAACCGCATATCTCCCTTATCCGTTCCTTTGTGACCGGAAAATACGTGGTCATGATCCGTTCATAGACCTCTGCAGGTATCTCCCCGTTTTCCGGCCGCAGAATTTCTCCCGTATCCATGTGGTACAGGTCTTCAAACATGCATGGCATCAGGATATCCTCCACGTTGCTGCTGTCCCATTCCGTTACAAGGACATTGTAATTGACATAGCTAAGTCCGTCCAGATATTTTTCTGTCAACTCCCTGCACCGGTCAGAAAGCGGGGCTGCCCGCCAGAACTGGCGCAGGCTGGAATGGTAGAGCTGTACCGTATAGGCGTAAATAAAATATCCCTTTTCCGTCAGTTTTATCTCCGCAATATCACTGACAGCAGTAGATATGATTTCCGGTACGCCCCCTTCCCTCCATCCGATCTGCACATAAAAGGTCTGCAGGTTTCCTTTCCTGTGTATAAACGTATAAGCACCAATCAGCCCATCCAGATTCACGTCAAAAATAGTAACCAGGCTGTCCTGCCCTTTCAAATAAGCAGAATAAAAGTCCCGGACATTGTTATGGTTTTCCATATTTGCCCCGTCAGTAATACTTACATATCCGGCCTCTCCCAGCATGGATACCACCCGGTTCCTCTGCTCCCTGGAGAAATCCCTGACCGTATAAGTATAGGGCGCATCTTCCTCTATTGCTGCATACCTGTATACCTCCTGCAGCTGCTTGGCAGCCGACAGGGCACTGTTTTCCAGTTCTTTTTCTTTAGCTTCACTGAGCAGGCTGTCCGGCTCTTCTAAAAAATATGGTGATGGCAATGCTTCCTGTGGTTCTTTCCCTTTGTCTGCTGCCCCGGTATTGCCAGTGGTGGCGCTGCCGGAAATCTCCATAGCCGGCTCCCAGGATTCCTCCGGCTGCTTTCGGCCTGCGTCCTCCTTAAAGCCTGTAAAAAAGCTCCCGGCTGCCACTGCCAGACATAACAGGATAAGCAGGAGACTCCCCTTTCTGAACAACCTCTTTAAATCTTCCAACTAATCATCCCCTCCATATATTTCCTTCCACTGGTCCTCCGTCAGCCGGTCTGAATGCCACCACGGCTCACAGCCGCCCTCCGGAAAAATAATCTGATTGGATACATACTGAAAACCTCCATCATCAAGGGGGCGGACCACGGTTTTGTGGGTATACGCTCTGGAGGTGTTTTCCTCCGGGTATACGGCATTCACAGTCAGAGTTAACGTTCCGTCACCATTTTCCGTATAACTGACCACCTCCGGATATGGGATATCCGGATATTCAACCTCATAAAACCCTCTCGGCCTGTATTCATAAGTCTGATCCTCCGGGATATAGGCGGCCTTCCTCTGCAGCTCCTCGTGATCGATATGCAAATGACGCTCAATGACATGTTCAAATACATCTGCCGGTATCCTGTAAACAGCCCCGGAATCCAAATCATCGTCCGGCGTAAAAGGAACCGGCTGCTCATAGATATCCGGATAGAGCCTGTCGAATACATCATAAAAATCCAGATTCCCAAAATCCTGTTCACTCCAGTCCGTAAGGAAAAGATTATTTCCCCCATACCCCACCGGCAGCAAATACTGTCGGTTTAATTCCCTGCACGTTTCATCCAGCGGCTCAACCCTCAGCGCCGTATGCTCCGGTTCATTACTGAGGGAAAGCACATAATAACTTTCGGAAAAATAACTTCCTTCAAACAGCAGGTAGCCTTCTTTTGTATATTCCCACGATTCCGCCGGATAGCTTACGGTACTTAAGTTTTTCAGAATCCCATTGCTATACTGATAATATTCTCTGGTTACGTTTACTGCTCCCTCTGCTGTATGAAGGTCATACTTTATAAATCCGCCGGAGCCGGTGACTGCGATTATGGTAAGTTTGTCATCCTGCGCTTCCTCTACGGATCTGCAAAAGCGTAAAACCTGTTCCGAACCGACCATGTCTATCTGATTTTCCTCGTCCACCACAGCATAACCATGTTCTCCGATCCGTTCAACCATGCTTTTTGTCACTTCTGGCTCTCCAACCGTCCCCATTTCGGCTGCCTGTTCATAAATATCACGATAAAGCTCCGCAATGGATTCCCCATCGGAATCACGGTTTTCTCCCATCTGTTCCTTTTCCGAATATTCTTCTCTGATTTCTTCGTTTTGCGGTATCTTCTGATTTTCCTCTGCCTTTTTGCCGCATCCGGCCACTATAAAAAGAAGGACACCTGCAGCAATAAACAGTTTTCGTTTTCCCATGTTTTTCATCTCTGTCAGACCACCTTTTATCAATATCTTTTATTTTAGAATTCCCGCCATACGCAGCAGATATCTCGCATTCGTGGTAGTGCAGCGCCCCATATTTTGGCAACAGAAAAGCATTGCCCATCTATTTATCCGGCTGGGTACGACAAGACAAAACTGATGTCCTGCCATAATCAGGGTTTCCAGTATCTTCACATCCTTTCGAGTACTGATTTTCTTATACAGGGATATCATACTGCATGATGATGTTATGGAAACAGTCATGGAACCCCAGTTTTCTGTAAAGTTCAACGGCCTCCTCCGAACCGCTGAGCGTAACCGCCCTCACTCCGTTTTCAAAAAGCTCCCCCAGTGCCTGCGAGCATATCGAAATTGCCGCTTTCCTCCTGCGGTATTCCTGTAAGGTGGAAACAAATTCCAAAGACGCCATATCCCCTGTCCGGATTGTGGAGGCCGTGGATACCGGTTTCCCATCCATCTCGCACAGATAAAACCGGAGATTCTCTTTTTTGAGCCAGACAGCATAATGCTCTGCGTCAATCATTTCCCATCCGTGGAGGGCGGTATTTACCACATCCACCCATATCCGGAAATCCTCCTTTGTACGAACCCTTCTGTATATCACATCCCCATCCGCAGGAAAGTACGGCCGGAAATCATTTTTATGAAGGAGCATTCCCGGTTCCGGTCCCTCTGCCTGGGAGGAAAGATTCCGGAAGCCTTTGGACTCCAGCAGCGGAATGACGTTCCAAGGTGTAGCATCCGGCGTAATGAGCCACCGCTGCGGAACTGTACCCGACCGGATTCCCTCAATCATTGGTTCCAGCTCCTCCTCCCATGATTTCTCATGCAGCCTTACATGAAAAGCCAGGGAAGGGCCTTTTTCCCCTTCCTTCGGCATAATCCATTCCACGCTGCCTTCCTGAAGGCCAACAATGCCGGAGAGGGAAAAGGTATGGTAATAATTGTAATATCCGTTTATAACCATTTCTTTCTCTCTTTCCCTCACAAAGCTGTCCATGATGTCTTCCGGTATGGTGATTTCATACTCGCAGGTCATATCCCCGTTCAACACGGAATGCACGACCCTCCCCTCCAGTTCCCTTCCCAGAAAAGCTTCCGTAAAATTCATGACATGCCCCAGGCTGCAATGGCACAACACTGGAGAAACCACGGAATCGGACAGGATGGATTCCTTTGCAAAAGGGCAGTGGCAGGCATGGTATCGTTTCATCCTGTTATCCGCTGTCTTCAGGTATTCGTTCATATTACACGGGAACGCCATGCAGTACAGCTTATTCCCTTTTCTGACAGGGGCCAGCATGGACGGATTCTGCCTGATAAACTCCAGCACCTCATCCGTTATATCCTGGCCGTAAAAATCTTTCTTTTCCCGGTTCAGTTCCACAAAATGATTCATTTCATCATCCTGATATTTCTGGAGAAATACATCCAGGTCCCCGATTTTCAGAAATTCATCACGCACCCAGGCAGACTGTGAAGGGTGAAGCCCGTGCCTTACCCGGCAGAGTATTTTTTCTACGGTTTTTATATCTGCCATCCTCACAAATCGTTCCATGAAAAGGTACATGTTACGGCATTGGCAGTTGCACTCCGATTCTATGTCCGGCAGGGTAAGCCCGTCTGTAAGTTCCTTCCAGAATTTCTCTCCCAGTTCTGCGCGGATTTCCCTCTGAAATGTGTTGAACCCAAATTTATCGTCATAATTTATATTTGTATCTCCCACGTATCTCTCCTTCCGAAAAACGTTTCTTCTATTATCACCCTGTTGACCGATTTTGAGAAGACTCCGGGTTCTTATTCCACAAGTTCAATGGAATCCACAATGCTCATTCTGCTGATCTTCCAAAGTGGAATAGTGGTTGCCAGGAGACAGGCTCCGATGGCAAAAAGCGATGCGCAGGCCATGGGAACCACGGGAACTGCCGTCAGCCGCAGGGCATCCGCTGCCCCGGCCTCCACAAATACCCTGCCGATATATCCGGTGATACACCCGATCACCGCCGCACGGATGCCATAATAGAAGCCTTCCCACAGAAATACCCGGTACAGGCTTCCCGCGCTCATACCCATGGCCCGCTGTATGCCGATCTCCGTGATCCTTGTATGGATATTCGTATAAACCGTATTGATGATGTTCAGGATCCCTATGAGGCCGATGAACAGGATCAGGCCCCAGGCCAGCAGACGGATCTGGGCCTCGCTTTCCGCATACTGGCGGTCCGTCTGTTCATAGGACACCGTGACCGTCCCCGGCACCCGCCGGCAGAATTCCTCCAGCACCCGGTCAAAGGCCGCCCGGTCGGCGCCTGCAGTTAATCCCGGCCTAAGTTCCGCATAAGTATCCGTCCCTGTAAGGCTGGAATAGATCCGGTCGCTGACCAGCACCTGGACTCCGTTCACAAACCCGCTGTTGCCCACGCTGAAATAGCCGTCATAGCCCTCCATGGACAGCAAAACCGGCAGTTCTTTCCCGGACACCGTAACCGTGCTTCCTTCCTCCACATGGGTCGTGCCGAAAGATACCCCCTCAATCTCCATAGGGATGGGATTGCGGATCACACAGCCCTCCCCTGCTTTTAACTGTTCCAGCTGTTCTTCTGTAAGCCGGGAAGCGAATGCATAGTCCATCCAGATATCATTGAATCCGAAGATCTGAAACGTCTCCCCAACCCCCAGAGAAATATCCGTCTCCACCCCTTTTGGCCGGTTCTGTTCATCCAGCTCGTAGAGGGAAAACTGCTGTGCCGCCACCTGAGCTACCTTTTCATCCGCTTCCATTTCCTGAAGCTCCTTTGGGGAAATGCCATCATACGGATTGACTATGGAATAATCCCCCAGGTGTTCTGACAGGGAACCGGATACGCCAAGCAGGGATAAAAAGCTCTGCAGCGTGAGAAAGACCGTAATGCTCATGACCAGGGACAGAACCGTAACCGCCGTCCGTCCCCTGCTCCGGCTCAGATTCAGCCTGGCATAATACCGTTCAAAGCTGCGGATCTTTCCCGTGTTCCGTTTTCTGCGCTTCACCTGCACGCCGGTTCCCGACATGGCCCGGACCGGGGAAACCCTGGCCGCAAACCGGGCTGCCGGGGCCGCCGCCAGAAACGCAAACAGAAGTGTTATGAAAGCGCTGATCAGCAGATACCCCCATTTTCCCGTGCTGTTTGCGTCAATCAATGCCTGGAGTTGTTCGCTGTCCCCCGCCAGGAACATTTCCGGCGAGAGCTGATGTAAGGCCGCTGACAGAATTCCCTTCGCGGACAGGGCGCCAAGCAGCAGACCCGCGGGAATCCCCGCCATGCAAAGATACAGAACCTCTGCGGCAACGATCCGATAAAGCTGTCCTTTCTCCGCCCCCAGCGCCCGGAGCGTGCCGTACTGACCAAGACGCCGGGACACCGCAATCTTCAGGATATTGTAAATCACCAGCCCCGCCGCAAGCAGAATTAAACTGACTACCAGCACCCCCGCAAACACCAGCCAGGAAAAGCCCGTATCATCCACGGCCAGCCCCGTATCCGCCGCTTCCGCATCAAAGGAAATCCCAAGGGCGTTCAAAAGAGGGACATTGTAAAGGGTGTCCAGTTCATGAATCTCCAGCTTTTCGCCCAAGTCGTCCATCACGGACTGAAAATTCTTTTTGCTTTCGGTGCGGATATCCACACTATAATGGAGATACTCCGGGGGAAGGACCGCTTTTGCCGTTCCCTGCCCCGCCAGGCCCAGGATATGGCCCCCGGTATAACCCAGGAAATTGCTCTCTGTGATCCCCACCAGGGTAAACTCCGCCGTATAATCATAAGCATCCGCCACAATCCCATGTCGCAGGGCTTTGGAAAGGGAAAGGGAAATCTGATCCCCCACCTGCCCGGTAAATCCAAGAAACTGCAATGCGTCTTCCGGCAGAGCAATCTCCATAGGCGCCTGCGGAAGCCTTCCCTGCGCCAGACGGGAGTATGCGGGCCTTGTGGAAATCCCATCCTCCCAGTATTCCGCCAGATCCAGGGAAAGCTGGTCATTCAGCTTCTGATCCCCCAGCGGAACAAAACGTCCGGCATAGGACAGGTGGGGATCCTTTTCCAGCATTTGTGCCTTTTCCTCCGTCAGCTGTACAAAGGTCGCATAACGGTCCCCGCCGATGGCGATGGCCTGCTGCTGGCGCATGGCGGAAAGCACGCCTGCGGACTGCCCCACCGCGGCGGTCATCATGGTAGACAGGATCACAGCAGTCAGAATGAGAAAAGACGTCAGTTTCTGTGAAAGCACCTCTTTCCGTGCCAGAGTACGATAGTTTTTCATCTTCCTGCCACCTCCGTCAGCACGCCGTCCACAATGGACAACCGCCGGTCGGCCATCCCCGCCACACGGCTGTCGTGGGTAATGATAACCAGGGTTTTCCCCATTTCTTTTTGAATTGCCCGCAGCATTTCCATCACTTCCCCGCCGCTTTTGCTGTCCAGATTTCCGGTGGGTTCGTCTGCGAAAATCACGTCTGGCTTTGCAATCAGCGCACGCGCAATGGCCACCCTCTGCTGCTGCCCTCCGGAAAGCTCGCAGGGCAGGTGGCTTAACCGGCTGCCAATGCCCAAAAGCTGCGACAGCCGCTGAAAATACGCCTCGTCCGGCTGTTTTTTGTCAAGGAGCAGGGGCATCAGGATATTTTCCCGGGCGGTCAGGACCGGGAGCAGATGAAACTGCTGAAAGACAAAACCGATGCTCCTGCGCCGGAATGCGGACCTCTCCCGGTCCGAAAGACTGTAAATATCCTTCCCGTCATAGGTCAGACGGCCGCAGGTCGGCTCATCCAGCCCGGACAGCAGATGGAGCAGGGTGCTCTTCCCGCTGCCGGATGGTCCCGTAATGGAAAGGAAATCCCCCTGCATAATCCGGAGCGATACCCGGTCCAGGGCCGTCACCTGGCTTTCCCCCTTCCCGTAAATCTTTGAAAGTTCTTTTGCTTCAATTTTCATAAAAATACACTCTCCTGTTTCTATTTCCGCATTTTCATCGGCTGACAGCCGTGGATGCGGATTTTATAATACCCTAAGGAGAGTGTAATGGGTAAATCTCAAGAAACGCTCAAGATTTTTCAATTTTCTTCTCTGAACAGGTTTTTTGTAATACGAAAAAAGCGGTAACCTCCGCACCCCCGGCCGGAAGATTTTTCATCTGCAGTTCCCCGCCGTGTTTCAGGCAGAGCAGGCTGCTGCCGTAAAGCCCCATGCCGAGGTGCTCCGGGCTTTCCTCCAGTTTTCCAAAGGGCTTCGGACCATTTTTCACCAGTTCTGCCGGAAAACCGGGGCCGTCATCCGAGACGATAAGGCCCAGAACATCTCCCGCCTGAGTAAGACGGATTTCCAGTTTTTCATGGGCAAAACGGGCCGCGTTTCCAATGATGTTTTCGGCCACGGTCAGAAAAATCCCATGGTCTATCCGGATGGTTCCCAGATCCGTTACGGACAAACGGATATCCGTCCCCGGGGCAAGCAGACGCGCGGTCTCTTCCAGCTCCTCCCGCAGTACAGAACCGGTCATCTCACAGGGCCGCACCCGCAACTGTTCCAGCCTCTGGATACTGCTCATGGCTTCCACATACTGTTCGATCCGCTGCACATAGCGGTCCATCCGCTCCAGCGTGTGCTCATCCGCCCGTCCGCTTTTCATCAGCCGGATGCTTCCCTTCAGGACCGTGACCGGATTTCTCAGGTCGTGGGCGAAGGCCGCATTGAGCCGTTTTCGTTCCTCCGCCTGCTGCCACAGCTCCCGGTTCGTTTTTAAAAGCTCCGCCCTCATCATCTCAAATGCGGCACAGATCTGTCCCAGTTCGTCCGCCGATATCTCCGGCAGGGAAAAGTTAAGGTCATGGCTGCGGATGCGTTCGGTTCCCATCTGAAGAACCGCGATAGGGCGTTTCAGCTTCAGATGATAGAACAGAATCCCGGCAATACCCAATCCCCCTGCAGGGAGCAGAACCGCAGAAAATAACCGGATACCGTCAAGCAGCTTCAGGATCTGCCTTTGCTGCAGATCAGGTTCGGCCAGTTCCGTAACCATGCCGTCAAAGTCAATGGAAATCCCGCCACTTGGAAACCGCTCCGCAGCCTTTGCACAGAGCAGATATATTGCAAAGGTCAGAAAAAGCGCCGTTGCCAGACACAAAACGGACAGCAGGAAAAAACAGCGTTTCAGTTCCATATTTTTCAGCCGTTCCATCGGTATCCGCACCCCCAGACCGTTTCAATATAGCCGGTAAATGTATGGGCCGCCAGCTTTGCCCGAATCTTTCGGATATGCTCCATCACCACGTCGCTGCTGCCCTCCCCATCCATTCCCCAGACGCTTTCGTAGATGCGCTCCCGGTCAAACACCTGCCCCGCATGCAGGGACAACAGCTCCAGGATATCAAACTCCCGCCTGGAAAACGCCACCGACTCCCCGTTTATGGTTACGGTACGGGCTGTATAATCTATGGCGAGGGTTCCGAAAAACTTTACCGCCGAAGAATTCTGCCGCCTCTGTTCTCTCCGCAGGTGCGCGGCCACCCTCGCATTTAATTCCTCCAGGTCAAAGGGCTTCACAATGTAATCGTCCCCGCCTGCCTGAAATCCCAGAATCTGATCTGCGGATTCCACACGGGCGGTCAGGAAAAGAATAGGGCAGCGCACATGTCCCCGGATGCTCCTGCAGACGGAAAGGCCGTCCATCCCCGGCATGTTGATATCCAGCAGGATCAGGTCCGGCTGCTCCTGGGCCTTCCGGACCGCTTCCTGTCCATTGCAGGCAGTCAGAATCTCATACTCCGCCGAAAAATAACTTTTCATAGTATCCACAATTCCCTGTTCATCATCCACAATCAATAATTTCTGTTTCATGCTCTGACTTCCTTCCCACAGAGTTTTTCACATCATATCACATAAATCTCAAAGAAATCTCAAAAATCACGGAAAGATATTTATATTGTAACCAGATAAAATGTTCTGAAATTCCCCTTTACCGAAAAAAGGACGGCCATCACAAACGATTGCCGCCCTGCAATTATTTTCCTGTCCTGTATCTGCTTTAAACCATTCAGACAAAGCATTCCTTCCGTATCTCCACTTTATTCCATCTTTTCCGGCCACTTTAACCCTTCTGTTTCCCTTAATAATCCCATATGAAACAGCACCTGCACACAGTCCGCATATCCCTGGATATAGGCCCTTCTCTCCTGAACAGACGCAAAGTCCTCCAGGCAGTCTTTCATTTTTTCTGCCTGGTTCTGCTGCTCTGCAGATAAGGTTTTTAAAAATTCTTCCCACTCTGGCTCGGTTTCTTTCCAGGCAGTCAGCGCCTCTTCATACTCCGGAGTGCGGATATAACTTTCCCTGTTCACATTCTCCCCGTTTAAGTTGCCCAGGAACTCAGCCATTTTTACCCACATATCATTTGACATTTCCATTTCTCCTTCCTCATTCTTAATTTCAATTCCTGCATTTTCCGTATATTCCTATCTCCTAAAGCACATTATATATGTTATGGGAGAACTTTCTCAACCATAATCGCTTAATTATTGAAACTATAGCAGATAAAATTAAGCCATTATACTTGGAGGTGAACGGATGGACGACTTATTAAAACAGATTGGAAACCGGATACTGCATCGCAGGAAGCAGCTGCGCATGACACAGGAAGAACTGTCTGAAAAGGCAGGTATCACCCCTCAGACCATTTCTTCCGCAGAACTTGGCAAAAAGGCGCTGCGCCCGGAAAATATCATCCGGGTCTGTTCCGCACTGGATATCAGCACTGATTACCTGCTCCTTGGAGAAGTGAATGCCAGCGACCACTGGACCCTGATTTCCAGAATCTCAAATCTGCATCCCGCACAATACTGTCATCTCGAAGATATTATCAACAGCTTTATCTCCGCCCTGGAGGTACGGGAAACACAAAAAAAGTAAATAGTTCTCCCCATGTTAATCAGTTACTCCGAAATGCTGACATGGTATCTGCAATCAGTGATCGTGTTGCCTGATCCATCTCTTTTGGCTGATACGCTCCATCCGGCTTCTTCTCCGGCTTGAAAGCGCCCTGTTTCCATATAGTTTCACTTTTTATCTCTCTTTTATCCTCTGTCTGCCTGACATTTTCTTTCTGGCTCAGAATCTCCGCAACGATTTCTTCGATTGCCGCCCTGTCTATAGTCTGGGGAATGGCAATATCCGGTGTTTCCGGGCAGTTGATATAGTGGAGAACCGCATTCACAAGAAACTGCGCCTTGCTGCGCGGCCCCTGTTTTTCCAGCAGACGAATCACGGCGTCATGGGCGGGGTCATTCTCATTGAACTTGATACTGAACCGCTCCCGGTTCCTTTTCTCACCCATAAGCTCACCTGCCTGCCGTTTCCATCTTATAGAGAAATTCATACCCCTTTGCATTGGCATTGATATCCTCCACAAATAAAGCATTTCCCACTTTCCCGGATGCTTCAATCTGCCGGCGCAGAAGGATGGCGCCGCCGCCCACAAATACCACCATGCCGGACATCAGATCCAGCATACGCTCCCGCAGGCTGTTTGCCAGGTCATTTACAAAATCCTGCGCCAGCTTTTCCACAAGGGAGGAGACTTTCGGGGCATAGGTGCTCTCACCATCCTTTAAGATACCGTCAATATCCGTTTCTTCCAGCAGGATGTCAAATTCTGAATTGGCTTTCGTCCGAATCCGGTTATAGAGCAGGATTACTCCGTTTTCCAGGGAATCGCAGATACTCAGATCCGCCCGGCCGGAACGCATCATCAGGTAGTCCGCCGTAAACCCGCCGATATCTACGATAAGCACCCTTGGCTTGTCCAGCAGTCGGTCCATCATGGTCACGGCCGCCGCAAAAGCCTGGGGATAGCAGCGCACATCCTCAATGTAAATGGTGTACGGATTGTCACGATACTGGAAGTTTACAATGCCCCTGCCTGAAAAATACCGTATAAAAGACTGGTTTTGCGCCCCGTAATGAGCCGGCGGAAGCCCCACGGCCAGAGACACATGCACCACTTCCTCTCCATATCCTCCTTTTAAATGGAGTTCCTCGGCGATACCAAATAAGGTCAGGATAAAAAAGCGGTCGTCCTCCGTCTTATCCCTCTTATAAGGAATCCTCTGGTTTGACAGCGTGTAAAACCGATTCTGATATTCCAGAATGTCGCTGCCAAAAGGCTTTGTGATGCTCTCCATCAGCCCGGACACGAAGGGCGGACAGTGGATCGTCTTCATCTGTTTGTTTCCATGGTCGATTGCAATTAACATACTTTTCCATCTCCTTTTTTCCTTTATACTTATTCTTTACGCATTGAATACGTCTTTTTTCAACAAAAAATAAAAAAACAGGACCGACAGCGTATGTTTCTGCCGAATCCTGTTTTTTTACACCTTAACTTGTCCTGTCCATCCGGTCAGGTATGTATCCCATAATACGCCTTCTCCAGATTCTCCCGGCCGTGGAGGATAACACCTCCGCAGATACCGTTCCCATAGGGCGTCTGTTCCTGGAAGAAAAAGCTGTACGGTTCAAAATCATCATACACCGTGATCTGCCTGCTGCCTTTCCATCTCAGAAAATGGTCTGCCAGGAACTTCCCCAGTTTTTTCCGCAATGCCTTCGTCTCCGCCACTGCTTTCAGATTTCTCCTGCTCTGAAATTCTATCTTTAGTCTGCCGTCTTCCTCCAGGGACAGCATCTTTATCTGCATACCGTCCTCCCGGCTCTGCTTTATGGAACTTTTAAATTTCTCATAGGAAAGCCGTACTGTTTCCGTCCTGCCGGACACCTTCCCTCCCCCTGCGTCACTGAGCCAGGTAAATTCTATTTCCAGAATCTCCGCCTGCTCGAAAGACTTCCGTAATGACACTTTTGCAAAGGAGCGGATATCGGATACCGTCATATATCTTCTTTCTTCCAGTTCCAGCAGTTCTTTCTCCGTAAAGACAAAGCCCTGGGGAGAATGGTACTCTTTCGAGAGTGTCCGCAGGGTAACGCAGTCCTCGGATGTGGATAATTTTATCATCGTCCTGTTATTCATCTTATAGCCTCCTTCCAGACAGGGGAGAGCCTCTTTTCTCTCCCCCGTATGCTATGATTTACTTGTTTCTGGCGGGCAGTTTCCTTTCTATTCGCCTGCCATCTGGAAAAACTGGGCCGGCGTCAGAACTGTTATCCCCAGCTCCCTTGCCCTTGCCAGCTTGCTCCCGGCATTCTCCCCGCAGACCAGGTAATCCGTCTTTTTGCTCACCGAACTCCCGGCATGGGCGCCCAGGGATTCAATCTTCTCATTGATGCCGCTGCGGGTATAGGGTTCCACCTTTCCGGTCACTACGACAGTCATCCCCACAAAAGGATTCTCCCTTACTGCGGCCGTATTGTTTTCCGCTGTCCTTTTTTCGATATGTAACATCTGCTGTAATACCTCCCATACATACAGATTTTCTTCATCATAAAACCACTCATGGATATTGTTGTGCAGGGTATCCCCGAAATCAGGGAGCTGCGTAAAATCATACTGGTGATGCACCGCGTCCTCAAATTCCTCCAGGTCACTGTGGAACATCCCGGCAAGGGTCCGGCTGGCCGTATTTCCCACCATAGGGATATCCATGGCGATAAGATACCGCTCAAAGGTGGTATTCCTGCTGCCCTGGATGGCATCCCACAGACGCTGCCAGGATTTCTCCCCGAAGCCTTCCATATTCACAATCTCGCCTTTATGCCTGTCAAGCCCATAGATATCCATATAGGTGTGAATCCACCCTTTTCCAATGAATTTCTCCAGAGTGGCCTCTGACAGACCTTCGATATTCATGGCCTTCTGGCTGACAAAATGTACGAACTGGCGCAGGCGTCTGGTCTCACAGCCCTGGTTATCGCAGAACAGAGTCTTAGTAATCTTATCTTTCCCATTCTCCACGGAACGGCTCTCGTGGATGCGGACAGGCTCCCCACAGCAGGGGCACCTTTCCGGTACGGCCTGCCCCATGACAAAACGGCCGCGGTCCAGGTTTTCCTCCACATGGGGGATGATCATGTTCCGCTTGCTGACCAGTATCCGGCAGCCGGGCATCAGCTCCATCCCCTCGATAAAGGAAAGGTTGTGCAGGCTTGCCCTGGATACCTCACATCCATCTATCTCTACCGGTTCAAAAACCGCCACCGGGGAGATCTCCCCGGAACGGGAAGGATTCCACTCAATAGAGAGCAGCTTTGTTTCGTGAAGCTCATCCTCGAATTTAAAGGCTATCCCATCTTTGTAGTGATGCCCTGTCCTGCCGCAAGACCGGGAAAAGGCAATATCATTGTAGGAAGCTACGATCCCGTCAATAGGGACATCACTGGCCTCTGCAAACTGCCGCAGCTTTGCAATACCGTCCGCCATCTCCTGGCAGGTCAGCTTCCGCTTACTGATGACAAATTTGCAGACCTGGAAGCCCAGCTCCGGGAGTTTCCGCAGTTTCTGGGATTTTGATTGCATTTCCGGAAATCCTTCCACTACGGTAAAAGGCATATACATCACCTTCCGCTCCCGGCAGACTGCCGCATCCAGCAGACGCACGGAGCCAACCGCCAGGTTCCTTCCGTTCTTGTAGCGTTCACCGTTGCTGTCCGTCAGGGTTTCCCGCAGTTTCTTAAAATCACCTGGCCGGATAAATGCCTCCCCGCTCACCACCAGACGTTCCTTGTGGGGAATGTGCTGCGGTATCCCGGAAATGCCGCGGACATTGTGGGTGATTATTTCTCCGGTATCCCCGTCACCACGGGTGGAAGCCTCAATCAGTTTCCCGTCCTCATAAGTCAGCTTGACCGTCAGGCCGTCCAGTTTTAACATCAAAAGGATCTGGTGCTCCCCTGCAAAGGACGCCAGTTCCTCAACGCTTTTCGTCTTGTCCAGTGAGAGCAGCGGAATCGGATGGCCTGTCTTTTTAAGCTCACTGACTGCCTGAAAGCCCACTGTCTGTGTGGGGGAATCTGCCATCCATATCCCCGTTTCCATCTCCAAGGCTGCCAGCTCGTCATACAGCCTGTCATAGACTGCATCCGAAACGGATGGGGCATTGCTGTTATAATATTCATCCCTGTATCGGTTTAACTGTGCGGTCAGCGCTTGTATTTTTTCCCATGCGTTCTGTGCCATTTAAGCCACCTCCTGCCCTGTGATGCGGAATGACATAACCAGAAATTCTTCGGTATGCTTTTTGCCTTTGCAGTAAGTACTGCAGATACCGTCATGGAATTCCCAGTCAGAGGCATTGCGCCACCAGAGAATAAATCCCTTTCCGTCATTTGCAAGGCTCACTTTATGATCCGGCTCGTCCGGCACGATACTGTAAAACCCCTGGGTATTTGCCAGCGTAACCTTGCGTTTCTGCCCTGTAAATTCCGGCCTGCAGTGAACAAGAATCTCCAGACAGGTTCCCTTCTTTATAGTCTTTTTTAACTGATTCAGATTTTTTACCATACTTATCTCCTTTTCGTTTCAATTTTTTGACAAGGAAAACGGATGCCATAAAGACATCCGCTTTCTTACTCTATGCAGCCGCCGCAAGTGCAGGGGCATGCAGAATCTTTTTTTCCCATACATCCAAAAATCTTTTGATTGTGGGAGGAGGTGTCTGGTTGTCATAACAGCGGGCCTGTACCACCTCACCGTTATGGATTTCAACCGTGCAGAGAGGTTTATCCTGCTCCTCCGCTTTGCGGACAAACAGAATCGTACTCTCCCTTTTTACCACCCTTTTTACATAACCTCCGACACAGTGATGCAGTTTCTGCCCTTCCTCCAGGATCTCCTTTGCCGTATGGGGGAGCAGCATGGCAAACCCATACTTAACAAAGTGATACTGCTGATTCATTTCCTCAAACTGTTTCTGGATCTGTCTGTCATAGACCAGAGCCTGCTCCTTATCAGAAATATCATTCACCTTGTCATGGGCTTCCTTTAAATCAGCCGGAAACAGGACAAAGCTGTTTTTCAGATCTAATTCCAGCCCTTCGCTCATGCACAGGTAATCCCGGTAATCTGTCAATATATCTTCCATCTTGTAATACCCATCACTCTGGTAAGGGCCTCTTTTACAAAACTTTGCATACTGTTCATTTACATATTTCATCAGTTTATACGGCGTCATATGTTTTAATGGAACAAGTATATTTTCTGGCCTGCTGATACTAAAATTCCCACACCAGCGCAACAGTTCTTCATTCAGATCCACATTCGCATGAATAAGCGCCTTGATCAGTTTCATCTGGCCAAGCCCCGGATTTACTCTTTGCAGCATGGGGAGGTGGGCTTTATCAAACCCAAGCACTTCCTTTAAATTTTTCCCATTTGGATTAAAACCGGAATCTGAACTATAATAATGATTGCCAAACGCAACGCTCGCAGCCAGCCGGTACAGATGAAGCTTTACCAGATACTCCAGCATGGGGTAGCGTTTGTACTGTGCCAGATAACTAATGGCATAAAGCGGTTCCCTGTCTGCCAGATAAAATTCTTTCAGCTGGGAATACTGCCACGGCGACCCTTTTAAGACTTTGTCCAGGTTTTTTTCATACAGAAAACCTGTCTGGTCTGCTTCAAAGCTGTACTGCCACCTGCTGAACACAGGGCGGCTCCCCGGCTTCCACGGAGTAAGCCTGTCCCGGCAGCTGTAACTGTAGTAATAGCGTTCTTCGGAAATGTTCCCGGCATCATCCCAGGAGAGGAATGTCCTGGCATTCTCATAAACACTTACATATGGTTTCCTTTCATCCCCATACTGAGAATAATTTTTTATGAACCGCACGACAATCTCATTCCCGGAAATGCGCTGGATAACCTGCAGCGTATTCCGGTCAATGATCATCCCACGTTTCCCACGGCTCTTAAAGGTTACCTTCGCCTTACATACAGGGCATATTCCTTTTTCATTATGCCTCACGCCTGTCACCAGAACTTCGGTTTTACATGCGCTGCAGAATCCCTCCATATCCTTTCTCTTTCTGTTATAAGAATAGAAAAGATAATGCGGTACAATCTCCCGGTCCATCATCTTCCTGATATTTCTGGGAAGGGCAGGGACTGCCTTCATTCTCTCACGGATTTCTTTTTCCTTTTTTAACTTCCGCTCCTGCTGTCTTTTTTCACTGATGTCACTTTGTAAATGATACAGACTGGTAAAACCTTTAGAGCCTTTCCGTTTACAAAATTTTGTCACACGTTCCTCATCGCAGGCCATATAAAAGGCACACCGTCTGCTGAAATCATAATCCCTCTGCAGGTTACAAAAGGCGGCCGCACTCCAACGGGTGCTTCCATCCTCTCTGCGGCATAAAGTAACGTACTCTGTCCTGCTCTGGAACATGGTCAAGACAGGCTTAAAATTACCTGCTGCCGCTTGCTCCCTCAGATAGATATACAATACCAGGAGCCGTTTCCCACCGATATTTTTCACTGCTGTCCGCACAATGTACTTTACTTCCTCCGCATGGAGCAGCCCGTGATTCTGGTTCATTTTCAATCCCGGATCTGCAAATTTCCGGCATTCTCTTTTCTTTATCTTCATCTGCATTTCCCCCTATCCCGCAAGACCTGCCAGAGTCATCTGTTCAAACTGCCCACCGTCTGCTCCTTTTTCCTGCGGTTTCTTTTCCTCCTTTTTCCCATTTTTCTCTTTCCCTGCGGTTTTCTTTCCCACAGTTTTTGTACTTTTGGACTTCACATTAGATTTCCCGTTATATGCCCTGGGAACAAATTTCTCCTCCTTTTCCTGATCTTCCTTTGCGTCCGGATCACGGAAATATTCCTCCGCCCACTGATAGCACAGATCATCCGGCACGTCACTTCCATAAACGCCGTTTTCCGGCTTGATATCATTATCCTTCATCTCCTGCTCCACAAACTCCTTGGCTTTCCGGTTGATATAGAAAAAACAGTGGATCATGGTCTTGCGGGGATGCATGGTCAGTCTGGAAAAATCCGGATCCTCCAGGCATAAAGTCTGGATATACTCTGACACGCACTCTTTCATATTCCGGCGGGTAAGCTTTTCCGTATCGGCGCCTACACGCTTCATGGCCTGTGCAGTTACTTCCTCGTCACTCAGGGAAGAAAGTCTGGCAAGCTGTGCCTGTTCGGCTTCCTTCTTTGCCTGCTGCCTGGCTTCCCATTCCGCTTTCCGTCTGGCCTCTGCCGCCTCATGCTCCGCACGTTTTTTATCCTCTGCCTCCTCTTCCGCATCAAAGCTTTCCTCTTTCTCCGGTTCCCCGGTCTTTGCTGGTTCTCCTGCCTCCTCCGGTTCCCCGGTTTCCTCTGCCCCATCGCTTTCCGGGCCGGCGCTTTCTTCTGCGTCCTCCCATGCTCCGTCTGAAACAGTTTCCTCCTGGGCCGGAAGAGAAGCCGCGTCCGGCTCCTGGCCGTCTGAATCAAAGGGGTTCTCCCCAAACGCATCCATGCTGTCCATAAAACCATCGGGCAGCCCGTTTTCTACCTTTCCGGGATCTCCTGCCGGCAATCCAGCCTCCTCAAAAGGGTTTTCTTCCATACACACTTCCATGTTCATATCCTCAAATGCACTACTCATATCTGCTCTCCTTTCGTCAAAAAAGGCATGGAGCGGGTAATCCCATTCCATGCCATTGCCGCTGTCCGCCTCCATCCTTTCATTTTTTTGCAAGAAAGGGGGAGAAGCGCACAGGTTCAAATGTCCTGCCGTCTATGTAGAAATAGCGGCGGCCTGTTCCATCGTCCAGCTCCACCACATCCGAAGATGCAAGGGGGCGTCCTCTGTAGCCTTCCGGCACCTGGTTTCCGTAATGCGCCGAAATCTGTTCCAGTATTTCCGTATCTTTCCATTCCTCCGGGCAGGCAAGCTCCGAATCGCACACCAGCCGGTATTCCGAAGCCGGTGGCTGCTCATACCCGGCCCTGTGCAGATCCCGGATTCCCTTAAAAGCAAACGGGATGGTCTCCTGGCCTGCGTCAAAGCAAAGCTGGTAAATGCGGAACCTGTATCTGCGGTGGGGGAAATTTAGTGTCTCTTTTGACAGTTCTTTTCCCTCCTGGCCAAAAAGCGCCCGGCCTTTCTGTAAATTCTGGTCTCCACCTTCTTTCTGCTGTTTTTCTCTCCGGAGCGCAAGCTGCCAGTCGTCAATCCCCTTGTAGTTGGGATTCCAGGTCAGCCTCCGGCACTCCATGCCCTGCTGTCTTGCCAGCAGGTAGACTTTGGAGCTTCCTTTTGCGATCATCTCATTGCTGTACTTGTCCATGTCGTGGGCCTCGATGATAAGTTCCGTGCCGTTCTTAGCCAGCAGCCCAAACAGGGGCCCCAGCTGTGCCACATTGTTTGCCCCTGCCACCGCCACAAAAGAACGGTTTAACAGCACATGGGCAATATCCGCTTTCAGTATCCCCTCCGTGACATAGATGGTCCGGGCAAAGGGGTTCCCTATGAAATGTACCGGGCTCCCGGATGTTACCCCCATATTTTTCGTGGAGGAGGAAAGCCAGATATATTTTGTCCCGGCTTTCTCCGGAGGGTCGTCCTTGTCCTTAAAGGGTACGTCCAGGAGGATCTGCATCCCCCGGATCAGCCCGTCAATGCCGATGGCAGGTATCAGGATGCCCGCTGTGCGGCTGCTGAACTTTGCGGTCCAGTACCCGCCCTCATGGAGATAGAACCCCGGAACTCCCTCCACCTTACAGCCCTGCTTTATCAGCCTCTCCGTCAGGGAGCGGCACAGAAAATAGGGCGGGGTACTCTTAAATCCCAGGCTGTCGATCTGTTCATCCGAAAGCCCCTGCTTCTCCGAGCGCAGGTGCGCCCGGTGTGCGGGAGTCAGGGACAGCATTTCCAGCAGCAGGGAATAGGTCTGGTGTATCTCCTGGGGGCCGGCACGCTCTGCCTGGGAAATCCCGGTTTCCTTTTGGCTGCCGGCGCAAAGGTTCCCTGACGGAACCCCTGCGCCAGGATTTATGTTCTCTGCCTGCCCGTATCCCCAGGAAGTATCCCCCGCCTGGAGCGCGTCACAGATTTCCTGATAGGCTTCGGAATTGGTGGTATTGTTGACCCTTGCGTACAGGTTCAGCATCCCTCCGTGTTCGCCACAGTAGTTGCACCGCCACACGTTCTTGACAAAGTTGACATTCATCTTTCCTCTCCGGTCGCCGCAGAACGGGCAATCCGTATAGGCACTGTCCGCCTGCCTGCGCCGGATATGTAAATGCAGCAGCTCCACCACATCCATGATCCCAAACGGGAAATCCTGTGAAAACGAGCCCATCGCCTGCACCCTCCTTCCTTGCTGTCTCCTTTAGCGCTCTCCACTGCCTGCCTTTACCCGGCTTTTTTTACAGCCAGGGAATCCAGCATGATCTGGGCCGCCGCGCGGAGGATATTGTTATCCCCCCGGTAACCGCCGTACAGATAGAATTTCAGGCTGGGCGGGCGCCGTTCTGCCACTTCCGCAATGGTCTGCCCCTTGCAGACGCCGGTATCCACTACCACCTTTCCTGCTTCTTCAAAGGTCATCAGCTTGACGATCTCCTCCACAGGCATATCCGGGGTATACCTGGCCTCTGCTTTTTCCTGTGCTTTTCCAGCGGCAGGCAGTTCCAGCGTTTCAGATGCTGCAGATCTGGTTTCCACATTTTCAGCACTTCCGCTGTTTCCAGTATTTCCGCCAAAAGATGCAGCCGTTTCTACAGTAACATTCTGCCCGCCTAACAGCGCCATCATGCCCTGTACCGCTTTCCCGGTATCTTCCTCCATATTCTTCCTTTCGGAAACGGGGAGGCTGTTCCCCGTTTCTCCCGCCACAGGCATTTCTGCGCTTTTCTGTACGGGAAGGGAATCCGGTTCCCCTGCCCTTACTGGCAGTTCCCCGGTTCCGGCAGGCTGCGCCGTTCCCTGAACCTTTGTTGTCTGCGGTCCCACCGGCAGACTGCTGTTTTCAGCCGGCTCCTGGGTCCTGGCTGACAGTTCCGTTTTACTTTCTCCACCTGTTTCCACGGTCTGCGCTGATGCTGCAGAGGGCTGTCCTGACGGTTCCTGTGCGGAAGGCAAAGGCTGCCCTTCCATCTTCTGCGTGGTGCCGGACTGTACCGGGAGCGTTCCGAAGCTTTCTTCCGGCCCTGCCGGAAGGCTTTCTGAACCGCCCTGGGAACCTGCCGGAAGGCTTGCCCCAGAATTTCCATTCCCCGCCATCGCTTCAAGAGGAGTTTCTGCCGCTGCAGCCGTGCGCTGTGCCGGACTGTTTCCCGCAGGCCCGGCATTTACCGCCGTCTTCGCGCCCTGAATGGGCAGCCCGGAGGCCTGCACCGGTTTTCCCTGCTGCGGTGATTCTTTCTTTTCCGCTGCAGCCGGGAACGCTGTGACCGTACTTCTGGCAGATGCCGTATCCGGCTGTTTCCTTTCTGTGGAAACCGCAGCTGTGCCAGCCAAAGCAGTTGTTTCTTTCTTCTGGGAGATTCCATTCAAAGGAACCCTGCTCCCGTAACGGCTCCCTTTTGCGTCCATGCCCACATCCGCAAACTGGATGCCAAAGCCTGCATCGGACAACGCCTCATCCATAGCCGCATGCTGTGCCGCCTGGATATACTGCCCTCCCGGCGCCTCTTCCTTCGTGCAGCTGGATGTAAAGCTGCCAATGGGGTTTTCATCGGTGCGCTCCAGAAAAACCTGTGCCTCATAGATCGCCATCTGCTCCGTGATGCGCAGGGCGTTCAGGCGGATGCGGCCTTTGGGGTTCGCAAGCCGGAACCATAACTTTTTATAGCGGAGATCCAGCTGCAGCATTTCCTCCCCGTTTTCCGGGGAGATAATGCGGCGGAGCAGTTTCAGCGGGTTAAACCCCGGCACTTTGTTAAGCTCTGCCACCGCAGGGATGCTCTCATACATGGTTGCTGTCTGTTCATTCTTATTCATGGATAAAACTCCTTTCATTAAATAAATAAGGGATACCCCGTGCGGTTTCTGCACCTGCATCCCATTTTTAACCTGCTGCCTTCAGTCCTTCTTCCAGGAACTTCGGCACCGCAATCCCAGCGCTTTTCGCATAAGCCTTATAGTACAGGCGGATGCGCTCTCCCAGAAGGGTATTCCTTTTGCTGATCTCATTCTTGTGGATGGCCATGAACAGCACGCTCTTTTCGCCTGCCAGCACCACCCGTTTCCTTGCCCTGGTGATCCCGGTATACAGAAGGTTCCGGTAGAGCATGATGTAGTGTGCCTTCAGCACCGGCATCAGCACAATATCGTACTCGGAGCCCATGGCCTTATGGATGGTAGTCGCATAGGCAAGGTCCAGGTTCACCAGGTCCTCCGTGCTGTATTCCAGGCTCCGGTCCTCCCCGAAGTCTAGTCCGATCCGTTTCCCTTCCGGCGTATCCTCCACATAGCGGATAAACCCCAGGTCGCCGTTGGACACCTTATCCGTGTTCTTGGTCTGCATGATCCGGTCGCCCACACGGAACGTCTTTGGCCCGATACGGACCTCGTCCTCCGCGGACCGGAACGGATTCACGATCTCCCGGATGGCAGCGTTCAGATGGTCTGAGGATGCCGCCCCTTCCGTCCGGAATGGCGAGAGGATCTGCACATGCTCAATCCCGCTGCTTTCAATCTCCTGGCAGTATCTGTCGATGATGGCCGCTGCCGCGTCCGCCTGGCTGCCACAGGGCAGGAACTGAAAATCATTCCCATAGTACAGCTTGGTGCTGCCGTCATGGATGAACCGTGCGTTATGGGCGATCAGGCTGTCCTTTGCCTGGCGGAAGATCTCATCCAGCACCGTGACCGGCACAAGGCCGCACTGGATCAGTTCCTTGAATACATTCCCCGCGCCTACGCTGGGCAGCTGGTCCGGGTCGCCCACCAGGACGGTCTTCGCCCCCTTCTTCAGTGCGGAAAAGAATTTGCCCGCAAGCCACATATCCACCATGGAAAACTCGTCCACAATGACCAGATCCGCATCCAGGCTGTCTTGCTTTTTCGTCCGGCTGCCCTCGTCCTCCTCACTGACAAGGCCGAGCCCGCTGTGCATGGTACATGCCCCGTCAAACCCGGTGCTTTCCGCCATCCTGCGGCTTGCACGGCCCGTAGGCGCCATCAGGACAATCTTCCGGTCGGGATAGAGCCTGCGGTAAACCTCTAAAATAATCCTGAGCACGGTCGTCTTGCCTGTGCCCGGCGAACCGGTGATCACGGACAGGTTATAAAGAAATGCCGTCCGGACTGCGGATTCCTGTTTCCCGGAAGTCCTAAGCCCCTGATCCGCCCTGACTGTCTCAATAATGGTGGAAATGTCCTTCATCGGCGGCCTTTCCTCCGCCAGCATCCTTGCGATCCGGCTGGCAGTCTCATCCTCCTGTGCAAAGGCACCAGGATGGTAGATGCTGTCCCTCATGGAGACCACAGAGCCGTTTAAGATCATGGCGTCCAGTTCCTGCTCCACTTCCTCCGGGCGCACACGCATCTCCGGAAGCGGGATCTTTTCATTCAGCATCTTAAATGCTGCCCTGCGCAGCTCTTCCCTTCCCAGGAACAGGTGCCCCTGTTTCCCTTTCGCCTCGTCCAGTGTACAGTGGAGCGCGCCCCTGATCCGCATGGGGTCACGGGGACGGTTATCGGTCTTCCTTACAATAGCATCCACACGCCGGAACCCAAAGCCCGGCATCTGGCAAAGCTCAAACGGGCTTTTTTTCAGGACATCCAGACAGGCCGGCCCGAAATGCTGGTATATCTTCAGCGCTGTCTTCGGTATCAGCTTAAAGGGCGCCAGAAGCGTCATGATATCCCGCAGTGCCCGGCTCTCCGCAAAAGAAGTCCGAATGTCTTCCAGTTTGTTTTCCGTTATGCCCCGGACCTCCAGCAGCCGTTCCGGGTTCTTTTCCAGTACGTCCAGCGTATTGGTGCCGAACTTTGCCACAATTTCAGCGGCGGTTTTCTCCCCGATCCCTTTGATAAGGCCGGAGCCAAGGTAGCTCAGCACGCCTTCCTTCGTTTTCGGTACGACCTCACGCCACTGCTCCACCTGGAGCTGCATGCCGTATTTCCCGTTTACCCATTCCCCATCCAGTTCCAGCTCCACGGCATCCGTCATGGGGATCTCATAACCCACGGCGGTGAAACGGATCAGGTGGTCCTTATACCGTCTCTTATCCCGTGCCTGTTCCGGGACGGACGTATCTGTGGTCTTTACAATGACAATGCAGAATTTATTTGACGGGTTGTGGAAGATCTTCCCGTCATACGTTGCTATAATACCCATTCTCTCACCTCCATAAAAGCCATAACACAAGCAGGCCCGCAATGACTGCCAGGGCAGCGCCCAGCAGGGGATACAGTACCAGATAGCATCCCAGGCGTATCAGCCGGAATGCATCCCTTATCAGGATGAGCAGGGGGAATCCCACTATGCCCCCCCAGTATCCATGTTTTTCTTTTCATTTTCACCTTTCCCTTTCTCTGACATTTTCTTTGTTTTCAGGCGGCGTCCATAGAACTGACCTTTACATGAAAGGTCCGGAATTCCGATACCGTTACAAACTGCTCGTAAATCTCCGGGTACTGCAGTTTCAGCCGCATCAGGTTGTCCTTGTCAACCATCATCTTGCGGACCGGGTTGTAGGTCAGCGTATACCGGCTCCCGCCCATATCGCAGACAGCCTTACAGCTTGTTCCCATCTCCGCAGCCAGGATTGCTTTCAGCCTCTGGATATCAGCCTCCAGCTTTTTGGAATACTTATCCGACTGTTTCTTCTGCTCCTGAAGCTGCATATACCGCATCAGGGTAGACGGCATGGTCCCGTTTAGGACAATGGCATCGGCGTCCTTGTCTGCCCGGCCGCAATACTGCCTGGCGCTTGCGAGGATCACATCCCCATCCTCCAGGTAGGGCGGCGGGATCTGTTTCTGCACATGGCTGTCCCAGAATTCCTGTTCCAGGAATACCATCTCTTCCTCATAGGCCATGTCCCTGTGGATCTCCCGGATAATGGTCTCATCTTCCGTGTTGCCGTACAGACAGCAGAAAAATACACGGTCAATATCCATCACGGCCATGTAATGCCTGCCCTGTGCCTCGTAGTAGGCCGGCACGGTCTCCCTGCCGTCCTTCCACCAGAGGTCTTTTGCGTTGTAGTTGGTGGTCTTGATCTCCAGGATGGCTTTCGTCCCGTCCGGCATGGTGACGAAGTAATCCACGTCTGCCAGCATGAACGGATAAAGGGGATGCCGGAACATTTTCTTAATCTGGTAGATGTCAAGCCCCGTCCTTCTCTCAAAGATCTTTGCCACAAGGTCTTCCAGGAGATGGCCCATTTCCATGGCCACCCAGTTTCCCTCATCTTCCTCCACCGCCGCAATACCCAGCTTGTCATAGTAGATATCCCGCGCGGTACGGAAAGGGGAAATCCCGATGATGGCAGAGACGTCACTGCCGCCAATCCCGCGGCGCCGCCAGTCCAGCCATTCTTCCCGGGTAAGGTTTTCCGTATCCACAAGCACCTGCGGGCTGTGCCTTTCCCTTTCTCTTTCCATGTTTGTATCGGGCATGGTCACGCCCCCCTTCTGGCCCTGTGCGTGAAGTTTACTGTCCGGATCGTGGTACAGTTCTTCCAGTACTGGCTGTCTGCTTTCTGTGCAGCGGTATCCCTGAAGGGGTATCCCGCCGCCTGTTTCTGCCAGCTCCTGCCGGCCTGTTTCTTCCTTGTACTCATTCTTTCTACCTGCCTTTCTAAAATGTTTTATCCTCAAAGCCATGATCGGCGTTTGGGCAACAGCATAAATCGAGCAGGGGAATGTCCTTTTCTCCTGCTCGTGCGCCGGGCACATGCAGCGAAGCTGCTAATTTCCTTATGTGCCCGTGTACATAAAAAAAGCGGGAATGACCATCTGCCAAATCCCTGGCGTCCATGGATTTCCATGGACCAAAGTCATTCCCGCTCCCAAAGGGAAAGTGATCCCTTAACATAAAAAAAGCCAGTACACCACCAGCCAAAGGGCATAATGGTACTACTGGCACAAAAATACAAACTTAACAGCGTGTGCAATGCGGACAGTATTCCGCATACAGTCTGAACGGACTGCATTTCCCATATGGGTACGCACAAAAATCAATTACAAGGACAGTTTAGCACAAGATATTGATTTAGTCAAGCAATCAATACTACATATAGTATTTTAACGTTTTTCAAATAAAATCCAAATTTGAACAGCAATCACATACTGACTATCTTTTTAACCGTATTTGCTGTCCTTATGGTCAGCTTCGTGCTGATCTTCGTACCTGCTGTCTTAGGCCACCAGTTTGTCTTTTGGTAATCTTTACGGCTGAAAGACCAGAATATCACTTCCTTGTAATCCTTTATCCTCTCCAATTCCTTTCTGGGTTCTCCGATTTCATTATATACATCGGAAAATACAGACGGCGGTATTATGAAAATCAGATTATCATAGATTTCTTTGTCCTCACTGCCCCACCAGTCGGGCGCATTTTGTAAAATATCCTCAAGCGCTTCCCTTAACAGGACAAAAACAGGAATATCCAATCCAAACTGATTATTTATCATTTCCTCAATCTTGTCCGTAAGTTTCCCTATATTATCTTCATCACTGGAAAAAATCACATTGCCACTGTTCAGATATGTTTTTACTTCTACAAAAGCAAGTGTTTCAAATCCCTTCTTTAATTCTGCCATTGGCACTTTATTTTTTCCACTTATATTGATACCCCTTAATAAAGCAATATATCTTTTCATATCCGCCCCTCCTGTCACTTCCTGATTTATTTATTCATCAATTCAAACGCTTTTTCAAATGAGATACATTCTGTATATCTTCTATTCCACATGAATCAACAACCAAAAGTACCATTCTATTTTCTCCTATTCATGTAGACAATACCTGTTCAGACATTAAATCCTGCTTGTTATACACAGTTTGTCATAAAATGGCTCTGCAACTTTCATATTCCTGCTATGATGGTATACGCTTTCTGAGATTGATAAGGCGAAATACATCATCCATAATTTCTCTATCCCGCACATCCAGCATCAACCATTTCTGTCCATTTCCGGTTTTTGTTTTTTTGAATACTGTCTGCACATAGTCGGAACATTGCGGCATAAGAAACTCTGCCTCCGTAAATTCATGACTTCCTACAACCACGAGAGCGATAAAATAGCCCTGCATCGGATAGAGAGTACAAAGAGACTTTCCGCCTTTTTTATACTTAATATTCCAGCCTGCCTGCATAGAACAACGGCTGTGTTCCATGCAGGGCCTGACCCGATAGGTGGATTGAATACGGTTATTAAAATCTGTCCATAATGAATTGTTAATGTATTCTGTGACTTGCTCCATTGAAGGAGATTTTTCCTTTGAATATAGCGTATTCCATTCCATTCTGAATTCCTCCTTAGCCTTTATTTTTCAGCGGCAGGGACTTGACCCAAATTTCCATACAGGCCATCCCTTCCAGGTCACGGTAATATTTCTCTGCCGAGAAAGGCTCCGTGGTTAAATTGTGGCAGGGCAGCCAGATACCAAAAAGATATTTGCCGGCCTGATCTAAAGCAGCCGTTACCAAATCCTCAAAATTTTCTGCTTCGACTCTGCAAACGATGTATTCTCCTGCCGGGAGTTCCCTCTTAACAAAACTATCCTGCAGCCGGTCCGGAATATTTTGAACAAGGCCGCCTGCAAAATAAGTGAAAAGGTTTTGTGCAGTACCTTCCCCATGGGACATTCCCATTTCTACAGCAGTATTTAGATTGGCTGTGATGGAAGCCTTCTCCATGTGATAACGTTTCCAAAGCTGTCCCGGTACATCTACACCTGTGCTTTCACCAGCTGGCATTTGTTCGCAGATACGGACTTCCGTTTCCAGACCAAGGTAATTTTCCGGTTTTTCCAATGTCCTTCTCTGGATTTCCAGGACGATATTTCCCGCCACCAGCGGAACCCCCTCGTCTACTAAAACATAATTCATGGAAACTTCCGGCCTGGCGAATGTATTGAGCATTGGCAAATCCCTCCTGTAGCTTTCAGGCGTAATCCCATACGTTTCCCTGAAAGCCCGCGTAAAATTCCCGTGGCTTGAAAAGCCATAGTCCAGGGCAACGTCAAGAATCCTCTGGTCGGTGCTTTTCAGATTTTCAATAACCTTTGCCAAACGGCGTAGCTTCACATATTCCTGGACTGGTTTGTTTACCAGCCTTTTGAATAATCGCTGAAAATAAAAGGGGGACAGGCCGACAGTGTTTGCCAGTTCTTCCGTTGAAATTTCTTTTGTCAGGTGTTCCTCGATAAAAGTCAGGGATTGATCGATTGCTTCATATGCGTGCATTGCGGCACCTCCTTAAGTTGATGATCAAATCATATCATTTTATTTTTTGCCGGGCTTTTCACGCAATGCGCATTTTGATTGGGAAATTTCAATATAATCATCCTTAATCATACCATACAAATAGTAATCGCAGTATGTGTTTACCATTTTACCTTCACGGATAAGTCCCTCACGCTTGAAGCCTGCGTTTTCCAGGGTTTTATAGGATGCAATATTTTGTATGTGAACATCAGCCCATAAACGCTGTAATTCCGTTTCTTCAAAGCAGAAGGTAACTGTTCTCACCAGCGCTTCTGTCATAAGCCGTTTGCCCTGGCAGGCAGGTGAAAGACGAAATGCCACTTTTGCCATGCGGTCATTTTCAATGAGATATACCCACATATCGCCAATAACTTTATGATCCTGCTTATGGATAATACCCCAACGAAAACTTTTCGCAGGTTTCTCCTGCTTTTGGAAAAGTAATTCTGGGTTTAAGTCACTTTTCCCGGGGCGTTTGCCCCAATACTGATAGATAGAGCTGTCACCCAGCCATTCTTTCAGATCCGCAACATCCTCTTTTCGCAGAGGGCGCAGGATAAGCTATTCCGTTTCAAGAACAGGTTTATTCTGAACATAATCCTGTAATTTCATAAGCTGCCCCTTTAAAAGTTAAACACCTGTTCCCAATCAAAACTACCAGACGCTTCTGTGCTTTTCGGCCATTCGTTACACCATGCGGGAACACCGGGCGTTTCAACCCTGTCAAAACTTGGTGTATAGGGCTTGATATCCAGTACAGGCGTATTGTCATCCGCATCAATGAACGCAACACGAATCATGCCGTTGGTGAAATCAATGTTGATTATTTCGGACGCTGTTAATGCAACAGGGTTCGGACGTGCAGGAGACCGTGTCGCAAATACACCCATGACTTCGGGCGCGCCTTTATAGGGCTGTTTCGTCTGTAATTCATTCCGGTCCCCATGGTTGTCGCAATCGCTGAACCACCAGAGGACATGGATGTGGCTGAAGCCTTCCAGGGCCTGCAGTCCGGGAATGTACTCCGGGTCCAGCTGAATCAATGTGCCGCTCTCATCATTTTTTACTTTGCCAATGGCTTTTAACTGATAGGTCATATTTTTCCTCCTTGCTTTGTTGGTAAAACCAGTATAAAACCTCACATCATGTGAGATACAAGAGGGAAAAAATGCCCTGCATTTTTAGCGGGGCATTCCAAATTCTATATGAGTATGGTGTTCCAGTGGTATTTGAAGCTCAATCAAATACTTTTCAGGGCTCTTCTCATTCCACGGGCCTCTATGCACGATTTGACGCATGGGGTCAGACATTTTGTATTCGCTGTTTTTCTGCAGCCATTCGGCAAAGGCTAGATAAGCTCCTTTTATATTTGCAAAATCACCATAGACCATTGTGCAGGCCATATGCGGGACTGGTTCTGTCGTGCCAAAACAAAATGGGTCTTTTGCCTTCCCCATTTCCTTTACCGGAGCGCACAGTTCAATATCAACATCTGCCTCCCGAAATTCTGTATCGTGATAAATAGAAAATGTACTGCCCGTTATTTCTATTTTTTGCGCTCTCGCAAAAGCAGAAAGTTCTTTCCATAAGTCACCCTCAGAATAGTAGTCTGGTACAACCCTTCTCAGGGACAGTACCTGATACTCAGGGATTGGCTTAATGGAGATGTTATAGTGCAGCTCTCCTTTGCCACCCTGTATTTCACTTTTTGCAAGTTCGATCTTCCGCAGTTTTTCCTGTTCGGTCTGTATTGCATTTTCTATCTCCATACGCTTTTTGTCGAGTTGTCCGAGAAATGATTGCTCGTTCAACGTCAGAGCAAGCGCAATTTCTGAAACATTCAGTCCGCTGTCCCGCAAATACAGGATTTTATTCAGGCGCGGTATTTGCTCCACCGAATACAGCCGGTGTCTCGTCCACTTGTCAACCTCTGCCGGTGTCAGAATGCCTGCTTCGTCATAATAGCGGAGCATACGAACAGATACCTGTGTCAGCTTTGAAAATTCTCCTATGCGAAACATTGTTTTGCTACCTACTCCATGTCATACCTTGTTCCATGTGAGAAAAGAATTCCTTCTGTTAATTGAACACATAATATAATCGTATTTTCATCATCGAAATCCGTATGGCCGTTATCAATCCATTCGGCAAATACTTTTTTCAGTTTTTCAGCAATCACACAATTCTCCTTTTTTCCGAAATAACCCAGGCTGACACCTCTCCCATGTGCTGTAAACCACTCGCCGGCGATTGCGACAACAGGATTAGCTTTTATATGTTTCATTTTATTTGAGAGGGCATGGGTAATGATATAAAATGAACCATTTTCGTAATAGGCATTTACATATCGCACATAAGGTGTTGCGTTTTCCGCTGTTGCCAATGAGATAATGGTATCTTTCCCAAAACGTTCCATCATGATCTGTTCTGCTTCCCGACTAAATTCTTTCATGAAATAATCCTCCCTCTGAATCACGTTTTGCCCCCTTTTTAAAGTTTTTACAGGCCGTAAGTTGTCAAACTGATCTGCCGTCTATCCCCTCAGATTTTTTAGGGCGTCTGGGTTATTTGAGATGATCTCTCCAACAGTCTGACAGCTTTCCATATCTGGGCAGTTGCCACATGTTTCCACATCTTTTTTCAATGCACACTGACGAATTCCGCAAAGGCCATCACAGAATACCGTTTTCATTCCATCAACACGACACCCTTCACAATTGATATGTTCAGGCAGAATGGGGGCATTATTTAACTCGGCCCATAGTTTTGCAGTTTTCTCACGCAACGCCTGGTCGTCATTGATTGTTGCGAGATATGCGTCGCATTTCTCACAATCCAGACCGCAGTATGCAATCATATTTCTCATGGTTATGTACCTCCTAAAAATCCTAATTTAGCGTTTCCCCGTCTTAATAAATTCTATCAGCTTTTCCACATCGTCAAAATCATCACAATCGCCAATCATTCCTTTACGATGATATAGGATTCCTCTCTTTTCATTTTCTGAACACAGGCAACAGCCAAGCCCACACCTTGCAATTCCTAATTCTCGTTTCATTCTTTCCCTTCCTCAACTCTCGATTTGTTTATTCGTCCACCATGCATTCACTATCCAGAAGTTTCATTAAATCCTCCACGGAAGCGTCCATTTTCACAGAGATCTCCTCCATCGTCATACCCGAAGCAAGAAAACGCTTTATCACCATTTTCATATCCTCACCGACCTCTATGATATGCCCGTCCGGATCATAAAAACGGATCACCCGCTGACCCCAGCTATGTTCGGTCACTTCTCCCATGTATTCCATGTCCGGGTATTCTTCCAGCCTGCGCAGAAATCCGTCAAAGTCCTGTTCCTCAAAGACGATTTCCGCATTATTGGATTTTTTTAATACCTTTTCTTTTGGCAGGTTCACAAGCCAGTCAAAATCCTGCTGCAATGCCAGGCCGCAGGTAAAAGCGATATTCCTTCCGTAGTCCTGAAATACTTCCAGTCCAAACAGATCCTCATAAAATTTCCTTGCGGCCTTAATGTCGGCCACCGCTATCACCGTACATGTGTATTTCATAGAACGATTCCTTTCCGCTTTATTTTTTCTGTTCCTCTTTTACTGTTGCTTGATTCAGATAAAAATATGTGCTGTACTCTGATTGTCACTTTTTCCTGTGCAACTTCAGGTCAACCTTTCTACGGGATGCAATCTCCGAAAGCACCCATGCTGCAAAAGCGCTTTTCTCTTTGAGCGTGAGAGTTTCCATATCCGGTCTGCTCTCGATTTCCCTGAGCGCCTCCCTAAGTTCCTGCAGATTCAAAAGGTTTACCGCAACGCAAAAATGGGTCTTTTTACGGCCGTCATTATAGCCGGACAATAAAATATCCAGTATTTTAATCTTTTCCATCTGCTCTGTATTGTAGGCTTCAGCCCCAAACTGCCGGACCTTTTCCAGATCAGCCCTTCGGTTGCGATGTGTAATAAAGGAATCAAAATCGTCAATATGTTCATATTTTTCACATGGGTACTCCCTGCATTGACAGCAGTATTCTACTCCTCCATGTTCCATGCTGCACCTTGCGATCCTGCACGACTGATTTCCCTCCCCTCCACCGCAGCCGGGGCAGTTTTTGTTCAAAAACATGGGGCAAAGCCCACAATTCAGACCACAAAGGGACAATAACTGATTTTTCCGGTTAAATCCTTTCATGATACCTCCCAAACAGCCTGCCTGTACCTGATTTGACAGGCAACAACTGAATCCTCTCTGGTAAATAAAAAAATATAGGAAATTATATCATTGTCTATGGAATTTCACAACCGAAATAGTATAGGTGGCCGAATGAAAAATACTGGAAAGAGAAACAGGATTGCAGGTTCCAACCAACAATCTTTTCTATCGCTTATAAAGCCTCCATATCAAACAGGCTTAATTGTACTGGCTGCTCTTTTTTCTCCTTTTCTTTTAGCTGACGCAGCTTTTCCAGTTCCGCTATCCTCTCCGGCCCAAGCCATTTATCTGCATGGCGCCGGTCTGTGCTGTATTCCTCCAGGCTCTCATATCCGTTCTCCAGCAGTTTCTTTTCCAGGCGCCTGACTGCGGCCGCCCGTGACTGCCGCCGTCTCTCCCGTTTTTCCTCTGAATTCCGTTTTTCCATATCGGAAGCATGCACGATCTGGATTCCGTTCCGGATATCCTCCAGGTCCTGCATCAGATCCCGGCTCTCCCTGCGTTCTGCACGGACGTTCTAGATCTCAAAGGAAAAATACCTGCCATGGTATTCGGAGAAAAACAGTTCCGTAAAATAATGGTTCCGCACTTTCTCCTTTATCCTGTCCTGACAGAGCCTGGCGCATATCTTACAGATATCCATGCTTACCGGATGGTCAAAGAGCTTTTTCCCTTTGATGATCCGGGTGTCCACCTGTCCTTCAAACAGTGTGCCGCTTAAGTCATTTCTGAGATAGGAAATTTTTACATCATAAAATACATTCCCCCTTTTCTTATCCAGTTCATGCCCCAGGACCGGACACATCCCTGCACATCTGTTCCGTCCGCAGTCATAAGGGTCATAGTTCATCTCCCATTCCAGCGTATCCCGGTTGAACCGCATATGCTCCCGACAGACACGTCCTTTCTTCTGCAGTCCGAAACTGATCTCCTGCCTCCGTATCTCATCGTCATGCAGTTTCAGGATATGCTCCACACTCCCCTCATAACAGTATTCTTCCTCCGTCATGTGAACCTCGCAGTCATACCGGAGTACGCCATGCTCCTGAAGATATTCATGTTTCAGCTTACATTCTTTCTTTTCATAAGGGCAGTGGATGGTAGCTATATCATTTTCAAAAGTCCACTCAATCCCCATGTAACTCATGTTGCTGTGGCACTGGAGCCCTTTGCACTGCAGGCCGCAGGGCGTCTTAAAGGTCTGCTCAAATATCCACCATCTTTCATAAGTAAAGCCCCCATTATAATTATCAAGGGTCTTTTCCTGCCACATGGGTACGTCAACCCTTATATAATCCGGATGGTGCTCTGCGCTGTAACCTTCCTCCAGCAGCCGTTTTGTTAAAGCATTGTATTCCTCATGTTCTTTTTCTCTCATTTTGTTCCTCCTTATAATCCCTGACAGGGACGCATCCCAAAATAGTCTTCCATGCGGTCCCGCAGTCTTTCTGCCGACATATCATATTCCCCGGCAATACAGGATTCACAACACGGGTATTTGTATGCCAGGGTTTTCGATAACCGGGCATCCCAGCTGTTTAACTGCCTGCCGCATTTGTTACAGTCCTGATCCAGCCATCTTACTTTCTGCAATCGCTCTCCACCTTCCTTTCTTCCTTGTGAATGTTGTTCTATCCCCATAAGCCTTCCGGCTTTCAGGCAGCAAAAAAAGCAGGAATGACTTTCTTATTCCTGGCGTCCGCAGTTTCCTGTGAACCCGTGTCATTCCTGCTCTGAAAAGAGATAATAAAATTTCCCAAAATAAAAACCAGCGGTATATCACTTATAGGGCGTAGTGATACTGCTGGCACAATTATACAAACTTAACAGCGTGTGCAATGCGGGGCTATGCCGCATACAGACATTTCTGCCTGTATCTCCATAAAAGGATGCGCACAAAAATCAATTACAAGGGAATTGTAACACAGGATATGGAATCAGTCAATGAAAAGAAACTATGTATAGTAAAAGATATATGGTATACCTAAAATAAATAATAATCATACCCCTGCTAAATACTTCGTGGTCATGATGTAAATTCATAAATAATTCCCCATTCAATCAGTTTTTTTGCCGCAGAACCCGTAATGCCGGACAGCACACTGGAAAGAAGCTCCTTACTGTAATTTTTCTGTTTTGCGTAGTTTTTTAGAAGAATCCCAGTATCAGAATCAGAAAGCTCTGAATATTTTTCTGCCTGGGAAACGGCATCCAAAAACTGGAGCAACCCGGCGTTTTCCGATGTTTTAGTCGTGGCAGGCCGTTTCAGCCGGACGGCTTGGGAGCCTACAGTAACGGTACGCCCCTCTGTCGATTCTTTTGATGTTACGATCTCCAGTATTGCCGGCATCTGGGTTGTCAGACCAATCTGATTGGCAAAAGTGGCTCCGGCGAAGTATCCATAGGTTTCTGTTGTACTTTAAACATATTTGCGTATAATGACTTTCATGGAATCTAAATAACTTTTTTTCAACAGCCGTGACGCTTTAGGGAGATAATAAATCCCGGTATCAAAACGGGCCAAATCGCCTGACCCAGCATCCGTTTGAAATACTGACGCAAGGCATTATCATTAAGCCCATCCAGCTGGATCTCGTTTATGAAGATCGGTTCGTTGTAACCATAGTTTTTTTCCAGATATTCCTTCAGCATACAGGTATCCACTCCTTCCACCTCCATACTACAATATTTACGCCCAAAGGTATACATTAGTTTATTAACAGAAACTTTTTATCATTCTCCACCTGCCCCACCATACTGCAAATGTCCTTGCGACACTTTTTCATGGTTCAAAATCTGAATGAATAACCTATCCTGATCCTCCAGCACCTTTTTATATCCGGCTTCCGTCAGAAAATCGCACATTATAGTGATCATCAGTAATTTACAAGCATGGAACTTCTTTAGCATTTTATATTATTGATATTCTTTCATTGCCTCTATCAAGCGCTCTAACGATTGAATTGCATCGCACGTTTGCGAATAATTTGAAACGGAGTCATTTGGTACATTTTCGCTTTCCCGCAATGATATTTCTAATTCAAATGCTTTTAATTCATCTGCCACAATTCCAATTGCCTCCAATATTTTCTCTTTAGAATCAAGATTTTCTTGTCTATATGCAATAACATCACCGCTTACATAATCCCTAACAAAAGTTTGTAATTCGCAAATATCTTTTTGAGCTTTTTCTTTACATTTTTTTAGATGCAATAGTATTCTCTCATTATCATTCACAAGAATATTTTTAAACCTTTCTATAAACTCAAATGGCTTGGGAGCCTGATACTTTTCTACCTTAAATTCAATATATTCCAAATTATGAAGAAAAAGATATTGGGTCATATAATAAAATGCATTAACAAATCTTTTTTGCGGATTTTTTTCATTGTTTGGGTTATACGTTTTGTCACCTTCACTCAGATTACCACAAAAAAGTTCAATCGGAATGTACATTCCTCGCGGAATCTCTAAATTAAGGCACATATTATTTATAGAATCGGATACTCTCGCAGACAAAATATCAATTTCATGTGCCGCTTTATTTCTGATTTTCCGAATACAATCTAAAGTCTTTCGCTCATGCTCAGATATTAATCCCAGATAATATGCAAGGGTAATTTTTGAGCTAAATGTTGAAAGTGCTGCATTTCCTCCCTCAAAGATATCATCGTCCGTACTTTTTTCCTGTAATAATATATTTTTTATTAGTTTTTCGAGTTGCGTATCCAACGTAGCGGCACATACTACAATAATAGAGCGCATACTCTTTTCTTGCAATTCGCATTGCACCGCCCGCATCCACATATTAAATTCATCTACAAAATTTTCAACTTTCACTCCTGTCATCTCTCCTTCACAACTTGCTTTCATCACATTTTTTATTATAGTTAGATTCCGATTTCATTACCATCTAGTTCTTTTGATACTTTTTAAGCCTTTTTCCACATATATTGCGGGGCTGAACTGTATCAAATGGTAGTACGCAGGCCATTTTGCGTGTCTAGATTGACACAGTTATTGTGTAGGTACTATCGCTATTTTTTGCCCACAACGCTTTTGCACTCCTAATTTTGATGTAACAAACCCTGTTGCAATTTATCGCCATTAATCGGGATAAGCTTATCCTCTTTAGTCAAAGTTCCTCCTAAAATATCAGAAAGAGCTATTGTCTGCCACTCTTCAAGCAATTTCGGATTATGATCCAAAATATTATTTATTTTCTCAATAACAACCGGCGCACTGATTTTATCAATCATAGTCCTTCCATCAATTATGTTTTCATCCGAATCGGTTATTTTTGCACGGGCTACTTTATTTAGTTTCTTTATAGCAAGCACATATAAGATAAATGCATCCAATAATTCCTTCTGTGCTTCTTCGCTAGTCATATTCGCTGAATATTGCTCATAAGCAAAATCAAACTCATCTGGCATTATTATTGTATTTCTCCTTGATGTATTTACAGAAGTTGTTTTTTTGCTCTCTCTTCTTGAAGAATGCTCCCCGTTTTTGGCATAGGCTTTCTTACCTTTTCCGTTACTTTTTTTCTCTTCAGTTCGCTGTTTTTCTTCTTTTTTTTTGCTGCCTATTATATAGCCAATTATCAAATTCCTCTAATATACGATTAGAAGCATAATCCATAAGTCTTGTAAAGGCAATTTCAAAACCATCAACAAAAATCTGTCCAACCGGAGACAAATCCTCGTAACGTACAGGTCCCGACAATCTACGCTCTGCTTCCCTATCAAGAATTTCTGGATCATATGCAACACCGGAGTATGTACCATCTCCTCGATGCCTACCACCAGCACCAACTTTATCACCTGTTATATCTTTACCGTTCTTATCCCTGCGGGGAACTTTGTATACTACTAAATCATAAGCTCTTCTTTCTGGCATGTTTTTTCCTCCAAGTTTCCTTCCTCCCTTGTTCTTTTTCCAAGTTGTCTATCCAACTATCCAAGGCAGCGTACTAGCTGACATATCCATCATGCATTTTGCGGTAAGCGTACTGGTCAAGTTTCTGAGTGATGCTCTCTTCGAGCAGTCTCTAGGGTAACCTTGCTGTTCCCTGCTAATCTTCTCCCACATCTTATATTGTATTCGCAGTCCATTATGATTGAGAGTTCATCAAATGTTCTGCCTTAATTGCATACCCATATGCTTCTAAATTGACTTTACGCAAATATTTTAATTTTTTCATATCTTCGGTATAAAACTTTTGCGCGGAAAATTCCATAGGATCTTCAATCTTCTTATAAGGCTGTCTCTTTAACAGACATGCGGCCATATACATGACTTTGGCAGCTCGTCCCACTGCCGTTTCCGGAGAATAGTTCTCTGCATAAATATGTCCCCGCAGATCACGTATCCCCTGCACATATAAAGGATACTCTTCCGTGGAAAGTGTGCCGCGGGATGCAATACAGGCTGCCGACATATAGGTATCCTTAATTGCATCCCCCACTATTATGTCATTCCCCCGATAAGAAATTTCTTCCGCTGCCACTTTACAATATGTATCATACACCAGATCAAAATCTGTAAATTCGTCCAGCAATGTTCCGACATCGTACATCTGCTTCATCACTTCCATATCTTTTTTTACATTTAATGGAATCCCTGTTGTATGTGGCGCAAATGCCGTCAGTTTATCACCAAGAATACAGTTGATATCCGGCGTTTTTACCAATAGATATTCTGGCTCGGTTAATAATAAATCATTCCTTATTTCACAGTCCACCACTTTTGTATAAGGGTTTTCAGCAAATAAAATATCCAAAAGAATATAGATATCTTTTCCGGTGATCGGAGACTGGTAAGTAAATTTAAAATGCCTCTTTTCAATGCTGTTTTTACCAATGCGTACCTGTTCCTCACATTGTTTAAATGGAAATATCGTTGATGCTTTAGAAATATATGTGTCCACATCCGTATCCGGCGCAACAATAATATCTATATCCGTAGACAGTCTCATAGGATGCTTTAACAAAAGAATCAGGCAGGTGCCTCCTTTAAAAATAAACGGCATTTCTACCCGCCTGATTGCCTCTAATAAGCCAAATGCAAATACTGCCCTTTCTAAAAGCGCAGGATCTTTTTTGCTCTGTTTCTGTAACATCCGGATATGTGATTCATTAAAGTTTTCTTTTGTGAGCATATATTTATTTCTCCGTTCTGAGTTTTATTCCTGTCTGATTCTGGATAATTTTCAAAATATCGTCTTTTACATGTCGTCGCTTTGCATAACGGAACATCTGGCTTTCATCAATAATATATTTTTGAAACGCCTGCTCCAGTACACCTGGATATTCCGCCTCGCTGAAGGTTGTCTTTATCACTTTCTCTGCAGTCATATCAACGAGCATTTTTTCAAGACAGGTATACCATACCGCTTTCTTTCCTTTTGGCGCTTCTGTCGGCAGCTTTCCTATGATGATAAGATCATCCTGCCAATACAGATGATACTCCTTTACAGAAGGATTTAACAAAATCTTCCCTGGGAATTTTTCTTTCAATGTTTCAAACACAAAATCACCCAGGTCTGCCTCAACAAAGACAAAGACTGCATTATGAGCAATCTGGTGGTTTAAAAATTCATTCATCTGTACCAGTTCAAAAATCCGGTATTCTAAAAAAGGATGTCTCTCATAAACCAATTTTTGAATGATTACTGCAAGCTCCGAATACTCATAATCATATACCGGCGCCTGGTTATCCGGAATACAATACAGATTCCTTCCAACCCTTGCAATTTTCCCCGATTCCAACAAGCACTGCATTTTCAATTTATAAGACGCCAGGCTCAGCCCTTTGTACTGCTCTTCTAAAACCCGAAAAATCTCCTGCCTGTCAAAAGGCTCCTTATTTTTTAATAGAAATATACCGCTGTCATTGATCATAAAATCATCTCCATTAGCACATCGGCACTTTTTGTTTGAAAATGCCGATTTTCTATTCATATTCTAAATCTTTCCTTTTCATTTGTCAATTAGCATATCGGCATTTTTTTAATTAAGTGCCGATATGCTAAACCTGTATTTACTATCTTCCTTTCCTATATCATGCCGATTATCCATTTGATTATGCACTATGAAACAAAAACGGCAACCTCATCATTCCTTACCGGAACCCTCATTCCCCATTGGAAAAATAATCCCTTACATTACAACATTTTGCAGATTATCGTTCTCCATCCAGCCAGTCATATCTTAGGTGCCCTTGTGACACTTTTGCATGATTCAAAATCTGGATGAAGGACCTGTCCTGATTCTCCAACGCCTTTTTATATCCAC
Source organism: Lachnospiraceae bacterium (assembly GCA_910575275.1). Taxonomy (GTDB): domain Bacteria; phylum Bacillota; class Clostridia; order Lachnospirales; family Lachnospiraceae; genus CANQGL01. The sequence continues at coordinate 200,025 of CAJTEE010000006.1, read as the reverse complement.
TTTCGGTCAGAAACAGCCTCATTCTGTCGCCTTTATCGCCTATGGACGCTTCACCTGACAGCACATCAAACACTATCATATGCGTCACTTCCGGGTCAAAGCGTTCCAACGCCATAATGTCATGCCCTTCCAGTTTCCGGGCGCCAGACTCCTGCCTTGCCACAGCGATCATCTCCCCAACCGTCCTTGCTTTCCAGGGCAGGTGATAATTTCTCTGAATGTCACAGATCAGCTCCCTGCAGTCATTTTCCGAAAGTTCACGAAGTTTCTTTAACAGATTTTCTGCAGTGGCCCTTTTATCGTGGTCACGGGTATACTGGCAGAATACAGCTATCTCCTGTATCGCATCATACCTGTGACAGCCCTCTAACTGGAACACTATCCTCTTTTCATCATCAGTCAATGTTATCATATATTTCCTCCAATCCGGCCTAATCGCCTGTAAATATCATATAGCTGCTTATTTCTGTTCCCCTGCATCCTTATCATCCGGAAAGAATTTCTCCAGAATGTCGATACTGTCCTTAGACGTATACCCCCACAGGATAGAGCTGAGTGCGTCAATCGCCTCCCGCCTCCTGCGGTAATAGGTACGGAAACTGATATCCCGGATATGGGGGCGCAGTTTCTCTATGATCTCCTCCACATTTCGGAGCTGCTGCGGGGAGAGGAAGGAGTAATACAGCAGCCAGTAATAGCTCTCCCCATTTTTATGCTTGGTACGGAGCAGGTCGATGGAGGTATCCAGAAGTTTCAGCATCCGGTGGCTCCGCTCGATACATTTGGCGTGGTGTTCAATGCTGCGGTCTGACAGGTCTATCCCGGCCACATAGACAGACTCCAGAAAATCCTCGATAGAACTCCCATACTCAATCTCAAACCGGCTCCGCACCTGCTGGACGGACAGCTCCAGGCTCCACACCACATCCCTGTATTTCTTCAACAGTTTCCAGGTATCATGGTACAGCGGGTTATCGGCAATGTTCATTTCTTCCTGATCCTTTTTCATGCCCTGGCACCTCCTTCCCTGTCTTTTTCAGTGGGAGAGAGCGTCAACTCAAAGGTGTAGACCGGCTTGTCCTTCCCACAGGATACGGTCATCTCGAACCGTACAGCCCCCTTCTGTATGTGGGATATATACTCTTCCCTGCAGGCGTCTGATAAAGGATATAACTTATATATGGATTTCGGACACCGGAAGCAGGAAATACCTTGTGCATCAAGGATTTGCGTCACTTTTGTGATGACAGTTTCCATGTTCGATTTTGAAACGCTGGATAATTCCTCTGAAACGCATATCTCATACTCTGTAACAGCAGAATCTGTCTGTGTATCTGTTTCATCCATTTCATCCGACATTGTAAGATTGATTTTCAGAACCATGGCAACCTCCTCCTTGTCAACAAGGACATCTGATATCTGGAACATGGTGGAAAGATAGCTGTGCAGATAGATTACGCTGCCCGTTCTTCCGGGGAATGACATTAAGGAGATATAATCAGTGTCAGCAAGTTTTTTCAGCACACGCCCTGTTGTGGCTTTGGATATGCCCCAGCGGACAGCCATTTCACTGTACGCTGCAAGCGGGGAGCCGGTGCCGTTGCGGAAATAGACAACCGGGCCAATCTCCGAACCCTGCACCTGGCTGTCATTGTAGACAGCGGACATCCACAGTTCCAGCAGGATATCCATTTCGGAGCACCGGCCGGCGCTGACCAGTTCTGTCGCAACTACAGTGGGCATAAAGAAAAAGCCCGTATCTTTTTGACAGGGGCAGTTGTAATCCAACACGGTATTATGTTTTTTCCAGTCTCGGACTTTATATTTGACCACCTTTCCCCTGTCAAGAAAAAGATAGGAGATCAGATGGCGTTTCTGCAGTTCATCCAGGATGGAGACTGCCTGACGCTGGAAGCGGGTACGGAACCATGCAGCCAGTTCCTTCACGGTACAAATCCACTCACCGGGGTATACAGTATAGCCGATACCGTCTATGCGGAGATAAGAGGTGCGGAAGTTCGCATAGTTGCAAAGCACCGTATAATAAAAAAGGCCGGAACCCCCGCTTGTGCGAATGCTCCGGTCTGCCATTAAGTTCTGGATAAACTGCCGGTAAATCCGGCAACGTGGATAGTCCACGATCTGTTTGATCTCTAATTGATATTCTGACATAATGTTTTCCTCATTTCTCATAGTTTTCTGTAAAAAAATCTACAAGACAAATTTCCTATGCCTTGTAGATCATCATTTAGCTCCTATATTCTTCTTCTAAATACTTTCCACGACGAATTTTGTTCACAATTCCTATGATTCCACCCTGTTTTTCCTATCCATACAGTCCATTTAGTCCACAATATATGGTATAAATGAAACCAAATAATACTAGATGTAGTTTTAAAAGTCCTTTCGCTTAGTAGGACACAAAATACTCCACCGCATTCTCCGGGAAATACTCCTTGAACTCGCCGTACAACTGGGCAGCGAGGGTTTTATTGTGCGCTATTACCAAAGTGGGCTTGTTTAGCTGTTGGATGACATTGGCCATGGTAAAGGTCTTCCCGGAGCCAGTTACCCCCAGTAAAGTCTGGAATTGGTTGCCTTCCCAGAACCCCTTGACCAGAGTTTCTATCGCCTGGGGTTGGTCGCCAGTGGGTTGGTATTCCGAGTGAAGTTTAAACTTTTTTTGTTCACTTTGCACAAAAGCCACCTCCAAAATTCATAGTAAAAAAGATGCGTATAAGGCAAAAATTCGTCGTGGAGCATTTTATTTTCGTCGCGGCTTTTACTCAAATCAGAGAAAAACAGGCCCACGACGAATCCCGTTCACAATTTGCCGTTTTTGCAACTTGGCGTACCTCTGTAATTCCATACGGACGAAACAGCACTGAAGAACTTTTTTATCTTACCACAAATCGTTAAATTTGTATAGATGTAAAATCGAACTTTTGTTCTTTTTGTCTTTTCTATCACACTGCACCCAGAAGAAATTCTGTTACATCTACTACGATCTCCAGCAGTCGCTTTTTAAAGCTTTCTATTTCTTCCAGGTATGGTAGGTAATACTTCTTCCTCGTATTTCTCAATTTCCGTTACCCCATCCGTTATGATACCTCTATTGTCGGCGTAACCATCCACTGTCTTGAGTTCCCTGGTGCTCCATCCGGCCAGTAATCACACTTTCAGCACCGCCTATTTTGCCATTTGCCGTGTTGGTCTACGCTCCGCTTCGCGGTATATTGGGCCCAAATGAACGCGGCGTAGTGGGCTACGTTAAGGAAATTTAGGCCCAATATATCACCTTCAGACTAAATGCCCCTTTTAGTAAGACCGTAGAAGTATTCTTTTCGCTTGAATAACAGGAAGCAAGCCTATAACGGCAGCGCGCAGGTTTTGGTCAAAATGAATATATTTTACAAGCCAGCACAGCACTCGGCTGGTATAATAGAAAGGACAAGGAGGTACACCGCATGAAAAAAGAAATGCGGACAGCCGTCTACGATGACGAGCTTCGCGTCGAGGCTTACCGTTTTGAAGGGATCGTGCAGGCATTTCCAAACCATTTCCATGAATACTATGTCATCGGATTTATGGAGCACGGGGAGCGCGTTTTGTCCTGCAGCAATCATCAGTACACCATTACAAGGGGCGATGTCCTCCTGTTCAACCCAGGAGACAGCCACGCCTGTGTCCAGAGTGACGGTGGTACGCTGGATTACCGGGGATTCAACATCACCAGGGAGGTCATGCTGGATTTAGCAAAGAAAACCACCAGCAGGCGGGAGCTGCCCAGATTTTCTCAAAATGTGATTTCTGATGAAGAAGTCACCTGCTGCCTGCGTCCTCTCCATGAGCTGGTGATGAATGGCTCCCATGAATTTAGAAAAGAAGAAAATCTGCTGCTTCTGATTTCTCTGCTGCTTTGGCAGTTCGGCCAACCTTTTCAAAACTGTATCCAGGAGTGTCGGGATGAAATTGAAAAGGCCTGTGCCTTTATGGAGCAGCACTACGCCGAGCGGATTTATCTGGATTCGATCTGCCGTTGTGCCGGATTGAGCAAATCCACCCTGCTCCGGACTTTTGCAAAGTCGAAAGGCGTCACTCCATACAGCTACCTGGAAAATATTCGCATTGGCAAAGCCAAACAGCTATTGGAACAGGGAGTTCCCCCTGCTGAGGCGGCGCTGCAAACCGGCTTTTCCGACCAGAGCCATTTTACCAACTATTTCAACCGGTTTATTGGACTGACCCCCGGCATGTATCGGGATATATTCAAGAATACAGAAGGAAAGCCGTTCCGATCACCGTCTGGGCCGCCGGCAGGACGGTTTTGACGCCAGCAGCCCGGCTCGTATCAGAGAGCAGACTATTTTTGAGAAAAGAGGAAAAACAAAATGGATTGGCAAAATGAAAAATGCGTTATGATCATGGACGAGAATCTGCCACGGGGCTTACTCGCAAACACGGCGGCAATCATGGGGATCACCTTGGGGAAGAAAATGCCGGAGGTGGTGGGAGCCGATGTTACCGACCAAAGCGGCTGCCGGCATCTTGGTATAATCGAATTTCCTGTGCCGATTCTGCGGGGCTCGCCAAAGCTCCTCAAGCAAATACGTGAAACGCTCTATCAACCTGATTTTCAAGATCTAACCGTGGTGGACTTCTCCGATCTTGCCCAGGGCTGTAAGAGCTATGACGAATTTATTGAAAAGATGAGCCATGTTCCCGAAAATACTCTGCAATATTTCGGCATTGCGGTCTGCGGCCCAAAGAAAAAGATCAATCGCCTGACCGGGAATATGCCGCTTCTTAGATAGGCCGGTTAAAATCGGGCTGGCAATCGCCGCCTCCGGTCTCTCCTTGCAGCCGGCAGGTCTCCATAGGAAAAAGCAGCGCAGAAAATGATTCCGCGCTGCATCCCCCTTTATTCACTCTTTTTCTCCCGCTTTTCCAGAATCGGCGTACTCACGCCCTCAAGGCCCACCAATGCCAAAAGGATTAAAAGCGTCCTCTGCGGGCTCTTAAACTCATCCACAGGCATAAACCACTCCTCCAGGGAATGTCCGCCTCCGCCTATTCCGCCGCGCCCGACCGTGATGGCCGGTATCCCGCTCACGATTGCCATATTGCTGTCCGTGGGCGACGCTCCCTCGGGATTGGGCTCATGCTTGATCCCCATCTGCTTTAAGCAGGCCAGCCCGACCCGGGCAATCGTGACATCTCCGCTCTGCGGCGCTACCGGAAGATCCCCCATCACCTCGATCGTATAGGTGAGCTTGTCCGGGCTCTCCCATCTGGCATTCTCCTCCTCGACCGCCTCTTTAACCGCGGCCTTAAGCTTCCTCTCCAGCTCTGCCAGCTCCTCTTTTCCGTTTGAACGGATATCGACCTGCATCTCCATCTCTCTGGCAATCGCAGTCGCCCCGGTCCCTCCGGATACCACGCCCACGTTGAACGTCGTTTTCGGAGTCTCGGGCACCTTAAACGCCGCGATCCTGGCAATCGCACCGCCTAATGCGTAAGCCGGGTTCGGTATGCCGAAGGCGGCGAAGCTGTGACCGCCGATGCCATGAAATACGATCTTAAGACGAAGGCTTCCCGTTCCCGCATGGGTCAAGGCGTTCGCATTGGGGAGATCAATGCTGATAAATCCGTCCAGATCGGGCATCGTTTTACACAGATGCCGGATTCCGCGCATGCCGCCAAGATTTTCCTCTCCCACGTCGGTGCCGATGATAATATCTCCGACCGTCCGGATCCCGCAGGCCTTCACGGCGCGCAGGATCGAGAGAATCTCCGCCATGCCGCGCGTATCGTCACAGATTCCCGGACAGCAGATCTTTCCATCCGGTGTTCTTCGGACCGTAAGGTCGGTATCCAGCGGAAAGACCGTATCGCAGTGCGCCGTGATCAATACCTTCGGGCCGTCCCCGCTCCCCTTTAACACCGTATAGACGTTGGACACCGCATCGACCGTCACGTCCTCATAGCCGATCTCTTTTACCATCTCGGCAAAGCGCTCTGCCTTTTTCTCCTCATGGTTCGACCATGCCGGGATCTGGGCCAGCGTGATCTGCTGCTCCAGCGTGTGCTCCCTGTCCTCCTCGATGAACGTGAGGGCCTGTTTAAACTGTTCGCTGTTAAAAATGTCTTCGATCCGCTTCATACTTTCCTGGCTCCTTTTCATAGTTTTGTTTTCATTTTAAAGCAAAACCGGCGCTGGGTCAATCCCCCGCTTTATTAAAGCGAGACAACTTAAAACGAGACAATGAGCGGCATTTAAAAAGGGCCGCCGGATCAACCGGCAGCCCTGCTATGCGATATCCTACTCCTCGCGGCCCTCTCTCCGCTCCCGCCTGTCGTCGCGGCGGTCGCGGTCACCGCCTCTGCGGTCACGGTCACGGCCTCCGTCGCGGCCCCCGCCTCTGCGGTCGTTTCTGGGCTCCGGGCGGGTCAGCTTCTCAAGGTCGGCCGTCATATCCTCCGGCCGCATCGTCAGATTGATCCGGCCCATATGGTCAACCTCCACGACGCGCACGGTCACGACGTCTCCGATCTTTACGACGTCCTCCACCTTGCCCACGCGCTTCTCGCACAGCTTGGAAATGTGGACCATACCGTCCTTATTCGGAGCCAGCTCGACGAATGCGCCGAACTCCATAATCCGGACAACCTTGCCGGTGTAAATCATGCCCGGCTGCGCGTCGGTCACAATATTCTTGACGATGGAGATCGCTTTATCGATCATCTCCTGGTCCGTGCCGCATACATTGACGGCCCCGTCATCCGTGATATCAATCTTCACACCGGTATCGGCGATAATTCCGTTGATCACCTTGCCCTGCTTGCCGACCACATCGCCGATCTTCATCGGGTCAATCATGATCTGGCTGATCTTCGGCGCGTACTTGGAGAGCTGCTTTCTCGGCTCGGAGATAACAGGCGCCATGATCTGATCCATGATATAAAGGCGCGCCTCACGGCAGCGGCGGATTGCCTCCTCGATGATCGGGCGGGTCAGGCCATGGATCTTGATATCCATCTGGATCGCCGTAATTCCCTTGTGTGTGCCGCCGACCTTGAAGTCCATGTCACCGAAGAAGTCCTCAAGCCCCTGGATATCGGTAAGCACTAAATAATCGTCATCCGTCTCGCCTGTCACCAGGCCGCAGGAAATACCCGCCACCATGGACTTGATCGGTACGCCGGCCGCCATCAGAGACAACGTGGACGCGCAGATGCTGGCCTGGGAGGTGGAACCGTTGGATTCCATGGTCTCGGACACGGTACGGATCGCGTACGGGAATTCCTCCTCACTCGGCAGTACCGGAAGAAGGGCTCTCTCCGCAAGGGCACCGTGGCCGATCTCACGGCGTCCCGGGCCTCTCGACGGCTTCGTCTCGCCGACGGAGAAGGACGGGAAATTATAATGGTGCATATATCGCTTGGTTGTCTCGTTCTCGTCAAGGCCGTCCAGGCGCTGCGCCTCGGAAAGCGGAGCCAGCGTGCAGGCATTTAAGATCTGCGTCTGTCCGCGGGTAAACATGCCGGATCCGTGTACGCGCGGCAGAAGATCGATCTCGGCGGCCAACGGACGGATCTCGTCGATCCGACGCCCGTCAGGACGCTTGTGATCCTTTAAGATCATCTTGCGGACCGTCTTTTTCTGGTACTGGTATACCGCGTCGCCGATGAGCGGAAGCCACTCCTCGTTCTCCGCGAAGTGCTCCTCCAAGCGCTCCGTGATCGCACGGATGTTGTCCTCACGGGTCTGCTTGTCATCCGTAAAGACCGCTTCCTCCATCTCAGCCGGCGGTACGATCTCCCGGATCGCCGCAAACAGCTCCTCCGGAACCGCACAGCTCTCGTAGGTGTGCTTCTCTTTGCCGCACTCGGCCACGATCCGGTCAATGAATTTGATGATTTCCTGATTGACCTCGTGGGCCTTGAAGATCGCCTCAAGCATCTTGTCCTCCGGGACCTCCTTCGCCCCGGCCTCGATCATAATCACCTTTTCCCGCGTGGAGGCGACGGTCAGCGCGAGCTCGGAGACCTGTCTCTGGGCCGCGGTCGGATTGATGATCAGTTCGCCGTCGATTAAGCCCACCTGCGTGGTCGCACATGGGCCGTCAAACGGGATATCGGAAATACAGGTCGCGATCGCAGAGCCTAGCATGGCGGTGAGCTCCGGGCTGCACTCCGGGTCCACGGACATGACGACATTGTCAAGCGTCACATCGTTCCGATAGTCCTTCGGGAACAGCGGGCGCATCGGGCGGTCGATCACACGTGCAGTCAGCACCGCATTTTCGGAGGCCTTGCCTTCTCTGCGGTTAAACCCGCCTGGGATCTTTCCGACCGCATACATTTTTTCTTCAAATTCTACGCTGAGCGGGAAGAAGTCGATTCCATCCCTCGGTTTTGTGGACGCGGTCGCCGTAGAAAGGACGATCGTGTCACCGTAATGCATGAACGCCGCACCGTTCGCCTGTTTTGCTACGCGGCCCACTTCTACCGTTAGAGTTCTTCCGGCAAGTTCCATGGAAAAGCTTTTAAACATAATTTTTCTCCTTTTCTTCTTTCCACAGCAGAAGATGCCGAAACTACTGAACTATGCACGAAATCTGTTCATGCACACTTTAGCGGTCTCGGAATCTGCTTCCGCTGCAAGAGATGATACATCGTCACAGTTTGGCTGAAAGTCTGTGAGGATATAATACAAGGGCGGAGGCGGCAGTTCAGATACCCGAAACTGTCACGGCCTCCGCCCATAACAATTGCTCCGCAATGGGGCGGAGACTTGCTCCCTTACTTTCTGATGCCCAGTTTCTCAATCAGAGCACGGTAGCCGTCTAGATCCGTCTTCTTAAGGTACGCGAGAAGTCCGCGTCTCTGACCTACCATCATGAGAAGCCCGCGTCTGGAATGGTGATCCTTCGGGTTTTCTTTTAAATGCTCTGTCAGCTCTGTGATCCTGGCAGTCAGGATCGCGATCTGTACCTCCGGAGAACCGGTATCTCCCGGCTTTCTTCCGTATTCGGCGATGATCGCCGCCTTCTTTTCCTTTGAAATCATCGTGATTTCCTCCTTTAATCCTGTCTTTGTCTTACCGGTCACCAGGTCCTGGTTGGAGTCCTCCGAAAAACCGAGCGCCGGCGCATCACATACGGCTAGAGTATAACACAGGCTCCGGGAAAAGTAAATCACATTTTTTGGTGAAACAGGGTTGTTTCGCATTTTTTCGTAGTGTATACTAAAAAGCAGACACAAGAAAACATGTTGCTGTGAACGGAGTGAACAGCAACAAAAACAGTTTGACCAGATATGAGGAAGCTATGTACAAGGCAATCATTGCAGATGATGAAAACAAAACCTGTAAACTGATCCAGATGCTGGGGGACTGGGAGAGGTTTTCGATTGAGATCGCCGCCGTCTGTACGGATGGGGAGGAGGCCTATGAGGCGATTCTCAAGCTTCACCCGGATCTCGTCATCACGGATATCCGTATGCCGATTTACGACGGCCTGCAACTCATCGAAAAAACAAAGGCAGGCGGTATTGACACGGCATTTATCATCATCAGCGGCTACCGCCACTTTGAATATGCCCAAAACGCCCTGCGCTTCGGGATCGTGGATTATCTCTTAAAGCCCATTGACCGACAGCAGCTGAACGAGGTTCTGGAAAAGACCTGCCGTCTGCTGGACAAAAAACAGCAGACCAGGCAGTTAAATGACCGGGCGAAGCAGATCGTGGAGAACGAATATCGCAGAAAGCAGCTTCAATTCCTGCGCGACGTCCTCGACGGAAAGTTTTCCGGAAAGGCTGCTCTCCTTGGTGAGCAGGAAATGAAGCAAAAATATGAGATGGAGATCACGGCAAAGGGAGCGTTTCTCGCCCTTCTCCTGAACGTGGAGAATCAGGAGCTTTTAAAGGAGGGAAGCCTTTTCCTCGAAAAGACCGAGGCGCTGTTTTCCAAAAAATTCCGGTTTTGCCAGTATGCGATCACCGGCACCGGTGCCAGGGGCATCTGGTGCACGCTCTATTTCGATATGGAAGACCGGGAAAAGCTTAACGGGGCGGTCAAGGACTTTTTCTACGACGTGCGCATGATGGAGGAGATCTACGGGAATTTCCGCCCGACCCTGGGAATCGGCACCATCGAGACGCAAAAGGAGCACTTTTTCGATTCCTTCAGCCGGGCCGGCATGGCGGAATGGCAGAAGATGGCCTGGCCGAATCTGAAGATCCATTCCTATAAACCCGCGCCGCAGACAGAGATCTTTGCCCCGGAGGAGCTTGCGGAACGGAAAAAGGCGCTTATGTCCGCCATGGAGCTTTTGCAGGCGGAGGCGGTCCCTCGCTGGTTTGAGGGGATCCGGGAGGCGGCGGGGCCGTCGGCAGAAAAGCTTCTGGCTGCCTATGAGCTGCGCGGGGAAATCATCGACGTGTTCCGTACCTATTTATCGGATTACTGCACCCCCGCGGAGCAGGCGCTCGCGGACGAGCTTGAGGAAAAGAGCTATCGCTGCGGAAGCCTCCACAGTCTCTGGGACTGCATCGAATCCGCGATCCAGCACTTTCTGCAGACAAAGGCAGACGAAAAAGCCGGCAGCGACAAAAAGCCTGTCCTCATGGTCAAGCAATATGTCGAGGAGCATCTTCGCGACGCCGTCACGCTTGAGGAGGCCGCGGCCATGGCCGGCTTTGCCCCCGCCTATTTCAGCAATATCTTTAAAAAACAAACCGGCCAGAATTTTACGGAATACTTAACCGAGGTGCGTCTGACTGAGGCCAAGCGGCTCTTGCGGGATACGAATAAGAGCATTGGCGAGATCGCCGCCATGACCGGCTATCCGGATGACAAGTATTTCCGGAAGCTGTTTAAGAAAACGGTCGGGATCAAGGCCAGCGAATACCGGAAATTATATCTGTAAGAGGAACGATCGCGTATGAAAACATTCACCTGGGCGCATTTTTTCAGCGGGACGCTGCTTCTATTGCTGACGGCGTACTTTGTCTTCACCTGGATCAAGGGCAGGCAGCTGCGCAGGGACAGTAAGGAGCTTTTATGGCTTTTGAAAACCGACCTGTCGGATTACTATAAAAACGGAGAGATCATCGGGATGCCGCCGCCGCGGGCCGAGCGCATCCTCTATAAGATGCGGGATCTGATGCAGTCACAGTATTCCTTACAGCTCATTGAAAAGCAGATCGAATACTCGGCCTTACAGAGCCAGATCAATCCGCATTTCCTCTACAACACCTTAGAGGCGATCCGGAGCCAGGCGCTTTTCAATAAACAGGCAGAAATCGCCGCGATGACGGAAAAACTCGGCCGTTTTTTCCGCTATTGTATCAGCAACCGGGAGGACATCGTGACGATTCAGGATGAGCTGGACAACATCCGGGACTATTTTTTTATCCAGCAGTACCGCTTCGAAAACCGTTTTTCTTTTGACGTCCTCTGCAGTGCCCCGTTGGATAAGGCGATCCCGAAAATGACGCTGCAGCCGATCGTCGAAAATGCAATCTTCCACGGCCTGGAGCAAAAAAGGGGACGCGGCGCCGTCACGATCCAGGTTATTCAGACGCAGTGCAAGTTTTATATTACGATCTCGGACAACGGAATCGGCATGTCCGAGGAGCAGGTGATCCGCATGAACCAAAAGCTGCAGAGACTTGAAAAGCAGAACAAGGCGGCGGAGGCTTACCGAAAGGGCATCGCCCTCACGAACGTAAATAACCGGATCAAGCTCCAGTTCGGCGAGGAATACGGCCTGCGCGTCTGCTCGGTCGAGGGACAGGGGACGGATGTGGAGGTCTGCATCCCGGTCATGGAGCTGCGCGAGGTACACAGGCAGGCATAAAAGTCTCCGGGAATACTCATTAAAGACGGCGGAGGAACGGATTTGGTACAGGAATTTTTATGGATGAGCCATGTTTCCACGGAGGGACGGCTCAAGGACTTGAATCTGACGGTTTTTGAGGGAGAGATCCTCTTTCTTCTGTCGAATCACAGAGGCGAGCTTGAGGAAATCTGGCAGATCATCGCCGGCTATCGGAAAATAACCGGGGGCATGCTCTTTCTCGGGGAGAAACGCATCGCCGAGTATAATGAAGCACTCGCGGCCCGGTACGGCATTTTTCATATTGATACGAATGCACAGCTTGTGGATTCCCTGTCTGTCGCAGAAAACATTTTTGCGGTGCGGGGGAGACGGGGGCGGGGACTGTTTATGCTATACCGCAAAAAGGCCGCTGTCGCCGAAGCCCGCGAGGTTCTTAAAAAGGTCGGCCTTGCCATCGAACCCGAGACGAGCGTCTGGCAGCTCGGCCCCTTTGAGCGATTTCAGGTATGCCTTGCAAAGGCGCTTGTAAACGGCGCAAGGCTCCTCTTGATCGACGACGTGGAAAATGAATACAATGCCTCCGAAAAGCGACGAATCCGGGAGCTTATACGGGAACTTCGCGGCAAGGGAATCGCCTCCCTGATTCTCGCCGACCGGCCGGGCGTTCTCTTAGACGGCGCGAGAAAAATCGTCCTGACCAAAAACGGGCGGGACATGAAGACCTATTTTTCCAACGAAAAAACCTACTTTTCCCAAGCGGTCCTGTATCAGACGGTTGCCAGGCTCTGGCTCGGCGTGGAGGAAAAGCAATGGGAAACCGGCCAAAAGCGGGAAGGAGACGAGGAGCCCGTTAACGCTCCTGTCATCTGTCTTTTTGGCAGAGGGCCGCATATCCGGCTTTCCCCAGGCTGTATTTACGGCTTTTACGACGGGTTCGGGGATAAGGCCAAGTCCTTCGGCGAACAGCTTCTGGATTTTGAGCGGGAAAATCATACCTGCCTGTTTTATGAAAACGGGCAGCAAAGATATGGCTTTGAGGAGCTTTTTAAGGCCGGCCGAGCCGTCTATATCCCAAGGGAGAGCGCCTTTCTCCTGCTTGAAAATATGGCAATCGGAAAAAACATCGCGATCCCCAACAAATCCCGCGCGGCTAAATCTCTGTACCTCTCGGTGAACCGGATCGACGACTTTTTGGAGGAGGAATTCTGCAGGCAGATTTCCGTGCCTGCCGGGACTCCGGTCTGGGAGCTGAACAGCATGCAGAAAAAAATCCTCTCTATCCATCGCTATCTTCTGCAGAAGCCGGATATCCTGATTCTCGAGGACCCCACCTACCGACTCAACATCCAGGAGGCGGACGGTCTCAGGGAATATCTGCGGACACTGTCCCGACGCGGTTTCCTGATCCTGTTAAGCGAGAGCAGCTTCTATGAGGAGGAATTGATCTGCGGCGCGATCATCCATACCGAAAAAAGCTGCTACAAGACTACTCTGCACAGGGAGGATTTTTCAAAGCTCAAGGCGGAACGGCTCTTTTAGAGAGCCTGGATGCCTTCTTTTTTCGCAAAAATTGACACCTTTTATAAAATATTTCCACTTTTTTTGTGAAAAACCTCCATGCTATAATCATATCACAAAAAAAAGGAGGTTGTATTCATGAAAAAACGTATGAACCGATTCACTGCCGGCGTGATGGCGGCGGCACTGGCAATGACAGCCCTGACCGGATGCAGCAACGGAGGCTCCTCCGCCGCCACGACGGCGGCTCCGGCAGCGACAACGGCAGCGGCGTCAGGAGACACAACCGCAGCCCCGGCAGGAGAGACGACGGCAGCCGAAAGTGCTGCGGCGGCAGTCGACGACCTGGCAAAGAAGCTGGAGGTCGTCCCGGATGACGAGCTTTATGTCGGCTGCAGCCTAACGACGATGGCCGACGAATATATGATTACGTTCCAGGAGAACTTTGAAAAAATGGCCGACGAGCGCGGGATCAAATATATTATCCAGGGCGCGGACAGCAATGCGATCACGCAGGTCGAGCAGATCGAGAACATGATCACCATGGGCGTCAACGTCATCTTCTTATGGGCGGTCGATGTGGAAGGAACCGCGGACGTCTTACGGAAGGCAAAAGAGAAGGGCATCTATGTGATCTCCGGCGACGGGGACATCGGCTATGCAACCGGCGCCGTCGATACGGCCAACGGTGTTGACCAGTACGCCTACGGCTACGCGGCGACACAGATGGCGGCCGACTGGATTGAGGCCACCTTCCCGGATGCGGCGGACGGCAGCATCGAGGTCTGCGTCTACTCCAATCCGTCCTCCACAAAGTTTGAGGCGAGACAGCGCGCGCTCCTTGAGATCGAGAATCTTACCAGCAAAGCCAAGCTGGTTGAGGAATACAACCTTGCGGGCGAGACGAATTTACAGCCGAAATGTCAGGAATACGCGGACATGATGGTCGCAAACCATCCGAATGTAAAGGTGATCATCTGCCACTCCACGAGCTTCGGCATGGCGATCGACGAGGTACTTCAGCGCTCTCCGTCCATCAATCCCGAGGAGGTCGGCATCTTCTGTGTCGATTGGCTCGAGGCCGGCGCAGAATGCATCGTGAAATCCAGGGATGCCCAAAGCTGCATCCGCGGCCTGTCCATTCTGGAGACCACCAACAATGCCTATGTTGCCTTCCATATGGCAACGCGTGAGATCCTTCCGGATCCGGAGAGCGGCATGTACTACCAGGGCGTTTTACAGGTCACCTCCGACAACGTCGAGGAAATCATGGCGAAGGTCGCTTCGGGCGAGCTGTAAAAAGCATCTGAGACAGAGCAACCGATGGGGAGTGGCATAAGCTGCCATTCCCCATTTTTAAAAAGAGGGTGAATCTATGGGAAAAGTTCTGGAGCTACAGAATGTAACAAAAGTATATCCTGGCGTCGTCGCCTTGGATGGCGTTTCCGTCTCCTTTGACTCAGGCGAGGTTCACGCGATCATGGGGGAAAACGGCGCCGGAAAATCGACGATGATCAAGGTGATCGCCGGCGCCATAAGCTGCGACGGCGGCAAGATCCTGATCGACGAACAGGAATATACAAACATGACCCCGTCCCTTTCGAAGCAGCACGGAATCGGCGTGATCTATCAGGAATTCAATCTGGTTCCGGGCCTCAATATTGCGGAAAATATCTTCCTCGGGGACAAGGTCGGAGGCAAATATGTCGCAGATTTTAAGGAGATGCATAAAAGAAGTGCGGAGATCCTAGAGGATCTGGGCGTTCATCTCGATACGCATCTTCAGGTCGGGCAGCTCTCGACCGCACAGCAGCAGCTCGTGGAGATCTCCAAGGCCATGGCCAAAAACGTCAAGGTTCTGATCATGGATGAGCCAAGTGCGGTCCTCGCAGTCGCCGAGGTGGAGAACATGCTGCAGATCGTTGACAAGCTCAGGAAACGCGGCATCACTATCATCTATATCTCCCACCGCATGGACGAGGTATTCCGCATTTCGGACCGGATTACCATCATGCGGGACGGAAAATATGTCGCAACCCGAAAGACCGGCGAGAGCAGCCGCCGCGACCTCATCAATCTGATGGTCGGCCGGGAGCTGAGCGAGGATTTCCCGACCAGAAACGTAACGCCCGGAGAGGTCGTCCTGGAGCTTAAGCATGTATACGGAAACGGGGACAGCGACATTTCTCTGCAGCTTCACAAGGGGGAGATCCTCGGCCTTGCCGGCCTTGTCGGAGCAGGGCGCACGGAGCTCGCAAAGGTGATCTACGGGGCGGTTCCGATGACATCCGGAGAAATTCATCTTCACGGCAAAAAGGTCACCTATAATTCCCCCAGACAGGCGATCGACCTGGGGATCGGCCTGATTCCCGAGGACAGGAAGCAGGAGGGCGCATTCTTAAACTTCTCCATCCGCTGGAATATTCCGGTCATGACGCTGCCCGGAATCTCTAAATTCATGGTCGTGGATCAGAAAAAAGCCTCCGAGATCGCAGACGAATACACGAAGCGGCTTCGGATCAAGACGCCCGGCCTCGACCAGTATGTGCGGAACTTATCGGGCGGCAACCAGCAGAAGGTCGTCGTCGCCAAAACCCTGGCGGCCCACACGGAAATCATCATTTTCGACGAGCCGACCCGCGGAATCGACGTAGGCGCCAAGCAGGAAATCTACGCGCTGATGAACGAGCTGGTCGAGCAGGGAATCTCCATCATCATGATCTCGTCGGAGATGGAGGAGTTATTCGGCATGAGCGACCGGATCCTCGTCCTATACGAGGGCCGGATCACCGGAGAGGTGCAAAAAGACGGCTTTAACCAGAATACAGTGCTGGAGCTTGCTTCCGGTCTTGTCCAAAGAGAGGAGACAGAAAAAAATGGATAAAAATAAAGCAATGAGTTTTGTGAGACAGAACATGGCATGGTTTATTCTTCTGGTCGTCATGATCATCTTCACCTTTACGACCAACAATTTCCTTACCTATAACAACCTGATGAATATTCTCATGCAGAACGCCTACATCGTCATCGCGGCGACCGGTGTCTCCCTGATTCTGATGTCCGGCCAGGTCGATATTTCCATCGGCTACCAGATGGCCTTATGCAGCGTAATCTGTGCAAAAATGATCGCGCAGATGGGCGTCCCGGTTCTTCCGGCCTGCCTCATCACGATCGTGATCGCCGTTTTATGTAGCGTTTTGAACTGTATCCTGTCCATCAAGCTCGGGATCAGCCGTTTTTATGTGGCAATCGGCACACAGACTGTCTATCAGGGGCTTTCCTATATCCTCTCCAACTCCCTGACCATCAGCGGTTTTCCGTCAGAGTTCAAATTTCTCGGACAGGGGTATATCGGCTCCGTGTCCTTCCCGGTCATCATCATGTTTATCCTTTTAATCGTCATGAGCTTCGTGCTGAACCGGACCTACTTCGGCCGTTACGTCTACGCGCTCGGCGGAAACCCAGAGGCAGCAAGGCTTGCCGGGATCAATGTCAAGAAAGTGAATCTGATGATTTCCGCGATCTGCGGCGTCATGGTCGGCCTCTCGAGCCTCGTTCTGATCGCCAGACTCGGCTCCTCCCATGCCACAATGGGCCCCGGAACGGAATTCACCGTCCTCACCGGCTCCCTCCTCGGCGGCGTCTCGATCCGCGGCGGCGAGGGTAAGCTCTCCGGCGTTTTCGCAGGTCTGATTATCATCGCAATCCTCGCCAACGGCATGCAGCTTGCCGGCCTTGGGATCTACTACCAGTACGTCGCGAAGGGCGTTATCATGCTGGCCGCAATCGGCTTCGACGTCTATCAGCTCAACAAGAGAAACCAGGCCCGCAACTTAAGAAAGGCTTCCGAGGAAGCCAAGCAGGAGAAAAAGTAATCATAGAAAAGAGGTAAATTCTTATGATAAAAATGCCGTTTTACGAGATTCAGGATGGGATTTTTGAGATAGACGAATTTGACTGTGATAATATCTTTGTTATCACAGGGGACGAGCGCGCGCTCGTCATCGACACGGGTACGGGGATCGGAGACCTGCGCGACACGATCCGGCGCATCACCGACAAACCCTATGAGGTGGCGCTGACGCATGCCCATCCGGACCATATCGGCGGTGCGGATCGGTTTGAAGCGGTCTGGCTGCATCCGGATGACTGGTTCATGCTGGACGAAAAAACGTGTGAAAAGGCCCCAACCCTGGCCTACCGAAACAATTATATGGAGATCATCCGCGCGCGGGAAAAGAAATTTTATGATTATGACCCCGAGTCCGCTCTACATGAATGGGAGGCTGCGCCTAAGCTTTTGCCGCTTGCAGACCGCCAGGAATTTAATCTCGGCGGCCGCACCGTAACGGCCGTTCACTGCCCCGGGCATACGCCGGGTGAGATGGTCTTTATCGACGATAAGACAAAGACGCTTCTCATCGGCGACGCCTGCAACTGCAATCTGTTAGTCAACGCGGGCTGGAAGGAGACGCCAAGAGACTCCGTCCGTGCGACGCTTGAAGGGCTTTTGGCAGTTACAAAGCTTCATGCGCTCTATGAGCACATTTATAATTCCCATCACGATTACAGAAGCTTCGGATGCGAGCTCCCCGGCTTTGTCGTGAACGACGCCGTGCAGTGTATGAGGGAAATTTTGGACGGCACGGCCGAGTACCAGGAAATCCCGAATCCGCTTTCCAAGGAGGGGGCGAAAAAGACGATCGCCCTCAAAGGAAAATCGATGGTTTCCTTTATGGAGGGGGATATTCAAAAGGAATGCCGGCGGTAATGCGTGGGAAAAATATAAATGTCCTATTATCGTTATGCATATAGAAAAGCGATAAAAAGTATGATATAATGTTGGTGTGTCTGCATTAGATGACTTACAAGAAATAGCCGAAAAAGATAGAGCGAAAGCTTTATCGGCAGCATCCGTTTCTAAGCGAGTAATTTTTATAGTTCAAACTTCTCATACTTTTGCAAACCGAAAGACCGGAGCAAATCTGTTTCTATCATACAGATTTGCTCCGGCTTTTCATAGGTATGCAAGAAACGTCAGGGCGCTGACTCCTGCCGTCTTTTTGTCGAAAGCTTATGAGTGGACGGCCGCCCGCTTCTCAAGGGCAGCCCTGACCTGCGCAAGCAATTAAAATTTGTGCACACGTAAGTCCGCCTCTCTTACGATCTCCCTATATTTCTCCTGTGTCCTTTTGCGTTCCTCAAAGGCGCCGGCTCCCAGCCAGCTTCCATAAAAATGATGCTCCGAAATCGTCCAGTCCTCGATTCGGCTTTCCCCGCTCATATAATCGTATGGATGAAACACGCTGGAGGGATACACCGTTACACCGTTAACCGTCTGTAACGTATTGTCAATCCTCATTCCATGGCGAAGAAACGGATAGGTCTCATAAAGCCCGTTCGTCTCCGTATTCTCACTCCCATCCTCTAAAATAAAATGGAACCGGCTCCGGTACGCAAGCATCTCCCCGATCATCGGATGGCCTTGCACGGCCCCCGCCATTCCCCCGGTGTTAATGTTTCCCCACTTCTCCACACCGACAAACGCCGGTTGATGCAGGAGTACATCCGGTCGTTTAAAAAGCGTCACATCCGTGTCCATATAGATTCCCCCATGTTGATACAGAATATCTAACCTTGCTGCATCCGAGACAAATCCATACCGCCCGCGTGCAAATGCCTCCTTCGCATAGGGAATCCTCTCTATTTCATAATTAGCCTCATTCCAGCACAGGATCTCATAATCCGGGCAGAGCCGTTCCCACGTCCGTACACACTCTCTTAGGAAGTCCGGCATCGGCTGTTTTGAAAACCAGCAATAATGAAGCTTTTTGGGGATCATGGGCTCTTTTGCCGCCGGAAGCAAAGGGATCTTGTCAGGCCGCAATTCATACAGCTGCATCATGGGAATGATATACGCTTCCGCCCGGCTAAGCGCGGCAATCCCTTCTAAGAAATCCAGCGCCAGATCGAAATGGCTGTTTGTAATCAGCAGCGTTACGCTTCCCTCCCGGTCATACAGGATATCCGGGCTCATAACCGTATATTCCCGGGAATCCACTGCGATCTTTTGTCCCTGTTTTCTTGGATCCCTGTCGACATAACAGTCCACGGCTTCCAGAAGGCCGTATTTTTTAAGTATGTATGGCATCACGATCTGTCCTATCATCCCGGCGCCGTACAGTATGATGCGCCTTTTTTCGCTTCGGACCCTGCCTGCCATCTCTGCATAGCCGGTATTTTTTACGATCATAGCGTCTCCTGCCCTCAATCCTTCCTAAAAATATCTCTTGTATCTACCTTTTCTCCGGCATCGCATACAAGACTGTCTCCCCCGCTCCGTTCGAATGATGCCGCACATACAGCTTATATTCCGGGACAAGCGATTTGATATAGAGCGGCAGATTTATCATATCCTCCGCTTTATGATACATGCAAATAGCCAGCTTCGGTCTGTCCCGCAGTATCATATTTCGGGCTCCTTTAAGCGATTCCAGCTCGGAGCCCTCCACATCCATTTTTATAAACGTGACCCGTTCCTCCGTCCTGACCGCGTCGTCGATCGGCAATACCTGAATGCGCAGTCCGCCCGAACCCGTGACATGAGAGAAGCCATCCGCCGTGGCATCAAAATAAAGCGTTTTTTTCTCGCTCCATGTCCCATATGGGATCACCTCAACCACACTCTGCCCAAACCATTCCCTGTTGCGCAGACACTCTTTATAATTGTCCGGGTCGGGTTCGAAGGCATATACCTTCTTCAGCTTCTCTGTGTATCGGCTCAATTCCTTCGCGGTTTTCAGATCCTTGCTTCCGGCATCAATAAAAACCTCCTGCTCCTCAAACCACATAAAATCCGGGTTAAAATACTGCCCCGGCTCAATGCAGAACATGTTGGACGACATCGCATGAATCCGTTTTTCATCTACTCCGTTCGTTTGCAGGAACCGTCTGATTTCTGCAAGCCCTCTGTGTGTGCTGATCACAATGCTGCTGTCGGTGTCCTCCGCAATCAGCTCCTCAGGACTGCGCACCGGATACCCACAAACTCCCTCTGTTTGCTTCTGAGGATCCCGGTCACAAAACCCCGAAAACCTTGCATCCTTTTCAAAGTAATGCAAATTTGCCTTTGCATCCTCACCCGCACCGTATAAAAGGATCGGTTTGTCCTTTGGCAAAAAAGACAACAGATTCAAAATTGAACTTTGGTTTAACGTCGTAAGCCCCGGAACATGGGTTTCTATGATATGCCTTATGTATCGGTAATCCTTTGTGATCAAAAAGTTCAGCCGATTCAAATAGATATCCTTTGATTCTGCATCCTCTAACAGGTTATATACGTCCTGCAGTCTCTCTATCTCGTTCATCTTTTATCCTTCTTAAAATCTGTCTGTTTTTTCTGTGCTTCATCTCTTTCCCGTCTGTACGTCCGATACCGCTCCGCAAACACATCCAACCGCAGAATCTTTTCCTCCTCCAAAAACAGCTCATAGACCAACTGCCTTTTGATCGGCATCGAATACTGCTCCGAGGCAATGACAAGAAGATCAAAGTCCAGTTCTTTTAATGTTTCGGGCGGAATCACCCGGATCCCCATCTGCACAGTCCCCCACTTTTTACAGTCATTGTCCGCCACTCCCAACACATGGACCAACGGGTCCTCCAAAAGCCCCAGCCGCCCGATATAATGCCGGCAGGCAAATCCGGCCCCGAAAAACACGATGCGAACCACATCATCCGCGTGTGCCGAAATTCCCTGCTTGATATTCTCCAGAATCCGTTCCCCACACCGGCCATCCACAAACGGAAGGAGCTCCCTCTGCACGCCGGCAATCCGCTCTGCGCTCCGGCGCAATCTGTCCCGGCAAAAGCTGTCCGCAAACCGTTCCATATCCTTTGCACACGTCCCCTGCTCGTAGGCATCGACAAGCGGCTTTACCGCCCGTGTCAGCGGTTCCTCATACTCTCCGTTCTTCATATACAGCACCGGGACGCCGCACAAGCCCGCCTCCACCATCAGGGCGCTTCGGTCAATGATAATTGCATCCGCATGGTACAGAACCGGCCGATAATCATCGTCTCTCGCAAAGCAGACATTGTTCTTCCCTGCAAGCAGCTCGAAAAATCTCTCTGCCTCCTCTGCAAGCGCCCGGTCGATTGTTTGTGAGAAAAACATCGGATGCGGCATCACAGCAAAAAACAGCCTGTCATACTGTTCAATTTCTTCCGCAAATTTCCGGTATTCAGATAAGCAGGGGGTCACCTGCCTTCGTTCCAGCCCCTCATAAATAAGCTTGGGAAAATGCAGCTTCCACAAAACGAGCTTTCTCCCGGCCGCACGCTCTGCAATCCCTTCGTCCGTCGGAATTTCTCTGTTATAGAAGGCATCAAACTTCGGTATGCCAAGCGCTCTCACGGCATGCCGGTTCGGACAGTAACGGACGTAATCCTCCCGCATGGTTTCCGAAAACGTATACAGCCTCCAGCAGTTTCGAACCACATAGGGAAAGAAGTGGTTCAGACGTGCGTCCTCCGTATCCGCGATCTCGATTCCGTACGGGATATACACAATCCGGATCCCCATCTTAAGAAGGTGCAGCGACAACGCCTCGGGGTTCCGGTAGGAGACATCGTACGGCGGCTGGCATAAGGCGGCATGCGGCCGGAATGTCTGAATTCCCTCCTCCGAATAGATCGTATAGGGGATCCCCTTTTCCCGCAAAAGCCGGTCCGAGCCGGCCACCTGTGCCCGCTCCACCGACACATCCGCCACATAAAAGATTTTCACATCCGTCTCCCGATCCGCGGCACATGCCTCATAAAAGCTCTCGACTGCAGGCCAGTAGGAGGCCACCTGGTACAGGATTGCGATCCTGTACGGCTCATCCGGATTCCGGCCGATATAATCTTTCTTTCCGAATTTCTCCATTCCGCGTTCCTAACATCCTTTCATTCCGGACAGGATAAACATCATCATGTGATTCAAAACCAGATGAATATCCTCTGTGATCTGCATATTGTCCACCGGGACATGGATCCCGTACTCCGCCGTCTTCTTAAGCTCCCCTCCGTCATATCCGGTAAACGCCACGGTTTTGGCTCCTGCCTCTCTGGCATATCGGATGGCCCGGATTATGTTTTCCGAATTTCCGCTCCCGGAAATGCCGATCACCACGTCCCCAGGCTTTAATTTATTTCGAAGCGGCACTACAAATATATCCGCCCAGCCGATGTCGTTTGCAATCGCCGTCAGCATCGGAAGGTTATCGCTTAAGCATTCCATGTCGTATTTAATCTCCTGCTCATAGCTGACGCCCTTGTTAAAATCCCCCGCCAGATGCGACGCTGTAGAGGCGCTCCCGCCGTTCCCACAGATGAAAATCCGCCGCCCATCAAGCCGCGCCTCCTCCAGCACGTTGAGGACCGTGTTGATCTCCCCGCACGAAAGCAGGTCCAAAGCCTGTTTTTCCATTGCCAGATACCGCCCTATTTCTTCCCTGTAATCCGTCATTTCCCCATTCCTCCCGCCATTTCCGGTTCCTCACCGCTCCCCGGTTCCCATCTGCTTTTGTCCTCTCACGTACTCCCGTACCGTCCTCTGCACTGCCTCATCCGATGAAAGCGACGCCTGCCAGCCCGTTGCGCGAATCTTATCCACACAGTAGCAAAAGCCCGGTACGTCTCCCTTCCATCCGCTTTCTCCTCCCGTATAGCTGTACTCCACGCCCCAGAGCCCCATTTCTTCACAGACGAGATCCGCAATCCGTTTCACGCTTGTACTGCCCCTTGCACCGACGTTATACAGCGATACCCCCGGCTTTACGGCCTTCATCTGCCCGGTAATCGCAGAAATCAGGTCTGTCACATACAGATAGGGCTTTGTCTGCCTGCCATCCCCCAGGATCTGCAGATGCCCCGGATCCTTTTGCAGCTTATGGATAAAATCAAAAATTACTCCATGTGTAAGCCCCGGCCCGGTCACGTTCGGGAACCGGAATATGAGCGCTTCCAGCTCGTCCATGTACGAAAAAGCATGAATTAACGCCTCGCTCCCAAGCTTTGCCGCCCCATAATAGGAGATCGGGGAAAGCATGGCTGTCTCCTCTGTAAGCACGACTCCCCTCTTGTCCCCGTATACCGCCGAGGTGGAGGCAAAGAACAGCCTTTTCACATGATATCTGCGCATACAGGAAAGCACCCGAAAGGTCGTTGTATAGGTGTTTCGGTACTCGATTTCCGGGTCGGATGCGCTCCGGCGGATGTCCGAATTGGCAGCCAGATGAAATACCTGGTCCGGAGCCTCAGCCCCGAACACACGGTCCAACTCCTTTTGCACGGACGCGTCCGCCTGACAGAGCGTAAAACCTGCCTTTCCCTCCAGGCGGGAAACAGGCCCCCTTGCTGTCCCGGAAAAATTATCCACGCAGACTACTTCCATCTCCTTGAGCAGTGCCTCGCAGAGATGGCAGCCTATAAAGCCCGCCCCTCCGACAACCAATGCTTTCATTTATGCCTCCTCCCAATACGGATCCCCGCTATAGATAACGGTGCTCCCGTCATGCTCAAACCGAAACGGAAAACACTTGAGCCTCAGCGCTCGGCGAAGCCGTTCCTGCTTTTCCTTTGGGCAGTAGAATAGCAAAAAGCCCCCGCCCCCGGCGCCTAAGAGCTTCCCTCCGACCGCCCCGTTTGCCAGTGCGCACTCGTACAAGGCGTCAATCCGGGGATTGGAGATGCCGCCAGCCAGCTCCCGCTTTCTTTGCCAGCCCTCATCCAATATTTCACCAAAGCTTTCCAGTGAATGCTTCTCCAGCGCCTCCTTCATGTCTTTTGCCAGCGAACACATGCAAAGAAGTCCGGCGGACTGGCCGGCCTTTTGAAGGTTATTCCTCTGCTCGGCCAGAATCCGGTTCGCATCATGCGTAAGCCCTGTATAGAACAGGATCAGGTTTTCCTGTAACTGCCTTAGTGTCTCTCTCCCGGTGACGACAGGCTCCACCGAGACCGTATCATCCGGATGAAAGGTGATGAAATTCAGCCCTCCGAAGGCGGCGGCATACTGATCCTGCTTCCCGATCGGCGCTCCCAGCCGTTCGATTTCTACCCGGCAGGCCTCCTCCGCCAGCTTCCTTTTTGACAGATATTCCCCCCTGTAGCAGGCAAGCGTATGTAAAAGCCCCACCGTAAACGAACTGGAGGAGCCCAGGCCCGTCCCGCTCGGCACATCCGCCGTGCTGCTGATCTCCACACCGCTTACCTGCTGTTCCTTTAACACACAGCGGAGGATCGAATGGCGGATCTCGTTCGCATCCCCGACAATCTCGTTCTGCGAATATTTGAGCGACGTTTTCCCCTCGTCAAAGTAGGGATGAATCGTTATGTACATGTAGCGGTTGATCGTCGTGCTTAACACGCATCCGCCGTGCTCCCTGTAAAAGCCCGCCATATCACTTCCGCCCCCGCAGAAGCTGACGCGGAACGGGGTCCTTGTGATGATCATATGAACCTCCGGATTTTTTTGACTGCTTCCTCTCTCCTGCGTTTTTTTCTGAGCCGTTCCCCGGATACCCACGAGCCGTCATAGTGGTGGAGAGCGTAGGAATACTCTGTGATGCACAGCTCACCGGTGATGATGTTTTTCGGGGATAACACCTCGGTCGGATAGATCGTCATGCCCTCTACCGTCTGCAGGCGGTTCCCGTACTCCATGCCTAACTCCATCAGATCCTCTGTCTGATAGAGGGGGGAGATCGTCTCATCCTGTGTGCCGTCCGGCTTTATAAACCGCATCCGCCGGTAGCGCTCCATCAGCCGCTTTATGACGCCGTGGCCCGGTACGGCTCCAAAGCCCAGCCCAAGCGCCGCCTCGCCCGGCGCCTCCAGGCCGCAGAACGCTTCGTTTTTCCGCAAATCGTCCAGGCTTTTCAACAGCTCCACATCCGTATCGAGGTAAATTCCGCCGTGTTCGTAGATAATTTTCAAGCGGAAATAGTCCGGGACGAACCCATACCTGCCGCATTCATATGCCTGTTTTGTGAAGACAGTTTCATCTGTGTCGCAATTCGCCTCATTCCACTCTTTGATTTCATACCCCGGACAAAAGGTACGCCAGCTTTCTATGCAGCGTTTGTATAAATCCGGCAGCTCCTTTTTGCCAAACCAGCAGTAATGGATCACGGAAGGGATCCGGCAGCTCTCCGCCCGGGGGATCTCTAACACCTCCCCCTCGCTTAAAGCGTACATGAAGTCGTAGATATAGCATTCCGTCCCGCCAAATGCCTCCAGGGCATTTAACTGCTCTACAATCTCGGCCCAATGGCTGCAGGTGATCAGGATAACCAGCCCGGAGCATGCAGGGTTGGTCGCAAGGAACCGCTCCAGACTCTCCACCTCATAGACACACCCCGCAATCTCCTTTTTCGTCCCTGCTTTGGAGGGAGAATTGTCAAGCAGGTACGCAATCTGTCTCATCCATGCATATCCCCTGTAATTTTTTAGTATCTTTTCAAAGTCAAAGCCGATTCCAAAGCAGGCAAGCTTTTTTCCCCTGCATCGTTCGGAAAAGGCCTTCATGTCGCAGTTTTTTAAAATCATAGCCCTGCCTGTGCCCTCATTCCCTACAAAATTTTTTCTTTATCAATTCCGCGTGCAGACAAATACGAACGAATCTCTCTTTTGACTGCGACAGAATCAACCGCAATCACAATTCTGTCAAAGGCTGTGTCCTGTATGGCGGCCGGAGAAGCCACTCCCCGGGCCTGATAGTCTTTAAAATTCCTGTCAACCCACAGCGCAACGGTACAGTACCCGATCTTTTTAAGCTGCACCATGTAGCTCTGCCCGACCACTCCTGCCCCATAAAGAATGATGGTTTCACCTTTATTGACCTTATCAAAGGGGAACAGATAGGTTTCCGGTCTTGCTAGGTCTCTATAGCACCGCTTTCTTAATTCAGCCGAATATATGTAAAAGTATTCGATCTGTTTTGTAAAGCATGTATGGACCGACAGCTCCTCCTTTAAAACGCGATACAGTTGGAACAGCCGATCCAGGTAATCTTTGTCCGCCAGATACCCTGCAACCGCATTTTTTTTGCCTTGGCGATGGTAATAGTAGGCGTACTTCTGTATCTCCAACGTTTCAATCCGGGTCAAAAGGGGATATATGACAGCGACATCCTCCCCATAATGAAAATTTTTTCCTTCCAGCCTCTTATAAACGGGCAGAATCCTCTCTTTTTTCACGATTTTGCTGCACAAGGAAGGATCCATTCCAAACCGATTCGCCTCACAGTCCCAAAGCATGGAAGGCCAAAGCCTTTTTTCAATCGCCTCTTTTTTATAAATGCCCTCTTGAAAAGAACCTGCTTCGTACCTTTGAAGATTTTCATCGTAATACCGGTATATTCCAAAGCTGATCAAATCCACCCCTTTTTGCATGGATTCTTGCGCCGCAGCAAAAGATTCCCGTGCAACGAAATCATCTGCATCTACAAACGTTACGTACGTCCCGCTACATGCGGAAAGCCCCTTGCTTCTCGCCGCAATCGGCCCCTGGTTGCTTTGATGGAGTACGCGGACCCGTTGATCCAGTTTGCAAAACAAGTCACAGACTGCCCTGCTTTCGTCGGTGGAGCCGTCGTTTACCAAAATAATCTCAATTTCTCTCATGCTCTGGTTTAAAATGCTTTGTATACAGCATGCAAGATAGGGCTCTGCATTATAAACCGGTACGATCACCGAAAGAAGCTTTTTCATTTTACAATCACCAGCGTTCCGGCGCGGTCCGCTAACGGGACCTTTTTCAATCTGCATTTGAAATTGTGTTCAAACCGTTCAACCGCCTTTTTTACCCCCTCTAAATGCAGAGCATGATAATCATGCAGAAAGATCACACCGCCCTCGGATAATCGCGGGTAGAAGAAAACAAGCCCCTGATACGTGGATTCTTCAAAGTCCACATCCAGCGATACAAATGCGTACTTCTCCGTTTTAGCCTCCTGCGATACACAATCCGGGAAATAGCCTTTGCAGATCCGACAGCGCCCGAAAGCGGGCATATTATGTCTAAGCCTTTCCTCTGACGGGTTTTTATGCACCTCTATA
Source organism: Lachnospiraceae bacterium (assembly GCA_910575275.1). Taxonomy (GTDB): domain Bacteria; phylum Bacillota; class Clostridia; order Lachnospirales; family Lachnospiraceae; genus CANQGL01. Next base: position 172,553 of record CAJTEE010000006.1, on the reverse strand, counting down.
AAGCCCTCATCACAATGCCCGTTGGCAATTTCCTTTTCCGCCTCGTCTTTGTCAAACCCTTCAAACGTATCAAACAGATACAGCTTCTTTTCTTTAAAGGTCTCATTGATCATCGCCGCAAAGGTTCCCTCAAATACCCCAAGCTCTGCGGCCTCTCCCGGCACATTCTGCTCTAAAATTTCTTTTGCCACCATTTCAAACGTCCTGTAGCGGAAATAATCGCGTACATATAACAAATCCCGATATCTGCCGTTCCCTGTTTTCCTGTCTGCGTCGGAAGGATCGGTTTCATTCACCTTAACGATCCGCATCGGCCTTTTTTCCAGCTCGCGGTACAATACTTCGGAAAGGGGCTTCAGCCGTTCAAAAAGCTTATAAAAAACCGGCTCCAAAAGCACATCCGTCAGCACAAGCTTATCCCAGTCCAGCTTCAGGCGGATGCATGTCTCCACGACATCCGTAAAAAACTGATTCGCAATAATCAAATAGTCAACGGTTTCCATCACGGCCGAAAGCTCTCCCGGCTCATACACAGGATATCCCATAAAATGGCTGCCCTTTTTGTAGGTATCCACGAATCCGACAAGGCTGCATTGTGCAAAATACTGCTTTTCCAGATAGTCGGCCGCTCTCGCTCCTGTTCCCCATATCAAAATCCTGTTTTTCATTGCTCTCTCCTGTCTGTATCTTCTTCCCACTGCTCGGCCGCCGGGATCAGCGCCTTCACCGCCTCTGCTCCGCTGCAAAAATCGCACATGGCAAGATATCCCTTCTCTGAATATCCCATCTGGAATTCCAGCAGCGTCTTTTTGTCATCATTTTCCGGCTGATCCAGATCCAGATACTCATCCTCCCCCACTTTAAGCTGCAGGTTTTCAGACACACTTCTTGCCATCACGCAAAAATAATACCGGTTTCCCCGAATTTCCCTGCAAGGCGTTTTGCAGCGGTCGAATACTTCTATCAGCTCCTCCTCCTGCCGCTTTCGGCTGCCCCTCTCAAATCCATAGTCAAACCATTGGCGCTCCTTATCTCCAAAGACATAGGAAATTTTATTTTGGTCCAGGCTTTCCCGCAAACGTATGTATTGCTTTTCGAGCCGCCCGAGAGCAGCCGAGTAATCCGATACCCGGATGTGTACCTTGTATTTTCTGCATGCATCCAGTACCTCCTGCTGCGGTACAATCGTCCCGTTCGTCGTGATGGAAAAAATACGTATTCTGTCCCGATAGGTCTCTCCGATATACGCAATCGCCGCGGACATATCTGCATACAGGAACGGTTCACCCCCGATCAGCACAAACTCCCCGACCATATCCACCTTTTTAAAAAAACAATCCACACTCTGTTTCACCGTTTCTAGGCTCATATCCGACCTTGTGCTTTCAACCGCATAACAGGCATGTGCACATTTTCTGCATTTCAGGCTGCATCTTTCCGTCAGGCTTATCTGCACAAGGTCGATCCAAAGCCGGTCGTATTCATAGACCGCTAAAATCGGAAAGAATCTTTCCATAAACTCCTGGTAGAGATAGAAATCGGACTCTCTTTTCAGGCCTGCCTCCAATACCTGCCGTTCGATCAGAGGCATATTCTTTTCACCGGCGGCAAGGATAAGCCAGCCGTCCTCCCCGCTTTCCATGTACTGAGAAAGTGAAAGCACTCGTTCCCCGTTTACCCCTGTCTTCTGCTTTTCTGTATCATTATCCAGATAGCCCGCAAAACAGCCGGTTTTCTTGAATACCCATTCCAGCCTCTCCCCGATCAGTCCGGCTCCGAAAATATAAAGCTGCTTCTTTTTTCTGTAAAATGCGGTTTGCAGCCTATCGGCTGTCTCATCGAATTCATGACTTTTTTTTGTCCACTTCATAGATTTATCGCGCCTCCCTGATCATCGTCTCCAAGGACAGCAGATGATAGTTTCTGTCTGCAAACATTGCCCGGATCTCATCAAAAAAATACCAGGAGGCCACAAGCATTGCGTCAAACTTCGGCAGGCTCTCCGTTGGCAGATAAACCGGATACTCCACATGCAGCCGGTCCTTTTGCCGATCTATAATCCCGACGATTTGTATCCCGTCTTCTGCCAGCTCCCACAACAAATGCCGTCCAAAAATACTCCAGCCATATATGGCTACAGACCGTACTCCGGCCCTGGTCAGGCAGTCTGCCAGGCGGATTTTCCTTTCCCTTAATCGCATCCACTGATCCATGAGATCTAAATAGCGTTCCGCCTTTCCCAGGCGCTTCATGACCCCATTTGTCTGCTCCTCCTCTTTCCAGTCAGACGTATACTTGGATTTTCTTTCCGTAAACACAGCTTTCGCATAGGAAATTTTTTCTAAATAGCCTGTCCCAAACCGTTCATCCGGCTCTAAATGCATCCCTTCTCCCCACTCGTTCCATGCGTTGAGGAAAACGATCTCGCTGCCGTTTGCCGCATTCTTGGCCATCAGCTCGGCAAGGAACTCTCCAAACAGCTCCGGTTCTGAGCCCTCGATGACGGTCCCTGCCCTTCCCTGTCTGGGAGTGTCGTCATACCCCGTAAAGCCGCTGAAAAAGGTCTGCAGGTTTCCCCGTTTTTCCTGTAAGATATTTTTCCAAACCGCCTGATACGTGACGGCCGTTCCCCCCTGCCTGCCGTGTGCCGGTTCGAGAAATATCTGCGCATCCAGTCCCTCTTTGTGTTCACTGCAGCGCGCTCCGATCACATAAAGCCCAGGGAGCCCGGCTTCCCCGGCCCATGTCCTCCAGCATTCCAGCATCTCACCCAGGCATGGAATATCGGACACATGGTAAATCATGAACAGTGGCTTTCCTTCCATTTTGACGTACCGGCTGTCCAAAAAAAACGGAAGCAGATATTCAAAATGTTCCTTCCATTGCCGCCTTCCTCCGTACTTCTGCTCCAAAAGGATCCCGCTGCCCTTTTGGGCCCCCTGCCTTTCATAGAGAGAGGACCATACGTCTGCATCCCGAAAGCCGCTCCACGATCTGGCCCATGCGGGATTTGCCCAGCAGAAGCAAAAGGGCATCTGTATGTCCTTCCAGCCTAACAGGTTCTCCGCCGGCTTTTCTAAGATCCGTTTGCCGTCTTTAAACCAGTAATGATACATACAGGCCCCATCCACCTCATATCGGCGCATCAAATCTGCCTGCCACCGCATGGTGTTTTTATCCAGCAGGTCATAATAATTTCCGTTTAACGGCACATGGGGCTGATAGTGCCCTTCAAATAAGGGTTTGGCATTTCGGGCGCTCACCCAGTCGGTAAAGCCCTCTCCCCACCATAAATCATTTTCCTCAACCCTGTGAAACTGTGGCAGATACATGGTCAAAACCTTCATGGATTCCTCCTGCTTTTGCATATCCTCGTGCGGACCGTAAAAAGGCCCTCTCTAATCTCTCATAAAAATATCCCGCGTATACACCTTATCCCTCACATCATCCAGGCAGGGATCGTATCGGTTCGCGACGATCACATCGCTCTGCCTTTTAAATTCAGAAAGCTCCCCGATCACTTTGCTTCCGAAAAACAGGCTGCCCGCCTCGAGCATCGGCTCATAAACCACTACCCTCGCCCCCTTCGCCTTCACGCGTTTCATGATCCCCTGGATCGAGCTCTGACGGAAATTGTCAGAATCATTTTTCATAATCAAACGATAAACACCGATAACCGCCCCGCTGCCGTTTTTCTCTTTGCACCAGTACGTCTCTGACCGTTTGAGCACCTGTCCGGCGATAAAATCCTTACGCGTCCGGTTGCTCTCCACAATGGCGCTTATCATGTTCTGCGGGACATCTGCATAATTTGCCAGAAGCTGCTTCGCATCCTTTGGCAGACAGTAACCGCCATAGCCAAAGGAAGGATTGTTATAATCAAAACCGATCCGGGGATCCATGCACACTCCGTCGATAATCGCCCGCGTATCCAGTCCCTTCGTCTCACAGTATGTATCCAGCTCGTTGAAATAGCTCACCCGCAGGGCCAGATAGGTATTGGCAAACAGCTTGACTGCCTCCGCTTCCGTACTCCCCATAAGCAGCGTATCAACCTTTTCTTTGACTGCCCCTTCCTTCAGAAGCCCCGCAAACGTCCGGGCCGCCTTCTCCATTTCCGAATCGCTCCGGTCGTATCCGATGATAATCCGGCTGGGAAAAAGATTGTCATAGAGGGCTTTGCTTTCACGAAGGAATTCCGGGCTGAACAGGATTCTCCCATTTCCCGTCTCCCTTCTCATCCTCTCGGTATACCCGACAGGAACCGTGGACTTGACCACCATGACTGCCCTTGGATTGGATTCCGAAACCAGCCTGATGACAGACTCCACCACGGAGGTATCAAACCTTTGACTGCCCGGATCATAGTTTGCCGGGACCGCGATCACCACGAAGTCTGCATTTTTGTATGCAGCTTTTGCATCCAGAGTCGCGGTCAGCTTCAGCTCCTTTTCTGCAAAATAGGTCCTGATATACGCATCCTGAATCGGGGACTGTCTCCGGTTGATTAGATTGACCCTTTCAGGGAGCACATCCACTGCCGTCACCCGGTTATGCTGACTTAAAAGGACTGCCATGCTCAAGCCTACGTAACCTGTTCCTGCGACTGCGATCCTGTACTGCCTGTTCATTTTCCATTCTCTCCCCGTCGTTTGGAGATCCCTCGGTTTAACAGGATTCTCCGGTACAGCCCTGCCATTTTCCCCGCATACGCCTCCACATCCGTCAGCTTCCGGATAAATTCCTGGGCCCTTCTCTCCTTTTCCTCCGTCTCCTCCCGATGCTCCATCACATACTGAATCCGATCCGCCAGCTCTCCGGGCCTGCCCCAGGAATAGAGATACCCTCGTTCCTCATGCTCCCCGATCAGCTCCCTCGTCCCTCCGCTGTCCGACCCGATCACAATCTTTCCCGCCAGCATCGCCTCCGCCGTCACCCGGCCAAACGCCTCCAGCCGCGAGCAGACCAGCACCGCCATGCTTTCTCTCCTGAACCGGCCGAGCTCTGCCGTATAGGGGATAAACGAGATGAGCGGCTCCAACCCTTTTTCCCTCACATAGCGTTTTAACCGGCTCACACAGGCCGGCATGCCGTCCCCGACCAGATCCAGGCTGACCAAAAGCCCTCTCTGCCGTAAGAGTTCAACGGCCCTGACCGCGTCCCACTGCCCCTTTCCTTCGCATATCGTACCTGCCAGAAGCAGCCTTTGGCTTTTCTGGCCCGTCTGCTCCCTTTGCACAGGCCGGTAATATCTCCGGCTGTCCACTCCGTTGTACAGCAAAAGGGCGTTCACTCCGTATTTCTCCTGATACTTTTCCTGAATGCCTCTTGAAATGGCGATCCGGCAGACGCTCCTCCTCGCCAAAAACTTCTCCCAAGCCGGAAAGAGCCTTTGATAGCCGTAATCCTCCTCCAGATATTCCCGGAAATGCCACACATGCGGGACATGGGCAAGGTATGCCGCCCAGGCTCCCACCCTGACTGCCAGGGAATTGGAATGTACGATGTCGATCTCCTCCTCCCGGATCAGCCTGATAATTTTTCCGACCGCCGCACGATTTATCAGACAGTATTCCATAGAATCCTCCCTCCGGCAGGTTCCAAGATACACACAGGGCTTATATCGGATGATCCTGGTATCAATTTCTTCCTTATGCAGGGCTCTTTTTAACGCGCCGTTTCCCGGCACCAGGACAATCGGCCGTACTCCCTTTTCCCGAATCCGTGTGACAAATTCCAGCAGAGATTTCGGCGCCCCGCTTAGGTTTGCATCATGCGAAATATATAGTACCCTCATATTCCCTTAAGCCTCATAGACAAGCTCCTCCAGTGACACGACCGGGCAGTCAAGCTTCTGCTTCAACGTCTTTTCTATCTCATCTAAACAGGAAACCGCCGTGACAACGACCGCATCGACCGGCAAAAGCTCTGCGTCGGGCGTCACGATCTCCACCTTGGCATTCAGGTTATTTGCGTTCCGGTCGATCATGTAGCGCACCGTAATCCCCGAAGCCTCCAATTCGTCATACAGCCGCTGCCCCGGCTCCTTCGCTCCGTAAATCGCCACGGAATGATACTGCCGCTGTTTCAAATACGCCGCTAAGGACCGGTTCTCCTGCCTAAGCCCCAGCCACCGATCGAACAGGATGTACAATTCATGGACTTTTTCCAGCGTCTCATCTTGTTTCAGCAGCTTTTTATTCAGCCTGCTCCCTTCCGCTATGGCACCTGCCGCCGCACCAACGGCCATTGCGGCGAATAAGCTAAGCTTCTTTCCCATGAATTCTCCTTTCCAACGCCGCAAGCACCTGCTCCGCCGCTTCCTCCAGCGTCCTTTTGCTCGTATCAATCACAAGTGCTGCATGCTCCGGCGCCTCATAAGGGCTTGAGATCCCCGTAAAATTCGGGATCTCCCCGCTCCTTGCTTTCCTGTACAGTCCCTTTACGTCCCGGCGCTCACACTCCTCCAGGGGTGTGCTCACATAGATCTCGATAAAGCTGTCCTCCCCGATGATCCTCCCCGCGTTCTCCCTGTCGCTTCGAAAGGGCGATATGAATGCCGTCAGTACGATCAGGCCCGCGTCATTCATCAGCTTTGCCACCTCTGCGATCCGCCTGATGTTTTCGATCCGATCCTCCGGCTCGAACCCCAGGTTCCGGTTCAGCCCCAGCCGGATATTGTCCCCGTCCAGCAGCATCGTATGCTTTCCCATCACGTTCAGACGCTTCTCCAGCTCATTTGCCAGCGCCGATTTCCCCGATCCGGACAGGCCCGTAAACCACAGCGTCAAAGGCTTCTGCCCCAGGCCGGCCGCACGCATTTCTCTGGTTATGTCCATCCTCTGCCATGTCAGGTTCGCCCCCCTCCACAGCGGATGCTCCACCACCCCGCACGCCGAGGTCAGGTTTGTCACTCGGTCGATCAGGATGAAGCTCCCCAACTCCCGGCAGCCCACAAACGTATCATAGACAATCTCCTCTGCCGCCGCGAGGTCGCAGACTGCCAGCTCGTTCTTATACAAGCTGTCTGCTGCCAGATGCTCCCCGGTCTGCATATCGGTCCGGTACTTGATCTCCATGACCGTCACCGGAACCCGCTTCGTGCCGAGCTTCATCAAGAAATTTTTTCCCTGCCTCAGCTCCTCATCGTCCATCCAGAGCACGGTGGCCGTAAGCAGGCCTCCCACTGTCAGCCTCGCGTCCTTTACCAGCACACAGCCCCGCGAAACGTCGATCTCACGGTCCAGGGTCAGGGTCACGGCCTGCCCCTTTTCTCCCCGATCGGTTTTTTGATCCCCTGCGTAAACGGCCTCCACGCACGCCTTCTCCCGGCTGGGTAAAACCGTAATCTCCTCCCCGGCCCGGATCTCTCCCGCCTCGATCTGTCCCTGGAACCCGCGGAACGTATGGTTCGGGCGGCAGACCCTCTGTACAGGCAGGATAAAGCCCTGCTCTTTTTCTTCACAGGCCGTATCCACCGTTTCCAGATACTCCAGAAACGTCGCCCCCTTATACCAGGGCATGTTCGGGGACAGGGACGTGAGGTTGTCCCCCTCTGTGGCCGAGACCGGGATCAGCTCCACGTTCGCCAGCTCCAGATCAATGGCCAGCTTCCGAAGCTCCTTCTCCAGCCTCCGGTATTCCTCCCTGCCGTAACGGATCAGATCCATCTTATTCACGGCGAACAGGAAGTATCGGATCCCCATCAACGCGCAAATCCTCGCATGCCGCCTCGTCTGCGGCAGGATCCCCCGCGAGGCGTCCACCAGGATCACCGCCAGCTCGGCAGACGAGGCCCCCACCGCCATGTTCCTCGTATACTCCTCATGCCCGGGCGTATCCGCCACAATAAAGCTCCTTCTCTCCGTCGTGAAATACCGGTACGCGACGTCGATCGTGATCCCCTGCTCCCGCTCCGCCATCAGCCCGTCCAACAAAAGCGAATAATCGACCTTCCCCTCCCGGCTTCCGACCCGGCTCTCCAGCAAAAGCGCCTGCTCCTGGTCGGTAAAGAGGAGCTTTGCGTCGTACAGCATATGCCCGATGAGCGTGGATTTCCCGTCGTCCACACTGCCGCAGGTGATGAATTTCAACAATCCGTTCATCCTAAAAATACCCCTCCCTTTTGCGCCGTTCCATGCTACCTGCCGCCTCGTGATCAATCACACGGCTTGTCCGTTCAGACGTTACGGCCCCTAACGTCTCCTTCACGATCGCCTCCATCGTATCTGCTGTCGATTCCACCCCGCCCGTCAGCGGATAACAGCCCAGCGTCCGGAACCGCACGCTCTTATACTCGACTGTCTCTCCGGGTAAAAGCTGCATGCGGTCGTCATCTACCATAATGATGTTTTTGTCCCGGTATACGACCGGCCGCTCCTTCGCGAAGTACAAAGGGACAATCTCAATCCGCTCCCTTGCGATATACTGCCAGATGTCCGTTTCCGTCCAGTTAGAAAGCGGGAAAACCCGCATGCTCTCGCCCTTATGGAGCTGTGTATTGTAAAGCTTCCACATCTCCGGCCTCTGATTTTTGGGATCCCAGGCCTGTTCGCGGTTGCGGAAGGAAAAGATCCGTTCCTTCGCGCGGGATTTTTCCTCGTCCCGCCGTCCGCCGCCGAACGCCGCCATAAAGCCGTATTTCGACAGTGCCTGTTTTAGCGCCTGCGTCTTCATGATATCCGTATAAGCGGGGCCGTGGTCGAAGGGATTGATCCCCTGCTTAACGCCCTCCTCGTTGGTATAGACGAGCATCTCGATCCCTTTTTCCCTGGCGATCCGGTCGCGGAAGGCGATCATTTCTTTAAACTTCCAGGTCGTATCAATATGTAAAAACGGGAACGGAGGCTTTTCCGGGTAAAACGCCTTCAGGGCCAGATGCAGCATGACGGAGCTGTCCTTGCCGATCGAATAGAGCATGACCGGCTTCTCGCATTCCGCGGCGACCTCCCGCATGATATAGATGGCTTCTGCCTCCAGGGCGTCTAAATGTGTGCTCATTCTGCCGTTTACTCCTCTACATTTTTACTCCATTTTTGCCTGAATTTTTGAATATCGACTTCGCTGTAAAAATGCCTTACAAGCCTTGTGCGATAACAGGCTTCCACGTATTCCTTTGACAGCTTTAATTCCTCCAGCGCCTGTTTATACGCCGGTGCATACCATTTCTTCTCTCCCACATTGTCCTTCGTCAGCTCAAAGTCCTCGATCCCCAAAAATTCTCCCAGCTCTTTTTTGACCATGTCCAGCTTTTCAAGCTGATAGATAAAAACCTCTCTGTTTCCACTCTGGATCACAGAATATCCCTTTTCCTTATCAAACGGACAGGCATATACATCGATCCCGTTATAGGGCTGAAAATTCTTCTCGAAGAAGTCCTGCATGGCAATGACATTGTGATACAGTTGATTCATGTATTCCATGTAAGAAAATTTTATATGCCGCCTCCCGGCAGATGATTTCCTGTGGAACTGAAGCTCATTTCCAAGCACATGAGAAATCCACTCATCCCAGAGAAGCTGCACGTCTCCTCCGTCCCTCCAGTATTCCGGGATGTCACAGTATCTCGTATTAATCTGGAAGAAAAACGAAAGATTCTGCGCGACCGGATCCCGGACCGCCGTGACGATTTTGATCTTTTTCCCTTCCATCATCCTGCCCGCCTCCGCAGACATCAGGTCGTAGCAGGGGCTGATCCGTACATATTCGGCATAGTGCTTTTGGAGGGAGGCCTCGAGCGTATAATTTCCCGTCTTCGGCGGCAGACAGATGATCTGATAGCTGTCCAAATCAAAATAGTTTACCCTGACTGCGTAATCCACACATCGTTTTCTGATTGCAAGCGCTTCGTAGCCCGGCTCAAAATACAAGTCCTGATAGGCCTCCAGGGATTGTGGAAGCGTCTTATAGATGGAAAGGGCATGCATCCTCTCGCAGTACTCATCAAACGATATGAAGGCCTCTATTTTATAAGATACCAGTTGTTCTTCTATACTCCTGCTGAATGTGCTGCTTATTTGAATCAATGTCTTTTCACAGTCATAGATCTGGCGCAGGCGGGAAGGGGAAATAATCTCAATATGATCGAGCCCCTCCCCCCATATTTTTTCATTATTATCGCAAAAATAGCTAATTTTAAAGCCTTTTCTCTCTAATTCTCTTTTTATTCTTATTCCGTTTCTCCCTGCTCCAAATAAAACAATCTCTTTGCCTCGATAGACCGTTAATTCGTCATTAATTTTAGAAATTCGAATCACTTTTATACCAATTCCCTTCCCGTTTTTTCTGCTCCTTCAGGCAGGCCATTCCAGATATTCCTTCGCCAGGATATAATTTTCTTCCTTTTTGAGCCCCAAGGCCTGAAGCTGTTTTTCTATCTCATCTGTTTTTACGCAGGTAACGACAACAAAATATTCTTCCCAGTCAAAAATACTTTCTGCGAATACGACAGATACCCCCCCCCTGGTATTGTGTCCGCATTTTTCTCTGTCATTATCCGCAACGCACACGGCCGGAAGCCGGATCTGCTCTAGCAGCTCCCTGCACCTTTGTCCCGCTCCAAACAGAAGCAGCTTTCTCCCCTTTTGGTTTTGAAGCATCATTTTCCGGACGAGCACATAATTCTGGCCTCTTAACTGCCGGATCTCATCCTGCTGCCTGCATACCATCGCCGAAAAGGTGCGGATCAAGTCCTCCTCAAAGGAGCTGCATGCATGGATCTCCTCTATGGGATACTCCATCCTGTCGTCACAGAACAGAATCCCGTCCTCCCGATGCAGATATTCCCGTGCAATCTGCCTGTTTTCAGCCTCAAACTGCTCCATGAATTTTTTTCGTTTCTCTGTTGTAAAATATCCGCTTTCCCCCTTTTCGTGCTGAAAAGAAAGTCCGCTAAAAACATGCGCCAGCTCCCTAAGCCCCAAATATCCCGCGTCCTTAACCGAATTATAAACTCTCTTTATTTCAATATAGTTTCCGGTCAGCCTGAGATTTTTCATCGGATACTTTTTCCATTTCTCCCAATCCGGTGTGATTCCCAAAACCGACAGAAAATCCGACAGGATCCCCTGCGCCCCTTCCAGCTGCTGCTTTTCATACACTCTGACAATCAGATTCTCCCTGCCGACAATCTCACGGAGCCGATTCAGTTTTTTCAGGTAATGGAAGCCCTCAGCAACCTCAAATCCCCCATCCGCCGCAGAATCCAGATACTCCCGAAACGTTTTCGTCGAACATCTCCCGCCCTTGACCATCTGATTCCACCAGGACTCCATGGCCCTGTCCTGACGTCTTAAATATACGAGTACCTTGATATTTCCGTATTTTTCCTTCGCGCCCGCTAAAAACGGCTCCGCCCGATACCACAGCGCTTCTTCGGATACGATCACATTCTTTTCTTTTAAATGCTTTTGTATCTGTTCCCAGATCCGGCCCCATTCCTCCCCTTTTGTGTCTATTTCTCCTCTCTCCCATGTGACGCCTCCCGGATAATGGATTTTTTTCATGGAAAAGAAGCAGGCGCCGTTTTTCTCCGTGCCCCCGCCGGGAGGCCACATCGACAAACCCGGCAGTTCTCTTTTTAAATCCGGATAACACCAGCCATATTCCTCCAGCCGTTTCCGGTTGGCATACAAAAACGACTGCAGCGCCGTTGTTCCCGTTTTATGTCTTCCCATATGTATCAGCAAAACCTGCTCCATCGTCCAAACCTCCCAGGCCGTTTACCAGTCTATCCACCGAAACAGGAATACCTCCGGCCGCCTTAACCTTTCATCCTGCACCACTTTGGCGAGCTCCGGCTTCATCCTTCCCCTCTCATCAAACAGACTCATCCGTTCAAATTCTTCTTCTGTACATCCCACCGGCTTTTTGAGCCGGCTGAACTTGATCCCGTCCGCATGGAAGCCGAGGCACATATCGACATACTCCGGCATTTCCAGGTAATTGTCCCTCTGTACGACGAAATTAAAGGCCAGAAACGCCAGCCTCCCTTCCTTTCGTTTCTCTCCCAGATAACGCATGTTCTCCTTCCAGCGCTCGAAATCTGCGCCGGCCCGCAGCCGTTCTGCCGTTTCTTTGACGGCTCCATCCATCGAAATAAAAATTTTAACGGACGCATAATTTTCTGCCAGCTTGTCAAAGCAGTCAGGCGTCAGAAGTGTCCCGTTGGACAGGATTCCGACCTGTTCTGTTTTTCGTTCCCGCGGATCAAATAGGATTTTCTTATACACGTTGCTCGCGAACGCCTCCCCATCCCCGGCCACCTTCAGCCGTTTTATATGGGGAAACAGCTCAGTTTCCAGGCGTTCTGTAAAGCCAAGCAAAAGCTCCCTCTGTCTTTGATCCGCCGCGTATACGGCAGGACGGCAGGAAGGGCAGTGCAGGTTGCATGTCCCGTCAAAGGAGCACATGACCACCTCCGGATATTCCCTTTCGCGAATCCGATAATTGGATTCATGGAGGATCGTGTCTTTCGGATACGCCTTTGTCTGTGCAATCTCTGTTATCTGCTCCTTGGTCCTGTGCATGGAATAATGCAGCTCATCCGGATCGATCATTCTCCTTTTGCAGTCCCGTTTCCATTCACATTTCTGTTCGTCGCAGAAGCTGTACGTCCCGTTGAGCACGGACAGCCGCAAGATTTTCATAATATTGGAGTGCCACACCTCTCCAAAGCTGCCGTAAAACAGCGGCAGATTCCGGTTTTCCACGTCCCTCACACCCGCGCAGACCGACAGTCTCCCCTCCCCCATCAGGGCCGCGTCGGTAAACGGCTTAGGGCAGATGTAATCCAGCCGCGGCACGTCATAAATCGTTTCCCGCATCATCCAGGAGGCCCATTGATTGACGGCGCAGGAGGGGACAAAATCCTCCCCTTCCCTTTTTCCATGGCAAAGAAGCACTGCCTTTATCTCCTGGTAATACCGCGTGGAGGCGATGATAAAGAACGCGTTCGGATTCTCCAGAGCCTCCTCCGGCCTGTAGACCGGCCTGCGAAAAAAGGTCTTTCCCCTTTTCTCCAGATCTCCGTCCACGCAGCCGGCAATCTCCACATCCGGATTCTTTTCGACAAAATCATGGAAAAAATGATGGCTCACATCACCGGTTCCGTATACATAGACCGTTCGTTCCTTCGCGATCTTTCGGATCGGGAAATCCAGCCTGTAAAACAAAGCCGCCGCGGACGTATAATCCACCCCGTTTTTCAGCCCAATCCAGTCCAGATTCGCACGCGCGCTTCTCTCGTCATACTTACAGATGATCACAAAGACCGCGCCCTTCTCCTCCTTTTGCAGTGCCTCAAAAGACCTGACCTCTCCCTGCCCCTCATCCTCTACGTAATAAGAGACTTCGATCGAGTCAAACACGTAGAGGAAATCTTTTGGATACCTCCCGGAGCCGTATATGACTATTTTTTTATCCTGTTTCATTTTCTGACTGCGCCTGTTCCTTTCTTCCTGTTACCGCAAACCACGGCTCATAATCGCATATTTCTCCTTGAATATTGTCTTTCGGCACGATCCCGAGCTCCGGAATTCTTCTGATTTCCACATCAGAGAATCCGCATTTTTCTATCAATTCTTTTAATTCTCCTATGCTTGCGCCGGAGATTTCCAAATTGCTATCCGTTTCTTTATCATGATAAAGCTCCCTCTTTCTCTGTTTGACCGTAATGCCTACTCCTTCCTTCATAGTATTGAAACACACTATACCCCCCCCCGGTTTAATTATTCTATACCATTCCATGAAGGTTTTTTCCGGTTCCATTAACGTCCAGAGAAAGCGCGCGTTTATAATGTAATCAATTGAACCAGCCACAAATGGGAGATTTGAAGCGTTTCCCTCCATATATATGGCTGATGATCCGCAGCGCTCCCCTCTCTGGACGGCGTACCGCAGCATTTCCTTTGAAATATCGATGCCGATTGTCGGATACCCCAGCTTACCGGTAATATTTGCCAAAAATCCGGTTCCCGTTCCAAGGTCAACGACGCTTTTGTTTCTATCTGCTCCCAGTAAATCCAATAAAACGTTCTCCCATCTGTTTATGGTATCTGCATCATGGTCGATATTAAATGCAGACGAACGGACATCCCAATGCTTCCTTATTACTGACATTACATGTTCCTGCTCCATAATAGATCTCCTCCATACAATCCCCTTATTCTTCTTTAACGAGCTGCTTGTATATTTGATAGCCGGCCGATGCCTGTACCCTGCCTGGCTTCTGTCTATCCGGCTGCTCCTCCACATAGCGAATAAACAGTTCCAACGGAATCTCGTCCTCATTGGCCACACGATCCTTTTTTAATTTTTTTATGGCATATTCCCGCTCATAAACAGCAGCCGGTATTTTTAAGGTGTGCCCTTTCCATTCTCCGCTTTTCCCGTCATATTCGAGCAGCATATTTGCCATCCATGGAATTAAAAAATATCTTGTACCATAGACCAGGCTTCCAAAAAACAAAGGGAACAATTGGTTTATTTTATAGTCATTTTTTAATTCCTTTGGCAGTTTGCCATAAGGTGCTATCGTTTCTTTCTTCCTGTCCAAACTATCAACCGATTCTCCGTCTGTCAGCAAAATGTCATCTTCAAATTCCACTCCCCTTATATAACGTCTATCCTGCAGATATGGGCAGTCTATCTTTTTGATCTCTCCTGTCTTTTCATTCCAGCGAAAAAGCTTTCTTTTCTTGAATGAGGTGACAAACACTTCATTCCGCACATGCAAAATACAAAAAAGGCCAAATTCTCCCGGCAATGCCTGAACTTTCATTCTTTCTTCTTCTAAATTGAACTGCACAATTTTACAGCCATCCCGCCAGGCCATGTATACCATCCCGCCCACATGACACAAGGACACAATTTTTCCATGCATTCCCCATTTTATGCATTCCTTTTTCCAGCTCTCATGAACGGCAAACCGCTTCTCGCAAATATCAAAGGATACGAGCTCCCAGGGAAGCTCGATCGGTATAATCCAAAGCCGGCCTTTATAAAAAATCGTATCACGATTTCTTTTAAAACCGCCCCCGCTTCTCTCAAACTGCTCCACTTTTCTCGTCCGCATATCATATCCGACGACCATTTCTCCCTTGTCGGGCACGCACCATACATACCCCTCATGCTCGAAAACCGCATCGATCTGCAGTTCGTTTCCCAGCCCCAAATCACAGACCGCCTCCACGGACCAGTCCTCCAGGTCGATCGTAAACAGCCAGTTCATCACTGAGGGCACGCACCACAGCTTCCCCTCCTTTATAAAAGCCGACTTAAACCGCATCCGCTGCTGTCTCATCCTGTCGTATCCTTTCCTTTCAAATATCCCCGCTCCTTCAAATACAGAAGGGTCGTCTCCGGCACCAGCTCTCTAAGCCGCTTTTCGTCCCCTTCCCCAAGCGCCCTTCTCACATCCGTGGCCGACACAACCTCCTCCCCCTGCTTGATCCGTTCGATTTCCCGAAAACGGATTCCATAAACCGGCAGCAGCTCCCGCATTGCCTCGTTGTACTGTCTCGTGATTCCATCCCTCGGCTCCGTCCCCGCAAACCGGACGGAAATATGAAGCGCCGGCGCAATCTCTCCCGCAAAAGTCTGGATATCCGACGTGGGATTGATCTTTAACTCCTGTGCCTGCTCCTTTATGAAGTACTCCGGAAACGTCAGAGCCGAGATCATAAACTGCCCGCCCCGCAAAACATGGACATGTTTCAGATCCTTCGTTCCTCTCCTCACCATCTCAAGCCGGTCCCGGAACGGAAAAAACGATCGGTCCTCCTCCACCACGAAGATGAACAGCTCATCCACCTCGCCCGCGGCCGTTTCGATCAGGTATCGGTGCCCTTTTGTAAAGGGGTTGCAGTTCATGACAATCGCTCCGCGTTTGATTCCGTCCCTGTAAGGCACTTCCCTCTGTATCTTTGAGCTGTACGCTTTCAGACCGTTCTGCTTTAAGCGCCGGCTTGTCCCGGCCGCTGATTCTGTCCTGTCCGCCTCCCGATGAGTCTTTGGCCCCGCAGCCCTCTCATAAAGCCTGAGGAACTCCGAAAGCGTTTCCCTCCGCTCCTTATCCACGGCCATATGCGCAGGCTGCGCAAGCTCCTGACAGATTCTGTCCGCCATGTACCGGTAGCCCTCCGCCGTCATGTGGCCGGGCTTATCATAAAAGACCGTTTTTCCCTTAATAAACGCATGAAACGGGAGCGTGCTGTCCCACACATACAGGTTCAGGCTCCGAAGCCGCTCCATACAGGGCAGGCCGCCCATGTACAGCACCACCTTGTCCCTCTGCCCAATGACTCCCTCCCAGAGATCCATGGACAGGTTATGGATGATCATCCGATCGTCCGCTCCCCACAAGCCATGGTTGACCACACGGATCTTCTGCCCGTTCTCCATAAACAAACGCTGCAGGGCGGACGGAATCGTATCCGCATCCTCCACCGCATATCCAAACGCTCCGCACCTTCCGTAGACATGAACCGTCCTGTCATATTCGGACGGCTGGCCGCATGTCCTCCGGCAGCCGCCGGTTACATGAATCAGCTTCGATGCATGATCCACATGCTGATACCTTCCGTTTTTCTCCACGATCTGCGGCATTCTCCGCAATTCTTCTATATAAGAATAAGCAAACCGTTCCTGAAAAAGCTCCTTCAAAACGGCCTCATTCCCCGCAATATCTTCACTGAGCCGGGGAAAGCTGTCCTGGTTTTGGATCCGCTTTTTTTCATCCTCCGTATACGGATAATCCGGCAAAAGCTCCGGCCGTTCGATCCAATACGTCTCGATCCCCTGCGCGCACAGCCGCAAAAACGGTTCCACAAGCTCTATTTCCTCCGGGGATGCCAGACCCGCGCGGCCAAACAGCTTCCTGTATTTTTTCGCGGCTTCAAGCATCGCCGCGTCCAGCCGGCTGGGCACCGGCCCCGCACCGCTTCTTCGCACCTCAAACAAAAGGATGCCGACCGGATCCACGATCGGGATCCGGTTTATATTCCTGTATGTTTTAAACAGTTCCCGGATTATCCGGGCACAGCCTTCTGACAAAATCACTCTCTGAAAATCCGTATTGACCCAGTCCGCCTGATTTTCATAATTTCTAAGAAAGTCCCCGTATGTGACGACCCCCTTCACCCTGTCTCGGGTATCCAATACATAGACTAGCTCCTGCCTGTCCTTCCCGAATGCCTCCAAAAGCCGAGCCTCGCAGAGCTCTGCCGCCCCGGACTCATAGGGCTCCCTGACCGGACAGAGCTCTGCCGCCCGTATCACCGGGCCAAACTCCGAACAGACGGCCGCCGCCGTCCCGAACCCCGTCCTCTGCAGCATCTTAAAAAACGCTTCCTGACTCTTGTACAGCACGGGGCTTTGGCTCATATGCCGGCAGCTTTTCAGGGCTGCTTCTTCTCCGACCCCTTCCCAAAAGACAAAATCCTTGATTTTCTTAAACAGAAATTCTCCTTGATCGTTGTTTACAGCAATCAGAGAAATGCCCCGATCCGCATTCGTCTCTGTAAGCCCCCCCTGATACTGCCAGAAATCCGCCAGAGACAGATCCGCCGTCCTGGGAAGCCGTGCGTATTTACAAAGGCCGCAGATCCCTCTCAGATTGATTCCCTTTAAATAAACCGCGTGAAGCGGATGCAGCCTGCTGGGAATCACGCTTTTTGAGCCATCTTCCAAGGTCTCACAGACGGCATTCTCCTTCCAGCCAAGGCTCTTGTCCCGAAAATTCAGTTCACAGACCCCGCTTCCTGTCTGCCGTTTTCTTTCATCCAGATACGCTTCATAGGCCAGATGCGAGGGGATGCCGTGACACACGGCCTCACAGGTGTACAGATTCTCATACTCCTTCTGCAAATACCCATACAGACCCGCGATCTGGCAGCCCACTCCCGAAAACAGCACCGGCCTTCCCTGTTCTAAATCCTGCCGCGCCTGTTCCAAGCAGTTGCCCATCCGACTCTCCAGGTACTTCGAGCGGCGAAAGCCGGCCGCTTCCTCTGCCGTTTCCGCTCTCCTGTGCGCCACCTCTCGAACCGATTCCCAGGCCGCACCGTAAACGACTCCCCCTTCCTTCAAAACGGCCTTACAAAGCTCGTAAAAAATCCCGCCTGAGGAGGACTTCTCCACATTTTCCCGGTCTTTTGCATATGCGGCATAGAAAACAGGTCTCCGATTTCTCCTGCCGTTTTGCTCCTGCATCAAGTGACAGACCTCCCCGCACATTCCGCAGCCGGTACACCGGTCCGCATCCAGGCATGCCTCCCAAAAGCCCTCCCGGTTTCGTTTTATTTGGATCGCATCATTCGGACAAAGGGCCTCACATGCGCTGCAGCCGGTGCAGCCGTTCATTCCGGCAGTCTTTTTCATCATTCTCTCAACCACTCTCTCAATCCACTGCGTCAAAACAGTTCTCTGTCTGTAAGGCCGGGAGAATTTCCCGGATCCTTTCCTGTTCCTTCCTCCATGCCGCATCCATATGCAGGACCGCCTCCACGAGCTCTCCCGCGTCGATGCCGCTTCGGACATCGAATCCATAGCGCTCCTGCCCGAACAGCGTCAAAAGCTCCCGGTACTTTTCGGCCCAGCCGATCGCGACGCAGGGGATTCCTTCCTTATAGGCATGCACAACCGCATGATACCTCGATGCGATCAGATAACAGAATTCCCGCGCCAGGAGGCCAAATTCCAGGCAATCCAGCTTTCTTTGATACAGGAACACATGTGTATGGTCCAAAAACAGCTCATAGAGATCCCGGCAGGCCCGCTCATCCGCCGAATGGGCGATCAGATACACATTCCTGCCCTTCTTTAACAGCTCTGTGATCAGCCTTCGGTAGACCTCCAAAAGCTCCTCCCGGTTTCCGAACTCATAATTCCTGACATTCGGGACAACCGCCACGTTCCCGTCCGTCTCCAGTCTGTAATCCTCCGCCCGCAAGGGCACCGTATAAATATGCTCCGGCATAAGTCCTTTATTCTGCAGCACCATATCCCTCGCCAGCCGGACGTTTTTCAGTCCGTATTTTCCGGTCAGCAGATCATACCCGGACTTTTCCCTGGCAAAAACCACGGATGCGTATGCCAGAACCTCTCTGATCTTTTGATCCAGCTCCTCCTCAAAATCAAGCGGCCCAAAGGACTGCGGCATAAAGTAGATCGGAACGCCAAAGCCTTTTGCAAGCAGCGGGAGGCGGATAAACGGGCTGCTGTCCCAGTTTGACGAAACCGTATACCCGCTTACATCCACAACCGCCTTCAGATGCGGCAGCAGGTCAAACACCGTACTGTATCTGTGCATCCCGTCGCGCAGGATATGGAACCGATACCTCCCTATAGCCGAATCCGGATACTGTTTCATCGAATCAATCGGAATATAATAAATATCACAGGCCGGGTGTCTCCTTTTTAGCTCGCTCACCGCCGTAAAAAGCATGGACTGTGCGCCCTTATTCTCAAATTGCGCACCGGTTATCAAATACAAGTCCTCAAGTCCCTGCTTTTCCTCGTTCCACCTCACATGCGCCGGCCCGTGCAAAAGCCTGGCCTCATAAACCTGGCCGACCAGACAACGGAGCGAGAGCTGCCCTGGAGCTTCTAAGGAAGGCAGGATGGGAAATTCCTCTGCTTTCACGTTTTCCAGTCCCCAGTCTCTCAAAACCCGGCCGATCGAAATTCCCGCTTCATATAAAGCCGCCTGCTGCCTGTAAAAATCAAGCAGCGCCCTGTCCCGAAGGGAGGTATCCGCCTCTGCATCCATCAGCTCTGCGGCAAACGAAAATCCATACCGGCCATAATCGTCCCAAAAACGCCCGTAATTTTCCGGCCTGGATGGTTTCTTGCGAAAAAGTCCGCCTGCCGCCGGAGCTCTTTTATGAAAAAGGAGCCTGCCCGCCGCAAGGTCGAGAAGATGCCTCCCTTTATCAGTCCACACGCAGGCTCTCGTCAGCCCCTTCTCCTGAACGGCATCTCTCCTGCCCGCCTCATAATACACGTTCAGCAAAAGGTCCGCTTTTCCATATCCTTCCGTCCACGGGCATGCGTAGCACTTCTCTTTCCAAATCAGGCCCGCTTCTCTAAGCCTCATAAGCGAATCCTGTTTCCCGTCCCTGAAATAAGCCGTCCCATGGCTGAATTTGACCAGCACCTTCTCCTGGCTGATCCCAAATTCCCCCCGGTAAGGAACATGGATTTCTGTAATCCGGCTTTTGTTCGCCTGCGTTTTGGCGATGTAGTCCTTCCAGACTCTCTCCCGGATCACACCGTGGCAGCCCACCGCTATCGTATAAAAGCAGGTATACTCTCTCCCCAGATACCGGTATACCTCCTCCACCTGACAGGGCGACCCCGCAAAAAGAAGATGTCGCCCTGCTTCCAGCCTGGCCCTGATCCGCCCTTTCAGCTCCTCACTGATTCGGCTTTCCGCATACTTTACGCCTGTAAGCCTTCGCAGGTTTTTTTTGTCACGGACCTCCACATGCTCCACAAGAAAGTCTTCCCTATATGCCGCGCCGACAACGGCCCCTCCCCGTTCGAGAACGGCACATGCGATGGCAAAGAAGACACCTCCCGCGTATCCCGTACGCGTTTCTGTGCCGGACAGCACATACACATTCTCACTCAAAATCGTTCCCATCCCCATTTTCCAAACTGTCTGCCTCCTGCAAAAGCACCGGCATCCCGACGCTTTTGCAGAGTTGCACCAACGAACTGGGATCCCCGAAATACGCATCGCTCACCGCAAGCGCTCTCTCCAATTTTGCCGAATTGTCATAAATCCCCCAGCCGCTCTCCCGGTACTCCCGTACGATCTCCCGATACGCCTCCCACAGCTCCGGCCGCATAGATTTTATCGTCGCCTCGATCAACGGATGCGGCCTCCATAACAGCGCCACATCCTCCCGCCTTTCCCGAAACATCGCAAACACCCGTTTCATCTTTTCAAGCATCTTCCCGTTATGCGCAAGCAGGGCTCCTACGCTTGTGTTATAAAGAACAACTTTTTTCCGGCCTCCGTCCGGCTTTCTGATAATCCGCTCCCACGCCTCTGGGATCCCCGTGTCCTCCCTCCGAACTCCCGTCATCTCCGCTTCCGCCTCCCGGCCCGCTGTCGCTTCCATGATCTCCCTCCGGGCTTCCATCACCTTATCCGCCTTCGGCGACCCCAGCCCCAAAATCTTCCTCTCCCATCCTTTCCTCGTCTTCTCCCCAAACGCCTCCGTCAGCACTCTCACATAGACCTCCCGCATCGCCTCCGACTGTACGATCACACGATCCGCATTCAGCACTCCCGGCGTCAGACAGAAATGCTCCATCTCTCTCACCTGCACCTCATTCTTCGGGTCCACCTCGTCCAATATAAAATAAGGTATATATACTAACCGCTCCGTAAACCGCTTCAGATTTTCCGAATAAAAAAACGGCGGCACGCTCGTCACAAAATTTGTTTTATCATAAGGGTTATGGATAAAAATCAAGTCCGGCCGCCTCTCCTCAAACGCGTATGTATCCCACCGCTCCACCGGCACATACTCCGGGTATTCCCTGCTCTCATCCCGCAGCTCCCCAAAGCTCCCGTCCGGCCTCCTGGCATAATACGGGATCGGCACCACATGTACATCACAGTCCGCATCCTCCGACGCCGCCCTCCACACACTCTCCATACTGTCCCACATCGAAGCCTTATACGGCAGGAACACTGCCTCTTTCTGCACCCGAATCTCCTGCTTCACACAGCTCTCAACCCGGATCAGCAAACGCTGCAGCTTCTTATAAACCTTATATCCGTTTACGCTCTCCCCAAATCCGCCCTGCTTCCCCTTCTTTCCATCCGCCGGTTCCCCCTTTGCAAGCTCCTCATGCAGACGGTATACCCGCTCACAATACTCCTCTAAGAGGGAGACTGCAGTCTCTCCCTCCCCCTCCGTCTCCTCGATCAGGTTCCCAAGGGCAATGGCTCCCTTCTGGCAGTCCGCCAAAAGCTCCCTTGCCGCCTCTTTCTCTCCTTTTTCCAGCTCTCTCCTGATTTCTTCATGCGCCTGCCCAAGCAATCTGATAAACTCCTCTGCACGTTTCTTCTGTGCTTTTCTCATTTCTCCATCCTTTTATTATCATACGGATTTTGGCATTCCCTCTCATCGGGATTCCTGCTTCCCCGAACGCTCTTTGCGGCCCTGCCGTTTCCGGCCCTGCCACAGAAAAAAATCTCTGTCTGTTTCCCGCGCTCTCCACAGGCGTCAAGCTCCGGCCTGCCCGGCCGTACTAAGAAACTATCCATCATTCTGCAGTCCTTAAGAAGGCCGCACTCCCCGCCTCCCTAAGCCGCTTTCCTTCCTCCAATATATTCCTCGCCGCATTCAATGCACGTCCGTGCCTCACATGACATTTCGGACACTCCCACTCTCCGGTGCTTTTCCTTCTCCCCAGTTCCTCATTCACATATCCGCATGCACTGCACGTTCTTGTGCTCGGATAATACCGGTCGATCTTCACCAGCTCTTTCCCGTACCACATGCATTTATACGACAAAAGCCTCACAAACTCTCCCCAGCCTGCATCCGACAAAAGCCCAGCGAACCGTGCATCCCGCGCCAGCCTCTCGCGCGCCTCAGCCCGTACACACAACACGTCGTACTCCCTCACCAGTCCTGTCGTTACTTTTTGAAGATGGTCTGCTTTCTGCGCATGCACATGCTCGTACACTCGTGCCAGCTTTTGCCGCACTTTTTCACTGTTCCTGCTGCCGCTTGTCTTTCGCGCCAGCTCCCTCTGCAAATGTGCAATCCGCTCCTGTGATCTTGAAAAATACCGAGGATTCCCAATCTCCGTCCCGTCTGACAACGTCGCAAGCGTCCGGATCCCCAACCGGATCCCCGCTTCCTCCCCGCTCCTTTCCAACCTCTCCGGCTCCCAGTCCGTAAACAGTACGGATACAAAATACCTCCCGCCCGCCGTCCTGGACACCGTAGCCGACAGGATCCTCCCCTCTGCCTTCCTTGACACCCGGCATCTCACCACACCCAGCTTCGGAAGCTTAATCCCCCTCTCACACAATGCCACACTCGACCCATACTCCCTCACACGTCCCTGCCGGTCCACATACCGCCTCGGCACACTCGCCGGGCTCGTATAAGACTGTCTCGGGCTCCTTTTTGACTTAAAAGCAGGAAACCCCGGCGCTGTCCCCTTCTGCTTCACATTCCGGAAAAAGCTTTGAAACGCCAGATCCAACTGCTTAAGCGCCCGTTGAAGCGAATTATGATCCGCCTCACAAAGCCACTCAAACCCCTCTCTCCTCTTGAGCTGCGTCATATCCCGACACATCTCGTTATACCCGATGATCCCCCGCCCGTTCTCATACGCTTCCTTCCGCTTCACAAGGAAATAATTATACACAAACCGCACGCACCCAAAATTCCTCTCCATCTGTGCCATCTGTGCCCGATTCGGATAAATCCGGAAATTACAACGCCTCTCCATCCAAACCTCCCGGCGCGCGCTTCGCGCCCCATTTCCGCCCCATTTTTCCTTCTCATTTCCCGCCCTTTATCCCTTATCTCTTGTCCCTTTCCCCCCTCCAGCGAACGCGCAGCAAAGGCCGGGGCGGGCGGCAGGGCTTTGCTGCCCCCTCGCTATTTCCCTGGCGGTAACAGTTCAGACGACGTCCGAACTGTTACCCCTGGCTACCAAAGTACAGTTTCCTATCCACCCAAACTATTGCAATAAAAAACGGATTATGCTATGATAATCCTACGGTTTAGCCCATTTTACGGCATAAAAAAACCACCGTTTCCGGTGGTTACCAAACTGTACTTTTTTATCCACTTTTATCCAGTCAGCCCCAACAAACAGCCATACTGCCTCTTTATCTCCGCCTCCAGCTTCAAAAACTGCGGAATATACACCTCCAAAATCCGCCTCACCAGCTCTTTCGCCGCGTTTCCATCATAAATACGCTCCCTTAACAACAGCCCTTGGCGACTCAGTAGCCGAAACCCTGCTTCCCTCATACGTCAAAAGCTCCTTCAGAAGCTTCCAGCCCAACTCAAATTGGATCGAAAACTTGACGGTGATCCCACTACGTATAAACTCATTATCCAGAGCCTCCTGGTCTGCCCGCGCAAGAATACGTAGGTTCGAAGCATAATTCTCAAACCTTTTCATACAAAACGCACCTCTCCAGGCCGCACCTTTTGGCCAAATCACCTATTTCCCGAATAACCTTCTCCTCTATTCCTGTCTTTTCCATTATGACTCCACCACCGTGACCGTATAGCTCCCATCCTTATTCTTCTCGACCTTATATTTGACACCGTCCGCATCCTTCACGGTTCCGCTGTTTTTCACACCGCCCCTTTCATTGACAAGGTAGTCATTTCCGTCAACGGTCACCTTCTCATAGCGCATTCCCTCCCCGGCCTTTACAATATTGCCATCCTCATAGAGAACGCCGCCCTTGACGCCGGTGAAACCGTCTCCCTTGCTGCCGACTCCGCCGGTCGTGCTGAAGTAAAATACCTCATGGTCGTGCTCGTCGTCATTGATCACGACACGCCCGGTCCGCATTTTCCCGCTGGACGGATCGAAATAGAACTTTCTGCCGTCTTCGATCTCCACGAGGCCTGTCACCATGATACCGTGCTCGTTAAAGCAGTAGGTTTCGCCCTCGACGTTTGCCATCCCGTACTCACCGACCTTCGTCGTCCCCTGTCCGGCGCTGTGAGGACGGCCGCCCTTAAAGAACATCCAGCCCTCATCCTCCCCATCCGGGGTACTCCTCTCCTGCCAGCCCTCCGCGCGGGCACCGCCGCTGCGGTAAAAGCGCAGGGAATCAATCTCATCCGTCGATAAATTCTCGTCTCCGCTGCTGGAATAATCCTCCGGATTGACCCAGCCGGTCAGCATTCTCCCGTCCTCGTCAAAGACATACGTATCGCCGTCGATCTTCTTCTCGCTCTTTTTTATCTGCTTCCCGTTCCTGTCAAAATAATACCAGGACTCTCTCCATTCCTCCGTCTCGGCGCGCAGCTTTTTCCAGCCCGTTGTCATCGCCCCCGAGCTGCCCAGATAATACGTATCATTTTCAAGCTCAAGCCATCCGGTATCCATCACGCCGTCGGTAAAATGATAGCGCGAACCGTCGATATCCTTCCAGCCCTCCGAAATGATCCTTCCGGTGTCTCCGAAATACCTCCAGGCGGGCTCGCTGCTCCACCGATCCGGCAGAAGCATCCATGCCTCCTTTACCAGCTCTCCGTTTTCCTTCACATAGAACGAATCGTCGATCATCCGGTTCGTCACCATGGCGCCGTTTTTGTCCACATAGTACCACTTCCCGTCAACCTGCACCCAGTCGCTTGTCACCAGCTTCCCGGAGGTATCATTGTAATAATACCACTGGCCGCCGCTCTCTGACCAGCCGGCCAGGGCTGTCAGGTGCATATGGAGCGCCGCCACGGATGCCATTGTTAAAATTACAGCGTATTTTTTATTCCACATTGCTATACCTCCATTCAGAAATTCTCCGGATCTGTTACGGTTCGCGCGTTCACGGTAAGCCGGGATTACATCCCCGGCCCGATCTCCTGTGTGGTCTCCCTTGGGATATCCATAAAGCCCGGCCCGAAGCTTTCTTCGTCGCCTCCGGCCGTGATAGACGGCATGGTCGGCTCGGTCTCTGCAGGGACACTCGGCCCCACCGGCCCCGTCTCCCCGGTTCCCTCACTGCTCGCCGCCGCGCTTTCCTCCGCCGGGTTAGTCGGAACCCCCTCGGTAATGGAGGGGCCTGCAGGCGCTTCTGTCTCCTGGCTTACGGGCATGGTCTCCGTCGGAGCCGGATTCTCAGGGACAGGCGCGGGTGTCGGGGCCGGATTCCCGGGAGCAGGCGTCGGGGCCGGCGCAGGGGCCTTCGTAGCCGCAGACTTTGCAGCCGCTTTCGTCTCCTTCGCCGCGACCGTCACGTTGGCGGGCTTCGCCGGGTCCAGATGGTAACACAGCACCGGATCCCCGATCGCGATGTTGTCATAAATCGTACGCGCCGCCTTTGTCGGGAGATTTACACAGCCGTGGGAGCCGTTCCGTTTATAAATTGTCCCGCCGAACCTTCCCCGCCAGTTCGCGTCATGCAGCCCGATCCCGCCATTAAACGGCATCCAGTAAGAGACCGGCGTGCGGTAATCCCGCCCTACAAGGACCGCGTTTCTCCTGTGCCCAAACAGGAAATAGGCCCCGGCCGGCGTCGCCATCCCCCTGGCTTCGTTGCCCGATACGAAATCCGTCTCGACGATCAGCTCGCCATCCTTATAGAAAAACAGATGCTGCGTCGTCAGGTTCAGCTCCACATAGGTATCCCCGTAATCCTTCTCGCCATAGGCCGCCGCCCTCTGGGAGTACTCCGGCTCCCTGGTCTGCGTCTCCCCGGCCCGCACGGCCGCTAAAAGCGCCTCTGTCTCCTTTTTCTCGTTGATCTTCCAGCCGTAATTGCCCCTGGTGATCGAGACCTCCTCACCATAGGAGGTCATCAGCTTCTTTTCCTTCCCTGATGTATTGTAGCGCTCGGCGAGCCCCTTTACATAAGCCGCCGCAAGCTCCTCGTCAAGCGTCACCACGGTCCCGTCCACGGACAGCCATTCATGGATCGTATCGCCGTCAAGCGTCTCGACACTGTCCCCGAAGGTATAGTGGATGACCGCTCCCGTATACCGGTTCAGCTCCTCGACAGCCGCCGTAAGCGATGCATCCACCTCCGTCACGGCCGCCCGCATGTAGCAGCCCTCGGCGTCCAAATCGATCTCCGTCTTAAGCTTTGGCACAGCCGCCGCCACCGCCTGCTTTACATTTCCGGCAAGGATCTCCGTCCCCGGCCATGCGGGAATCACCGAATATCCCTTCGCCTGCGCGTCATACCCGGATATCTTTGCGTTCTCCGGCTCCTGCCAGTTTGACTCGTCCAGGGCACGCAGCGCGGACAGACGCAGATCCAAAAGGCTCTCGTCAAAGACCACGCTCGTCTCGATCTCACCGGCCACGGGCTCATGCAGAAAACCCGGCCATCTCCAGGTATTCTGCCCCTCCAGAAGCTCCGAAAGCCCGCTTCCGAACTGCATCGAAAGCCCGATCTCGCTGCCTTTGATCTCCTCACTCTCCCCGCCGCGCTCCAAGAGCGTCAGCTTATAATCGGCCACACCTGTCTCGATCCGAGCCATCGCCTCCTGCAAATCAAGCCCTGAGACGTCAAAGCCGTTGACCGTCGTATTCGGAAGGAACACAGTCTTATATTTCTGTACCTGGAATATGTAAAAAGCGCCGGCTCCCAGAGCCGCCAGCATAACCGTTATCAAAAGCCCGCGCCCTAAAAGGGGGAGTGCCCCCTTCTTCTCGGGCTGATGCCTTTTGCGGGATCTCCCGCGCTCACCCTCATGCCAGGTCGGGATCCCCTGCGCTTCCTTTTCTGTTTTTTCTTCTGTTTCCTTTTTCATATCCAAGTCCTTCTTTCCCTTCAACTGTTCGCTTCCAGCCTCTTTCCGACTGCCGCGCCTAAAAGCTTATAAGCCGAGGCCGCAAGCGGAACGCCGAGCAGCATTCCGCCGATTCCTAAAATGCCGCCGCCGACCGTCACCGCCGCGAGCACCCAGATTCCCGGAAGCCCGATGGACGATCCTACCACACGCGGATAGATCAGGTTTCCCTCAATCTGCTGCAAAAGCACCAAGAATGCGAGAAACATGACCGACTGCACCGGATTGACCGTAAATACCATAAACGCACCGACTGCCGCTCCAAGATACGCGCCCACTACCGGGATCAGCGCCGTGACCCCTATCACCACGCCGGTCATGACCGCGTAAGGCAGACGTAGGGCAAACATCCCCAGTGTACAAAGCGAACCGATCACGACCGCCTCGGCGCACTGGCCCACAATAAAATTCGAAAATGTCTCATGGACGGCGCCCGCCACATAGAGAATTTTTTTTCTGACCGGCGGCTTTAAATACGCCCGCATGATCCGGTCCGCCTGATTTGCAAGCCGCTCCTTCGCACTCAAAAGATAAATCGCAAAAATAACTCCGACCAAAAGCCTCGCCGCCGCTCCGAACAGCCCTGTGAGCATGGCTAGAACCGAGGAAAACAGTCCCCCTGCTCCGGCCGCCAAGACGTCAAGCGTCTTTTTTACGGCCTCCTGCCAGTTGATATCGGCCTCCGCGAGCATAGTCTGAAGTGCGGGAAGCTCATCCGAATAATCCACAGCCCAAAGGCGGGCAGCCTCCATAAGCGGCGGGATCTCGTCGGTGATCAGCCTGACCGAAGACAAAAGCTCCGGCACTACCAGCTTGACAAGCAGGAAAAGAAGCACAAACAAAAATGCAAACGAGAGCACGATGCAGACCGGCCTGCGGCTTTTTTGCACGGCCGCGCTCTTTGTACCCGGAAAATAAAACCGCTCCAAAAGCTTCAAGAGAAGATTTACCACATAGGCGATCACACAGCCTAGGAACAGCGGAGAGGCCGCCAAAAAGCACCCCGAGACGACCGCAGCCACGGCGTCAAATTTTAAAAGGAACAGGCAGACAGCCGCCGCCGTCACGCCGATTCCGATATACATTCTGTAGTCGTTTTTTCCCATCTGCATCCCTTCCTACCGAAACTCCTGGTACAGCCTTTTGCATGCCGTGATGTCATGATCGAGTTGTTCCTTTAAAGCGTCGATCGAATCAAATTTCTTCTCCGGGCGCACAAAATCCAAAAATTCCACCCGGAGCTCCTTTCCATAGAGATCCCCCGCAAAATCATAGAGATACGTCTCCACTCCGGCCGGATTTTCCCATCCGACTGTAGGCTTTTTCCCCACATTCGTCAGCCCGCCATAGATCCGACCGGCTACGCTGACCCGCGTCACATAAACGCCGAACTTCGGAAGATGCTTTTCTGCGCCCGGAATCACATTGGCCGTCGGATACAGCCTTTCATGGCCCAGGGCATTCCCGTGCAGGACCTTCCCGGAGACAAAATAGCGGTAGCCCAAAAGTTCGTTCGCCTTCCTCATATTTCCGTCCGCCAGCATTTCCCGGATATACGTGCTGCTGATGACCTTATCACCGTCGCGCGCCTTGTCCACGACAAAATAGCGGTATTCATAGCGCGGGGCAAGCGCCGTGAGAAGCGTCATATTCCCGGCCGCCCGATAGCCAAAATGGCAGTCCGGCCCGGTCACGATCACACGTGCGTTCATCTTTCCCACCAGGATCTCCGAGACAAACCTCTCCGGCTCCATGTGGCAGACCTCCTCGTCAAAGGGGTACTCCACAAGATAGTCGATTCCCGCGGAAAATAAAAGCTCCTGCCGCTCCGTATTCGTCATAATCACCGTCTGCGGCTTTCCTTTTACAAGTGACGCCGGAGGGGTCGAGAATGTAAAAATCGCGGTTTTATAGCCCTTTTCTTTCCAGATCAGCATCTCCTTTAAGAGCTTTTTATGACCCCTGTGCAGCCCGTCGAATTTTCCGATGCTCACCACAGTCGGCTCCTCAATATGAAATTCTCTGGTCTCTGCAATATAGCGCATGTCAATTTCCCCCCAGAAAAATTTTTCTCGGACAAAACATGGTTTTTTCTTCCGAATATTCGTACACACCGGTAAACATCCCGGCCCGGTCATAGACACGGACGGCCGCTCCCGGCGCGAAAGGCACGCCCTTCGTATATCGAAACGGATTGCCGTTTCGGATCAGGCGATCCAACGCCTCCCCGTCCGCCTGCAGCCTTGGGAGCTCTGCAAACACGGCCTCCAAAGAAATCACGGCCTCCGAAAGCCGCCCCGTATCCTTAAGCGCCTGAAGCTCAGAAAGCGTCCATGCATCCTCCGACGCAAATCGGCCTACACGCAGGCGGCAGAGCTCCTTCATACAGCCGCCGACGCCCAGGCGTTTTCCGATGTCATGGCAGAGGGTCCGGATATACGTCCCCTTTGAACAAGAGACGCGAAACCGTACCTCGGGAAGCGTAAGCTCCTCGATCACAATCTCATAAAGCCGTACCGGCCGCGCCGGCCGCTCGATTTCTTTTCCCTCTCTGGCCAGCTCATAAAGTCGTTTTCCATTCACCTTAAGCGCCGAATACATAGGCGGAACCTGCTCATACCCACCCTCAAACGAGAGCACTGCCTCCCGCACCTCCGCCTCGGAAAGCCCGCCTGCTTCCGACCGGGAAACAATCTCCCCGGTCATATCCTGCGTGTCCGTCGTGACGCCTAAAAGCAGAACCGCACGGTATTCCTTATCGTGATCCGTCAGCATGTCGCAGAGCCTTGTGCCCTTGCCCGCGCATACGGGCAGCACGCCCTCCGCCGCCGGGTCCAACGTCCCCGTATGGCCGACCTTTTTCTGCCCCAGGATCCCGCGCAGCTTCGCGACCGCATCATGGGACGTGAAACCCTTTTCCTTGTATACATTGATGATTCCGTCGTACATTCTCTCACCTGGTCTGCCTGTTTTTCATTTTGCGGCCGTTCGGGCGCCTTTCCTGAAGGATGCCCGGCCGCTCCTCTATACTTTCGGCCGTCCCATTTCTTCCCATTGGAGTGCGGCCTGGCTGCAGACGTCGGAAAGGATCTCCTCCACCGTTCCCGTAACCGTCGCTCCTGCCGCCTTTACGTGGCCTCCGCCGCCAAAGGACGTCGCAATCCGGCTCACATCCAGATCGCTGTTTGTCCGCAGGCTCAGCTTGTATTCGGAGGGGTTTCCGGTCTCATAAAGAAGCACGGCGCATTCCACGCCCTCAACCACACGGAGCGCGTCGATCACGCCATCCGTTGCCTTGACCGTACACCCATATTCCGCAAACGCGGAATGCGGGATCACCGTATAGATCAGACGCCCGCCTGACAGGAGCCGGCTGTTTAACAGCGCCAGCCCATGAAGCCTCGTCTGGCCGTACGTTTTCATATAAAAGCTCCGGTCAATGATGGTCGGGAAGTCGATCCCCTTGTCGATCAGCCGGCCCGTGATATCCAACGTCTTTTTAGAGGTATTGGAATACTTGAAAATGCCGGTATCGTGCGCAATTCCCGTATACAGGCACTCGGCCACAGGAAGGCTTATTTTCTCCTCGTCCAAAAGCTCATAAAGCACCTCGCAGGAGGAACTTGCCTCGCTCTTTATGACGTTCGTCTTCGCCAGCCCCTGATTCGTAATGTGATGGTCAATGCACAGGCTGTCCCCCGCACTCTCCAGATATGGCGCAAAGATACCGAGCCTGGGCACATCGCTCACGTCAAGCGTGATGCACAGGTCAAACCGCCTCCCCGGCTCACACACGCCCTGTACGTCTCCATAGCCCTTCAGGTAGCCGAATTTCACTCCCATGGCGTCCAGACACACGGAAACGGAAAGTTTTGCGAAATTTTCTTTCAAATAATTGTACATGCCGAGGCAGGAGCCGATGCAGTCCCCATCCGGGTTTACATGGCCGAGGATCACCACGGTCTTTTTCCCCTCAAGCTTCTCCGTCAGGATTCCCAATGCCGCCGTCTCCTTTCTCCTCGTCCTCTCCTGCCATGGATGCCGTCACATCGTCGATCAGCCTGGTCATGCGGACGCCGTATTCAATGGACTCGTCTAACACAAAGGAGACCTCCGGCGTATTCCGAAGATTCACCTTCTTTGCAAGAAGGGTGCGTATGAACCCCTCCGCACTCTTTAAGCCGAGGAGCGTCTCTTTTGCCTCCTCCTTAGAGCCAAGGACGCTCACATACGCCTTACACTGCTTCAGATCCGGCGTCACCTGCACGAGCACGACGCTGGTCATCGGATGAATTCTGGGGTCCTTGAGCTCCGAGCGGATAATCTCGCTCAGAGCCTTCTGGACTTCCCCGTTGATTCTCGTATTTTTGATGCTGTTTTTTTTCATTCTTCTCCTTCTCCCGGAGCCGGCGGCGAACGCCGGCCGGATCCGGTTCCTATCTCGGGACCTCTACCATGATGTAAGCCTCGATGGTATCGTCCTCCTTCAAATCGTTAAAGCCCTCGAAGACAAGGCCGCACTCGTAGCCCGCATTGACCTCCTTCACATCATCCTTAAACCGCTTTAAGGACGCCAACGGGCCCTCGAAGATCTGCTCGCCCTCGCGCGTGATCCGCACCTTCGAGCCGCGCACGATCTTTCCATCCAGGACATAGGAGCCCGCGATCGTACCGACGCCGGAGGCCTTGAAGGTCTGGCGTATGACGGCATGACCCGTGACCTGCTCCTCGAAGACAGGATCCAGCATGCCCTTCATGGCCGCTTCCACGTCCTCGATTGCCTGGTAGATCACGCGGTAAAGCCGCATATCGACCTTTTCTCTGTCCGCGGTCGCCTTGGCCGTTGTATCCGGCCGCACGTTGAAGCCGATGATAATCGCATTTGAAGCGGAGGCCAGGGTCACGTCGGATTCGTTGATCGTGCCGACGCCGCCGTGGATCACCTTTACGACAACCTCCTCGTTGGAGAGCTTCACGAGGCTCTGTCTGACTGCCTCGACCGAGCCCTGCACGTCGGCTTTGACAATGATCGGCAGCTCTTTTACGTTTCCTGCCTTGATCTGTGAGAACAGATCGTCTAACGAAAGCTTCGCCTTTGTATCCTCGATCAGCTTGTTCTTGCCCTCGGCGATGAAGGTCTCGGCAAAGCTCCTCGCCTCTTTCTCATTCGGATGCGCCAGGAATACCTCGCCGGCGTTCGGGACGTCGTTCAGACCCAGGATCTCCACTGGTGTGGACGGTCCCGCCTCCTTTACGCGGTTCCCCTTGTCATCCATCATCGCACGCACCTTACCGTAGCAGGAGCCGGCGGCGATGCAATCACCGACCTTTAACGTTCCCTTCTGTACCAGGACCGTTGCCACCGGGCCGCGGCCCTTGTCGAGCTGCGCCTCGATCACGAGTCCTCTTGCCTTCCGGTTCGGATTGGCCTTCAGCTCCTTTACCTCCGCGGTCAAAAGGATCATCTCCAGAAGCTCAGGGATTCCCTCCTTAGTATGCGCAGAAACCGGGACAAATACCGTGCTTCCGCCCCAATCCTCCGGAATCAGTTCATGCTCGGAGAGCTCCTGCTTCACGCGCTCCACATTCGCGCTTGGTTTATCAATCTTATTGACGGCAACGATGATCTCCACGCCCGCCGCCTTCGCATGGTTAATGGCCTCTACGGTCTGCGGCATGACGCCGTCGTCGGCCGCAACCACCAGGATGGCAATATCCGTAGCCTGCGCGCCGCGCATGCGCATGGCGGTAAACGCCTCGTGTCCCGGCGTATCGAGGAAGGTAATCCTCTGCCCGTTTGCCTCGACCACATAGGCGCCGATGTGCTGCGTGATACCGCCCGCCTCCTTCGCGGTCACGTTCGTCTCGCGGATCGCATCGAGAAGTGAGGTCTTGCCGTGATCGACATGGCCCATGACGCAGATGACCGGCGGTCTCGCGACCATGTCCTTCTCGTCCTCCTCGGTCTCCTTTAAGAGCTCCTCGATCACGTTGATCTTCTTCTCCTTCTCGCAGAGCACATCGTACTCCATCGCGATCTCCTCGGCCTTGTCAAAGTCAATCTCCTGGTTGATCGTCACGACGGTTCCCTGTAAGAACAGCTTCTTTACGATCGCCGACGCCTGCAGCTTCATCTTCTCCGCCAGCTCCTTGATTGTAACGGTATCCGGCAGGATAATGGTCTTTACGACCTCCTCGGCCTTCATCTCGGCCTTCCTTGGCTGCTGCATGGCCGGGGCCTTCGTCCCCTTGCCGCCGCGGGTATTCTTCCTTACCTGCTCGTCGTCGCGGTTCTTCTTCTCATCGTGCTCCTTCTTATAGGCATTTTTGCTTGCCTTTGTATTCTGCTGTCTCTGCGCGAGCGGCGTATCAAACGAAGGCTTCGGGATATTCAATCCGCGGCCGCCGCCCTGACCGCCTCGGCCCTGATAGCCGCCGCCCTGGCCCGGACGTCCTCCCTGGCCGCTGCGGCCCTGGAACCCTCCCTGGCCTCCGCGGTTTCCGTCCCGGTTCCCCTGATAGCCTCCCTGGCCTCCGCGGTTTCCGTCCCGGTTCCCCTGGTAACCTCCCTGGCCTCCGCGGCTTCCGTCCCGGTTCCCCTGATAGCCTCCCTGGCCTCCGCGGTTTCCGTCTCGGTTCCCCTGGTAACCTCCCTGGCCGCTCCGGCTTCCGTCCCGGTTCCCCTGGAACCCTCCCTGGCCTCCGCGGTTTCCGTCCCGGTTCCCTTGGTAGCCTCCCTGGCCTCCGCGATTCCCGTCTCGGTTGCCCTGGTAGCTTCCCTGGCGCGCCCCGTCGCGGCTTCCCTGGCCGCCCCGGTTCCCGTCTCGGTTCCCCTGATAGCCTCCCTGGCGCGCTCCGTCGCGACTTCCGTCCCGGTTCCCCTGATAGCCTCCCTGGCGTGCTCCGTCGCGATTCATTCCCTGCGTTCTCATGCCCTGGCCCCTGGTGCCCTCGCGGCTTCCCTGGGACACGGCACCCTGCTGCATCGGACGCGCCTCCCTGACCGGCGTTTTCTCCGCCGTCTGGCTAATGCTCTGCGCCTGAACCTGGCCTGCCGTCGGGGTAACGGCCTGCGCTACAGAGCTCTCCACCGCCGCCTGGGTTTTGGCCTCCGGAGCCGTCACGCTCTGCGTTACGGCGCTTTTAACCGGCGCTTTTTCTGCCGTCTGCGGCGCGGTGGCCTGTGGTGCCTGTACGGTCTGCTGCAAAGGCTGTGCACTCTGCTGCGGCTTTGCCTCTGAAACCGCCTTAACGGCTTCTGCTGCCTGCGGATTCACATTCTGCGCCGGACGCGTCTCTCTTAGGCCCGCCTTGGCCGCTTCCTGACCCGCATTTCCCCGCGGGGCAGGAGACGTGGTCGGGCGCACCTGCATACCGCTGCCTGCAGACCGCACCGGTCTCTGCCCTCTCGGCCTGGCCTGGCCTGGCCGGCCCTTCTGCGCACTGTTCTGCGGACGGTAAACAGCAGCAATCCGCTTCTTCTGCGGCTGCGCCGGAGCATTTGCGGCTTCTCCTGTTCCTTCTGCGGACGGAGCCTTTTTTTCCTCTCCCGTACTCGGCTGAGACAGCCCTCCCGGGGCCGCATGCCTGCTTTCCAAAGCTGCTGTCCGAAGCTCGGCCGGGCCCGTCTTCTTTTCCGCCGCCGCTCTCTGCGGCTTCGGCGAAAGCGCCTTCTTCACGAGAGCCGCATGCTCCTCCGACACGCTGGACAGATTGCTTTTTACCTCCACCTTATGCTTCTGCAGAATATCCATGATCTCCTTGCTCGTTTTTCCTAATTCTTTCGCTAATTCATTTACCCTCACACTCACTACCTCCGTTTATATCCAACTGTTTCCCGACTGCCTTTGCAAATCCCTCGTCCGTAAGAGCCAGTGAAGCACGCATCTGCTTTCCGACCGCCCGTCCGAGTTCTTCCTTTCCTCCGAACTCAAAATATGGGACCTTATAGTAAGTACACATGTTCCGAAACATCTTCTTCGTATTCTCCGACGATTCCTCCGAAACAAGCACAAGAAACGCGCGCCCGGATTTTATCGACTTTTCCGTCTGAAATTCTCCGCTCTGCACTCTTCCCGCCTTGGCCGCCAGCCCCAGAAGGCCAAAGACCTTATTCCTGCCTTCCAAGCCGCTCCATCTCCTTTTCCAGATTTTCGTAAACCTCCTTCGGAATCGCCGTCTTGAAGGAGCGTTCCAGTCCTTTTCCCTTCACCGCTCTCTTAAAACATTCCATCGACGGACAAAGATAAGCGCCGCGTCCGTTTTTCCTTCCAGTGGCGTCGATCGTGATCGAATCATCTGCCCCCTTTAAAATACGGATCAAATCTCTTTTATTCTTCATTTCCCCGCAGCCGATGCATTGTCTCTGCGGAGCCTTCTTCGCCGTACTCACGCTCTGATCCCTTCTCTCTAATTCCTCAGAATTCCTCCGGCATTTCCCGGTAGTCAGTTTCGGGCACATCCTGCATATCCTGGCTGCCCTGTTCCTCGTAGTTTCCTTCACTTGGCCGTCCTTCGCCGTTTTCCTCGTAAGTCTCCTTTAACGACTGCCCCTCGCCGCTTTCCTCGTAAGCCTCCTCGAACGGCTGCCCTTCGCCACTGCCGCCGTCCTCGTATGGCTCCTCGTATTCTTCATAGTCGTCGTAGCCATCCTCGTACTCACCGTACTCCAGGGCGTCAAAGAGACCAAGCTCCCTGGCCTGCGTCTCGCTCTTGATGTCGATCTTGTAGGTGGTAAGCCTTGCCGCCAGCCTTGCGTTCTGACCTTCCTTGCCGATCGCTAAGGAAAGCTGGTAATCCGGCACAATGACCTGGGCCTCCTTCGCGTCCTCGTCGGCCACGACGGAAATGACCTTGGCCGGGCTTAACGCATTTTCGATCAAAAACGCCGGGTTGTCATCCCAGTTGATGATGTCGATCTTCTCCCCTCCGAGCTCCGCAACGACCGCACCCACGCGTGCGCCGTTTAAGCCTACGCAGGCGCCGACCGGATCCACGTTCGGATCGTTTGTACTGACCGCGATCTTGGTCCTGGAGCCCGCCTCTCTGGCAACCGCACGGATCTCCACGGTGCCGTCCCGCACCTCGGCGATCTCTGCCTCGAAAAGCCTGCGGACCAGGTCCGGATGCGTCCGGGACACGGAGATGCGCGGCCCCTTGGGATTGTCCTTGACCTCTAAAATATAGACCTTGACTCTTTCTGTCCTCTGGAACGTCTCGCCCTTTACCTGCTCCGACTCCGGAAGAATCGCATCGACCTTTCCAAGATCAATGCTCACGTTGCGGCCGATATAGCGCTGCACGATGCCGGTGACGACCTCCTTCTCCCGGCACTGCCACTCGTTAAGCTGCGATTTCCGGCTTTCCTCGCGGATCTTCTGCAGGATCACGTTCTTGGCGTTCTGGGTTGCGATCCGGCCGAAATTATGGGAGTCTACCGGGATCTGTACGACGTCCCCGATCTCAAATTTCGGCTCCTGCATCCTGGCGTCGGCGAGGCTGATCTGTAAGACCGGGTCCTCTACCTCCTCCACGACCTCCTTTTCCATGAAAACGGAATAGTCACAGGTGTCCCGGTTTATATTGACCCTCACATTATCCGCTTTCCCAAAGTGGTTCTTGCAGGCAGTGATGAGGGAGTTTTCGATCGCCTCCAGCAGGGTGTCCTTTCCGATGTTGTACTCCTTTTCCAGGACCCCGATCGCCTCCAACAGTTCCTTGTTCATTTCTTATCCTCCTTTAAAAATCGAATGCCAGTCGAATCAAGGCAATATCTTTTCGTTTCAGTACGGCCTCAGAGCCGTCCTCAAAGCCGAGCGTGACCGTATCCCCGTCAAAGGCCAAAAGCTTCCCCGCAATCTCCTTCTGGCGGTCCACAGCCTTATAAAGCTTTACCTCCACCTGCTCTCCCAGGCTCCTCTTAAAGTCCTTTTCCTTCTTAAGTGGCCGCCCGAGCCCCGGTGAACTGATCTCCAGGATATAGCTGTCATCAATAAAATCCTTCTCATCCAGCCAGTCGCTCAAACGTCTGGAAACCGTCTCACAGTCGTCTACCGTAAAGCCGCCCTCCTTATCAATATAGGCCCGCAGATACCAGGTCCCGGCCTCCTTCACATATTCTACATCCACCAGCTCGAAGCCGTATTCTTCCATCATCGGAAGCAAAAACGCCTCGACCCTGCTTTCATATTCCTCTCTCCTCGACATACTCCACCACCTTTTCCGATTCCCTCCGGCACGATGATACAAAACGAAAGAGTGGACTTTTTTGTCCACTCCTTTCAGCCGGTTACTTCATATTATCGTTAGTAATGATACCATATTTTTCTTGGAAATGCAAGAGGTTTGGGGATTTTTTTCAATTGTGATTTTTTTCAATTGCCAGAATTTTTCCGTCCGTGGAAATCGTTGCCACACTCCAGGGAATCCATTTGCCGCTGGCCTGTAAGGCACGTTTTGCTGCGTTCTCAAGTCCTCCGCAGCAGGGCACCTCCATCCGGACGATTTTTACGCTCCTGATGTCATTGTTTGCCAGGATCTGCGTCAGCTTCTCTGCGTAATCCCCTTCGTCCAGCTTGGGACAGCCGATCAATGTAATGTGTCCTTGAATAAAGTCTTTGTGGAAGCTGCCGTAGGCGTACGCTGTACAGTCGGCCGCGATCAGCAGCCTGGCTCCGTTAAAATAAGGCGCATTGACCGGAACCAGCTTGATCTGTACCGGCCACTGTGCAAGCCGACTCGTCTCAAAAGCCGCCTCCCCGACGGCAGGCTCTGCCTTTCGTCCAAACGTGCCCGCCTGCTCTCCCGGACAGCCGTGGACCGGAGCAGAAGTCGAGGGCGATTCCTTTGCGGCAAGGACTGCCGCCGCATCATATGCAGGTGCTTCTCTTTCTTCAAAGGTGATCGCACCGGTCGGGCAGGCAGGCAGACAGTCGCCCAGGCCGTCGCAGTAGTCCTCACGAGTGAGCCGTGCTTTGCCGTCGATCATTTTGATCGCGCCCTCGTGACAGGCTGCTGCACAGGCCCCGCAGCCATTGCATGTTTCTTCGTCGATTTTGATGATTCTGCGTATCATTTTGGTTCCTCCATTTCAATCTTGAGCGCTCTCGCGTACTTTCTTTCCTTGACTTTCTGAACCCAGCATACTACAATAGGCTTCAAATGTATGTTGAAATTTCAACAGGAGACGGTTTTATGAAAAAATATTCCGAGGTACTGCGAAAGTGCCCTCTGTTTTGTGGGATTTCAGAACAAAACCTTTTTACACTGCTGACCTGTCTCAACGCGGCGATTACCCACTTTGATAAGGGAGAAACCGTCCTTTCGGAAGGCGAACCTGCCGACTCTGTCGGAATCGTACTCGCCGGAGGAATCCAAATTATACGGAACGATTATTGGGGAAACAGGAGCATCGTTGCAGGCGCCAGACCGGCCGAATTATTCGGGGAATCCTTCGCCTGTGCCAGGGTTGCGGCTATCCCTGTCCATGTAGTGGCTTCCGAACATACGGACGTGATGTTGATTGATTGTCTGAAAATGATCCGGCCATGCAGGAATGCCTGTCAATTTCACCAACAGCTCCTCTACAATCTCCTCAAAGTCGTTGCAGAAAAAAATCTCCTGTTTCATCAGAAAATCGAGGTCACATCCAAGCGTACCACAAGGGAGAAATTCATCGCTTACCTCCTTTTGCAGGCAAAAATAAATCACAGCGTCAGTTTTGAAATCCCCTATAGCCGGCAGGAGCTCGCGGATTATCTCGAGGTGGACAGAAGCGGCCTGTCTGTCGAAATCGGAAAGCTGTGCCGCCAGGGAATGATCGAGGTTGACCGGAGAAAATTTAAAATTTTGCAGGAGATCGAGTGCTGACCTTCCCAAGACAAAAGAGCAGCCGGCGAAAGATTGCGCCGCTGCTCTTTTTCTTTAAAACTGCACGACCTCCCGAATCTCCTCGGCCGGCTCCACGCTTTCGGCATAGAGCACCGGGCCGACGCCGTCATAATCCTGCCAGAATTCATACGCGATCTTTGCACGGACGCGGACCCATTTGCCGGTCTCCAGTGTCCTGGCCTCATGCGCCTTGCAGACAAAGCCCAAAAACGTCATATCCGCCTCGCAGCAGGTCATGGCCATGCGGCCGGGAACGAAGTAGTTCTTCGGAAACTGCGGCGATTTTAACACCATGGCCGTGAATTCCACGACCTTCCCCGAATAGCGCTCCTCGTTCTCCAGCGCGTCGATGTACCAGATGCCGTAGGCATCCGGAGAGATCCGAACGACATCCGCCTTCATATCATAAGGCAGATCCTCCTCCAGGACCTCCTGTTCGATCTCGCCCTCCGCGTCCTCAAAAATCATCTGCGCCTGCGGGCTTAACGCCTTTAATCCTCTGCGGTATCTCGTGATATTCTCATCGGAAACCTCATCACAGCGATTCATGATGATGAGCTCTGACTCCCTTACCAGGAGCGCCAGAAGCGGCTTCATGTTGGCAAGATACAGTTCAAACGTCGAGCCGTCGATGATCGTGATCTGCTGGAAAAGCTGCCAGGCATCCGGGAGCTTAAGCTGATCCTGCGGCCACATGCCGTTCCATTCGATCAGGACTCGGTCCGGGTCATAGAGAGCCTCCAGCCGTCCGAAAAAATCCTCATCCAGCTCATCCGCGCTCTCCACACAGACGAGCCTGGTATGCGTTCTTTTCAAAAGCTCTTTGTCATATTCCGTATCCCCTTCCTCGCAGAGGATCAGAACCGTGGTCCCGTCCGACTGGAAATAATCCTGTTGCAGGGTAAAGGAAACAAACTGCGTCTTACCAGCCTCCAGAAATCCGTTGATCAAAAAGACCGGCATCCTGTCTTCATTCTTTGTCATCGCCGCATTCCCCCGCCTATTTCTCAAACGCCGCTTTTAAGTCGGTCTCCTTCAGGCAGGAGCCGATCACACAAACCTTTCCCGTGTAGATCGGGGCGCCCGTACGGATCTCCACCTCGCCGGGAACCAGGTCAAAGTAAAACCAGGTCCCGTCTGCCGCCGGCAGCATCCCCTTTGCCCGAAGCACCTGGCCGTATTTTTCCGTGTGCGCCAGTTCATCCAGGACGCTCTCCAGCTTCCCGCGCTCGATCGTCCGCCCCGTTTCCAGGCCCCAGCTCGTAAAAATCTCATCTGCATCGTGCCCGTGGTGATGATGGTGATGGTGCTCATGATCATGACCGCAGCCGCATTCTTCGTGGTCATGGTGGTGCTCGTGATCATGGCCGCAACCGCATTCTTCGTGGGCGTGATGATGCTCGTGATCATGGCCGCAGCCGCATTCTTCGTGGGCGTGATGATGCTCATGGTCATGGTGGTGATGGTGCTCGTGGTCGCAGCTACACTCCTCATGATCGTGGTGATGATGCTCATGACGCACCTCCTCCAAAAGCTCTGCCGCCATGTCATCCGCCGGTTTCTCGATGATCTCCAGAAGCTGCGCACCGGTCAGCGTGCCGATCGGCGTCGTCACGATCGCGGCCTTCGGATTCTTTTCCCGGATTAACTCCACGCACTGCGCCACCTTATCGGCGTCCGCGACGTCGGTCCGGCTCAGCACGATCGTCCCGGCACTCTCGATCTGGTTATTGAAAAACTCGCCGAAATTCTTCATATACATCCTGCATTTCTGCGCATCCACGACCGTCACCGAGCCGTTTAATGAGACCGCGATCTCCCCGGCTACGTCGCAGACCGCCTTCACGACATCCGATAGCTTGCCGACGCCCGAGGGCTCGATGATCACACGGTCCGGCTCATACTTCGTAAGTACCTCGGACAGGGACCGCCCGAAATCCCCAACCAGGGAGCAGCAGATGCAGCCCGAATTCATCTCCCGGATCTCGATCCCGGAATCCTGTAAAAATCCGCCGTCAATGCCGATTTCCCCAAATTCATTTTCAATCAGCACGACCTTCTCCCCGGCGATGGCTTCCTCCAGGAGTTTCTTTATAAACGTAGTCTTCCCGGCCCCAAGAAATCCGGAAATAATATCAATCTTGGTCATTGCAGCATCCTTCTTTCTTCTTATTCATGTTCTTGATGACGTTTTCTATAACTTTAACACATTTTCGCCCAAAGTCAACCGCCCCAAAGGCAAAAAATGAAACAGCCGCAGCCGCGCAATCTCTCTATCCCCCAGAAGCACACAAAGCCTGCCAGGTTCACCAGCACCACGCTGGCCCCCGCCGGGACCGAATAGGCATAGGAGAGCATTAGCCCGATCCAAAAGCAGACGACCGACACCACGCCTGCGGAAACGACCACACTCTTAAAGCTTTTAAACAGCCGCATGGAGGTCAGCGCCGGGAATATCACGAGGCTTGAGATCAGCATCGCCCCCATCATCCGCATCCCCAGCACGATCGTCACCGCCGTCAGCACCGCAAGAAGCGTGTTATAAAGCCGCACGTTGACACCGGTCGCCTTTGCAAAGCTCTCGTCAAATGTCACCGCAAAGACCCGGTTGTAGCAAAACACGAAAAGGCCCAGGACGACGGCCGAAAGGCCGGCTCCGAGAAACACCTCCTGCCGGTTCATGGCCAGGATGCTGCCAAACATATAGCTGCTGACATCCGTCGTCATGCCTGTCGTAAGCGAGGTCACGAGGATTCCCACCGCCAAAGAGCCCGCCGAGATCATGGCGATGGCCGCGTCGCTTCTAAGCTTTCCGTTTCCCGTAAGCCCGAGAAGCAGGACTGCCGCCGCGCCCACCACCGGAAGCGAGACCGCAAGCGGCGCCCATCCGAACGCCACCGCGATTGAAAGCGCTCCAAAGGACACGTGCGACAGTCCATCCCCGATCATCGAATAGCGTTTGAGCACGAGGCTTACCCCCAAAAGCGAGGCGCACAGGGAAATAAACGTCCCGCCCAAAAACGCGCGCACGAGAAACGGGTAGGACAGCATCTCACGCAAAAGTCCCATCATTCCTCACCTCCCAGAAACTCTCTGCCGCAGGCCGTATCCCGATATGCCTCTGCCGGGCCATAATAGAGGACCGTCTGATTCAGATGCAGAACCTTTTTTGCCTGGCTTATGACATTGTGGATATCATGGGTCACCATCAGGACTGCCACTCCCTCAGCCCGGTTTAAGTGGCGGATCACATGATAAAAATCCTGCGTCGTCTCCGGGTCAAGCCCCGTGATCGGCTCATCCAGGACCAGAAGACTGTCCGTCGCACAGAGCGCTCTGGCAATCAGCACTCTCTGCTTCTGGCCGCCGGAGAGCTCCCTGTAGCAGGCGTCCTTAAGCGCCAGAATCCCCAGCTTCTCCATATTCGTCTTGGCAAGCGTCCATTCTCTCTGCGAATAAAACGGCCGCAGCCCCAGCCTGCCCAGGCAGCCCGAGAGCACCACCTCCCGGACCGTCGCCGGAAAGTCTCTCTGCGCGGGCGTCTGCTGCGGCAGATACCCGATCCCCGCACGTTTTAACTCCTCCGAAAATGTAATCGTCCCGCCCGTCGGCTTCAAAAGCCCCAGAAGCCCTTTCATCAGCGTACTTTTCCCGGAGCCGTTCGCACCGACGATGCACAGATAATCCCCGCAGACGATCTCCATCGTCACATCCCGCACCACATCATAATTCTCATAGCCAAAATCCACATGTTCGCATTTAAGCAGCGGCTCGTTCATTTTAAAAGTCCTTCCTTAAGATTCTCTGCATTCTGCTCCATCAGTTCCAGATACGTCACGCCGTTTTCAAATTCCCGTCTCGTCACGTTGTGGCAGGAGTGGAATAAAAGCGGCTGTGCCCCGGTCTCCTCTGCGATGATTTCTGCCACCCGGGAGCTCGAAAGCTCCAGATAATACACGGCGGGCAGCTCCTCATGCCTCACTCTTTCGATCAGGCCGGCAATCGTACGTGCACTCGGCTCCGTGTCCGTCGAGCAGCCCGAAAAAGCAGCCCTGTAGCGCAGCCCATATGCATCGGCAAAGTACCGGAGCGGGAATTTATCCCCCACGACAATCGTATCATGCACTGCATCCGCCCGTATCTGCCGGAACTCTGCGTCTAACGCCGCCAGCTTCGTTCGATATTCTTCATATCCGGCCATGTATACGGCCGCGTTTTTCGCATCTGCCTCCGAAAGCGTCTCTGCGATCACCCGCGTGATCTCCATGGCATTGACCGGAGAGGTCCAGATATGCTCGTCGTACTCGATTTCTCCATATCCGGCCTCATCTGCCTCCCCACGTTCGCCGCCTTCTCCGCGCCCGTCTGTCTCTCCATATTCGCCGCCTTCCCCGCGCCCGTCTGTCTCCCCATGTACCTGCCCTCCCTGCACATGTTCGTCATGCAGATGTCCCTCATGCATGTGCCCCTCATCCTCCATGCCCTCGACGATCTCCTCCTCTACCACGTTTACATGGTCCATCATATGCACCACCGTTATCTGTGAAGAATCGAGCGCCGCCAGCACTCTGTCCAACCACTGCTCCATGGCCCCGCCGTTGCAGATGATTACGTCCGCGCTCTGCAAAAGCCGGATATCCGCAGGCGTCGGCTCAAAGGAATGGCTGTCCATGCCCGCCGGAATCACCAGAAAAAGCTCGACCGACTCCCCGGCGACCTGTCTCGTAAAATCATAGTACGGGAAC
This sequence comes from Lachnospiraceae bacterium, assembly GCA_910575275.1. Classification (GTDB taxonomy): domain Bacteria; phylum Bacillota; class Clostridia; order Lachnospirales; family Lachnospiraceae; genus CANQGL01. Next base: position 128,395 of record CAJTEE010000006.1, on the reverse strand, counting down.
AGGGTCGTCACCACGCGAAGCCTCCCGCCCGATTTCCCTTCTGCCTCCCCGGGCGGCGTCATTCCCCGTGCACAGCCACAAAGCATACACAAAAGAAACATCGCCGAGCGCATCAGCCATGTTTCCAGAATTCTTTTGTTCGATTTCCTCCAAATCTTCAATCCGACTCCTCTTTCACGATTGCAATCACATCTTTTGGGGTTTGAACCAGGTAATCCGGAGAAAGAGCCGCCAGCTCCTCTCTCCCACGGAACCCCCAGAGCACACCCACGGTCGTCATGCCGGCCCGTTTTCCGGTCCTCATATCCGTATTCGTATCTCCGAGATACAGGCATTCCTTTGGGCAGGCTCCCATCCGGCCGGCAGCCGTCTTTGCACCTGTCGGGTCCGGTTTTTTGGGAATCCCCTCCTTCTCTCCGATCACCACGTCAAAGGTTCCCTTCCCGAACACATACTCCACCGTCGCGACGGCCTGCGCATGCGGCTTATTGGACACCACCGCGAGCCCCAGCCCTCTCTTTCTGGCAAATTCCAGAAGCTCCCGGATTCCCTCATAGGCATGCATTTCATAATTGCAGGATTCCCCAAAAATCTCCAGATAAACCGGAAGAATCTCCTCATAATGTGTAAGCTTTGTATCCCCGGCGGCCAGAAGACTCCGCTCCATCTGCTTTTTATAGCCGTCACCCACGATCGTCATCATTGCTTCTTCCGGCAGCGGCCCCAATCCGAACCGCTTTAGGGCACGGTTCGTACAGTACGTCAATGCATAGATCGAATTCACAAGCGTCCCATCCAAATCAAAAATCAGGCATTTATATTTCACAAGCGCTTTCCTCCCTGCTATGTTTGTCTCCGATACCCGGCCTTTTTTCCGTTGCGCAGACATATCCGAACTGTTATGCGTGTTTCTCCCAAATACACATTTTTTTACTATACCGTATTTTCAAGCAAAAATCCATCAAAAAATTTGTCTTTTCCGATATGTTAAATTTTTATCAATTTTCAACTTTTTCTTGCTTTTTTCATCCCTTTATGGCAAAATACGGTAACTGAATAAGCCGTTAAATTTTTAACAGCATCAACATTCCAAAAATAAAAGCGCTCACACAAGGAGGACCCGCAGTCATGAAACCAGCTTCCGAAACAAAAGAAACCTGGAAAGAATTTTTAGAACGCAAACAGATCCGTTTCACCGTACAGACCTACTTCATCGACGCTCTCGGCGCCATGGCCTTCGGCCTGTTTGCCTCCCTCTTAATCGGCACCATTTTTGCCACTCTCGGCGAAAAATCCGGCGTCGGGCTTTTCAACACCATCTCTGGCTACGCCAAAAGCGCGACCGGCGCAGCCCTCGGCGTTTCCATCGCCTACGCCCTGCACGCGCCCCAGCTCGTCCTCTTTTCCGCCGCCACGGTCGGCATCGCCGGCAATGAATTAGGCGGCCCCGTCGGCGCGCTTGTCGCCACCATCGTGGCCACAGAGCTCGGAAAGCTCGTCTCCAAGGAGACCCGCGTGGACATCCTCGTGACCCCCGGCGTCACGATCATCTTTGGCGTCCTGGTCGCGCAGTTTGCCGGACCCGGCGTCTCCCGATTCATGACTTTGTTTGGCAACATGGTAAAAACGGCCACCGAAATGCAGCCCTTCTTCATGGGAATCCTCGTCTCGGCCTTAATCGGCATCGCCCTGACGCTCCCGATCAGCAGTGCAGCCATCTGCATCATGCTCGGCCTTGACGGAATCGCAGGCGGCGCAGCCACGGCCGGCTGCTGCGCCCAGATGATCGGCTTTGCGGTCTTAAGCTTTCGCGAAAATAAATGGGGCGGCCTCCTAGCCCAGGGTCTCGGCACCTCCATGCTCCAGATGGGCAACATCGTGAAAAATCCCCGCATCTGGATCGCCCCCACGCTTGCCTCCATGGTGACGGGCCCCGTCTCCACCGTCGTGTTCCGGCTTGAAAACATCCCGACCGGCTCCGGCATGGGCACCTGCGGCCTCGTCGGCCCCATCGGCATTTACACCGCCATGCCCGAGGGCGGAGGAAGGATGTGGCTTGGCATCCTCCTCGTCTGTTTCCTTCTCCCGGCGCTTTTGACCCTGGCCTTCGGAGAGGTACTTAGAAAAATCGGCTGGATCAGGGAAAATGACCTGAAGCTGGATTTATAGGAAACATCCAAAGCGCTTCCCTATGGATTCTCAACTGCTTCACACATAATCTTCCGACCTCCTTCTTCCTCTTTAAAATGCTTCACGCCATTTGCCAGTTCCGGATAATAAATATCTTTTGATTCTTTGCAGCCAAAATCATCTTCTGGCTGCATCTCACCGCCATGTTGGATTTATTGCATTGTAGCAGATAAATATTTTTGTAATTTTAAAAGTTTATCCTGCCAAAAACGGGGACTGCCGCCTGCACGAGCCCAGCGGCATCCCCCGTCCTTGTCTTTCCATTTTACAGATTCTATTCATATCGCAGCGCGTCAATCGGGTCTGCCTTCGCCGCCTTGGAGGCCGGATAGATCCCGAAAAAGATCCCGACCAACGCCGAAAACGACACGGCGAGCAAAATCACGCCCGGCTTAATGACCACCGGCAGCCCGAGCGCCAGCCCGCCGGCCGTCACCAGGCCGACCGCCAGCACCACGCCGATGATCCCGCCAAACGCGGATAAAATCGCCGACTCCGTCAAGAACTGGATCAGCACATCCCGCGTCCTGGCTCCGAGCGCCTTGCGGATTCCGATCTCCCTCGTGCGCTCCGTCACGGACACCAGCATGATATTCATGATGCCGATGCCGCCGACCAACAGAGAGATCGCCGCGATCCCGCCGACTGCCGTGGAAAGCGCACCCATCACACTGTCCACGCTTCCCATCTGCTCCACGGCCGTCTGCGTAAAAAAGTCAGACGCACTCCGGCCCTTTTTCTTTCCGATATAGAGCAGGAGCCGGTTCATGAAATCCGTCATATCCGTCCCCTCGGCCGCAAACAGGTGACAGTAATAGAAGTTATCGTTTGGCCAGGTTAGAATGGTCCAGGGAATAAACGCCGAGCCCTTATCACTGCTGCCGCCCATGAAAAGCGCCTGGAACGCATTCATTTCCTTCTTATACACACCGACCACGGTATACTCATCCGTATAGCCGTAGATCGTGGTACGAAACGTCCTTCCGACCGCATCCTCCGTGCCGAACAGCCGTTCCGCGCTTCGCGCCTCCATAACCACATTCTTCTTCCGCCCGAGGATATCGCCCTCATTCAGATACCGTCCGTAGATCACATTGACCGGCTGAACCTCCTGGTACAGATAGTCAATCCCCTGAAAATTAAAGCTCATCTTCGTGCGTCCGGCCTGGACTTCGCTCGAGGTCTGCATATCGCTGTCGATGTAGGCAATCTCGTCCCCGAACGCCGCCTTGATGTCCTCTAAATCCTCCATCGTAAAATAATCGCTCATCCGGATGTCGTCCACCCAGTATCCGATCGACACATACGCCTGCGTGAGACCCACATCCTTATAAAGATCGGAAAACAGCCCCCGCATCGTATCGCCGATGGACACGATCGAGATCACGGAACCGATGCCGATCACGATTCCTAACATCGTTAGGAACGAACGCATCTTATTGGCACGGATCGCATGAAACGCCATCCGCATGTTTTCCATCAGCAGCATGCCGTCCCCTCCTCCCCGGCGTTCTTATTTTTATAAAGCCCCTTCGTGTGCACCACGCCGCTCCGTTCGGTCGGCGTGGGATTGATCTCGTCGCTTATGATCTGGCCGTCGGAAAAACGGATGATCCGCTTGGTAAACGCCGCAATGTTTTCCTCGTGCGTCACGACCACGACTGTCGCGCCCGCCTCATGGAGCTCCGAAAAGATCTCCATGATCTCGATCGAAGCCGCCGTGTCAAGGTTTCCGGTCGGCTCGTCTGCGAGAATCAGGGGCGGCTCGTTGGCAAGCGCCCTGGCGATCGCCACGCGCTGTCTCTGGCCGCCGGAAAGCTCGTTCGGCATATGCGAGGCACGCGCCGAAAGCCCCACGCAGTCCAAAAGCTCCAGGGCCCGCGCGCTGCGATGCTTCTTCGGGATTCTGGCATACGTCATCGGCAGCTCCACATTTTTCTGCGCCGACGTCCTGGAGATCAGATTAAATGACTGGAACACAAAGCCGATCTTCAGATTCCGCACCGCCGAGAGCTCATCGGAGGAAAGCCCCTCCGTGTCAATCCCGTCCAGATAATAATGGCCTAACGTCGGCCGGTCAAGACAGCCCAAAATGTTCATGAGCGTTGATTTTCCAGAGCCGGAATGTCCCATAATCGCGACGAATTCCCCGCGCTTTATGGTCAGGTTGATTTTCTTTAACCCCAAGACCTTGATTGCGCCTGTGTCATAAATCTTGACAAGATTCTCGAGGCGGATCAGGTCGGAGGTTACATTCTCCGTTATGAAGGAGGGCAGTTTTTTTCTTCCCAGCATGGTAACGCCCCCTTTACTGCCCAAGGACGGTGACGGCCATACCCTCGGCGTACATCAAATTGGGGGCACCGAGTACCTGACTTGTCTCGTCAAGCGTCTCTCCCTCCGCCGCTGTAACCTGTACCTCAATGTCGCCCTCAATCCCGATCTCGACCGGAACCCAGTGAATAAGCCCTTCCCGGACTGTCTGCACATATGTAACACCGCTGTCCTCAAATAACGCCGAGATCGGCACGGTCAGGGCATCCTCGGCCTCCTCCAAGATGATCTCGGCCCGCGCCGTGATCCCCGCGATCAGTCTCGTATTTTTATCAAGGATCCGGATTGTGGTCGGGATGACTCTCTCGGTGGAGCCGCCTGCCTTCTCCTCGCCGGTCGGCGAGATGGACACCACCCGGCCCCTTATGGTTTCCCCGTTTAGAATATCCGCGCTGATCTCCGCTTCCTGGCCGACCTCCACCTTGCCGATCGAATATTCGCTGATGTTGATCTCCATCTCCAGCTCATCGAGGTTTTCAATCTCAAACATCGGCTTGTTGTCGTCATCCATCTTATCCGCGAAACGGCCGATCTTCGTATACACACGGACTACCGTCCCCGAGATCGGTGCCACGATCTGCGTGTCCCCCAGCCGCTCCTGCGCCTTGTCATAATCAAACTTCGCCTTCTCGATCTGCAGGCGGTAGGAATCATCCGCCACGGCCCTGCCGTTTCGGATCGTATAGGAATCTCTCGCACGCTTCGCGTCATTTAACGCATTCTGGGCGTTTTCCAGGTCCACGAGCGGGATGCTCCCTCCGTCAAACAATATCTTCGTCCGGTCATAATTGGCCTGCGCCGTATTCAGATCCTGCGCCGCCTTCGCGTAGCCGTTCCTTGCCTCCTTGTCCCGCTCCGCACACGTGCTCACGGCCAGATCATAGTTATTTTTGGCGATCTCTACCTCCTTTTTCAGATCCGTGTCATCCAGGATGGCGAGCACCTGGCCCTTCTCCACCATATCGCCCTCCTTCACCGGGATCTCCAACACCTCCGCATGCAGGTTCGACACCACATCGACACTATCCGTCCCCGTAACCGGCCCGCTGACCGCCAAACGGTTCTGGATGAGCTTCACCGCCGGCGAGAGCACCGCCACCATGGGCGCCTGCTCCTTTCCGCCGCTCATCAGCCGGCTGGCCACAAAAGCGGCCACGACGAGCACCGCCGCCGCAGTGAACAGCCTTTTCTTAAGCTTTCCCCGCCTTTTGGGCCTCTTGCTCCCGCCATCCTCCGACAAGAGCTTTTCCAGCTCCTGGTCGAGTTCCTCTGTTTTGTTTGGTTCTTCGTTGTTCATTTTCTTTCCTTTCCGAATAGATCTTTTTACAACTTTTTATACAACAATCCCAGTATATCATGATTTACTTTCTATTTTCAGACCATTCCCTTCCATTTTTCTTGCAAAATTCTTACGGAATTCTTATTGGGAGAGGCCCCAGAAATCCGGATCCCGATTGAGGCCGGAAGAAACAGAGCCTCTATTCTCCGGACCGCTTCCCCGGCAGCTATGTAAGGATTTGTCACGGCAAAAAGCCGGAGCTAATTGAAGGCAGCAGGAAAATTCTGGAAATCATTTCTTGACAAAAAAGAAAAAATATATTAGAATAAATTAGAAAATATTAGAATATTTCTAATTTAAAAGCCAGTCAGGGGTGATATAGGTATGACAAAATATGAAAAAGAAGTATATTTCATCATTACCAATTCTGCCGATCACCTGACAGTAGAGCAGATCTATACAAAGCTCCAAAAAAAATATCCGAAGGTCGTCCTGGCAACGGTATACAACAACGTGAATAAGCTCTGGAAAGCCGGTTTGATCCACAAGGTATCCGTTGAAAATATGCCGGACCGCTATGACCGCGTCGTAAAACATGATCATCTGATCTGCAGGCGATGCGGCAGGCTGACAGACGTCTCGTTTGAGGATCTGACCGACTCTCTTAAGAGGCAGATGGGGCAGGGATTTCTATTTTACGATCTAAAGGTCTTCTATCTGTGCCCGGCGTGCAGAGGGCGCAGGGATGAATCTATATAAAAATTAAAGAAGGAGGATTTAATCATGGACAGCAAGGCCATGTTTAAGCTGAGCTACGGGCTGTTTGTCCTCACCACCGCATTTGAGGGCAGGGACAACGGCTGTATCACCAACACCGGCATTCAGGTGACCAGCGAGCCCAACCGGATCAGCATTGCCGTAAACAAAGCGAACTACACCCAGGAGCTGATCCAAAAAAGCGGGAAATTCAATCTCTCTGTTCTGAGCGAGGCCGCAAGCTTCGATACCTTCCGCCGCTTCGGCTTCCAGTCCGGCCGGGATACGGATAAATTTGCCGGTTATGCGGACTGCAGACGCAGCCCCAACGGCCTCTACTATATCACCGCCGGCACCAACGCCTACCTGAGCGCCACCGTAGAGCAGGCCATTGATCTGGGCAGCCACACGCTGTTTATTGCCTCGGTAGACGATATGGACGTCCTCTCCGACACTCCCTCGGCAACCTATGCCTACTACCAGTCCGAGATCAAGCCCAAGACGGCCCCAAAGGCCCCCGCCGGAAAGACCGCCTGGCGCTGTACGGTATGCGGGTATCTCTATGAAGGGGAGGAGCTCCCGGCAGACTTTATCTGTCCGGTCTGCAAGCATCCCGCTTCCGATTTTGAAAAAATAACCATTTAAAAACAGTAGGAGGATATAATCATGAGCAGCAAATATGCAGATACACAGACCGAAAAGAATCTGGAGGCGGCCTTTGCCGGAGAATCTCAGGCGAGAAACAAATATACATACTTTGCCTCTGCCGCAAAAAAAGACGGCTTTGAGCAGATTGCGGCACTGTTCCTCGAAACCGCGGACAACGAAAAAGAGCATGCCAAGCTGTGGTTCAAGGAGCTGTCGGGCATCGGTGACACGGCAAAGAACCTTGCCGCCGCTGCCGACGGCGAAAACTACGAGTGGACCGACATGTATGAGGGCTTTGCCAAAACCGCCGAGGAGGAGGGGTTTTCGGAGCTGGCGGCCAAATTCCGCATGGTAGGCGCCATCGAGAAGCGGCACGAGGAGCGCTACCGCGCCCTGCTTAAGAACGTCGAGCTTGCGCAGGTATTCGCCAAGAGCGAGGTCAAGGTATGGGAGTGCCGCAACTGCGGCCATGTCGTAGTCGGAACCAAGGCGCCGGAGATCTGTCCGGTCTGTGCCCATCCGCAGGCCTTCTTCCAGATCAGCGCAGAGAATTATTAAAAAGGGGGCTTCCGAAAAAGTCCCTTAACAGAAAAGAACACTTTCAGGAATAAACCCCGAAGATGTTCTTTTCTTTTTACAGGATTCATCAACAAACAGCTTTTATTTCTTTTTTTTCAGAACCCATTTCAAAAGCAGACGACCGCCCCCTCCGCATAGGGAAATCAGGCATCCATCCTTTACCAGTATTTCTCCAATCTCCATATGGACAGCATATTGTATCTGCAGCTCTAATGGCGGATTCTGGTAAGGGATGCCCGCCTTGACCACGCAGTAATATACGCCTATGAAAAAAATCATAATCCCGGCCAGCAAGATGGCATTAACCGTCTGGCGAAAACAGAATCCGAATCTTGTCAGCTTCCTATTATCCATCCCTTTTCTCACCCCCTCATTTTCAATCATTCCTTCCGGCGCTTTCCAGCAAACAGCCCCCTCATAGCACCTCTCCTTCCAAATCTCGCCAAAACCTCCCCCTTGTTTACCAAAAAAAGTATACCACGCCTCCCCGACTCCTGCCATAAAAAATTTATAATTCCTTAAAGGCTGGCCCTGCGGACCCCTTGCCCTCCCTCTTGCCTTCTCACAAAAAATCCGCTATAATACCCTCCAGACACCATACATCCCTTTCGAAAGGAGCACTCATACAAAATGATACACTTCGAACGCACCGCCGTCATGAACCTCGAAAACGCCATCCGCGGAGCAAGAAACCCCTTAAACAGCTGGGCCCGTATGGACAGCCAATATGACGAAACCGGCAATTACATCCTCGGCCCGAATGATCTCGATCTCGCCAAACGCCTCCGCCTCGCCGGCAGCGACCACCGCAAATACATCCGCCAGATCTTCGTCTCCGTGGACATCACCGCCCCTCTCTACTGGTGGAAGGAATACGACACCTACAAAATCGCGACCGTCGCCAACTCCACGAGCACCATGCACAAGATCCACGCAAAGCCTTTCTCTCTGGACGACTTCAGCCACGACCACATGACGCCGGACACGCTCGCTTTCTTTGAGACCGTCTTAGAACGCCTCGAGGCTATCCGCACAAAATACATGGAAAACGGAAAAAGGAAAGAAGACTGGTATGACCTAATCCAGCTCCTTCCCTCCAGCTATAACCAGCTCCGCACCTGCACGATGAACTATGAGACCCTGATCAACATCTACTATGCGAGAAAAGACCACAAACTCGCCGAATGGCACGCCTTCTGCGACTGGATCCGGACGCTTCCCTACGCAGGCGAGCTCATCATCGCCAAAGAGGAGTCCTGAAAATGGCTTTCTGACACGCTCTAATCCCGTAAAACAGGAACCTCCTTCTGCAGAGTGAGGGAGTACAAAACGGCCTCCTTCACTCGTTTCCCCGTGATCTGCGAGAGCGCCCGGGCATAATAGACCATCTGCAGGCGGTAGCGCTCCAAAAGGACATGCTCCTCCCCCTCCCTTACCCGGTCTGTCTTATAATCCACAAGCACCGCGCCGTCATCCTCCTCAAACCAGGCGTCAATGATCCCCTGGATCAACACTAGCTCGTCCGAATCCGTCCCGTCCAGCTCTCTTGCCGGAACCCCCATCACAAACTGGCGCTCCTTATAGAGCTTTCCTCCCCCGGCGGCCCTTCTCATACGGGCCGCGGTCGGGGATCGGAAAAACCGAAGCAGCACCTCCACGCGCAAAAGCTTAAGCGCCGCCTCATCCATGAGTCCCGCCGCGCCGATGGCTGCAAGCTGCGCCGAGATTTCCTCTCCTGACGCCGTTTTCGTAAAGTCCAGAAGCTCCAACGCCCTGTGGTACGCCGTGCCGCGGAACGCCCCGCCGTGCTCCGGCGGCAAAAGGCCCGGCTCTCTCATAAATGCCGGGATCGTCGGCAGGAAATCGCTCTCGCTGTCATCGACAAACTGCCCCCGTTCCTTGAGCTCAGAGACCGACATCTTCGCATGCAGAGAGGTATCCGCCTCATACGGATACGTCTTCCTCAAAAGGCCGCCGAAGACATCCTCCTCATCCGCTCTCCAGGGTTCCTCCCGGAGCCTTCTTAACCATTCTGCAAGCTCCAGCTTTCCGGCCTGGCTTTTCGTCTCCGCCTCCAGAAGGCTCTCTGCCGGGACAAACGACCTCTTGATACTCTCCCTTATCCCCCTGCCTGCCATCAAAAGCCAGTCGATATACGAGCCCGCTGCGCCCAGATACGTAAACGGAAGCCCCCGCCCCGCATCGTCCTTTAGCCCCTCCGAGACCGCCTCCCATTTTTCCAGACGGTTTTTCAGATACCGGTCCGCCGCGGTGATGATTAGCTTTTCCTTTGCCCTGGTCATGGCGACATAGAGGACTCTCAGCTCCTCGCCCATGCTCTCTAAATTCAATTTGCGGCTCACGACATTTTTCTTAAGCGTCGGCGCCTTAAGCCTCTGCTCCGTGTCGAAAAAGTCGGTCGCCACGCCGAGCTCCTCGTCGATTAACAGCTTTCCGCGGGAATCCTGCCTATTGAACGCCTTCGCGGCTCCCGCGAGAAACACGACCGGAAACTCCAGGCCCTTGCTCTTGTGGATGCTCATGATGCGCACCGTGTCTTCGTCCTCGCCTGACCTCACTGCCTCGCCGAAGTCCGTGTTATATTTTTTAAGCTTCTCGATATAGCGGATAAAATCAAACAGGCCATGATAGCTGGTCTTCTCATAGGCCGCCGCCTTTTCCACCAGCATGTCCAGATTCGCCTGCCTGGCCCGCCCCGCCGGCATGGCACACACATACTCGTAATAGCCCGTCCGCTCGAAGATCCGGTACAAAAGGCGGTGCACCGGCAGGTACTCGGCCTCGTCGCGAAGCTCTAAAAGAAGCTTCCAAAAGCTCCCGAGCCGTTCGTGGATCTGCACCTCCTTCGTCCCTGCCTCCCAGGGGCGTCCGAGAAACCATTTGACCGCCCCGTAAAAGCCCGGATCCTGCCCCTTGTCCGGCTCCCTCTTAAACCCCGCCATGAGGACCGCAAGTTCCTTATCGCTCAAGCCCACCATGGGCGACTTCAACACGCCGGCCAGCGGAATGTCCTGCATTGGGTTGTCGATCAGGGCCAGGAGGTTTAAGACCGTCTCCACCTCGACCGCCGTAAAATAGCCCGTCCTGGACTCGGCAAAGGCCGGGATCCCCTCGGCCGCCAGCACGCGCAAAAACTCCTCCGACCAGCCGCTTAAGCTGCGCAGGAGAATGACGATATCCCGCTTTTTTAACGGCTCATACCGCTCCTCCCTCGCGTTCCAGATCTGCATCCCTGTCTGCGGATCCGTAAGCTCCTTGATTTTTCCCGCGATCAGCCTGGCCTCGGCCTCCCGCACCGTATAGTCGGCCCGTTCCTCCTCCATATTGGAGCTTACAAGCTCCCCGGCGTCTAATAATAGAAGCTCCGTCGCCGCTTCCCCCGGCCTTGCCGGATCGGGATACGAGGCCCCGGCATAGAGCGCCGCGTCGTCCGTATAGCGAATATTGCCGAGCTCCTTTGTCATAATCCGGAAAAACAGGTCATTTACGCTCCGCAGCACCTCCGGACGGCTGCGGAAATTTTTGTGCAGTTCGATCCTTTGGCGCGGCCCGTCCTCCTTCCCGTAACCCTCGTACTTTTCCAAAAAAATCTCCGGCTTGGCAAGGCGAAACTTGTAAATACTCTGCTTCACGTCGCCGACCATGAACACGTTCGGCTCGCCGAAGCGCTCCCTGGAGATGCAGCGTAAAAGCGTCTCCTGCACCTGGTTGCTGTCCTGGTACTCATCCACCAGAATCTCCTTATAAAAGCCGGCCAGCTCGTCGGCCGCCGGCCCCGGCGCATGGCCGGCCGATCCGCCCGTCAGGATCTCCAGCGCAAAATGCTCCAGGTCGTTGAAGTCCACGAGGTTCTTTTCCTCCTTCGCCTCCTGGAAACGCGCCGTAAAATCCTCCGTCAGCGAGAGCAGCACGTGCACCGGCTCCCTGCACGCCTCCAGATCCGAAAAAATATGCTCCAGATCGCCGGGGGCATAGAGCGTTTTCATCTTCTTGACCGCGTCCTTCACACGGTTTCGCAGCGCGGCCGCCCGCTCCTTTTTTTCCGGATCCACGTTCTTGCCGCGTGCGGCGGACAGACGGCCGAAAAGCGGCCGGTTTAAGAGGGCATGGACTCTTTCGTACGAATCCGCCTCCAAAAGCCCCCTTATTGCCTCCTTGTCCGCGCGCAGCATTGGAAGATACGCCGCCGGTCCGTCCGTCTCCCCGGCGAGCTCCTCCGCCTCCGTAAGCTGCTCTAAAAACTCCTCCGCCTGTTTTTTTACATCCGTGAGCAGAAACCGCAGCCATTCGGGCACGCTGTCCGCCTCCCCGGCCGCTTCTGCTTCTTTGGCCTCCTCTGCCCTTCTGCCCGCACCGGAAAGCTCCCGCCTGCATCGCGCGATCCACTCTCCCGGCCAGGGATTGCTCTGGGAAAACCGCCAGACCGACAGGATATAGTCCTCGAGCCCGCCGTCGGCCTTTCCCGACGCGTAGGCGTCCACAAAGCGGATAAACCGCTCGTCATTTCTTTCGTAGTACTCCTCCAAAAGCTCCTTCATCACGTCCGCCTGCAAAAGCAGAAGCTCGCCCTCGTCCGCGATCCGAAAGCCCGGGTCAATGTCCAGCTCATGAAAATGCTCCCGCAGAAGCCGCAGACAAAAGCTGTCGATCGTCATGATCTGCGCATGGGGAAGCAGCGAGGCCTGCCGTTCCAGGTTCTTATCGCCCGGCGACGCCTCCAGTCTCGCCTCGATCGCGTCCCCAACCCGCTCGCGCATCTCGGTCGCAGCCGCGTTGGTAAACGTCATCACCAGGAGCCGGTCGATGTCCACGGGCTCCTTCGGATCTGTCACCATGTTCACGATCCGTTCGGTGAGCACCGCCGTCTTGCCGCTCCCGGCCGCCGCCGAGACCAAAAGATTACGGTTTCTCTTGTCGATCGCGCTCTGCTGCTCGGGCGTCCACCCTCTCTCAGCCATCCGTCTCCTTCTCCTCCCCTTCTTTTCCTTCTATCCCGCCCCAAATCTCCTCCACCTTCATGGGCCTGAACCGGCGGAAGGCGTAGCCCACGGTCTTTAAATCAAAGCCGCAGACGCTGTGGTACGGGCAGTAGTCGCAGGCCGTCCTCGTCCCCTGCTTGTACGGATTCACGGCCGCATTGCCGTCCAGGATCTTTTCGCCCATGCTTTTGAGGCTCTCGTTTACGAAACCGGAGAGCTTTTCGAAGCGCTTTTCACCGGCCACGGAGGACTTTGCCTCCTGAATCAGGCCATCCTTCATGGCCACCGGGATCACGTCCGATTCCCTCTCGATCTCCCGGTCCATATGGCGGATGACGGAAAGGCTGCTGTTGACAAGCCCGTTCATGCGAAGCTTTTTGAGAATCTCCGCTTCCGCCTCCGAGGAGGACATATCCTCCCCACGCTCTAAAACCGGGTCATCAATATGATAATAAAAGAACCCCGCCGGCACGATCTCCTTATCCGGATGCCGCCTCGCTTCCATATTTAAAGCCGCGTTCATATAGACCACGAGCTGAAGCTGCAGCCCGTGATACAAAAGCGCCAGGTCAAACGAGGTGCTCCCGGACTTGTAATCCATGATCTTTACATAGACCTTATCCTCGTCCTCCAGTACATCCATACGGTCAATGCGCCCCTTTAAGTTCAACGTCTCTCCGGCCCGCAGCGGGATCCGCATGCTCACATCGACCTCAAACCCCTCCGGCCTGAAATCGCCCTTGCCAAGCTGATACAAAAGCGCGCGGACGGTCCGGTCCGCGATCCGCTCCACCTTGCGAGTCAGATAGTCGTTTCTGGCCGAGCTTTTCATGATCGTATTGCGGTACTCCTGCGATACCTCGGCCACGCAGGCCCGCACCAGCTCCCGCCTTTTGGCATCCGAAACGGCCGGCAGCGCCAGTCCCTCCTTATGTGCCCGCGAGAAAAAGAGGTCGATCGTACGGTGAAACAGGTTCCCCATGTCGGACAGGTCGATCTCATATTCCTGCCGTTCCCTCAGATCGAGGCCATGACTTAAAAAATGCGCATAGGCGCAGGCGGCGTACTGCTCCAACCGTGTGACGCTGCCGTTTAAAAGCGTCCCATAGAGGGCCCTCGCGGCCTCCCGCCCGATCCCCCGTTCCCGGTACACGTACGAGACCGCGTCCGCTAGCCGTCTCATCGGCGCTTCCTCCCCGCCCTTTAAGGCCAGCCAGCGGTACAGCCCGGCCGCGTTTCCTTTTTCGAAAACTCGCTCTGGCTCCTGCAGCCATGCGAGCACGGCCCGGTGCGCTGCAGGGACGCTCACCGTCTCCTCCCGCTCCCTGGCGGCCGTCGTCACGCGCGCCACGGGAAAGCGTTTTTTAAGCTGCGCAATGAGGCCGGAGGGCCGCATGACCTTTCCCGCCGCCGAGAGGGCCGTCCAGGAGACCGTCAGATACTCCGACGGCTTGCCAAGCATCAGATACAGGTAGAAGCGCTGCATAAAGCCCTCCTCCCTCGCTGTCGGCGCGAGCTCCAGCGCATTCCTTTTCAAAACCTCCCGTTCCTGCTCCGTCAGGATGCCGCCCTTACCCGTATCCGCCGGCACCACGCCCTCATTGACGCCCACAAAAAACAGCGCACGGATCCCGGAGAGCCTCGTCCGCTTCAGATCCCCGGCCACGACCCGGTCTGCGGCCGCGGGGATTATCCCGACGCGGATCTCCGATAGCCCGGCGTTTACGATCTCCAAATACTCCCGCCTGGAAATCCTTTCCTCTCCCAAAAGCTCCACCAGCCTGGAAAACAGCTCCATGACAAGGCCGTAAAGCTCCTCGTACTCTCTGGCCTCCCGGCGCATGCCCAGACGCTTAAAGTGCTCCGCCCGCAAAAGAAGCTTCCTCTCCGCCTCGAGTGCTTCAAACAGCCCGACCAACGCCTCCGTCATCTCCCGCACCGTGGGCCTTGGCCCTGCCGTCTGCTCCTTAAAGACGGAGAGCGGGGCCATGATCTCCTCCCGCAACGCGTTTAACTCTGCGAGATTGAGCCGGCTCCCGCCCGCGAAGGTCTTCTCCCACGACTCCTGCCAGCGCTTAAAGCCGCGGATCCCCATGGCCCGCACATATGTCTCCAGCCTGTCAAGCGCCTCCCTGTCCTCTGTGACGAGGCCGGTCCGCAGATACTGGAACATGCTCTCATAGTCAAAGCCGCGCCGTAAAAGCTCCAGGCTGCTCTTTAAAAGCCGGATAAACGGATTCCCCTGCACATCCTTTTTTTCGTCGATAAAAAGCGGAATCCCGTTTTCCTCGAACCTGTGGATCAGCTCCTTTGAATATCCCGCCGGATCACCACAGATCACCGCGATCTCCCGGTAACGGAACCCCTCCTTTTTTACGAGGGCATGGATCCGGTTGACCACAAAATCCACCTCATCCGCCGGCGTCTCGGCTTGCGCCAGGAGAAGGCAGCTGCTCCCGGCTCCCCGATACGGACGGTACGGATAGCGGAACAGTGTCCGCTCGAGATGATCCAGAAGCGGCGCTTTCACAAAACGCGGCAGAGGCCGGCCGGAAAGCGTAACAGGCTCTGTGACCCGGACGCCGCAGTCCGCCGCAAGCTTTATAAGCTTTCCCGCCATCTTCCGGCTCATGTCGAACAGGTCCGCCTCGCTCCCGGCCCCAAAAAGATCTGCAGCCTCTGTCGCTGTCACGGTCACAAGCAGATCCGCACAGCCTGACAAAAGCCGTCCGATCAGCCGGTACTGGATCGGCGTAAAGCCCGTATAGCCGTCCAGCGCGATCACGCTTCCCCGCAGTAGCTTGGAGCGCCCGCATACCTCGCACAGCTTGTCCAAAAGCTCCTCCATCGTGATGTAGCGCTCGGCGGTAAAGTCCTGAAACGCCGCATACAATGTATACAGATCCGTGAGCTTGCACGTCAGCACATAGGACAGCCCGGTCTGTATGGCCGTCTCCTTTAACAAGTCCGGCGTGACCCCGTATTGGACCAGCTCCGAGAGCATGGACTTGAGCTCGTCGATAAATCCCGCCCGGTTCAAATTGGACGCGAAATAGGAAAGCGCATCCTTTTTCTCTCCGGCCAGACGCCGCAGCACCATCGTTTTCCCCGTATCGTCGAGAATCTCCGGCTGCGGCAGAGAGAGCTCCGAAAAAATGCGGTAGGCCAGACGCTCGAAGCTCACGATGTCGATATTCATCGTGCCGTGGCGCGGATGCAGCCGCACGATCTCCCTCTGCGCCTGCATCGTAGCCTGCTCCGGGACGATGACGAAAAACCGTCCATCGGGCTCTCTCATGGAGCGCCCGATCATTTCTTTATAGATATACTCCGTTTTTCCCGAGCCGGAGCCGCCCACAATCAATGTCAGGGCCATTCTTACCGCTCCTCATAGTGCAATACCGACCGGATCAGCCCGTAGCTCGACCAGACAGAGAGGCCGAAGCCGATCAACAGGTTTCTAAAGAAATCCGGCCAGAGCTCATGCGTATCCATCAATGACAAGAGATTAAACGCCACATAGCGTACCGTATCCAGGCTCGCCTCATAGGCAAAATATGCCCGGCAGAGCTGTAAGCCAATATCCAGGAAATTAGCCGCCACGATCATAAGCGCCGCGATCAACAGGCACAAAACGGCGCCCTTTTTATCAAGCCGCCCCGACAGCTTCGCATAGCCGCTCAGCGCGAATTTTAACATGAGAAAACCCGCAATCCCCGCGATAAAGCCGATCTGACCGATCAGGACCCAGGCCAGCACACCCACGAGCGATCCGCCGACAGCTCCCAAAAGCCCCAGAAGCACATTCGACTCCCGCTCCGGATTCTGCGAAGCGGCGAGTTTCTTAAGCTCATCCGTCCCCCTGCGGGCGCCGCCGTAGGGCCCGGCCTGTCCGTAGGAGCCCGTACCCTGAATGCTCTGTCCGTGGAAATTGTCATACTGACTCGCCGTCACCGGACGCCAGCCGGCGTTGCCGTCCTCGCCGGAGCCCGCCGGAACCCACGCATCGCCGCTTGCTCTCCCGGAGCCCGTCGGATTCCACACGGCTCCGCCTGTTCCCTGGCTCCCGTATGCGGCCATCTGGCTCATAGTCGCGCGCTCCCGATTCTCATCCTCTATGGCCGTATACTTTGTTTTCCGTGAGAGAATCAGGAAAAACAGCGCGGCCCCCAGGCAGATGAAGGAGATCACGGCCAGCGACGCGACCTCCCTGCCGCTTCCGGCCCCGGCCGGCTTTCCTGTCGTGTCGAGGAAACAGACCCCCACGTATTCGTCAAAGTCCGCCTCCGTGAATACCTCCTCGCCGTACATGTCGTTTAAGGCATCCAGCGCATACTCCTTGATATCCTCCTCGACCGGAGCGGAAACGCCCCGCAGCTCAACCGGATCCGGAATCTCGGCGTCCTCCTCAAACAGATAATCCAAAAGCGGCATATATTCCTCCGGAAGCCCGCCCTTAAGCTTTACGATGCGGATCTCCCCTAACGGTGTAAACGCGAGATAATACTGATACGTTCCCTTAAAATCCTCGGCAAATTCATAAGAAATCGCCTGAATGGATAACGTTTCCCAGCACTGGCCCAGCCAGCTCTCCTTATATGCGTCAAACTCCTCGACCCGGCCCTTCGCCCTGGCCTCGCCCGCCTTCCAGTCGATAAACTGATACGCGGTCCCCACCAAAAGCGCAAAGCCGATCAAAAAATATAGGATCGAAAGGACCAGAAGGGCCTTTGCACTTTTCTTCTTCTTATAATCCGGCCGTTTCGGCCATGTCTGATTCCGGTTCATATCTGTTTCCCCCTTGCAGCTCTGCCCACGCAAAAGGCGTCGGGCTATGGATATAGAATAGCATATTTTGTCGAAAATAAAAATACCGGATTATGCTTTTTTTCAGGCCGTCAATCCAGTGTAACGGTTCAGAACATTTTCCGTTCGATTCATACGGGATGCCCCGGTTTCACGGGAACATCCTATATACTATATACTGTATCCTGTATCATCTTGCGCCTGTCCCCGCGGCCAGGCCGGAACCGAACGGAAAAACTATCGAAAGGGTGAATCAGCTGGTACCAATGCGTCAAATCCACAGAAATCAGGACAAAATGGAGCATGTCCGACGGAAGACTTAGGGCAGGACCAACGTCAGAATAACGGTCAGCCATGACAGGAGCCAATTCACTGAGGATACGTTTTCAGCATCTCATTGTAAGCAACCAGCGTTATATTGCCCATTTCCGCCGCCTTGTTCATGCAGCCCTTTGTAAAGCCGTTTTTGCCCAAAGAGATAAAAATACTTTTGCTTATGATGAAATAGGCGGCCGCGCTCGACAAGGGTCTCCAGAACGCCGAGATCAACCTTTTCATTCGTCCACTTACAATCGGCAAACAGGGCGGCGTCTTTATCCGTACCCATAATATCCATTTCTTCTTGGGTTTTGGGATTTATTCCCTACCAGCGGCCAAGGTCGCTGAAATTCACGACGCATTTATTCTCAAGAAGCATTCTGCCACAGGGACTAACCTGGTACTTGACGAACTGACGTTGTATGTGAACAGCAACTACTAATTGCAATATACCTATAAGAAGTATGCTAAGATAAAATCGTTCACGATTTTTTGCAAGGAATATCAGAATTATGGCCAAAACCGACACCAATGTCCGCCCTCTCGAGAACGCTTTAAAAATATTAAACTGCTTCACCAGAGAAAAACCCAATCTTTCCCTGGTAGAAATCGCGGATATGGTAGACCTCTATCCCAGCACCGCCTCCAGGCTGATTTCCACCATGGAAGCCATGGGATATATGAAACGCAACGCCGATTCCCTGCAATACAGCCTCGGATATAAGTTAACCACGCTGGGCGCGGTCTGCCTGAGCACGGAAGACAGCCGAAGCGTCGCCCATCCCTATCTCGTCAATCTCCGCAACCGCTACACCGAAAGCGTCGGCGTATATGTTCTCAACAAACCCCAGCGTATCTGCATCGACTGCGTTCCCAGCACTCATCCCCTGCACCGAGTTATCTAGGTCGGCACGCAGATGAGCATGACCCGCGGCGCTTCTTATCGCCTCGATCCGCTTAAGGACTTCTGGAAGCCCCTCCGCCTCCACGGGAAGCTCTGTCCCCTTTAGACCGCTCTCCTCCGGAATCAGATACACAACCGGGTTCCCTGCATCGACAATGGATACCGTATACACGCCCTGCTCCCCCCCCCCCAAAAAAAATCAATCGTATCCTTTACATGGCCGGTGGGAAGCAGCTTTCCGGTAATAGAGCCCGCCGGAGAGAAAAATTCGAGCTTAATCCTGTCTCCCGTGCTGGGGACGCCCGGGATTGCATACGTCCCGTCCGACAATACCTTTCCATCCCGCACCTTATATGTGGCATGAATGATCTTATCGGTATTCGTATTATAGATCCTCACAACCGTCTTTGGCTCCGTCGCCTTCATCAGATTCTGTTCAATGGCAAAGCTCCCGACTCCGGCCGTCAGATTTCCGTAGTTTCCCCGCCAGTCAATGATTGCCCGGTCCAGCCAATACTCTGCAGGATCGCCAGGGCGATGCAGACGAATCCCATCTGCAGAATGAATAACGGCCACATACGTTTGATATATTTCCCATATGAGATCCCGCCGATCCCCACCACGGCCATCAGGGTCGTCGCCGTCGGTGTCGCGGAGTTACACAAGCCGTCGCCGAACTGAAACGCCTGGCATTCCACCCGTCTGGTCGCACCTGCCAGATCGGCCAACGGAACCATGACCGGCATGACAACGGTGGCCTGCCCGGAGCCGGAACCGATGAAGCAGTTGATCACATAATTCGCGAAGAACATGAAAATCGCCCGTCCGATCTGCCCCAGACGGACGATCGGGATCGAAAGCGCATATACGATTGTATTGATGATCTTTCCGGCCTTCGCGATCGTCGAGATCCCGTTGGCAAACGCGACAACGGACGCCGGGCCGATCATGGACGAAAAGCCCTTTACGAACAGCTTCGCAATTTTATTGATGCCATAGCCGTTTACAAAGCCGACCAACACGATTACCAAAAAGAAGGTCGTCGAAAATTCCGCATGGGACCAGCCGAATTTGGTGGAGCCGACCACGATGCTGACAACACCGACCAGGAGGACAGCCAAAGAGCCGATATGCCGCAAGGTCAAAGGCGCTTCGGTCAGCTTCACGCTTTTTCCGTCCAGATAGCCCAATATCTGCTCGGAAGACATCCCTTCCGAATAGTTCATGCTCAGAGTCGGATCCTTTTTGACATTTTTGGCATAGCGCATGATGATCGCATATGTCAGCAGCATGTTCACAATATTAAATACGACACGCATCTCCCAGCCCGAAAGCATGGGAAGCTCTGCGATCGTCTCCTTTGCCGCCTCTGCAATTTCGTCCACCATCTTGTCGTTATGTACAAGCGGAGCCGTGCCTGACAGGATCCTTAACTCCGCCCGGGTCCGCATGCTCTCGCAGTGCAAAAAGCCGGAAAGGCCGGAGGGGCTCATGAGGGCTCCAGCAGAGGAATATCCCGCCCCCCTGCCTCATAAACTATAGTAAATTATACGCAAAGGATCAAACCATGAGTTCCAAAACCAGAATTGTCGTTCTGCGAATGAAAGAAATCATTTACACCGCCATCTTTATCGGCCTTGCGATCGTCCTTGTCATGCTGCTTTTGTTCATGTTCCGTCCCAAAGCGGACACCTCGCCCTCCGCAAGCCCCGAAGCCGCTCCCACCTACATACCGGGGCTCTATTCTGCCTCCATTGTCCTGGGCAGTCAAAACCTGAACGTGGAAGTCACGGTAGACGCGGACCGCATTCACTCCGTCACTCTCGTCCCCTTAAGCGAGGCGGTTACCACGATGTATCCCCTGATGCAGCCCGCCATGGGTTCCCTCTCGGCACAAATCGTAGAAAACCAGTCCCTTGAGGGGATCGAATACCCTGCCGGCTCGCAGTACACCTCAATGGCTCTTATGAAAGCGGTTGAGAAAGCGCTCGAAAAAGCAAAGCCGTAGGATCGGCTGCACAAAAGCACTCCAGGCATCCGCCCCTGTAAAGCAGGCATACCGGTTCAGGCGATGTCCGAACCGGTTACAAGCAGGCAGGCTTCATCGGCGGAGCCTGCTTTTTTTAATTTCAGCTTGACAGATTCATACTTTTCCGTTATAATCTTTCTCGTGCTACTAATTTACTATGGTAAATTAGTAGCACGAGAAAATAAAGTACAAAAGGAAAGGAGAATTCCCATGAGAAAAACGATTCGGCTGTTCGCACTCTGCGCAGCGCTCCCGCTTGCTCTGGCGTCCCTGACCGGCTGTTCGAATGTCGCCTCCGCCTCCACGCCCGAAAC
The DNA here is from genome assembly GCA_910575275.1 of Lachnospiraceae bacterium. Classification (GTDB taxonomy): domain Bacteria; phylum Bacillota; class Clostridia; order Lachnospirales; family Lachnospiraceae; genus CANQGL01. The sequence goes on along the minus strand of CAJTEE010000006.1, from coordinate 107,238 downwards.
GACAAAAAGCCAGTCCGAGACCCCGGCCAAAGAAACTGCCACAGGCGGTGAGAATGGGCATTCCTCCAACCGCCTTCAGGATATTCTGAACCGCGGCTACATTGAGGTCGCCACCGAGCCCGCCTTCGCTCCCAACGAATTCATCGACCCTACCAGGCAGGGAGACGAGCAGTACGTCGGTTCCGATATTGAGCTTGCAAAATACATAGCGGACAAGCTGGGAGTGGAGCTTCGGCTGAAGCCCATGGACTTTACAAGTGTCCTGGGAAGCATCTCCACCGGGAAATATGACATCGCAATCTCGGCGTTGGCCTATACACCGGCCCGTGCCGAGACCATGAATTTGTCCAAGGGCTATTACTTCGGCGACGAGGATCCACAAAAGGCCTATGGAATCCTGATCCGAAAGGAAGCGGCCGGCCAGATCAAGACAATAGACGATCTCGCCGATAAGACCCTGGTCGTCCAGAGCGGTTCCATCCAGGAGCTGTTCGTAAACGAGCAGATTCCCGCCTGCGGCAAATTAAACCGCGTCTCCTCCACCAATGACGCTCTCTTGATGGTACAGGAGGGACGGGCGGACGCCGTCGCCGCCGCCCTGCGGATGGCCGAGCTCTATCTCGACGCCAACCCGGAAAGCGGGATGATGATCCTGCCGGACTTCTATTTCACTGTAGACCCCGACACGCAGGGAACCCGCATCGGGATCCCCAAAGGAGAGGACCAGCTCACCGACCGGATCAACGAGATCATCGACGAGGTTATCGAACAGGATCTCTATAATCAATGGTACAATGAGTACCGGGAATATGCGAAAAAGCTGGGAATTGAAATGTAACAAAAAGCTGATATGCACCTCCCCCAAGGGGGCTTGCGTATCAGCTTTTTTATCTCCTGTTGAAACAAATTTTTTATTCTGATACAGTATTTCCATACCGTTTACAAAAGAGCGCAGAAAAAGAGAGGACAGGTCAACCCGAATCGGGTATTCTGATCTGTGAGAGGAGAATGCAAATGGAATGGCTGAAAAATCTTAACGCCGCCATCGCTTACATAGAGGATAACCTGGATAAGGAGCTTTCGTACGAGGAGGCGGCCCGTGCCGCATGCTGCTCCCCCTGTTACTTTCAGCGTATTTTTTCCTATGTCTCGGGTATGACGTTGTCAGAATACATACGCCGCCGGAAAATGACCCAGGCCGCGTTTGAATTGCAGCAAACGGACAGCAAAATCATTGATATTGCCCTAAAATACGGCTACTCCTCCCCTACCTCATTCAACCGGGCGTTCCAAAAGGTTCACGGCCTTCCGCCGACAGCGGCCAGAGCCTCAGGAAGCCGGCTAAACGTGTACCCCTCCCTTCAATTCAAGGTCAAAATGACAGGAGCGCAGGCCATGGCATATTCTATTGTCAAAAAGCCGCCCCTGCACATTGTGGGGATCCGCGTCCCAATGACCGAAGACAGGGAAAAAAATTTAAAGCTCGTCCCGGCTTTTTGGAAGGCCGCCTGGCAAGGAAACCGACTTTTATACCTGTGCGCCCTGTCCGCCCAAGAGCCCGGCCAAATACTGGGAATCAGCGTATACAAAAATCCCCGGGAAATCTACTATTACATCGGCATCCCCGCCGACACTCCCGCACCCCCGGGTATGTACGAATACGAGATCCCTGCGTCTTCCTGGGCCGTCTTCGAAAACGACGGCTCTTTCAAGGAAACCGTCCAGCGCACGTTCAGGCGTTTCCCCACGGAATGGCTGCCGTTCTCCGGATATACACACGCAGGGCTGCCGGATGTAGAGGTATACCCGTTTGCGGACGCAAAGGCCGTGCAGGGACGCTCGCAGGTATGGATCGCAATCAGAAAGGAAGGACATTAGAAAATGCATGAATTGAGACTGGAAGGCAGTCATTACGAAATGGGCGCAGAACGCGGAAAGCTCTTTAACAGACACCACATCTCTTTCCCGCTCCGGCTGGACCCGTTTCAGCTCGAACACGGAAGACAAAGCGAAGCGCTGCTCAGAGAATTTTTCCCGGAGGTATGCGAAGAAATACGAGGCCTTGCCGACGCCACGGGAACAGACTACCTGCGCCTCGCCTCATGGATGCTCTGCATGGGCTGCTGCATGTACAATTTAGAAACGAATATCCCCATCGAGATCCGTGGCTGCACCGCCTTCGCCTATCAGACAGCCGGCAGGACACTCTACGGCCGAAACAACGACTTGCCCCCTGCTCTGCGCAAGGAAAGCAAAAGCGAGCTCTACATCCCCAAAAGCGGAAACCGGTTCCACATTGCCACCTCCTCCTTTATCAACGGGGAAGAAGGCCTAAACGAACACGGCCTCGCCGTCGCCATGACCTTCGTGATGACGGATTTAAAAAAAATCCGCCCCGGATTCAACTCCTGCTTCCTCGTACGCTATCTGCTTGAAAAAGCAGACAATACCGAACAGGCGATTACACAAATTCACCGGCTTCCCGTCGCCTCCAGCTGCAACATTCTCCTCGCAGACAAAAACGGCCGGATGGCAGTCATCGAATGCACTCCGTCCTCCAAAAATCTCCGCGAAGCAGAAAATTTCGATCACGGCAGCGTCATCTGCACTGTCAATGCCTTTACTTCCGACAAAATGAGGCCCTGTGACGACGCACAGGGAAACGATTATGACTCCCACATCCGCTATCAAACCGTCATAAACACCTTTTCCTCCGGACAGCTTACTTCAGAAGGCCCCAAAAAGGCCGTCGAAGCGGCTGCAAAACTTCTAAAAGGCGGCTACGGCTTTCTCTGCCAATACGACGACTGCCCCGACTTCGAAACCGTCTGGAGCTCCATATTCGACTTAAACAGCCTGGCCGTCTATCACACAGAGGGCGATCCCAGAAAAACAAGCTTTGTCCGCGACAACAGGCTGCGCAATCTCAAATTCAACCTTCCTTCTGCCGGGAGCGTTGTTCCGTAGTCTCCTATCCTATATCATTTTCAATTTTGCGGATTTTCTTTGCCGGAACGCCGCCCCCGATACAATTGTCTGGGATCCCCTTCGTCACTACCGCTCCGGCCGCTATGACAACATTACTGCCTATGGTCACGCCGGGAAAAACCTCATGCCCTTCCCCGCTCCCGGAACAACGCAGCAGAGACCGGCCCCGCAGCCTGGCCGCAAACCCACGCCGCCTGCCCCGCCCCAGCGGGGACTTTGGCTGCCCGGCCCGGTCTCTGCGGGCCCCCTCTCTCTACAGCTTCGCCACCAACTCCCCCATAATCTTTGCAAACCTCTCCCGGTTCGCTTCCAGCACCAGCTTCACATTCTTCACCGCCGGCCTGAAGATCCCATCCAGATCCCTCGTCGTAGGCTTAAAATTCACCACACTGATGCCATCCGCCGTGCCGCCCGAAAAATCCATCTTCATCTGACACTCCACCACCTTCGTAAACACTGACGGATCCAAAAGCCCCGCGATACAGAGCGCGTCATGAATCGGCGCCTCGTCCGGGTCGCATACCGGCTGCCAGACCTTATAATTCCCGATTCTGCGCTTGATAAAAATGGAAGCCGCATGTCCGGCCTTCGTCCCCATCTGCTCGAACGCGTCCGCCTCACGCTCCTTGATACACGTCTTATGCGTCACATCGAGCGGGACGATCGTAAGCTCTACGCCGCTCTGCAAAACAATCTCCGCCGCCTCCGGATCGGCCCAGAAGTTAAACTCCGCCCTCTGTAAGGGCCCGGAATTCCCCTCCGTAAGTGCTCCGCCCATGATGATGATCTGCTTCATCTTCCCCGCGATCTCCGGCTTCGCCCGCAAAGCCACCGCCAGATTCGTTAACGGCCCGACCGCAACAATCGAAATATCGCCGTCCGACTTCATCAGCGTCTCGATCAGAAAGCTCACCGCATCCTTTTCCTCCGGCTTAAGCTCTGTCTCCGGCAGGTCCAGATGGTTTCCATGGTTCTCCTGCCCGTCAAAATACTTATCCCCGTAGGGAATGAGCGGCCTCCTCGCCGGGTCAAGCGTCGAGACAAGCGGCAGGGCGCAGCCCTTATATACCTTGACCTCACCGCCCTTTCCCACATAATCCACGACCCGCAGCGTATTGTCCGTCGTAAGCTCCACGTTCCGGTTCCCGTTGACCGTACAGATTCCCAAAAGCTCGATCTTCTCCGAGGCAATCGCCATCAGGATCGCCACCGCGTCATCGGTTCCCGTGTCCACATCCATGATGATTTTATGTAACTTCTCCATACTCCTGTCCTTTCCTTATTCAAAGCTATAGCCGTATGCCTGAAACACCTCCATCGGGACCTCCATGCGGCAGGTCCGAAGCGGGTCCACGATCTGGCAAATCCGAAGATCCCCGACCAAAGACAGCAGCATGCACGCCTCCCAGTGTTCAATCTTAAACTTCTTCTGGATAAACCGCTTCATCGCCTTCGTCGCCTCCTCGGCCGCCGTATCCAGCTTCTCTGCCGAGACAATGGCCATCGCATACCCCTCGGAAAGCAGCATCGGCCCTTCCATGTCCTCGTCCTTTATGACCGAGACCTGCACCCGTACCCGGGCCGCGACCTCCGCGCCTCCGCCTGCTACCTCACCGTCGCCCATGACTGCGTGGACATCCCCGACTGCCAAAAGTGCCCCCTCGGCATGTACCGGCAGATACAGTGTGCTGCCTGCAATGATCCGCTTACAGTCCATGTTTCCTCCGTGCGTCCCCGGCGTCATGTTCGGTATCTCCGTCCCCTCCTCGGGCGCGATTCCGATCACACCAAGCATCGGTTTATTCGGAACCGGATATTTGTCTCCGAAAAACGTCTTCCCGCCGTGTACGTCGAAGATGCGCAGCGCGTCGATCTCGGTCTCGTGCATGAAGACGCCCATGGTCTTATCCATGCCCATGACCGCGGCGGAGGTCGGCGTAATCTCTAAAATTTTCACCTTCAAAACATCTCCGGGCATCGCGCCCTCCACATAGACGGGGCCCGTAGCCGGATTGCCCGCCATATTCGGGTCAAATGCGATCGGCCCGTCTCCCGGCGTCAGCTTCTGGCTCCCGAAGCAGTCCCTTGTTTCAAACTCAATCACCGAGCCCGGCTCCACTCTAAGCACCGGGGGATTCTTCGCGGACATCTTCCAGATCAGTTTGTCATTCGTTACCTTATATTCTTTTTTTGTCATGTTCCCTCTCCTTCTTACATACAAGAGTCTTCATAAAAAAGTGTGCGCTCTGGGCATCCTGACCCGTCAGGGCCGGGCCGGTGCTTTTTTGGCGTGCCGCGTAAACGGCAGATAGCTCAAAATTCCCAAAAACGTGATCGCCGCACTGACAAGAAACGTATTATGGACCCCGATATAGCCGGCTAAATAGCTCCCTCCGATCTGGCCGATCACCGTGCTGAACACGGTCGTGATCGCCACTGCCAGGGAGATCGCCGTCGCCCTGACGCTTAACGGGGATGCCTCCCCCGCCGCCGCCACCGTTGACGGCTGTAAAAAGCCGTATGCAAACGACTGCATAAGCTGTAATCCCACTAACACAGGAAGCGTACGCGCAAAGTACATCAGAAACGCCCTCACGACATGGAAGGAAGCGCCCAAAAGAAGCGGCACATGATTTTTGATCCCGCGCTTTAGCATACGGCTGTGGAGCATCATGCACGGCATCATGAACAGGCAGTTTAAAAACAGACACCAGCCCAGATGGACATTGTCGCCCCCATACTCCTCGATCAGGATCGGGACGAAAAATAGCGTCGTCCGGTTGCCCACGTTCATGAGCGTAATGCAAAAAAGGATTCCCAGATACGCCGGTTTCCTCAATAGCTCTAAAACCGCGCTCCTCGTCGCCTTCCTGCCCCCGACGGTCTTTGTCTCCGCCTCCGGACCATAGGCCGTATCCTTATAGAGGCCCATGAGTACGGAGGCCAGCCCTAAGATCGCCGCCTCGATCAGAAACAGATATTTGGTATCGGTATAATCCAGGACATACCCGATCAAAAGACTCCCCACGGCGGAGCTTATGGATCCGCAGCCTCTCGTAAATCCGTACACCACAAAGCTGTTTTTCTCCGCCGCGATATTCGTGATGGAATCCGTCAGGCCCTGAAGCGGATAATTAACCGCGCCGTAAAACAGATTTAAAAGCAGCGTAAGCCAGACATATTTGACGAGCGCCGGCAACAGCAGAAGCGGCAGAAGGCTCCCCAGAAGACAGCACAGGATTGCCCGCTTCATGCCGATCAACGCGTCCGCAACGTAACCCCAGAGCGGCTGCGTCACAAGGTTGACAAACGTCATGGCCATCGTCATGGAAGCAATCACGGTCGTCTCATAGCCGCATTGATTCAGGTAAAATACCAGAAAGCTCGAATGCAGCGTCATGGTGATCCAGTAGCAGGACTGAAGTCCGCATAAAAGCAACCAGTCTCTGCGCGCCTTTTTTCTCAGTTCCATTTTTCACCTCTGCAGCATTTTGCGTGCACGCCTCTACTTGGCCAGAAGCTTCTGCTTTCTCTTTACCTCCAGATGCGACACCAGCGTAACGCCGATGATCGTGGCGATGTAGGGCATCATCTGTAAGATCTCTGCCGGGAAGTTAAACGCCGACTGGAACGTAAGCGCCATGGCGTCGATCGCACCGAATACCAGGGCCACCAAAACCGCCATAAACGGCTTTCCGCCAGTCAGATTGGAGATCGAAACGCCGATAAAGCCGCGCCCTGCCACCATCCCGGCCGTAAACCAGGAAAGATAATACATGGACATAAAGCATCCGCCCAGGCTGCACACAATTCCGGTCAGGATAAAAGATTTAAGCTTTACCCCGTAGACGTCGATTCCCACAGACATCGCGGAGTCCGGATTCTCCCCGGCCGCCCGCATCCGGAGCCCGAAGGAGGTTCGGAAAATAATAAACCAGACAAGGAAGGTAACCACGATCGTCAGATACGTCAGGATGCAGTGGCCGGATACAATATTTCCGAGCACTGGGATGTCCTTGATAAGCGGGATCTGTACGCTCGGGAACGTCAGGCTCGCCTTTCCCATCGAGCTTCCCTTCGAACCGCCGAACAAGGCAAACGGAATAAACATGGCAAGTCCCGTCGTCATGGTATTTAAAGAAATACAGGTCATCGTACAGTTGGCCTCCAGCTTAAGAAACATAAAGGCCAAAAACAGCGACAGAAGAATCCCCGCCACGATCGCGGCAAGAACCGCGACCAGAATATTGGGAATGTAAACACTCGTAATACAGCCGACCATCGAGCTGATTAACATCGTCGCCTCGATCGCTAGATTGTTCGTTCCTGCCTGCTTGGATATGATCGCACCCATGGATGCGTAGATGAGCGGAGTCGCCATCCGGATCACCGAATACAGAAAGCTGATCACAAACGCGCCGGTAATAACTTCCTTAAACATGCTGTACACCTCCTGCCTTCTCCGATTCCTCAACGATCATCTTGTGCTTCAGTCCTGCCATGAGCTGTTCGGCCGCCACAAAGATGACGATCATGCTCTGTAAGACCTGCACGAGCTCCAACGGAATATCCGTATAGGAATTGACCAAAGCCGCGCCCTGCCGCAGGTAGGCCAGTGCCACTGCCGCAACCGTGACGCGCAGCGGGTCATTCTTCCCGATTACCGCAATCAGGAGGCCGTCAAAGCCGTATCCCAAAAGCGTGTCGATCCGAAACTGCTGATAAATTCCCATGACCTCCACAGCGCCGCCGATCCCGGCCAAGGCGCCGCCGATGAACTGGGAGACCAGCACGGTAAGCGCTACATTGATGCCGGAGGCCTTTGCAAAGTCCTCATTTTTGCCGGTGATGCGGATCGCAAAGCCAAGCTTTGTGGACCGCAGGACCCAATAAATAATTAAGACAGCGGCAATCGCCACAAAGATTCCGGTGTGGATTCTCGTTTTCGGCACAAAATGCGTCAGGGTCGCCGCCTTCGGAAAGATTGCCGAGCCGTTGTATGTAAGCGCCGGGTCCTTTACCTTGTAGAGAAGAATATAGCGGCCCAGATACTGTAACACATAGTTTAACATCAATGCACAGACCACAACGCTCGCGTTGAATTTTAAGTTCAGGCTCGCCGGTATCAAGGCCGTAAGCCCGCCGATTACGGCGCACAGAACGATGATCACGATCGGGAACAGGACCGGCGGAAGATCAAGCTTTAAAGCGAATACGGAAGCAAATGCCATACCGATATAGAAAATGCCGTCGCTGCACAGGTTAAATTTATTGACCTGAAACATCATCGACACGGACAGCCCACAGAGGATGAACGGAATCGACAGCTCCAAAACTCCCCCCAGCCTTCTCATAGACGTCAGCGGTCCCAGGATAAACCAGTAGCTGACGGCCCCCGCGTCGTCACTCGTCAGGAGAACGAGCACTGCGATCACGGAAAAGGCAATAGTGATCGCAACCAGGATTCGGAACGCTTCAAAATTATAGATAAAAATCCGTCTCATTTTCTCTTTCAATGGATCGCACACCTCACTTCCTCCGGCGTCTGATGTTTGGCGCCCAGCATGTATTCTCCCAGGACAAACTCATCAATCTGATTGATGTCCGGAATGTACGCCGCGATTTTTCCGTTATGCAGAACAATAATCTTATCACTGACCTCCAAAAGCTCGGTCAGATCCGCCGAGATTAAGAGCACCGCCACCTTCTGTTCCCGACTTAAGCTCACAAGGCGTTCCCTTATCATCTGCGAGGAGCCGATATCGATTCCTCTTGTAGGCTGGTTCGCGATAATCGCCCGCGGATGGTTGGTAAACTCTCTGGCGACAATGAGCTTCTGTGCATTTCCGCCCGATAACGAGCTCGCATTCTCCAATTTGTCTTTGCAGCGGATATCGTACTCCTCAATCAGGCCGTCTGCAATTTCGTTAATAACCCGATTCTGGATCATAAAGCCCTTCGCCACCGGCGTCTTGAAATACCGGTCCGCCACCAGGTTGTCGCGGATCGGGGCAAGGCCGGCACAGCCGAATTTATACCGGTCATTGGAAATATAGGCCATTCCGGCCTCTCTCAGGCTGCGGATCGACTTTTCCTTGATGTCCTCTCCACTAAGGAGCACACGGCCGTTCTGATATTTCAGCAGCCCGCTTAAAATTTCTGCCACCTCGTTCTGTCCGTTTCCTTCGATTGCGGCGATTCCCATGACCTCCCCGCCGTATACGTTAAAGGAGATATCCTCCAGCTTTTTCTTGCCGAAAATCGTCACATAATCCACACCCTCGAAGCGGATTCTCTCATCCGAAAGCTCCGGCTCCTCCTTGTGGATCTCCAGATCAATATTTTTGCCGATCATCATGGCGCTCATCTCGCTGGCGGAGGATTCCGCCACCGGCTTCGAGCCCACCAGCTCTCCCCTTCTGAGTACGGTGAAGGTATCACAGATCTCCTCCACCTCGTTTAATTTATGGGAAATGAAAATGATCGTATTGCCCTCGTCTCTTAAATGCTTGAGCTCTTTAAAAAGCTGCTGCGTCTCCTGCGGCGTGAGGACCGCCGTCGGCTCGTCAAGCACCAAAATCCGGGCTCCGCGAACCAGGATCTTAATGATCTCTACCTGCTGCTTCACACCTACGGACACGCTTTCGATCGTCGCATACGGGTCTATATTCATGTTGTATTTTTCGGCCGTTTCCCTGGTAATCTTCGCGGCCTCCTTTAAATCGAACACACCGGGCCTGCTCTCCGGTTCCATGCCGAGAACCACATTTTCTGCGATGGTGAGAGAAGGAATCAGTTTAAAATGCTGATGCACCATGCCGATGCCATTTTGAATCGCCTCCAGCGGATTGTGGATCTCTGCCCTTTTTCCCTCGATGTAGATCTCTCCCTCCTCATGCGTCTCCAGGCCGAAAAGGATATTCATAAGCGTCGTCTTCCCTGCCCCGTTTTCTCCCAGCAGGGCATGGATCTCTCCCTTTTTTACCGTAAAATTGATTCCCTTATTCGCCATAAAACCGTTTGGATATACCTTGACAATGTTTCTCATGGATAACATTTCTTCACTCATGCAATACCTCCTCGTATGGCTCCGGTATAGCCGTACGGGGCGGCGAAATCGCCGCCCCGCCCTTTAACTTTATGATGCGCACACCTTTTGATTAATTGTCCAGTGCCACTGATTTTTTCAGTTCCTCCCATTCGGAGGTTTCCATTCCCATCGCCGTGATCGGAGTAATCTCCCCGGAGGATACCTTCGTCTCCAGCTCCTCGATAAAGGATTTCAAGTCATCCGGCACATTCGACTCGTAATAGTCGTTCTTGCAGAGGCCGACTCCGTCTTCCTTGATTCCCCAGCGCTCAATGGTTCCCCAGTTGATCGAATCCGGATCATTCATGTAACGCTCAACAAACAGTGCATGGGAATTTCCCCATTTCTTCAAAGAGGAGGTAACGATCGCATCGGCGATCTTCTGGTCGCCCTTGTTTAAGAAGGTTTCACGCTGATCCGTATCGACGCCCAGCGCATAGATACCGGCATCCGCGCATGCCTCCAGGACGCCGAGCCCTGCGGTTCCTGCCACGTTGTGGATTACGTCTGCCCCCATGTTTGCCTGTACCAGCGCTAACTCCTTGCCCTTCGCCGAATCGTCAAAGTTTCCGACAAAGGAAAAGATGACCTTGATATCCGGGTTTACATATCTGGCCCCGTCGATATAGCCCGCACCGAAGTCACAGATAACTGTGCTTTCCATTCCGCCGACAAAGCCGATCACGCCTGTCTTGCTTAACTTCGCCGCCAAAGCGCCCGATAAAAACATGACCTCGTTCTGCTTGAACGCCATACCGGAGCAGGTATCCGGGTTTGCGAACTGATATTCCGTTCCCATGTCGGTAAACCAGAACACCGTTTCCGGGTAATCGTTTACATACTTGCTTACCAGATCTGCCATGCTGTAGTTGGCGGAGCAGGTGAAGATATCGCAGCCGCTGTCAAGCACTTCTAAAAACTGCGCCTCGTACAGGGACTGATCCTTCCCTGCCTCGAGAATATGGATATCCAGTTGATCCGGATATTTTTCCTGAAGCTCTGCGAGTGCATTCCAGGTCACGTCGCAGGTACCATGGTCACCGCGGCTTCCGGAGGTTGCAAACCAGACCACCAGCTTGTCACCGGAATCTGTCTTTGCCTCTGTGGCCTTCTGCTCTCCCGCCGCTGCCGTCGTCCCGGTCTGCGCCGCTGCCGCCGTTGTCGTCTCTGTTCCTGCACCCGATTCCTTGGAAGAACTGCAGCCCGTGGCAAGCAGCACTACGGCGCATGCCATACATAGAAAACGTTTCATTCTTTATTTTCTCCTCTCTTTATCCTTTTCCAGAACATCAATCATCCAGTTATAGAACAGCTCTCTGTCTGCATCCAGCGCGAAATAGCAGTTTAACGGCTCCGGATGCACTCTTTCCCGTCTGTCAACAATGGTCTGCCCATATGCATAGCCTCTCGAAATATCCACATGGCAGTTGCAGTGGAGCACATTTTTAAGCACTTCCGGATGCAGCACTGCACATACGGCCAATGCGTCATGGATCGGGGCTCCCTTAAGCGCCTTCATCTCCGCATCATTCTGCGCATATCCGATTGTCCTCTGCTCGATCAAGTCCGCCACAAGGATGGCCGGCTTCGTGCCGATCTCGCGGATCCGTTTCGACTCCTCGACCGTGATATACGCCGCATGCGTCGCGTCAAGCGGTACCATCGTAATTTTGCACCCGCTATGTAAAAGGACTTCCATCGCTTCGGGGTCTACCCATACGTTGAATTCCGAGGCCGGGGAGGAGTTATTGACCAGATGGCCGCCGCCCATGATCACGATCTCTTTGATCTTCGGAATGATCCTCGGGTCCGCCCGCATCGCAACCGCGATATTCGTAAGCGGTCCGACCGGGATCAGCGTGATCTCACCGTCCTCTGCCTCCAGAAGCGTATTGATCAGCCATACGACTGCGCTGTCCTTCGCCTCGCGGATCTTCGGCTCCGGAAGCGGCAGGTGCTCTGGATGGACTTCCTTGTCACCGGCTCTCGTTCCCTCTCTGCGCGGATTCGGCATAGGCGTGTTCGCCGAGCCCTCCGAACGGATTCCCGTAGACTGCGGCGTCCAAGGCATCAGGGTCGAAACCATCGGATAGTCACAGCCCTTATACACCTTTACCGCATCCTGCTTATCACAGCATTCCACGACCCGCAGGGAATTGTCCGTAGTAAGCTTTACCTCGATGTTGCCGTTGACCGAGCAGATCCCCAGCAGATCAAACTGCTCGTCTAACATTGCCATAACAAGCGCAATCGCGTCGTCCGAGCCTGTGTCCACATCCATGATGATTTTTCTTTTTTCTTCCATAGCCGATCTTCCTTTCCCTTTCTTTTAATCTTTGTTTTTGTTATTGCCGTTAAGCTGCGATTCCTTGAGGACGCTCTGTACTTCCTTCGCGTCCGGAATCGAGCTCTGTGCACCCTTTCTCGACACGGCGATGGAGGCGGCTGCATTCGCATAACGAATTGCCTCCGGGACGGCCATACCCTCTGCCAGTGCCGTCACAAACGCCCCGTTGAAGCAGTCCCCGGCCGCGGTCGTATCAACCGCCGCTGTCCGTCTCGCAGGGAAATACGTGCTTCCCTGCGCGTTGATTAACGCAGCACCCTGCTCTCCCAGCGTGACCATCACATTGCCCACACCCTTTTTAAGCAGCAGCCCGGCTCCCTTTTCAAGGCTTTCTCTGCCGCAGTCCAAAACTCCCGTAAGCATCATGAGTTCAGTCTCATTCGGCGTGATAAAGTCAATCTTTTTATAGATCTCCTCTGGTATCTCCCGGGGCCCGGGCGCCGGAGCCGGATTCAGGATCACGGTCTTCCCATATTCCTTTGCCTTTTCGATGACATAAAAGATCGTTTCATACGGGATCTCCATCTGCAACATCACATAGCTGCACTGTCTGAGCAGGCTGTCATTTTCATCTATATAAGAAATATCACATTCCTGATTGGCTCCGCGAATTACGACAATACTGTTATTCCCGGCGCCATCCACATAGATTGAGGCCGCTCCGGTAGAACTCTCCCCCGTCTTGAGCCTCGAGACATCCACTCCGGCCGCTGACAGATTCCCCCGCAGGGCTTCTCCGAAATCATCTCTCCCCACGCATCCAAGCATGACGGCACTGCCGTCCAGCTTTGCCACCGTGCAGGCCTGGTTGGCTCCCTTTCCTCCCGGCACATAGCTTAACGTATCTCCTAAGATGGTCTCCCCGACAGCCGGCATACGGCCCATTTCGATCACCATATCCATATTGAGGCTGCCTGCAACAAGTATTGTCTTCTTCAACTTGATTGCCCTCGCTTTTTAATTAGTAAAATGTTTTCCTAAATTGTTTTCCTATATATTTTATACAATACTATCTGATACATGTCAAGAGTTTTTGATAATTTATCCAATTAATTCTGATTTTTAAGGCAATAATTGTGAATTATATCACAATCTATGTCTCCGTCCGGCAATCGTTCCGGAACAAATGCGAAAACATTTTAGGAAATTATTTTACCCTTCCTATTTAAAAGAATTGATATTATAATAGGGACTAAGCTGTTGCGGATTATATCCGCAGACAGACAGGATGACAGAGGGGGATTGTCGTATGACCATCAAAGAAATCGCAAATCTGGCCGGTGTTTCCATCTCCACCGTCTCAAAGATCGTAAATAACAAAGACGAAAATATTAATATAGAAACAAGAAACAAGGTCCTTCAGATCGTGAAGGAGTACAACTATACACCCTACAGCACGGTACGGGCGGTCTCCACGGCCAAAACCTTCATCCTGGGCGTCCTTCTGCGCTCTGCCCCTAAATCCAGCCTGCTGATTAACGGGATCATGGAGGCGGCCCGTGGGCGGGGCTACAGTCTGCTTTTATACTACAGCGGTGAGGATCCCGAAACCGAGTTAAAAAGCATCTCCTCCCTCTGCCGTCATCGGGTTGACGGTGTGATCTGGGAGCCTGTGAACGCCCAAAGTCTGGATCGCCGCCGCTATTTTGACGAGCAGGATATCGAGGTCTGTCTGATCGGAAATTTAAGCGGACCCGATATCCTGTCCATCGACTACGCCGAAATCGCCTCTTATGCCACACAAACTCTGATCCGCTATGGGCATACAAAGCTCGGCTGCCTGACCGCCGGTACCGATCCCTGCTCTCTTGCGGTCCTGGAGGGCTTCAAAAAATGTCTGTTCGATTATGGGATTCCCTATGCGGACAGCATGAATCTCTCCGCCAAGGAGGAGGGCCTATATGAACGGCTCCTCTCCCGGACGCTGACGGGTGTGGTCTGTTCCGACTATCATCTGGCCTTACAGCTTGCTGAGCAGCTTTCGAAGATCCACTTTCATATTCCTTATGACCTGTCTCTTTTAAGCCTGCAGGATGACATATGGAAGGAGCTTCACCTCCCCGGCATTTCCTGTATCCCGGTCCCTCACTACGATTTCGGCGGCTTTGTCTGTAGGCGTCTCATCGAAAAATGCGAAAAGTCCGAGCCGGGTACAGCTTCCTTTCGGCCCACGTACACGCTCTCTGATACCAGCAGCCTGGACATTCCGTTCTCGTCTCATATTAAAAAGGTCGTCGTCGTGGGAAGCCTCCACATCGACGTGACGTTAAACGTCGATGAACTGCCGCAGCCCGGCAAGGCGATCAGCACACAGCGGCATTCCACAATTCCGGGCGGCAAAGGAGCCAACCAGGCCGTCGGCGTTGCAAAGCTCGGAAGCGAAGTCGCCCTAATCGGCCGCGTCGGGAACGATTTTGACGCTTCCGTGATCTACGCCTGCATGGAGGAGAACCATGTAAATGCGCGCGCCGTCGTGCGGGATCCCAATTCCGGGACCGGAAAGGCCTTTATCCACTTACAGGACGACGGTGAGAGCATGATCACCATCCTGACCGGAGCAAATCAAAACCTGACTCCGCAGGATATATTAAAAAATGAAAAGCTGTTCGAGAATGCCGGCTACTGCCTGATTCCGACAGAGATCCCGGACGAAGTGATCGAGACGGCCGCCCAAACCGCGCACCGCTATGGGGCAAAAAATATCTTAAAGCCGGCCGCGATCCATCGGATCAAAAATTCCCTTATGGAATTGACGGATCTTTTTATCCCCAACGAAAAGGAGGCAGAGATCCTCTGCCCCGACATCCCCGACATCCCCGGCAAGGCCGACGCTTTTCTCGCCAGAGGCGCCAAAGCCGTGATCATCACGCTCGGCGGCTCCGGCTGCTATATCAAGTCCCCCTCCTTCACCGGCTATCTCCCGGCCGCAGACTTCATGCCGGTCGATACCACGGGCGCAGCCGATGCGTTTATTTCTGCGCTGGCCGTCTATCTCTCCTACGGCTATCCCATGGAAAAGGCCGCCCGGATCGCCTCCTGCGCCGCCGGCTTCTGCGTGTCCAGGCAGGGCGTCATCCCGGCTCTTGTCGACCGCAATTCCCTCGAAAGCTACATCCGCCAGAGCGAGCCGGAGCTTTTGCATCTTACCGCATCCGTGCCCGGGAAAGAAAACGTTTCGTAATAGGGAAGCCGCGGGCCAAACCGGTACCGGTACTACAATCGGATAAGGAAATATTCTTAATTTTTTCTTTACTTTAGCGTATACTATGAGTGGGATGGAATCATCTATATTGTTTCCTGCCGCCGTCATTACGATTGCGTTAAGGAGTGACTGTGATGTCAGGATTTAGCAGGAGCGAATTTCTGTTGACATCCCACACGATCCGCAGTATAATAGGGTAAATTAATAAATCGCCTGTTCCACCACCGGGTGGAATGTCAAAAGGTATCCAGAACTTTTCCGTAGGTACGGCATGGGTTTCATGCTATAAGGAATGGTTCTGGATGCCTTTTCTTTATTAAAAAGGAGGAATTTCAATGAAGATCGCACCTTTTAAGGTAGAAGAATGGATGAACCGCTATGAGACAGGGGCAAAATACAACATTGCCGAGACCTGCGTGGATTCCGTCACGCTGGACGAGTTCTGGGACCTCGCCGGAATCGACAAAGGCCGTTTCTGGGAGGACTTTTGCAGGCGGAGGCTCACCTACGGGGATATCGAAGGCCGGCCGGATTTTTTAAAGGGCGTCAGCAGCCTGTACCGGACGATCCGGCCGGAACATATCACACCGACGCATGGTGCCGCCGGCGCAAACCACCATGTTTTTTATTCCCTCATCGAACCGGGGGACCGCATTATCAGCATCATGCCTACATACCAGCAGCTCTATTCGATCCCTGCGTCCTATCGGGCGGACGTCCAAATCCTGCATCTGAGGCAGGAAAACGGATATCTTCCCGATCTGAAGGAACTTGAACGCCTCGCGGTTCCCAAAACGAAAATGATCTGCATCAACAACCCGAATAATCCGACAGGCGCGCTCATGTCCGGGGAAATGCTCCGAAAGATCGTCCGAATCGCTGAAAAGGCCGGCGCCTACCTGTTATGCGACGAGGTATACCGCCATCTCACACAGGACGACGGCTGGTGTGAGTCAATCGCAGATCTCTATGAAAAAGGGATCTCGGTCAGCAGCATGTCCAAGGTGTTTTCCATGGCCGGGCTGCGGCTGGGCTGGATCGCCTCCCGTGATGCAGAGCTTAAGCGCTCTTTCCTCTCCCACCGGGATTACAATCTGATCAGCTGCGGCATGTTCGACGAAACGATTGCCGGGCTCGCCCTGCAACACAAGGAAAAGCTTCTGGAAAGAAGCCGTGCGCTTGTCCGTGCCAATCTGGACCTGTTGGACCAATGGATCTTACGTGAGCCGCATGTGTATTACACAAAACCGCAGGCCGGAACGACCGCCCTGGTTTACTATGATTTCGATATGTCTTCGTATGAATTTTGTGAGCGGATGTATCAGGAGACAGGTGCCTTTGTGACTCCGGGAGACTGCTTTGAGGAAGCGCACAGCATGCGGATCGGATACGCGGGAAGCCCCCAAATCCTGGAAGACGGCCTGCAGGCAGTCAGCCGCTTTATCCGGATTTTGGAAAAGGAAGGGGTACCGGTATGCCGAAAGTAAGCGAACGGGTCGGAAGCTTTACGGATTCCGTGATCCGGAGAATGACCAGAATCAGCGATCAATATGGGGCGATCAATCTCTCCCAGGGCTTTCCGGATTTCGACCCGCCGAAGGAAATGCTGGACAGGCTGGCAGAGGCCGCATACGAGGGGCCTCACCAGTATTCCGTCACCTTCGGCGCGCAGAATCTGCGGGAGGCACTGGCAAGAAAACAGGCGAAGGCGATCGGCCGGCCGATTGACCCGGATGCGGAGATCGTGGTGACCTGCGGGGGAACGGAGGCCATGATATGCGCCATGATGACCGTCTGCAATCCAGGGGATACAGTCATGGTTTTTTCTCCGTTTTATGAAAATTACGGAGCGGATGCGATTTTGTCCGGGGCCAGGCCGGTCTACATTCCCCTGACGCCCCCGGAGTACCGCTTTGACTTGAACCGCGTCGAGGACGGCTTCCGAAACGGGGCCAAGGCAATCATCATCTGCAACCCCTCCAATCCGTGCGGAAAGGTTTTTACGAAGGAGGAGCTTTTGGCAATCGGGCGGCTGGCGTTACAATATGACGCGTTTATCATCACGGACGAGGTATATGAGCACATTGTTTATGCGCCGTACCGCCATATCTACATGTCGGCCCTGCCGGGTATGTTTGAGCACACGATTACCTGCAGCTCCCTCTCCAAGACGTTTTCCGTCACTGGCTGGCGGCTCGGGTATCTGATCGCGCCAAAGGCCGTTGCCGAAAACGCCAAAAAGGTCCACGATTTTCTCACGGTAGGGGCCGCCGCGCCTCTCCAGGAGGCCGCCGTGACAGGACTGAATTTTCCGGAGTCCTATTATGAGGGCCTGCGGGCGCTCTATACCGAAAAGAAGGACTTCTTCCTCGCCGGCCTGGACCGCATCGGCCTCGGCCACAACCTTCCCCAGGGAACCTATTTCGTCCTCCTGGATATTCAAAAATTTCTGGAGCTGCCGCAGTTTAAGGGATACACGGATTTGGAATTCTGCGAATGGATGATTCGCGAGATCGGCGTAGCTGCCGTGCCCGGCTCCAGTTTTTTCAGAGAAAAGGTAAACCATCTGATCCGGCTGCATTTTGCGAGGGAAAGACGCACGATCGAAGAAGCCCTTTTAAGGCTGGAGCCGATGAAGCGCCTGCTGGATTGAACAATCAGCGCCCAAGCGTCTGGAAGACCTTCATTTCCCCATATAACGCCGTCAGGCGGCCGTATTCCTCCTTGTCATAGAAGGTACATTTCCCAGCGGTAAATTCCTTGGCCGCCTCCAGCATAAATCTTGCCGCGTCGTCGAGATCCGCCAGATGCGTCGCCCCCGTCGCGCATCCAGGGACCATCGTCTCCGTCGTGATTGCCACGCCGACCACCGGGGCCGCCGTCACGGGCGCCGGCTGCAGGATGCTGTTCAAATGGTACAGGCCGTTCCCGTACGGCGTAATGTCCTGCTGACTTAAGGCAAACACCTGCGGGAGCCGGCCGGTCGTGATCTGCATGATGTCCAGAAGATCGCTACTGACCGGAAGGATATATCCTTCCTTCACCGTCGGCGAGATGGCAAAGCCCCGGCAGTTGATGATCTGGTTCCCCTTTGTCGTGTCCACCACCAAAATTGCGTCCAGCTCGGGAGTCACTTCCTCCCTGTTGATCGCCGCCGTCTCGACCGGGGAACCCATGAAGGGAACCGGCTCGTGCGGCACCGTCGGCGCATCGGGGCATACATGCGTCGAGACAAAAACGTCTCCCTCCAGCACGTCTCCCTTGTTCTGCATGTCCAGAAGCTTTGCCGCCACGGCAAGCGCCGTCAGTGCGCCGTCCCCGTCGGATACAAAGCCGATCCGCTCCGGCCTGGCCCCAAGGCCCCCCAGACGGCCCAGAAGCCCGATGGTCGGGGCCGTCCCCTTGTTTTTCTTTCCGTTTTTTCCGGGAATCCAGACTCGTACCATATCGGTCGAGCCGCCCTCGCCGCGAAGCGGATACATCTCTGCCTTACAGCCCGGCCGTATTTTCTCCAGATACTCCACCACACGGCTCCCGTTCGCCGATGCATCATCCAAAATATCATATAGCTCCGTCAACTGTCTGTACAGCATAACCTTTTCCCTCCTGTTTTATAAAATATGCTCTTATCTTAAACCATTTCCGGCCGTTTTACAATGAAAACCACTGCGAACATCCCCCTGGATGTTTCCCTGTTTTTGTGCTACAATCCCAATAATTAAAAGAGAAAGGAACCTCTACTATGACTATGAAAACGATCGACCCTCAGACCTGGAAAGCAGAGCTTCCCGCTTTCAGGGAGAAAACAAAGGCTTTTTATGCCGGTGAGCTGGACAAGGGTGCCTACAAGGGCTTCTCCGGCTTCTATGGAAGCTACGCCCAAAAGGGAGGCAAAGCCAGTATGCTGAGGCTCCGCATGACTGCCGGACAGGTGACAAAGGAACGTCTTGCCTTTACCGCCGACGCGCTCCGCAAACATCATGTGACAAAGCTCCACTTTACCACCTGCCAGACGATCCAGCTCCACGATCTCCAGCCGGACGCAGTCTGCGCGATCATGGAGGAAGCACTTGACCATGGCATCGTAACGATGGGCGGCGGCGGGGATTTCCCGCGGAATGTGATGTGTTCCCCGCTCTCCGGTGTCGAGGCAGACGAATACTTTGACGTCCTCCCCTATGCAAGAGCCGCTTCCGACTATCTGATGAACTTCATCAAAGCTGAAAAAATGCCCCGGAAATTAAAAGTCGGCTTCTCCGGCTCCCCGGCCAATTTGACCCACGCCACCTTCCGTGATCTAGGCTTTGCCGCCCGCGAAGACGGGACCTTTGACGTATACAGCGCCGGGGGTCTTGGAAATACCCCCCGCTTTGGCGTAAAGGTCGCCGAAGCTGTGGAGCCCACAAAAATTCTCTACTATATCAAAGCCATGTGGCTCACCTTCCGTGCCTACGGGAATTACGAAAACCGCGGCAAGGCCCGTACGCGCTATATGCAGGAGGCTCTCGGCGGCGCAGAAAACTATAAAAAGGCATATCTGGAAAAGCTTGACGAGGTCTTGGCTTCGGGCGAGGATCTGACGATTTCGGCTTCCTCCACGCCCGTAAGGAAACCCGGAAAGCCCTATACCGGCTCGGATTCCCGCGTACTCTCCCAGAAGCAGCCCGGGCTTTACACGGTTGTCTGGCATCCGATCGGCGGCCAGCCGACTCCCGACGCCTTCTGCGCCCTGAGCGACTGTCTGCAAAAGATCCCGGAGGCCGAGCTTCGCTTATCCCCCGACGAAAGCGCCTATATTGTCAACCTGGACGGGGATGAAGTCCAGACAATCCTGGAACTCACCAAAGACAGCGCCAAAACCGTCTTCGAGTCCTCCGTAAGCTGCATCGGCGCAAGCATCTGCCAGGTCGGCGTCCGCGATTCACAGGCGCTTCTCGCCGCCTGCATAAAGGCCGTCCGCGAGGCCGGTATCCCGGATGGCGCCCTCCCGCAGATCCACATTTCCGGCTGCCCATCCTCCTGCGGTACCCATCAGATCGGCTCTCTGGGCTTCCGCGGCGGTGTCAAGATGATCGACAAAAAACCGCAGCCGGCCTTCGTCTTCTATATCAACGGTTCCGACCGCCAGGGAAGCGAAGCCATGGGCCAGGAGGTCGGCCCTATGCTGGAGACCGAGATCCCGGATTTTCTCGTAGCACTCGGAAAAGCCGCAGCAGAAAGCGGCAAGGATTTCGCCGCCTGGAACACCGCGGACCCCGAGGCCGTCAAACGCATCGCCGCCCCCTATATCGCCTGACCCTATTTGTATCCGGCGTGCTTTTTTCCATCCGGCCAGCCAATAAAACAGCCGTGGGCCCACTCGTGTATCATACCGGCCACGCCCACGGCGAACTCCTCACCATCAGAAAGGACTACCCCCATGAATTCCAAAAGACTGCGTCCACGTGAGCTTGCTCTCGACCTTCTCTACGACATCGCCGGCGGCCTCCTGCAGGCCGTCGGCCTTCACTGCTTCATCGACAGCATCGACGTCGCCCCCGGCGGAGCAGCGGGACTTGCCATTCTTCTAAACCGTTTCACCGGTCTTCCCATTGGTACCCTCACGCTTTTCATCAACATTCCACTGTTCATTGCCGCCTGGACTCTCCTCGGGAAAGAGCGGACCTTGAAAACCATGAAAACCGTGATCATCCTGACCACAATCCTCGATGTGGTGATTACACCGCACGTCCCCGTTTATGCGGGCGATAAGATGCTCTCCTGTATTTTCGGCGGAATTTTAGTCGGTACAAGCATCGCTCTTATCTTCATGCGGGGCTCCACGACCGGAGGCGGCGATATCGCAGCCAAGCTTTTACAGAAATCCCGTCCTCACCTGCAGACCGGAAGCGCCATTATGTGCATCGACCTTGTGATCATCGCCTCCTCCATGCTGGTGTTTAAAAACATCGAATCCGGCCTCTATGGCCTGATCACAATGACCGTGAGCACACATGTGATCGATCTGATCCTCTATGGCCTGAACAAAAGCACCATGCTGACGATCATCTCGCCCCGCTCGGCCGAGATCGCCGCCTCGCTCATGGCACATGTCGAGCGCGGCTGTACGTTCATCAAAAGCCGCGGCGCCTACTCCAATACAAGCGGCGAGACCGTAATCTGTGTCGTCGATAAGAAGCAGTTTTACAAAGCCAAAAAGCTGATCTACGGCATCGACCCGGGCGCCTTTCTCATCGTCTCCGAGGCCAAGGAGGTCTATGGCCAGGGCTTTTTAAACTCCGACAGGGAGGTCTAGGACTCCAGCCGGCCAAGAAGGAAGCGCCGGCATCACGCAGAGATCCGCTTCCATTTTCCCGTGCGGTACTCTGCATACGAGATGATCCAGTTGGCCGCCCAGCCGACCGGCACAGCATACCAGACCATTGCGATCCCTACCTGCGGCGCAAATGCAACCGCAAGCGTAACGCGAAGTGTGAGATTGACGAGATTCGCGATCGTAAACATCTTCATGTCACCCGCGCCCCGAAGCAGGCCGTCCACGGACATCTTAAACCCGATCAAGCAGAAAAACCATCCGATGAAGGTCAGATACCCTCTTCCTGTGGAAAACGCCGTGGCCGTCCCTTCCTCTCCAAGGAACAAAGAGATCAGCGGGCCGCTAAAGCACTGCATTGCCGCACACAGGACAATCGAACAGGCGATTACAAGAATCGTGGCCGCACGGTAGCCCTCCACGACGCGTTCTTTTTTATGCGCCCCGATATTCTGCGCCGTATACGAAGACATCGCGTTGCCGAGTCCGGACATCGGGACGATGCAGATCGACTGGATCCGCATACCCGCGGAAAAGCCCGCCAACGCCTCCGAACCGAACCCGTTGACGACTGACTGCACAAGCATCATGCCGATGGAAACCGTGGACTGCTGCAAAATGGAGGGCAGCGCGATCTTTGTCATCGTCCAGAGCTCCGCCCTGTCAAAGATCTTCGTCCGTACGGACTCCAGCCGCCCGATCTCCCGCAAAAATACCAGAAACGACAGAAACGAGGAGAGCCCCTGCGCGATCAGCGTCGCCCACGCAACACCTGCAACCCCCATCTGAAAGCGCGTGACAAGAAGCAGGTCCAGCAGCACATTAAATACGGAGGAAAAAATCAAAAAGTACAGCGGGATCCGTGATTTCCCGAGTGCATTGAACATGGAGGACAGCACGTTATACATAAAGAGAAACGGCAGCCCCAAAAAATAAATCTGCAGATACTCGACCGCCATGGAAAGCACGTCGG
Source organism: Lachnospiraceae bacterium (assembly GCA_910575275.1). GTDB lineage: Bacteria > Bacillota > Clostridia > Lachnospirales > Lachnospiraceae > CANQGL01. Next base: position 84,325 of record CAJTEE010000006.1, on the reverse strand, counting down.
ACGGCGTGTTCAGGGCGACCATGATCGTCCTGCCAAGTAAAAGCCCCACGCCTCCCAAAAGGAGGCTCACAGCCAGAAATGAAAGCAGTGCCGTAAACACGGCACGCTTCATATTTGTATATTCCTTTGCGCCAAAAAACCGGCTCACAACGACCGACGCACCGATCCCGCCGCCAATCGCAACACAGATAAACGTATTCGTAAGCGCATGAGAGGCCCCGACCGCAGCCAAAGCCTGCTCGCCCACAAATCGTCCCACGATGGCGGAATCCGCCATCGTGTAGGTCTGCTGAAACAGATTTCCGACGATCATCGGAAGCGCAAATATCACAAGCGCGTGGAAGGGCTTCTTTTTTACCAGATAGTCCTTATCCATATCCAGATATCCTCCTACCCGCTATTTGGGCGCTCTATTTCTTTGATTCCACATACCGTTTGATGTTCGTCGCATTGACAAACTTTTTCACTTCTCCATCCTTTATGACTACTAACGTCGGTGCCTGCATGATCCCATAAGCGTCAGAGATCTCAGGATTCTCCTCGGCGTCCACGACCTTGTACTCCTCGTTCTTTAAAAACTCTTTCGCGATCCGGCAGTTCGGACAGGTCTTGGTCGTAAAGAGGAAAGCGCCGTTGCCTGCGGCAAAGCCCTGCCGTTTGTCCGCCGGAATTGTCTCCATCCGCACGGCCGTTTTCTCCTGGGGCTTTGCCTTCCGGGCTGCCGCCTGTCTGGCCGTTTCCTCCTGCTTTTGCTCCTCTGCACTTGTCCGCTCAGGCCGCTTCAGGACAGAATTTCCCACATCATACAGCTTCCGTTCCTTATATTCCTGGGTCTTCCCGTCATTCCAGTTCTGGACCGGGCGATAGTAGCCGGTGATTCGGCTGTATACCTCCGCTTTCTCCCCACAGTTCGGGCATGTGAAATGCTCGCCGGTGAGATATCCGTGCTCCTTGCAGATCGAGTAGGTCGGGGACAGCGTATAGTAGGGAAGCCTATAATTCTCGGCGATCGTTCGCACAAGCTTTGCCGCCGCCCGCCAGTCCGGAAGCTTCTCGCCGAGGAACGCATGGAACACCGTCCCGGATGTGTAAAGCGTCTGCAGCTCATCCTGGATATCCAGCGCATCGAATACGTCCGCCGTATAAGAGACCGGCAGATGGGAGCTGTTCGTATAATACGGCGTCCCGTCCTTTTCGCAGCCGGCCGTAATGATATCCGGATATTTTTCCTTGTCATGCTTGGCCAGCCTGTAGGTCGTGGACTCGGCCGGTGTCGCTTCCAGGTTATACAGATCGCCGTATTCCTCCTGGTATGTAATCAGACGGTCCCGCATATGGTTTAAGACCGCCTTCGTAAACGCCTGCGCCTTCGGGCTCACCATGTCCTCCCGGATCCACTTCGCATTCAGGCAGGCCTCATTCATTCCGATTAAGCCGATCGTCGAAAAATGATTTTCAAACGTCCCGAGATACCGCTTCGTATAGGGGTACAGGCCGCTGTCCAGAAGCTTGGTGATGACCTCGCGCTTGATCTTTAAGGATCTGGCGGCAACGTCCATCATATGGTCCAGGCGGTCATAGAAGTCTTTCTCATCCTTTGCCAGATAGGCGATCCGGGGGACGTTCACTGTCACCACGCCGACGGAGCCCGTGCTCTCGCCGGAGCCAAAGAAGCCGCCCGTCTTTTTCCGGAGCTCGCGCAGATCCAGGCGCAGACGGCAGCACATGCTGCGGACGTCGCTCGGCTGCATGTCACTGTTGATGTAATTGGAGAAATAAGGAGTCCCGTATTTGGAGGTCATCTCAAACAGCAGGCGGTTGTTCTCCGTATCGGACCAGTCAAAGTCTTTTGTGATCGAGTACGTGGGGATCGGGTACTGGAAGCCGCGCCCGTTTGCGTCGCCCTCCACCATAGTCTCAATAAATGCCTTATTGATCATATCCATCTCCGCCTTGCAGTCCCCGTAGGTGAAATCCATCGTCTTTCCGCCCACGATCGCCGGCATCTTCGCCATGTCCTCGGGGACCGTCCAGTCCAGCGTGATATTGGAAAACGGTGCCTGCGTACCCCAGCGGCTCGGCGTATTCACACCATAAATAAAGGACTCGATGCATTTCTTGACGGCCGGATAATCCAGGCTGTCCACACGGACAAACGGCGCCAGATACGTGTCAAACGAGGAGAATGCCTGCGCGCCGGCCCACTCATTCTGCATGATTCCGAGGAAATTGACCATCTGGTTACAGAGAACGGAAAGGTGCTTGGCCGGGGAGGAGGTGATCTTTCCCGGGATGCCGCCCAGGCCCTCCTCGATGAGCTGTCTTAACGACCAGCCCGCGCAGTAGCCGGTCAGCATGGACAGATCGTGCAGATGCAGATCGCAGTTTCTGTGTGCCTCGGCGATCTCGGTGTCATAGATCTCCGAAAGCCAGTAATTGGCCGTGATCGCACCCGAATTGCTTAAGATCAGGCCGCCGACCGAGTAGGTGACTGTGGAATTTTCCTTGACGCGCCAGTCCTCGACCTTTACGTAGCTGTTGACCACGTCCTTATAGTCCAGGATCGTGTTCTTCATATTGCGGATGCGCTCGCGCTGCTTTCTATATAAAATATACGCCTTTGCGATATCCGTGTAACCCGTTTCCTCCAGCACATGCTCCACGCTGTCCTGGATCTCCTCGACCGAGATCTTTCCGTCCCGCATCTTGGACTGGAAATCTGCCGTCACACGCAGTGACAAAAGCTCCAGTATCTCGTTGTTGTAGTCTTTTTTCGTTGCTCTGAAGGCTTTTTTGATCGCCTCTGTGATCTTGCCTAAATTAAATTCCGCGATCTCCCCATCGCGTTTTAGCACTTCTATCATCTGGCTTCCCCTCTCTTTTCTGTCAAAGTCGTGACTGAAGTCCATTATAGCAGACTCCAACAAAAAACACAATATCTGGTTTTATGTTTTTTTTGCAAACCAGATATTGTGTTTTTTATTATGGATCAGCGCTATATATACCACCATGTCCTGTGAGCTCGCAGGCGGCTTTGCAGAGCGTTTTTAATGCCCCATACGAGGATTTAACGGTATAGCTGTTCAAAGAGTTCCAGGGGCACGTAGGCCTTCACATGGATTCCGTCCTCCTTATAGCTCTCCTCCAGGAGCTGCCCGTTCTGCCGGATCCTCTGGATTCGCCCCGCCTCCTCATACGGAAATATTTTCTCAAAATAGATCCGGCGTTTTCTTAAAATTGCGGAGAGCGTCTCCAAAAGCGAGTCGATCCCGGCCCCCGTTTTTGCCGAAAGCCGCACGCGGTAATCGGACGACGGGTCTCTGCCTGTCTGATCGGCATTTGGCTTATCAACCTTGTTAAAGATCGTCACGATCTCCTTGTCCCGGATCTTTAACCGGTGCAGCGTATCATAGACCACATGCATCTGCATATCCATCTGCGGATTCGCGCAGTCCACCACATGCAGGATCACGTCGCAGTATTTGGCCTCCTCGAGTGTACTCTGAAAGGCTTCGATCAGATGATGCGGAAGCTTCCTGATAAAGCCGACCGTATCCGTAAGAAGCACCTTCTCTCCGCCCGGCAGTATAAGCGCCCGGGTCGTCGGGTCCAGCGTCGCAAACAGCTTATCCTCGGCGAGAGTTCCGGCCTGTGTCAGGCGATTTAACAGCGTGGATTTTCCGGCATTCGTATAGCCGACAAGCGCGGCCGTCAGAGTTCCCTCTCTCTCCCGCTTTTTGCGGGTCACCTCACGATGGCGCGTCACGTCGGCAAGCTCCGCCTTAAGCTGTCCGATCCGGTCATGGATCAGGCGTCTGTCGACCTCCAGCTTTTTTTCTCCCGGGCCTCTCGTCCCGATACCGCCGCCAAGACGCGACAGCGAGGCGTTTATTCCTACCAGCCGCGCCGCACGGTAGCGGAGTTGTGCGAGCTCTACCTGGATCTTCCCCTCTCTTGTCTTGGCCCGGGCCGCAAAAATATCGAGGATGAGCATCGTCCGGTCCATGACCTTTGTCTCGAGCGCTTCCTCCAGATTTTTAAGCTGTGCCGGCGAAAGCTCGTCGTCACAGATGACTCCCGTCGCCTCCGTCTCCCACAGAAGCTCCTTTAGTTCTTCGATCTTCCCCTTGCCGAGATAGGTCCCCGGATGAATGCTTTCCCGGTTCTGGAGAATCCGGCCCACGGTCACGGCCCCGGCCGTTTTCGCGAGCTCCTCCAGCTCATCAAGGGAGCGCTCCGCCCCGCTCTCCGCCCCAATGACGGCCGCCGCCAGAACCACTCGCTCCTCAATCGCTTTTAATTCAATCAGCTCTGCCAAATCTCTTTCCTTTCCTGATTCGCCGGCAGGACGGTCTGACCGGGCTGCCGTTAACGCGTCACCAGAAACGCGATCTCATGCTCCGCCTGCGCGTCACTCCCGAATTCCTCCACATACGCCGAAAAAAGCTCCAGGGCCTTTTCGTAATCGCCCAGATATTCGTAGCAGACCGCCTCGTTAAATAAGAGCGCCCGCCTCGTCTCCCCGTCAGCTGCGAGAAGGCCCTGACCGACACAGGAAAGCGCCGTCTCATAGTCTCCCTGCTCCATGGCGGCGAGCATCATCCGGTTATAGACCGGTGCCGTATCATGGCCGCAGTCAATACACTCCTGATAGGTATAGACGGCCTTCTCCCAGTTTCCGTCTTGTTCGTAGGTTTTTGCGAGCGCGGCCATCGCGGCGTCAAAGCCCGGTTCTTTGCACTCTTTATCCAGCGCGCGGCCGGCGTCAAGGCGCTCCCTGGCGCCGTCTGTATCCCCGGCCATGGCCAGGCTCGCCGCGGCCAGGTAATCATACTCTGCCCGCTCCTTGTCCGTCTCGTTTAATAGGCCGTAGCTGTAGGCTGCCGCCTCATAGTCGCCTGCCGCAAATTCTGCCTCTGCCCGGTACCGTAAGACATCCAACTCGAAGGCCGTCACACGGCGCGCCTCCTCGATCAGCCCGTCAAATACGGCGATCGCGCCCTCGTAATCGCCGCTTTCCATAAGCGCGAGACCGTTTTCCCTGGCCTCCTGGCGCTCCTTTTTGATGCCGCAGCCGGAAAGAAGCAGGAGGACAGCGAAAAGAGGCAGGAGGCTGGCCGCCCGTCTCATCAGACTCCTCCGGCCGTGGTACTGCCAAAGCCGCCGTTGCGTACCTCGGTCGTCTCGTCGTCTGTCGTGATCCCGTATTCGATGAAAATTCCCTGGATAATCCCGGTCCCCTCGTCCACGGTAAGTGTTTTTTCGTCCTTGGTGTCGTTGGTGAGTTTGATCTGGATGTGGCCCTCGTTATCGGAATGGTAGTAGTCGCTGTCGATAATGCCGACCGTGTTGTTTAGCTGCAGGCGGTACTTGAAGCCGAGTCCGCTGCGTGGGTAGAGCTTTAAGACCCAGCCCTCATCGATTTTGGCGCGGATTCCCGAGGGGATTTTGATGGTCTCACCGGGTTTTAGCGTGAAGGAGTGGGGTGTAAAAAAATCGTATCCGGCGGAGCCCGACGTCGCTCGTCTGGGGAGACGGATGGCCTCGTAGAGCGCCCGGACCGTTTCTTCTGTGTCTTGTGGATGGTCACTGAGCCAGTCTTTGCGGAATTGGCCGTAGCTGACTTTTTCGAATTTGGCAATTCTTTGCATGGTGTTGTTCTCCTTTTATGATTGGGTTGTGGGATGCATAAGGGGAGAGGGACATTATAGTGAGTCTTGGTGTGTTTTCTGCGATCCGGGTCAGGTCGTATGGAGTGTGACGATCCCGTTGGCCAGTGTTTGTTTTACGTCGATGACGCGCTGGTTGGCGCTGCCTTTCCAATGGAGGCTCTCGTCTTTTTGTTCTTCGATGAATGGGCCGTCTACGAGTATGTCTATGAATGGAAGGCATGGGAGGGTTTGGATTTCTTCCCATAGATAGCCGGTGTAGAGCCAGATCGTTTTCTGGGAGTATCGGTCGTGGATTTCCTGGAGCAGGGCTTCGACTTCTGCGCGGTTTGTCGGGTAGAGGGGGTCGCCGCCGCTTAGTGTGATGCCGGAGATGTAGGGTTTTGCGAGGGCGTCAAACAGCTCTGCTTTTGCGGAAGCGTCGAAGGGGAGACCGCCGTTTGGATCCCAGGTGATCGGGTTTTGGCAGTTTTTGCAGGCATGGTTGCAACCTGCGAGCCATAGGACGACCCGCAGGCCGTCGCCGTTTAGCATGTCGTCTTTGGTGATGTTGTGATAGTGCATGGGGTGAGGGCTCCTTTTTTTGAAGGGATGAGGGATGTTGGGTCAACTTGGCGGATGGCTTAGGGTAGTCACATGCTCCTCCTCTCCGCAATTTCGGCCATTTTCGCGTCGTTGAGTCTCGTGTCGCCTTTAACGCGGGAGTAACTCAGATAACCGTTCATGCGGTCGATCTTGGTCAGGTTTTTGCTGCCGCAGACGGGACAGACATCCATGTTGAGCTCCTCGTGGCCGCAGTCGTCGCAGTAGGACAGGGACAGGTTTACGCCTTCGTAAAAGCCCATCTGCATCGCGCGGCGTACCAGGGCTTTGATGGCTTCTTTGTTGTAGTCGATCGGGTATTTTACGTACTGGATCTTGCCGCCGTTGGAGAGTTCCCAGAAGCGGTATTCGAGATCTTGTTTTTCGATCGGCGTGATGTCTTCGGTCACATGGCAGTGGAAGCCATTGCTTACGTATTCGCGGTCGGAGACGTTCTCCACAAGGCCGTATTTTTTTCTGAATTGTTTTACCTGCAGCCCGCAGAGATTTTCGGCCGGCGTCGCGTAAATCGCGTAGAGATTTCCGTCCGCTTTCTTGAATTCGTTGACCTTGTCGTTGATATGGCGCAGTACGTCGAGCGCAAACCGGCCGTCCTCCACGAGGGACTTTCCGTTGTATAGTCTCTGCAGCTCGTTGAACGCCGTGATGCCAAACGACGCGGTCGCCGTCTTTAAAAGCGGCTTGATCTTGTCATGAAGGCCCAGATGCCCGCCGTAGAAGCCGCCCTCACAGTACGCTAACGGGTTGGTGGACGCACGCATTTCTCCGAGATAGGCGTAGGTGCGGATATGGATCTTGCGGATCAGTTCCAGGTAATAGTCTAACACCTCATAGAAATCCCGGCTCTCCTGCCTGGCCCGCGCAAGGATCATCGGCAGATGCAGGCTCACCACACCGATGTTGAAGCGGCCGACGAATACCGGCTCATCGTTTTCATCCACCGGCTCCATGCCGCCCCGTTTATACCACGGGGACAGGAACGCACGGCAGCCCATCGGGCTTATGATCTTGCCGTATTTTTTGTACATGCCGGCAATGTAGCCCTCTCCGGTCAGGGACAGCCAGTCCGGATACATGGTCTTTGACGAGCATTCAATGCCCGCCTCGAAGACGTCCTCCAGCTCTCCTCCCGGCCCGTGAAGGTTTTCATCGTAGAGGAACACCACCTTCGGGAACAGCACCGGTTTCTTGCGCCCGGCCTTTCCCTGCCCTTTTCTCCGCACGTTTAACATCGTGATTGTCGCCATCTTTGCGAAACGGCTCGTACCGATGCCCGCGGTCATCGTAATAAACGGGTAATCGCCGCGGCTTGAGGAAACGGAGTTAAACTTGTATTCCCAGCCCTGGAACCCCTGCTCCATATCACGCTGCACGTCGTTCCAGGCGGTCTCCTTGGCCTTCTCCTCATCCAGCCCCAGGTCAATGTATTTATGGATAAATTTTGTATAGGATTTCTCCGCATAAGGCGCGAGGATGTTTTCGACATTCGCCACCGTAAAGCCGCCGTACTGCTGACTTGCGGCGCTTAAGACGATATCCCCGATCACATCAAAGGCCACGTCAAGCGTCTTCGGCTCGTTATACCAGAGATTCCCCATCTCAAAACCGCCGGTCAGCACCTCCTTCACGTCAAACAGGCAGCAGTTCATCGTGTCGCGTCTGGCAGACATGTCATGGATATACAGGTATCCGTCGCGGCACGCCTGCAGCTCCTCGACCGTCATAAAAAACTTCTGGTAGAGGGATTTGTTGAGCTCATTGAAGATCAGGCTCCGCTTTGTGGACACCAGTGCGCTGTCCGTATTGCTGTTTTCCTTGTCTCCGATGTACATGATCGACTGGCTCTTTTTATAGACCTCGTCTAACATCCGCACAAAGTCCTGCTTGTAATTGCGGTAATCCCGATAGCTTTTTGCCACCAGCGGATTGACTCTCTCGAGCGCCCCCTCGACGATGTTGTGCATCTGGGCGATCGGGATCTCTGAAAGCTCCATGGACTCCGCCTTCTCCTCCACAAACTGGCAGATAAAGTTTGTCTCGGCCTTGGAAAATTCGATCATCGCACGGTCCGCCGACTTATTTACCGCCACCACAACCTTCTGTACGTTAAATGCTTCACGCGTGCCGTCCTTTTTGATTACCTTGATCTCGCTGCACTTCATTTTATGTCTCCTCCGTTTCTTCCTCCAAAAGCCGTCCTTCTGCATCAAGCTTCAGATTCAGTTCCTCCTCCACCTCGGTGCGGATCTCCTCCTGTTTCTCTATGCCGGGCTTTGGCAGCTCCTCCGTCGAGCCAACGCCAAAACGCCGCAAAAATTCCTCCGTTGTTCCAAACAGAGCCGGCCGGCCCGGCGCATCCAGCCGGCCGGCCTCATAGACAAGGCCATATTCCACAAGGCGGTTGACCGCATGATCCGCATTTACACCCCGGATCTTTTCAATGTCCGCCTTCGTCACCGGCTGCTTGTATGCGATGATCGCAAGCGTTTCCATCGCCACATCCGTGAGCACCTGCTTTTTCGGCGCAGAGGCCACACGGATCAGGCTCGCGTAGTATTCGGCCCTCGTACACATCTGGTAGCTGTCCTCTAAGCGAACAATCTGGATCCCGCCCTCTGCCTCCTCGTAGCGTTTCTTAAGGCGCTCCGCCGCCTCCCTCGCCTCGCTCTCCTTACATTCCAGCGCGGCGGCAAGCTGAGCCGCCGTAACGGAGTTTCCCATCGTAAACAGCACGGCCTCGACAATAGCCTCCTGCTCCCTGCATTCTTCCTCTCTCATCCATACTCCTCCACCCGGATCGCAGGCAGCTCTTTCCCGTCCTCCGGCTCCAGCGCCTCGATCTGCATATCGTCAAACAGCTTCTCCTGCGTCAGGCGGATCCGTCCGACCTTCATTAACTCCAAAAGAGCCAAGAAGGTCACAACCACCTCCGTTTTATCGCGGGAGCGTTCCAGCAGGCCGCGGAAGCTGAAGGTCTTATGCTCTTTCGCATATTCCATGACCGAAAAGAGCTTTTCCTCCAGGCTGACCGGCTCTTTTTTGATTGTGCCGAAGCTGCTGCGCACCGGGTCAATCTTGTCCTGCTGCCGCCGCATGACCGCCGCAAAAATGCTCTGCAGCTTCGTGAGCGTCACATCGCCGAGCAGCTTGTCCAAATCCACCGGCTGCTCGTATTTTGCCACCTCCTTGGGGATAGTCGGCGTCTTATAGAGGACCTGATCTGCATCGACCTCCATGTCTCTGAATTCCATCGACATGTACTTATAAAGCTTGTATTCCAGAAGACGCGCCACTAACTCCGCACGTGGGTCCTCCTCCTCGCCCTCCTCGTTCACTTCCTTCGGAAGCAGCATTCGGGCTTTGATATCCAAAAGCGTCGCCGCCATCACAAGGAATTCGCTGACCACATCCAGAGACCGCTCCTCCATATGGCTCACGTAATCCAGATATTGATCTGTGATCTCGGCGATCGGAATATCGTAGATGTTGACCTTGTTCTTCTCGATCAGGTGAAGGAGCAGATCAAGCGGCCCCTCGAATGTCTCCAGCTTATAGGAAAGCTCCAATTCGGTATCCCCCGCATCCTTTTACGTTCTGTCAGAAAAAAGAGCCCCCCGGTAATGGAGCTCTCTCCTCCTAGCGTGTACGAACCAGTATAGCAAATTTTTTTCTCTCTGTAAATAGCTTTCTCAAAATCTTGTTTCTTTTTCAACGCGGACCACAATAAGTTGTGGTTTATTGTTGAGGCGGATGTTGATGGAATGGGTCCCAAGGCCGCGCCCCGCGAGCATATAGCGCCCCCGCTTCTCGAAAAAGCCCTCGCACCAGGGATAAAAAAACTGGTACTGCGGCGTCATGACACCTCCCAGAAACGGAAGCCGGATCGTCCCGCCATGGAAATGTCCCGCAAGCGTCAGATCCGCGCCCCAGGCGGCATACTCCTCAAAAAACATCGGGGAATGAGCCAAAAGCACCACAAACTGTTTGTCAGGCGCCGGGCCCAGTGTGCGTTCTATAAAACCTGCGGGGAGCTTTGGAGTCCCCTTCCGGTAACACAGAGCCGGCAGGTCCATGCCGCAGATCCGAAACTCCTCTCCGAAATCCAGAAAGCTGTCCGCCAGATACACAACGCCCTCGGCCTTCAGTTTTAATCGATACTCTCGGTACAAAAGCCCGTACGTCTGCGTTACCCGCCGCATTCGCTGTTCATGATTCCCGTTTGCGCAAAAAACAGGAAATTCCTTTGCAAGTGTTGTCAGAAGCGAAAGCGCCGGCCGCAGATCGGTATCTCCTTTCGCAACGACCATATCCCCGCCTGCCAAAACCGCATCCGGACGCTCCCCGCGTATGGCGGCAAGGAGCCGTCTGTTCCTGTCTCCGAATTCCTTGTCATGCAGATCGGTCAGAAATACGAAGGTCTTCCCCGCGTTCTTTACCTTTGGAGAACGGATCTCGTACCGCTCCACAGAGAGTTCATCCTTTTCATACTCGGACCGCAGCAGGCAGGCAGAGCCTGCCACCGCTGCGGCCGCTGTCATTCCGATTATTGTGTTCACGCCACTCCCTGTTACGGAGTTGCCGACTCCACCCAGATTCCGTCGGCCCCAACGTAATACTTGTTATCAATCCATGTATTTTTCATCATAGTCCCGTCGGCCCCCAGATAGAACCACTTTCCGGCATCCTGCGCCCAGTCGTTCTTCGTGATCTTGCCGTCGGCCCCCAGATAAAACCACTTACCGGAGTCCTGCTCCCAAGCGTTCTTTGTAATGGTTCCGTCGGCTCCAAGGTAGAACCACTCACCGCCATCCTGCGCCCAGGCATTCCTCGTCATCGCACCGTTTGCCGCAAAATGACGCCAAGTGCCCGAAACGTTCTGCCAGCCGGTCAGCATCCGTCCGTCTGCTCCGAACAGGTAAGAAACATTATTTATATTAAGAAGGCAGTTTGCGGCTCGCTTTCCGTCCGCCAGTTCAAGCCGCCAGTCGTTCCCGTCCTGGATCCATTTATACTGGCTGACCGTCTGCCCAACAGAACTCCCCTGACCTGTCCCGGCGTTTAAGACCTCATAGCCGTAGTCCAGCAGGGCCTTCGTGTCCTCGTAATGTGTGCTCTTGGCTTTCATGACGACCGCGATCAGACGCGTGCCATCCTTTTCCACACACGTCGCCAGCGTATTGCCTGCAAGGGAAGTATACCCGGTCTTTCCGGCAACGATTCCTTTATAGTAGCGGGAATCATTCGTATAGAGCATCTTGTGGCCCGCCGTAAGCGTCTGCGCACCGGCATTTTTCGTGGCCGGGAACTGATAGCTTAAGGTGGAAGCCATTTCACACAGGGTCTTGTTGTCGAATGCGGCCTTTGTGATCTTCGCCATATCGCGGCAAGTCGTGTAATGATTGTTATCATTGAGTCCGCTCGGGTTCACGAAATGCGTACCGGTACACCCTAGCGCCGACGCCTTTGCGTTCATCATATCCGCAAAACCCGAGATACTGCCGCCCACATGCTCCGCGAGCCCGTTGGCAACCTCGTTGGCCGATTTTAACAAAAGCCCGTACAGGCAGTCTTTGACAGAGATCTTATCTCCCTCGGAGACCTTAAGCGTCACCGCGCCGGACTCCAGATTCGTCACGGCCGTCTTGGAAAACGTTACCATATCATCTAGCTTCGCGTTCTCTAACACCAGAAGGGCCGTCATCAGCTTTGTCATGCTGGCCGGATAGAGTTTCATGTCCGCGTTCTTTTCAAAAAGGAAGGTATTATGCGTCGCGTCATAGAGGACCGCGGCCTCGGCGGAAATCTTGGGCTCCGGGACCGTCGTCTGCTTCGCAGGCACCTGATTGGTCTGGTTCGCCGGGGTCTGATTCGTGGTTGTCTGATTGGTGCTCCCTGCCGACGGAGACTGGCTACCGCCGGGATTCCCCGCTCCGGGATTTAACGTCGTATCCGTCTGGCCGCCGGGGCCGACCGTGGAAACCGAGTTGTTGTTACTACTTTGGTCGAACGTACTCGACTGTGTATTCTTTTCATCAGACGCCCCCGGACCGACCCGCGAGCCCACCTCCCCGTAAAGCACTTCCATACCGCTTTCGGGAGCCTTTGTAACCTCTGCAAAGGAAACCTGCGCCGCCGTCAGAGAAAGCGCCAGGCTCAGACTTAAAATCCGTATCTTTTTACACATCTCCTGTACTCCAATCTGTCTCGTTTTACAATCTCTGTCTGTAAGTTGCTTAAAAGTTGTTTTGAAAGATTATACCATATTTTAGTTAAAAAAGTATTACATTTTCATAAACTTTTTGCGGCAGAATTATGTCTATAGTAACAACTCAAACAAAAGCGTGAAGCCTGCCGGCCACTTTTTACATCCGCTCCGGAGCCTCAAACCCCAAAAGGTCAATACATGTCAAAAGGCACTCTCTCGTAAGCGTGATCAGTCCGATATATCCGTTCCGCTTCCCTTCATCCTCCTGCGCAAGAATTTTCGTCTCATGGTAGAAATGGTTCAGCGCATTGGAAAGCTCATAGATATACGCGCAGATCTTATGCGGCGCCAGCTCCTCAAAGCTCGTGTGCATGACCTCGGAAAAGCGCGCCAGAGACAGCATCAGCGTCTTTTCCGGCTCCGAAACGGGAGCCTGGATCTCGGTAACGGCCGCCTCTCCAAAGCTCTCCGAATACTTCTTCAAGATCGAGTTGATCCTCGCGATCGTGTAAAGAATGTAAGGCCCTGTATTCCCCTCAAAGGAGATAAAACGCTCAATGTCAAACACATAATCCTTGGTGGCCTGATTCGAGAGGTCGCCATACTTTAAGGCTGCTAAACCTACAAGCTTCGCTGTCTCCTTCGCCTCCTCCTCGGAGACGGTACGGTTTTCCATAATCCGGCCATATGCGGCCTCGCTGATCTCCGCAATCAGGCTTTCCAGCCGCATAACGCCGCCCTCTCTCGTCTTAAAGGGCTTTCCATCCTTGCCATTCATCGTGCCAAAGCCCACAAAATCCATTCGGCGGTCCGCCGCTGTGATCCCGGCCTTCTTCGCGACCCGGAACACCTGCGTAAAATGTAGCTCCTGGCGCTTGTCCACCACATAGATGTAATGATCCGGTTTAAAGTCCTTCTCTCTCTCCACGATCGTCGCCAGATCCGACGTCGCATATAGCGAAGCCCCATCCGACTTACGGATAATGCACGGCGGCAGCTCCTTGGAATCCGTATCCTCGGCGATATCCACCACCAAGGCCCCCTGGCTCTCGTATGCGAGTCCCTTGTCGATCAGCGACTGCACCATATCCGGGATATACGGCTGCGCATCGCTCTCGCCCTTCCACAGATCAAACTCCACCTGCAGGTTCGCGTAGTTCTTCTTTAAATCGGCTAACGACACGCGCATGATATGTTCCCAAAGCGCGCGGTAAGGCGCATATCCGTTCTGCAGCTTAAAGGTCGCCTCCTGGGCACGCTCCTTAAACGCGTCATCCGTTTTCGCCTTTGCGCTGGCCGCCGGGTAGATCTCCTCGAGCTCTGCAATCGTAAACGGCGCCTCGGGCGGATACGCGCCCGCATAGCCTTCTCTAAAATAAGGGAGCGCCGGCTCACGGTCCTTAAGCTCCTCAATGATCAATCCCATCTGCAGGCCCCAGTCGCCCAGATGAACATCCCCGATCACACGATGGCCCACAAAGCGTCCCATTCTCTTGATAGCCTCACCGATCACCGCCGCCCGGAGATGCCCCACATGCAGCGGCTTTGCCACATTGGCCCCGCCGTAATCAACAATCACGGTCCGCTTATCCCTGACCTCCTCCAGGCCCAGCTTTTCACTGTTTTTCATACCGTTCATGTAATAGGAAAGGAATGCTTCCGCAATCTTTAAATTGATAAAGCCGGGCATCACCGCACTCGCCTCACTAAAAAGCCCGCTCCCCTGAAGCTCCTTTACAACCTCGTTTGCGATGTCGATCGGCTTCTTTTTATACTTCTTTGCTGCCGCCATAGCCCCGTTGCACTGGTATTCGCAGAGATCCGGCCGGTTTGAAAGCGTTACCTTTGCAAGCTCCTCCTCATACCCGCAGGCTGCAAACGCCCGCTTCATCTCCGCCGTAATCGTATCCAAAAACTTCTCCATGTGTTTTCTCCTCATAATCCGGATTAAAAGCTTGTCAGATGATTATTCTAGCATATTCCGGCAAAAAAATCCAGCTCTTATCTTCTCCTCCAGCTCCCCGGGCGTTTTTGCGATCCAGTCCGCCCCGGCTGCGGTAAGCTCCTCAAGGCTTCCATACCCGTACAGCACACCGACTGCCGAGATTCCTGCCCTTTTCGCCCCCTCTATATCATGGTGCCGGTCTCCGACCATCAGGATGCGTCCTTTATCCGCCTCCGTCAGTTTACACTCCTGCATCACATATCGGATCACATCATCCTTCTTCACCCGCGTACTGTCGTCATCCGCCCCTCCGACAAACAAAAAATACGGCAGCAGATCAAAATACTCCAATACCCGCTTTGCCGTCCGCTCCGGCTTTGAGGTCGCCACACAGAGCGTTAGTCCTGCTGCCGAAAGACGTTCCAAAAGCTCCTTCACGCCCGGATACGGCGCATTCTCCTTCCAGCCTATCACATTATAATATTCCCGGAATACCTCGATGGCCTCCATGCCCTGTTCCAGTGAAAAGCCATAATATTCCATAAAGCTCTCATGAAGCGGCGGCCCCACAAAAGGTTTCAGCTTATTCAGCTCCTCCTCGAGGATTCCATAATGGCGCAACGCATACTGCACGCCTCTCGTGATCCCCGGCATCGAATCGGTGAGCGTCCCGTCCAGATCAAAAAAAATAATGTCCTTTTCCATCGTCTCTCCCTTCGTATATATACATGCAGAAAAGAGGCGCGGCCAAAAACCTGGCTGCGCCCCGGAAAGTACTTTGTTTAGTTCAGTTCCTTTACAACCTTCTCGAGTGCTGCAAGCGCATCATCCGGAAGCTTGTCATAGCCTTCCTTCGCCTCTGCGAATTCCTTGATCTCATTGACACGGTCGTTCATACGAGCCTTCAGCTGGGTCACATACTCCGTATCGTTCATATCCGGGATAAAGCCCTCCCAATCCATGATCTCGATATCGGAGAACGGTCCCCACTGGTGGAAGTCCGCCTTCTTCTCCACGATCGCCTCAAGGATTCCTAATGTATCGGACGGTTTTACCTTCTTGCCCATGAAATCACCGGTGTTGACAATGTAGCAGTCCACGTTCTTCTCCTCAACCAGCTTTTTGAACTTCTCATAGTCGTTCGCCAGCGGATAGGTGCGGAACGGGTTTGCGTACGGAACGACGACCAGCTTGTTCGGATCCACGCCCGGAGCAAGACGCTCTGCGGAGGAACGCTTCGTCGCCAGGGTGGCGCCCATGACGGAGGCCAGGGAAGCGCCTTTTAATTTGACAACCGGCGGGATCGTCGGGTCCTTCATGATCCAGAAGATCGCGTTGACCGGCGCGTCTATGCGGTCCACACGGTTCGGGGACCAGAGCTTGGACTTGATCGCGCGGCCATTGCCGTTGCGGATGTCCTCCGTGACGAGCTGAATCTTTCCGTCTTCATCCAATGTCGCGGAGCAGTTCTGCGCCGTAAGCAGGTATTTGTTGTCGTCGCAGCCGGTCGGATAGTCGGCTGTCTTATCAAAATAGGTCGGCTCCAGGGCGATCGACGCGCAGGTATCCGTATTGATGATGAACGCGTCGTCGTGAAGGACTTTGATCTCGTACTTGCCACCATGCTTTGCATGCGTAAGCGTGGACTTTCCGGAACCGGAGAGGCCGTATACGGAAGCTACATATTTGCTGCCGTCAGAGAGCGTATATTCCTTCTGTCCGCCGTGGCAGGATGCATAGCCGTTGCGGTTTGCGATCGCCCATGCCATCGTAAGCGTGCCCTTCTTGTGCTCACCGAAATAGCGCATGCCGAGGATGCAGGCGCAGTTCGTCTCGGTATTGAAGTAGCAGAGCGTCTTCTTCTGCGGATCGGACAGGCAGTCCAACGATACGCTCGGTCTGTCGGAGCCGTTCCACTGCGGATCGGAGAAGATGAAGATATCGGCCTCCTTGCCGTCCCCGACCGGTTTGGATTTTTTATACATCTTTACATAGTCATCGGACATATACTGGAAGTTTAACATCCAGTTGTACATGATATTCTCCTCGCCCTCCGGAATCAGAAGGTGGGCCTTTACCATAAATTCAGGGTCAAGTCCTACGAAAACCTCTGCATGGTACATGGTTTTCCAACGGGATTCATAGATTGCATCCATGGCAACCTTATCAAGCGCCTCACAATCCACACCCGGCTCGCCGGAAATACGGCGCGCGGTTGCATAACGGCCGGTGATCGCACCGTCGTTGAACAGAAGAACCTTCGCATCCTTGTCAAGACCGAACTCCTCTCCTCTGTAAACAGGCATGTCCGTCACAACGGTCCCGGGAGAATTCTTGGCCATCTCATAAGCCTCTCTAAGAGTGCTTACCTTTACGACGTTGTTTCCATAAAAAGCGCCCTCAATGATGGATCTTGTCTTGGAAAAACCTGGTTTTCCCTTGCCGATTTCGCTGATCGGATAATACGCTTTCGTTGACATTTGAAAACCTCCTTATAGCAATCAATGGTTATTAGTATTATCCCACTTTGTCTAAAAGATGTCAATCCGTTTTTTTACTCTTTTGGAAGAGAATGGCAGTCACTCGTAACAGTTCAGATGACATCCGAACTGTTACAGTCACTCCCCATTCACGAAACCAGGCTCTTATACGAAATTATTCATGTCCCTCACCGGAAAAACTCATGATTCTCATGCCGGAACAGGTAATCGAGATGTGAATCAAACCAACGGACATTTCTTTTGGCCGCGCTTTTCCGGTTCATGAAATAGAGTGCGCCCTCAGAATAATCCTCCCCCGCAAGCGCCCGGTCCACCGCGTCAATCGTCTCCTTCGTCACCTTGCAGCGGTTGATCGAACCGTCGCTCACCGGAGAAAACTGTGACCGTTCATAGACGACCTCCGTCACCGTATTCGGGAATTCGGGGCTCTGGACGCGGTTTAAGATCACGTTTGCAACCAGAATCCGCCCGCGGCTGTCACAGCTTCCGGCTTCCGCCTGGACGATCCGAAGCAGTACGTTATAATCCTGCTCCGAACAGGCGATTACACGGCGCGCAGACGCTTTAGCCTCGCTGTCTGTCTCTGCCGCAGCATCCGGGGCAGCCACGGCTTTGGGATCCTCCCTCGTCTCCGCTCCGGCCTCTGCAGCCGATTCTTCCGCCGTCTTTGGCGTTTCCGGCTTGACGGCCGTCATGGACGCTCCTTTTGCCTCCTGCATTTCTTTTGTATCTATGGAATCGGCTTTCGGCCCGTTTTCTTTCGTCTTTTCCGGCTCCTTCTCTGTCTTTGGTACGCCTGCCTCCTCGGACAGTTTTACAATAGCCGGCTCTGTGCCCGTTTTCGCGCTCAGAGAATCATCCGCCGCCTCTGCGGCCACCGTCACGGCAGTCAGGGCAGTCACCGACAGGACAGCCAGAAAGGCCGCCAAAAGCCGCACTCGTTTTCTTGCATGCTTCCAGGTCTGTTTCATAAGGCATCCTCTTTTCCCCATTCTGCAATGGTTTTTTGCAGCCCATCCATCGGGCTGTCTGTGATTATAGAAGATGCCGCACAAAAATGTCAATAAGTTATTTGCATTTTCGTAACAATTGTTAATATTTAATTCAAATTTTGTAATTGTTTTTTAACATGTTGCAGCGATTCTGTCAGCTTTTTCCACGATTATTTGTATATTTTTGCTATACAAATTTTTTTAAATTATTACAGATTTGTTAATTTTTCTCTCCGATTTTCCAGATCCTTCCAAGGCGATTTTGTGTTATGTAAACATATTCTCTGCGATGCAGCGAAGAAACTGCTCTCCATATTTTTCATATTTGAACTCACCCACACCGGAGACGGACAAAAGCTCTGCCTTTGTCTTGGGCTTTACGAGACACATGTGCGTCAAGGTTTTGTCGGAAAACACGATGTACGGCGGGATCTGCGCCTCTCTGGCAATCTCTGCCCGCAGGGCCCTGAGCTTTTCAAACAGGCTCTCCTCCTTCTCCGTAAATTCCCCGTTCCCCGCGAACGCCGCTATGCCGCGCCGTTTCTTTTTGCTGCTTCCCGCAGCGGTCGCCGGCTCCTTCTCCTTTGCCAGCTTCATAAGGATCTGAGGCCCGTTCTCCCCCTCCGGCCCCAAAAGCTCCGCAGATTTTTCCGTCAGCTTGACGATCGCATACTCGTCATTTGTCACCGTCAGATATCCTTTCATCTGCAATTCATTTAAAACTTTTCTCAGGCGGTGTACAGGGGTTTTGGCAAGCCTCCCATAGTACGGGTTCTCATCCATCCGGTAGCTGCGGATTTTGGCCGTATTGGCGCCGTGCACCGTATCCACAATCACGGTCGTCCCGTACCGCTGGCGGCTGGCTTTCACACAGCCGGCCAACGCCCGCGCACTCTCCGTCACGTCGACTGTCTCGAACTGTGTCAGGCAGTTTGAACAGTTTCCGCAGTAGCCGGCGCCGTACTCGCCGAAATACCGCAGGATATAATCCCGCAGGCAGTCGTTCGTGAAACAGTAAAACGTCATCTTCTTTAGCCGCTCCCTGTCCCGCTCCTGCACGATCGCACGGGTCAGTTCATCAAGCTCCTGGTTGTCACTGTTATGGTCGATGAAAAACTGATTCGTGATCACATCCTGCCCGCTGTAATACAAAATACACTCCGCCGGTTCCCCGTCACGCCCGGCCCGGCCCGCTTCCTGATAATACGCCTCCAGGTTCTTCGGCATGCCGAAGTGCAGGACAAACCGGACGTTGGACTTGTCGATCCCCATGCCAAAGGCATTCGTCGCCACAATGATCGGAACCCGGTCATAAATAAAGTCGTCCTGATTCCTCCTCCGCTCCTCGTCGCCAAGCCCCGCGTGATATCTCGTGACCGAAAAGCCGTCCTGAATCAGACGGCTGCATACCTCCTCCACAGTCTTTCTCGTCAGACAATACAGGATGCCGCTCTCACTCTTGTGCAGCTCCAGATAATTTTTGACCGCCTGATACCGGTCTTTGGGCGCCATGACGCCGAAATACAGATTGCCGCGGTTAAAGCCGGTCGTAACCACCAAAGGCTCCCGAAGCTGCAGGATGTCGATGATATCCTCCCGCACCTCCTGTGTCGCGGTAGCCGTAAAAGCGCTGATGATCGGGCGGTTTGGCAGGCGGTCGATAAAATCCATGATCTTTAAGTAGCTCGGGCGGAAATCCTGCCCCCACTGCGAGACGCAGTGTGCCTCGTCTACGGCAACCATCGCGATTTTCACATGCAGGGCAAAGTCCAAAAAGGCATCCGTCACCAGGCGCTCCGGCGCGACGTAAATGATCGGGTAGCGCCCCTCGCGCGCAAGAGAAAGGGCCTTGTAATACTGTGCGGCCGTCAGAGAGCTGTTTAAATACGCCGCATGGATCCCCGCCTGGTTTAAGCTCCCCACCTGGTCCTTCATCAGGGAAATAAGCGGAGAGACCACCAGCGAAATCCCCTCCATCATAAGCGCCGGGATCTGGTAGCACAAAGACTTCCCCGCCCCGGTCGGCATGATCCCAAGCGTATCCCTCCCGGCCAGAATGCTGTCGATCAACGTCTCCTGCGATTCGCGAAAGCTGTCGTAGCCGAAGTATTTTTTTAGTATTTCGTGCTTATTCATGTTGAGTATTGGGTTCCTCCCTTTCCTTCTTCCCCTGTACCATACAATCCCTTCTTATTATAACCTGCACGCGCCGCAGTGACAACAAACATTTCATCTTTTCATTATCCTGTGCTTTTCTTTTGTCAAATTTCGGCGTATAATTGAGGAAAATGACGGGGGAGGATAAGTATGAAGTATGTTTTCGATTTTTTTGTGTCTGTGGTCTCCACGATCGGCACCCGACTAATCGAGGATTTCTTTTCCGAGCGCAAAAACAGGCAGCAGAATTTAGAGCAGGGGGTCGGTGATTCAAAGCCCCGACGCTCCTTTGGTGAGTATTTTCACCAGGCATTGTTTCAAAATGTCTGGTGTACGATCGTTATATTCCTGGTGATATTTGCTGCACTCGCAATAAACTCAATCTGGAAGAATCTGAAGACTCCTTCAGAAACTACCGCGCCGGTCACGGAGCTCGCCTCCGAGCCTTCCCAGACAGAATCCGAACCGGAAAACACACCGGAACCGGAGACGCATCGCCCGGGTGAACGCTACATTGATACGATCGCCTATGAAGACGGAGATCGGTACGAGGGCGAAGTCGTAGACGGAAAACGTGACGGGGAAGGGACACTTTACTATTCCACCGGCGCCAGCTATACGGGGGAATGGAAGGCCGATAACCGTGAAGGGCAGGGAACGCTTTATTACAATGACGGCGGTCGGTATGTCGGAGAATGGAAAGCCGATAAGCAGGAGGGAGACGGTATCCTCTATTGGCCGGATGGATCTCATCATGACGGAAAATGGCTGGACGGAATGCGAAACGGCAGGGCCACGCTGACCCGCGCGGATGGAACGACCCTCACCGGGATCTGGCTGAACGACAACTTCGTCACGAAGCTCCTTTATGACGCCAAGAGTTGGGACTCTACAAACGGCGTTGCCTATACCGGCAGCAAGCTGAACGATGAAATCGACGGCTATGGACGCGCCAAGTACAGTAATGGCTCCTATCTGGGGGAATTCAAAAACGGAATTCGGGAAGGAATCTCTACCTATTATTATAATAGTGGGGATCGGTACGAGGGGAACTGGGAAAACGGAGACCGGACCGGGACCGGAACCTATTATTTTAAGCAGAATCAAGGCTGGTACCAGGGGGATTTCGTCAACAATAATCTGGAAGGGACCGGAACCCGCTACTACTCCAACGGCTCCCGCTACGAGGGTGGTTTCCAAGCGGGAGACTATAGCGGAGCCGGGACATTCTGGTATGCCCCCGATGATGCGTCAAATCGCTGGTATATGTCGGGCGAATGGGATCCGGAAGGAGATACAACCACCGGAACGCTTTATTATAAAGACGGACATGCCGTATCCGGAGTCTGGAAAAACGACGAGCTGATCGAAACCTTTGAGAATCAAGAAGATATTTTAAGTCAGGAGAATGTCCAGACCTGGACCGATGAAAACGGAAACCAGTTCACCGGCGTACAGGAAAACGGTCTCATAACCGGAATGGGAATCCTTGTCAACAAAGACGGGGAAATCTATATCGGGGAATTCAAAAACGGCCTGCGCGACGGAACCGGAACCCAGTATTATAGTGACGGAGATTATCACACGGGCAGCTACAAGGAAAACTACCGGAACGGAAACGGAGTCTATTACTACAGCGGCGAATCAAAAAGCTGGTACAGCGGCGAATGGAGCCAAGGGAAGCGAATAGGAACCGGCATTTATTATAGCGCCGGAGGCTCTTTCTATGAAGGGGAGTTTTTGGACAGCAAATTTCACGGAACCGGAACCCGCCACTATACGGACGGCTGCTATACCGGAGAATGGAAGGGTGGAAACCGGAACGGCCTGGGTGTCTTCCACCACGCGGACGGACGCTGCTACTTCGGAGAGTACCGGGATGACAAGAAAAGCGGGACTGGTTCCATGTATTATGTAAATGGTGAATACTACGAAGGCGAATGGGACAATGACAGCCAAAACGGCATCGGGACCATGTATAACAAGGACGGAACAATCAAAGAATACGGGACCTGGGTTGACGGAACATGCCAGGGATAAACGCCCTGTCTGTTACGGCGCATTTTCCGTGACCTCCCCGGACGCGGAGCTTTCCAAAGGCTCCGCGTCCTTTTTCATATCCCCTAACACCTCGAAAAGCATCTCGGCGAGCGGTTCCATCGCATTTTTTGCCTCCTCATACGTGTTTGTCTGTGCACCGACCTCGATGAGCGCGCTCCGGGCGCGGACATGCTGGTTGTAGCGGAGACCCTTTAAATAAATCTTCCGGGTAAAGCCGGGATACCGCTCCGCCGCCGCGAGCTGAAGCTGAAAGCTGAACCCCAGATTCGCCTCGCGGTTTGGGTTCGGAAGGTATTCGATGGGCCCGTCTGGTGTCTGGGAGGTGCCGTTAAAAAACATGATCCGCGCCGTCTGCTTTCCGTTCACATCGGCCACAAGCCGCGTCCCCTCCTTCACTCCATCCCGATGGACATCCAACACCACCTCAATCGACGGATACTTCTGTAAAATCCCCATAACCCCCTCCAACGCATACGTATACGCCTGGCTCCGGTCTAACTTCCCATCTCGTAAATCATAAATACTCGTATCATGCAGCACTCTGTACCCCTTCTCCTCCAAAAGCTCTGCCAGATATGTACCCACGCCCACGATCGTCGCCTCCGGATTCCCCGGATAATCGGCAAATTCCTCCTGAGAATGTGTATGGTAGATCAGGATCTGCGGCCCCTCTGCCTCCTCATCAAGCGAAAAATCCATCTCCAGAAACCTCTTTGCGTCCATGAGCGTACGGTCCGCCGTCGTCGTCGGATGCACATTATAAAAGGTTCCCATCAAATAATCATAATCCGCCAGCTTCTCCCGGATCACGACAGAGCCGGCCGGCTTTAACGTAATCACCTCCCGGCCGGGTAGCTCAGCCAAATCCTCCGCCTGCTCCCCGCTCCCCTGGACATCCTCCTTTTTTGAATCTCCCGCACGAATCCCTTCCCCGCGGTCCGTCCCTGCGCCGCTTTTTCCTGGGCCACTCGCTCCGTCCGGGCTGCCGTCTGCTCCCCCTTCGCCCTTCCTTTTCTCTCCGTTCCCTGCCTGTCCTCCGTTTCTGTCCTTCTCCCATGCCTCAGCCAGAAGCCGTTCATACGCCGGATCCTCCGAATCCATCCCGCTTTCGTCGGGACTTTCCAGCCACGCAAACAAGAGCCGCTTTCCGGCCGGCCACAGCTTCATGTCCTCCTGTCCCTCTCCCCCTGCTGCAGGAAGCCATCCCTCGAGCAGTCCGCCCGCCGCACGGACGCCATATGTATGAAACCACGCCTGAAGCCCGGCTGCAATGCCATGACGCGCCCAAACCAGCGCCAGGAATGCGGCCGCGAACACACCGCACGCAAAAAGAAGCGGGCGGTTTGCCCGAAACAGACGCTTTAAATAGTACCATCTCCGTCTCATACCCGCCGCCCGAAACATTCTTACTTCTATTCTATGCCGTTGCTCCTTCTTCTTGCCTGCTATTTACGAAAACAACGCGCCATGAATCGCCTCCGAGATCAAAAAACTCAGCATCCGCACCTGCTCGTCAATATTATGAGGCGTCACATACATTGGTCCGAACTGCGGCTCCAAAAGCTCCCGGATCAACTCATACTGCTCCTCCGGCTCCATCTGGTCGATCGCCGTCCCAAAGCCGGCCGTCGCCTTCTCTCTCTTTAACACCTCCGTCATCGCCCCGACCGTATCATGCACAATCGCCGCCGCCCCGACCACGGTCGGCACTCCCAGCGCAAAGACCGGCGCCCCTAGGGTTTCCTCCGTCAGACTGTTGCGGTGATTCCCCACGCCGGAACCCGGATGGATCCCCGTATCCGAAAGCTGGATCGTAACACCGAGCCGATGTACACTTCTTGCCGCCAGCGCATCAATCGCCAGCACCGCCTCCGGTTTTGTCTCCTTCACGATCCCCCGGATAATCTCCGCCGTCTCCATCCCCGTCTGCGCCATGACACCCGGCGTGATCCCGCTCAAAACCGGATACCCATGCCCTGCGCAAAAATCCGCGCCATACTCGAACGTCAACTGCCTCGTCATCTGCAGATTTTCCAAAACCCTGGGCCCCAGAGAATCCGGCGTCGCCTCCATGTTCCCAAGGCCCACCACCAGGACCGCCGGAGCCTTTCCCTCCTTCGTCCCGATCCCATGCCGCCCAAACAGACTCCTAAGCTGCACCGAAAGCTCCCCGACCACTTCCTTATGATAATCCTCATCCTTTTTCGCAAGCCCTGGCGCCTCCAACGTCAGATACGTCCCCACAGGCTTCCCCATGCTCCGTGCCCCCTTCTCATTCGTGATCACAACCTCCGTAAGCCGAAGCCCCGCCTTCTCCTTCTCCCATTCCCGAAGCCGCACCCCGGCCACCTCGCCGCCGTCCCCCGGAAACCGTTCTCTCTCCTCCAAAGCCAAATCCGTCCGAACCCCAAAACAAGCTTTCCTCATCTCCTCCATAACCCAATCTCCCTTCCAATCAAAAATATTCAAAACGCCCATACCAACCACAAAAAACCCACCAAACACACCGGCTGCACCGCCCCACGTTTCCTTTCTCCCTTTCCTTTCTCTCTTTCCCCCATTCAAATCCCCCTCATAGATTTCCGCAAAAATTCCTGAAATATGTATTGACATCGGATGGAAATTTCGTTAAAATACAAGCGTATGTTTACATTAAACTGTCCGTGTCCAGGCTTTGATGCAAAACAAACAACCATTATTTAAAATATTTGGAGGTGTACAGATTGGCTAATATTAAATCTGCCAAGAAAAGAATCCTGGTCGCAGAAACCAGAACCGCCCGCAACAAGGCAATCCGCTCAAAGGTAAAAACATATATCAAAAAAGTTGAAGCTGCAATTACCGCCGGTGACAAGGCTGCTGCACAGGCTGCACTGATTGCTGCTACAAGTGAAATTGACAAGGCTGCTTCCAAGGGCGTCTATCATAAGAATACCGCTTCCAGGAAAGTATCCCGTTTGTCCAAGGCTGTAGCTGCTATGGCTTAATCTAAGGCTGGATCACTTGAACGAATAAATAAAACCACAGAGCGCTTTCCCGTTTGGTGTGTCGGGAAAGCGCTTTTGATTACGGAGGAACCCCCATGATTCTATCCTGTTCAAACATCTGCAAATCCTTCGGAAGCGATGACATCCTAAAAAACGCTTCCTTTCATATAGAAGAACACGAAAAAGCCGCCATCGTCGGCATCAACGGCGCCGGGAAATCCACTCTCTTAAAAATCATTGTCGGAGAGCTGCCGGCAGACTCCGGACAGGTCGTCCTCGCGAACGGCAAAACACTCGGCTATCTGGCACAGAACCAAAACCTTTTAAGCCACCGCTCCATCTATGACGAGCTTTTGGAGGTCAAGCGCCCCATAATTGAAATGGAGGAACGCCTTAGAGAGCTTGAACTCTCCATGAAAACGGCTGCCAGGGATGAACTGGAGGCCATGATGGCCGCCTACAGCCGTTTGAGCCACCAGTTCGAGCTTGCCAACGGCTACGCCTGGAAAAGCGAAATCACAGGCGTCTTAAAGGGGCTCGGCTTTCCCGAGGAGGAATTTGGCAAACAGATCTCCATGCTCTCCGGCGGGCAGAAGACCCGCGTCTCCCTCGGAAAGCTTTTGCTTGAAAATCCGGATGTGATCCTCTTAGACGAGCCCACCAACCATCTGGACATGTCCTCCATCGCCTGGCTCGAGACCTACCTGTCCAACTACAAAGGCAGCGTTATCATTGTGGCCCATGACCGCTATTTCCTTGACAAGATCGTCACAAAGATCATCGAGCTCGACAATGCGAAGGCCGTCGTCTATCAGGGCAACTACACGGCCTACAGCGAAAAACGCGCCAGGCTCCGGGCGGTCCAGATGAAAGCCTATTTAAACCAGCAGCAGGAGATCCGCCATCAGGAGGCGGTCATCGAAAAGCTCCGCTCCTTCAACCGTGAAAAATCCATCAAACGAGCCGAGAGTCGGGAAAAAATGCTGGACAAGATCGAAGTCCTCGAAAAACCGACCGAGGTAAACGACGCCATGGACATCCGCTTAGAGCCCAACATTTTAAGCGGAAAAGACGTGCTGACCGTCCGCGGGCTCGCAAAATCCTTTGGGAACAGGCATCTCTTTTCGGACGTGGACTTTGACGTCAAGCGTGGAGAGCGCGTCGCCATCATCGGAGACAACGGCACCGGAAAGACGACAATCCTCAAAATCATCAACGGCCTGCTCGCGCCGGATTTCGGAGAGATCGTGCTGGGCTCTCGTGTCCACATCGGCTACTACGACCAGGATCACCAGGTCCTTCATATGGAAAAGACCCTGTTTGAGGAAATCTCCGACGCCTACCCCAATATGACGAACACCCAGATTCGGAATACCCTCGCCGCGTTTCTGTTCACAGGCGACGATGCGTTCAAGCGGATCGGCGATTTGAGCGGCGGAGAGCGCGGCCGTGTCTCTCTCGCCAAGCTCATGCTTTCGGAAGCCAACTTTTTGATCCTCGACGAGCCGACCAACCATCTGGATATCACCTCCAAGGAAATCCTGGAGAACGCCCTTTGCCATTACGGCGGCACGCTCCTCTATGTCTCGCATGACCGGTATTTCATCAACCGCACCGCCACAAGGATCCTTGACCTGACCGGCCAAAGCCTTGTAAATTATATCGGAAACTACGATTATTATTTGGAAAAACACGACGACATGATGGCGGCGCACTTTAAGACCGCAGAGGCCGGGGCCGGAAGCCCCTTCCCCCCTGCCGCGGACAAGAGCTCCAAAGCCGACTGGAAAGCCCAAAAGGAGGAGCAGGCCAAGGCACGCAGACAGCAGAACGAGCTTAAAAGGGTCGAGGATGCGATCCACGCACTTGAGACCCGCGATACGGAAATCGACGTTCTTCTCTGCGACGAAGCCGTCTTCACCGACGTTGCCAGACTCCTTGAATTAAACAAAGAAAAAGAGGAGCTTTCCGAAAAGCTTGAGGCCCTCTATGAAAAATGGGAGGAACTCGCCGAATAACCGGCGGCAGTTCCTCCCATTTTCCTGTCTCTATATCTTTTCCACAACATCGACCGCCGCATCCAGGAAGCCCGCGTCGATGTACTCCGCCGTCCCCTCGTCGATCGAACGAGCGATATCGGGGCGCAGCGGGATCCGGGCAAGCACCGGGATTCCATGCTCCTTCGCCGTCTCCTCGATGTGGCTGTCTCCGAAGACCGGAATCTTCTTTTTGCAGTCCGGGCACTCCAGATAGCTCATGTTCTCAATCAGTCCCAAAATCGGGATCTCCATCTTCTTTGCCATATTGACAGCCTTTGCCACGATCATCGAGACAAGCTCCTGCGGTGAGGTCACGATCAAAATCCCGTCCACGGGAAGCGACTGGAATACGGTAAGCGGCACATCCCCGGTCCCCGGAGGCATGTCCACAAACAGGTACTCGATGTCCTGCCACAGCGTTTCACCCCAGAACTGTTTGACGGCTCCGGCGATCACCGGCCCCCGCCAGATCACCGGGTCAGTCTCGTTTTCAAGAATCATATTGGACGAGATGATCTCGATCCCGGTCTGGGAGACCGACGGCAGCAAAAGCTTTCCATCCGGCGTCACGCCCACATTTTCATGGATGCCAAACGCTCTCGGAATCGAAGGCCCCGTGATATCCGCATCCAGGATTCCCACGCGGTGATTTCTCGCGCGCATGCGGCATGCCATCAGCGCCGTCACAAGAGACTTTCCGACCCCTCCCTTGCCGCTCACAACGCCGATCACCCGCTTTACAGAGCTCCCTGCGCTTAATTTTTCCTGAAAATCCGCTTTATCCGGCTTCCTGCTCGCACACTCTGCACTGCAGGAGCCGCAGTCATGGGTACAATTTACCGGCTCACTCATGTCTTATCTCCTTCCTATTCCTTAAGCCCTTCTGCGATCAAGGTGCAAACAGACTCCATCGCCGCTTCCTCGTCATCTCCGTCACAGCACACCTCGATATCCGTACCGCATTTAATCCCCGAAGCCATGACGTTTAGCACACTTTTGGCGTTGATTTCCTTATCTTTATAGAGGATCAGTACCTTTGATTTGAATTTCATGGAGGTCTGGCAAAGGAGCCCCGCAGGACGCAGATGCAGACCGGTTGGATTGACTACTTTAATTTTTCTTTTAATCATAGACACCCTCCTTCCCTTCTTCTTAAGCATTCTATACCAGAATTTTCCCGCTGTCAAGACTACTGCAAACCAGCCTTTTCCATTCAGGCTCCAAAAGCCAACGTCCGGAAACCGTTTCTTCATTTCAGAGTGAATCTTAAGCCCAAGAGAAAGTTCAAGAGAATGACATCTCTACGCCTCTGTTACTTATTGTATGTAGACTTTTTGTATTCATTTCCTCTATACTGTAATAAGCCATCTTTCGATGGCTGTTTTACCGTGATTTCACGTTTAATCGGTGGTAGGTCGGATTACTTGTAAAGTTCCGCATTATAGTTTTCACCGTTATTCAACATATGGTATAATGCGGTAAGAAACTTTTTTGTAAATGAGAGGTTCAAGGTCAAAGGAAGTATTTTCAGATTTTTCTAATATCTTATCCGGTATTGCTTGAACGAAGCGAAAGGAATGGATATAAAAATGAAATATAGAGTTGTTAATTTTTTAAAGCCATGTTAAACTAATCGTAGTAGTTTTGCTGAAAAACTGATTTTAGAACTTTCCGCCTTTCTTCTTTGTAAAATTAAAAAGGATATGGAAAATATAATGTCAGAAGGAATTGCATATCAGAACAAGGATATTCTGTTTGAAATCCTTGGTGAAACCTACAGGGAAAAAAGTTTTGCAGCATATGGAATTAATCTACCACCAATTCGCAAACCGCTTCCAACAAATCCACCTAAAATTTCAGCAAGCGAAAAGGATATTGACAATTTGTTCCCACTGGAGGACGGGACCTATGCCATTGTAGATTATGAAGCCGAATTAAAAAAATGAATAAAATACTTGAATTATATTGCACGGGTTATGGAAAAATACTATCCGGAAGTAGCTGATTTTCATCTTCGCCTAGTTATAATCTATACTGGTGATGTAAGAAGCGCAGAATCAACCTTTGAAACTAACTGTATTACTCTCCGTACGGAACAGGCGTTTCTGTCACATATTGACGGAAAGTCTGCTTTTGATATGATCTATCGAAAAATCCATTCTGGTATGCCGCTTGAGGATGATGATCTGATGAAACTGGTAATCCTTCCTTTGACGATTCCTGGTTCTGAAAGCAAACAGGAAATGCTGGAGAAGGTAGTAGATCTGGCGGAACAGATACAGGAGGAGAAACAGCGGATACCACAGATTCTTGCAGATAAAAAACCTCCGTAAGTCAACCCTCACTCCCACTCTACACTCCCCTCCGCGAAAATACACATCCACAATAATTCTGCCTGTAAAGCCCATACTCGCGCGACAGTTCAATGGAGCGCTTATATCCGTTCTTCTTCTTAAAGTCAGAATTTAAAAACCGCACTCCATAACGCGCTCCGGCCTCCTCGCCAAGGCGGTTTAGGCGGTCCGCATCCTTTAAAGGGCTGATTGAAAGAGTCGTCGTAAAAAAATCAAACCCTCTCTCCCTGGCGAGCCTGGCCGTCTCCGTCAAACGCAGCTTAAAGCACTCCGTGCAGCGCGCACCGCCCTCTGGCTCTGCCTCAAGCCCCCGGGTCGCCTCATAAAAGGCCTCCGGCCGGTATTCTCCGCGGACGAAAGTGACCGGATGAGGAAGCCCCTCACCCATCTTCTCAATAAGCCGCTCCTGCTCTGCCGCCCGCGCCGCATACTCACTCTCCGGGGCAATATTCGGATTATAATAAAAAACCGTAATTCTGAAATAATGGGACAGATATTCCAGCACATAGCTGCTACAGGGCGCGCAGCAACTGTGAAGAAGCAGAGACGGCAAAGCCTTCTCCTCCTCAAGCCGTGTTAACGTCCTGTCAAGCTCCTTTTGATAATTTCTCTGATTCACTGCTGCCTCCATATAATCAACAAGACGAAAAAGGAACAGCTTCCTCTGCCGCTGTCCCTCTTTTATCTCCCATTCCTACAGAAAATCCCGGATCCTCTTACTGCGGACCGGGTTTCTGAGCTTCCGCAGCGCCTTCGCCTCAATCTGGCGAATGCGCTCCCTGGTCACGTTAAATTCCTTTCCGACCTCCTCGAGTGTCCGCGGATGGCCATCCTCTAAGCCGAAGCGCAGGACGATGACCTGCCGCTCTCTGTCCTTTAAATCTCCTAAGAGCGCGTCAATGTGCTCCCGAAGCATCACGGACTCCACATTTCCCTCCGGAGTGAGCGCATTGCTGTCGGCCACAAAGTCACCCAGGTTGGAATCATCCTCCTCGCCGATCGGCGTCTCCAAAGACGCAGGCTCACGCGCGATCTGCATGATTTCCATCACCTTGTCCTCCGACATATCAAGCGCATCCGCAAGCTCCGCCACCGACGGCTCATAGCCGAGCTCCAGCGTAAGCTTCCTCTGCATCTTGGACATCTTATTGATCGTCTCAACCATATGCACCGGAACACGGATCGTACGTGCCTGATCGGCAAGCGCTCTCGTCACCGACTGTCTGATCCACCAGGTAGCATATGTACTTAGCTTATATCCTTTTGTATAATCGAACTTTTCCACGCCCTTAATAAGGCCCAAGTTTCCCTCCTGAACCAGGTCCAAAAAGCTCATTCCGCGACCTGTATAGCGCTTTGCGATGCTGACCACCAGCCTCAAATTCGCCTCGATCAGCCGTTCCTTCGCGGCCTCATCGCCCTCGGCCTTTCTTCTTGCAAGGCGCAGCTCCTCCTCTGCCGTCAGAAGCGGAACCGTACCAATCTCCTTCAGGTACATACGGACCGGATCTTCCGTACCGATTCCCTCCAGAAGGTCGATCGCCTCCAGATCAATGTCTTCCTCCGGCTTATCGCCCAGGAAATCATCATCCAGGTCATCAAGAAGCAGGGAACCTTCATTCGCAAGGATCGCCTCGTCGATCACCGGAACCACATCAATATTGCTGCGTTCCAGGTACGTATAGATTTCATCCATCTGTTCCGGCCCAAGATTCTCTCCGGCAAAAAAATCGTTGATCTCCGACACATCCAGCGCGTTCTGCTTCGACTTCCCCAGCTCGACAAGTTTTTTTAGCTTCTCCAAAAATACCTCTTTTTCCACTGACAACGCCCTTTCATGCGGGGCTTTATAAGTCCCCCACAGAGGTTCATTATATACTATCCAATTTCATTTTTCAACATTTTATTTGTAAAAACGTCTAATTTTGGCCTTTTTTGGTTACTGTTGGGGCGGCATCCGGGCCGTTACCTTTTTCCACGGTTTCCGGGCCTGCTTTACACGTTTCTGTCTGCCGCCAGCAAAAGTTCTTTTTTAAGATTTACGATCACCGTCTCCTTAACTGCCCCGCCAAACTCTCCGTCCAGCACCCAGGGGATCTCCTCCTTCGCACTTACCGAGAGTCTGGAGGTCTTAAAACGTATCACGTGATCGTTTTCCTCCTCCTTGAAGAACAGACACGAGGCGATTCCCGCCAAATCCGAAGGCGCTTTTGGCATTTTGATGAACATTCCCTCAAACAGACCGTCATCAAACGCCGAATCTCTCGGCGCCAGGCCCTTAAAACCGCCGACACTTGTCGTATTGGAGATCATGCCAAAGATGAATTCCCCCTCAAAAACACCATCCTCCCATTCCAGCCGCATACTGCGTGGTTTTAAGGAGGCCAAATGCCGCACCGACTCCAAAAGATACGCCTGATAGCCCAGGACATTTTTTTTGTCCTGCGGCGTTGTATAGGAAACCTCCGTAAATGCGCCGAACGCCGCGATATAGACAAAGTATCGCTCATCGCCAAACCGGCCGATATCAAGGCCGATGGTCTCGCCGCCGACCGCCCCGGCCGCAGCCTCCTTTAAATCAGAGGGGATCTTTAAGCTCCTTGCAAAGTCATTCGTCGAACCGGCCGGAAGATAGCCGAGACGCGGCCTTTTTGTGAGCCCCATGAGCCCGGAGACCACACTGTTTAACGTTCCGTCGCCCCCGCTGCACACTAAAAGCTCCGTCTCCTCCCCGTATCCTCTCACGATCCGCTCCGCATCCTCCGGCCCCTGTGTGACAAAAACCGACGGGATATAACCGGCCGCACAGAACGTGTCAAGGATCCCCAAAAGCTGTCGCTTGATCTGCTCCTTTCCGGAATGCGGGTTCACTATAAAAATCATTCGCTTCAAAGGCTGATTCCTCCATATCGTTCATCCAGGAATTTTTTATAGGCCAGAAACGCGCTTGGAATCGGATATCGCTCCCGCGCCTCATCCCAGGACACAAAAATCGGCTTGCCGGCGAGCTTTTCAAACGCCAGGCCGGGAAATGCCCGCAGCGAAAGAAGATATCCGCTCATATGCCATTCCGTATGGCTGAAGACATGCTTCGCCTCCGGCAGGGGTTCAATCCCTTCTCTTATTTTGAACAGATCGGCTACGCTCTCTGCGTCCATTTTTCCCGGAAGATTGATAAATTCATAGAGAGAAGCCAAGAGCCCGTCTTCTTTTCGCTTTCTTATGGCTATTTTATCCTTATATTCCAATAATAATACAGTTTTTTCTTCTATTTTCCTTTGCTTTTTGGGAGTTTTCACGGGAAGTTCGCCAATTACTCCCTGCGCGCGGGCTTTGCAGAGCGTGGAAAGGGGACATTCCCCACAGCGGGGCTCTCCGCCCGGAATGCATACGAGCGCGCCGACCTCGATCAGCGCCTGGTTAAAATCCCCGGCAAGCGACCCTCCTGCCTCATAGGGGAGACGGCCCTCCTGCCCCTCAAGCGTTTGTAAAGCCGCTCCGATCAATGTCTCATAGCGTTTCTTCGTCGCCGGCTTTAAAATATCCTCTCTGTCAGCCGTCAGCCTTGAAAGCACCCGCAGCACATTTCCGTCAACCGCCGGCGCCGCGATCCCATACGCGATCGAAGCGATCGCGCCTGCCGTATAGCTTCCGATGCCGGGAAGGGAGAGAAGTTTTTCCCGGGAGGCAGGCAGGACGCCGTTATATGTATCCCGCACAAGCTCGGCCGCCTTTTTTAAATTTCTCACCCGGCTGTAATACCCAAGCCCCTCCCAGCATTTTAAGAGC
This sequence comes from Lachnospiraceae bacterium, assembly GCA_910575275.1. GTDB lineage: Bacteria > Bacillota > Clostridia > Lachnospirales > Lachnospiraceae > CANQGL01. The sequence continues at coordinate 51,023 of CAJTEE010000006.1, read as the reverse complement.
TCCTCCTCCTTAGCCTCCGCCAAAGACAAAAGCGTCGGGAAATGCTCCATAAAACGATAGAAGTATGGCTTCGCTGCCTCCACTCTCGTCTGCTGCAGCATAATTTCCGAGATCCAGACCCGGTATGCATCCCGATTCCTCCGCCATGGAAGATCACGTTTTTCCCTCTTATACCAGACAAGCAGACGCCCCGCCGACGCCAAAAGCCGTTCCTCGTCCGAGAGCCCGTCCTCCCCCGCAGACCTCCGGGACCCTTTCGCCCGTGTGTCCGCGGCAAAAACCGGCCCGCTCCCACTATACATAGCTGTACAGACCCCGCACCGATACCTCGCCGGAGATCACATTCGTTCTTGTCCCATCCGGACGCCGCACGATCAGCGCCCCCGTCTTGTCAATTCCCTCGGAGACACCGCAAAAGTCTCCTGACGGCGCAAGCACGCGGACCTCATTTTTGCAGTTTACAAGCCTTGCATTGTATTCATCCATAAGCCCCGACATATCCTCGGTCTTTGCAAACTCCTTATAATAGCCCTCCAGAGCCTTCATAATGCCTGCAATGATACGGCTCCTCTGAAACGGCCTCCCGCTCTCCAGATACAGAGAAGTCGCCATCTCCCGGATCGGGCCCGGAAATTCCGTCTGTCCCACGTTGATACCGATGCCCGAAACCACGTACTGAATGTCGCTGAATTCTGTGCTCATCTCTGTCAGTATCCCGCAGATTTTCTTTTTATTCAAAACCAAATCGTTCGGCCATTTGATCTCGCATTCAAGCCCCGTTTCCCAAAAGATCCCTCTGGCTGCCGCCATAGCCATCAAAAGCGTCAGCATCGAGGCGGACAGAGTGCTGATCTTTGGCCGCAGGACAAGACTCATCCAGATCCCGACCCCTGCGGGAGACACCCAGCCCCGCCCGCGGCGGCCCTTCCCTCCGGACTGCCGGTCCGCGACGATGAGCGTCCCCTCCGGGGCACCTGCCTCCGCCTGCTTTCGGGCCTGAATATTGGTGGAATCCGTCTCGGAGAAATAGACGACGTTTTGCCCCGCCCATTCTGTCTCCATACAGCTTAAAATCTCCGCCTTTGACAGTACATCCGACATCCCGCGCAAAATATACCCCCTGTTTCGGACGGCCTCGATCTCATAGCCCTCCTCCTTTAGCCGATTGATTACCTTCCACACGGCGGTCCTTGACACGCCAAACTGCGTACAGAGCTCCTGGCCGGAAATAAACCCTTCTATCTCCTTCAAAGTCTTCAGGATCTTCTCCTTCATCGTCTACCTCCACCAGATGCTGACCGCGCTGACTGCCGCCAGCACCGCCAATGTTATCCCAAAAAGCATCTCCAGGATAGCAGCCGCCCGCTGCCCGTGACTCTTGCTGCGTTTCATTCTGAATCTTCCGGACACCAGGTTAAGGACCGCCGCCATGAGAAAGATCACGGGAAAGAAAAACATGTTTTCCTCAGGACTTATAAATGAGACTACGGCCATAGCGACCACAGCAATCCCGATCACAATATGCATGGCGTCAAGCGCAACGGACTCTCCCTTTACCTTCCTTCTTCTCACTCCTTCAGGCATCGTTTCTCTCCCATTCTTTTATTATAGTAACAGCTCAGACGGCGTCCGAACTGTTACTTTTATTGATCAGTTTTTATCCGCTACCTCTGCGATGGACTTTACGAGCCCGGCCATCCCCTGGATCTCTGAGGGGATTATGATCTTCGTCGCCTTGCCGTCCGCGGCCTTTACAAAGGCCTCCAGGCTCTTAAGCTGCAGCACCGCGTTGTCTGCGCCTGCTTCCTTGATCATGCGGATTCCCTCTGCGTTTGCCTGCTGGACCTTTAAAATGGCCTCCGCCTGGCCCTCCGCTTCACGGATCCGTTTTTCCTTCTCCGCCTCGGCGTGCAGGATCGCTGCCTCCTTATCGGCCTCGGCGTTCAGGATCGCCGACTGCTTTCTTCCCTCTGCCACCAGGATCGTGGATTTCTTTTCACCCTCTGCCTTGAGGATCGCCTCACGGCTCTCACGCTCGGCCTTCATCTGCTTCTCCATCGCGTCCTGGATCGCCGCAGGAGTAATGATGTTTTTGAGTTCCACACGGTTGACCTTGATCCCCCATGGGTCTGTCGCAATATCGAGTGCCGAACGCATCTTCGTGTTGATCGTCTCACGCGAGGTAAGCGTCTCGTCAAGCTCCAGGTCGCCGATGATGTTACGAAGCGTCGTAGCCGTCAGGTTCTCGATCGCCATGATCGGGTTTTCCACGCCATAGGCATAGAGCTTCGGGTCCGTGATCTGGAAAAACACGACCGTATCGATCTTCATCGTGACGTTATCCTTTGTGATAACCGGCTGCGGCGCAAAATCCACGACCTGCTCTTTTAAGACGATGCGCTTTGCGACGCGGTCAATGAACGGTACCTTAAAATGCACGCCGACCGACCATGTGTCAAGATAAGCGCCGAGCCGCTCTACAACCATCGCCTGTGCCTGCGGCACGATACGGATGCATGATACACATACCAGAAGAAGTACGATAATTAAAAGTATAGTTCCCCAAAATGCCATAAATTTTTCTCCTCTCTTATCCCTGCTGTTCCTGTTCACGCACAGGGATCCGTTCTACTATAAGCTTTACGCCGCATATGGCGCGTACGGTCACAATCTCTCCCACAGGGATGACCACGTCCTCCTTCGCCGCACGGGCCGTCCATTCCTGGCCGTTTATGACCGCCGCTCCCACAGACAGATCATTATTGATCTCGACCGTCACCCTGGCTTTCTTTCCGACCAGGCCCTCCGAATTTGTCCGCACCGCGCCCTTATTGACATACTTTAAGGCAAACGGCCTCGTGAAAATCAGAAGCACGAACGACACGATCAAAAATACCACGGTCTGCCCCTTAAGCGGCATATGAAAGGCCGCCGCAAAAAACGCCACAGCCGCCCCACCGGCAAACCAGATCGTCGTGAGAGCCATCGTAGCCCCCTCGATCAATATAAAAATGATAAACGCCGCCAGCCATCCGATCATTTCCATCTTACTTATCCACTCCTTTTTTGACCGCCGCTCTGCGCTGTCTCGCCGCCTCAAACATGAGCACCGAGGCCGCCATGGCCGCATTCAGCGATTCGACTTTTCCCTCCATGGGGATCCGGATCCTCATGGAGGCGAGTGCCGCGCTCTCCGGGGTAAGGCCGTTTCCCTCGTTTCCGATCAAAAATCCCGAGGCCTTCCTGTAATCCCCCGCCTCATAATCGCGTTCTCCCGAAAGCTCCGCCGCGTACAGTCTCACGCCGCGCTCCTTTAAAAGCATGAGCGTCCCCGCAAAATCCTCCGCGTACAAAAACGGCACACGGAACACCGAGCCCATCGTCGAGCGGATCACCTTGGGATTATAGATGTCCACGGTATCTCTGCTCATGATCACGCCGGTAATCCCCGCTCCCTCTCCGGCTCTTAAAATCGTCCCCAGATTCCCCGGATCCTGGATATTTTCCAAAACCGCGAGAAACGCAGGCCGGTCGGCCGTCAAGAGCTCGTCAAGAGAATAGGCATACTGTCTGACAAGCGCCAAAACGCCCTGCGGCGTCTTCGTATCCGACATGGCCGCAAAGACCGGATCGCTCACCGTCTCGACCGGCGGCCCCGTGGGGAGCGGCCCGCCGTTTTTCTGGTAGCTCTCCGATACATAGAGGATCTCTGTCCTCTCTTGTGCAAGCTCCCGGATCATACGGCTTCCCTCGACTACAAAAAGTCCCGCCTCATCCCTGGCCTTCGCCCTTTTTTTTAATTCTATGACTCTCTTTACCTGTTCGTTCTTTGTGCTTGTAATCATCCTTTTGTCTCCGGGTTCAGCCCTTCCAGCTCATCCAGCCAGATTCGTCCGGAGGCATCGGAGGGCATACGCAGATCGCCCCGCGGCGAGATCGCGACCGAGCCCACCTTCGGGCCGTCCGGCAGGCAGGAACGCTTAAACTGCTGCGCAAAAAACCTTCTGTAAAACGTGGAAAGCCACTTATAAATTACCTCATCGGAATAAACATCCGCAAATGCAATTTTTGCCAGCCGGTAGATTTTGGACGGGCGGCAGCCGAACCGAAGCACATGATACAAAAAGAAGTCATGCAGCTCATAGGGCCCGACCAGATCCTCAGTCTTTTGTGAAATTCCGCCATCCGCAGGCGGCAGAAGCTCCGGGCTTACCGGCGTGTCCAGCACGTCATAGAGCACGCCGGACAGCTCCTTGTCCCCGCACACGTCGGCATAATAACGAACCAGATGGCGCACAAGAGTCTTCGGCACCGAAGCGTTGACGCCGTACATGGACATATGGTCGCCGTTATAGGTCGCCCAGCCAAGCGCCAGCTCCGACATGTCCCCGGTCCCCACAAGGAGGCCGTTTATCTGATTCGCGAGATCCATCAGCACCTGCGTCCGCTCCCTGGCCTGCGAATTTTCATAGGTCACGTCGTGGACGCTCTCATCATGCCCGATATCACTAAGATGGAGCGAGACGGCCTCCTTAACGGAAACCTCCTTAAGCTCGGCCCCAAGCTTTTTCGTAAGCAGGCACGCATTATGATAGGTCCGGTCCGTGGTGCCGAAGCACGGCATGGTCACGGCCAGGATATTTTCTCTGGGAAGGCCCAGCATATCAAACATCCTCACCGTCACAATCAGGGCTAACGTCGAATCCAGGCCGCCCGAGATCCCGACAACGGCCCGCTTGGAGCCTGTGTGCTTCATGCGTTTTTTTAGCCCCAGCGCCTGGATCGTAAGGATCTCCTCGCAGCGGGATGCCCGCATGGCGCTGTCTGCGGGGACAAACGGTGAGGGATCGATCCGACGCGTAAGCGTAAGCTCCTCTGGCTCCAGCTCGAATTCCATCCGGTCGTAGCGCTCGCCCGGCTCACGGACCCGACAGGTCGTCATGCGCCGCCTCTCGCTGTTTAACCGCTGTAAATCAAGCTCCGTATAAATGATTCCGTTTGAAAAACGTCGGGATTCTGCCAACAGAGCGCCATTTTCCGCGATCAGACTGTGGCCGCCGTACACCAGATCCTGGGTGGACTCGCCCTCCCCGGCATTGGCGTACACATAGCCGCAGACAAGCCTCGCGGACTGCCCTGTCACCAGGCTCTCCCGATATATGTGCTTTCCTGTGGTCTCGTCGCTCGCCGAGCAGTTGACAATGACCGTCGCGCCCGCCTCGGCATGGGAGATGCTCGGCGGCTTCATGACCCAAAGATCCTCGCAGATCTCCGCCGCCACGACAAGCCCCGGGACATTGGAGCAGACAAACAGGATATTGCCTCCAAACGGCACGTATCCCCCTCTCCACTCTACAAGCGTCGGCTCCTCGTCCCCCGGAGTAAAGTGGCGGAGCTCATAAAATTCGGAATAGTTCGGGACATTCTGCTTGGTGACCAGCCCCAAAAGCCGGCCGCGGCAGACAGCCGCCGCGACATTATAAAGCTTTCCCTCCTTCTCCCAGGGAAGGCCGATAAAGATCAGCATGTCGAGTCCGCGCGTCGCATCCACGAGCTTTTCAAACTCCCGCCTTGCCGCATCAAGCAGCGTATCCTGCAAAAACAGATCCCCGCAGGTGTACGCCGTCAGGCACAGCTCGGGAAATACCATAAGCTTCGCACCCTGCGCCTGCCCTTCTTTTAACATTTTTTCGATCTGCTCCCTGTTGTAGACAGGGTCGGCGACCCTCACTTCGGGCGAAGCCGCCGCAACGCGGATAAAACCGTCCTTCATATGTCTTCTCCTTTATCTCCCTGCCTCCTTTGGAAGCCATTTTGCCTTCCAGAAAAACAGGACCTCCATCACTACGGTTCCGATCCAGGTAATCGGGTAGCACATCATAACCGCCTCATAGCTCGGGAAATGCGGAACCATAAGATTAATATATATCATGCGCAGAACGCACATATTCATAACAGACGCAATCATCGCCAAAAACGTTTTCCCGGCTCCTCTTAACGTCCCCATGAGGACCTGGTGGATCGGGAGCATCATATAAAAGGGGATGATCAGATGCATGGTCAGGACTCCGTATTCGATCACCTCCTGCTCATCCGTGAAGATCTCCATCAGCGTCGGGATAAACAGATATAAAAGAATGCAGATACTCCCCGCATAGGTAAAGCAAATGATCAGGTTTTCGATCACGCCCCGTTTTACGCGGCCGTATTCCTTCGCGCCGATGTTCTGCCCCGTAAAGGTCGTCGCCGCCAGACAGAAGCTCTGCATCGGGAGCTGCGCAAAGCCCTCGATTTTTAAATACGAGCCGAAGCCCGCGATCGCCATCGCGCCGTAAGCGTTGATATTGGCCTGCACGATCACGTTTGAGAGGGAGATGATGGAATGCTGGAAGCCCGCCGGCAGGCCCTGGGTTAAAATCATCTTGACCATCGGACGCGTCAGGGCGATCTTCTTAAAATCCAGCCGGTAAATATCGCGGCTGACCGCTAACGCCCTCAGACAAAGCACCATGGAAATGCACTGCGAGATCACGGTCGCGATCGCAACGCCCTCCACGCCCATGCCGCCGACTACCACGAATGTGATGTCCAGAATGATATTGATGACCGATGAGGCGCAAAGATAGTAAAGCGGCCTTCTGGAATCGCCGACCGCCCGCAGGATGCCGGAGGCCATATTGTACGTCAGGTTAAAGAGAGAGCCGCTGAAAAAGATCCGGAAATAAATCACGGAATTTACCATGACCTCCTCGGGTGTCCCCATAAGCCGTAATATAAACGGAGAAAAGCCGACGCCGACGATCGTCAAAAGGATTCCTCCAATGACGCATAACGCCATGGAGGTATGCACCGCCTGCTGCATCTTCGTCTCGGCCCGCGCACCGTAATACTGGGAAATCATAACGCCGGCCCCGGTCGCAATGCCCAAAAACATGCCAATCACGAGATTGATCAGGGAATTGCTGGAGCTGACCGCCGCCAGCGCCCCGCTGCCGATAAATTTTCCCACAACGATGGAATCCACGGTATTGTAAAGCTGCTGCAAAAGATTCCCGATCAAAAGCGGGACCGCAAACGCGATCAACTGTTTCCATATGACGCCTTCCGTCATCAATACCGTTTTTCTCCTCTGCTGCGTCTCCAAATCTCGCCACCTCCGCCCTTTCTTTTTCTATTATACACGCATTTGTTGAAAAAGGGAAGTTTTTCAGATATAAAATGCGCGGGGGAAAAATGTGGGAAGGGGGGCCGCAGAGGCGGGAGCGGGCGCATCCCCGTATGGGCACTTGAAAACCGCCGGTACTTGGGCGCCGTATTTTGGCGCCCTATGTACCGCTGCGCTTTTCCGTAGCGAGAGCGTGCCCACTAGGGGATGCGCCCGCTCCCTCGGACGGCGGACCCCTCCCCCATTTTTTATGGACATGCACTTCCCAATCCGTTATACTAAATAAAAACAACGTTTTCCAGAAAGGACCTTCTGTCTCATGAATCAGGAAATTTTTTCCCGAACTGTTTCTTTAATCGGTGAGGAGGCTTTTTCCCGCCTCGCGCATTCTTTTGTCGCTGTTTTTGGCCTGGGGGGTGTCGGTTCTCATTGTGTCGAGGCCCTGGCGCGCTCCGGGGTCGGGCGTTTGTTTCTTGTGGACTCGGATGTCGTGACCTTGTCTAATTTAAACAGGCAGAGTATCGCTCTTTTAAGTACCGTCGGCCGTAAAAAGACCGAGGTCATGGGGGAAAAGCTCGCCGATGTCTCGCTCTGTTGTGAGGTCATGACGTGTGATACTTTTGTTCTGCCTGAGAATCTGCCCGAGGTGTTTGCCGGTCTTCCCGAAAAACCCGATTATATCATTGACGCCATTGATACCGTCAGTGCAAAGCTTGCGCTGGCCTGTTATGCAAAGGAGCATGAAATCCCGATTCTTTCTTCCATGGGAACCGGTAACAAGCTGCATCCGGAGCTGTTTGAGTTTGCCGATATTTATGACACCTCTGTGTGTCCTCTCTGCCGCGTGATGCGGAGGGAATTAAGGAAACGGGACGTTACTTCCCTTCGGGTCCTCTATTCCAGGGAGGTTCCCAGAACGCCTGTAAAGACAGGGGAGCGCCCGGTTCCGGCAAGCATCGCCTTTGTACCGCCTGTGGCCGGCTTTCTGCTCGCCGGGGAGGCTGTGCGGACGCTTGCGGGGGTCTGTGATTGACTTTCGGGAATTTCATAAAAACAGGGGCTGCCACGCGAATCGCTTCGTGTGGCAGCCTTTTTTGTTTAGGCATTCAAATAATCCAGCGAGAACTGTGCATACAATGCCGCCGCATAGAAAAGTGCGTCTTCGTCAATATCAAATTTCGGATGGTGATGTGGGTAGTATTGTTTCTTATTTGTATTTCGGGTTCCTACAAAGGCATAGAGTCCCGGCACCATACTGCTGAGTCTTGAAAAATCATCACTCGGAGTCACTTTCTCAAAATGGGTCAGAACCTCTTTTCCAAAGACTTTTTCTACCGTTTTTTCGGCAATGCCTGACATGTACGGATGATTGATCACCGGCTTGCCGGAACCCGGAATGAACTCCAGCTTTGCCCTCGCCCGGTATGTCATGGCTGTTGCCTCTGCCACCCTGCGGATTTTTTCTTCCAAAACCGGAAGAAGGTCTGCGCGAAACAATTTGATTGTGCCCTCCAGCCATGCATCCTGGGCGAGTACATTGAACTCTGTCCCCGCATGAAACAGGCCGATCGAGAGTATAACCGGATCTGCGGCATCAAATTCTCTTGTGATCATCCCCTGCAGGTTCATTACAAAGGCAGAGGCTGCCAGGATCGCATCAACTCCGGACTGGGGAATCCCGCCGTGTCCGCCTTTTCCTATAAAATGTACCTTGATCCTCGCCGAGGTCGCCATCCGCACTCCGGCTTCCACGGAAATTTTTCCAAGGTCCAGATCGTTCCACAGATGGAGCCCCATCACCGCGTCTACATCCTCCATTACACCTGCATCAATAAACGCCTGTGCGCCGCTCGGCGCTTTTTCTTCATTGGGCTGAAACAACAGCTTGATGGTTCCCTTCCAGTTCTTCGTCTCCTGTAGGATCCTGGCTGCCGTTAACAGGCTGGAGGTGTGTCCGTCATGCCCGCAGGCATGCATCACGCCTTTATGCTCGGAGGCAAACGAAAGCCCTGTCTCCTCCTGGACGGCAAGGGCATCTATGTCCGCCCTTAAGGCTAAGGTCTTTCCTCCTTCTTCTCCCTTGAGGATTCCCACCACTCCGTTTTTTACACAGCGGCTTGTCTTGATCCCCATTGCATGCAGTTCGCGCTCGATCCGGTCCGCCGTACCGAATTCCTGGCCGCTGACCTCCGGGAAACGGTGAAACTCTCTGCGAAGCCCGATGTTCTGTTCCTGATATTTTTTTGCAAGTGATAAAACGTCCATATGCATCTCCCTTTTAAAACGGCCCATACCCGATCATCGTCGCGACCGAGAGGATCACACAGCATTCCACGGCCAAAAACAACAGAAGCGGCGCCACCCATTTGGCCCACTTGAGCCACGGAATATTTCCGATGGCGATGGCAGCCATGAAATAACCGACGGTCGGAGAAATAAAGTTTGTAATACTGTCTCCCATCTGGAAGGCGAGGACTGCCGTCTGCCTCGTTACCCCAACCAGATCGGCTAGAGGAGCCATGATCGGCATGGTAACCGCCGCCTGCCCGGAACCGGAAGGAATCAGAATGTTTAACAGCATCTGGACGACAAACATTCCCGATGCACTGGCCCAGCCCGGAACCTTCCCAACGACTCCGGCCGCCGTATAGGTGATCGTATCCAGAATGTTTCCGTTCGTCAGGACCTCGGAAATCACCCGCGCAAGCCCTACTGCCAGGACCCCATACATCATGCTTTTGGCTCCGTCCACGAAATGCTTCGCAAATTCGTTCATGGAAAATCCACCTGCCACACCTGCGATCACTGCAAGCGCAAAATACATGGCCGTTATCTTTCTTACATTAAAATTCAGTCGGAAAATCCCATAGAACAGGACGACAAAGCTTCCGCAGAAAATAAGGAGCACGGCTTTTCTTCTCCCGGTCAGCTCCGGCGTCATGGCGGAATCGACCGTAAGTTTCAGATTCTTATCTGCCTCGTACATGCTGCTGGATTTTGGGTCCTTTTGGAGTCTTCTGCAATAGAGATAGATGTATCCGGCACACGGAAGCGTCAGTGCCGCAAATGCAGCCATTCGGAACGGGATTCCCGAAAAAGCCGGCAGTCCGGCAATCCCCTGTCCGATAATGAATGCGCTGTCGATAAAGGATACGGAATATCCGCCGATTCCTCCCACGAGCATGAGTGCAACCCCGGTTATGGAGTCAAATCCCATTGCCATGGCGGCCGCCACTCCTAACGGGATGAAGGGAAGCAAGGATTCTGCGCTGCCCCTGAGACCGAGAAGCGCCCCTAAGGCCATGATGCCGAACAGCATGATATAGACCTTTCCGCCCCGGAGTTTTTTCATCGCGGCGCCCAGTCCTGCATCAATGGCCCCCGTCTGGTTGATGATATGAAACGCCGCCCCGGAAATCAATGTCAGCACAATAATATTGGCCGATGCAACGATTCCGTCCGGCACGGCCAGGAGCATGTCCCATATTCCTACGGGAGTCTGCTCGATATAATGGAAGGATGCCGGGTCCACGACCATTCTCTGCGTAAGCGGATCTTCGATTCTGTCGTATGTTCCCGAAGGCACAAACCAGGTCATACTTGCGGCAATCAGGATCATCCCGATCAAAATCACAATGGTATCCGGCAGTTCAAATTTTTTTGTTCCCCTCTGGTTCATTTGTTTCCTCGCTTTCCATTTGTCATTCATTCGCCTTTTTTGTCATTTGGCAGCATTATTTATGGATTTTTGAAGCCGTGGGACGTAGCCGTCAGCACAACGGACGCCTTTTTCGGGATCCTGCCGTCTCTCACGAGCTTCTTCAGAGCCGGCAGCAGCAAGGCAGAAGACGTTTCCAGATACAGGCCATGCCTCCCCATTTCCCCGACAGAGCTTTCCGCTTCCGCCTGCGATACACTCACCGCAAAACCGCCCGTTTTTTCCAGTGCAAGCAAGGACTGAATCGTAACCGTTGTCCCTGCAATGGAGGGGGTCTTGTCCCCTTTTCCTTCAAAATGCCCTGCCGCATCCTCCAGTGTCCTGGTCCGCTCGATTCGTTCAAACGGTTCTACCGCTATTAAATGCGGGATTGCGGCAATTTTTCCCGCTTTCTTTAAATCCAGAAAGCCTTCACAGATTCCCCACAGCAGATCGCCTCTCGTTACAGGGACCAGCAGATAGTCCGGCAGATTGCCGGGCAGTTGTTCATAAAGTTCATAGGCGATCGTCTTATATCCCTGGAGGCCGTAGCTGCAGCTTCCTACCGGCGGATCCAGAAGGTTTGTCGCACAAAACCAGCCCTTCCCGGTTTTCTCCCGGAGCACATCCCACCGTTCCATCGCTGTTTCTGTCATGATCGTGGCGGCGCCGGTCGCCTCAATCGCTTTTTTCCAGCCGGGAGCAATGTTTTTGGTAACCACAATGCAGCATGGAAGCTTTGCCTTAGCCGCATAGCACGCGAGGGAAACCCCCTCATTGCCGCTCGAGGCGGCTATGAGCATCCGACTTCCGGTTTCCTTTGCGCGCGCAACAATCAACGGATTCATCCTGTCCTTATGGGAGCCTGTCGGATTCTGAAACTCATTCTTGGTATAGACTGCGCCCAGACCCAATTCCTCTGCCAGGGCGGGCAGGCTTGTTATAGGAGTTCCCCCTTCCCCGAGTGTCGGAAAATCCTCATATGGCAGCATGGCAGCATATCGCTTCATCCCCCTTTGCTTTTCATGGATCTCCCATCGGCCGTCATAGCGAAATGAAAGGCTGGCCGGATGCCCGGTCTTTTGGCAGCAGGGACAACCGGAGGGATAATCCCCGGCTGCAAATTCCGCTTTGCATCGGATACAGTACATGGACCGAATCGCTTTGTTCATGGTAGTTCTCCCTTCCTCTTTTACTTGACATCATTATAGGATATGTTTTATAATTTGTAAAATAAAATAAACGAGCTGTTATAATCGGTTTTTTCGATAGAAAGGAAGCTATGGATTTAGAAACGATAAAGACTTTTATTACACTTGCCAATCTGGGGAATTTTACCCAGACTGCCCAGCAGCACATGGTTGTCCAATCTACGGTGAGCAGCCGGATCCGTGATTTAGAGGAGGAGGTCGGAGCCCCCCTTTTCATCCGGGAACGAAAAAATCTCCGGCTTACCCCTGCCGGAGAATTTTTCCTGTCCTATGCCAATCAGATCGTTACATTGGAAAATTATGCATTATCGGGAATTAATATGATGGGGGCCTATTCCGATTCCCTCCGCATCGGCTCTGTGCATACCTTATACGACTGTCACCTGGGAAAATACCTGACCGACTATCTGAAGCAATACCCGGATTATTCCGTCAAGGTCCTTTTAGACCATTCCCGAAACCTTCTTAATATGCTGTATGACAATATCATTGATGTCTGCTTTACCTACAGGAAATTTCTTCACTTTAACTACGCATGCATTCCCTTCCGGACCGAATCGATTCTTCTGGTTACCGGTGCAGGCAAAAATCACTGGGAGGATGGGATCTCTGTGGAAGAACTGAAAAAGCTTCCGCTTTTCTATTCCGACTTTATTGAGGCAACGGATTCCTCCTGGTTCCATCATATGTTTCCAAGACACACGATCTATCCGCTTGAAATTGATGTGGGCAGCAAGCTGATCCATTTTTTAGAAGCCGGAATCGGATACAGTTTTCTTCCGGAGAGTGCCGTTTCCGATTGCATAAAGGACGGCCGCCTGATTTCCATACCCGTTTTAGATCTACCGGTTCCGAAATTACAGAGTTATATCATTCTGAAAAAAGAATCGCCTTCCAAACAATCGGTGGCCAGTCTTCTGGATTTGGTGCGGCAGCCGCCGCATGCATAAATCGTCCTTTTTTGGATATTCTAACCGGTAAACGCCTGGCATTGCCTTACGGAACCAGTATCCAGAAAGGACACCGATCTATATGAAAATCTCAGCAGATTTTAACACGAATCTACAGCATTTCCATCAAATCCTCGATGTGGCGACCAATTTTGACATTGTCTACCACACGTTGGAGATCGGAGGAAAAAGCGCCTGCCTGTATTTCGTGGATGGTTTTACAAAAGACGAAATTCTTTTGCGCCTCATGCAGGACTTCTCCTCCGTAAAGCCGGAGGATATGCCGGATCTCCCACATGATTTCTCAAAAAAATATGTCAGCTACGGGGAAACCGGTCTGGAGGATGAGGAGCAGCAGATTCTCATTCAGCTTCTCTCCGGCCTCTCCTGCCTGTTCATTGACGGCTATGACAAATGCATCACCATCGACTGCCGGACCTACCCGGCACGCGGCGTATCGGAGCCGGAAAAGGATAAGGTCTTACGCGGCTCCCGCGACGGTTTTGTCGAAACTTTAATCTTTAATACGGCGCTCATCCGCCGCCGCATCCGTGATACGGATTTTACCGTCGAAATCGCGCAGGCCGGCGAGAGCTCCCACACCGACATCGCAATCTGCTACATGAAAAAGCGCGTCGATGAAAAGCTTCTCTCCCTCATTAGGGAACGGATTCAAAAGCTCCACGTAGACGCGCTCACCATGAACCAGGAAAGCCTGGCCGAATGCCTCTTTCCCCATAAATGGTTCAATCCGTTTCCGAAATTCCGTTTTTCCGAACGGCCCGATACGGCAGCAGCCTCGATTCTCGAAGGAAATATCATCATCCTTGTAGACAATTCACCGGCCTGCATGATCCTGCCCTCCTCGGTTTTTGACATCATCGAGGAGGCCGACGACTATTACTTTCCGCCCGTGACGGGCACTTACCTGCGCTTATCGCGCATGACGGTCGCATTTTTAACACTGTTTTTAACTCCGGTCTGGCTTTTGCTGATGCAGAATCCCGACTGGATTCCCGACTGGCTCTCGTTCATCCAGTTGGCTGACCAACAGTACGTCCCGCTTATCTTCCAGCTTTTGATTCTGGAATTTGCGATCGACGGGCTGCGCCTCGCCGCGGTCAACACACCCAATATGCTGACGACGCCTTTGAGCGTGATCGCCGGTATCGTCCTCGGGGAATATTCGGTAAAATCCGGCTGGTTCAACCCGGAAACCATGCTCTATATGGCCTTTGTCACGGTCGCCAACTACTCGCAGGCCAGCTTTGAGATGGGCTATGCCCTGAAATTCATGCGCGTGATCCTGCTCCTTTTAACCTCCCTCTTAAACGGCTGGGGCTTTGCCATCGGAACGGTCTTCTCCGTCTGCGCAGTCGTCTTCAACCGCACGATCGCCGGCAAGAGCTACATCTACCCCCTGATCCCGTTCTCCTGGTCCGAGTGCAAAAAACGCTTCTTCCGCGGCCGCCTGCCGCATACGGAGAAGCGGTAAAGGAAAGCAGAAACAAAAGCCGCACAAACAGCTTCCTATGCTGCCCATGCGGCTTGTCCGTTTTTAATTATTCATCAATACTATAATTCGGTGCCTCTTTTGTGATATGGATGTCATGCGGATGGCTCTCGCGAAGTGCCGCCGCGGAGATCTTTACGAAGCTGCTGTTTTCCTGCAGCTCCTTGATCGTCTGTGCGCCGCAGTAGCCCATCCCGGCGCGCAGGCCGCCGAGAAGCTGAAACACGGTGTCCTCCACAAATCCCTTATAGGCGACACGGCCTTCCACGCCCTCCGGCACAAGTTTTCTCGCATCGGACTGGAAGTAGCGGTCCTTGCTGCCGTTCTCCATCGCAGAGATGGAGCCCATGCCCCGGTATACCTTATACTTTCTTCCCTGATAGAGCTCAAAGCTTCCCGGGCTCTCGTCGCAGCCCGCAAACAGGCTGCCCATCATGCAGACGCTTCCCCCTGCCGCCAACGCCTTGGTCACATCGCCGGAATACTTGATTCCGCCGTCCGCAATGATCGGGATACCATGCTCCTTCGCCGCCTCGTAGCAGTCCATGACCGCCGTCACCTGCGGTACACCGATACCGGCCACCACACGGGTCGTACAGATCGAACCGGGGCCGATACCGACCTTGACTGCATCGACGCCCGCCTCGATCAGCGCACGCGTCGCGGCCGCCGTTGCCACGTTCCCCGCGATTACCTGCAGCGTGGGAAATTTTTCCTTTAACATACGCACACAGCGAACCACATTTGCAGAATGCCCATGCGCCGAATCAAGGACAACGACATCCACCTTAGCATTGACAAGCGCCTCGGCGCGCTCTAAGACATTCGCCGTAATTCCGAGCGCCGCGCCGCAGAGAAGACGCCCATGGTCATCCTTTGCAGAGTTCGGATACTTGATCTGCTTTTCGATGTCCTTGATCGTAATCAGACCTTTTAAATTAAACTCACTGTCAACAATCGGGAGCTTCTCCACCCGGGCCTTCGCAAGAATCTGCTTCGCCTCTGCCATGGAGATCCCTTCCCTGGCCGTCACCAGATTCTCGGAGGTCATGCATTCCTTGATCTTCTTGGAAAAGTCCTCCTCAAATTTCAAATCACGGTTTGTGATGATCCCGACCAGCTTCCGGCCCTCCGTGATCGGCACGCCGGAAATGCGGAACTTCGCCATCAGCTCGTCGGCATCCTTTAACGTATGTTCCGGGGACAGATAAAATGGGTCCGTAATCACTCCGTTTTCCGAGCGTTTCACCTTATCGACTTCCTCGGCCTGCATCTCGATCGACATATTTTTGTGAATGACGCCGATCCCGCCCTGCCTGGCCATTGCAATCGCCATGCGGTGTTCTGTGACCGTGTCCATCCCCGCGCTCATGAACGGGATATTCAGTCGGATACTTTTGGTCAGATTTGTGGAGACATCAACCTGGTTTGGAATCACCTCCGAATACGCAGGCACCAGCAGCACATCATCAAACGTAATACCTTCACCGATAATCTTACCCATTCCAAGGTTCCCTCTCTTTCTTGTATATTTTTTATGTTTATTGAAATAACAGGTTACTGTTCACATAGGTCTGTGCAGGATCTTCTGCACTCCGTTTCGGTCGTTGCCGGACAAATGCCGCCGGCACCTGGCACCCCGGCGAAGCGGGGTCATCCCCTGCGCTGACCGTAAAAATGCATAAAACAGCCGGCAAACAGCCATCGCCGCAGGCGATTTGGCATGGATTTTTGCATGCTGCTGTGAACGGAGTGAACAGGAACAATAACAGTTCAAAGGGTATTTAAAAGAGTATAGCAGTTTTAGCGCCATTGCGCAACAGGAGATTCTTATTATTTTTTCGGTTTCCAATTATTAACTGTTCTTATAAATAATCCCTCAAAACCTCCAAGAACCGTATATTTTCCTCATGCCGCCGCACACAGACCCGGTAATAGAGGCCATTCAGTCCATGATAATCCGCACACGAGCGGATCAGGATTCCCCGCGTCAGAAAATGTTCATACAGAGCCAGCGGCCGCCGCCCCAAAGCATCCCGAAAAAACAAAAAATTTGCCCCGGAACCATAGATCCGTCCTCCCGCCGCGGCAATTCCCCCGCCCAGGCATTTTCTTTCTTCTTTCAGAAACTCCCTCGTTTTTAAAAGATACCGTAAGCTCCTTGTCCGGTCGGCAAACACGGCTCCTGCCGCCGCTTCAGCCGGAATTGATACGCTCCACGGCTGGCCGGCACGCCGCATCCGCTCCAGGAGCTCCCCGTCGGCCGAAAAGCCCAGACCAAACCGAAGCCCCGCCATCGCGAACGATTTCGTAAGCGCCTTGAGTACGAAGATCTGCTCCTCTCCCCGCCGGACACGCGGCACCGCCGACAGCCCTTCCGAGTCCTCCACAAAATCCAGAAAACACTCATCCACCACCGCAAGAATCCCACATACCCTGCAAAAATCCAGAATCCGTCCAAGCCCGCCGCTTTCACATACCGTCCCTGTGGGATTCGCCGGATTACAGAGGAAAACAAGCTCCGGCCGTACCCGGTCCAAAAATTCCAGATACGCATCTACCCGCAGTTCAAAGCCGTCCTCCTCTTTCAAATAGAAAAGAACCGTCTTAGCCCCCACACTCTCCAGCGCCGCCTCATATTCTCCAAAGGTCGGTGCTAAAAGCACGGCCCGTCTCGGCTTCCTGGCCTGCACGATGCGAAAAATCAGCTCAGCCGCACCGTTCCCAAAAATCAGCCGTTCTCTCTCCACATCATAAAAAGAGGCAGCCGCACCGGCAAGCGTCCGACAGCTGCTGTCCGGATACCGTTCACAGTCCACAAGACTCTCCCTGGCTGCCTCCCTCACAAAATCCGGCATCCCAAATGGATTCAAATTAATCGAATAATCCAGAGAAACCTCCGGATTCGAGTAAACATCCCCTCCATGCACGCCCCTCATAACTCTTTTCCCTTCAACCTCTGCGGGATTCCACAGATCACCCGGTAGACCTCCTCCGAAGCCCCCGCCAAAACCTGACACGCCTCCCCGGTCAACTCCCGCCACAGCCTGTCCTCCGCCCTCATCGGAACGATCCCACATCCTAGCAAATCACAGACAACAACCGCCCCAGGATTACGCTGCAGAATACACCGAACAAACTCCCGCACCTCCTCCCGCGCCTTATCCGCCTCTCCCTCACAGAATCTCCTTATATAAGCATGCAGATTACACACAATCCCCCTACAAAACGCCGCCTCAAAAGAATCCCTCTCCCCATCCGCAACGTCCAAACATCTATCCGAATCCCCCACCAGCCCCCGCGCAAACGCCAGCTTCCCCTGATAAGCGCCGCCAACGACCAACCTCATATACGGCATACACACTCCCTTTCTCACAACCTCCCGGACATCAGCCCGGCCTCCGAGGACCCCCTCACTCAAAAAAGAACGCCCCCTTTTTCCAGGAAGCGTCCCTCTCCAACTTCTTTATCTCCCGTGATGCGGCCTCTCCGACACAAGCGTACACGCCTTTGTGATCTCTACCGTAACCTGGCCGGCATAATGCTGAGAATAATAATTCATAAGCGGTGCAACCGCATTCCTGCTCACCACCACATACTTTGGCGCCAGATGCGTTAAGGTAACAGCAATCGTATCGGCCACACAGCGCGAACACTTACACGTTCCAAACATATCCATGTACATCGGCACCTTATCCCGCACGAGCCTCTCCATGACATTGATAAACTGGAACTCCTCGCCGGCTTCCTCCTCTGCCTCCTTGAGAAGATTCGCCTCCTCATTCTCCGCCGCCGTCACCTCGTCTATCTCCTGCATCACAGACTCCGGGATCTCCTCCAGCTCCGGAAACACTTCCTCCGGCAAGGCCGCCGCCGTTTTCTCAGGCTCCGGCGTGATCTCCTGTACAACAGGTTCTTCTGCCTCTGCTGCCTGCACGCTCTCCTCCTCCAAAAGTTCCTCCTCCAAAAGCTCCTTCACCGCATCCGCGATCTCGTCCTCCTCGGCTTTGGGGGAGACAATCTGCACATGTCCGTTATTTTTCTGATCTTCCTTGTCGGTCTGCGCCGTACCAGGCGCGCTTTTTCTGATCCCGTCCTCCTCTGCGCCGGCTTTACCGGATAAAAGCCCCAGCACATGATCCGTCTTATTCGTCTTCTTCGGCATGAACCTATTCCCCCTCCGTTAATCGCAGTACCTCATCGACCAGCGCCGCATAATCCTGCGCCGGCTTTGAGGAGGCTGCATAATCAAAAATACTTTCGCCATGAGCCGGGGCCTCCGCCACTGCCACACCGCTCCGGATCATCGTGTCAAATACCTTCGTGCCAAGCTGTCCGGCGACATTCTCTGCCATCTCCCGGACATCTCTTGAAAGCCTGCGCCTCGTCTCATACTTTGTCAGAAGAATCCCCATGATCGAAAGTCCTGGGTTCGCCGAGCGCCTAATCGTCTCATACGTGTCCTTTAACTGTACCAGGCCCACAAGGCTCAAAATCTCTGCCGCCATGGGGATGATCAGATGCTGCGACGCACTGTAGCCGTTGAGTGTCAGAATATTGATCGCGGGCGGTGTATCAATAATGATGAAATCGTAGAGCGGTTCCACCGGAGCCAGCAGATTCTTTAAAAGCAGTTCTCTGTTTTCCCCTCTGAACATCAAATCCGCACTGCTCAAAAGAATATTGGAATGTATCACATCGACAGCGCCTACCCGGTGAATCGCATCATAGACAGACGCATCCCCCATGAGAGCCTCATAGATCGTAGGCCCCTCCTCGATGTCCATGCCAAGGCTGAAGCCCAGATTTCCCTGAGGATCAAGATCCACAGCCAGGACCTTTTTTCCCTTCCTGCCCAGACCGGCCGCCAGGGCGACGGATGTGGTCGTCTTTCCCACACCGCCCTTCTGGTTTGTCAAAACGATTGTATGCGCCATGTTTACCTCCGCTCTCCTGTTCAGCGTCTAAATCCCCGTTCGTCAGACCCCGTTCGCTTCCTGCGCAGACGCCGCTTCAGAAAGTGCCGCCTCAGCGTCGCCCGGCCGGACCATATCCGTTGTCAGGTTTTTCCAGACGTCGTTGACCTCCTCTACGCAGTCCACATAGACCTGTGCAAGCTGATCGCTCTTAAGGCCCAGCTCCTCGGCAAGCTCCTTGCTCGTCTTCCAGTCCGCATTCTCATAGGCAATCACAAGCTTATAAAGGTTTCCTGCGAGTCCCTTTCCTTCAATAAGTGCAACCTTAATTTCATCTGCCACCGGAATCTCTGCCAGAAGATCCTCAAGCGGCGCATTGACCATGTAGCCAAGCGTCGAGAACATTCCCATCATATAGGCATCTGACGAGGCAAGCGTGCCGTGCGGAATCCGCCCTGCAAGCTCCGAGGAAAGTTTTGCCCGCAAAAACGAAAGCTTCAGCATTTCCTCTGCACCGGCTTCCTTTTGCTGATCCAGACTCAGCATATACACCCAATGCCTGAGCTGTCCGATGCCAAGCGTAACAAGCGCCTGCCGGATAGAAGCCGTTCTTCTTCTGAGTGCAAAATATGCAGAGTTGACAATCTTTAAAAGAGCATAGGAGAGACCGGCATCCCGGTTTACAATCTCCTCCACCTCTGCAAAGTCCGGTTCATCTCTGGACACTGCAACCATGAGCTGGAAAAAATTCCCCTGCATGTATTCGACTTTGTCTACCTTTGTCACGAGGGTGTTCGCCACATAGCCGCCCTCTACCAAATCAATCCCTAACTCCACCGCCGCATCATAAAGTGCCTTCGTTGACACGTTGGTTGCAATGCACTTTCTCCCAAAGCTCTGTGTCATCTGGACAATGTTCTGGATCATCTTGCGTTTCTGAAGGTCAACGTCATATCCCTCCATGTTGATCCGCACATACGCCATATAGTCCAGCACACTGAAATACTTCGGCGAAAACTGGAAATCATTGATTGCAAACTGATAACCGCCCTCATAATAGCGTTTGATAACCGGCATCGCAAGCGGATGGATAATCACATTATCCTCAATCTGGATTACCACTCTCTCTGCGCCAAACATCCGGGGCGTATTCCGAAGCAGAAGCGCCGGCGTAAAGGTCACAAACATCGGCCTGTCATTGATGATCTTCGAGCTGTTTGCCAGCAGGAAATTCAGGATCGTATCCGCTGCCGATGTATCGTTATTATACAGGCTGTCTCTGCCGCTCTGAAACAACAATTCATATCCGGCGATTTTTTCCGACTTTGGGTCTTTAATCGCCTGTCTCACTACACATCTGTCCATTTTTATTTTTTACCCCTTGCCAAAAGTTCATCCATAATGGTTACAAGATGGCCGATCTCCGGTTTGGAGAGCTGTCCATCTGCACCGATTTCCTTTCCCTTGATCTCCATTTCCGGGCTGATCAGCGAGGAGAAGATAATAAGCGGGATTTTTTTCAGTTTCGGATCAGACTTCACAAGCTTCGTCAGCCGATGTCCATCCATCTCCGGCATCTCGATGTCAGTGATGATCAAATTCACCTTCTCCATCAGATCTTCATCATCCTTTATGGACGATAAATAATTCCATGCCTCCTGACCGTTGTCAAACTGCACCAGATTTTCATACCCCGCCTGTCTGAGAGCCATCTCCACCATTTTTGATAAGAGTACTGAATCCTCAACGCAGACAATGCGGCTGTTGTTTCTCTCGCGGTGCCCTAAAGCCTCAATCTCGCTTAACTGGATTCCGGTCTCTGGCGCAATCTCAGCCACAATTTTTTCAAAATCCAAAATCGTTACGAGCTGTCCTGAGCACTGGGCAATACCGGTTGCAAGCCCCTCCTGTCCGTGGCTTAACGTTTTATCCGGCTTCTGAATATCTCTCCAGGAGATGCGCTGAATTCCCACCACAGAATGCACGCGGAAGGCGATATTCATCATATTAAAATTCGTAACAATAAACAAATCCCTGGGATGGCGCTCCGTTTCCCGGTCCGTCAGATATTTCGGCAGATCCACCACGGTCAGCATAATGTCACGCGGTTTAAAAATCCCCTCCACAGCCGGATGGGCATGCGGCATCGGCTTTACCTTATCTACCATCATGATTTCCTTCACCTTCGCCACATTAATGCCGTAGAGCTCATCATAGATTGTAAACTCCATGATCTCAATTTCATTTGTTCCAGACTCCAGAAGTATTTCTGTCTTTGCCATAATTCTTCCGTCCCTTTCCTATATTTTAGAACCCTGTCATTTGAACAGCGCGCCGACGTATATGCCCTCTATAAAATGATCTCCGGACGACCGGCCGTGCGGATCCGCACTTTGCCGTCTGCCGCGTCCAGCAGCATGGTTCTCGCATAATTTGCGCCCACATCCTTACGTACGATACGGATTTTCTCCGCCTGCATGGCCGCCTCTACACTGTGCACGTTACGCTCACCGATGTTTCCGAGGCTGCTTCTGCTTAAATTTTCGAACATTTTCGCCCCACCGGCGATTTTGCATATGTAGCGGCTCTTTACGCCGCCGAACACTGCCATCTTGCGCAGTGTTTCCTGAATCCCTGTGTCCGCAAATTTAAAGACGTTTCCCGCCTGTCCCGCGGCCTCCGGCAGCATGATATGAATTAACGCCGCCAGCTTGATCTGCGGATCATAAAGGCTGATGCCAATACAAGACCCCAATGCGTAAGTGATCAATGTTCCCTCACGTCTGATGATCTGCATATCTGCAATCCCAACCTTTGTTTCTTTAGCCATTTGAAGTCACCAGCCTGTCCATCAGATAATTTAGGGAAGAAATGTCCGGCAGCATCAAAAGGTTGCTTTCCACACGCTTCCCTCCGATAATACATTTACCCGTAATCATCATCAGCTTGTCGGATTCGTAGCCGAACTCCGCCATCGGGACCGTTAAAATCCCGCCGAGCATATTAACTGTAAAGCTCGGCACCGAAAGCGAAATCTTCATATCCGCCAGTTTTGACAGTGAAAGAATATAGTTGGAAATGATAATGTTTCCGACCTCGGTCACCGCCGAGGACTCCATCTCCTGCACCCACATGATATTTTTGATCGGTTCCATGCCGACCCGGCCCAATACCTCATTGACAAAGTCCAGCTTCATGACAAATAACATCATGCCGCTTAAATCCCCCGCCATTTCAACAAGGACACCTGATACCATATCCTCCGCATGCCCGAGATAGTCTACAGCTTCATTATACCCTAAAATCTCCACATTGGGAACCGTCATTTTTACTTCTGTTCCCAAAAGACTTGACAAGGCCGTAGCTGCATTTCCCGTCCCGATACTGCCGATTTCCCGCATCATGTCCTTTGCCATGTCATCCATGTCTTCATAACGCGTAATCTTCATGTTGTCTCTCCTGCTCCTTCCCTCCGCATAATGAATTCCCTGCTAAATCCTTTATGAACGCAGACCGTTGATTGTCTGCTCCACCTCGTCTGAGGTTGTCACCATCTTCAGGGCGTAGGAATAGGCCCTGGAGGCGATAATCATATCTGTAAAGTCCTGGCCTGCGTCGGTATTTGAGAGCTCCAGATAACCTCTTACGACCCGTGCATTCGCCCTCAAAATCGGCGGCCCGTTCTTCTCCACCGGGACGAACTCGTTTTTCCCCATTGCCTGCATATTATCCATATTTTCGAAGGTATAAACAGCCGGCTTAGCTGAAAGCACAAGGTTTCTCGGAATCCCGTTCTCGTCTACCTCATCGGCAGCATAGTCGTTTGTCTCCTCCGCGTCCTCGTCCGGCACATAATCCTTGGCCTGCCACTTCTCCACGAGACGGATCGGCTCCCCGTCACGGTCAAGCACCTGCTTCCTGCCGTCGGTGAACAGATAAAACACCGTGCCTCCCTCCTCCTCATGGCGGGAGAGGGAAAATTTTCCGGATCTCGTGTACGAAAGCGCCCCCGTCTGCTCGTCGCGCACCATGAAGAAACCCTCGCCGTCAATCGCATAATCGTAGGATTCCGGGTCTGTCATCAGAAGGCCGCCCGGATTAAAATTCGTATTGGTATGCTGTACCTTCACGCCGGTACCCGTGGAATTGCGGTCATAGCTGTGCATATTGTAATAGAGCAGATCCGAAAAGACCGTCGATTTCGAGCGGTAGCCGACCGTGTTAAAGTTTGCCATATTATTGGAGATGACATTCATCTTCTCCTGTTCGGTCATCGCACCCCTGGCTGCCGAATAAAACGATGCATCCATTGCAAGCTCCTCCTTTTATTATGTCGGTCCGATCTGTACGATCTTCGCTGAAAGCTGGTCATACATCTTAAGAATCTGAGCCGCACTCTGCAAAGCGCGCTGTGTGCTCATCATGTCGGTCATCTCCTGAATCGGATCCACGTTAGAGTCCTCTAAAATCTGATACATGATCTCCGGGTTCTCCACATCCTGGCCGCCTGCCCCCCGGACCCGCATCACACCGCTCGTGACCTTCTCGAGATCCGTCTCATAATTTCCAAAGTCCACAACGCGCAACGTACCCAAAAGCTCGCCGGGCGCCGCCATCCCTTCTGCCGACTCGGCACCTTCCAGGGACTCCTTATAGATATTGCCGTGGGAATCCGCCGTGATATGATCCGTTCCCAGATAGATCGGTCCCTGCGTCCCCAAGACACGTCCGACCCCGTCCAGATACAAATATCCCTCCTCGTCCAGGACAAACGAACCGTTTCTGGTATATACGGTCTCGCCTCCCTGATCGACTGCGAAAAAGCCGGTGCCGGTGAGAGCAAAATCAAACTTTCCTCCCGTCTCGGTGATCGTACCCGGCTTATAATTCGTGATCTTTCCGCCCCCTGCCACGATCGCACTCATCTGGCCGATCGGTGTGGGATTGTCCTTGTCTGTATTGCCGATGCGGTAAACCAGTTCATCGTCAAACGTGGTCTCCGTATATGTATCGGCCCGGTAGCCCGGAGTCGATACATTCACCATGTTATTGCTGATTACATTCAGTCTTCTCTGATGCGTCAGCACGGCGGACGTCAGATTATAATAGCCCTGAAACATGGTATCACTCCTTTCCTTCTCCTTATTGCTCTAAATATTCCTTCAGCTTTCGGATTGCGTTGGCATGTATCTGGGAGATGCGGGGCTTACTGACCTGCATAACCTCTGCTATCTCCTTCATATTAAGCTCCTGTACATAGTACAGAGAGATAACCGTCATTTCCTTTTCATTGAGCGTCTTGATTCCCTCTCTCAAAGTTTCCCTAAATTCGTTTTCCAGATATTGCTCCTCGGGCTGCCCGCTGCTGTCCTGCGGGATCAGGCCTGCCATCTGCTGCTTTTCACGCGTCTCCTCCATTACCATATCCAATGAGAGCACGGAAAACAGATTCATCTTTCCCATCACGCTCTTAACCTTATCCATCGGCATGTTAAGAGCCCTTCCCATCTCCTCATTCGTCGGCATCTGGCCGGTGGCGGCATAGATCTCCGCCATTTTCTCCTGGATCTCCTTACAGCTCTTGCGCATCGTACGCGGAGCCCAGTCCTGCTTTCTTGCAATGTCAATGATCCTTCCACGAATCCGCCTGGATACATACGTTTCAAATTTGGCGTTCCGGCCTGCGTCATACGTATCCAGAGCCTTCATAAGGACAAGTACGCCCTCATTTACAATGTCCTCCACCTGCGAAAAGCCAAGGTACACGTTTCTCATCTGCAGGGCAATACTCTTTATAATATACAGATAGCGGAGAGTCAGTTCCTTTCGCATATCACTGTCATGAGTCTCCTGATACTTCTTAAGAAGCTCCTCGTTTGATATGTCCTGCATCTCTCCTGCACCTCCTTCATAACAGTTTGGCAGCCTTTCCTGTTACATTCCTTCTCTTATACCGTAATATTCCCTATGGCCTGAATCTGTACATTATTCGAAATTTCATGAAAAGAGAGCACATAAACCGTCGGATAAAACTGCTCGAGCATCCGGTATACATAAACACGGATCACCTGGCTGGTCAAAATGATCGGATCCTGTGAAAGGTCATGGAACTTCTTGGCAGCACTTCCAATCTGGCTGACCACCCGCTGTAAAACGTCGGGCGGCAGCGCCATATAATATCCCTGGTCGCCCTTTGTAAGCTTCGAAACCATCAGCTTTTCAAGCTCCGAATCCAGGGTCAGCACTCGCATCTGTCCGCCCTGGCAGAACTTGCTCGTGATTGTACGCTTCAGGGCCGTGCGGATATTCTCGATGATCGCCGTGAGATCCTGGCCCGCGGCCGCCGAGTCGGAGATCGTCTCCATGATCGTCTCCATATCCTTGATCGGAATTCCCTCCTTTAACAAGCTTACCAAAATCTTTTGCAGCGCGCCATATGTGATCACGCTGGGAACCAGCTCATCGACCAGATTGTCGGCCCGCTGCTTTAAGCCTCCCACAAGCTTCACAACCTCCTCCCGGTTTAAAAGCTCATAGGCATGCCGCTTTACCGTCTCGGAAAGGTGCGTCACCATGACAGACAGCGGATCAATGACCGTATACCCGTAAATCTCTGCCATCTCCTTATTTTCCGGCAGGATCCATTTACTCGGAATTCCGTATGCCGGCTCGATCGTCTCGATGCCGTCCACCTCTCCCGCCGGATCCTCCGGCTCAAGCGCCAGATAATGGTCCACGAGGATTTCTCCCCGCTCCACCTCCTCGCCCTTGATTCGGATCACATACTGGTTCGTACTGAGGCTCGAACTGTCTCTGAGTCTCACGGAAGGAATGACAAATCCCATCTCCTGCGCATACTGCCGTCTGAAAATGACAATGCGGTTGATCATTTTTCCGCCGCTTCCCTCATCCACAAGCGGAATTAGGCTGTATCCAAATTCCATCTCGATCGGCTCGACACCGATCAGAGAATAGACCTTGTTGATATCCCGGAAATATTCTTCCTCGGTCGGCTCGCTTTCCTGCTCGGCCGGGACCTGCGCCCGCAAAGCCTCCGCCTCCGCCGCCAGCACTGCATTCTTCATGCTCTGCTCGAGCCTAAAGCCCATGATAATCAGTCCGCCCGCCAAAACACCCAGTTGGAACTTGGGCATCCCCGGGATCAGGATCAGGATAGCCAGGACGCCGCCCGTAAACATGACAGCCCTCGGCTGCGCCAGAAACTGCTTTGAGACATCCTCGTTTAAGCTTCCCTCTGACACCGACCGGGTCACGATCATACCCGTCGCCGTTGAGATGAGAAGCGCCGGGATCTGTGACACCAGGCCGTCGCCGACCGTAGCGATCGAGTAGACGGACAGGACCTCGGAGAAGGCCATACCGCCCTGCAGCATGCCGATCGCCGAACCGCCGACCAGATTGACGAACGTGATCACGAGCGACATCACGGCATCGCCCTTTACGATCTTCGTGGCACCATCCATGGCGCCGTAGAAATCGGACTCTCTTTGAATCTTATCGCGGCGCTGCCTCGCCTCCGCCTCGCTGATGATGCCGGCACTTAAATCCGCGTCAATCGCCATCTGCTTACCGGGCATTGCATCCAATGTAAACCTTGCGGCTACCTCAGCCACGCGCTCCGCGCCTTTACTGATTACAATAAACTGCACCAGCACGATAATGAAGAAGATAACAAAACCGACGACAACGTTCCCCTGCAGGACAAAGGAACCAAAGGACTCGATTACCTGGCCCGCAACACCGGAATTTGCCAAGATGTTTCTCGTCGAGGAAACGTTGATCCCAAGACGGAACAGCGTAGTGATCAGCAAAAGGGAGGGGAAAATCGAAAACTCCAGCGGCTCCCGGATATTCATGCTGATTAACAGAATAATCATGGAAATCGAAATATTTATGATAATCATGACGTCCAGCATAAATGGACTCATGGGAATGATCAAAAGGAGAACGACGGCGACCACAAAGATCGTCACGACGTTGTTCAGAAAATTCTTCATGTTTTACTTCTTACTCCATCTTTTTGTTAAGCTTGTAGACGTATACCAAAACCTCGGCGACTGCACCGTAAAATTCCTGGGAGATCTCCTGTCCGAGCTCCGTGGAGGCATAGATCCCGCGCGCTAAAGGCGGATTCTCTACCACAGCCACATTGTTTTCCTCGGCCACCTTCACGATTCGGAGCGCCAGTTCATCCTGGCCCTTGGCCAAAACCACCGGTGCACCGTACTTTTCCGCGTCATATTTGAGCGCCACGGCAAAGTGAGTCGGGTTTCGGACGACTACGTCCGCCCCGGGAACTGCCTGCATCATCCTCTGCCTGGCCCGCTGCTGCTGAATGCTGCGGATCTTGCCCTTGATCTGCGGATTTCCCTCTGTCTGTTTATATTCCTCCTTGACCTCCTGCTTGCTCATCATGAGCTTTCGCTCATAATTCCACCACTGATACAGGAAATCTAAGCCGGCGATCACCAGAAACGCCATGCTGATGCGGATGACAAGCTCCATCGTAAGCTCCAGCATGTAAGCCCCTGACCGCAAAAGATCCATATCCATGGTCCTGACGGCCAGTACCATATCCTTCTTCATCATCGACCAAACCATGGAAATCAGGATAATGGCCTTCAAAATACTTTTTAAAAGCTCGACAATGTTTTGCAGGGAAAACAGCTTTTTGATCCCTTCCATCGGATTCAAACGACTGAATTTCGGGCGGAAGCTCTTGGCTGAAAACAGAAAACGCGTCTGGATCCCCGAGCCCAGAATGCCGAGCAGCATACAAACCAGCATAAGCGGCAGAACGATCTTTGCCGCCGTCGTGAGAAACATCATGGAAAGGTTTCCCACCGTTCCCTCGCCCTTATCCGTCACGGTCCCGGCAAAGCCGATAAAGCGGATCATAAAATCCCGAACCGTCCGGTAAATGCCGGGGAACAGAAGCTTTAGGACATAGAAGGAGCCGAACAGCGTAATAACGGTGGCCACGTCCTTGCTCTGGAATACATTACCTTCTTTTCTTTGATCCCTTCGCTTTTTAGGAGTGGCTTTCTCGGTTTTTGAGCCCTGATCCTCCGCCATGTTCTCTCACTTCCTTTATACAGCCGCGATCCGCAGCACATCGGACAGTGCGTCCGTCATCTCCGTTATGATCGACAAAAGGAAATCCCTGAACGGAGTCACTAGGAAAACCATCATGGCCATTCCTATCACAATTCTTAATTGAATGCCCAGGACAAATAAATTTACCTGTGGGTTCACCTTCATCATTACACCGATGGTAAGCTGCACGATCATCTCAAAGGCAATTAACGGAAACGCAAGCCGGACTGCCAGAACCACACAGGCAGTAAACAGATCAAGCAGCAGGGAGACCGCCTGTGCGGAAAATGCAATGCTTCCGTACGGAAGAAGCTCCCCTGACGTGAGCAGGATCTTCATTAACGCCAGGTGTGCATCGGACGCAAAAAACAAAAGCAGATAAAACGTCTGAAGCATGTTTCCCGTCAAAGACATCTGCGCGCCTCGCTGCGGGTCAAATACCTGCGCCATCGAGGTTCCCATCATAAAATCGATCACCGTTCCGGCAAATACCGGAACCATATCATAGATCTCCATCACAAAGCCCAGAAGATATCCGATGGCAAATTCCTTAAGAGCCAAAATTCCAAAAAAGAGCGGTGAATCCACCAGAGAGGACGCCTCCGAAATCCCTGCCGCAGAAAACGTTCCAAAGGTGATGAACGTAAGCGCAAGTGTAAGTCCGCTGCGGATGACAGACGGGATATTTCTCCTGCCAAGAATCGGATTTAAAAACACGAATCCCGACATCCGTATGAATACCAGACAAAAGAGAAGCATTCGCTGCCTCCTATCCGGCAATCATGAGAATCGCCTGTCTGGCAAAATCCTGCAGAGCCCGCAGCATCCCGCCGCCGCTTATAACCAGGATGATCCCGATCACCACCAGCTTCGGCACAAAGGTCAGCGTCTGCTCGTGAATCTGCGTAGCCGCCTGAAGAACGGAGATCAGGATTCCCACAAACATACTGATAAGCAAAATCGGCCCCGCAAGCCGGACGGACATCACAAACATCTGATACATCAAATCCGTGATTTCACTGACTGACACAGTATTCTCCTCCTTATTTACGGGCCTTTATACGAAGCTTCTGACGATCGTAGAAAAAAGAAGCTCCCAGCCGTCAATGGTAACAAACAAGAGCAGCTTAAACGGCAGTGCTATGGTAGCCGGAGGCAGCATGACCATACCCATAGACATCAAGGTACTGGACACAATCACGTCAATCAGCAGGAAGGGGATATACAAAATCAGCCCCGCCATAAACCCGCGCTTTAACTCGCTGGTCATAAACGCGGGGATCACTACCGTCAGAGGAAGATCCGACGGTTCCTCCACTGCCTCCCGTCCCGAGAGATCCATAAACAGATTCATTGTCGTGACCTCTGTCTGCCGAAGCATAAACTCCTTGATCGGAACCTGGGCAGCCGAGAGTGCCTCTGTGGCATTGAGCTCCCCCTCCCGGTATGGAGTATACGCCTTCGTGTTGACCTCATTCAAAACCGGAGTCATGATAAACAATGTCAAAAACAAAGCAATTCCCACCAAAACATTATTTGGCGGCGTCTGCTGTACGCCCATCGCATTCCTTGTAAAGGAAAGAATAATGATGATCCGCACAAAGGAGGTCATCATGATAAGAATGGACGGCAGAAGCATCAGAATGGTCAAAAGAAGCAGGATTTCCAGCGTAGGTACCTGATCGCCATTTATGCTGATTAAATTATTATAGTCCATCCGCTCCACTCCTCCCGGCCGTGAACCGCTTCATAATTTCCTGAAAGCCAGATCCCTTCTCCTCTCCCCCGGGGCCCGCCGGTGAATCCAAAGAGAGAGCCTCCTCGTCAAGCTTTGCGAGCACTTTGACCCGGGACTGCGTGACTCCCAAAAGATACACGCTTCCACAGGCTTTCACAAGGGTAAGCGATGCATCGTGCCCCAGCATGACCCGGTCGAGCACCCTGAGCTGCCGCCCGGGGCCTCCTCCCTGCCGGAAAAGAAAGCCCCCTCCAACCGCCCGGGTACAGACCCAGGTGAGAAGAAGAATCAGTATTACAACAGACAGCATGGAAATCGCTGCCGCAATTCCTTCCAGCATAGCACCTCCCGCATCCGCTTAGACAATCTCTGTGATGCGGATTCCGAAATTATCATCCACAACGACCACATCGCCCCTGGCGATGATCTGACCGTTGACGAACAGATCCACCTGCTCTCCCGCCAATTTGTCAAGCACAACCAGAGAGCCCTTGTTCAGCTCCAGGATATCCTTTACGAGTTTTTTCGTACGTCCGATTTCGACGGTGATCTCCATCGGTACATCCATCATCAGATCCAGATTATCCCCTGCAAGATCTTCGTCCGGATTGGAGCTTAAATTCGGTGCAGGAGCCGACATGACCTTGAACTTTCTCGGCGCCAGCTCGCGCATCTGCTGTTGCTGCTGTTCCAGAGACTGACGCATCATATCCATCATCTGCATCATGCTGTTCATGAATGTCGGGTCCACCGCAGGTGCCGCATAGACCGGGGCCTGAGCAGGAGCTGCCTGTACAGGAGCCGCAGGCGCAGTCTGGGCGGGCATCGTGGCAGACACAGGCGCCGCCGCAGATACAGGCGCCGTCTTCGGTGCAGGCGCGGCAGGAGCAGCAGGTGCCTGCGCAGTGGCAGCACGTACAGGTGCAGCAGGCGCAGCTTCCGCAGGCGCGGCAGCCGGCATTCCGGCCAGCATCTGCTCAATCTCCTCCTGGGACAGCGTTCCGCCTGAGGCGCCTCCTGAGGCAGGCGCAGCCGCAAAGGTCTCCGAGGCCGGGGCAGCCGCAGCTGCAGCAGCCGCTGATTCCGCAGCTCCCTCCGGGAAGAAGCCGCTTACCAGCTCTTTTGCAAGGCTGATCGGCATCAGGTTCAAGAATTCACTCTCCATCTTATCCGCGATACTCAAATTAAAGCGGATTACGACCATTTCCCTGTTTTCCGCCGTAAAATATTTATCCTTAAACATCTCCGGGCTCTTTACCTCAAAGGAAACCGGAGTGGAGATATTTACAGTCTTGGAAAGCAGCTCGCTCAAGGCCGTAGCCGAAGCGCCCATCATCTGATTCATAACCTCACAGACGGCGCTGATATTCATTTCATCCAGCTCGAACTCGTCATCCGGGATCTCCATCCCCATGAGCATCTCCACGATCACCTTAACATCACGCCGTTTTAAAAGCATGATGTTGTTTCCGTCAAGACCCTCCACATAGCCGATTTCGACTCCTACGGCAGGTTCTATGCTGGCGAATTCAAACTCATCGCGCGCCCTCACCGTAACGACCGGGGTCGTAATATCAACGCGTGCATTGAGAAGCGTTGATACCGCAGTGGCAGACGCGCCAAGGCTGATATTCAAGATTTCGCCAATGGCGTCAATCTCCATTTCACTTAATCTAATTGTGTCCATAATATCTAACTCACTTTCACGCAGCACCAGACCGCTTTATGCGTTTATTTGCCGATCTCGAGGGCCTTCTGCGCCATCAGCTTGATCGCGTTAAAAGCCGTAATATTCGCCTCGTAGGAGCGGGTGGCCGCCATCGCGTCCGTCGTCTCCTTAATCAGATCCACATTGGGCATCGCCACATAGCCGGCTTCGTCGGCGTCCGGATGCTCCGGATTATAGACCATCTTAAGCTCCGTCGGATCCTCGACGATCTCCGTCACGATCACGCCGGCGTTCCTCTCTCCCGAGCGTCCGCGGTTTTGCGCGCGTCTAAGCACCGAGCGGAAGGATTCCTCCTCCGCCTGAAAACGCACCATTTTCCTGCGGTACGGCTCTCCCGACTCCGTACGCGTCGTCTCGATATTCGAGGCGTTCTGCGCCGCCACATCAAGGCGGAGCCTCTGTGCGGTCATACCGGAAGCGCTTATATCAAGCGAACTCAAAAAAGCCATGCTCTTACCTCCTACTTCTCCAGAAGTCCGGTTACTGTCTTTAAGATACGCTCCGGCTTAAAGGGCTTTACGATAAAATCCTTTGCCCCGGACTTGATTGCCTCAATGACCATGCTCTCCTGACCCATTGCAGAGCACATAACCACCTGTGCATTGCTGTCTGCAGCACGGATCGTCTTCAGTGCTTCCAAGCCATCCATGTTAGGCATCGTAATATCCATCAAAACCAGATCCGGTTTCAATTCGCTATACATCTGTACGGCAGCCTGACCATCTACAGCCTCATATACATCCGTATAACCGCCCTGTTTTAACGCATTTTTTACCATCATCCGCATAAACGCTGCATCATCAACAATCATTATCTTCGCCATGTCCTTATCTCCCCTTTAAGTTATTTATGGTATCGGCTCTTACTGCGCCGGTACTTGCTCCTCAAATTGCTCTGTCTGTTCTGTTTCCTTATTTTCCTGTGTTTCTTCATCTTCGAGCCGTTCTTCAAGACGGACTGCCACGTTACTCTTATGAACGCCCATACGGCCCTTAAACCACGGCTCCTCATCCACATAGACTGTCACATCCGAATCGCTGCTCTTTCTGAGATCGATCACATCGTTGACCTTAAGCCGGTATATATCCTTAAAGCTCATCTGCGCCGTTCCAAGACGCACCTTCATGTTGAGAGCCGAAGCCCTGAGCTTCTCCATGATAATCTCTCTGCCGTTTTCGACTCCGTTATCATATACATCCTCCACATGGCGATGCTTCTCGATCAGAGTGAAGATATTGGTCACCAGACTGCCCGGCATACAGATGCTGACATAACCGCTCGTATAGGACATCGTCATGTTTAACATAATGATCACGACTGCCTCATCCGGCCCGATCTCCTGGAACATGCTCGGAGACTCCTCCAGCCGCATATCCTTCACATCGACTCGCAGATAATTTTTCCAGGAATCCCTGATACCGCTGGAAAAATATTCGATCAGCTTCCGATAGAGCGCCAGTTCAATCTCTGTATAGGTATACGATGCGTCAACTTCCGTATCATCGCCTTCTCCGCCAAGCAGCCGATCGATCATATTGACCATCAGCGACTGATCAATGTGGAAAAGGAGCGGCGGATTTCTCGACTCATCTGGCAGCCGTACGGTAATGATCTCCATCACATCGTTTTCATTCAGCAGGTTGCTGAATTCATAATAATGCTGCTCCTCCACGGACATGACTTCAATCTCACAGCTCATGCGAAGGATCCCGTTTAACTGGGACGTGATAATCCGGCAGTAGTTGTCATGAATCGTCTTTAAGATCTTCAGCCTGTCCCTTGTAA
Organism: Lachnospiraceae bacterium; assembly: GCA_910575275.1. Classification (GTDB taxonomy): domain Bacteria; phylum Bacillota; class Clostridia; order Lachnospirales; family Lachnospiraceae; genus CANQGL01. The sequence goes on along the minus strand of CAJTEE010000006.1, from coordinate 17,202 downwards.
ACTTCTTCGGACTGTAGAAGTCATATTTCTTATACTGTTTTTCTTCCTTCGGCTTTTCTTCCGGTTTTTCCTCCTCGGCTCCTGCCTGCATGGACTTCAGCAGCATGTCGATTTGGCTTTGTGACAATACGTCTGCCATGGTTGTAACTCCTACTTTCCTTTATTGCGTCGTTTTCGGTCCGTATACCTGTTCGTAATATTCGTTCAGGCTTTTCTCAACGTTTCCGGTCTTCGTAATCAGCATTTCCACACGCCGGTTTTTGGCACGGTTCTCCGGAGTGTCGAACGGCGCGATCGGTCTGAACTGACCGAACGCAGAGCTTACCAGCTTCGACGGATCAATCACGTTCTTTTCATGAATATAGGCGGCTACGACCGCGCCGCGCATTGCCGAGAGCGATCGGTCCGTCGTCACATTATTAGGGGTATCCGGGTTCGCCTGTGATGTATGTCCTAAAATCTGAATTTGTTCGATGGAATCAGAAAGCGGATCAATGATTGCTGTAAACTGATCCAACATATTTCTTCCGTCTTCTAAAAGAACCCAACTGTCGCCGTTAAAAAATACACTGTCGCGATAGGTGATGAACACATATCCATCTCCCTTGCTTATGTCGATGTCCTTGGCTGCGTCACCGGCTGCTTCCTTAAGGGCCAAAAGCTCCTTGTAGAGGGAGTCAAACTGTTCATCAATGAGCTCCTGGTCATAGCTTTTATCAAGCCTCGAGCCGCCCGGAACATCCTGTTCACCGGCCTCAATGTCCACATCGTTTACAATCTGTGAGATTTCCTTCGCTGCATTTGGGTTTAAGCTCTTTACCAGATTTTCCCATTTTACCTGATCGGTGGAGGAAATCGAGTAGAGCAGGACGAAAAAGCAGAGCAGCAGAGTGACCATGTCACCGTATGTGTCCATCCAACTGGCGCCGCCCTCCGCCTTTTTTTCTCTCTTTTTCACGTATGGTCACCCCTTACTTCTTCTTTTTCTCCTTGGGAGCCTTTTTCTTGCCGCCTCCCTCGCCGCCTTCGCTGTTCATGATGCTCTCCTGGCGGGACTGGTGAAGCAGGGAAACCAGCTTTTCCTTCAATACCTTCGGGTTGTCTCCGGCCTGAATACCGACAACACCCTCAATAATAACCTGTTTATACAACACTTCTTCATCATTACGGATTCTAAGTTTTTTGGCGATTGGCATGAATATCAGGTTCGCCAGCATACAGCCGTAGAAGGTTGTAACCATAGCGACGGACATATTCTGTCCGAGACTCGAGGAGGAACCCTCCGATAAGTCCATGCTCTTTAACATATTGATCAGACCAATCAGAGTTCCGATCATACCAAAAGCCGGGGAGTAAGCGGCCGCCTTGTCATAAATCTCAACTTCACTCTCGTGCCGTTCGATCATGCCGCCGACCTCGTTTTCCAGCACCTCGCGGACCTTCTCCGCTTCCATGGCATCCACGACAAGCAGAATCCCTTTCTTAAAAAAGGGATCTGTCAGCTCATTGGCCTTTTCCTCGAGCACCAGGAGGCCATCCTTTCTCGCCATCTGGGCAAATTCCACAATCGTGTCGATGACCTGCTCCGGCTGAAACTTATTGCCTGCCACGAGCTTCATCATGTGCTTGCCGATGTTTTTCAGCTTCGACAGCGGAAAGCTTGCGACTACTGCGCTTATCGCTCCGCCCACCACGATCAGAATACTCGGCATATCAATGAAATTGCCGATTTCTCCGCTTCCCAGGATTCCGTTTATGACCAGTGCCATACCGGCGATAATACCAATGATTGTTGTTGGATCCATGTTACGCCTCCACCTTCGTTCCCTTTCGTATTTCCTGGTTGTATCGCACAACCTTCTCGACGATCTCCTCCTGGCTCTCCTTGACGATATGGTAACGCCCATTCATCATGATGATTTTCGACTCGGGAATCGATTCGATGTATTCAATCTGCCCGGAGTTGACCCCGATGGGCTCTCCATTTAGCTTTGTTAAGATTACCACAGAAAACCCTCCTGCTGTCTGCGGGATAAGGGGCCGCGCGGTATGCGCGGCTCCCTTTTTCCGCATATTTTGTCTTTCCTCACATGCTATTGATTATGAAAGATTACCGTTTCATGTTGACCAGCTCCTCGAGCATCTGGTCGGTGACGGTGATCATCTTCGTGTTCGCCTGGTAGCCGCGCTGGCCGGTGATCATTAAGGAAATCTCATAAGCCAGGTCTACGTTGGACATTTCGAGGTAGTTGCTCTTGATCTCACCGGTTGCAGCGTTGGAAGTGGTGAGATAGATATCACCGGCGTTTTCACCTGCTGCAAACAGATAACCGTTATCCTGCTCGAGGCCGTTCGGATTCTGCACGAGGACTACTGCCAACTGGCCAATCACATGCGGTACTTTGTCTCTGTCCACACCTACGATCGTTCCATCTTTTCCGACCGTATAGGTAGTCATCTTTATCGGCTCGTAATCAGCAGCAGCACCGCCGCCAGCACCGCCGCCGGCATCCTCCTGTTCCGGTAAACGAATCGGTACAAGCTTGTCATATAGAATTGGAGAATTCTTCGGGTCAGCCGGCTGGTCCTCATCGTAGTCAGGGTTCGCATCATATCCATACACATAGTTACCATTCGCATCAACGAGATAACCGTTGCTGTCCACTGTAAAGATTCCAACCCTCGAAAGAGTCAAGCTGGTTTCTCCAATTGGAAATGTTTTTCCTGTATAGTTACCGTCCGCATCTTCATCCGGATCCTCCAATTGAATTTTGCCATCTCCATCTACAGTTAAACCATTACCGCCGCCATTATTCGTCTCTCTCTGGAAAGGTCCAACAATAAAGAACGCCGGTCCATTAATCATACAGTCCAGAGAATTACCCGTATATTGTCCGCTTCCTACAGTAAAGTTAGAGCTGATCGAACCAACGCCAGAACCATAACCAATCTGAGACGCATTCACGCCGCCTGTATTGCCTGCCGTCGTGCTTCCGGCAGAGCTGGTAACCAGGTTCGTGTACAGAGAGTCCTGGAAGTTCGCCATCCTGGCTTTATAGCCCCAGGTATTGATATTCGCGATATTGTTACTGATAACGTCCATTCTTGTCTGATGTGTGCGCAGGCCGGCTACGGCCGCGTTCATTGATTTGACCATTTTTTCTTTCCTTTCTTTCTTTGGCGCGCGGATCTTTCGCCTCCCGTCATTCGGGCGGAAGGCAAAGCCCCCACATGTGGTCCGGCTAGATCAGAACCGCGCTGTCAATATTGGTAAAAATATTTTCCTTCATTTCCGCCCCAGTCATCGTCGTGATCACCGTATTGTTCGGCACATTGACAATAAATGCCTCGGTCGGGGCTATCACTGCTATATCTCTCGAGCCCTTGGCTCTCGCCCTCTCCACAGCGTCATTTAACTGCTTGAGAAGCCCCGGCGTCATCTCGACGCCCCTGGACGCCATACGCTGCTCCGCGTGTCTCGAAAAGCGGACCGTCCTTTTTTCCGCCTCCGTCTGGAGCGCCCTGGCAAACTCTGACGTACCCGCATTTTTCTGCGGCTGTCCGAGCTGATGGGCAAGCTTTAATTCCGATAGGTTTGTAAGCTTTGATACATCCATGTTTTCATCGCTTCCTTTCTGTCCGTCCGGAGCGTCTTATACCTTCGGGGTATCGCTTCCCGCATCCGACGGGCCGTTTTCTCCGCCCTCGCCTTGATTCTCATCCTTATCTGTGGGCTCCTCGGCCACTTCCCCGATCGACATGAGCTGCGACAGCAGATAATTCTTTCCGTTTACACAGACCCAGGGTGTCGTTCCAAGCTGTACGCCCGTCACGGTGCCTTTCGTCGTCTCGCCCGTGTATTTTCCGTCATCGTCTACCTCCGCGATCGTGACCTCCTTGCCCATCATCGACGCTGCATACGCTGTCAGATTGCTGATGGAAAGGTCGTTGATCGTCGACGACATATTATCCATAGCCGTCATCATCATGCCCTGCACCATCGAGGCCATCATATCGCTCGTATCCGCCGGGTTCTGCGGATCCTGATACTGGAACTGCGCCGCAATCAGCTTGTAGAAATCCGAGATGGACATCGCCTTGGACGAAGCCGCCACAGGCTGCCTTTCATACTGGACATCTTTTCTCTCATAGCCGCCGTCTACCTCGTCCGTTGCTGAGGAAGACGCCTTGTTCTTTTGCTGGGCCGCCTTCATGAGCGTCTGCGAAAGCAGCTCGTTGTTCGAACCCAATCCTCCTATATCTGGCATACGATTTTCCTCCTTCTTTTAGACCAATCCAAGCCGAAGCTGCTGCAAGAAGTCCGCATTTTCGGCTTCCTCCCGCTTTTTCTGATTTCCTGATCTGTTTTCCTGATCCCGGCCTGCATTCTGGCCGCGTCCATCCTGATAGAATCGGGACTGCTCCCTCTCTCCATCCACCTGGACCTCGGTACGGGTCCCAAGCCGGTCCTCTAAGACCTGCCCCAGCTCCTGCGCCTTCTCCGACATGGCCCTCATAGCCCGCTGGTCCGAACAGATTACGGAAATCATCGTCCGTCCCGCCTCGTGCGCAACGCGGATCGTCAGATTGCCGAGCGAACGCGGGGAAAGACTGATCTCCAGCGCATCCTTTCCCTGGATAATCTGGTGCGCGATCTGGTTCTTTAAAGCCTCCGCGTACTCCAGGTTCATCTCTCCGGTCTCTGTCACATGGTCTGAAGCTTCGATTTTGGTATCAAACGATACCTCCTGTCTGGTTGAAGCCGCATGCACAGCCGTTTCCTCCGGTGCAAACAGTTCTTGTGTTCCTGTTTCCTCTCCGTCGGTCTGTTTGGTCTCTCCGGTCTTTTTACCGGAGCCCTGCGCCTTTTGCTGTCCCGAAAACGCAAATGCATCCGTTTCTGTCTTCTCGGTCTTTATGACGGTCTGTCCGGTTTCTGCGGTCTCTGCGGTCTCTGCCTGCTTAAGCGTCTCTGCGCCCTGCACCTTTGACTCTGTCTCCGTGCGCTGCGGCTTTGTCTCTGTCTGAACCGGCAATCCCTCTGCGGCCTCTGTCTCCGGCAGGACCACGGCCTCCGCCGCGGCATTCTGCACCGTTTCTCCCAGAACCGGTATCTCTGCCTTTGCCGTTTCGGCGGTCTGCAGTCCGTCAACCGGTATCCCTTCGGCCTCTGCGTCTGTTTCGGCTTTCATAAAGAGCTCTCCCAGAAATCCCTCCGTGCTCTCCGTCTCCACTGCGGTCTCTGTCGTGTTCTCCGCACGGACAATCCGGCCCTGAACCGCGGTCTCAGCTGTATCCGTCTGTTCCGCCTTTCCGGCCGCTTTTACGCCGTCATCGGAAGCCGGTTTCTTTTCTGCACTTTCCGGCTTTGCGTTCTGCGTCTGCGCAGAGCTCTGGTTCGCCGCATGCGCATCCATCAGCGCCTGGCCGAAGCCTAACAGGTCATCCTGCGCGGATTTTTGATCCTTTTTCGACTGCTTTGTCTTCACACCGCCAACAAGTGACAGGGAGACTGACATCTGGTTTGCCATCTGCATTCCCTCCTTTCCTAAAATAATAGATTGTGTGATCTATAGCAAGCCGCAAATTCTGCGGCGCACTATCCGATTTTATTTTGCGACAGACAGCTCATGGTTGACAAATTCCTCGACGAGTTGCTCCTGCTCCTTTGCCTCGAGTTTTCTGTATTCTTCCAGCTTTCTGACCTTCAGCTTATCAATGGAAGCCGTTTCCTTCTTCGCCTCGATCAGCTCTTGGCGCTTGGCTTCTTCCTGTTTCTTTAGCCGGAGGAGGACTCCCCTCTCTCTGGCGAGCTCCGCGGTCAGATAACCGATATAGCCCTCATGACTGTTAAGCTCCAGCGGGCTGCAGCCCTTCCGCTTTACCTCGTCTAATTTTCTTCTCGTTTCCGTTTCCTCCGCTTCCAGCTCACGGATCTTCTGCTCCTGCTGATTTACCTGCTGCAGGATCGCCGCATGCTCGTTGCGGATACTGTTTTCCAACTGCTGTTTATAACTCAACACTTTATCTAATGAAAAAGAAAATTTCTTCATCTGTTATCCTTCCAGAATCGTCCTCATTTGATTGACGATGTCTTCATAATCAAAGGACTCCTCCACCTCCTGCATCAAAAAACTGTTGATCGCGTCGATCTTGGAGATCGCAAAATCCAGCTTCTTGTTGGTCCCCGCCTTGTAGGCGCCGATCGAAATCAGATCCTCATTCTGCGAATACAGGCTGAACAGATCCCGCATCCGGCCCGCCAGGTCCTTGTGCTCTTTGGGGACAATCGAAGACATCAGTCGGGAGATACTCGCATTGATGTCAATGGCCGGAAAATGATTGGAATTTGCCAGCTTTCTCGTCAGGACGATGTGGCCGTCCAAAATGCCGCGGACCGTGTCCGCGATCGGCTCGTTGGTATCATCGCCCTCCACCAGGACGGTGTAAACGCCGGTAATCGAGCCTCCGTCAAAGTTCCCGCTCCGTTCCAGAAGTTTTGGAAACTCTGCATAAATCGAAGGCGTATAGCCTCGCGCAATCGGAGGCTCACCGGTAGCCAGGCCGATCTCCCTCTGCGCCATCGCGAATCGAGTCAGGGAATCCATCATCAAAAGGACGTCCTTTCCCTGATCTTTAAAATACTCGGCAATCGTGGTTGCGACCATCGGGCATTTCATGCGCAGCATGGCCGGCTGATCCGAGGTTGCCACGACGAGGACGGACCGTTTCATGCCTTCAGGACCTAAATCTCTCTCGACAAATTCCAGGACCTCACGTCCTCGCTCGCCTACGAGAGCGATCACGTTGATGTCCGCCTTGACATTCCGAGCAATCATGCCGAGCAGTGTACTCTTTCCGACGCCGCTGCCGGCAAAAATTCCGATACGCTGACCCTTGCCGATCGTGTTTAACCCGTCAATCGCCTTAATTCCAAAATCCAGTGTTTCCCGAATTGGAGGCCTCTCCAAAGGATTGATGTTCGGGCTCTCTACATAATAATATTTGCCCGAGGTGAATTCTCCCTTGTTGTCAATGGGCCTCCCCATCGCGTCGATGACCCGGCCGCGAAGAAACTCCCCTACCGGAATCTTAAGACGTTTTCTCGTGTTCCGCACGTAGCTCCCCGATCCGATGCCGTTCATGTTCGCATACGCCATGAGCTGGACCCTGTCCTCTTTAAAGCCCACGACCTCGGCCGGGATCTCCCGCTTCTGCTGCTCGTTATAGATCAGAACGATGTCGCCGATGCTTGTATTGCTGCTCGACGCCTCGATCGCCATGCCGGTAATATTTTCGATTTTTCCGATATAGCTGACCGTCTCTGCCTTTAAAATAATCTCCGGCAGCGCTTCCAGCATGGCCCTTCCTCCCTTCCAAGGCAGCAGGCACTGCGGCCCACTTATCTATGCATATTCGTTACAGCCTGGCATTATTCATGATTTCACGAATATTTTCAAGCTGCGTGTTGACGCTTATGTCGATGATCTCCTCCGGGCGCTCCACAATGCAGACGCCGGGCTCCAGCTCCTCCATCATAACAATCTTGACGTTGTCAGAGAGTCTTGCCAGCTCCCGCAGGAACTTCTGATCGGCACGAATGTCGGTCCCCGCACTCTCCTGTGCGCCGATATAAATCTTGGCCCAGGCGCTTTTTTTCAGGCGCTCCGTTGCCGCCAGGATCATCCGCTCGATTACACGGGCATTGGAGCGGAGGCTCGTACGGACGATCTTCTCACCGATGGCGAGTGCGATCTCCTTTAAGTTGTCCATATATTTTTCCAGAAGCTTTGCCTTCTCGGTCTGAACATCCTCTATGTAGTCGCCCACCTGCCGTTCGAGTTCGGCCACACGTTTCGTAAAGACGCTGTGTCCTTCCTCGTAACCAGCCTCAAACCCGGCTTTGTAGCCGGTATCCTGGCCTTCGGCCTGCCCCTCCTCATAGGCGTCCCTGCGAATCGCTTCCGCATCCGCCTGCGCCGTCTGCAGAAGCTCCTCAGCCTCGGCGCGGGCCGTCTCGATCATCTCCTGTGCTTTTAAACGGCTTTCCTCCAGGAGCTTGGCGGCAGGGTCCTCCTCCGGCTCGATTTCCTCTGCCAGAAACGGTTTCCTCTTGATCTCCAGCTCGGGGAACTCGAATCTGTCAGAAGCAATCTGTCCTCCGTTCCTCACCGCCTTATACAATAATATCATCCTTTCCGCCGCGGCTGATTACGATCTCGCCCTGCTCCTCAAGCTTTCTGATGATCGCAACAATGCGGGACTGTGCTTCCTCGACGTCGGTCAGTCTTACGTTGACCGTAATCTCCAGATCGGATTTAACCGATTCCACCATACGGCTGGACATATTGGAATAGAAAGCACGCAGGATTTCCTCATTTGCGCCTTTGAGGGCGTATACGATGTCACGCATATCGCAGTCGCGGACAAAGCGTTGAATCGAGCGATTGTCCATTGTAAGAATATCCTCGAAAACGAACATCTTTTTGCGAATGGTATCAGCCAGTTCAGGATCGTCCTTTGCCATCTCGTCGAATATGAAGCGCTCGTTGCTGCGGTCCATGTTGTTCATGACATCCGCAATGTAATCAATTCCGCCAATGCTCGCAAAGTCGGTAGTCAGGATCGTATCGAACCGGCTTCTGAGCTGCTGCTCGACCGCCTTGATCGCCTCCGGGGAGGCACTTTCCATCTTGGCAATGTTTTTGACAACCTGGATTCGTTTCTTCTCCGGCAGTTCTGCAATCAGTGAAGCAGCCTTATCCGCATCCATATAGGAGAGTACCAGCGCAATCGTCTGGGGTCTCTCATGCTGGAGAATGGAAAACAGATTTTTGGTATCCGCCTTTTCGAGAAAATCGAACGAGCGGTTTTTTAAATATTTGGATACTTTATTTAACAGCTCATCAGCCGTGGACTCGCCGTAGGCTTTCTCAAGAACCGCACGGGCATACTCAATGCCGCCGTCCGTCACAACCTTCTGCGTCAGACAGGTCTTGTAGAAATCATCCAGCACCTGCTCCGTCTCCTCAGCCTCAATGCGGCCGAGCTTCGCCACCTCCAGTGTGAGCTTTTCAACCTCCTCATCCGTCAGATATCGGTACAACTTGGAGGCATTGTCAGTCCCCAGCGCGACGATGACCGCCGCGGCCTTCTGTTCCGGCGGAAGATTGCTGACAGGTTTCTCTGCTGCCTCAGCCATTGTCATCACCTCCATGCAGCCAGCTTCTCAGCATCTGAGCGGAGATCTCCGGATTGTTTTCTGCGAACTCACGGACAGCCTCTCTGAGCTCTCTGCTTCTCTCATTCTTGATATTCAGGATATCATTCTTCGCCGCAAGAGCCTCCTCCTCGGCCGCAAGAGCTGCATTCATAGCCTCCTGCTCGGCCGCAAGTCTTGCCGCCTCAGCCACTTCTGCCGCAAGCCGTTTCTTCTTCTTTGCCCGCTTCCTAAGTACAATAACCAGGACGATCAGCAGGATCAGCAGCAATACGGCCGCCGCAATGATAAGTGGAAGGTAGCTGCGAAGGATTACAAGGACTTCTCCATCAACCTCCTTCACCGGCTCCTCTTCCTGCGGTTCCGTCCAGAACGGGGCATTGACAACAGAAATCTTGGTCTCCCAGTTCTCTGCGGCAATCCCCGCCGCATTTCCAACCAAGCCCAGGAGCCGGTTCGTTGTCAATCCCTCCGGCATCCCCGTCGAGTTGACCGAGACCGAAACGGTTACATCCTGGATCATGCCCGGCGCGATCTCGCCCTGCTCCTTGATCTGGTTCACCAGATAATCTCTCGCCCCGCTCAAAGCGTAATAGCCGTCATTCAGCTCCGTGGCATTCGCCGTATATTGCGGGATCTCGGAGTTTGTCTCCGTCCCCACGATTCCGCTCGCCGCAACCCCGTCCCCGGAGGCCTCACGGCTCCATTCCTCATTGGAGATGATCCCCATCTTATCCTCTGCGTCTATCTTATCCGGCGTAGAGTAAGTGATGCTCTCGCGGAGCAGCTTTTCCATATTAACCTGGCACTTGGCCGCCACGCGGACATTCCCAGGCCCAAAAAACGGCTCAAGCACATAGGCGACTTTCCTTGAAATCTGGTTTTCGATGATTCCGGCAATCTCGCTGGCCACATCACCCGAGGTCTCACTCTCATTTTCGGCAAGAATCTCAATCCCATAGCCATCAAAGACCGCCACGTCCTCCATCTGCATCCCCGGAACGCCGCCCGCGACCAGACGCCTGATTCCATCCGCCTGCGCCGCCGAAAGCTCTTTGTCCTCCTGCATGATGACTGTAACCGAAGCGCTGCCCTTGGTGGCCGAATCATCCAGCACATATTTTTGCGTATCGGGAAGGGCAATGATTACCTTCGCATCCTGTACACCGTCAAAAAGCCGGATCGTGGCACTGATATAGTTCTGCAGCTGATAGAGCTTATAGGTCTGCTTCTCCATATCAGTAGTCATACCGCCGGCGTTGTTGATAAAGATGTCGTATGTAAATCCGCTTTTCGGATATCCCTCCTGGGCCAGCTTCGCCCGTGTGGAGTCCGCCACGCCTTCCGGGACCAAAATTGCGCCCCCGCTCGAGGTATATTCCACGCCCAGGTCCTGAAGCTTCCCCAGGATCTCCGTCGTTTCATCGGCAGTAATTCCCGTAAACAGTGTTACATAATCCTTATGATTTAAGAGGGCAGCAATCACAATCGCTCCGATCAACACCGCAGCAGCCCCCGCGCCAATCAGGATCTTGACTTTTTTTGTAAATTTCCCCCAAAAATCCTTTATTCGTTTCAGCACATCTTTCATGTTCAAAACAGTCCAATCCTAGTTATTATCCGGCATTCCGCAGGCCAAACGCATTGAAAACTCAGTCAGGCGAGAATACTATAAAGCTTTCTACCCTCTCCTCCCTGAGTTTTCAGATAGGTTGCAGAATAAGCCGCGAAGCGAAGCAGCCAAATACAAACATATGTATCAAAGCGAAGTACGCATTAATTCTGTGTAAGCCTCCAGTGCCTTATTCCTTAACTGCACCAGTAGATCAACCGAGAGCTGCGCTTTAGCGGCAGCAATTGGAAGCGTATGGGCATCATCAATCTGGCCCGTTGCCAGCATATATTGCTTATCTTCCAAATCCGCCTGTGTATCACGTACGTTCTGAATGGCATTTTGAAATATGTCCTGAAACAGAGAATGTGTAACCTCTCCGAGACTGTCTCTTTTGTCCTTCCCGACAGCCTCAATCCCCGACTGGCCAAACGTCATCGGCTGAATCGGTGTGATAAATTGTGAATCCATGTTTTTTATCTCCCCTTATATTCCTCTTGACCGGCGTCAGCCTTTGATAACCGAAGACAGGCGCGAAATATCGCTGTTGATTGAAGACAGCACATACTGGTACTGCAGCGCTGCCCGGGTCAGCTCCACGGTCTCCGTATCCGGCACCACGTTGTTTCCATCCAGGCGGGCCGTCTCCGTCTCAGATACCTTTACTTCCCATCTGGCGTTCTTCGCAGCCTTATAGGTCTCCGCCCGGTTCCCCGAGGCCGCCCGAAGCTTTGCGTTGAACATATCCTCAAACTTCACATATTTTGCTTTATAGCCTGGCGTATCCACATTGGCAAGATTGGCTGCCGTAACAGACTCCTTCTGCCATAAATAATCAAGGGACCGCCCCAACACAGCAAAGCTGTTGCCGAAAAGTCTCTCCATCGTTGTTTCCTTCCTTATCCTTTTATGGACCTGATTTCTGGGCTGGCATTCCGCCTTTCGTACGCTGTCGCGTGAATCTGACAATCCCACAAATCTTCCTTCTACGATATCTTCCCTATCATGATAAATAATACCTCTTTATGGTCCGATTGTCAACCGTTTATCATGGCTTTTTAACAAACTATTCCTGGGAAATGCGCCCATATTTTCTTGAGTCTTCCAGATGACCAGCAGCCGTCCCGATTCGATCCGTCACGCATCCGCCGGCATCCTTTCGACAAAAGCGCTTATTTTTTCAGTCAAAATCCCTCATGGTTCGTTCCGAAAAATGGTATCAATCCGTTTCTTATCAAACATATTATTGTACTGCAGGATCTCAAACTCACGAAACATTGTATACTCCGGCTGCTCCCGCCAGGTAGACCAGTCGATCAGGATCCCGTCGTTCCTCTCGTAGCCGTAGAAGTGTACGACCGGGGCCGCCTGGTACATTTCATTCAGGAAATAAAAATAATCAGTCAGCTCGATGTTCGCCCGCTGCAGCGCCGCACCGGCCAGATACTGTGCGCTCATGCTGACGTTTTCCATACTCTCACTCGGATAATTGGTCCAGATCAGAAACGGTGTGATGTGGCGGCGGATCAGATCCTGATATTCCTTTTCTACAAGCGGTGCCTCGTACAGTGTTTCATAGAGTTCCTCCTCCACGGCAGGCTGATGGTCTCCAAACAGAATGATCATCGTCGGCTCCTCGATTTGGCTGTAATACTCCAAAAGATACTGCAACGCTGCATCCGATTCCCGGATCAGTGACAGATACTGCTCTGTCTTCGGCATGTCGGAAAGCTCCGTCAGATGCACGGTAGCCTCCCAGCCCTCCTCATACCCTCCGTGATTCTGCATGGTTACATCAAAAATGAAAAGCGGCTCTCCCTCCTCCTTCGACTCCGTCAGGCTGATGATCTTGTCATAATCTCCCCGATCCCCCACCAGGCCGCGGACAATATACGGATCCTCGAACGATTCGATTCCGTAAAATTCATCAAAGCCCAGCGCGCCGTATGCCTCGATGCGGTTCCAGTTGGCTCTCTGATTCGGATGCATGGCCACGGCCCGGTATCCCTGATCCTTTAAAATTGACACAATTGAATAGGAAGGCTTGCGCATGTAGAGCTGAAACGGCACCGAACCCTCCGGCGCGAATGTCAGGGAATTGCCGGTCAGAAATTCAAATTCCGAGTTGCAGGTCATGGAACCGAATACCGGCATATAAAGCTCCCCCTTGACGCAGTTTTCCGTCAGGGATTCATAATAGGAGAGGAACGGGACGTCGGTCTCAAACGGTGCGATCACGCGCAGATCGGCAAAGCTCTCATTCATGATACAGATCACATTGGTCGGAACCACATCTCCCTCATCGTCGAACGGATGGACCACCTGCCCCTTTCGCTCCTCAATTTCCCTTGCGATCCTTTCCACCTCATCGGCAGAGTAGCCCTCCGGCGGTTTTACAGACAGATATGCGAGGACACGCAGCGTCGAGACCAAGCAGCCGTTTTTTTCGTAGGAAGCCAACGGTTCCCACATACTGATGGAAATGCCGCTTTTTATGATGCCGATCTGATAAAAGAAAACAAGCGCCGCACAAAGGCCAAAAACAGAGCCGGCAGCCGCGTATGCATGCCCCTTTTTCGTACGGAGCCGGAAGGGAAACAGCCAGATGAGGAGAGTCCACAAAACAATTGCCAGGACGCCGGCTACCATGTGCTTTGTAACGGTATATTGATAGTTTCCCGCCACGGTCGCGGCCGTCTTCACGGCCAGCACATCCCAAAGCATGATCGGACGGCTGCGGAATTCCACTACAAAATATTCCGCCAATGCCCAGAATGTGAAAAAAGCATTGAGAAGCGTATAGCCGATGCGCACGGAATTTAGCAGCGAAAAAACCGTCAGATACAAAAGCATGAAAAATAAAAGGTTCCACGCCAGGTAAACCCCCCGGATTGTAAACAGATTTCCCGTGATCCACTCGAATACCGCATACATCACAAGCGGAGAGAGAAAAAGCACCGCCCGCCTAAACCATGTTTCGTTTGTATGTTCCATTTCGTTCCATCCTAATCGCATTTTTTGTAACCGTTTAATTTTTACATTTTTCTTAAGATTTTTTTATCATATCATAATATATTCAAATTGTCACGGAAAACACAAAAAATTCATATTTTTTATAGCCTCACCGTTTCCCATACCCGTCTCAGCTGATCCAGGAAACCGGCCTTTGCTACCTCCTCGGCGGCGATGATCGTCACACGGCCGATCTCCTCGCCGTTTAAACGGTATACCAGATAGCCCAAGACATCCCCCTCTGCAATGGGAGCCGTTGCCTCCCCGGAAAGCTCTAGCGTCTTTTCGATCGCGCTAAAGTCCTCTCCGTGCAGTCCCAGATAAGAAAAGCCATCCCGGTATTCGGCCGCAGCCGTCTCTTTGGTTCCGTTACGGACCGCGATTTGGGGGAGCTTTGGCATATCCTCATCCTGATACATCCTGCAATTTGCATAGCCATAATTCAGCAGGGTCACCGCGTCATTAAACCGGGTTTTATAATCCGGCGCGGCCATAATCGCGGCGATCAGCTCCACCCCATCCTTTCTCGCCGTCGCAGACAGGCAGTATTTCGCAATGCTTGTGGATCCGGTTTTCAAGCCGGTGACTTCAAAATTGGTCGCCATTTTTAAAAGCTTGTTGGTATTGGAAAGACCAAATTCTTTTGTCCCCTGTTTCGTCACATGTGTGATATTTTCCATCCAGATCGTCGAATAATTGGAAATCTGCGGATACTTCGTGATCAATTCCCTGGACATCAGGGCAATATCCCTTGCCGTGGTCACATGCTTCGGAGAATCTGTCAGTCCGCAGCAATCAATAAAGTTTGTATGTGTCATGCCAAGGCCCGCAGCGCGCTCATTCATCATCTGCACAAAGCTGCCTTCGTCGCCTCCTATGTACTCTGCCATCGCCACGGATGCGTCATTCCCCGAGGCGATCACAATGCATTTAATTAACGTCTCAACGGTCTGTACTTCCCCTTCCTCCAAAAAAACCTGTGATCCGCCCATGGATTTTGCATAAGCGCTTGTGACGACCTCGTCTGACAGCTTGATCTTCCCGCTCTGCAGCGCATCAAAAATCAGAATCAATGTCATGATCTTTGTCACACTGGCCGGGTTCCTGGCCTCGTCTGCATTTTTTTCATAGATCACCGTCCCCGTGGATGCTTCCATGAGAAGGGCCGATGGAGCGCCGATTTCCGGTCCCTGCGCGGCCGTCTCTGCCAGCGTGCAGACCGGCGCATGAATCAAACACATCGCCGCCGCCAAAATCCCTGCCAGTATCCGTTTCGCTCTCGCTCTCTCTCTCACGTCTTCACCGTATCCTCTCTAAAATCAACTACTTTCCTATATATACTATGGGCGTGCAGCCGAGCATATACTTTATTCCAAATTTTTTACTTATGGACATGACATCTCCTCTGATATATGGTATAATCTTTGTTGAAATTATACCATATATCAGAGGAGAGATGACAAATTGCTGTACGATGAAGAATCCGAGAGAAGACATGCCTATCTGGAGCGCCGCAGACAGAGACGCAGACGCCAGAGGACGATCCACCTCGTTATACTGGTTATTCTGCTCATCCTTTTCATATTTTCCGCCGCGGCCTTCGCAATCGCGCTGTACGATCGTATGAAGGAGACAAGCAAGGCCAGCTCTCCCTCTCCTGAGCCCTCCAGCCAGGAAGCCGAGACGCTCCAGACAGAGACCGAGACGATGATTGACGAGACGGTGGCCGAGCTTGAGAGCCTTTTATCGGAAGCCGAATTTCTCGCCGCCGGTTATGATTACGACCGGGCCATCGAGCTTCTGCGCTCCCGGCCCGAATTTGCAGACGAACAGGCCGTCCTCGATGCCTGCGCCTCCTATGAGGAGATAAAGGCCACGCTTGTCCCGGCCAACATTAACGAGGTCACACATATTTTCTTCCACTCTATTATCATGGATAACAAAAAAGCGTTTGACGGAGACACAGACGAACCCGGCTACAACCAGGTCATGACGACCAAAAGCGAGTTTTTAAAGATTTTAGAGGAAATGTACGCGCGTGGCTATGTACTCGTACGGCTGCACGATATGGCTTACGAGACAACGGATGAGCAGGGAAACACGGTCATGAAAAAGGGCAGTATCCTGCTTCCGCCCGGCAAAAAACCGTTTGTCATGTCCCAGGATGACGTCTGCTATTATGATTATATGAAGGGCGACGGCTTTGCCACACGGATGATCGTCGGTGAGGATGGAAAGCCTACCTGTGAGATGGAGCTTGATGACGGCACCGTATCGGTCGGCTCCTATGACCTGGTCCCGCTTCTGGAGGACTTTATCATGGAACATCCGGACTTTTCCTACCGGGGTGCCAGGGCGGTGATCGCCTTCACGGGCTACCAGGGCATTCTCGGGTATCGGACCGACCCGGATTACCAGGATAAGAATCCCAATATCGAGCAGGACAAGGAGGAGGTAAAAAAGGTCGTACAAGCCCTGCGTGACAACGGATGGGAGCTGGCCTCCCATACCTATGGACATATGCGCCTGTCCACGCGTTCTCTGGATGACATCAAGACGGACACCGGAAAATGGGATGCATACATCACACCGCTTTTGGGAGAGGTGGATATCCTTCTCTACCCGTTCGGCGCAGATATCGGCGACTGGCATGACTATACGCGTGAAAACAAAAAATTTGCGTTCCTGTATGACCATGGCTTCCGTTATTTCTGCAACGTGGATGCCGCTCCCTACTGGGTTCAGGCCCGGGACAGCTACTTAAGGCAGGGCCGGCGCAACCTCGACGGCGTACGTATGTACTATGACCTGCCGGAGACCAATCCCACAAAAGACCATTTAAGCGACCTGTTTGACGTGACAAAGATATTTGACCGCGAGCGGCCGACCCCGGTCCCTCCCATGTAACCAGACATACAAAGACACCGGCAGAGCTTCCGTTTTCTGCCGGTGTCTTTGTATGCACAGAGTCTGCCCCAACGAAGTGCGGCCTCGCACGGAGTGAGGTCACTCCGGCGCGAGTGTGCGCAGAGCGCACACTTTTTTATGTGGCATATAGGAATATGTGCGTATGCTGCCAATAGGCCCCGGACGCAAGTACTCTCCAGGCCGCGGACGGCCTCCGCAGCCAGACGCCGCGCATCCATGAGGCTGTCCGTTCATTCACAAGGAGGGAAAGTCGGCGAACGCTCTTTCATTATTCGGCCCTTTCCGGGGGCTTCGCTATCAGCAGGCCATCCCTCATCGGTCCTGTTTCCTGCTTAAATACGCGTCGATTCCGCGCGCTCCGGCCTTCCCCGCCTCCATCGCGAGAATCACCGTCGCCGCTCCCGTCACCGCGTCTCCTCCCGCAAAGACT
>CAJTEE010000005.1 GCA_910575275.1 Lachnospiraceae bacterium | reverse complement strand
CAGAACCTTTTTTGTCGGGCAGTGAATTGTCGCTTTCCCATGGTCAGCGACAAAACCCTATAACGCCTGTAAATATGCGGTTTCCGGGAGATGAAGGGGTTTTGTCGTTGCGATTTGGGGGAACCTCTCTTTCTACCGCCTCACGCGGCTGGAAACGAATGTTTGTTACAAAAAAGTCCGCCGGCTGAAATCAGCCTAAACGGCGGGCAGCGGATCTTATGTTTCCTCCTTCGTATCGTCGATTTCATATACGTCAAATACCTCCTCTGTTTTTACTTTCAGTTTCGGATTCAGAAACGCCTTTATGTCAAAGATATTTTTCTTGTCATAATCGGCGGTCCATTTGTAGTTCGGATGCTTCGTTATATCATACTTATCTGAAAAAAACGGCCGTACACCCCGTAGCTGCAAGATACACTTGCCTCCGTCCATTGTCGCCAGTTCATCCGGCGTCAAAAGCTCACGGCCCAGCTTTTGGTAGTTGACTCCATAGCTTCTTGAAGTTCCCCGCGTATCACTGGTGTTATAAGTATCTATGGATTGTTTGCCCAGCATTGCGCTCCATTCCTTTAGCGTAGACGGCTCCGAACCTCCTAAAAAAAGCCTTGCGTCCATGTTGCCGATGATCGTGTCCGCATTGTCCTTATAGATCGCTTTTAACTGGCTCTGTGCCTGCAGAACCAGGCAGGTCGAAATTTCCCGGCTGCGGATCGTCGCGACCAGCTTTTCCAGCTTGGGAATCTGGCCGATGTTGGCCGCCTCGTCGATGAGGCAGCGCACATGCACCGGCAGGCGTCCCCCGTACACATCATCTGCCTTTTCACATAGCAGATTAAATAACTGTGTGTAGGCCATGCTGATCAGAAAGTTAAAGGAATCATCGGTATCGCTCATAATCAGGAACAGGGCCGTTTTTCGGTCTCCCAAGGTATCCAGTTCCAGCTCATCATAAGCGGTAATTTCCCGCAGCTCGGCAATGTCAAACACGGCCAGACGCGCCCCACAGCTCACTAAAATCGACTTAGCTGTCTTGCCGGCGCTTAACTTAAATTTGCGGTATTGACGCACGGCAAAGTGGTTGGGAGCACGTTCAGCCAGCTCGTCGAACATCAGATCAACCTGATTTTTAAATTCCTCGTCATCCTCCCGGACCTCCATCGCGTTGATAAACTCAACGAGCGTGGAGAAGTTCTGCTCCTCCTTTGGAGCTTCATAATAGATGTAGCCGATCAGCGCCGTGTAGAGGAGTGTTTCTGCTTTGGTCCAAAATTCGTCGCCTCCTTTCTGTTCTCCTGTCGTATTGGCGATCAGCACCGTTACCAGCTTCAAAATGTCCTTTTCGCTATGGATATAAGAGAACGGATTGTAGTGCATCGACTTTTTAAAGTTGATCGTATGAAAAATCTTAATCCGATATCCATTTCTCTGGAGCAGCTTCCCGCATTTATAAACGATATCTCCTTTTGGTAATGTCAAGTAGGGAATAAGAAAAAGTGTATCTTCTTTTCAGTTGGTTACACTGTCCTTATCATTCTCAATAAGCCGCACTACCTTGTCCGTAAAGGTTTCCCGGCTGGTTTCGCTGAAATGGATATGAATGTCAAAGGTGGTGTTCCCTATCCGCTTCACAAGGTCGGGCTTCACGTCCAGAGGGGCGGCGGTGCTGGTCTTGCTGGTGTCATTGTTCATAGGCTCTCCTTTCCGTTCATCAGTCCTTTTAACCGTTCCATTTTCCCTTGTGCCGTGGCTTTTCTGATATTCTCCCCGGTGAAGAAAACGGGGCAGCACATTTCAAGCAGACGGTCATAAATCCGGGAATGGGCGGTGTCCTCCGGGTGCTGCAATTCCTCCAGCGTCAAATTCGTTGTGACTATCAGCGGCTTCCGGCTTCGATATCGGCTGTCAACCACGTTGTAAATCTGCTCTAAGCCGTATTCCGTGCCGCGCTCCATGCCGAAATCATCAAGGATTAGCAAGGGGAAGCTGCAAAGGCGGGCTATGTATTCGTTCCTGCCCTTGTAGCTGGCGGCAAGGTCATTGAGGATAAGGGCAAAGTTCGTCATGCACACGGAAATCTCACGCTCCATAAGGGCGTTGGCGATACACCCGGCAAAATAGCTCTTGCCTGTGCCTACCTTGCCCCATAGCAGATAGCCGATATTCTCCGCTTTCATTTCCTCCCAATGCGCCGCATAGAAGAAAGCCTTATCCATTTGGGGGCATTTGCCGTTGTCATTTTCAAAAGTCCACTGGCGCATGGCGGCGTTGGAAAATCCCCGGCGTTTCAAGTCCTCCACGGTGTCATGGTGCTTGCGTTCCCGGTCTGTGGATTCCTGTTTTTCCCTCCGTTTGCGCTGGCAGTCACATTCTTTCGGGTGGCGGTCACGCCCGAAAAGGTTTTTGCCCTCGGTGAAGTAGGCTTCTTTGGGCTGGCGGCAGCTCCCGCAGTATAAAAGCCCGTTTTCCCCTGTGTAGTCCTCCGGCTGTGGCTCTGCTTCTGTGGAAAGCCGGAAAATAGCGTTGTCATAATCGCTCATAGATAATCGTCCTCCTTGTTCATGGTCTTTTCCACGCCCTGTTTACAGGGCGTTGTATCTCCGCTGTCAAAGGCTCTCGCCCTCCTTGTAGGAATATTCGGGGATTCCCTTTTTCGGGTTCTCCTTTTTCTCCTTGTCTGCCCACCTGTAAAGCGCGGCGGCATGGTTGGCATAATCATTCCCGAAAGCGGCAATATACCGGCTCATTTCCTCAATAAGCCGTTCGAGGCTGTCCGGGTATTCCTGCTTCAGCTCCGCATATTCGGATTCAGAGAGGAAAACATTCTGGTACTTGCCATAGGGCGCGGGCAGCTCCCCACTCGCTCCCTTTGTTTGGCTCTCTTTTAGTTTGTTTATATTATAGTTGTTAGGGTACGGTTTTTCGGACATCATAAGTCCGGTTTCCCGGCTGTCATAACTCCGGTTTTCCGGGCTTATGGTGTCCGGTTTTCCGGCTGTCATAGGTACGGAAACCTGTACTACTGGCGGCACTTTCACATAAATGTGGTTGGCGGCGGCAAAACGTGTCCTTTTCCGCTCCATAAGCCCGGCGGCGGCAAGCTCATTCAGCGTATCCTGAATCGTTGTCCTGCCTTTGTCCAGTATTTCCGCTATCTCCGTAACTGGGTAGACAATATAAATCCTGCCCTCGCTGTCCTGCCAGCCATTCTTCTGTGAGAGGGTAGAACGGTCTAACAGTAGCGCATAGAGCAGCTTTGCAGTCTGTGACAAGTCCATTTTCAGCAGAAAACGGGGATAGGGCAGATACGGCGGTATTATCGTTTCGGCTGTGATGTATTCAGCTATGGTTTTCACCTCCTGTCTGTGGCTTCTGTTACGCATTTAAAACGGCTTTTCCGTGGGTAAAGGATAAATGTATCACATACCCATTGAGCAGTAGCCGGGAAGCCTTGATTTACGGGGATTCTGTATTTTCTAAAGCGTGACATTTCCCCCTCTGTTTCCGCTTGCGCTGTGCGGCTCTGGTTCTTTTCATGCGTCCGGCGCAATCCGGGCAGTATTTCCCCCTGTTGGATTTTGGGAGAAACTGACCGCCGCACTCGGTACAGCGTTTCAGTTCTGCCCGGTGCAAAAGGGCGGCTTCCAGTTTCCAGTCAAGGGGAAGTACGGCAGAGATAAACCAGCGGCAGAGAAGCGAATAGCTGATACTCTGCACACATACGCAGTCGCCCCCGTCCAGTACAATACAGTTGCCGTTATCGTAGTTGCAGCACTCATGCACAAGGCGGCGGGCGGCTCTGTGCTGTGGGTAGTCCATGTATGGGCGTTTACCGTTCATTATCCCGCCCCTTTCTGCGCTCCGGCTCTCGCCTTAAAATCTGCTCAATGTTGCCCTTTACGGTCTGCAATTCCTTTGTGCGCTCCCTCTTTTCCCGGTACTCGTTGTAAAGGGCGTTTTTCTCTTTGGTAAGCTGCTCAATCTCGGTCTGTAATGCTTTGGACGCTGGCAGCTTGGAGATTCCCTGTGCCTTAAAAAACCGGGTGGCAGCTTCGGCTATGATAAAATCGCTTTCGTGCTGCTCCCGGTAGTTCCTGCGGGCTTTCTCTGTTTTCTGTGCTTTCAGCCCGTCACGGGCTGGCTTGGTCTTGATGTACGCCAATAGCTGTTTCTGTAAGTCCTTTTTCTCCCGCAAAGTGCTTTCCACGGCTTTCAGTTTGGCATGGACGCTGTTCAGTTCCGCACTGGCGGCGGCAAGGGCGGCTTCCAGTTCTTCCGGGGAAGAAAAGCCGGATTCCTCGTAAACGCTCATGGTAGCCGCCATTTGTTTTAGATTGTGGACAGCCGCCCAGCGGTCATATCCTATGCCCTTGCCCTCGGCTCGCTTGGCTTCCCGGTCTACCATGCGCTGTACGCTGTCCTGTTTCGGTGCGTTTATAGCGGCTTTGCCACGCTGTAAACGGTCTTTTATGCTGCGGGGGTATTCCTGTTTGGGTGCGGACGTTTCGGCAGCTCTGGCGGCGTTCTGTGCGTTTTGGGTGAGTGTTTCCAGTACGGCGGCACGGTCAAAATCATCACCCAGTTTCCGGGCGGTGATTGGCTTCGTCCTGTCCGGCGTGAGATACGACAATCTCCTCCGGCTTTCCTTGACGGTCACGCCTTGCTGTAACAGCTTCCCGGAGAAGTCCTCAAAAGAGGTAGCAGAGGACAGGGCGGTGCGGATCGTGCGCCGTAGCTTCTCCTTGTCGGTTTCAAATTTTGTAAGTTTGGGCGGCTCTCCTGCGGCGGCAAGGGAAACGTTCTCTTTATCCAGTGCGGCTTGTCCTTTCTGTTTCGCCCAATACTCCCTCTCGGTGACACGGTTCTTGCTTCCGTTGAGCAAGTCAATCTGATAGAGGTTTTCCCGGTGGCACATCTCCATGACTTCCGCTTTGAAATATTCCATAGCTGCGTCCGTACAGCGGTGCTTGCAGCCCTCCCTTGTGTCGGCTGGTCTTTCCATGTAGGGTAGCAAGGGTACTTCCTTAATCCGCAAAGAATTGATTACGATATGCACATGGATATTTCCGCTGTGGTTATGCCCGTCCGGGTGGGTGCATACAAGGGCTTGGTGTCCGGGGAAATGCGTCTTGCAAAATTCCTCGCCCAACGCCTGCGCCCGGTCTACGGTCAAGCCGTTGTCGGGTGCGTCACGGGGGTCAAAACTGATGATATAGTGGTGGCTCTTTACGTCCTCCCGTTTTTGGTTCTTGCCGTATTTCAGATTGGAGCGCATACACGCTATGGCGAAATCTTCCCCGCCGCAATTCAGAGAGGAAATGAGATAGCCTGTCCTCGGAACTATCTGCCCGTTTCCGTCCAGTGTGGGCTTCATGGTAAATTCGTCATGCTCAAAGGTTAGGTACTGCTCGGCGGCTCCGTAATCGGCATTTTTAGAGCTGATATGTTTGAATGTTGCCAACGGCTTCACCTACTTTCTGCAAGACTTCAAACTTCAAGGCGGCAAGCTCCGTTATGGCGGCTCGCACTTCTTGGGAGAGGGTGTTATAAGGTGCGCCGTACTCGTTCAGACAGCGGGCAATCTGATTCAAGTTGCCGCCGATTTTCCCATACTCGGCGGTTAGCTTCCCAACGGCAGAAAGCAATTCATCATTGACCGGGGAAACGGTGATAACCGGGCGTATGCTTGACTTAATTAGGGCTTGCCGGATAAACTCGGCTTGGCTCATTTTGCAGAGGGCGGCACGCTCGGAAAACTCGGCGTATTCTTCCTCGGTCAAGCGTGTCTTGATTACCCGGTGGCGGTGGGGCGTGTTGTATTTTTTCATGGCTGTGAACCTCCTTTCGTGGGTGGATTTTTTCAAGCGGCGCAAGCCGCAAAAGGCGGGCTTGGGGTGGCAACCCCAACAAGATTCCCATAGGACAAAATGAGCCGGTAGGCGAAATTTGGTACTGTGGTAGAATCTTGCTCTTAGTAACTGACGGATTCCGCTGTGCTGGCTTTCGCCGTTTTCCCCCGGCTTGCGTGACGTGGATTCTGCCAATTTTGCGGCGGTATTTTCCCATACAGTAAAGCCGGAAATAAGCAAAATGGGCGCAAAAAAACAGGAAACCTTTTTCCTTGATTTCCTGTTTCGTATCTTCGCCAATAGCGGCGGTTATCCTGTTGCTATTCCCCAAAAGTAAACTTGTAGCCTATGCCTAAAACGGTCTTTATGTAGGTGGGGCGGCGGCTGTCCGGCTCTATCTTTTTCCGTAGATTGCATATCACATTTGCCACGTTTGACTGGCAGCTTTCGCTTTCCATGCTCCACACGGCTTCAAAGATTTGCTCCTTTGTGAATACCCTCCCCGGACTGGTGGCAAGGTAGCAGAGTGCGCCATATTCTAAGCGGGTGAGATAAATGTCCTTACCGCTTTTTAATACCCGGCGTTGAAGCAATCTGATTTCCAATCCCGGAAAAATAAGTGCCGGGGAGTGGGGCGGCTGTATGGCTTCCAGAGGTATCATATCCGCAAGGGCGGCTATGGCTTTCTCAACCGCTTTTTCTTCGGTGTCACTGAATGTAAGCATGACTATCTTCCCGACAAATACCACCTCCCGTCATGCCGCCCTTTTCAGTCAAAGCGGAACTGGAACAGGGCGGTGATAAGCCGCTGTCTTATGCTGTCCTCGGTGTCTGTGTTGACGTGTCCGTTTTCAAGGGCGGCAAGCCGGATTCTCCTGCTGTAATGCCGCAAAACTTCCTCTACGGCTTCCGGCTCGCCGCTGGTCGCCCGGACAATGGTTTCATACGGTATGAGTTTAGGATTCCCCATGTAAAAGCACCTCCATTTCCTCCTGCAACATCTGCAAGGCACTGTGTATGTAATGCCATGCCGTACTTTTGCAATGCCCGTATAAATCCCCGATTTCCTGCTGTGTGTAATTCCCGAAAAAGTAAAGGTAGATGATTTCCCTCTTTTTCTCCGGCAGGGATAACAGGGCTGCAGCAAGCTCGCCATTGGTGAGTATGATTGTCTGACCGCAGATTGTAACGGGGTATTGTTCGTAGGGTGATTTGAGAGCTTCGTCTGATGTGCTTAGAGGGTAGAACTTTTCTTCTGTGAGGTATTCAAAGGATATTTCTCTTTGCCGCCGCCTGTTCCTGTCGCGCCATGCGTTGATAGCGGCATAGCGTATGACGACTTTGCAAAAGCCATTGAAAGAATACATGATGTGTTCCTTGTATGCTTCTGTGCAATCCATAGAAATTTCCCCCTTTCTCCCACATGGGGCGGTGCATGGTTTACGGTTGCATTTATGCTGAAAAGGGGCGATTGTATTTTGAAATACCATTGCCCCTCTAAGCACCATTAAAAATATATTTCTTTGGTTTTCAATGCCCTTAGATTATGGCTCGATGTTTTTATTAAATTGGAAATACGTTACTGCAAAATACAAGACATATATCCCAAGAAAACTAACGAATGAAATACCAAAATATAATATCCATTCTGTGTGGATTCCTGTGTATATCACAAATTGCCGTCCTACATATAATATAAATACCGCACTGATAATAACCGAAAGGATAACTGGGCATAAGTAGTATAAAAACAGTTGTTTTGCCACTACGTTTCTGATTTTTTTCTTTCCCATTCCCAGTTTGTTCAAAATCTGATAGCGGAATTTGTATTTATTGGAATCGCTTAACTGCTGGACGGAAAGGACAGTAAACGCAACGCATAAAAATACCAGTCCTATATAAAATAACGGGAATGACAAGGTACTCATTAAAAACTTTAGTTCCAAGACTTCACGGCTCTTAACCTGTATTGTGGCGGGCATTAAAAAAAGTTCTTCACTTCCGATTTTTATATAATCAGCCAATTCATCATACCCTCTTATTTTTCCGGCTGATTCATACAGACTTTCTGATAAATTTTCCGGCACATTTCCGCTTGCCATAACTGCCATAAGTGAAAAATATTTTTTCATTCCTGCAAGTTTTTTATCCGGCACAACCAGTAAAAAATCCGTTCCATTATGCCCGTTCTGTGCAAAACCCTCAGTCTGAAATCCTGCAAAATCCAGCCCTATATGTAAACTGTTCTGGGGCTTTTCGTTCCTGTCTTTAATCTCTTGATATACACGGTTCGGCATATGGATTAAATATTGGTTATCCTGCAAGGCAACTGGTGTTAGCCCAAGCATTTTCCGTAAACTGTTATAATCGGTGATTCCCATATATACATCATAATCGTAATAAGCAGCAGCTTTTCTTCCCTCTGCCATAGCCGGATCGCTGTCCTTATCGGAAAATAACCTTAAATTCTGATACAGATAATCAACCATTTCACTTGTTCCGTTTTGATAGACACAATATTTCAGTGTCGCCCGTGGAACGGTGTTTTCATTTATCAGTGTTTCTTCTTTGGCAAAATCGT
This sequence comes from Lachnospiraceae bacterium, assembly GCA_910575275.1. GTDB lineage: Bacteria > Bacillota > Clostridia > Lachnospirales > Lachnospiraceae > CANQGL01. The sequence goes on along the minus strand of CAJTEE010000005.1, from coordinate 320,317 downwards.
TTTCTGTGTTGTCACTGATTAAAATAATATCAAAGGGATATTCCACATTTAATTGCTTGTTTTGATAATCACTTAGCATAAATGCAAGTGAACTTCCCACTAAAGCAAACATAAATAACAGGCTTAGTGTTCCCAATACAAAACACGTATTACGCATTTTAGAGGAAAACTGGCGCATTAAAAACAAACAGTCCTTTTTATAAATCAAGCTCCCTTTGCTTTTTATATATTTCATCAGAAATGCCGAAAGCCCTAAATAGAAAAAGTAAAATGTAAAAGCAAGCCCAATCATTTCAAATACTGCCGCCCACTTTGTTATCCTGCCGGTAAAAATGAGAAAATACAAAAATAATACATTTCCTATGGAAAGATAGAATAACCATTTCCATATAGCGTTTCTTTTCTCATTTACGGTTTCATTCTGCCTGTCCATGTTAATAAGACTGATGATTTCCATATTGGAGAATTTCTTCTTATTCCGAAAAAGGGCAATCATAAAACACGCCCCATACAGGATAATTGTCAATAAGATGCTTCCTGCTGATATTTCTATATTTACCCTGTAATTTTTCCCGATACTTTTATAAAAAACATAAAATAATATCTGCTGTAACCCGCTCCCCAAAAGCAATCCGGCAAAAAGAGCGGATATTCCAAGATAGAAATTTTCTTTCATGTAAAGGGCTGCAATCTGCTTTTTCTTCATTCCCGATAATAAGTAAATCGCAAATTCCCGGCTTCTTTTTTCTAAAATAAAACGTGTCATATAGTTTATCAGCCATGCAACAATAATAAGGATTGCCACTGTGGAAACTGCCATAAATGTAACTAACATTGTTCCTGCCGTAGAAAGCTCCCCATTGTTTCCAAAATGAATCATTTCGTAAATATCCTTTGAAAACAGCAAAGAATGAAAGGAAAAAGTGAGGGCTGTTATCATACACAAGGTTAGAAAGTAATTCAGATAATCTTTCCATAGCCTGCGGGCATTTCGTAATGCAAGTTTATTCAGCATAAATATCATCACCCCCGATTTTGGACTGCATATCAAGTATACGGTTTAAATACTCTTTTTTACCCATATTTCCCCGTTCCAATTCAGAGCATATCTTACCGTCACTTAAAAACAAAATTTTTTCACAATAACAGGCTGAAAATACATCATGCGTTACCATTAAAATCGTTGCTCCTAATTCCCTGTTCATAATCTGTAAAGTATGAAGAAGCATAGCAGATGAGTTTGAATCCAGTGCCCCCGTTGGTTCATCGGCAAGAATTAGTTTAGGATTATTGACAAGTGCCCTTGCACAAGCCGCCCGCTGTTTTTGACCGCCAGACACTTCATATGGAAATTTGCTTAAAATATCGCAGATATGTAAAGTTTCTGATATACTCTTTACTCTGCTTTCAATTTCTTCTTTTTTCCTGCCGCAAAGAGCCATAGGAAGCATGATATTTTCTTCAATACTCAATGTATCTAACAGGTTATAGTCTTGAAAAACAAATCCAAGGTTTTCCTGCCGGAAATCTGATAATTCCTCCTCTGTCATTTGGGAAATATCAGCCATATCATAAAGAACCTGCCCGCCAGACATTTTGTCTATGGTAGACAGAATATTTAATATGGTCGTTTTTCCCGAACCGGAAGCACCCATGATTCCAATAAAAGCCCCTTTATCTACATAGAAACTTACATTGTCAACAGCAGTCACTTTTATATTTCCCATGCCATAATTCTTTACAAGGTTTTTAACCTCAATAAAATGTTTTTTCGCCATAATATCCCACCATTCCTTTCTTCTGCTTGAATATTGGATTCTCTTAATTTTCATCTAAAATCAATCAGATGTTTTTTTCATTCTGATTTCGGAGCAGTATGGAATAAGACCAGTAAATTCCTATACAGAAAAATGTGATAAAGCTGCCAATACCGCTTAAAATCATGGAAAAAGTAATACAAAACAAAATATCTATATACTTCATACTCTCAAATACAGGAAGCCCCCAACCACTGCCTACGGCTACAAATATCAAAAGACCAAGCGCAATACCTCCAACCAACATTTTCTTCATTTTAAGAAATTCTTCTTGTATTTCCTTTCGCACTTCCTCCGCAAATACAAGTTCCTTTTTCCGAAGAACCCTATAAGGATTTTGTTTCAACGCAATGTATATCACAACAGCAAGTAACAGCATGATAGATATAGTTGTAAGTATTGGCGCAACGCTGGAAGCAAAAAAGTAATGTTCAGTAGAAGTATAGGATACTGAATTACAGCCTAGCGCAATTCCACACGCTGTAGCCAACAGCAAAAATTTTCTTTTGTAATAGAACAGGAAGCCATTTGCCGTTTCTCTGCTTACATAAAACCCTTTTGTTTCTTCCTGTAATTTTTCTTCATTATCTGAACCAATCGTCTTGTCATCAATCAACAGGTCATCTAATTTCACTTGAAATATTTTGCTGATTAAGATTATCTTTTCTGTTTCGGGATAACCATTGTTATTTTCCCATTTGCTTACTGCCTGTCTGCTTGTGTTTAATTTTTCTGCTAGTGCTTCCTGTGAAAGTCCTTGTGACTTTCTTAACTTATACAGCTTTTCTCCGAATGTCATATGTTTTCCTCCTTGTTCTTGCCAATAGTAGCATAATGGCTCAAAATGTCTATCATTCAGCTCTGACAATTCCGCAACTTTAAGTTGCTATTGGTTATTTTCTCCCATAAGCAGCAACAAAAATCTGCCTAAAATAATAATTTAGCACTATATCCGACAAATTGAAACAAATAATACAAAAAAAGAAATATGAAGAATGGAGTGTGATTCCGCCGCAGTCGGCATTGGTGGTAATGTGTATAACTGGCTGTCTTATGGAATTGTGGGTAACTCTGTTTGCAGGACGTGGGAAAGCTGCTCTTTGCTTTTCCATGTGCTGTGAATAGAGTTATCCATGATTCCATAGCCTGTTATGCACATTTCCACAAATCCAAACTTATATAAAATCCAAACTTTTCTAAAAACAGCTTGATAATTGGGGATTCTTGCCGGAAAAAGTTTGGATTTCGTTTCACAAAGTACAATACTCCAATTATGACAAAATGCGTAAAACATTGCTATTTAGCTCTGTTTCAATCAATTTATTCTCATTTCTGACAAGAGAAGTACAAAACAAAATCCAAACTTTTATATCAGAAAATGCCTTGAATAAAGGATTTACAGAGGAAAGTTTGGATTTCTTCTAAGTTTGGATTTGTGGAAAAATCTAAACTTTTGGATTTTCCCACAATGCGGTTTTTGTTTTTCCGTCCTTATGCGGTTCGTTCCGCTTCCTGTTTTTTCCTGTGGTATGCTTCCCTCCTTGCGGCAAGATAATTCTCATAGCGTTCCACCGCTTCGGGGTTTCCAGTGGCGGCTTCCTCATACATTTTTTGCCGGGATTTCTTGGTGGCTTCGGATTGATACGCCCGCTTCTTTGCCAGCTCTGCCGCCGCTGCCGGGTCGGTTTCGGCTTGCTGTACCAGTTTTTCCCTTGCGGTTTTCTTCCGGCTTCTGTGGGCTTCCAGACGTTCCGCTTCCTCCGGCGTTAAGGCTTCCCCCTCTTTTTGGGCGGCGGCAAGTTCTTTCAGCGTCCTTGTTTTTGGCTGTCCGGCTTTCTGCCTTTCGCGCCACGCCTTATGCTGTGCGGCTTTTTTCCGGCGGTGTTCTGCAAGCCGTTCTGTTTCCTCCGGCGTAAGCTCTGCCCCGGTCTTTTCCAGTTCCATAAGTTCCTTTATGGATTTTTTCTTAGGCGGCTTGGGCGGCTCTGTGGCTTTTCGTTTCTCCCTCCATTCCTTTTGCCACTCCCGGTTATGTGCAAGCCGTTTTTCCTCGGCTTCCAGTTCTTCCGGCGTAAGAAGCCCCGCTTTCTTCCTTGCGGTAAACTCCCGTTTCTCTGCCTTGCGCTTCTCATACCGCGCCTTTTCAAGTTCCTTTGAACGTGCTTCTTTTGCCGCCTGTTCCTCCTGCTGGCGACGTTGTTCCTCTACCTCTGCCGGGGTGATGATATGGGTGGGTACTTCAAATGCGCCGATAAAGTTTAGGTAAATGTCTATCCGCTGGCGGCGGTCATTCCCCCGCCCCTCGCCCTCATGCACAACCACTTTCTCGATAAATTCGTTAAGCATGGGCGTTGTCAATTCGGAAAAATCGGTATAGCGTTTCACAAGCTGGATAAACTGGTCTGTTTTCAGCTTGTCGGCGTTCCAGCTTTCAATCTGCCTTTGCCATTCCGCTATGGACGTTTCCAGCCCGGTCTGTTCCTCGTCATATTCGGCAAGAAGCCGGGTAAAATGCTTATCGGGTATCTTGCCCGTAGCGTTGCCCTCATACAGCTTTTTCACAAGCCCATCAAGCTCTTTGTGCCGCTTCTGTGCCTTGTTGATTTTCTGCTTGCACTCTTTGACGGTTTTCTCTTGGTTCTGGTCGGACGCTTCCCGGACACGCTCTGTAAACTCTTTTTCATTGTGCCGCACATACCAGCTTACCCGCTGGATAACGGCAAGGATAGCGGCTTCAATTTTCGCCGTGGGGATATGGTGCATGGTGCAGTCATGGATTAAGTGGCGGTAGCCGGAGCAGATGAAAGCGTCCTCAATCCATTTCCCTTGCACAAGGGTATAGCGGTGTGTGAGTTTAGAGCCGCAGTCGGCGCAGTAGAGAAGCCCTGTCAAACGGTTCGGGGCGTTCTGCCGCTTTGGTGCGCGGCGCACGGTTTCCCGTATCTTCTGTACGGTCTGCCATGTTTCCACGTCCACAATGGCGGGGATTGCGCCCTCAAAAATATACTGTTCCTCCGGCGTGGTCTTGCGGCTGCTCTTGGTCTTGTAGTTCTCGCATACGGTTTTCCCCAGTACCTTGCGCCCTGTGTATTCCGGGCGTTTCAGTATGTAGCCGATAGTGGTCGCTGACCATGCGTAGGGGTCTGTGTATTTTGCCGCCCGGACTGGCTCGCCTGTCCGTTTCCAATGCTCGGACGGGATAGGGATTTTCTCGGCGCGGAGTGCCTTTGCTATGCTGGCTATGGTTTCCCCGGCAAGGACGCTCTGGAAGATACGGCGCACAACGGCAGCGGCTTCTTCATCAATCACCCATTCGCCTTTTTCTTCTTTGGAAGCGCGGTAGCCATAGCAGACACTACCAGAGCAGCGCAAGCCCTTTTCCATTCTGGATTTGAAAACAGCTTTGATTTTGCGGCTGGTGTCGGCAACGTACCACTCGTTTATCACGTCACGGAAGATAGACATAATATCAAAGCCATTGGCTGTGTCAAGGTTGTCATTTGCGGCGATAAAACGCACATGGTATTCATCAAAGGTGCGCTTCAAAAGCCCCACTTCAACCACGTCACGCCCGATTCGGCTCTGGTCTTTGATGATAACCGTTGCCACGTTCCCCGCCCGGATTTCGTCCAACATAGCGTCCAGCCCCGGACGCTTGAACGTAGTTCCACGGATTCCGTCATCTGTAAAGTGCCGGATATTGGTAAAGCCGTTTTTCCTTGCGTAATCCTCTAAAATCCGCTTCTGGTTCTCAATGCTGACGGATTCCCCGGCTCGTTCATCGTCATGGGAGAGCCTTTCGTATAGGGCGGTGAGTTTGTCTTTCTCTGTCTGCTTCTTCATGGTGTGTAACCTCCTTTCTTTGAGGGTGCGCGCTTCCCTATAACCTTATTATACTTATCTGTTCGGATCTGTGACGACAAATGAGGTCGCATAGGTTTTGGACGTACACTGCATAAGATTCGGAACCAACCAGAACCTTGTTTTTCCGGAACCTGACCCGCCAATAATCAGGACATTTTTGTTTCGCGCCGTCTTTGGATTTTTCGGGCGGCTGTTCATGGTGAGGCTCTCTGTCTGCGTGAGAATGATGTTGTCTTCAAATTTAGGAGCGACGTAAGGAGCAATGTCTTTTGCTGTTCCCCAGCGGGCTGTCCCGAACTCAGCCCCACGGCGGAATTTTTTTGCATTCTTACTTTTCACGAAAACGGCCAACCATAGCGCCGCCCCGCACAGAATGCCCGCCAGCAGATCGTCCGGATAGAGGCTGGGAAGGGCCGACCGGAATGCCACGGTCAGCCCTTCTGTAAGATGCATCAGTTTTTGGAGATCATCGGCTCCCGCCGCAAGACGCCACGCCTGTCCCAGCTTGGTAGCATATAGACCTGTCAGAATATATGGGAGATTTCGTATCAGTTCTTTTTGAATCGCTGCCCTTCTCATCGTGTCTGTTCCTTCCGTTTTTCCCGTTCGACTGCGGGGATTTTCACTAATGCCTTAAACTGTGACAGTTTTTGCAGAACCGAGGGGCGGGATGCCTTTTTGATCCTTTGTCCGGCATATTCCTGAAATGCGGCTGTCAGCGCATCCGTATCCCGGCTTTTAAAGAAGACCAGATATTTGGGAGGCCGGGTAGAGGCATCCTTTTTCAGGGCAAAATCAACCCCATATTTCCGTGCCGTCCTCTCAAACGACTTGATGTTACCGTCCGTAATCTCCATGCTGGTGACTCCGGCTCCCTGGCCGATCAGATGCTTCACGCTCTGCTTTCCCTTATAAATTGGAGGCGCTTTCCTATTTCTCTCATTTTTCTCCATTTCAGCAAGGGTTTTTTGAAGGGCCGCTTTTAACACATCGGCGGTCAGTTTGGAGGCTTTTATGCATAATGCCACAGACCGGTTTTCAACCTCCTCCTGCAAGTTCTCATCACCCTCTTTCTATTTATGTTGATCCCTTCCGGGGACCCGGACTGTTTCTTCCCGATCTCTTACGGAATCCAGACTCCATCCGCATTGACCGTATACCCATCCGGCGTCACACAGTTTACATACAGCCGCCCGGAATCGGCGAAACAATAGTATTTCCCATCAATCAGATGCCAGCCGGTATACATATGTCCGCGCGTCCCATCAGCGATCAGATGCAGGTAGTACCAGCTCCCGTCCATATCCAGATACCAGCCGGTCTTCATATATCCATCTGCACCAAAGTAATACCAGTCCGTGCGTTCCTGCCACTTTAAGTACGCCCACTGTGCTTTGGGCCATGTCCCGTTTTCGTAGCTGTACCACCAGCCTGTGGAATCAAGTACCCATTTCCCCCCGAGAAGCTTTGCATGTACGGCCCGTGTAGAGGAATCTCTGCCCCCACTGCTGCCGTTTCCGCCTCCACTGCCGGAGTATTTCCCCGGACGATAATCATCAGCCGTCCCCGGCTTCTTATCCGGGCCGACGTTCCATATCTCGTCATCCTTCGTTCCAAACTGTCCGTCGTTTCCGGGGCGCAGAAGTGTTCCGTTTCCGTTGTCCACATAGTCCTTTCCGTTTGCGTCCGTCTTTACCGGTTTGTCATCGGCTGTCCCCGGCTTACCATCACTGCCAATGAACCACTTCTCATCGTCTTTTGTATTCCACACCTGATCGTTTCCCGGACGGGTAATCGTCCCATCCCCATTGTCTATATACGGATTTCCGCTCCCATCTACATGGATTGGCTGATCGGCCTCTCCCGGTTTCTTATCGGCCGGCACAACATATCTCCCGTCATCCTCGGTTCCGAATTTCTCGTCTTCGCCCGGGCGGGTGATGCTTCCGTCTCCATTGTCAATATAGGGATTGCCCGCTTCGTCTTTTTTCACCGGATCGGTTGATTCTCCTGGTTTTTCAGTCTCCTCTGGTTCTTTCGGGGGATTCGGTTCCGTCGCATCTCCGGGCGTTTCGGGATGTTCCGGCTTTCCTGGCCTGGAGGGAGTCTCCGGTTTCAGCGGCCCATTCTCATCATCCTCGGTTCCCCATATGCCATCCGGGCCCGGACGGCGCACCGTCCCGTCTCCGTTGTCCACATATGGATTTCCATCGGGATCTGTAAGAATCGGCTCATCATCGGCTGTCCCTGGGATTCCGTCCTTTCCGTTTGTCCGTTCATCCTCTCCGGATAAGGAGGTATTCGTCCCCTTCCCGGTATCTATGCGGTCGTCATCCGTCCCGATTTTTCTATCCGGGCCCGGATATACATTTCTCCCGTCTTCTCCGTTCTCCATATAATCGTCTTCGGTTCCGAATGTTCCGTCCTTCCCCGCATAAACCTTATTTCCCTTATATGGAACCTGTGGATACTGGTAAAAATCATCCGGTGTGCCGTACACTCCGTCTGCTCCCGGATATACCGCTATATCATCCGCTGTTCCCGGTAGACCGTCTTCCCCGTCCCAGTACCAGGTATCGTCTCCCGCATCTGCAAGCGAATCCGCAGCCGTATCAAAGATACAGTCCTCTCCCGGTCTGTGGTTCAGCTTTAACTCCTCAAAATGCAGAAAATCGTCGTCCGTCCCGGGGAGAGTATCCCGTCCATTAAAGGAAACGATGTCATTCTCTGTTCCAAAGGCCCCATCCTTTCCCGGCCTCCGGTTTTTTCCGTCCTCCTCGTCTATGTAGTCGTCTCCGGTTCCATAGGTCCCGTCTTTTCCGGCATGTACAAGCCGGTCGTCTCCGATCGTGTCCTTTGTACCGGTTTTTCCGTCGTCTCCCTTCCACCAGATTTCGTTATCCCCGGTGGCTCCCGCAGGCGCTCCCGGCTCCTCACCAAAATAGCAGTCCTCTCCCGGATGCAGGATCAGACCGTTTCCTTTCTCGATATAGTCATCCGGTGTATTGAATTTTTTATCTGCCCCGGCATATATGCGGTCTCCATATGGCGGATTCAGGATGTAGTAGTCGTCTTCAGTTCCATAGACTCCGTCCTTCCCGGGAAAGACCTCCCTGTCGTCTTCCGTATTCGGGATTCCGTCCGGGCCGTTCGTATAAATCTCATCATCTCCGGTCCCAAATGCATCATCCTTGCCGGGACGGATATTTGTATTGGTCTCCTCCTGAAGCTTGAAATTTAGTTCCCACTGGGCATAAGCGTAAGAGTCCGCAGCCGTCTGATACAGATTTGCCGCCTCTACCGGTTTTCCATGCAGCGTCCAGCCGATAAACCGGTAATTCGTCCGTTTCGGAACCGGCAGTTCCCCGATTGCGGCGTCATAGATCACCTCTTTATGGGAGTGCTCCACCTGGCCGCCGTTCGCTCCGTAGTATAAACGGTAAGGATTCGGCGTCCACTGTGCGTACAGGTCGATCGTCCCGGATTCGGCCCAGTTATGGACCTTCGCCCCGTCCTCATGCGATTCCCCGCTGCCGTCACGCCCGGCTGTCCAGCCCGTGAAGGTATAGCCGGTCTTTTCGAACACGTTCTCCGGGAGCCGGTACTCCCTGTCGTACTGATACTGCTGCACAACGGAAGCATCATCTCCCCCGTCCAGATTTCGATGCAGCGTCACCGAATAGGGATTGGCCTCCCAGACCGCATAGAGATAGAGTGTGGCATCCGGATCGGATGTCAGGCTTCCGGCTTTGGCATTGTCCCGGAATACGATCTCTCCCTCTGGTTCTCTGGCCCAGCCCGCAAAATGATACCCGGTCTTTGCAAACGCGTTCGCAGAAAGCGTGTTTTCCGCTCCATAGGTGAATGTACTGATTCCCATGCGCCCGGTTCCACCATTCGCGTCATAGACAACCATAAAGCGGTTGGCCTCCCACTGGGCATAATACTCGACGTTAGCGGAGCCCATCTTCGTCGCAGAGGTGACTGCGTTCCCTCCATTTTCTGCGGTATACCAGCCCTTAAACCGGTATCCGGTCCGCTCCGTTGTGGGAAGGGTTCCGAATGCCTCCTGGTAATTCCTCGTAATCGAAGCCCCGTTGTTGGAACCGGCCGAGTGGAAGGTGGCGGTGTAACGGTTCACCGTCCAATGTGCATAATACGTCGCCGCCGCTTCCGGCGCGGCCGTCTGCTCCGTGATCCGGCTCCCGCCGGTTGTCGCCGTATACCAGCCCGCAAACGTATAGCCCGTCCTGGTGGCTGACGGCAGCGCACCGATCGCTTTTCCCGGTTCTGCGGTCATCGAAGTTTTTCCGGCCGTCCCGCCGTTTCCGTCAAAGGAAAGCGTTACCTCCTTCGCCTTGTTGAACTCCTCCACCGTACCATCCATGTCCACTCCGTTTATATCCGACACATGGATAAACGCCGTCTGATAGTGCGAGCTGTCCCCATCCTCCTGATGGTCATAGTAGTTATATTGCTGCATGGTAAACGCCACATCCGTTAGGTCCTCCGGGGGATTGTAAATGCAGATCGAAAAAATTCCCTCTTTTATATCCAGACTCATCGTTTCCGTCCCGAGGCCATAATACTGCGTCTCAATATACGGCGCATCCGCTGCGTCCTTTGCATACCTTTTCAGATTTACATACTCGGAGTTCAGCTTCACCGGATCCGTACTCCGGTAATAGTCCGCTTTCGGTTTTACGATTTCGCCCACATTGGAAGAAAACGTGTAGCTGATCCGGTCTATATCCCCGACGTCCTTTCCCTGATGGTTTGTGCTGACCGGATAATAGCTCCCGGCCTTGGGTTTATTCTTTTTTATGAAGACATCGTGGCAGTCTCCCAGCAAGAGGTGCACCTCTCCTACATTTCCATTGGTGACCTCCTTTGAACCGGAGGCTTTCTTATTGATCTTGTACACGTTAATAATGATTCGGTTGTGTTCTGCGTCAGCAACGGCAGATGCCTGAATCTTTTCATACACACTGTTTCCTGTGACCCAGACTCCACCAGTACTCGTGCCGGAAGTCTTGTCATTCCCGTAATCCGTCCCGATAAAATACGCCTGCGTATACACATCCGATCTGTATCCGACAGCCCCGTTTGAAACGGCCAGCCAGGCATCCATCGCCTCCCCATCCGTATTCACGGCATGTCCGTAAAACCAATATTGAATGTCCTCCTCGGTTTCCACCTGCTCCCAATCCGTAAAATCCCAGACTCCATAGCGGGAGCCGTCCCAGTTTTCACCGTGCAGATCCATAAAGAAGTGGTTTCCCTCCTCATACATGGCCCGCAGCTTTGGCCGTTTCTGAAAGAGTGCCTCAAAGCACTCCTCTGTCACTGCGTCTTCCGGGACAGCTTCCCATATGTATGGAGCAAGCGTCAGATACTCCTCGTCCGGATCAATCGCTTCTTTCGTAATTTCGTCATACCAACCCAATGTGTCGGCAGCCTCTACATGCGCATCCGAGGCAGTCTCCGGCTCCTGACTGCTTTCCATAAAGAAACCAAATGTCCGATACTGTGTCTCTCCATACCGGTCTCTAAACGAATAAACCCCGTCCTCATCCGTCGCCTGATAATACTGAGGAATCTCTGCTGGCGTCTCTTTTACAAAGATATGCGGCATCGAAACATCAACAGTTCTGTCTTCTTTCCCAAAACCGAAATCCTCCCTTTCATTTGACAGTGCAGGAGATTTCTCTGTCAATTCCTTTGCATTGGAATCGGTTGCATAAACCGGCTGAGCATTGGAATCCGTCTGTACAAATGCCTCTGCTGTATGCATTGCCCTTTCCGGGAGCCGGACATCTGCCAGGACGGCCTGGGTTGCCTGCGATGCGATCATTGCAGCAAGCAGCACATTGGCCATCTGTTTCTTTCTCTTACAATCCATCCTTTTTCCTCCTCAATCTTTTTTATCTTCTTATAGCCTGCCTGTATTTATCTGTTATTAAGGGACCTCATACAGGTAATGCAATAAATATCTCATGCCTTCTCCTTTCCACTTCTGGACACCGTGTCCAGAAGCAACAAAAAAAGGGCAGTTACAAGTAATTCACTTATAACTGCCCTTCCGCTGTATTCCTTTTCTACCTTCTGTTTCTGTCTCTTTCCTTTCACTTCTGGACACTGTGTCCAGAAGTTCGTTTATCGAACCCCCTTTTCTTCCCAGCCTCCGCCATACATATCGTGCTGTACCTCCTGCTGATAGTAATGGTTCATCGTTGTAGGCGCGTTATAAAGTGCTGTCACCAGGTACGCCCGGATATTTGTAATTTTGGCCGCAGTATCCTTCATGCAGCCCATGACATACTCTACATGGCCTCCATTCAGTTTCAAAAACCGGGATTTAACCAGCTCATACGGGTATTCCTCCCCATTGATCCGGATTGTGCTTCTTTTTACGCAGACTACATCGCAGATCGTCTCATAAATCTCCTCAAACAATTCTCTGTCTCCATGTGAGGCATATGCCATGTAATGCTCATACTCCAAATTTTTACGGATCAGGGCCATATATGTGTTTACTTCTCCCATCGTATCCATCATATCTGTTTTCGTTTTCTGCATTTCCGTATCTGTCAGCGTCTGATTTTCTGCTTCGGAAATCCGATTCCCTGATTGATAGATCGGATTAGTCTTTCTCGGATCGGTATAATTCATGTCAGTATAATTAGAGTCTGTTTCCCCGACTTCTTGAAGTCTGTTTTCCTGACCTCTTGAAATCGGTTTTTCTGACTTCTTGAAGTCCGCTTTTCCGACTTCTTGAAGTCCGCTTTTCTGACTTCTTAAAGTCGGTTTTTCCGACTTCCTGAAGTCGGTTTTTCCGACTTCTGTGGAAGGCTCGACATGGGAAGCCTCCTTTCCTCCTCCTTCTGATATGGCAAAATTTTTTACGTATAGAATATCCGGCTTGCCAAGCCCTCGGCGCACCTTCTCTACAAGCCCGATCCCTTTGTTGGAATCCAACTCTGCAAGCACCTTAACCGCCTTTTCTTTACTGCATCCCAAATCTTCCCGGATCGCGTCAATCGTATAGATCACATAAGCCCGGTTTCCCTCATCCAGCCAGCCATTTTTCATAGAGAGGGACATCCGATCCAGCATCAGCCCATAGAGGAGCTTCGCATCGCTGCTAAGCCCCTTAAACCTCTCATCCTTAATTAACAGCCGGGGAACGCGGTAAAAAGAAAACTGCTCCGCTTCGATTCCGTAATAATAGTCAAATTCCATCGCACGGCCCATTTTCCCACGCCCCCTTTACTGTCTGTCCTTCCATTCCTTCAGCAGTTCGTAAATGATTGCCTCGATCTCCTCACTGCTGCAATCCTCTGTGAAAAATTCGTTCAGTTTTTCCGGCCGGATTATGACCCGTCTCTCTTTCGGTTTTTCCACGGCCAGAAGAAGCTGCACCATAGGAAGCGTCAGCTCCCCTTTCCGCCCGTATTCCTTAAGTTTGGCCGCCTGTTCCTTCGAAACAGAGCCGCCTGTCTCCTGTAGAACCCGTTCGACCCATTCCTGGGCTTCTTCATTGAGAAAGGAGAGGTCCGCTCCCTGTACCAGGCCCAGTTTTTTCTGATCCACCAGATCAAGCAACCCCTGTGACAGGCGAGACAGACGGATATACCGCTGTACGGTCTTCCCGCTCTCTCCGGCTGCCTCCCCTACCTCGTCCAGGCTGCTCCCGGCCCCTTTCTTCCCCTGATGCTTCAGCGCCTCATATTTCATTGCGTATGCCTTTGCCTTTTCACTTGGAAGAATATCCTCTCTTTGAAGGTTCGTATCCACCATAATAATCGTGGCTTCGTCGTCATTATAGTCTCTAACAAACGCCGGCATCGTGGCAAGCCCTGCCAGCTCACAGCCCCGCTTTCTACGATGGCCGGCAATGATTTCATATCCTCCTTCCGCTCTAGGTCTTACAATTCCGGGTACAAGAACGCCATAGCTCTGAATGCTCGTCACCGTCTCCTGCATTTTTTCGTCGTCCAATACCCGAAACGGATGGCCGGCAAACGCATAAAGCTCCACTAATGCGATCTCCTGCACCTGTTCCCTGCCCGCCGGCGCCGGAGAGCTGCCGAATAAATCCTCATAACTGTTTAATTTTATCTTCGCCGCACTCCCCGTCTTACTCATTCCCAAGTACCTCCTCCGTCAAAGACCGGTACGCGTCTGCCACCTTCCCTTTGGGGTCATGCAGATAGATACTGACGCCCTCCGCTGAAATCTCCGCGGCTCTCACGGAAAGCGGGATCCGGTTCTCAAAGATCCGCACCTTATCCCCGTAGTTTTCCGTCAACAATGCGCTGATGTCCCTCGCGTAATTCGTCCGGCTGTCCACCATTGTCAGCAGAATCCCTTCGATTGTAAGCTTCGGGTTGATCTGCTGCTTCACCTTTCCAATAGTCTTAATCAACTGCTCCAGCCCTTTTACAGGCAGGTATGCCGCCTGGACAGGGATCAGGATACTGTCAGCACACACAAAAACATTGATGGTTATCATGCCGAGCGACGGCATACAATCAACCAGAATATAATCGTACCTATCCCTCACCGTCTCTATGTAAGCCCGCAGCACAAGCTCCCGGCTCATGACATTCACAAGGGATACCTCCAGGCCGGAGAGCTCAATATTCCCCGGCATGAGGTCGATCCCCTCCTCGTGCTTTAAAATGCCGTATTCCGGCTCCATCTCCTCCTCATTGATAATATTTGTCATGACCGTGGCAAGCGTTTTCTCCAGCCTGTCCGGTTCTCTAAAACCCAGGCTCGCGGTCAGGCTTCCCTGTGCATCCGCGTCAAGTAACAACACCTTCTTTCCCCTCCTGGCCAGCCCGATTCCTAAATTACTCGTCGTAGTGGTCTTGGCCACTCCTCCCTTTTGATTTGCGATCGCGATTATTTTACACATGATTCGATTCTCCTTTGTTTTCTACGGTCTTTCTTTTATGTTGCTTTTCCTGACTTCCACATAAGTCCTGTAATATTTCTTCGTCCCTTTGTTTGGGAACAGATCGGAAAACTCCGTCACTTCGATTTTCGGGTTCTTCTGTAAAATCTTCCCGAACCACTTAATATCGTTTTTCGTTCCCATAAGCCTGACTTTTAACATCAATCCCGTCCTCCGAGCATAGCGTACAGATCTTGGTCATACGCCCGGTATTCCGGATACCGTATCTGTACCGCCTGCCAAAAATAAGGTGCATAGGCACAACAGAATAATTCCTCCACTGTGTACAATCTGCACTCGTCCACCTGTTCCTCCGCATCATCATAGTCAAGAACGCTCGGCGTACCGTTGCAGTAAAGATTAAACGCCATCCTGACCACTCTCACGCTCCCGCTGGTCTGCCAGCCTTCACGCAGGCATTCCGTTTTCACGCAGCCTGATTTAAAATCATAGATCCTGTAAATGTTCCTTCTTGTGTCATCACTGATACCAAGACAATATACAAGTGCCTTGTGGTACACGTCCTGATACCTAACCTCTTTCAATTTCTCATAGTAGAATTTTTCATGTGCATCGCTGATAAAAATAATCGCTTTCTCTGCTCCTAACGCTGTACTACTCATGTTCATTTCCTCCATTTCTTATTTTGTTTTTGACCATAACAAAAGGACACTTCCCTAAAACTTTCTTTTAGAAAAATGTCCTTATCGTACAAAATATTAACTTGAACTGACACGAGTTTAATTTAAAATCATTTATTTTAACCCGTTAAGAGAGTTTATTTTGTCGTACTCTTGTCGTACCATACTGTCTTTAAGTCCGCAAATCCTCGATTTTACTGGTCTTTTCCGCCAAGCGTCTTCATCGTCGGGAACAGCAAAACATCCCTGATCGCCGGAGAATTTGTAAACAGCATCACCATCCGGTCGATCCCATATCCGATTCCGCCGGTCGGAGGCATGCCGATCTCCAGCGCATTCATGAAGTCCTCATCCGTTGTATTCGCTTCCTCGTCCCCGGCGGCTAATGCCGCCTCCTGAGCCTTAAACCGTTCTCTCTGGTCGATCGGGTCGTTTAACTCCGAATAGGCGTTGCACATCTCCCTGGCATAGATAAAGAGTTCAAACCGCTCCACCTGCTCTGGTTTATCCGGCTTTCTCTTGGTAAGCGGGGATACTTCCACCGGGTGATCCATGATGAAGGTCGGCTGGATCAAATGCTCCTCGACGAACTCCTCAAAGAACAGGTTAATGATATCTCCGCGGACATGGCGCGCCTCGTAGTGCACCTCTTTCTCATCTGCCAGCTTTTTCGCTTCCTCCGTGGTCTTAATCTCATTAAAGTCGATCCCCGTATACTTTTTGATCGCGTCGATCATGGTCAGACGCTCGAAGGGCTTCCCAAGGTCGATCTCCACGTCGGCGTACGAAATCGTCGTGGTCCCGCAGACCTCTCTTGCGACATGCCGGAACAGGTTCTCCGTCAGATCCATCATACCGTTATAATCCGTATACGCCTGATATAGCTCCATCAGCGTAAACTCCGGGTTATGTCTCGTATCCAGACCCTCGTTGCGGAATACGCGGCCGATCTCATACACCCGCTCCATCCCGCCGACGATCAGGCGCTTTAAGTACAGTTCAAGGGAGATCCGAAGCTTTACATCCTCGTCGAGCGCGTTATAATGCGTCTCAAACGGCCTCGCCGCCGCGCCGCCCGCGTTCGGGACTAACATCGGCGTCTCCACCTCCAAAAAGCCCAGATCATCCAGATACCGGCGGATGCAACTTATGATCCTGGAACGCATGACAAACGTCCGCTTCACATCCTCGTTCATAATCAGATCCGTATAGCGCTGGCGGTAACGTATATCTGTATTCGTGAGGCCGTGATATTTTTCGGGGAGAATCTGCAGGCTCTTGGAGAGCAGCGTCACCTCCGTGGCATGGATCGAGATCTCGCCCATTTTCGTTGTAAACACGGTTCCCTTTACACCGACAAGATCACCGATGTCCATTCTCTTAAAATCCTTATATGCATCCTCTCCCAGGTCATCCCGGCAGACATAACACTGAATATTTCCCTTTAAGTCCTGCACGTTGCAGAAAGACGCCTTTCCCATCACACGCTTGGACATCATACGTCCCGCGACGGAAACCTGCTTCCCCTCATATTCCGCATACTGCTCCTTGACATCGGCGCTGTGCACCGTCACATCGTATCTGGTGATCCGAAACGGGTCTTTTCCGCTTGCCTGCAGCTCCGAAAGCTTTTCCCGGCGCACCTTCAAAAGCTGGTTTAAATCCGGTTCCTGAGCGTTCGCTTTTTGTCTC
Organism: Lachnospiraceae bacterium; assembly: GCA_910575275.1. Classification (GTDB taxonomy): domain Bacteria; phylum Bacillota; class Clostridia; order Lachnospirales; family Lachnospiraceae; genus CANQGL01. The sequence continues at coordinate 303,341 of CAJTEE010000005.1, read as the reverse complement.
TGGTTTTCCTGCTCTGCCACTGTTTTTCTCTCCTATTCTTATATTAGTCCACCCGCTTGATATCCAGGACACGATACTGGATCACGCCGGACTGCGTCTCTACATCCACTATATCGCCGACCTTTTTCCCGAGCAGCGCGTGTCCGACCGGAGATTCGTTGGAAATTTTATTCTGTAAGCTGTTGGCCTCGGTGGAACCTACGATCTTAAATTCCATCTCCTCCTCAAATTCCGTATCGTATACCTTAACCTGACAGCCGATGCTGATCTTATCCAGGTTCACCTCATCCTCAACGACGACCTCCGCATTCTTTAAGAGCTTCTCCAGCTCCTCAATACGAAGTTCAATGTCCCTCTGCTCATCCTTTGCCGCGTCATACTCGGCGTTCTCCGACAGATCGCCCTGTTCCCTGGCCTCTTTGATTTTCTGAGCGATCTCCCTTCTGCGGTTTACCTTCAGGTCCTGAAGCTCATCCTCATATTTCTTTAATCCAGCGTAAGTTAAAATATGCTTCTTATCTGCCATGACGTTCTTACCTTTCCTTCCAACTCAGGGCACACTACCCCTTTATAACTTCGCTCAACGATTATAGCCTAAACCCCTCCTCTTGTCAAGTTCTTTCCACACCGCTAAAATCCCAGCGCATATCCGTTGTTACTGTTCACTCCGTTCACAGCAACATGCAAAAATCGCACGCGCATCATGCCACTCCTGCCGATTCTTCATCTCCGAACCTTGCGGCCCTTCATTCCTCCTTCTCCACCAATATCTGATGCCCATCATTATCCTCCCAATAATCCGCCAGACCTCTTGGCATCCCTTCCACCATACGGTTCATACGGCTGTAAAGATTATATAATTCCTCCTGTGTATGGTAGATCTCCTTCATATACTCCATAATCCGGTACTTCACCGCGACGAGCTCGATTCCTCTTTTCTCCAGCTCCGAGTCAACCGCATGCCGAATCTCCTTCTTTTTTCCCTCCGCCTCCCGAACCGCCGCCTCAACAATCCTCTGGCCCTCCCCGCGTGCTTCCTTTCGGATTTGCTCCGCGTTTTCATTTGCCTCATTCAGAAACTTTTTAACCATCTTATAATCCAGCAGTTCGTCTTCCTTCTGCCCGTATGCTTCCTGCAGCTTCCTGCTTGTCTCCTCTAACTCCACTTTCAGCCGTTCATTCTCTGCGGCCAGCCTGGCAGCCGCTTCGGAGGCCTCTGTCGGGCCGGCGGCTTCCTCTGCCCTCTCCGATACCTGATTTCTCCTTGCCTCCTCCTGCAAAAGCTCCATTTCCAGCCTTTCCGCCCTGCTTTTTTCCCTCGCATAGTCCCCGGCTCTTTTATCTAACTCAGCCCTCATATTCTCCAGGGTCCGGCTCCATTCCAAAAGCTCCTCCTTTTTCTTTTGCAGCTCCTCTCGTTCCTCCTGCTCCCTTTCCGCCTTTTCGGAAAGTGCTTCCTGCAGCTTTGAGAGCGTCTCCTCAGATTCCCGGCATTTCTCATCCTCCGCATCCAGCCTTTGAAGCAGCTCGTTTTTCTCCTTCTGGTGCAGCGCCTTAACCGCCTCGATCTCATTTTCCAGCGTCTGAACATACTCATATACATCATTTTTATTAAAACCGCCGATCAAGGCGGACCGGAACATTCCATTTCTGCCCATACTTATCCTCCTTCTTATTCGTAGCTGTAAATGATCTGTTTGTTGTTCACCGTTTCACACTCCATCGCAAGCATGACAAATTCGTTTTTCTCCGGATTCATGATGCCGATCCCGATTCTGAATCCCTGCCAGAACCGGTCGATAAACGGAATCGTCGATCTTGTCGTGACAGAATGTCCGGGGATCACCTCGGACAGCCTGATAACAACCGTCTCCCAATATTCCAGGCTGCCGTCTCTGTCATACACATACAGGGTGATGGGCCAGTCCCAGTACATCGGGGCCTGCCCTGCGTTTTCCCAGGTCAGATCCACCAAAAACCGGTCTTTTGCATACGAATAGCGGGTCGTAAGCTCGGAGATATAAAGCCGATAGACAAGCAGCGCCTCGATGGCCTCTGCCTGCGCGGAGCCCGCCTATTCCCCCTCCGGCACCTTGGGACCGATAAAAAAACCGTGCAGACGTCCCACCATGTCAAGAGTCTCCGAAAATCTGTCTCCCAGCAGCTCTGACATCGGATAGGAGCTCGTAATCTCTCCCCCCGGAAGGCGCATGTTTCCAGAATTCCTCCATCGTCACATAGGAAAGCGTTCCTCCCTCTGTCTCATAGCCGCCCCCGTCCCGAATCCGGTTCTCCCATCTCCTGGTCTGCTCTGCGTCTCCGATCATATCATGGTACAGTCCATGTCCTCCCTCCGCCGCCATCACATAGTTTCGCCGCATCAAAAGCCTTGCGTTGTGGAAATGATCGGAATAGGCCAGGGTATACTCCCAGCAGGCCTTAGGCCCCGGAAGCTGCCGTACTCCTTCTGCCGTGTTGGTATGCCATTCCCCCAGTGCCCCAGGCTTCCTAGCTCCACATACGCGATAAAATCATCCTCGTTGTAGTCCACGGTCACCGCCTCGACGGCCTCCTGGTGCTTCTGCCGGAAAAAGGCGTTGGCGTAATTGGGAGAATAGCCCTTTCCATAGGATGTGCCATAGTCTGTCCCCTCTCCCGTTTTTTGATACAGCCATTCCGGAATATCCTTATGCATCTCATCTCCCGGAATATCGCAGACAAACCGCAGCAAGGCATGCTTGTGCTCCCGTTTCCATCTTTCAATCTGATACGTTTCCTCCAGGGTATCTATGGCGTACACACTCTCCTCGGGCTCCCAGTCCGCCCATGTAAGCCCGATGTACACAAGATTCGAATCCGCACACACCGCTCCGTTTTCCGCAGGAGGCGCATAGCCGGTCAATGGGTTTTTGATCGGCTCCCCGGACTCTGTAAACTGCACCGTCGTATTTAATCGGTATCGGTACGGCAGGGCAGCAAGCAGCAGCCAGGCGGCAATTCCCAATCCTGCGATCGTAATATATGGAAGATACCGCCTTTTTCCTATCCATGATACTCTCCGTTATATTGAATCAGCGTCACATCCTGCACGCCGTCGATGGCTTTGATCTGTTCCAAAAATACCGTGCTTGGATTCTTACACAAAAGCTCCAGCGTAAGCTCTGTGAGATTCCCCCGGATTGTCTTCGATTTCATCTGATACTTCATCTTCTTTACGGCGCGGATAATCTCATCCCCCGAAAGCCCTGTCCCATAATGCGCCACCAGGATATAAATAACCCCCTTTTTCCTCCGGTTATAAAAAAAATGGATCACAACCAGCGTCAGCATACAGCTTAACACCGTCATTCCCACCAATGTCACGGCAAACGAGCTCGAAAAAACCACTCCGCCGAAATAATGTCCGTATATCTTATAAATTAGGATGCCGATGAGGACCGATAACGCCATGGCTATCCATACTCTCGTCATGAATTCACCGGTCAGCCCCTGGCTGCCGTTAAAGGATTCCCACACCGACTTTTAAAATAATCCTGCAGATTCATCGGATCCCCCTCCTGTCTGTCTTCCCGACGCCTGCCAGCGTATCCGTAAGAAAATGTGCCCGCTCATAGCAGAGCGTATACTTGGAAATAGCGGAGAATTCCCCTCCGTCTGTCGGAAGCAGCTTTTTAATGAGCCCCGGCAGAAACTCCGTAAATTTGACCTCCAGCACCACTGTGTCTGTATCCAGTACGGCAAGTTGGACGGGATCTCCTGCATCAGGGAATACGCAAGACGATTCTTAAACCGAACCGGGTCCGCTGCGTGCTTATTTAACAGAACCATCTTTTGCCCATCCCATTTCCCCTTGCCCTCCTTGATGTCGATCCGATAGCTTTTCTGCGGCTGCCCGCAGGCTCCGCTCTCGCGCAGGCATACGGTCGCATTGGCCACGCGCTCCCCATAGCCGAAGCCATCCTCCGACGGTCCCGTCTCTCCTCCCTCCTGCAGGAAGGCCTCACACCGATACGGTGTGATCCCGTTCTCCTCGTAACAGGTAAAATCGAATTTTTCCATGTGCTCCAAGATGTTCACGGTCCAGGCAAAATACAGATCTCCGATGTGAAGCTGCTCTGCCAGGGCGTAGCACTCCCTTGCGTATTCCTCGTCATCCTTCGGGCCGACGATCGTGAGCCTGGCATTTTTTACCCGTGCTTTCAGCTCCGCAAACGCATAGAGCATCGTCTTCACATCCTTGATCGGTGCGATCCGAAGCACGGTCCCGATGTCGATGTACCCGTTTTCTTTTTTTAAGGGAATCTCATGGAACCGTTCATAGTGGATGCCGTTTGGGACGCAACGGCAGCGCCTCCTCTCACAGCCCATCTCGATCTGCGTCTCCATCGCCCGGTCAAACAGGCTGGTAATCATGGCCGCTTTCTCATAGGCCGCTTCGGAAAGCATATAGAAAAAACAGACCCAGAAGCGCTTAAGCGCCGCACAACCCACGTGGCGCGTATGATCTCCTCCTCGCACTCCCTCGTATAGATCCCATGCTCCGTGATCAGATACGGCACATCCATGCAGCCCCAGTTCGCCTCCCTGATTTAAAAGCAGAGTTCCGAAATAGAGAAAATCCTGTGTATCGGGCTGTCTCCCGGAGGACTCTGCCTCGTCATCCGGCTCTCCCTCCGTGAGCAGGCCGGCATATCGAAGCCCGCGGCTTTCGGCTAGGTTATACAGATCGTTCCACTAGATCTGCCGTTGAAAAGCAGAAATACTCATCCCGTACTCGCTCCGAAGATACATGTTTTCCCCCTTTGGAGCCGGCGCGGGAAACGCGTCGATTTAAAACGCCGAGCCGTTGATCACCGGCCAAACACAAGAAATCATCATGCAGGCTGTAAGCGGAGCTGTAAAAGCCCCTGTAAGCCTTTCCCAGGCGTCCCAGGTTACAGAATACGACCTGCCCCCCGTTTTCATGCGCCCAAATCAAAGGCATGGCGCTGGCCGCCCCCGATCTGAGATACACGCTGCATTCCGGCAGAAGCTACATCTGCAAAGAGAATTCGTACGCGTCCGGCAGCACGATTGTACGGTACTTTTGCAGATCTTTAACGTTTTCCTCTTTTCCCTCCATGGAGGTATACGGGATCCTCATCTGGGAAAGTACACGCTCCATCATCTTTCGTCCGAGCAGTCCCAGCTCATCCCCTTCCCAGAACAGCAGGCACTCTGCCGGCCGCTCCACGGTCTCTGCAGACGCAGCCTCTGCGGCATATGGCTCCAGCAGCCGCTTTCCTCCCCGGTAAGACACGTTCCTTTGCAGCGCGCCGATACAGGCGGCGAGCAATACAAGCAGCAGAAACACAAGCTGCATTTCCTGAAACCGGAACCTTAGCCTCCCCGCCCCCTCAATCCGGCGTTCCTCCCCAAAACCGCACCACACCACGCCCTTTGGGCGAAAGAAAAACATTCCGGCGGCGCAGCAGATCCAGGGCATGATCGATCCCGGCCCGGTTTTGCGTATGGGAATGATACTCGATCAGCCGCAGATACCCGCTCTCCTCCTTCGGCCATCTCGCAAGCACGGTCTCTATGGCGGCATAGGCGTGGTCGTATTCACCCAGTTTTAAGTCCGCGTCTATCTTCTTCAAATACCAGAAAAGCTCTGCCCGGCCGCCCCGGATCTTTTTCTCCAAAAGGCCGCTGTAATGTCGTATCTGGACGGCTTTGGCATTCCCCTCCAAAAGGCCGATCCCGATGTACTGCTCTAAAAGGGCCAGAGAAGAATCCAAAAGCTCCTCATTTTCCGGCTCCTCTGCCATACGTCCTTCCAGCTCCTGGAATTTTAAATCATATTCCTTCTGCAGCTCTGTGAGCGCCGTTACCGCATAGTGCACAACCTCCGTGTCGTCATTCATGCGAGCCTCCTGAAGCTGGCTGACATACTGCCCGGGATCCCCGTACATGATCTCCATCATCAGCTCCCGCCGCACCCTCGTATCGTTTACCAGAAGGGCCTCCTCCAGCGGGACGACCCGATCCTCGGGCGTCCCCTCCTCCATCAGGATGCTTCTGTAAATTTTGTCGTTGATCTTAAGCTTATCCAGTCCGGCCTCCTCGCGGATCTCTCTGTCTCCCCTGGAACGAAGCTCCAGCACCAGGAGGCACAAGGGGCCCCATACGGGAATCAGCCACGCGAGCCCCAGCCCCGTTCGACTGCCCGCCAGGATCCCTGTCTTTATGAGCACCAAAAGCATAAGACATATTATAATATGAAGAAACAGGCATACGATCAAAACCGTCATCATTTCCCCACCTCATTTACCCATTCAAATTCCAGTCCGTATGCATACAGCCGTTCTTTTATATATCTGTAGTTTGTCTGATTCGTCTGAATCAGCAGCAGGTACAGCGTTCCGCCTTCGTCCGCCCCAAGCACATCGCTCGCGCGGACGATCCCCGAAAGCCGGCTGTTGAGCACTGTCTTCTCCCTCTCATGAAAGCGGAGCAGCATGTAGTCCGCGACGCCGGCCGCCCTCATGTCCTCCCAGACGGCAAGAACCTTTCGAAACCGTTTCGGATACATGATGTTTGTCTGTTCGTAATACGTTTCGCGCTCCACCGGCCGCTCATATTCCAGAGCCCACAGAAAAGAAGTCTGCACCAGGCCGCACAGAATCTTTAAAAAGATTCATATAATGCATCCCATACTGCTTTGCATCCGCCTCCCACAGGGCGATCAGAAGCACCATCTCATCCTTGTTGAACACGCCGCACGCATACATCGGCATCTGTTCTTTTAACTCCATATTTTTCCAGACCCCACCCTGTGAGGTGACTGTATACAATTCTTCATATTCCTCCATACGGAGGGATTTCGTCAGGCCGGAAAGCCGGCTGCTCGAACACACCGCGAGCCTCCCAAACCGCTGCCAGGAATCCAGTGTGTAGATCGATTCTCCAGGATATCCTCCAGCACGCCGAGCCATTTCAGAAAAACACTCTCGGAAAGCTCCGCATTAAGCTTCTGGGCGGCGTCAAAGATTTTCCCGAAGCTGTCCTTGAATCCGAGGATCTGTTTCTTATATTCTCCCTTGTTCTCAACCGCGCCGTGATAGACGCCGTTTAAAAACAGATACTTATCCCTGAGCAGGGAAGATTCCTTTTGGGCAAACAAAAGCTCATCTGCCTTTTTATTTCGGATATAGCCGGTCACGGAGCCTGCCGCCAGCTCTGTCAGGAAAAAAGCAGCCAACAGCTCTATGTACGGATACAGGCTTCCCCCTGCCTGTGAAAGGCGCTCCAAAAATGCCGCTCGGCCCCGTCTCTCCCCTCGTACACTCTCCCGCAAAAAGGTTTTGTAGCAGAAGCCGATGTTCTCCATGACATTCTCCGTCGGCACAAACCCGTAGACACGCCTCAGCTCCTTCGGATAGTCCGGAAGCTCTGCCACGTTTGGAAGCTTTTCATACATAATCTTCACCTTTGGGGAAATCGTATCTTCCATCCTGGCAAGGTCCGCGTATGTATACCGGTATCCACTGACCGCCGTGTACACACCGCTCTCGTCTTCCGTCTCCTCCGTGATCTGCACCAGCAGCTCCGAAAGCTCCTCCAGAGACAAAAAATCGATCCGATCATTCGGATGATAGGGAAGCGTGATTCTTTCTCCCTTGTATACGCTCCAAAAGATGCAGCCGAGAAAATTCCCCCTGTTCAGCCGCCCGGCGGCATAAGGAAGCCGCAGCATTACCACCTTTAACTGATATTTTTCTGCAAAATACAGGCAGACCTCCTCTGCCTGCGCCGCGCAAAACGCCCGGCTGTTCTGGAACTCCCGATCCATCACCAACCCGCTTTTTCCGTGCCGTTTCAAATAATTCAGGCTTTCGACCGTGGACAGAAAAACCACCTTTTCCACTCTCGAACGCCTGCATTCCTCCATCACCTTTTTTATATACCGGTTTTCGCCAAATGCGCCCCGCCTCCGTCCGTAAAACCGCTCACATACCGCACTGCATCCACGCTGTACACGTCAAACAGGCGGCTGAATTTTTCTTCTGCGGGAGAAGTCGGATAGACCTTGAGATTTTGTTTGCTGCCCGGGCGTCCATGCCGCCTGCAAGCACCAGTTTATGCTCCTCTGCCAGATGTCTCAATATTTCTTCTGTAAAAAATTCTGTCTTTCCTGTGATTAAGATCGTAAACACGGCGCCTTTCCCCTCATGATTTTCAACCTTGACCTCTCTCAAAATGCGTGATACTATACCATTATAGCAAAAAAAGCTATTTTTTGTATCTTTGCGCAGAATTCGTATTGATTTGAGTAAGATTAGAGTTATGGTTCACATAAATCGTTTACGACACTGACCGTAAGAATGCGTGGAACAGATTAGAGGGGAGGCCGTTTATGATCCGTTTGGCTCTGTGTGATGATGAAGAAGACCAGCGCGGCGCCCTCATGGAGCTTTTAGGCTCCTATGAGGCGGCAAGGCCGCACGTGAAGCTTTGCCCCCTTGTCTTTTCCTCTGGACAGGAGCTTTTGCTGTCGGAGCGCCCGGCTGATTTTGATCTGTATCTTCTGGATGTTGTCATGCCGGAGCTCTCCGGGATCGAAGTAGGCATAAAGCTCAGGGAACAGGGCTCCCGGGGCGAGATTGTATACCTGACCTTTTCCCCGGAGTATGCCGTCGCTTCCTATGAGACGCGGGCCTTCTATTATCTCTTAAAGCCTGTGGAGCCGGAGCAGCTTTATTCGGTCTTAGACCAGGCAATCACAGAAATTAAACGGCGGGAATCCGACTGTATCCTTGTCAAAACCCGTGACTGCATCCGTCGGGTTCCATTTGATGCGATCCTGTGGGCAGAATTAAACAACCGAAGCGTACTCTATCATCTCCTGGATGAGGAGGATATAAACAGTGTTACGGTCCGCCGCCCCTTCCAGGAAGAAATCCAGCCGCTTTTGGCCTGCCCCCGTTTCGTTTTGTGCGGAGTAAGCATTGTGGTGAATCTCCAGTATGTCAATGCCGCAGAAAAAAACTTTCTCCGGCTGGACAACGGAACCCGTCTCCCCGTCCCGCGCGGCTCTGCCGTCCAGCTTCGGCATCAGTGGATGGATTACTGGCTGAATAGATAAAGGAGGACCATGCCATGACCGTTTTCAGAGACATTTCCTTTCTCTGGTCGATGATGCATATTATTCTTTTCTTTCTGCTCCTTTTTGAGCCTCGCTTTTCCTGGCGGACGACGTTTGCCGTCAGCTTCGCAGGGGGCGGCACGCTTCTTATTGCCAACGTGATGGCGATGTTATGGCTGGGACACGGCATCATTATGCGGCTCGCCTTTTTTACCTGCACCATTCCGTCGTTTTTTCTGTTTTATATCCTTTCCAGGTATCGTGACGGGCGGTTCTTCTTCCTGTTTTGCCTGTCGGATACCTCCTGCTTCTGGATCCTTCAGATCACAAACTTTCTGGACAGGATGACGGGCGATACCTATCTCGTCATGCTGATTGGCCGCCTGCTTTTGTTTCCGGCTGCAGAGCTTTGGATCTGGAAGTATATACGCCGCCCGTATCTGAGTCTGCAAAATGAGCTGACCAGGGGCTGGTGGCTGTTTGCCGCAGTCGGAGTGACGTATTATCTTCTTATTATGGTTACCTCCGTCCCGGTAGGCTATGCCATGCCGGATGCCACGGGGCTTTTCCGGATCATTCTGGTGTTGATTCTGATGCCGCTTACCTATCTTACGATTCTGCTCTCTTTATGGAGGCAGATGCTGCTTTATAAAAACACCCGGCAGATCGAACTGCAGCGCCGTGATTATGAGACGCTCCGGCAAAAGATGGAACTGGGGCGCATCTTCCGCCATGACCTGCGTCATCATATGGTCGCCTTAAGCGGAATCCTTGAGCGTGGGGACGGCGAGGGCGCCAAGCGTTATATCCGGGAGCTTGACAGCCGGCTGGATGGACTCTCTCAAAAGGACTGGTGCGCCAACCATGCTCTCAATGCCGTTTTGTCCGCCTATCTCTCACAGGCCGAACAGGCAGGCTGCACCGTAAACGCGGATATCCGTCTGCCCAAACAGCTTCCTTACGACGAGGCGGATCTGTGCATCCTCCTGGCAAACGTCCTAGAGAACGCGATCCACGCCTGCCGGGCCATTCCTGACAAGACGAGAAATATCTCTGTCAGGCTTGAGCTGACGGGGAGTCAAAGTCTTACCCTTTCCCTCACAAACTCCGCCCCCGAACCGGTAGAGCTCGGAAAAGACGGTCTCCCGGTCCGTTCCAGCCAGCCGGGAGACGATCACGGCCTCGGCTTGCGAAGCGTGAAGGCAATCGCAGACCAGTATGACGGACTGATGCGCTGTCAGTGGGCGGAGGGCCAGTTTCTTTTGCGGGTCGTATTGTTTTCCTCAAAAGAGTCCGCTTCGCGAACTCTCACGCCGCAGTAACCTCACTTCGCACGAGGCCGTGCTTTGTTGGGTCAGACCCCGCGGCTGCGTCAGCAGCAAAAAGCGCCTGCCGGATGATCCCGGCAGACGCTCCCCGTCCTTCAATCCCTATTTATTTCTCTGTGCTCTCATAGGTTCCTCTCTTTTTCAGGACCCCGTCTTTCATCATCACGGTTCCGTTTGCGATCACCGCCTCCAGAGACAGCTCCTCATTCCATACTAACAGATCCGCATCGCTTCCTTCACGTACCGCTCCCTTCTTCGGGTAAAGCTCAAGCGCCTTTGCCACGTTGGAGGTTCCAAAAAGGATAGCCTGCTCAAACGGCAGCTTCTCCTCCTTTACCTCATGAACGATCTGGCGGTAGATCGTATTTACCTCCGAAACGCCCATTTCGGTCAGATTGCCGGCCGCGTCATAGTTGGACCAGCTCCCCTGTCCGTCAGAGCTTAGCGTCACCTTATCCATCGGCACACCTTCTGCGAGCGCCGCCCGCAGGGAGGCAGCCACGGACTGGATTTTTCTCTCAAACTGGCCGCAGGTGATGTCGATCGTGCCGCCCATCTTCGCAAATTTGAAGGCGTCGGACTGAAGCTTTTCGGAACGTCCCACATGCGTCGGCTGGAAGGTCTTAATCGGGATCGAGGTGCGCTCCAACGCCTCGAAAATCGGCTCCAACCCTCTCTTGTCACCGCCCATATGCAGGCAGATAATGCCGGCCTTGCCGCTAAGCATCCCAGCCGTGCGGACATCGCTTCCCAGCCGGATCAGCTCGTCAACCGTAATATTCGGTGCCCGGTGGTCCGAGACCGCCAGCTTGAGGCCGATGATCTCATCCACAAATAGAATGTCCTTGTCAATCGTCCCGGTAATGGTCGGGCTCGGATACCCGTAGGCACCGCAGGTACAAAAGACGGAGATCCCCTCCTCTTTAAGCGCCTTCGCCTTCGCGACCAGGTTTTCCACACTCCTGCTGATGCCATCCGTCCCCAGGACGCCCACAACTGTCGTTACACCGCCCTCAATCAGCTTCGAGAGCTGAACAGGCGGCGCCTGCGTGTGGAAGCTTCCCTCTCCTCCGCCTCCCGTGATATGTACATGGCGGTCAATAATCCCCGGCGTCACGAGCTTCCCCGTCCCGTCGATGACCTCGCAGCCCTCATATTCCGGAAGCCTCTCTCCGATCCTTTCAATTCTTCCGCCCGCCGCCAGCACATCCATTTTCCCCAGATGCTCCGGTGCATAGACGTCTGCGCCTTTGATTAACAGCATACTAAACCCCTCCTGATGTTTTTTTATCTCCGGTATATCTGTCCCCTATGCCTTTACCCAGCCAATTTTAGTCAGACTTACGCCGGATACCGTCAAAATGGCCTTCAGATCAACATATCTTTTCTTTAGGGACTGATACACTTCAGATTCTTTGTCGGCTAACAGCATTCAATCTTGAACCCTTGAAAATTCTTCCACTGATATTTTAAGCATTTCTTTTTCAGTCATTTTATCCCCTTCCTTCCAAAAAAGGAGTGTCCCCTGTCTATATGGGTCAATTTTATTATAACAAGCTTCCTGGCACATGTAAAGGTGTAACCACTCAGCCTGCGGCGATGGATTTTTGCCGGCTGTTCCACGCATTCTTACGGTCCGTGCAGGAAATGGCCTCGCTGCGTTTGGGCGGCCAAGTGCCGGCGGCACTTGGCTGGCAACGACCGAAACGGAGTGCAGAAGACTCTGCGCAGACCTATAGGAACAATAACTTCCTGGTTACTGTTCACTCCATGACTAATCACTCCGCTGATTAGTCATGAGCCAATACTGTTACGGAGCCAAGCGCCCCATCGCCGCAGATGCAGCAAAAAAATCAATTCAGCAGTCAAGAAAGGAGTTCTCCTATGTCAGAACCATTGGCATATCTGGACATTTACACAGAAGATGATTATTATAACCTTCCAGAAAGTGTTCATGCGGAGCTGCTCAACGGAACCTTCTATTATCACGCGGTTCCAAGCAGAATGCACCAGTAAACATTAAATTTCCTAAGCACAGAAATAAACCTGTATATCCGCTCCAAAAAAGGCTCCTGTGAGGTCTACCCGGCCCCCTTTGCCGTCAAATTGTTTGCAGAAAACAACTGCACGATTGTTGAGCCGGATATAAGCGTGATCTGCGACCCGGGCAATCTGACGGAGCGCAGCTGCATCAGAGCACCGGATTGGATTATCGAAATTGTCTCTCCCGGCAATCCCAGCCACGATTACGTCCGCAAGCTGAACCTTTACCTGGATGCCAAGGTAAAAGAATACTGGATCATCGATCCGGACAGAGAGACCATATTCACCTACCGTCTGGATGCAGACCGTTTTGACGTCTCGTCCTTCTCCTTTCGTGACAGCCTAAAGTCCGGCCTTTACGAGGATCTCCGAATCAATTTTAAAGCCCTGAAATGACAGTCTTGCTCCGGGGAATTTTCACATATTAAAAGGACGTCCGTGAAACCACAGGCGTCCTATGTACCTTTATCCTCTTTTTAATCTGTTACGCCGCATTCTGCATCATGCTCGCGTCAACCTCGGTATAGCCGTCCGTGGACGGGATCGTAACCTCTACCGGCTGTCCCGGATTGTTGTAGGTCATGTCGATATCCATCACCATCTTGGCTTCCTGGCCGTCAGCGGAAAGTGTGAGATCCATCTTGATCTTCGCATCCTTGTAGTAGCCGTCCGCACCGATCAGATACTCACCGGAAATCTCGTTGACCGTCAGATCCATGCCCTCTAAGCCGTTTGCGGAGCCGGAGTTTGCCAGCGTATCCTGCACATAGTCATGCATCTTATCCGGATCACCGACAAACTTCAGGAGCTTATCCTCGCCCTGATCCTCAACGGTCAGATCCGTAAGCCACTCTACCTCAAGCTCTACGCCGGCCGTCTGCGCTTCCGTCTGAGCCGCAATCTCGCTCGCATCCATCAGGTACTTAATCTTCTGACCCATTGCATCCATATAATAATAGCCATCCGCATAGAACATCGTCATCTCGATGGACTGACCGTCTGCTTCGGTTGTCGAAGTCATCAGAAGCTTCGTATCCTCGCCCTTACCAGCCGACTGCATCTTCATATCCATCTTCATATCCATAGCCTGCTCACCCATCGTCATGTTCATATTCATGACCATATCCACATCCATGGATTCGAGGCTGGCGTTCTTCTCCATAGCCTCCTTATAGATCTCCTCCGGAGTGAGCTCTTTGACTGTCTCCTGTGCAGCCGTCGTCTGATCAGCCGCTCCTGCAGCCGGTTTGCTGTCGGAACCGCCTCCGCAGGCCGTTAAGGATGCCAGCATGGCAGCACATAATACTGCTGTTAATGTTCTTTTCATAGAAACCTCCCTAAAAATAAATAATAATCGGCGAGCCACCCATACTCACATAAACTGAACGACTCGCCGCCAATTATAGCGTAATAATTTTAATAAAGCAATAAACTATTTCTTAAGAATTTCTGTCAGTTCACACATCCTTTTCTGTCTCAACGGCACGTACTGTCCGGGAGGCAATTTCCTCCTTCACGTTCTCAATAAACGCGGCCAACCCACATGCGCCCTCGTCCCCCTTAAAGCGGCTTCTCACGGAAACAGTCCCTTCCGTCTCCTCCTTCTGGCCGACTACGAGCATGTACGGAATCTTTAAGCTCTGGGCCTCGCGGATCTTATAGCCGATCTTCTCGCTGCGGAGGTCTGTCTCCGCACGCAGTCCAGCCGACTCGAGCTCCGCACATACGCTCTTTGCATACGCCTCATATTTCTCGGAAATCGGCAGCACCTTCACCTGTACCGGAGCCAGCCAGGTCGGGAACGCACCTGCAAAATGCTCGATCAAAATGCCGATAAAGCGTTCAATAGAACCGAATGCCACCCGGTGGATCATGATCGGGCGGTGCTTCTCGCCGTCCGCACCGATATATTCGAGTTCAAAACGCTGCGGAAGCTGGAAATCAAGCTGAATCGTCCCACACTGCCAGGTCCGTCCGATCGCGTCTACCAGGTGGAAGTCGATCTTCGGCCCATAGAAAGCGCCGTCCCCCTCATTCACCACGTAATCGAGCCCCAGATCATCAAGCGCACCGCGCAGAGAGCTGGTCGCCATCTCCCAGTCCTCGTCGCTGCCCATGGAATCCTCCGGCCTCGTGGACAATTCCACATGGTACTGAAACCCAAACAGAGAATATACCTCATTGATCAGCCCTGCGACGCCCTTGATCTCCTCACGAATCTGCTCCGGCGTCATGAAAATGTGCGCATCATCCTGTGTAAAGCAGCGCACACGCATCAGTCCGTGAAGCTGCCCGGATTTCTCATGGCGGTGTACAATCCCCAATTCTCCCATACGCAGCGGCAGGTCGCGGTAGGAGCGCGGCTCAGACGCGTAGACCAGCACGCCGCCCGGACAGTTCATCGGTTTGATTGCGTAATCCTCCTCGTCGATGACGGTCGTGTACATGTTATTTTTATAGTGATCCCAGTGGCCCGAGGTCTCCCACAGGCTGCGATTTAAGATAATCGGAGAAGAAATCTCCACATAACCGGACTTTTTATGGATCTCACGCCAGTAATCGAGCAGCGTATTCTTTAAGATCATGCCCTTCGGAAGAAAGAACGGAAAGCCCGGCCCGGCCTCGTGCATCATAAACAGTCCAAGCTCCTTTCCAAGCTTTCTGTGATCGCGCTTTTTGGCCTCCTCCATCATCGTGACATACGCATCCAGATCCTCCTTCTTCTGGAACGCAGTCGCATAGATTCTCGTGAGCATCTTATTCTTCTCGCTGCCGCGCCAGTATGCCCCGGCAATGTTCATGAGCTTAAATGCCTTGCCAACCTCCTTCGTACTCATCAGATGTGGGCCGGCACATAAGTCGGTAAACTCGCCCTGCCGATAAAAGCTGATCGTAGCGTCCTCCGGCAAGTCTTCGATGAGTTCCACCTTATAGGGCTCTCCCTTTTCCTTCATAAGAGCGATGGCCTCGGCGCGCGGCAGCTCGAAGCGCTCAAGCGGCAGCCCTTCCTTGATGATCTTTTTCATCTCCGCCTCGATCTTTCCCAGATCCTCCGCCGTCACCGGCTCCTCGCGGTCAATGTCATAATAAAAGCCGTCGGAGATGGACGGACCGATCGCCAGCTTCGTCTCCGGCCAAAGACGCTTAATCGCCTGCGCCATGACATGGCTGACCGTATGGCGCAGCGCCGCCAGCCCCTCTTTGTCCCGTGCCGTCAAAATATTCAGGCTGCAGTCCCGGTCAAGGACCGTCCGAAGATCCGCCTCCTCCCCGTCAACCTCTGCCACACAGGCCATCCGCGCGAGTCCCTCACTCAAATCCTTCGCGATCTCGATGACCGCCATTGGTCTTTCGTACTCCTTAACGGAGCCGTCCTTTAATGTAATCTTCATAGCTCTCTCCTTTTCTCAATCTACACAAATTAATCCTGCCCGGAAGGGTTTTCGTCAAATCCGACCAAACGCGTCACCGGCGTGTTTTGCCGGATGCTTCGCAATAAAAAAGTGTGCGCACTTCGCTGGGTCAGACTCTGTGCATCCTGGCCCGTTAGGGCCTTTTTGTCTTATAGAAAATTTCGAAGGAATTTCCTATAAGATAAAAAATCCCCTGACATACCAGACGGCATATCAGGGGACGATTTCTCGCGGTTCCACCCCGGATTGCACAGGAAACCCCTGTGCCACTCATTTGATGATAACGGAATCACCGTTCCTGATTAAGGGACACTCCAGGCTGGTCTTCTGCCGCGCTCCCGGGAAGCGCTCGCACCCATCTGCGCTCCTCTCTGCACCTTTCGCCACGGCATACTCGTCCTGTCAGCGTGTTGCATATTCATTTGCTTAAGAACCAGTATAACACCGGATTTCAATTTGTCAAGCCTTATCGCAAAGCTTCTCCCTGCTCTGGGGAACGCTCAGGATAGGGAGGGGGCTGTAGGGTCCGCAGAGGAAGGGACAGGAGGACGGGCTTTGCGCCCCCTCGCCTACCTCCCATACCCATTAAACCAAGCCCTCTCCTCAAACGCCTTCTTACTCACCCTATGCAGCTCCTCCGCCGCCTTTCCAACCGGCAGTACACACACGAGCTCCGTCTCCTCGGGCGCTCCCATGAGCGCCGCAAGCTCATTCGCGCAGCTTCGCACGTTCCCCTCATACCAGCACGTATCATACCCCAAGGACTTCATCGCCAGCAGCATATTTTCAATCGCTGCCCCATAATCCTGTACATGATAAAAACGCCCGTCTATGCTGGCGATCTTCTGTGTAAACACCAGAATCAGCGCAGGCGCCGTCTGGCAGGACGGCTTCGGAAATATTCTTCTTATCTCCTCCAAAAGCGCCGGTTCATCCACCGCGACTAAAGACGTCGTCTGCCTATTGCAGCCCGAGGGCGCCGCAAGCCCTGCTTTCAGAATCAGCTTCATATCCTCCCTCGGCACAGGCTCGTCCTTATATCTGCCCCGATAGCTCGCACGGTCAAAAATCGTATTCAATGTCTGATTTCTCTCCATATCCGAACCTCCTTGTTTACTCTGTCTTTTCATGGAACCAGAAAATGCCGCTGTTTCCCTTTTCGATTCCGATTCCGTAAACTTCTCCTTCCTGTTCTTCCCGTTCAAAGGCGGGATAGCCCGTTGTCACACGTTCATATGTATTTTGTCTGATGTAGGAAGCCGCAAACCAAATCCCCAGGGCTACAAGCCCGGCCCGGAATATCTGCATGAAAAGCTTCCGTCTCTTTTCTCTCCTGTATCCATGCCGCCAGGGATGGTACGGCTTGTATACATATCGAATCGGCGTTTCCTCCTCTCACTCTGTTTTTCCTTTATTTTAAACCAAAGCGGGCCTCGTGTCAAAGGAGTTTTTGGACGGCAAAACGGCCTTATGTCTGCGGCTGTCCTCTTTTTCGCAGATCGTAAGGCCCGTTTGTGCACATTGCGCGGCGTGTCGGTTCGTATTGTTTGCGCCGCTTCCCGTCTCTTAGTTTCTGGCGGCAGAGGTTCCATCCGTCATATCGTCTATGCCTTCCTTCACATCGTCCACCATATCTTTTAAGACTCCGCCGCTCTCTCCCTCGCCGTTCGTCCCGGCAGAGGATGATGTGTTTCCTGGAGAATTGCTCTCGCCGCTGGAATTTGTCGTACCCGAAGCCGCGGAGCCGTTTCCCCCGCCGCTCGATGCGGACTCCATCGACGTGGAGGTTCCACCCGACGTCCCCGCAGACGAGCTTCCCGAAGTGCCGTTGTCATTATTCCTTCCACATGCCGCCGCGACGCTGATAACGGCAATCAGCATCGCACTCAGCGCAAACCGTTTGATTTTTTCCATAAAAAATATTCTCCTTTCTACAACGTTAGTATGTACGCAAGGAAAGGAGAATATGTTTGGAATCATTTTCATGTTTTTGGTGAAGAATGGATTTTGGAGTCTAAAATGCTGCGAAAGTCTTCCATGACGCGTTCCAGATTATACTGAAGCACATACGAAGGCGGATATTCAGGCAATAGGATTGTGCTCAGCCTCTCTCCTTTTGGCCTTCTGCCATAAGAAAATTTATAACGATTGCTTGTAATACACTGTGCGTAAAACAGTTTCTCCTGTATGCTCATCTGTCTTTTCGGTATTAATACAGATACATCGCTGTTAGGTACAAATTCAAATGGCGCAACATACGAAAACGTATGGCTTCCCTGCCCGTTGGTCGATATATAAAGAGTTCCCGGCGGAAATATTTTTTCCTCTGGAACTGCTTTTTTATTAACATAAGAAACAACGCTTGTATTTTGCCGGTTCGATGGCCGGACAAACGGAATCTAGGATTGATTCACCCTGTCTTTTCTTGTCTCTGCTTCATTTGACGAAATACCATTCTGTATCAGAAATAATTCCTTCAACGGAAGCGATGCACCGGTCTCGTCAGGATACGTATATATTTCTTCCTTATAAAAGCAGATTTGCCCCCAGCAGGCTTTCGATTATAGCCGCAACAGAAAATTTCTGCACAGGATCCGGTACCGTTCTAGGAAGGACGATTGTCTCAAGCCTTATTCCCTTTGGCTTCCTGCCATAAGAAAATTTATAACGATTATCCGTAATGTATTGTGCATAAAACAGTTTTTCCTCCAGAGTCATCGTC
Organism: Lachnospiraceae bacterium; assembly: GCA_910575275.1. Classification (GTDB taxonomy): domain Bacteria; phylum Bacillota; class Clostridia; order Lachnospirales; family Lachnospiraceae; genus CANQGL01. Next base: position 284,708 of record CAJTEE010000005.1, on the reverse strand, counting down.
CTTTTGGGTATAAGAACCGTTACATTGCTGTTGGCGACAAATTCGCACACGGAAACTTATGCATATGTATGGCTTCCCTGTCCATCCGTAGATACATATAATGTATGGGCCGGAAATATCTTTTCTGCCGGAATTAATTTTTTGTTCACGTACGCATCTATACTTGAATATTGTCTATGAGAAGGACGAATATACGGAATATAATTTTCTGATAATGGTTTTTTCACACGTTCCACATAGGAGGAGGCAAGCCCCGGAACAAGGGTAAAAATTTCTTTCAGAGTGGCCGTATCCCTATTTTTCATCATACTCCTCACTCTCATCCTGTGTTTCAGCCATTTTCATGGAAAATAAAATGAAATTTCTTACTGTTTCATTGTATGCGGACATGTCAAACTGTGAATAATCTGTTTCAAAATATGCCTCTGCACACCATTCTTCCCTTTCCGTGACCTCTCTCATTAAGCTGAAGCCATTTATGACCTCCCGGTTTCTATATGCCGTGACCCATTTTTTCTTAATTGTCTCCCACGTATGGTTTGCATCCACACGCCCTCTGTTCTTTAATTTTACAAAGCCGTCATCCCGGCAATAGGCAAACCAGGTTTTTTTTCCTTTAGGATGCGGCTTATGAGCAGTGAGAATGACTGCACACGTTACCGTATTTACCTTTGAATTGTGGAAAAGCTCCTCAGGCATAGACAAAACCGCCTCAAGCGTATGTTCTTCCAAAACCCGCTTTTTTAAATTAACCGCCGTATCCGATTTTTCTATCACACAGCTGATCGGAATAATGGCAATGCATATACCTCCCGGCTCCAGCGCGGACAGATTGTTTAAGATAAATTCAAATTCTTCTGTATCGGATATTTTCGTCTTATAAGGTGGGTTCAGCAAGCCAACTGTAGGCTTAAACCGTCTCCTTACATCTTTCATCTCCTGGAAACAATCTCCCCAGTAAACATTGGTTCGGCCGTCACGATGAAGAATCATATTGGAGATCAAAAGCGTATATATATCATCCTGAAACTCGATCCCGATAAGCTGGTTATTTTTAATGTTTTCCTCTCTGTCCCTGTCCCCTTTTGCATCAATAAGCATTCGTTTCATTGCACTGATGAGGAAGCCCCCCATCCCGCAGCAATTATCCAATACAACGCTGTTTTTATCCACTCCTGCCAGCTCTACAAATAAATCGGTTATGTGCGGCGGAGTCAAAACAATTCCAAGTCCCTTATCATTGTTTGCATAACGCAGAAATTCGATATAAAACTGGCTGACCGTGTCCACATATTTATGTGTTACCATAAATCCGTTTATTTCCTGATCAATTTCATCAATCAAATCCTCCAGAAATTTTTTCCCATCTTTTGTATCCGTCAAGGTTGGGTTTGTTTTGATAAATGCAAACGCATGCGTTAAAACATCTATTTTCTTTTGTGGGATCTCTGCGGTAGATAACTGGCCGTCAATCGAAGTATATAAAGATTTTACAAGCTGGTCAACACGTTCATGTTTTTTGTATCCATCCTTAAACGCCCTGTCCTTCAAAGCAATCAGGATTCCGCTTATCAGCAAAGCACGCTGCGACTCCTTGATTCTTTTCGCATGCAGAGTTTCGTTTAGAACCTTTATATATGTAATTAATTTTGTATAATCCTGATTAAATTTATAATTACTCCGCTGTATCTCATCGAAATATTCTTCCAGTGATAAAATTTTATGATCAAAAAACGGATGGGCTGTCCGCTCCTGTTTAAGGTGTATATAATGGGATATTCTGACACATTCGGCTTTTTCCCCACTGATCCCGATCGCCAACACATCAAATTCCTTTGAGAGGAATGAGGCGTATAACAACGCGCCATCCACAGCATAATCCGCATAATGGTCCATGGTGTCACTGCTGTGTTTGTTCTCATCTGCTTTCGCCTCGACAACAATAAGAAACTCGGAATATTTCTTCGACCAGATTATAAAATCCGGAAAACCGTTTTTGTTTCCGCGCTTTGAAGCATTCTTTAATAACTTATTGATCCTGACATTGTCACTTTTCTGCTCCTCGACTACAATATCTTCATCCGCATAATATCCGGTATTTCTGAGTAGCTCTCTGAAAATGTTCGATGTTTTTGCCTCATTTGCCATTACCAAGCCCTCATTCCTTTTTCCATCCGCATTCTAAACTACTTTCCACTATATCGAAACAGGCGGTCTTTGTCAAAAAACTTTCCGTTTAACCGGACAGCCGGGCGTATTCCCCCGCCCGGCTGCCTGCTTGCTTTTGATATTTACAAAATACCCCGAATTTCGGAAAGATTCTCGATTCCGTTCTCCTCCAGGTACCGCTCCATCCCGTCGATCACATCCACGGCCAGTCTGGGATTCATAAACGAAGCCGTCCCGATCTGGATTACGGTCGCGCCTGCCATGATGAACTCGATCGCATCCTGCCAGGTCGAGATTCCGCCCAGTCCCATGACCGGGATCGAAACCGCGTGCGCGACCTGATGCACCATGCGCAGTGAGATGGGCTTGATGGCCGGGCCGGAAAGGCCGGCATAGGTGTTTTCAAACACCGGCTTCTTCTTCTTTAAGTCGATTGCCATCGCGAGGAAGGTATTGGTCAGGGAAACGCCGTCCGCTCCCTCCTCCTCACACGCCTTCGCCAGGCTCACAATGTCCTCCGCGTTCGGGGACAGCTTGATGACTAACTTATGCTTACACGCCTTCCGGATCTCCCGTACAACCTCACGCGCCATCTCGGTCTTGACACCGAAATTCATGCCGCCCGCCTTTACGTTTGGGCAAGAAATATTTAACTCCAGGATATCCAGCTTATAGTCGTTTAAAATCTCGACCGCCTGCAGGTAGTCTTCCATCGAATGGCCGCCCAGGTTTACGATGTTTACAAGATCCAGGCTGTTCATCCGATCCAGGTCGCACTCGATAAAGTGCTGAACACCCGGATTTTCCAGTCCCACGCTGTTCATGATGCCACTTGGGGTCTCCCAGACGCGGATTCCGTCATTGCCGCCCCGTGCATGTAAGGTCAGGCCCTTAGAGCAGAGGCCGCCAAGCTTCTGAATGTCAAAATATTCGTTGAATTCCTTTCCGAAGCCGCAGGTTCCCGATGCGAGAGCCACCGGATTCTTAAAGGTTACGCCTGCAAATACCGTCTCCAACCGTTTACTCATTGCCAAATACCTCACTTCCCAACATGACCGGACCGTCTTTGCAGGCCCGCTTGTTTCCGTTTGCCGTCTTACAGGTACATACCAGGCATGCGCCGATTCCGCAGGCCATCCGGTTCTCCATGGATACGTACAAGGGCGCCGTTGCTCCCACCGATACGCACTTCTTATAAAGTACCTTCATCATGATCTCCGGCCCGCAGGTCATGATCACGTCATACTTGGTAGGATCGATATCATCGGTGACGAAGCCGCCCACGTTGACCGTAACGGAGTCGGCCGCCGCCTCATAGGCGTCCACCAGCATTGCCTCGCCGGAAAAGCCCAGGAACATGTCAACCGTCGCCTCCGGATGCGCCTCCTTCAGTTTTTTCGCGGTCAGGTAGAGCGGGGCAACCCCCACGCCGCCGCCAACCAGGGCGATCTTACCCGTGGCATCCGGGAAGCCGTTTCCGTGCGGCCCGTCCAGGGTGATCTCGTCTCCGGATTTAAGCTCCTTAAAAATCTCCGTTCCCTGTCCCACGACCTTGTAAAGAAAGCTCACGGTCTTCTCATCCGCGTCATACACGCTGATCGGACGCGAAAGCAGCGGGTATTTGTCCCATGCGCGCAGCATGTAAAACTGCCCCATGGACGCGTCGTTGTCCTGCTCCACCTTCATCAGGTAGAAATCCTCTGTGATTTTCTGATTTTCCAATATCTTAGACATAATACCTCCAAACTCCTTTTATGTATCCCGAAAGCCCTCTCTGTCCAAAAAAATGAGCTTCCGGGCGTATCTGTTTCTATGCATTATATTTCGTCTCGTCAAGCAGTCCCTCGCTCTTTGCCACACAGATGCTCGTCACCGCGTCGCCCACAACGTTTAGGGACGTTACAAGCATCTCGATCGGACGATTGATGGCGAGGATCAGGGCGTATGCAAGCAGCGCACCGTCGTTGACAAAGCCCACTCCGGAAAGGATCGTAAACAGGATGACCGCACCTGCGCCCGGAGCCGCCGGTGTGCCGGCCGAAGCGATCAGGGCCAAAAGCGCCACAACGATCAGCTGCGGCAGCGTCACCTCATAGCCCGCGCAGCCTGCGATAAACACGGTCGCAATGACCTGCATGATCGCCGTTCCGTTCATGTTGATGGTCATACCGAGCGGAAGGACGAAAGACGCGATCGTGTTGTCCACGCCGAAGCCCTCGGTACACGTCTTCTGGTTGAGCGGCAGGGTCGCCGCGCTCGACGAGGTCGAGAAGCCGAAAACGGCCACGTTTGTGATCTTTTTGATGAAGATCATCGGATTCAGCTTCGCACCGATTGCAATCACAAGCGGATAGCCCACCAGCAGGAAGACAAATAAGAGGATCGTCGTTACAACCACGTACGCCAGGGCCGGCTTTAAGTAGTTGATTCCATAGCTCGCAAACGTTCTGGTGAGCAGGACGAAGATGGCAAACGGACCGAATTTGGTGACGACATAATTCAGGAATACAACAACCACGTCATTGACCTCGACGATCAGCTTCTTTAAGGTCGCGGTCTTTTCCTCGCCTAGCGTATTGATGCAGAGGCCGACAGCCACAGCCAGGAATACGATCGAAAGCACCGCCGTGTTATTGCCGAAGGCCTGCGTGATATTCGCCGGCACCACGTTCAGGACAACGTTTAACGGATTCGCGCCCGTAGAGCCCGCAGCGCCTGAAAGACCCTCCACCTGTGCGGTAAAAATTCCCATGTTGTAGCACATAATGCCGACCAGGCACGCCAGCACCAGTGCAAAGAAGGAACAGAGTAAAAACCAGCCGATGGTTTTAAAGGAAATCCTTCCTAACGTCCTGGTATCGGAGATCTGCCCGATCGCAAGCGCGATGGAAGTAAAGACCATCGGCACAATGACGAGCTGCAGGGACTTGATAAAAAGCTGCCCGATGATGTAGAAGACGCCGAGCGCGCTCGCCGCCCCCTCCGCCGTGATATCCTGGAACAAGATATTGTTGATCAGTTTCCAGGCCTCCCCGTTTCCGGAGCTGTTTAAGGATTCTCTGAGGAACATACAGATGAAGCCCGCCACCAGGCCGCATACAAGAGAGATTCCCATTTTGGTCGCCAACGACATAGTTTTCTGATTTTTGTTCTCCATGTTTTTCTCCTAGTCTTTATAGACGATTCTGCCGCCGCAGATCGTATAGTTTACTTTTCCGAACAGCTCCATCCCGATAAAAGGAGAATTACAGGATTTGGAATGGAAGCCGTCCTTGTCTACCACCCATTTTTCACGCTCGTCAAAAATCACCAGATCCGCGGCTGCCCCCTCTTTGATATAGCCGCAGTCCAGGTTATAAAGCGCCGCGGGATTCACCGTCATCTTCTTAAGAAGCTCCGGCATCGTCATGTGGCCCTTTCGCACAAGGTTTGTAATGCCCAGAGCCAGCGCAGTCTCAAGCCCGATCATCCCGCTTGGCGCCTTGCTAATTTCCTGCCCCTTCTCCTCACTGCTGTGCGGCGCATGGTCGGTCGCGATCATGTCGATCGTGCCGTCCTTTAAGCCGTCGATGAGGCCGTAGCGATCCTCCTCGGTGCGCAGAGGCGGATTGACCTTCGCAAGCGCCCCGCACTCTAAGACGGCCTTTTCTGTGAGAGAAAAGTGCTGCGGCGTGACCTCGGCCCAGACGTTTGCACCCAAGCGCTTCATCAGGCGGATAATCTCCACGGAGACCCGGCTGCTGATGTGCTGGATATTGACCCGCGCGCCGGTCTTTAAGGCCAGAAGGCAGTCTCTCGCGATCAGCGTCTCCTCCGCAAGCGCAGGCGCCCCCTTGACGCCGACCTTCTCCGAGACCGCACCCTGGTTTACGCCCGCGCTTCCGATGAGAGCCGGATCCTCCTCATGCAGACTAATCGGCACATTTAATGCCTTCGCCTGCTCCATGGCCGCAAGGAGCAGAGACGCATCCGCGATCGGAATCCCGTCATCCGTAAAGCCGGCGGCCCCCGCCTGCCTTAGCTCCTTCATCGGCACGAGCTCCCGGCCCGCAAGCCCTTTGGTCACGGCTGCCGCACTTAACACATGGATCGGAAGCTTTTTGGCTCTTTCCAGAAGCTCGGAGAGGGTCTCCACACTGTCCACCACCGGCTTTGTGTTGGCCATGCAGACCACAGTCGTAAACCCGCCCGCAGCCGCGGCGGCGGCTCCGGTTGTGATGTCCTCCTTGTAGGTAAGGCCGGGATCGCGGAAATGCACATGGACATCCACGAGGCCCGGGGCAATGATCTTGCCCTTGGCGTCGATGATGGTCTCATATTCCTCTGACCTTGGGAACTTCCCCATCCCTGCGATTCTTCCGCCGTCGATCAAAAGATCGAGCGATTCGTCGAGTTCTGATTTCGGGTCAATGACGCGCCCATCCTTGATTAAAAGCATCCTGCTTCTCCTTTCAGATATTCATACATCACTCTCGCCCCGTCGCAGAGGCTTACAATAGAAGCAAATTCCGTCCGGTTGTGGGAGATTCCCTTTCGGCAGGGCACAAATACCATGCCTGTCTCGCAGAGGTTCGCAAACGACATCGCATCATGGCCTGCACCGCTGATCATCCGGCGGCTGCTGACGCCAAGCTTCTTTGCCGCGCGCTCGAGTCCCGCCTGCACGCTGCTGCTCATGTCGATCGGCAGAATCTCGCTCGTCTTCTCCTCCAAAAACTCCAGGCTGCGGTTCTGGCAGATCCGTCTGGCCGCATCCTTCATATCCGCCTCAATCCGGTTTAAGCTGCTGATCTCGATGCCGCGGATATCAACGCCTAATTCCACCTCGCCGGGGATCACGTTCATCGCGTTCGGATGCACATTCACGACGCCGACCGTGGCAACCGACTGGTACGCAGACTCCCTCTTGCCGATCCGCTCGATCTCCAGAATGATCTCGGACGCCGCACAGAGCGCATCATAGCGCATGGCCATCGGCGTTGCGCCGGAGTGCTCCGCAAGGCCGCGCAGATACAGCTTAAACCGTCTGGGGCCTGCGATGGTCTGGACAATGCCCACGGAGGTCTGACATTCCTCCAGGACCTTTCCCTGCTCGATATGCAGCTCCAGATACTGTTTGATCCCGGAAATCTTGGTCGGATGCAGGCTGTAACCGCGGCGCTTAAAAATAGACTCTAACGTCTCCCCGGACTTGGAGACGACGCTGCCGATGTCCTGCTTGTAGGCCTCCTTCGTGATCAGACCGCTGCCGATCGTGCAGCAGCCGAAGTTGCTGGATTCCTCGCAGCGGAACGCACCCACACAGAGCGGAAGCTTGATTCCATCCTCACTCGCCCACTTCATCACCATCAGTCCTGCGAGAATCCCAAACACTCCGTCATAACGGCCGCCCTCGATCACAGAATCCAGATGTGAACCGATCAGATAGAACTCCTCATTTTGTGTGTTTGTTATGTAGGTGTTTCCCACCAAGTCCTGCCTGCTCTGACACCCGAGCTCCTTCCCGAGCTGCACAAACATCTCGTGCATCTCATCCTCTGTCTCCGTGTAGCCGAGCCTCGTAACCCCGCCGGTTTCCGTACTTCCAATATCATAGAAGCGATTGAAAAGCCGCTCACAATACTGAATATCCGCGATGCGATGCTCCATATCATTACCCCCTCTTTTTTGATATTGTTATTATAAGGCATCCCAAAAAGGAGGTCAATGTTCCGGGAGACAAGATTTTCCGGCCCGGTTTGTCAAAATAGCCAAAAAATATCAGTCCGCCCCCAGCCGCAGGGCCAAAATAGCCAAATAGAGCCGGAAGCTGTCATCCGGTTTTTTCAAATCCAGGCCTGTCCGCTCCTGGAGACGGTTCAGCCGGTATTTTACCGTGTTTTTGTGGCTGAACATCCGCTCCGCCGTCTTATCCAGGCTTCCGCCGCACTCGTAATAGACGACTACGGTATCCAGAAGCTCGTCATTTTGTACCCCCCGCAGGACATCGGTAAACACCCGGCGTTTGTCATTTGTCAGAAGCTCCTGCAGCGCGCAGAACGTCTCGAGCTTTCTGTAGGCAAACAAAAACTGGCTTCGATACAGTCTCCGCCCCACATGCATGGTCTTAAAGCAGAGGCTGTATGTGTCCCGGATCCCCTTAAGCCCTCTCTCGGTCGGGCCGATCCCGCAGACAAGCTTTTCCGCCGCCTCCGGCCAGCCGCCCCGGACCGTCTCCTCGGTCACAAGGCTCTCCGCCGTCTCCGAAAGCAGTTTTTTATCCTCCCCCTCCAAAAGAAGGAGGAAGCCGTTCTGCAGCTTCACCTTGTAGCACTCCCGGACCGCACGCGTCTCCTTTAAGTCCCGCTGGAGCGCCTGGCATAAAAACCGGAGGGCCTTTCCATCCTGCTCGGACGCCGGATAATCCTTCCGGAAGCAGACATTGACCGCCGTAAAATAATTTTTTTCTACCTCAAATCCGAATACTCTCCCCCTCTCCATCATCAGGATCTCGTCGCTGTAATTCTCATAGATGATGTCCTTCACATATTTCCCCAGGATCTCCGAAGTGCCCTCGTCCTCAAAAATCAGATTCATCACATTGACGATCACGTCGATGTAGGCCATCTTAAAGGGGATCTCCAACAGCGGGAGCCCGCAGGCATCCGCCGTATCCTTCACGCTTTTTGGCAGCTCATCGATGTACTTGCCTGTTTTTACCGCCACGCAGCAGCAGGTATCCGCAAGCTCCCGAATCAGGCGGCACTGCGCCGCCTCATCGTTTTGCACCGAATAAAAGCTGGTAATCAGAAGGTCGTTTCCCTTTAGCCACCGCTTGATCTCCGGCACCTCCATCACGGTCACATGCTCCACTCTCCGGCCAAGCCCGCATGCGCCGGCCTGCACCGTAAGCCCGCGCAGCGCCGGAAGCTTCAAAACATCGCTTACTTTTGCCATATTGCGCCACCTCCTCTAAAACAGCGTTAAAAGCCTGTAGTATCCCGTCATCAGCACACAAAACAGCAGCGAAACTGGCAATGTCCTTCGTATCAGGCCGCCCAGGGGCACATGAAAATAGTCCGAGGCGACCACAAGGCAGACATGCGTGGGCGACACCTGGCTCGCGGCATGCACGATGCACATCAGATAGACCATAAGCGGCATCCCGCCCGGAATCGCGGCAAAGGCCAGCGGCGCCCCCATGGCGATCGCGCCCGTCGTGCCGCTGATAACCGTGGCCACAAAAAAGAGCAGCGCAAAGATCAGATACGTGGGCAGCGGCAAGGCGGCCATCGCATCCGGAAGCTGCTCTAAAACACCGGTGCCGGCAATAAAGTCCTTCAGCACCAGGACAAGAAACGTATTGCCCAGCATTTTTTTCTCAAACGCAGAGCGTACCATCCGCTTTAGCTCATCCACACGCACGCGATAAACCAGGATGGCCGCCGCAATCGTGACCGCCACCGCCGCCACGACCTGAAAATGAAACGCAAGAATGAGCAAAAGAATCAAAAGGAGAGACCAGAGATGACAGAACAGATGCAGCGCATCCCTTCCGCGCGAGGCGCTGGGCGGCGTCCCGGTCTCCGCCGGGATCCGGCGCAGGTACAACATATAGCCCAAAAGCGTCAGGGTACACACCGGTACAATCATGCCGATCATGTAGGTCCCGATCTCCACGCCGGTCAGGTTTGCCATCAAAAGGACGCCCGTATACGTCGGCAGTGTGCTCTCTGGGATATGTCTGAACCAGCTTGCGACAAACGCCTGCTCCTTCGGCTTCAGATACCCATCCGAGGCGTCCTTTACGATCTCACTGCAGAGGATCATCGATGCTGCGGACGGAAGCAGGCCGATAAAAAGGGACGCACCGGCCGCATTGATCCTGCAGTTATGAAAAATCCCGTTTAAATCCTCCTGCGCCAGCTTGATCTGCCGGCGCGCCTCTAAAATCCGCTGCAGAAACGTAATCATATACAGGGACAGGAGGACGGCCAAAGACGACCACGTCGTCAGCACAGATGCCACTGTCCGGCCAGCCGTCACGGGCGGGACCCTGAACAAAACGATCACGGCCGCCGCTCCGCCGGCTAGCGCTTCATGCAGCGGACGGCCAAGCGCCAGGACGACGATAATCACCGCAAATACGATCCCCACATATGCGATCTGCATGGTTTCATTCTCCTTCTTCTTTAGTCAAACAGGCCGGACGACAGATACCGTTCCCCCGTATCCGGCAGAAGCGCCACGATCGTTTTGCCCTGATTTTCCGGCCGTCCGGCGACCCTAATCGCCGCCCATAGGGCCGCACCGGAGGTGATGCCGGCCAGCACGCCCTCCTCTCTGCCAAGCCTTTTTGCCGTGGCAAACGCCGCTTCATCCTCCACCGGAATGATCTCGTCATAGACCGCCGTATCCAGCACCTTTGGAATAAAGCCCGCGCCGATGCCCTGAAGCTTATGGACGCCCGGCTTTCCTCCGCTTAAGACCGGAGAGCCGGCTGGCTCCACCGCTACGACCGCAAGCTTCGGATTTTTCGCCTTCAGGTACCGGCCCGTCCCGGTGATCGTACCGCCGGTTCCGACACAGGCCACAAAAATATTCACATTCCCATCCGTGTCATCCCAAATTTCCGGCCCCGTGGAGGCCTCATGCGCAGCCGGGTTGGCCGGATTGACAAATTGGCCGGCGATCATACTCCCCGGGATCTCCCGGGCCAGCTCCCCAGCCTTTTCGATCGCTCCCTGCATCCCCTTTTTCCCGTCCGTGAGCACGAGCTCTGCGCCGTATGCCTGCAAAAGCTGCCTCCGCTCCATGCTCATCGTGTCCGGCATCACGATTATGAGCCGGTATCCTCTGGCCGCCGCGACCGATGCGAGGCCGATGCCGGTATTGCCGGAGGTCGGCTCGATGATCACGGATCCCTTCTTTAAGCGGCCCTTTGCCTCGGCGGCGTCGATCATCGCCTTGCCGACCCGGTCCTTCGCGGAACCGCCCGGATTGAAGGACTCAAGCTTTACGAGAAGTCTTGAGGAGAGCCCTTCCGTCTTTTCAATATGCGTAAGCTCCAGAAGCGGCGTCCTCCCGATCAGCTCCTCGATTGATGTATAAACCTTTCCCATTACACATCCTCCCTCTCTGCCGTCAAATCGGCTTTTCCGATCCCAAAGCGGCTGATCTGCCTGACCCGCCGCCCAGCCATTTTCTTTCAAGTTCCCGCACCATGGCCGTGTACCGTTTCTTGCAATCCGCAAGCTGCCCGTTTTCAATATCCGCCAGGCAGGGCGCGAGATAGGTTTCCCAGAGCTCTCGATACACCTTTGCCGGATGGCCGCTCATCTGGATCCTGGTCACGATTTCCGGCGCATTTTTATAATATTCCGCAATCAGCTCCCCGCCGTTTGGACACGCACGCAGATACGTGTCGCGGAAATTCCGGAAAGCGTTCAGCTCGCGGCAGTCATCGCCCTTCCCAAGGCACATGCATGCGGCCTGCGTGATGTAGCACTGATACCACCTCCGCCCGAAGCCGGCCGCGATCATCTCCTCCGTCACCACCTCATAGGGCTCCTTCGGATGCGCTTGGACCCAGGCGTCGTGCAGGCCTTTGTTAAACAGCTCGCTGATCGGAAGCCCCATTTTAAATACGGCCGGCGTCACGTAAGTCAAAAGCACCATTTTACAGGTGTCAAGGCGCAGGGCCTTCGCGTTAAATCCCTGGTATCTGCCCGGGCTCTCCACGTCCTCTGCGATCTCCTCCACCAGCCTCGCCGAGACCTCCCGAACCGCATCCTCGGCCTCCTCCGGGAAGTCCGCACAGACCGCCTGCAGCTTTTCCAAAACGCCTCTGTGCTCCTCTGTATAGGCCGCCAGCGAGGCCTGGTATTCCTTCTCGTTAAACCGGCTCGTATCACGGCCGGCCACCATCCCGCCGACCGCGGATAAAACCTCTTTAAAACGTGCATCCTCTCTGTACATGCTCTCCCTCCATACCGGCAGGAACAAGGAAACCTGCTGCATCTTATTATACTCACTGGTAGGGGAAAATGCAACCCTGCCCCGGCAGTTTGTGAACAGAGACCGAACCGCCCCATATGAATTTACCCCACAGATGTCTGTGGGGTAATCCGGCGCTAAATTTGAATAACTGCTTCATGTTTTTTCATAAACAACAGCCCGAAAGAACCGACGCCGCAGTTACTGGCAATGGCCGGAGATGCCTTCTGCAAATAGACCTTTTCAAAAGGACAATACTGCCGCACCAGCTCCTGAATATACTGAAGACTTTTTGAATCCAGACCGGCATACGTGATAAAGAGGATGCGCCGGTCGATATTTTTGGGATTAAGCAGCGTCTTCCGGATATAGCTTTTCGCCATATGGGCAAAGCTTCCCATCTCCATGCTGCCCACAACCATTCTGCTGCTGCGGAGCAGAATTACCGGGTGCAGCAGCAGCGCGTCACAAAGAATCTGAGTCCGTTTAGAAATCCGTCCTGCCTGGCACATCATATGGGTGCTGTCAATGACAAAGGCAGAAGAAATGTATGGCCTCAGCTTCTTCACGGCATTTACGACCTCCGTCTTTTTGGCATGGTTCTCCACCATGGCCGCCGCATACAGCACCGCCAGGCCCATGCTGCTGGAGAGATGGCCGGAATCCAGAACGGTGACATTTTCAAAGGACTTCGCCGCTTCAAGGGCGTTATTATATCCCTGGCTGACATGCTTCGCCATGGTGATATGGATTACATTCTGCGCCTCTGTAAGTCTTTCCGCAAAAAACTTTTCGTAGTCCTCTACGCTGGGAGCCGTAGAAAAGCCATTTTTTCCCTCGGCTAAGTGTAACAGCAATTCGTCTACCTTCAGCTCAATATCATCTAAGAAACGTCCCCGATCCGTACAGACATAGTAGGGGCATACGGCAATGCCATACTTCTGCTTCAGAGACTCCGGAAGATCGCATACGCTGTCTGTGGTAACTATGAGAGACTGTCTCTGGGTCTGCTCAAAGATCAGTACGTCTTTTTCGGACTCTGACTGGCTTGCTTCCTCACTGAGCCGAACCAGCTCCTTCGGCAGGATACTCAAAACGGCAGCCTCCAGCAGGGCTCCACTAACCGGCTTTGCCAGATAGCCGCTGAAGCCTTCTTTCCGGTAGAGAAGCTGGTTATCACTTCCTGCGTTGGCAGTCAGAGCGATCACAGGCACATTTTGGCACAGGCCTCCTGGCTGTGCACGAAGTGCGTGAAGGCACTGGATCCCGTCCATCTCGGGCATCAGATGATCCATTAAAATCGCATCATAATGCCGTGTCTGAGTCAGCCTCAGACATTCGGTACCGCTTAAAGCCGTATCCAACTGGAGCTTTGTGGCCGAAAGCAGCTTTCGCACCACCATCAGATTCATCTCGTTATCGTCCACTACCAGGATATGGGCCTCTGGAGCCTCAAAGCTCTGCTTGTACCGCTCCCCCTCCCGGGGCCTGATCCGGGAATCCAGTGTAAATTTCCCCAGTGCCTTGTCATCGACAATATCCTGCTCCAGCATGACTAAAAAGGTGGAGCCCTTGGTGTAGACACTGTTGACGCTGATCTCTCCGCCCATCAGCTCCACAAGCTGATGGACGATGCTAAGACCCAGTCCGGTTCCTTCAATATGACGGTTTTTTTCTTCATTTACCCTTTTGAAGGCGTTAAAAATATAAGGAATATTTTCCTTCTTCACACCCTGGCCCGTATCCTCCACGGAATACCAGACCCGTACCCGGTTCAACCCCAGCCGTTCGCACCGCACGGAAAGCGTGACGGAGCCTTCGCTGGTATATTTGACCGCATTATTCAGCAGATTAATCAGTACCTGCTTGATGCGTACCTCGTCGCCGCAGAGCATGCTGGGGATCGAGGAATCCACATGGAGCCGGAATTCCAGCCCTTTTTCCCTGGCCTTGATCCAGATCATGTTGACAATCTCCGAGAACAGAGCCCCTGTCTCATAAGAAACGTTTATGATTTCCATCTTTTTGGATTTAATCTTGGACAGGTCCAGGATATCATTAATCAGCGCCAGCAAAATTTTGCTGGCCCCCTGGATATTCCTGGCATTCTCCGCCACATCCTCCGGAATATCCCCTCGCAGAATCATCTCGTTTAACCCGATGATTGTGTTGATCGGCGTGCGGATCTCATGGCTCATGCTGGAAAAAAAGTGATTCTCCGCCTTATTTAACTCCTCAATCTCCTTTTTCTGCTGCCTGGATAGCTCATTTTCTTCTTCATAAAGCCGCGTTACAAACATAAGCAACACGCTGGTCAGCACACCCACCGCAATCACGGAGATAGCCGAATCAAAGAAGGAGCGAGCCTCCGTATTCTGTGCAGCGAATTCCGGAAAATAAAAGGAGGCAGAGTAGCAAAACAGCGTTTCCAACATGCAGAGCAGGAAAAAGACTCCTTTCCTCCTTCCCTGGAGTGTTATGCTGATGTAAATGAAGCAGAGTACAAACCATTCCGGCATCCCGCTGTAAAATCCCCCTGCCGTAAAAAAGCTGATCGGGAAAAGAAGGAGAAGCAATATTGTAATAGCCGTAGCGCCGCAATGAATGCATCCCTTCCGGAGGCTAATCTTTACAATGGCAGATATACAGACAAGGCTGATCACCAAAATAAACAGATTTACAAGACTTCTCCCCATAGGCAGTATCGCTATCAGAGCGGCCATGCAGATCCCTGTGGCGATCAGGAACATACGCTCTCTTATGCCCGTCCTATGGTCAAAAATAATTTCAAGCCACCTTTTCAGCACCCCGTACTTCCTCCTGTCTGTCTTTCTTTATGTACTCCCGGAATCTTTTTGTTTCTGATCCTGCAAGCTTCCGGGCATACCTCCTATAAATCTATTGATGGTCTCACAGACCTGGGCATACAGGCGCAGCAGCATGGGGTGATTGTTCCTGATATATGCGATATTTTCCTTCTTCCCGGCCTGCTCCAAAAGCTTTGCATGTCCCGCCAGCCGCTCCGCGCCAATCGTCAGCGACGTGCTCTTTAACGCATGGACCTTGACTGTATAATCCGTCCAGTTGGCTGCCTCATATAAGGAAATGATTTCTGCTCTCTTTTCTTCCGCCTGGGAACAAAACATACGCAGCATTTCCATATAAAACTCATCCTCCCCGCAGCAGTAATCTAACCCTAACTGCACATTCACACCAATTTTTGCAAGGGATCCGTACAAAGAGGGCGGCTCATTCTCATTCTCATTCTCCTCCACAGCCATATCGGAACGCACGGGCTTCTTTTTTTTCTTCCCGTCTTTCGCATCTGGCGGGCAGGCCATATCCTTTTGTGACGCCTCCGGCGATGCAAGCGGTTCCTTTGGCTGCACATCCAGTCTGTCCGATGATGCAGACGGTTCCTCCGATGACATAGGCGGTTCATCATATTGAATCTGGTCTTCCGGCAGGACCTTACGCAGTACCCGCTCCAAAACGGCCCGCTCAATGGGCTTTGGGATAAACTCTGTAAAGCCTTCATTCCGCAGCATTTCCCTCGCGCCGCTGATCGTATTGGCGGTCAGCGCGACGACCGGAAGGTCCTTATACATGCCATTGTTGAGCTCACGGATCTGTTTTAGTGTCTCCACGCCGTCAAAGCCGGGCATCATATGATCCAGGAAAATAATATCATAGTAGGTGGAAGCACAGCGTTCCACTGCCTCCCTCCCGCTCAGGCAGGTATCCACCTGTATTCCGTAGCTGCCCAAGACTCCTTTGGCCACCATCAGATTCATCGCTTCGTCATCAACGGCCAGTCCCCGGACCCCTGCACAGGTAAATGGCTTACGGCCGGCTGCTTGAGCCTCTCTAAAATCATTTCCCTCTGCTTCACCGTTCAGCACATTCACCACGGAAAGAGCAAAAAACGGTTTGTGGATTACCAAAAGCCGACTGTCTCTGCTCAGCATGAATTCCTGTTCTGCAATCACAACCACCCGAAGTTTTTCTGTCAGGCCCTCATAATAAGGGCAGTTCTCCTCATACTCGGACTGGGCGATAAACAAATGGGTTACCCTGTGGCTGCCCAGCAGCTTGAGCAGCCCTTCAAAATTATGAGTCTGATAGCCTTCAACACCAAATCCCTCCAGCATATGCAAGATCATATGGTCATAATATCTCCTGACCTCATCGCTGCTATATCGTTCCGGTCTGAAATAACATGCAATACAAATCTGCGCGGGATTGGACACTGCCAAAGCCGGGGTCTCGTCCTCCACACTCTGGGGAATGGTGATATGAACCTGCATTCCCTGCTGCTGCCCGCTCTCAAAATAGATAAACCCGTCCATGGCGTGAAGCAGGCCCCGGGCGATCGGAAGCCCTAGCCCCAGTCCGCCCGCAAAACGGCTGCTGCCGGAATCCGCCTGATAAAAATCATCACACATCTGGGTGATCTGGGTCTCTGTCATACCGATTCCCGTATCACAAATATCAATACTCAGATTAATCCCATAGCTTTCCCGCCGAAATCCCATATAGAGATGAATGCCACCTTCTTCTGTAAACTTAAGGGCATTCTCCAGAATAATTTTAATCACATGGGTAATTTTCTCCGCGTCTCCGATGAGAACCGCAGGCATCTTCGGATCCAGGTCAAATACCATCTCCAGCTGATGTTTACCGCTCTGCATGGCAGTCATGGTGATGATGTCGTTGAGAACCGAAGTAACCATATACGGCTCCTTTACCGGAGTCAGGGTTCCTTCCATGATCTCTGTATAATCAAGCATATTGTTGATCTGATTGGACAGCCTCTTTCCCGCCAGCTTGATGGACTGCATATCCGCCTGGATATCCGGGGAAATGTCTTTTTCCAATATGACCTCACTAATCCCCAGAACCATGTTAATCGGTGTCCTCAGCTCATGAGACACATTGGACAAAAAATCCGCGTTCTGCCGTCCCGCTCTCTCCAGCTGCACAACGGTGCTGTCGTATTTCTCTCTTGCCTCCAGCCGCCTGTTTAGCCGGTATCTGGCGATGACCATCGCGCCCGCCACCACACTTGTCCCGAATCCCAAACGGATCACGCTCTGTCCGTCCATGTCGTATGTAATGGTATGCAGGAGAAAAACGTGATACAGCAGCACCAGTACATACAAAGCGGCTGTCATATACAACAGCCGTTTTTTGTCAAACATGGAAAACACAAGGATCAGTAAACAGGCCATGGCAGGTATATCATAGAGAATCATTTTATGCACTCCGAAGAAAAAAAAGCCCACCATCAAAAGCCCGGCACATAAATTTTCATAAAATGTTTCTGAACCGGCCCTCGTGACATGAAGGATCCACACAAGGGTATTGCCGATTAAAATAACAGGAACCATCCACGGCTCCCAAGACATCACTATCGTAAGCAGAATCAGCATCACACCGACTATAGTGACAATACTCGCCAGAAGAAGATGGATGCTGGTCTGTCCTTTCGCCCTCATTGTCCCTCAAGCCCCAGTGCAACCCGTTTCAGCAATTCGCCCGGAAAAAACGGTTTCTTCAGATAATTTATAGCGCCCAGACCGATAGCAGCCCGCACATCATCCTCATAACCGGACGCGGTCAGAAAAATAACCGGAATCTTCACGTTTGCTTCTTTCATATGTTTAAAGGTCTCCAAACCGTCCATAACAGGCATCGCTATATCAAGGAGGATCAAGTCGATTTTTTCGCTTTTAAGCTTATCAAGCGCATCTCTCCCTGATCCCGCAAGAATTACATCATAATTCTTCTGCAGGATAATTTTTGTCCTTTTCAAATTCATTTCATCATCGTCCACTACCAATATACGTTTGAGCATGCAGCTACCTCCTGATATTACTTTTGGGGTTTCCTCAAACCCATGCACAAGCTATTTTAAAGCAGGATCGCGATAAAATCAAGTAGAACACACACAGTAAATTCATATTTTTAGGAGAATCCATATTGAATCTGCTCCCGTCGGCCCCTGCGTCATAAATCAAGACCGCCGGCTTAACCGACGGTCCTAGCTGCCCCTGAAATTTCAGGCCCTTCAGGCTCTTATCTTTTATGTGTTAACGGCGCTCAGGCAGGCTATGATCTCATCCCGATATTGGGTATGGTGCGGCATGCCCTTGCCGAGCCCGCCCAGCTTGGGAAGCATGAGCCTGAAAAAATCCCCATTTTTCATCGTAAGGCTACATTTAACAGAACCCATCCACCCCTTCTTGATTTCGCAATGCCGGATCTCATCCAGACGATAGCAAGTGCCCATCTCATCCAGGGAAATCTCGCTATGAACCTCCGTTACCGGCACCACTCTCGGATCAATATCGGCATCGTACTCATAAAAATGTTTACACTCCTCACATTCGGCCATCACCAGGTAATGATCGGTAATACCGAGATAGATGTCGCAGGTGGACACTTTAGACCGGCTTACTCTGACCATGCCGCCCTTTTCCGACGGAATCAGAGTGTTTCCCACAAGGATGCCGCCTGAAAAAATACGCCTTATGTGTGATTCATTTGCACAGGCATGGATCCCCGCTTTTGTACTCTCCCCCTCGGGAAGATACGGTTTTAAAGCCCGCATCATATTCGTTTCGTCAAAAATACCAGACATATCAGATTCTCCTTCCTAACTCAATAAAACATACAGCCGCAAACCGCAGCGACGATCAGCAGGGCAATCGGCGAAACTTCTTTTTTTCTGAATTTGCGGTAGAAAACGATAGCGGCAAGCAAAATAAAAAGAATCATACATGCGGTCAGGTCAAGCGAGGGCAAGCCGCCCGTCGTGCAGCTTGAGAACACCATATACGTACCTGTGGCAAGAATCACTCCCATCAGGCAGGGCTTTACCCCTTTTAACACTGCCTGCACACCTTTTCGTTTCAGAAGATTCTGAAAAACGGCCGTGACAATCAGTATGATCACAAACGACGGAAGCACAACGCCGACCGTCGCGCAAAGCGCCCCAAAGAGCCCTGCCTGTCTGCTGCCGATATACGTGGCCATATTTACCATGATCGGGCCCGGAGTAGCCTCGCTGAGCGCGACCAGGTTCGTAAACATCTCTGCATCCGCCCAGCCGTTTGCGGCAACGACCTCCTGAATCAGCGGAATCGCCCCATATGCGCCGCCGAAAGAAAATAAACCTATTTGCAAAAAGGAAAGGAACAATTCAATCTGGATCATAGTCCATTCCCCCGCGTCCTTTTTCCCGGGAGAGGCCAAACAGGAAAAAGCCAGCTGCCCCGCTGCACAGAATTAAATAAATCGTGGAAATACGGACATGCAAAAAATTCATCCCCAGGACGAGGCCAAAAAACAGAAGGAGAATCGGGATCTGTGTTTTTTTATCCGGAGATTTTTTTACCATTTTCTGTATCATTTTGACTGCCGCCCGTATAATCAGAAGGGCGACGGCGATCCGGATTCCCCGGAATGCATTCGCGATCAGCGAAACCTCCAGGACATTCTCGAAAAAATTCGAGATGAAAAAGAGCAGCAGGAATGACGGCAGGATGATGCCCGCCGTCGCCGAGACGGCCCCCTTCATACCCGCCACCTTATATCCCGTATACGTCGCGCAGTTAATTGCAATCGGTCCCGGCGTCGATTCCGCAATCACCGTCACGTTCATCAGTTCATCCGACGTCAGCCACGCCTTCTTTTCAACGCATTCATGGTCAAGCAGAGAAATCATGGCATATCCGCCCCCGAACGTAAAAGCGCCTATCCTGCCAAATGTTAAAAACAGATCTGCGATCCGATTCATTTGCTGCTTCCCTCCTCTAACATTTAATTATACGATCTTTTTTGATTCCGTCAACACGAAAATCAAGATACGGCAGGATGCCAAAAGCCGCCTGATCTCTCGGACCAGACGGCCTTTGGCATCCTATATCTGCAGTCAGGAAACATCCCGGTGCGTATACTTCCTCTCATACTCCATGATCCGCTCCACCTTCGGTGCCGACCCACCGCCTGCGAATTCACATTTCAGCCAAATATCCACCAGCATCTTCGCTAACTCCACGCCGACCACACGCTCGCCCATGCATAAAATCTGTGCATTGTTGCTCTTTCTGGCGCGTTCCGCCGAGTAAGGGTCATGGCAGACCGCCGCCCGGATGCCCGGCACCTTATTCGCCGTTATCGCCATTCCGATTCCGGTCCCGCATACCAGGATGCCCCGCTCAAATTCTCCTCTCGCCACGGCCTCCCCCACGCGGGCCGCCACATCCGGGTAAAGCACGGTCTCTCCCGCTCCCGCGCCAAAATCCTGGTATTCGATCCCCTTTTTTTCCAGATGCTCCACAATCAACTTCTTCAGATTGTAGGCAGCCTCGTCACATCCGATTGCCAGCTTCATACTTCTTCCTCCTTTGTTGTTTATTATTTATTTTTATTGTTTATTATTTATTTTGATTTTATTTTATTATATATCATCATAAAAATCAACTATTTTTATTTTATTTTATCGTTTTGTTCGTTTCAGGGATTGATTTTTTTCGGATTCTAAGATAGAATAGACGGGAAAGGGAGGCTGCCCATATGAGAAATTATTGCTTCGGTACCAATATGAAAATGTATAAAACCCGCCGCGACACGGAAATCTTTATAAAAACTCTTTTAGACCAGCTCAAGGGGTTTCATTCTGACTCCCTGGAGCTGTTCATAATCCCCTCTTTTCCGGCTCTTGAAACAGCAGGGCGGCTCTTAAAGGATTCCCCAGTGCTGTTGGGAGCGCAGAACATGCACTGGGCCGATGAAGGGCAGTTTTCCGGAGAGGTCTCTGCCCGCATGTTAAAAGAGCTCGGCGTCTCCATGGTCATGCTGGGCCATTCGGAGCGCCGCCATATTTTCGGAGAAACCGATGCGGACTTAAACAAAAAACTCCTGGCCGCCGTCCGTTCTTCCATATGCCCTCTCCTGTGCGTTGGTGAGACAAAGGAAGAAAAAGATGCCGGCGTCAGCGACGAACTCCTGCGCATGCAGCTCAAACAGGGCCTCTTTCAATTTCCAAAGGAAGGCCTGCACCTTCTGCGGATCGCTTATGAACCGGTCTGGGCCATCGGCGTTTCCGGCGTTCCGGCCCCCGCGGACTACGTCGCAAAGCGTCACGACGCGATGCGTGCCTGTCTGACCGAGCTGTTCGGCACAGAGGGCGGGGCCATCCCGCTCCTCTTTGGAGGCAGCGTAAATCCTTCCAACGCCCCCGGCTACCTCACCGCTCCCAATGTAGACGGCCTCTTTGTAGGCAGAAGCGCATGGGATGCCGAAAATTATTATAAGCTGGCGACCTCGCTGTTTCCATTGTAAAAGAAGTGGGCATAAAAAGTGGGCGTTCCGCGCACACTCGCGCCGGAGTGACCTCACTTCGCACGAGGCCGTGCTTCGTTGGGTCAGACCCCGCGGCTGTGTCAGCAGCCATCTTCCTAAGCGCGTAGTGTGCATCCTCGCGGAGCATTTTTTGTGTTATAGGACGCACTTTCCTATGATATATAAAATCCCGGGCTTCACCGCCCGGGAAAACTGTCCTTATACCCCCATTCAAACGCCTCACTCCTCTCGGATCAGAGGCTTTCTTCCGCCGCTCTCTCCACACATACGCCGGCGCGCCTATACTTCTCCAGATCCTCCTCGCGCGCCCCCGCGTCCGTGATCAGGATATCCACATCCGCCGCATCGCAGAAGTTTGCCGTCGAAGTGCTCTCCAGCTTCGTAGAATCCAAAAGCGCCGCACATTTTTTCGAATGCTTCAGCATCTCCTTCTTTAAAGACGCTTCATAAATATTGAAATCCGTCAGCCCCTCCTCCAGCGTAAAGCCGCGCGCCGAGACGAACGCATAATCTGCATTGATATGGCTCAAAAGCTCCTGCCCCAAAAGGCCCTCTACGCACCCCGACTCCCTGGTTACGATGCCGCCGATGAAAATCACGGTGATATTCGGCTTGTCCTTTAATTCCAGCATTGTATAGATCCCGTTTGTCACCACGATCAGACGATTGAACCGGGAAAGCTTCTTCGCAAGCGTAAGAGCCGTGGAGCTCGCATCCAGGATGATGCACTGGTCATCCTCTATCAGCCGCACAGCCGCGTCTGTGATCGCTTCCTTTTCTTTTAAATTTACCTGCTGCCGTTCCGCAAAGGCATAAGCGGAATACCCCTTTCTGTCCTCCAGCTCCAGAAGGGATGCGCCTCCATGCGTCTTTAAAACCAGCTTCTCCTTTTCAAGGCGGTTTAAATCATTCCTCGCCGTCGCCGGAGAAACGGACAAAAGGCGGCACACCTCGTTCGTCGTGATATTCCCATGTTCCTTCAGGTAACTTAAAATAAACTTCCTTCTCTCAATCGCCAGCATCGTTTTTTGTCCTTTGCCTTTCTATTTCGCACCGCCATGAAATCATTATACTAAAAAATACCATATTTTTCAACCTGAACGTAATCCGGCCGTATCGTATCATAACTGTTCAGGTTACTGTTCACAGGTTCCCTGTGAACGTAACAGCATATGCCCATTTGAAATCGCCTGCGGCGATGGGGCATATGCTTTGGCTCCATAACGGTATTGGCTCATGACGAATCAGCGCAGTGATTCGTCATGGAGTGAACAGTAGCCTGTTCAGCATACCACGGCCTCCCTGTTACAAAAACCACTCAAAAGCCCCAAAAAAGACTTGAATCCCGCCCCATAAACCTGTACAATAAATATATCGTAAACGGCAAGACAATTTGCCGTTCACGATACGCATACCCTCAGACACAATCAAAGGAGGCACACTCTGCCATGCTGACCGACCCGATTACTCTCTATAAATTAATGGTACTCTACATGCTGGAGCATGTGAACTTCCCGCTGACCAATACACACCTTACGGACTTTTTTCTCGACCATGAATACACGACCTACTTCACTCTCCAGCAGGTCTTAAGCGAGCTTGCGGAAGCCGGACTCATCCGAATGGAGTCCTCCAGCAACCTGACCCGCTATGAGAGCACCAAAGAGGGCAGCGATACACTCTCTTTCTTTGCATCCAATATCTCCCCCGACATCATCGAAGACATCAACCGTTACTTAAAGGAAAATAAGCTCCGCCTCCGTAACGAGGTCGGCATCACGGCGGACTATTACAAATCCACCAACCAGGATTACATCGTCCACTGCGAGGTACGCGAGGGGAAAGCCTCCCTGATCGACCTAAATGTCTCGGTCCCTGACAAGGAACAGGCAGAGATCATGTGCGGCCACTGGAGGGAGCGCAGCCAGGAGATCTACTCCTACATTATGAAAACCCTGATGAAAACCTGAGGTGATCTATATGAAATGTCCTTTTAAAGCCCTGCCGCATGGCAGAAAAAAACCGGGCGCTCTGGCCCGGAAGCTTAAAAACCTAAAGCTCAAATTTTTTCTTTTCTTTACTCTGCCTATCTCTCTCGTCACGATTGGGCTTGCGGTGGTTCGGGAATACCTTCGATGTAGGCCCATATCTCCTCACGTCCCTGCTTCGTCAGCGCAGAAAACGGAAACAGCCGGTCCTCCTTCGAAAGCCCAAGCCCGTCGCGGATCATCTTCACCTGTTTAGCCACCTGGCTCCGTTTCAGCTTGTCAAGCTTGGTCGCGATAATGGCCGGATGAAAGCCGTTTGAGACGATCCAGTCATACATCATCCGGTCGTTCCCGGACGGCTCATGGCGGATATCCACGAGCAGGAACACGCTCTTTAGCATCTTCGAGCCTCTCAGATAGCGTTCCACCATCCTCCCCCATTTTTCCTTTTCGCTCTGCGGAACCTTGGCATAGCCGTACCCCGGCAAATCCACATAATAAAGCTCTCCGTTGATGTTGTAAAAATTAATCGTCTGGGTCTTTCCCGGCTGCGCGGAGGTCCGCGCCAGAGCTTTCCGGTTCATGAGCGCATTGATCAAAGAGGACTTGCCCACATTCGACTTGCCTGCAAACGCAAACTCCGGCAGCGTATGATCCGGCAATCGGCTGGTAATGCCGCAGACCGTCTCCAACTCTACATTTCTTATAACCATAAATCCCTCCTGCCGCCCGGCGCGCAGCCGTTTTGATTTTTTCTTTGCCGCCCCGGCATATCATCCCGCAAACGCCTCACGGATGACATCCTCCATCGTCTTCACATACACAATCTCGAGCCCTTTCGTGATCTCACGCGAGAGCTCCTCCATGTCCCGGCGGTTTTTCTCCGGGACCAGCACCCTTTTCATATGTGCCATACGGGCCGCCAGCGTCTTTTCCTTCAGGCCGCCGATCGGCAGCACCCGGCCTCTTAACGTGATCTCCCCAGTCATCGCGACATCCGACCGTACCTTTCTTCCCGTCACCGCCGACAGCATGGCCGTGGCCATCGTGATTCCGGCCGACGGGCCGTCCTTTGGCACTGCGCCCTCGGGAATGTGCAGATGCAGATCATGCTTTTCAAAATAATCGTCTGCAATTTCATACGCCTCGCTTAAAGAACGCACGTACGAAAGCGCCGCCTGTGCGGACTCCTTCATGACGTCCCCCATCTGGCCCGTCATCTGAAGATTTCCCTTGCCGGGCGCCACGTTGACCTCGATCTGCAGCGTATCACCGCCGACACTCGTCCAGGCCAGACCACGCACGACGCCGACCTCATCCTCGTCGTTGGCCCCCTCAAAGCTGACCATTTCCTTGCCGAGGTATTTTTCCAGATTTCCCTCGTTTACACGGATGAGCTGTTTCTTTTTCTCTAAAAACTCCCTGGCCGCCTTTCTGCAGATCTCTCCGATCCGGCGCTCCAGGCTCCGCACGCCGGCCTCTCTCGTGTAATTGTGGATGATCCGCTCCAGCGCCTTGTCATGGACCACGAGCTTTTCCTTCGAGAGCCCGTTTTTCTCAAGCTGCTTCGGCAATAAATATTTTTTCGCGATATGAAACTTTTCATTTTCTGTATAGCTTGAAACCTCGATGAGCTCCATGCGGTCCAAAAGCGGTTTGGGGATCGTCTGCGTCGTGTTGGCCGTCGCGATGAACAGCACGTTTGACAGATCCAGCGGAATCTCCAGGTAATGGTCGCGGAACTTTACATTCTGTTCCCCATCCAGAACCTCCAAAAGTGCCGATGAGGTATCGCCCTTATAATCGCTTGATACCTTATCAATCTCGTCGAGCAGCATCAGCGGGTTCGCGACGCCTGCCTGTCTCACGGCCTCGGCGATCCGCCCCGGCATCGCGCCCACGTACGTCTTCCTGTGGCCGCGGATCTCCGCTTCGTCGCGGACGCCGCCCAGGCTAATGCGGACATATTTCTTATTCAATGCGCGGGCCACCGAACGGGCGATCGAGGTCTTTCCGGTTCCCGGAGGGCCGACCAGGCATAAAATTGGGCTCGTACCCTTTTTCGTCAGGATGCGGACCGCCAGGTACTCCAGCACACGCTCCTTTACCTTCTCGAGGCCATAATGATCCTCCTCCAGGATCAAACGCGCACGGCCAAGATCCTGATTGTCCCGGCTCATCTTTTTCCACGGCAGCTCCAGCACCGTCTCAATGTACGTGCGCAGCACGTTGGCCTCCTGGCTTCCGCCCGGCATGACACGGAAACGCTGGATCTCTTTCCTGATCTTCTCCTTTGTCTCCTTATCAGCGTTCAGCTTCTTAAGCCCCTCCAGATACGTATCCGCATCGGTGCCGCCGTACTCCTCGCCGAGCTCCTCCTGGATTACCTTCAGCTCCTCGCGCAGCACGTAGTCATGCTGGTTTTTATCAATGCTGACACGGACCTTTTCCTGAAAATCCTGTTTGATCTTGAGGATCTCCAGCTCCCGCATCAGATGGTACACCACTCTGTCATAGAGATGGCTGGTATATTCGCATTCCAAAAGCTCCTGCTTTACCTTATAATCCCAGGGGAACTGCCCCGCCGTCTGCAAAAGAAGCTCCTCCAACCCGTCGATCACCAAAAGGCCGCCCATAAACTCTCTGACAGCCTTCGGATTGGCGCCTCCGAACTCCTCCAGCTTCTCCTTCACGATCCGGCACATCGCCTCCCGCGCCGCATCGCTTAACTGCTCCTCCTTGATCGGCGCAGGCTCGACCTCGGCCAGGAGATACGGCGCATCCTCGTCAATCCCCACCAATTCTGCCCGAAGAAGTCCCTCGGCCATAACCCGGATAATCCCTCCCGGAAGCTTTACAAGCTGACGGATCTGCGCGATCACCCCGATCCGGTACAGCTCCTCAAGCGAAGGCTCCTCCTTTTCCGGCTGTCTCTGCGTCACCAAAAAGAGCTTCTGCTCCGAAACCATGGCATTCTCCACCGCACCGACGGATCTCTCCCTGCTGATGTCAAAATGCAGAATCATTCCAGGGAGTACGGTGATCCCTCGAAGCGTAATGGCCGGAAGCTTACTCGTCTTTCCTTCCATGTAATTCTCCTCTTATGAATCGTCTTTCTTATAAAAAATGTGCGCGTAGTGCGCATCCCGGCCCGGCAGGGCCTTTTCTCTTATGGAAAAGCTCGCAGAACCTTCCTGTAAGATAAAACGCAGGCCGCTGCCAGCCTCTTTGTCTTTTGGCAGCCGCCTGCGTTTCGTCCGCAGCTTTCAACAGCACGGACCCTGCCCCTTTAAAAATTACGCGATCTCGCCCTTGCTGTCCTTTTTGGCCCTTCCCATGAAGGTCTTTCTGGGAACGGCCACATCCCGATATACGATCTCCGGCTTTTCTTTTCCTTCGACCGATTCCTTTGTCACGGTACAGATCCCTACGCTGGAATCCGACGGGATTTCGTACATCATCTCCATCATCACCGATTCCATGATAGCCCGAAGCCCTCTCGCCCCGGTCTTCCTCTCAACCGCCATATGCGCGATCGCCCTTACGGAATCCTGTGTGAACTCAAGCTTCACATCCTCCAGCTCAAAGAGCTTCTGGTACTGCTTAACCAGCGCATTCTTCGGCTCGGTCAGAATCCGCACAAGCGCCTCCTCATCCAGAAGATCAAGCGACACCATGACCGGTACACGGCCGACAAACTCCGGGATCAGCCCAAACTTCGTCAGATCCTCCGGCATGGTCTGCTTTAGGAGCGCGCTGATATCCGAATGATGCTTATCGACGATCTTCGCATTAAAGCCGATGGAGCCGGATTCAAGCCTTGACTCAACAATCTTTTCCAGACCGTCAAACGCCCCGCCGCAGATAAACAGGATATTCGTCGTGTCGATCGGAATGAGCTCCTGCTGCGGATGCTTTCTCCCGCCCTGCGGCGGCACACTCGCGACGGTGCCCTCCAGGATCTTTAACAGCGCCTGCTGGACACCCTCTCCCGAGACATCCCGCGTGATCGAGACATTCTCGGACTTTTTCGTGATCTTGTCAATCTCATCAATATAAACTATGCCGTATTCTGCACGGCTTACATCATTATCCGCCGCCTGGATCAGCTTTAAGAGGATATTTTCCACATCCTCGCCTACATAGCCCGCTTCGGTCAGCGTCGTGGCATCCGCAATCGCAAACGGTACGTTTAAGAGCTTTGCAAGCGTCTGCGCCAGGTAGGTCTTACCGGAACCGGTCGGACCGAGCATTAAAATATTGCTCTTTTGCAGTTCGATATCCGACTCCTTCTTGGACGTAATTCTTTTGTAATGGTTATAAACCGCCACCGACAGGACCCTCTTGGCCGCCTCCTGCCCGACGACATACTCGTCAAGAAACGCCTTGATCTCCTTTGGCTTTAACAGGTTGATGCCCGAAAAATCCGGTCCCGGCACCTCCTCCTCAAGCCCCAGCTCCTCCTCGAGGATCTCGCTGCAGAGCTCAATGCACTCGTCACAGATAAAGACATTGCCTGTGCCCGCGATCATCTTGCGGACCTGATCCTGGTTTTTGCCGCAGAACGAACACCTGATCTTATCTTCCGGTCTCACTGGCATGATTGCACCTCGTTTTCCAATATTTCTCCTTTTCGCGCCAGGGGGCTGCGCGTTAATGTCCGGTAAGGACGCGGTCGATCAGACCATATTCCACCGCTTCCTCCGCGGACATGTAGTTGTCACGCTCCGTATCCCGCTCGATCACCTCGACCGGCTTGCCGGTATTCGCCGAAAGTATCTCGTTGAGACGCCGCTTCGTGCGCAGGATATGCTCGGCGACGATGTTGATGTCCGTCGCCTGGCCCTTTGCGCCGCCCGACGGCTGGTGGATCATGATCTCGGCATTCGGGAGCGCAAACCGCTTTCCTTTCGCGCCGCCGGCAAGCAGGAATGCACCCATGCTGGCCGCCATCCCGATACAGGTCGTGCTGACGTCACATTTGATATGGTTCATCGTATCGTAGATCGCAAGTCCGGCCGTCACGGAACCGCCCGGGCTGTTGATATACATGTTGACATCCTTATTTGGATCCTCGGACTCCAAGAACAAAAGCTGCGCCACCACGAGACTCGCAGTCACGTCGCTCACTTCCTCACCGAGAAAAATGATCCGGTCCTTCAAAAGTCTTGAATAAATGTCATAGGAACGCTCGCCTCTGCTTGTCGATTCCAGGACATAGGGTACTAAGCTCATATTCGTTTCTCTCCTTTTTGTCTGTCCAAACTATTACGAGCGGGGATTGCCGCCGGATCCCGGCTGCAACCCCCTTGTCACAAGCGCATATCCGATGCGCAGTATTTCGCTTTAGTCTACTAGTTTTGCCTCTGCGACCAGGAAATCAACCGCCTCCTGGACAGCCAGATCCTCTTTGATCTGCGCGAGCTGCTCCTCGCCGAGCATGCCCTTAAGCTGCTCCTTCTCCATCTTGTAGGAGGACGCCATGCGGTCAAGCTGGGCCTCTACAGCCTCGTCATCCGCCTCGATGCCCTCGGCCTTTACGACCGCCTCCAGCATCAGTCTCGTGCGGATCCGCTTCTCGGCGTTCGGCTTCATCTGCTCGCCGAATTTCTCGACCGTCATGCCCGTGAGCTCCATGTACTGCTCGAGCTCAAGCCCCTGGCTCCTCAAACGGCGCGCATACTCATTCAGCATGCCAGTCACTTCCTCGTCGATCATCTGGTCCGGAATCTCCATCGACGCATTCTCGATGACCTTCTCGATGACGTGATCCTCGTTCGCCGCGGCTGCCGCGGTCTTTTTCTCCTTTAAGAGCTTTTCTCTCAGGCTGTTTTTATATTCCTCTAGTGTATCAAAGTCAGAGACTTCGCTGGCAAACTCGTCATTCAGCTCCGGAAGCTCCTTTTTCTGGATCTCCTTCACCTTTACCTTAAAGAGCGCCGGCTTGCTCTTTAAATTCTCCACATGGTACTCGGCCGGGAAGGTCACATTGACCTCGCACTCCTCGCCAAGCGTCTTTCCGATCAGCTGCTCCTCGAACGTATCAATAAAGGTATGGGAGCCGATCGTTAACGGGTAATCCTCGCCCTTGCCGCCCTCAAAGCGCTCGCCGTCCACATAGCCGTCGAAGTCGATCGTCACACGGTCACCATCCTCGACGCCGCGGTCCTCCACCGTGATCAGGCGGGAGTTTTTCTCGCGCTCACGCGTAAGCTCCTGCTCGACGTCTTCATCCGTCACCTCGGCCTTGGCCTTCTTGACCTCGACGCCCTTGTACTCGCCAAGCGTGACCTCCGGCCGTACGGCAACCACTGCATCGTACAGAAGCGGCTTGCCCTCCTCGATCTGCTCCACTGTGACAGTCGGGCGGGAGACAATATCCAGTCCGCTCTCCTTCATGGCCTCCTGATAGGAAGCGTCGATCACCTCATTTGCGGCGTCCTCAAAGAACATCTCCACGCCGTACATTTTTTTGACCATCTCAAACGGCGCTTTGCCCTTCCGGAAACCGGGGATGCTGAATCTCCCTTTATTCTTATTATACGCATTTCTGATTGCCTGTGAAAATTGTTCTGCCGGCACTTCGATCTTTAATTTTGCCGTATTTTTCTCCAGCTTTTCTACCTGTAAACTCATTCTAGGGATTCCTCCTTACCTATATCTGTACCGGACATGTTCCCTGTTTTCACATCCGCGATTGCCGTAATCGCCTTCTCTTTGGGCGTTACACTTCAATTTAGCATTATAGCATACTGTTTTTGGAAAAGCTAGTAGAAAATTAACGATCGTACTGAATTTTTGTTTTCAGCGATTTCGCGGTCTCCTCGTCGATCAGAAGGCGCACCAACTCCAGCCCCAGGTCGAGAGACCAGCCCATGCCGCGGCCGGTCGTGACCGTTCCATCCGTCACGACGCCCTCCTTTAAAACCTCTGCTCCCAAAAGCTTTTCCTCCCAGCCTGGGAAGCAGGTCGCCCTGCGCCCCTCTAAGAGTCCCAGCCCGCCAAGCACGCTCGGAGCCGCACAGATGGCCGCCAGCCGTTTCCCTGTCGCCGCATGCTTCTTTAAGAGCGCCGCCAGTCCCTCATGCTCTGTCAAATTTGCCGTCCCCGGCATTCCGCCCGGCAGAAACAGCACATCCGCGTCATCTCCTGCAAGCTCCTCGAATACCAGATCCGCCGTGATCGTAAAGCCGTGCGAGCCCGTCACCTCTCTCTTTCCCGTAACGGACACAAGCTTCACCTCAATGCCTGCCCGCACCAGCACGTCACACGTCGCCAGGCACTCCACTTCTTCCATTCCATCCGATACAAATGCATATACCTTTGCCATACTCTGCCTCCTGTATTTATTATAAGCTCTGCTCCGTCCAGCCGGCGCGAAGCTCCTCCAGATACGGCTCCCTGAGCTCTGCGTAGAGTTCTGCCATCGTCGCGTCTATGTAGGGAAGCACGAACAGCATACCCACACCACAGCAAAGCATTCCCAAAAATAGCCAGCCCAAAAACGAAAGTTCCAGGATAAACGTCCGGAACTTATGACCTCGCATCATCTTCTTGGAAAGGCGCAAAACCTCCATCGCCCGAAGCCCCGGCGCCTCCGACAGAATATACGGCACCAAATGGTAGCAGTAAGCCAGGTAGATTCCCCCAAGCATCGCGCCGACTGCGCCGGCCAGAATCACAGGGAGCCCCAGAGTCAAAATAGTCAAAAGCGCACGGTCCGGGGAGGTAAACAGATAGAAAAGCACCGGGACTCCGAAGACAAGCACTCCCAGGCACTCCACGGCCGAAATCAAAAAGCCTCTCACGAACATCGTCCAAACGATCCCCAGATAATGATTGGAAAAGCCCCAGGCTAACTTCCCGACCCCGGCCGACTGGCCGATGCTTCTGCTTTCCATATAAAAACGCCGGCCGCCCACTTCGAGAACCGGCGCCACGAAGACGCCGAACAAAAATACCGCGAGAGCAACGAGCAGGGCTGTCCCTAGAAGCAGCCCTGTTATAAGCCCCAGCTCCTTTGAATGGAAATTGGGGATGGGGATTTTTTCTATCTGCGGAAGTGGGATTCCGGGGACTTCGGCCATATGGCTGTTCTCAACCGTCGCATTCGAATTGTTCATGACACGCACATTGATGCCCGAACCCAAAAACGCAGTGACTAGGCTTACAACAAACGCCGGCCAGTAATAGCGCCTTAAACACTCTCTCGCTCTCATTTTCAGTTCATATCTCTCCCACATATTGTCCTCCTGTTTCTTTTTGTTTTCATCCTTTCTTTAGTCTACCACAATTTTCTGCGAAAAGTCTTACATTTTTCTTATAACTGTGCTAGAGTGTGCTTAAAAGTTACTGTTTATAGTAATTAAAAAGCAAGGAGACGTATACATGGAAATCGAACGTAAATTTTTGATCGAAAATCCTCCGGCGGACTATGCCTCTTTCCCCTTTCGCCGAATCGAGCAGGCCTACCTCTGCACCGAGCCGGTCATCCGCATCCGGCGTGAGGATGATTCCTATTATATGACCTATAAAGGAAGCGGTCTCTTATCCCGGGAGGAATACAATCTGCCTCTCACAGCCGACGCCTACGCCCATCTGCTGCCCAAGGCCGACGGGACTATTCTCACGAAAAAGCGCTACCTGCTCCCTCTTTCGGACAGCGGTCTGACCATTGAACTCGACGTCTTCGAAGGACGCTTCGCGGGTCTCATCCTCGCCGAGGTGGAATTTCCGACCGAAGAAGCTGCCCGTGCCTTTACGCCGCCCGAATGGTTTGCAAAGGACGTTACGCTCTCTGGCGAGTATCAGAACAGCCGCCTCTCCCGCATTTAAAAAGTGTGCGTCAGCAAGCCATCTTCCCTTAGAGCGGAGTGCGAGCCCGGCTTGGCAGAACCGCCATACAAACAGCCACCGGCAGGTATGAGCTGCCGGCGGCCGGATTGATCTGATTCTATTCTCTGCGTTCTATGCGGTTTACATCATTCCGCCCATTCCGCCGCCTGCCGGCATCTGCGGAGTTTCTTCCTTAATATTGGCAACCACAGACTCCGTTGTAAGCAGTGTGGAGGCAACGCTGGTGGCGTTCTGTAAGGCGCTTCTCGTCACCTTAGCCGGGTCGAGGATTCCTGCCTCAACCATGTCCACATACTCCTCCTTGTAGGCGTCGAAACCATGTCCGACTGGAAGCTCCTTCACCTTATTGACGATCACGGAGCCCTCAAGGCCGGCATTGGCTGCGATGTGGAACAGCGGGGACTCCAACGCCTTCAGAATGATCTTGCCACCGGTCTTCTCGTCGCCCTCAAGGCCGTTTACAACTGCCTCAACACGCTCTGCCGCATGGATATAAGCGGAACCGCCTCCGGCCACAATGCCTTCCTCCACGGCTGCCTTCGTCGCTGCGAGCGCATCCTCCATACGCAGCTTTGCTTCCTTCATCTCGGTCTCGGTCGCCGCGCCGACGCGGATCACCGCAACGCCTCCGGACAGCTTCGCTAAACGCTCCTGAAGCTTCTCTCTGTCGAAGTCGGAAGTGGTCTCCTCGATCTGGGATTTGATCTGGCCGATTCTCGCGGTGATCTCATCCTTCTCGCCGAGGCCGTCCACGATGATCGTGTTCTCCTTCTGCACCTTTACGGACTTTGCACGGCCGAGCTGATCCATCGTCACATCCTTTAAGTCAAGGCCGAGCTCGTCGGATACGACCTCGCCGCCGGTCAGGATCGCGATATCCTTTAACATTTCTTTTCTTCTGTCGCCATAGCCTGGAGCCTTTACACCGACTACGTTGAAGGTGCCGCGCAGCTTGTTGACGATCAGAGTGGTCAGGGCCTCACCCTCGATATCCTCGGCAATGATGAGGAGCTTTGCACCGGTCTTTACGACCTGCTCGAGCAGCGGAAGAATGTCGTTGATGTTAGCGATCTTCTTATCCGTGATCAGGATAAACGGATCGTCCAGGTTCGCTTCCATTTTCTCCATATCGGTGCACATATACGCGGAGATATATCCTCTGTCAAACTGCATGCCCTCTACAAGATCAAGCTCAGTCTTCATGGTCTTGGATTCCTCGATCGTGATGACGCCGTCGCCCGTTACCTTCTCCATCGCATCGGCTACCATCTCGCCGACCTCGTCGCTGGAAGCGGAGATCGCAGCGACTCTGGCGATCTGGGCCTTGCCGTTGATCGGCTGGCTCATGTCTGCAATGGCCTTGACTGCCTCGTCAGTGGCTTTCTTCATGCCTTTTCTTAAAACGATCGGGTTGGCGCCGGCGGCCAGGTTCTTCATTCCCTCGTTGATCATCGCCTGTGCAAGCACGGTTGCAGTCGTCGTACCGTCTCCGGCTACGTCATTGGTTTTCGTGGCAACTTCCTTCACAAGCTGTGCGCCCATATTTTCAAACGCATCCTCCAGCTCGATCTCCTTTGCGATCGTCACACCGTCATTGGTGATTAACGGAGCGCCGAAGGACTTGTCAAGCACAACGTTTCTTCCCTTCGGTCCCAAGGTTACGCGTACGGTATCCGTCAGTTTATTTACGCCCGCTTCCAGGGCTTTTCTGGCCTCTACGCCATATTTAATTTCCTTCGCCATGTCTTCATTCCTCCATCATGATAATCAAAATTTATACACAAATTCTTTTTTCAAGGTTTTATTCAATTACTGCAAGAATGTCGTTCTGTTTTACGATGATGTATTCTTCCTCGTCAACCTTGACTTCCGTCCCTGAATATTTAGAGAAGATGACCTTATCCCCGGCCTTGACCTGCATCGTGATCTCCTTGCCGTCTACGACTCCGCCGGGGCCTACCGCGATTACCTCAGCCTGCTGCGGTTTTTCCTTTGCCTGGCCCGGAAGGACGATGCCGGACTTCGTCGTTTCTTCTGCAACTAACTGTTTTAAAACAACCCTGTCAAATAATGGTACTAATTTCATCACTGACTCCTCCTTGTGCTTTCTTGTTTTTGGTTGAACCCTGTCACAGTTAATGTTATAACACGCATTATTAGCACTGTCAAGAGTCGAGTGCTAATTTTTTATAAATATTTTCTTTTTTTTATTTTCTTTCGAATTATCCCTTTTCTTTTTTGGCTTTTTCGATTATGATAGAAGATATCATTTATTTAAGGAGAATCGCCATGTCTAAAAAAAGAACCCGACTTCTGATCGTCCTCGGTGCGGCGCTTGGCGCGGCTGCCGCGGGGATTTCTTATTTTTTGAAATACAGATCTTTTAACGATGAGCTTGACAAAGATTTTCATGACTATGAGGAAAATGCGGAAGAAACGGAGCATGACAGCCCAGTCCCCTGCCAGGATGCGGGAAACCGCACTTATATCACGCTTGATCCGGCCAAATCCCACTCCTCCGACGACGCGCCCGCGCCTGCCGAGGAGGCGGAGGCACAGGCAGCCGGGCATGAGGCGGACTTAAAAGCCCCCGGGACAACCGTCGAAGAAGATACGGAGGATGCGAATGCATGATCCAGAGCCTTCTCCGCTCTATGGAGCTCCTTGAAGTCCTGAAAGAAAAAAACGGAAGCTTTTCTATCGCAGAGCTGGCCGAGACCATGGATCTGCCCCCCAGCACGGTACACCGGATCCTGCAGACCTTTTGCGATAAAAAATATGTTATACGTGATGAAAGGGCCCACACCTATCGCCTGGGGCCGGCTCTGATTCCGTTGGGAAGGGCGGCCGCCCGCGGCATCCGTTTGCAGGATGCCGCCGGCCCGGTTCTTGCTGCATTGACCAAAGAGACAAAAGAGGATTCCTATCTGATTATCCCGGTCGGCAGCAAAGGCCTTGTCATCGAAAAAGTGGACGGCCCCAGCCATTTAAAGGTCGTCGAAGAATTCGGCTACGAAATGTTTCTGCATTGCGGTGCAATCCGCAAGGTCCTTTTGGCATGGCAGGCGCCTTCTTTCATTGAAGACTATCTAAATACGGTCGTGCTCCATGACCGCGCGTTTCCGGAGACAGAGCCAAACGTCCTGAGAAAAGAGCTTGCACAGATCCGCTGTGACGGCTTTGCGATCACGCGCGGCGAATACGTCAATGATGCGGTCGGGATCGGTGCCCCTATCTTCAATTCCTCCGGCCGGCTTGCCGGCTCCATCGGCATCATCGCCCCCAAGGTCCGCATCGAAAACGATGCACATCTCCTCTCACAAAGACAGCTCGTCCAGCATTATGCGGCGGAGCTGTCGGCCGATCTGGGGTATGAGGGAGTCCGTGATCCCTGAGCTTAAAAAGGCGTTTGCTTCGCACACAAGCACGTCGAAGCGGCCCCGCATAAAGCGGGGCCGCACTTCTATTATTCTCTGTACCCGTCCCAAATTTTCCTAAGCCGCATCTTACATTCTCCGGCAGGTTCGAGAAGGCAGTATGCGTTTTGCTCTCCTTCTTTCTTTTTTGCCATCCCGCGGCAGATCAGATAATCCAGGTGCGCCGCCGTCTCTCCCACTGCAAACCAGCGTTGTGACAGCGGGAATTCTTCCCAGGTTTTTCCCCGCATGGACCATTTAAGTCCCGAAGCGATCTGCATGGCATGCGTCCCAGGGAATGCCGCAAGTGTGTCGACGGTCTCCTCAAGCCGTACCAGATGGTGTTCGATGATCTGGCAAATCCGCTCATACACATCCATATGATTCTGCCTGTGGGCAGGCAACGCCGTCTCCATCTCAAAGCCACGGAACCGCACCAGGCTGTCCAGGTACTTTCCCAGAGAGTCCTTCTGCTCCTGCCATGTCGTGATATTCGGCGTTATGTCAAATAAAACATGGTCGGCCGTGAACATCAGCTTTTTTTCCGCACAGTACAGGCACATCTGTCCCGGCGTATGCCCCGGCACGGACACACAGCGAAGCTCCCATCTCCCGACATGAATCTTGTCACCGTCTGCGACATGCTCCGCCTCAAAGAGGCTTTCAGGCAGCAGCCCCCTGGCCGGATTGGAGGTTCGCAGCTCTTTTAGCTGTTCTCTTGTAAAGCCTTCCCGGAAGTAGATTTCGTCCACTTCTTTCCAGCGTTCGCCCCGGATGCTGCCGTTTAAAATCATATGGTCGATTTGGCTGATGTAGATTTTTCCAGGCTTTCCCCGCATCAGAGCCGGGGCCAGGCCGGTATGGTCGGAGTGGAGGTGGGTCAGGAACAGGTTTGTCCGCTCCCAGTCTGCCTGCAGTTCGTCCAGCCCCGCCAGAAGGGCTTCTTTGCATTCCGGGCGGTTAAAGCCTGTGTCTATGATGAGCGTGTCTTTATTGTCCTGGATTATGTAGCAGTTCAGGTTTTTTAGGGGGTTATTGGGGAGAGGAACGTCGATTTTGAAGATATCCGGGCCTTCGTGGATTTTTGTCAGCATGGTGTATACTTCCTTATCTTGTTGGTTTTACAGAAAAGTATAGCATGATGTGAGGGGGAAAAGCAACCGGAAACAAGAAGGCCGGGGATCCAAAAGCAGATTCCCGGCCCTAGAGAGTGTCTGAAAATTCATTCCCCTCATCTGCGCGCCCCACTTCGCAGTATATTTGGCCCAAATTCACTTAACGCAGCCCACTACGCCGCGCTCATTTGGGCCAAATCTCCCACAAAGTGGAACGCACGTCTGACGGAAAGCAATTTTCAGACACTCTCTAGCGGTTTTATTCAATCACAGAGACGCTTCCTATTCCTACGCGTTTTCCGGTTTCCTTGTCGAATACGAGGATATTCTCTCCTGCAAATTCGAATTGTATTGGAGTGTCTATCGGGTAGTCTACACAGCCGAATACGACTGCCGAGATCAGTTCTCCATCCAGCAGGATTCGTACCGTCGTCTCCATTCCGGTCGGCAGGGTTGTGTAGACCAGGGCCTCCAGTTTCCCGGTCTCGCAGAGCGTGATGTATTCCGGGCGGATTCCCAGGATGATTTCGTCCCCTATGGGATCCGTGAAGGGGTCGGCTGCGTGGAATCGGAGTTTTTTGCCATGGAAGTCCATATCCAGGCTGCCCTCTCCTTTTTCGAGTACGTCTGCGGACAGGAAATTCATGGTTGGGTTGCCCATGAAGTCTGCTACAAACAGGTTTTCCGGCCTTTGGTAGATCTCGAGCGGGGGGGCAAACTGCTGTAATTTTCCTGATTCGATCAGGCAGACCTTTGTCGAGAGTGTCATGGCTTCAAGCTGGTCGTGGGTTACATAGATGAAGGTCGAGTTTGTGTCCACGTGCAGGCGTTTCAGCTCCGTGCGCATTTCTCCGCGAAGCTTTGCGTCGAGGTTCGAGAGGGGTTCATCCATAAAGAGGACCTTGGGCTTGGGGGCCAGGGTTC
Organism: Lachnospiraceae bacterium; assembly: GCA_910575275.1. GTDB lineage: Bacteria > Bacillota > Clostridia > Lachnospirales > Lachnospiraceae > CANQGL01. The sequence continues at coordinate 246,896 of CAJTEE010000005.1, read as the reverse complement.
TTGCGATTGCCACGCGCTGCTGCTGTCCGCCTGAGAGCTCGCTTGGATAGCGGTCTACGAAGGGACGGATTTTCAGCATGTCTAAGAGCTCTCCAACGCGCTCCTCAATCTGTTTTTTGGGCCATTTTAAGTTTTCCAGACCGAATGCAATGTTTTTGTAAACGGTCATGTGCGGCCAGAGCGCGTAGTTCTGGAACAAAAAGCCCACGTCGCGCTTGTCGGGCGGGAGGTTGATACCTTTGTCGGCGTCGAAGACCGTCACGCCGTCAATCGTAATCTGGCCCTCTGTCGGAGTCTCGAGTCCTGCGATCATCCGCAGTGTGGTCGTCTTGCCGCAGCCGGATGGCCCCAAAAGTGTAATGAACGAACGGTCTGCGATGTACATGTTCAGGTTATCGACCGCTACGAATTTATTTCCAAATACTTTTTTTACATTTTTCAGCACGATTTCCGGCATATCAGTTTCCTCCTACTCCTTTGTCGATGGATGCGCCTGTCAGCTTGTTGACAGCGAAGTTGATCGCCAGCACCAGGACGATGATTAACAGATTGATCGCGTTGCCGTACTGGGAGGCCCCTTTTTCGTTATAGGTCATTAACATCGTGGTCAGGGTCTGGGTCTTTGAGCTCACCAGCATGACGAACAGGGACAGCTCACGCATGCAGGACGTAAACGGCAGAAGGAATCCCGAGATGATGCTGGCCTTCTGAATCGGGATAATGATCTTTGTCATACGCTTCCACCAGGACACGCCGAAAATTGTAGCCGCCTCCTCAATCTCCGCCGAGAGCTGCAACATGGCGTTCGTCCCTGATTTTGTGGCAAACGGCAGGTATTTGACCGAGCCCACCAGTACCAGCACCAGGAATGAATTCGCCAGGAAGGAAAAGCTAGAGGCGATCGCCAGATAGATCGCGCCAAACGCCATGGCCGGGATCAGGTATGGGAAGAACGACAGGCCGCTGACCCATTGGGACAGCTTTGTGCCGCGCCTCCTGACGACCGCATAGCCGATGATGACGCCGCACGAGCCTGCAATCAGCGCGCAACAGACGGAAAGCTTCAGGGACGTTTGGATCGCCGACCAAATGGCCGGATCGCGCAGGATTCCCGTATCACCCACCGTCGTGGACACGGAGCCGGAAGCGCCGAACCAGTAGTTCAGGGTCATGTTTGACAGGCTATAATCGCCTGCTTTGATGATGACCGACTCCAGCGCGAACGAGAATAACGGCATGATGCAGACAAAAAACAGGAGCAGGCAGAGCACTGCGGTGATGACGGGGTTGGCGCCCTTTAAATCGACGAGGGAGATCTGTGAAGATTTTCCCGTGACCGTCGTGTAGGATTTGCGGGTTCCGGTCAAGAGGCTGTTGGCCATCATGATCAGCGCACCGGCGATTACCATCACGAGCGCTATGATGTAGGCCTGGCCGATGGCCGTGGTCTGCAGCGTTTTCATTTTCGTCGTCAGGACGTAAAAATTGACCGGCGAGCCGAGATAGATCGGCACCGCGTAGGAACCCATCACGCTCGCAAACGCCAGAAGGAATGTCGAGAGGATCGCGGGTTTTACGATCGGGAGCGTGATTTTTAGGAGGATCCGAGTCCGCTTCGTCTTTAGGATCGTAGCCGCCTCCTCCAGGTTCGCGTCCATGTTTCTTAAAATGCCGCCGATAAAGATGTAGGCGAAAGGCGCGTAGTGGAGCCCCGATACGATCACCATCGGAAGCAGCCCGTATACGAACCATTCCGGAGCCATGAGACCCGTCAGGGAGTAGACAAAGCCCGGAGAGCCCGTGCCGACGCCGGGATTCTTGAACATGTTGAGCCAGAACAGGGCTAAGGTCCAGGACGGCATGATATAAGGAAAAATAAATACGGTAGAGATGAATTTTTTCCCCTTTAAATTGGAGCGGGTCACAAGCCAAGCCACCGTGCCGCCGAAGACCAACGCAAACAGAGCCGACAGCGTCGCCAAAAGCACCGAATTAAACATAGGACGGTAAAAATTAATCAAGCTGTATTTGTGGGATTCGGTAAACAGGAGCTTTTTCCAGCTTGCCGTGGTCAGCTCTCCCTTTTTTAATCCCGGCAGGACGGTGGCGTCCGTCGCATGGACCACGAAAGTGTGATGCACCAACTCACAGAGCGGGTACAGCGTAAGCAACACCAAAAGGGCTGCAAAGAGGGCAAGAATCACATTGGCCGGCTTCGAGAAAAAAGCCCTGACTTTATTTTTCGTTTTATTCATAGATGATTCTCCTGTTGTGATAGAGCAATCGTTTGGACAGACCCGCGCAGGATACTCCGCGCTCCGTGCAAGGCTGCACTCCGTTGGGTCAGCCCCTGCGCATCCCGGCCGAATCGGCAAAGAGGGCTGCAGACGAACATCTGCAGCCCTCTTAAAAGAATTCGCCAGGTGTGGTTCTCTGTGCGGATCAGAAATTCGATCGGTTATTCCGGGATCGCTCCTTACTGCGTGCAGTAGGTAATAAAGTCAAGCACGCCTCCGGCATATGCCTCCGGCAGATAGACCGGATCCTCTCTTACCAGGCACTCCTTCCAGAACGCGAGGTCCTTGTCACCCTCGAGCGGGGCGATCGTCGTATTGGTGGAGTAGGTTCCGATGTCGGCTGCCTTCGTCTGGAACGCGGATTTAAAGCCGTCCTCGGTCATCAGGAAATAGATGAACAGCTTCGCCGTATACGGACGGTCCGTACTCGTGACCATCTGTAAGTACATCGGGTACATGAAGCCAGAGAAGCCTGCAGGCTGCGGCTCGCCGTATGCCACGACAGACAGCTTGCTCTGATCCACGCTGTCGTCACGCAGCTTCGAATAGACGAACAGTCCCATGTTGCCGCCGAGGCCGTTGGACAGCTCGGTCGCAATGTCGCCGTCTCCGGAACCGAAGGTCACATTTGCAAGCAGATTCTTAATGAACTGATAGCCCGCGTTCTCGCAGTCCTCGTCCAGCGTAATGTCTGCTCCGTACTGCTCCTTGTATGCGTCCGCAAGCTTTTGGGCCCACGCGTCGCTTGTCAGCATGGCCAAGAAGTTTTTATTGACGGACTCCTTGCTGATATCCTTCATGAACAGCTTGCCCTTGAACGCATCCTCGGTGAGCTGCCAGATATTTGTGATTCCCTCGGAGCCGTCGGTGTTGTTGTAGATAAACAGTTTGTTATAGTAGTAGCATACGAGCGGAGCCTGATCCTCCTCGATGATCACATCCGCAAGATACGGCGGTACATAGTTCGTCACATAGTCATAATTGACGAGCTGTGTCTGGAACAGATAGGAATCCTGCATCAGGACTACGTCCGCGGTATCCTTCGTGTTGGCCTCGAGCTCCGTAGTCAGCTTCGTGTACAGATCCTGGCCGCTCTCGTTGTAATATTCGCTTTCGATCCCGTAGGTCTCCTTGAACGCGTCAAGCGCCTTCGCGATCCGGCTCGTGGGCGCATAGACCATAAAGCTCCCCGCTCCCGGAGCGGACGCCTCATCCTGGGCCGCCTTGATGAGCTCGTCTAACGTCATCTCGTCATCCGACGCCGCCTTGGTCTCCTCGGCGGAGGCCGCCTCAGTCGTCTCCTCTTTGGCTGCCTCGGCCGCCGTCGTTCCCGCCGGTGCAGCAGTCGTCGCGTCATTCGACGCTTCCTTCGAACCGCAGGCGGTCAGGGAAGCAAGCATGGCCGCCGCCAGCATGCACGCCAGTGCACGTTTTGTCTTTCTCATAGCAAAGTTCCTCCTCTTTGTAGAATCACCTGTTTTGTTCTTTCTATTTTATCGGAAAAAGGAGGATCTGCGAATCGAAAATTTTGACCTTTCTCTTGAAAATTTTGACCTGTTTTTGTAACAGGCCGTCCATGCATCCCGTCAATACAGCCTGTGCTCCTCCTGATACTCGCTGGGCGTAAGCTCCATCACACGCTTGAAGGTCATGCTGAAATAATTGCTGTCCGCAAAGCCCACCTGCGCAGCCGCGTCGGCCACCTTGATCGGGAAATTTGCCAGTAGTCCGGCCGCCACATGCATCCGGTAATTTGTTAGATACTGGCCGAAGGTATAGCCTGTCTCCTTCTTAAACAGGCGGCAGAAGTAGGCCTCGCTTAAGGACAGGCTTTCTGCCACATCCCCGACCTTCAGCTCCTGCGAATAATGCTCCCGCACGTAGAGAATCGCTTTCTTTATGTAGACATTTTCGGCCGTGATCTCCCGCTCCGTCAAGAGGATATCCTCCTTCTCGTCCAAAAGTCCCAGGCGCACCCGGACCTTTCGGATACAGGCCTTTAACTCCTCATAGCGGAACGGTTTCAGCAGATAGTCCACAGCCTCCAGCTTTAACGCGCTGTGTACATAGGTAAACTTCTGATGCGCCGTCAGAAAGATAAATTCCGAACGGCACTGCCTGCCCTTTAAGATCGTCACCATCTCGATCCCGGCGATCACCGGCATCTCGATGTCGGCGATCACCAGCTCCGGCTTTAATTCCTCGATGACTGCGATCCCGTCCCGTCCGTTGGCCGCCTCCCCAATGATCTCGCAGCCAAGGCTCTCCCAGTCAAAGGTCTGGATGATCCCCTTGCGCACATAGTATTCGTCCTCTACGATTACGACCCGCAGCTTCATGTCCCCATCTCCCCCTGTTCCTCCAAAGCAGGCCGCATGCAGGGCAGGATGACCGTGACCCGCACCCCGTTTTCGCTCTCCACCCGGATTCCGTACTCCTCGCCGTATAAAAGCTTAAGCCGCCGGTGCACGTTGTAAAGCCCCAGATGCCGGCTCTCGTTTACGGGAAGCGCCAGGCTGTGGCAGAGTCTCCTCAATGCCTCCGGCGTGATCCCCTCCCCGTCGTCCTCGCAGACAAAGACCAGCCGCTCCTCCTCCAGATCTCCGCTTACGCAGAGGTTTAAATGCTCCCGGTTTCCGAACCCATATTTGATCGAATTCTCGATCATCGGCTGCAGCAAAAGCTTTGGCATCGCACACTCCAAAAGCGCATCCGGAAGCTCGATCGTATAATCAAACCGATCCCCGTAGCGGATCTTGATAATGTCCAGATACATCCCGATGTAGTTTAGATCCTCCTCCACCGTGACCGTCTCATTCGCATTGCTCATGCTGTAGCGCAAAAGCCTTGATAAGGAAACGGTCATAAATTCTGCCATGTCCGCGTCGATCCGGCACATAAAACGGATATTGTCCAGCGTGTTAAACAGGAAATGAAAATTGAACTGCGACTCAAGCTGCTTGACCTGTGCGTAGGCCACGGTCTCCGCCAGTTCCTTATTCGCCGCGATCTGGCGCTTTAGGCTGTCCAGCATCCCGTTGTAGCACGCTCCTATGTTCGCAAACTCCGTGCTGCTTTTGATGTCTAAGCAGGCGTTTAGATTCCCCCTCTGTACCTCGTTTAGCGCCTCGTTCATCCGGCTTATGTCCGCTGTGCTGATCCGCGCCAGCCGCTCCGCGTTTGCAAACGCGAACACAAAGACCGCCAGCAAGACAAACAGCCCGCTGAGCGATACCGCGGCAAGAACCGTCATGGAATCCGTAAAATCCGTGATCGTATAGACGGTGAGGACTCCCGCTCTGACCGGTGTCCTCGTCAGGTAGCAGTATGCGCCGTTATAGAGGAAAAAACCGTTTTTTTCAGGGATCCCGCTGCCCAGCCGGCCGACCGCATCCGTAAAATTGTAGCTGTCCGCCGCGAAGACCCAGCCCGTCTCATCCACGAGAAGGTTGCGCTGCGTATGCCCCGAGAGGAGTTCCGAAAACCGGTCCGCGTCGATCGAGAGAATGACCGAGCCCTTTCGGACACCACCTTCCCAGACATTTTCTCCCATGTACAGCTTCTTTTGGCTTCCCATTGGGTTGATATGCCAACAGACCGTATTCTCCCTGGCCTCCTCCAGGCGCAGGAGGATCTTCCACTTTTTGTCCGCCTCGCTCCCCAGACTGCCGAAGATCTCCTCCTCCGTGCTGACGCAGACATTGTGCTCTCCATCCACGATAAAAAGCTGTGCCCCATAGCCGCTGTCCACGGATGCCTGATATAAAAGCCGCACGATCTGCTGCCTCTTTGTCAGAGAGGTCATCGGATCCACGATACCCGGACGGCCGCACAGGGTATGCAAAAGCTCCTCATATTTTACAAAGGTCTGCTCCATGACCCGGCCGATCTCCCGCCCCGTCTCCTTATTTTTCCCGCCAATCAAAAGGCCGCCGGCCGCGAGAAACACGCCTCCCACCAATACCAGAAGCCCTAGGGCCGGAATCAGGGAGTAGACGAGAAACAGTTGTTTTAAATTGTCTTTGAAGGTTTTGACGGGCCGGGGGCTTCGTTTCATGGGCGGGGTCCTCTTTTGTCTGTCACGCGGAAAAGCCTGATGGCATTTCCCTATATAATTTTATGGATATTGTAGCATATTTTTTATTGTTTTTAAACTGCTTGTTTTGGAGACTTGTCATCTTCCTCTTGTTATTGTACTCTTATAACAGATATTCGATACCAGGGTCAAAAGGCCATGACCATGTCGATGCTGTAGGATTTCTTTGACATCACAAGGGATAGCCGGGCGGATTTTAAGGGTCTCGCCGTCTCTGAAAACCGGGGCTCTGCGAGGAATGGCATAACAAATGGCCCACCGTGTTTTTGACGCTTAAGAGCATGAGCGGAAACAGCTACGAGGACGCGCTCGGCAGATTAAAGCTGTTAATTTCTGATTTATGTGTAAAGTATCAAATTCTGGCTGAAAGTCCGAGCATAAATGCCGTTGATAAGGCTGCTTTTCAACGGCTTGCCGACAAAGCCTCGGATAAGGTAGAAACCTGTGAAGCTCTCTACCTCCTTACCCGCATGCTATCCGCCCACTGCAAAAAGCCCGTGATCCTGCTGATCGACGAATACGACGTCCCACTGGCGCCGCCAGTGCCGGCGGCTATTACAACCCGATGCTCGATACGATCCGGGCCCTGTTCGATAAGGCCCTGAAATCGAATGAATTTTTAAAGCTTGCCGTTGTCACCGGCTGTCTGAAAATTGCCAAGGAAAGCATTTTTACCGGCGGCACTATCCGAAAAACCGTCACGGAAAATCTGACCTATGATATGTTCCACTCCTCCGCGGAGAATCTCTGGAGCCTCCTCTACCTGACCGGCTATCTCACGCAGTCCCCCGACACGCAAGACCCCCTTGCAGAGCCCGGGGAGCTTGCCCTTACGATCCCCAACGAGGAGATACGGCGATTGTTCTGTTCCACGGTCGCGGCCTGGTTTAAGGATACGATCAAAGCGACGGACCGAACTGTGCTTTTCAGCGCTCTGTGGAACCGGGATACGGAAGCCTGCTCTGCGATCCTCTCCGACCTGCTTTTTGACACCATCAGCTACCATGATTACAAAGAAGACTTTTATCATGCCTTTCTGGCCGGCGTGCTCTCCTTTTCCCGCTATAAGGTAGAGTCGAACCGCAAACAGGGCGAGGGCCGGCCTGACCTCGTATTAAAGGATGCACGCAGAGGCCGGGCCGCCGTCATCGAAATCAAGCATGCGAAGGCCTTCGATCAGATGGAGACAGCATGCCAGGAGGCGCTTGGGCAGATCGAACACAGGCGATACGCCGAAGGGCTGGATGCCGAGTGTGGAGAGATCCTGTGCTATGGCATCTGCTTTTATAATAAGAGATGCCTGGCTAAGGGGCAAAAATATCACTAAATCAAAGAACGCCCGGAGCGCCCGACGGAAACGGGCTCACCCGACTGGAATCGCCCCAAATCCTCTATCATACAAAAATAGTTCTCCGTTTGATCGGCCAGATATTCATCATGATTCTTGGCGTATTCCGTCAACCAGTCGTCCAGATCTACATCCTCCTTGTATGAATACGCAACCATAGCCAGGAAAGAGAGTCGGTTTGGATCCTCTAACAATTTTGATCCAAGCTTAATCGTCTTTTCCAGAAGGTCGTTTAACGTATTCTCGTAGCACTCCATGTCATCCTGCACTCTTTCGGGCGCGATCCCAACCGTTTGTGCAATGAATGAAAATCTCCTCATCCGAAAAAGAGGGCTTCTCATGCCTGTCAAATCCCAAAAATTCCATCATTAGGGCTTCCAACAGGCTCAGCTTTGAAAGAATAACGGCTTTATCCTTGGTGCCTTTGTCCTTGTCGATTTCGTCAAAGCATTGTCCGGCCATTTTTTTCTTTCTCAAACGCGTTTTGAATTCTCCAAGAAACGCCGCGAATTTCACATCGCTCACTCCCAATCGCGTAAACCTGTCAAATAGCGTCAAAAACAGGAACGATTCCTTTGCATTAAATATGTCCTTTATATCGGCCGTGACGATGCATTCCAGCCGATGTAAATTCTCTGCCAGCTTGTCAAATTCCGCTTTGGAGGAATGTTGGTTTAAATATGAGCAGATTTCCTTCGTCCGGCGCTTCCAATCCGCCAGATGATAGGTGCACATGATTGTCTCAATCACGACTCTCTCCCCGACTCCCTTTACCTTCTCCTTCTCTTTATAATCGCTGCAATCCAGAAAAAATCTGGTATCTAAAATTTCCCGAATCTCTCTGGCAAAGCGGTCAATATATGTGAATGCTTTTTGATTCGTATTCATCGCGGTATGATTGTTATATCTCTTAATCAACTGGGAAATTCTATGCATATCGCAATGCTCATGAATGATCGTCTCCATTTGATATTCATCGAATTTCTTTCTCAGTTCGACCGGGAGCTTGTCATATGTTTTATTCTTAATGTCAAATGTGGCATTTTCCCAAACGATGTTCCCATCCGTGTCACTCAATACCTCTCCGTTTTTATCCCTGGCCTTTGTTTTATACGGGATGATCGAATCCTCAATCGCCGAGGTTATTTTATGGTTATAGTATCTGAATTTATTCAGGGCCGCTGTCCGCTGCCCGCCATCCACGATCCAAAGCTGTGAGTTGTCTTCTTCTCCGAGAATAATAGGAGGAATATAATCGTCTGAAAGAACGGTTTTGACCAGTTCATTGATCTGCTCGTTCGACCAGACAAACTGTCTCTGGACATCCGAATCATTCCGGATGTCCAAATCATGTACCTTATTTAAGTACATATCCATTGTATAGGTCTGTTTCCGTATTTTTTTCATTTGTATATTCCTCCGATCTCTTATTACTCTCCAGAGCGTGTTTGAAAATTGCTTTTGGTCAGATGTGCGCTCCACTTTGTGGGAGATTTGGCCCAAATGAACGCGGCGTGGTGAGCTACGTTAAGTGAATTTGGGCCAAATATACCGCGAAGCGGGATGTGCAGATGACGGGAATGAGTTTTCAAATACTCTCTAAAGCAGCGCCGATATATTCCTGTATGAATGAATCGCCGTGTTGCAATCTGCATATTGTTTTTTGGTGATCCGCAATCGTTTTCGAATCTCGCCCGGAAGATACCCGTCTGCCGTCATAAACAGCACATCCCGCTGTATATTGGACAGTCTGGCCAAGTACAGCAATACCTTTTTACTGTATCTCTCCTCTTTTTCTTCAAAAATTTCTTTTTCGATCGTAAACCGATCCGGGATTATGTCGGCCAGGGTAACCTCCTCATCCTCTCCGACAGGCATGTCGATCGAAACTGCCAGCCTGTCTGCTTTTCTTTTTTCTCTGTTTCTCCTCGTCATTTCCGTTTTTATTTTATTTGACAGGCAGGAATAGAGAAAGCCGTCAAACGCCTGAGAGTGATCATACCTTCTCATCGCATCCACAAATACCTCATTTGCCAGGGAATAAAAATCATCCAGATCCTTATCCGACAGCCCTCCGAAGGCCAGCAAGATCTTGTCCACAATCTTATGAAGCTTTGCAGCATGATTCGAGTAATACTCATCCAATATCGTTTCCATCTTCATGTAAATTTCCTCCTCAAATCAATTGGGTTTATGCGTATGGTATATTTTATATTTCTCCAACGCTCTTTATAAATGAGCGATTTTTTATAGTAAACGACAAAAATTTTTGTTTTTGGCGTTCTCTGCGTCGATTTTGCCGTTTATAATAGATTCGATTCCGACGGACGGGCGCATGCCAGCACCGTTTGTATGATTTTGGAAAGGTTCTTTTTGTCTGCTTATAGGCCCTAGTATAGAACATTTGTTCTTATTTGTCAATAGTTTTTTCGAACATCTGTTTTTTTATTTTGACAATCTTCTGTCTATCCTTTACAATTCTGTCCCGCCAAATTTGAATCAAATTTCGGCTCCAAAAAGAGAAAGTTATTTTGTAACGAGTATTGGCCGGAAGCGCTTCCTCAAGTGTTCCCACGAGTTCATTCACGCAAAAGGAGGGATTTTAACAGCAAATGACAGAATTGTATGACCGGACACGGTGTTGTAAAACGGACCATACCACCTTTGGGGGGTGTATCTGTCCTTCTGATTTCAACACGGATTACAGAGGGAGAGATACATACGGCTCCGTGATTGCGGCCCGCATTGTGCAGGACCAAAGATTTGATGAGCAGTGCAGGAAAAACAGAGAAAACTATGACAGATACAGGAGGAACCGTTGATACGTATGATCACTCAGGAATTGTTTACAGAAGTAATAGAGGATGCCAAAAAAAGCGACGATTATCAGGTATGGCTAAATAAACAGCTTAAGAAAAACGGCGTGGAGGGATACATCTTTCAGCCAAACTGCGTGGACGACGTGATCAAATTGCTGCACGTCTGCTTTGGCGAGGCGGACGCGAAAGATGCGATCTCTTATTTTTGTCTGGAACTGGACTATGGACGAAAATGGAAACCCGGGATATGGTTGGAAAGCGGAACGGATGTGGAACTCTCCACTCCCGCTCATTTATATTCCTATTTAGCTTCGAAGGCTTAGAGTCCTCTCGAAATCTCTTTGTGCCCGACAAAATCGGGCGCAAGAGAGATTCTGAACGGGTTTCTTAAAGAAAGGGGGTGTGTGTTATAAGCGAGTTTGGATTAAAAATAAAAAATATAGAGGCCGGTACATTATTTGAGTACAATCTCGGTGTCCGCGATCACTATGAATACAGGGAGGCCATGTTCCCGAACAGCCTGTTCAGTGATTATTTAAAGGAACACGGGCTGAAAATACAGAAGGATTCTTCAACTAGGGACATCATTTGTCTGGAATTCAATTTTGGATCCCGTTCCTATCAAAGCGAATTGGAGCATTTATATAAGATTGCGGCAAAGGCCAGGCGGGAATACCGCCTGGCAAAGATCCACGGTGATTTCTCTCTCATGGAAAAGGCGCGGAAAAAGGGAGAAACGATCTCCTCTCTGCTGCAGAAAGCCAACAAAAACCGGAATGCCTATACCGCGTATACCGCCGCAGAAGTAAGAACGCATTCCTATCAGAACGGAGTAAACGTAACATATGTCTCTCATGATAAGAAGGGAAATATAAAAGATGCGGAAACGTTCCACTATAAAATGCTGTACCGCAGTGCCGGCAAGGCAAAAAAAGGCTCCTGTATGTTCATTGTTGAACGCCTGTACAAAAGAGCGCTGCATTATCTGCGCATGGGAATCAAGCTTTCGAAAACCAATCCCATGCTTGTGGAAATAAGCGCCTACTCCCCTCTTATATCCAGTACCATGATCGACAAAATAAAAATCAATCCCGAAAATATCTTAATTTTAAAGGATATTGACTGGTCTTTTACAACCAAGGTGATCCGTATCGAAACGGATTCCGAGAAACACTGCCATGCCAAAAGGGTGCCCGCCTATGAGCTGAAAAACACACTATTTGACGGGCAGGCCCTTATAGACAGCCGACTGTTCCCCGCGTGGGGAAACGGCTACCTGCTGCTGCGGCATCACTTCTGTAAAATGGCGGCCTTCTCTGCAAATATCCAAACATTTTTCAAGGACTATTTTAAAGAGGCGTATGAAACCGCTACGGTAACGGATATGTTTGGGATCGAACATTTTGCGAAAGACATTGAATTAATCACCACGAACCATGCCATGAAATGGCTGAAATTCGGAAAATCCTACGCGTACTGGTGCAAATGGGTGCATGAAAACGGCTGCCGGTTCGGCATTGTCAAAACGGCCCATCCAAGCAAGCTCGGCGAGGTTCAGAAAATGAGCTATCAGATGATCAACGCATTGAATTTAGACACCATGGAGGAGGTCACAGAGCAAAGTGTCGCTTATATTCACAAGCTCAAATCCGATCCTGCGGAGTTTTTAAAATACCTGGAACGATGCAGCAATTTTTCAAACGATTACGACGTCCTGCTCGCCCTCTGCAGACAAAATCCGAATTTTATTCGAAGCAGTTACTTCCGGAGGCGAAAGGAAGACATCATAAAGTCCTGTATCATGAACTTCAAAAGCGGAAAGGTCTTGCAGAACGCGGACAATTTAGTGATCGTGGGGTCCCCGTATGCCATGCTTTTATACGCGGCGGCCGGGCAGGAGACGGCCGTGGAGGAGGATCACACATTTTCTGTGGAGGAAGGGGCCATTCAATGCTATACGGAGCGGTTTGAGCCGGATGAATATCTGGCAGAATTCAGAAGCCCGTTTAACGGGCGGGGAAATATGGGGTATCTGCACAATGTGCACCCGAAGCAGCTCAAAGCGTATTTGAATCCGGGCCGACAGGTGATTGCGGTCAACATGATCGGAACCGACTTTCAGGACCGCAACAATGGGTCTGACCAGGATTCGGACAGCATTTATGTGACCAATCTCCTGGCGATTGTCCGGCACGCAAGAGATTGTTACTCGAACTATCCCACGATTGTAAACGATATCCCAAAGGATCCGACCCGATACCAAAATACAATGGAGGATTTTGCACGGATCGATCAGAGGCTTGCCGCCTCGCAGGCCTTGATCGGTGAGTCCAGCAATCTGGCGCAGCTCTGTTTAACCTATTCGTACAACGATGCCGACCCCAAATATGAGGACTATGTCTGTACCTTAAGCGTATTGGCACAGTGTGCCATCGACAATGCGAAGCGGCAGTTTGATATTGATTTGGAGCATGAGATCAAGCGAATCAAAAAAGACATGAAGATCCGGGAATACCGCTACCCCTCCTTTTGGCTCATGATCAAACGGGATTTTGACAGAACGCATGTAAATGAAGCCTTGGTATGCCCTATGAATTACTTATATAAAATGAAATTCAGGGAATATCATGACAAGGAGTCCACGCTGCCCATGTCTGATTTTTTCGTCAAATACGAATTGGACGAAAACCGGGTCAAATGCAAAAAGGTGGAGGAGCTGATCCAAAACTATTCATTAAAATTATATAACAGCGCGAAAGCCTCAGCGGATTCTTCAAACGATTCCGAACATCTTTTATTAAGAAGCGATTTTGACGAATTAATCAGGCAGATCCGCAAAATCCGTCTGTCCCAAAATTACCTGGGGTTGATGTCATGGCTGATCGACCGGGCCTTTCTGATCACGCCGCAGGTAAAAAGGAACGACAAAACGATCCAAAGTAAGATACGCAACAATAAGGCGATTCTGCTAAAGGTTTTATATGAAGTAAACCCCGCAGGATTATTAAAGTGTTTTTCAAAAAACAGCGAAAATGAGGCCGAATTCTTTACACCCGGCCCATTTGGGCGCTGAAAAAGCACAGAAAACACAAGGGATTTCCGATTCGGGCAGATCCGGATATATGAAGAAGATGACCCGTTTGGGGGTCATTCTCCTCTCCCATTTCTTTTGCAGGTGGCGTCACCGCGGTTCCGGCGGTGGCGTCATTTGTGTTTCAACAAGCTGGATTCAAATCTGTAACGATGGAGGTGATGATTCTGGATATAAGAAAAGAAACCCTGTTCCGTTTTTTGATTTTTAACAAGGCGGTCCCGTATCATGAATGGATCACCTTGTATCCGATTAAAATGGAGCATATCCTGGAGTTCCAGCAGTGTCAGGAAGCGCTGACACTGAGAAAGGATTCTATTTTCCGAGAAAAGCAAATTCTGAAAATGGACTATCTCGATTTCATAAAATTTGCGTTTCGCAACCGAACCCTGGCGGCGGATTATAACCTTCCTCTGCTGCCCTTTTATTACGACTTTCTGATCGCGATTTTAAAGCTCGCCTGCGGAAGTGATGCAAAAGTCGGGTATGACGCATCGACTCTTGACATTTTTGTGAATGATTGTACCGTAACGAATCCCGTATTCGAGGATCTGCGGAAAATCATTCTGATTCAAAATGACGTGGACTTCGATGTGGACGAATTTTTGAATCTTGATACGGTAAAAGCGTTAGAAAGGGCGCAGGCATTCGAGGCAAAGAAGAACAACGAAAAGGCCGATATCGAGGACTATATTGATTCTCTGGCAATCCGCATGAACGTATCCGAAGCTTCCGTTTCTGATTTGACCATCCGTAAGTTTTGGCGGTATATCAAGCGCATCAATAAATATGACGAATACCAGGCATGCCGCTTGGGGCAGATGGGCGGAATGGTTACGTTTAAAGAGCCTCTGCGCCACTGGATGACCAGCATGGAGGTCCGAGACCCTTACGAAAAATTAAAATCAAATGAAGATGAATTAAGAAGCAAAATCGGATAACGATGCGCTTCTTTTTTTATAAAAAATAATAAAACACAAGAAAGGGAACAAAAAACATGGCAACAAATTCAAAAGATTTTCTGGTATCAACCGCGGATGTAGCTTTTATCGTAGACGGTATGCTCGCATTCACAGGAACGACCTCCCTGAATACGTCAATCGCCGTATCCATGGAAGATCAGGAGGTAACCGGCGGTAAGGGAAATAAAACCCTCTATAAGTACAAGTATGGCCGGAAGCTCGCTCCGTCCATCGAAATGGCAGAATGGAATCTGGCATACATTGCCGCCAACGTCGGCTCCTCTATTTTCGAGGGCTTAAAGGACGTATTTGCAGTTGCAGAATGTGTCGCCCTCACAAAAGGCGTCGGCACGCTTGCCAAGGTTCCTGTCGGAAACGTGTTTGTCGAAAAGGCCGACGGTTCCACTCTCGAGGTGGTTCCGGAAGGCTCCACAATTACAGTCGGCGAGGCAGATGATACCGTCCGCGTTACCTATCCGTACAGCACGGTGGTGAAACGGGTAACGGTTGATGCGGAGACGGCCCCGATGGTCGGCGAGCTCATTCTTACCGCTGACAAGCACAACAACCTCAAGGGGAAGGTCGGCGAGGTGCAGATCGACATTCCGTCGTTCCAGTTATCCGGCACCTTTGATATTGCTCTCGAGGCAGGCGGGACTACCACCACAAAGCTTGACGGCGACGCCCTGGCGGTTGAAGGCGCTGCCTGCTCCGACGGCTCCGTATATGCGTATATCACGGAGATCCCGTCCGCTGCGTCTGCCGTTTCCGTATCCGATATTGCCGCCACGCCGGCCGTAATGGAACTGGCTGCCGGGAAAGCAAGAAAGATCTCCGTGGTCGGGATCAAGGGAGGCCTGTACAGCAATGTCGGAATCGACACGGCGGACTGCACGATTGTCTCCGAGGATACGGCGGTCGCCACGGTTGCAGACGGGATTGTCACCGGCGTTGCCGCCGGCACCACTTATGTAAATGTCGAGTACGACGGTGTGAAAGACGTTATCAAGGTAATCGTTGCCTGACAGTCATTCGGGCATGGGGAGCGGCAGGCGGCCGCTCCCCTGCCGTTTGATACGCGGGAAACGGCAGGTTTTGAACAAGGGGACACTCATCCCCTTATTCACTGCGGATAAAATTGTTTTAAAAGGAGGCAGCTTATGAGCGTGATACAGGAAAAGGTCACACCGGAATTTAAGAAATGGGTGGGCTATTGTGAAAAAAACGAAAAACGCCATCTTGGCACCTACGAGAAGCCGGAATCTTATGAGCAGAACGCCGGAAAGGGAAATTATACGGTATTTGCCGATTTATATAAACAAAAAACCGGAATCAGCGTGCAGGGACAGCCCTGGTGCGACTGCTTTACGGACACTGTGCTGATCCATTTATTCGGCGTGGAAAAGGCCGAAAAGCTGCTCGGTGGATTTTCGGCATATACGCCGGACTCTGCTGGTTATTTTAAAAAGATGAAGCGATACGAGCAGACAAAGCCCCGAGAAGGAGATCTCATTTTCTTCCATAACGGCACACGAATCTATCATACCGGCTATGTGTATCGGGTGCATGACGGAATCGTCTATACCATAGAGGGCAACACCAGCTCAAAAACGGTGCTTGAAAACGAAGGCGGCTGTGTCGCCTATAAACAGTATCCCCTCGGATGGACGGATGGGAAACGCCGGATCGACGGATACGGCAGGCCGGATTATACGCTTGTGGAAGCCCATACAGAGGGGTTCCTGCGCGCCGCCGACGGCAGACGCTGGTGGTATCAGTATCGGGACGGGTCTTATGCATCGAATGGCTGGGCGTGGCTGACCGAGAAAACCGGCGGCACATCCGGCTGGTATTTATTCGATAAAGCGGGATATATGCTGACCGGCTGTCAGAAAGCGCCGAGCGGAAGGAACTATTTTCTCTGCCCCGAGGGGATTCATGAGGGGAAGTGCATGGTCACGAATGACCAGGGCGAACTCATGATCGCCGAATATGACACGGTTTTGAAAAAATATCGGATCGAACATACCAGTTAAGGAGAAACGAATGGAATTTTTAAATACTTTTATGCTGCCCGTTATTTTGGGGATCTGTTTGTGCATGGGCTATGTTGTTAAAAAATGGGTAAACGATATAGACAACAAATTCATTCCCACGATCGTCACCGGATTGGGAGTACTCTTGTCTGCCTGGATCGCAGACTGGGACCTGACTCCAGAGGTATTACTCGAGGGCATGGTCAGCGGCCTGGCATCAACCGGCCTGCATCAGGTTTTCAAACAGTTTATCGAAGCCGGGGCAGCATGGCGGGAATAACGTTACCGTTTACGCAGGTCTGCGTAGGGGCTTCTGCACTTCAGAGTAGGGAGGTAAATTTTACATATGGAAGCGATTTTACAGCTTTCCAAAATTGATTTTTCTTCCGTAATTCTCTCTGTTTTTATGATCCTGTTTGGATTAAAAGCTGTTCTGTCTATATTGGAGTGGGGAACCAGGCTGTTGGGCCTTGAGACAAGATGGGGTAAGAAGCAGCGTGAAGAATACGAGCTTCTTCTCCGGACCTCCCAAAGCCTGGCTGCCCTGCAGGAAAAGCATGAAACAGATATGGAGCGTTCCGACCTACGCGACGAAGAAATTTCACATGACATCAAAAAGCTTACCCGGCTTTTTGTGGATAAGGAAATTGACGACATCCGCTGGGAGATCAATAATTTCGCGATTCGGGTCGCCGAGGGAAAGCCCTGCAACAAGGACAGCTATCAGCACTGTATAAAGATCTATGAGAAATACGAAAGAATCTTAAAGGAAAACAAGCTCGAAAACGGAGAGGTTGAAATCTCAATGGAGCTGATTCAAAAAAGCTATATGGATAAATTGAAAAATGGCTTTTGACAAACAGCATTCTCAAAAAAGGAGGACATATGATTACATCTGCAAACATGAATCTTGAATTGTTGGAAGATACCGACAATTTTGGCACCAATAAAATTAAATCAAATTTTGAAAAGATAGACGAAAAAGCGATCATTCCGGAAAAACTCGTCAACAACTGCGTAACCGACAACCCCAATCTGGCCCTTGCAGCCTCGCAGGGGAAGGTTCTTAAGGGGGAAATTGATGCGTTAAATGGCGATTTAGAAAAGCTATTAATGAGGGCAGGAAAGGTATCGGATAGTGATAATTTAAACGTATTCACGGAAACTGGCTGGTACGAAATACCAACATCTGGCCAGGCTACTCTTGATAAAAACTATCCCATTAATAAAACAGGCGGTATCCTGTATGTGCATACTTCAGGAGCCGGCACATTGCAAGTTTATTATGCATACACGGGAGACTCCAATTATGTGAAAATCTGCACGTGCCACTATTTTAAAACTACAGGATTTTGGTCGAATTGGGATATTTATATTAGAACAAGTGATTTAAACTGGCAGTATGCTGCTTGGACTCGTCTGGCAGGAGGCGGAGCGGGAACCTATGTGTCAACCTATTACTCTCCATATATGATTTTGGTGAGGGGGAGCTTTAATGCGCAAATGTCATCTCTGAATCATATTGCATGGTACGACGCAGGATTGTATTACTATCCTTTTGCCAAAATCAACCAGAATTTATGGAATTTAAAAGCAGAAGCACCCCCCCTCTCAACCTTCCACGCAATATTTAGGACATATTATAACAATCAGATCAAGCGCTGCAAACGGAGCGCCGAATGGAACATCTTATGCGGCTGTATGGACTTGGTGGGATGGACAGTTCACCAATATTGGGCTGTTGCGGCAGAGCACGACACTTACAGATTGGGAATGCAATTCCTTCACGTTGATGAGCAAGTCTGTAACAATAGCTTGACCGAATACAGAGAGAGAGGATAATGACGATTGGTTATAATATGGTAGAAGTCACCTTTTTCCAACTTGTCCATGTGTTTAAATACCCATTTTTCATGCGAAAACATAAATCGCCTAATTCTGTGCCATTGCCGCTTGCATTAAATGATACAAATAATTGTATAATATGCTCACCAGCATCGACGCTCTGGGTAAATATTCGTTTTCCTTCGTATGTATTAAATCCGTTTGAGGCAAGTTCCTTTGTTGTCCATTTCCCGGATGCATCCTTTTTTCAAGATGAATTCTGCCATCAGGATAAAAAACTAATGCTTGTAGTGAGCCATCTTCTTGGGTCGCCCGAAAAGAGATTGTGCCGCCTTCGTTTCTTAGCGCTGTGGCAGCGGGGTATTCGTCTGTTCTGTAATTTTGATAAGGAAGCTTTTTATTTAAATCGCCATTTCTCTCACTACAAACATTTTAACAAAATCTATCGCCCCTTTTGAAGAAATATATGATTAGAACATATGTTTATGGAGGAGTTTTATCATGTTAGAAAAACTTCTGATAGAAGTATGTGCGCAGATGACAGATGTATTAGTAAGAGAACAAATTGAAAAATTAAAAAATGTACTTTTTATGGTTTTTCATGACAAAAAGATCATGGAAGAAAAAAACGAACTTATACTGGCCGAAACCAATACAGATACGTACTACCTGCAAATGTTTGTAGCTTCAAAAAAAGTATCCGGAAGAAAGGACGGTACGTTAACACAGTATGTGACAGAAATCCGGAAATGCAGAGATGTCATAGGCAAAAGCTTTGCAGATATCACAACTATGGATCTGCGTTGGTATTTAGGCTTTGCGAAGGAACGCAACAGCAACAAAATGTCAACAATCCGAAATAAGATCCGATATTTAAACAGCTTTTACACATTTCTTGTAAAAGAAGAATTATTAAAAAGGAACCCCGTAATGCGGGTCAAATCTCCTAAAACCGAGCAGGTGATCCGCAAGCCATTTTCTACCGAGGAATTAGAAGCACTTCGTAAGATTTGTACACATGTCCGCGATCGGGCTATGATCGAATTCCTTTATTCTACGGGTCTTAGAGTAAGCGAATTGGAATCTCTCAGCATTGGCGATATAGATATATATCGAAAAGAATTTACCGTAATCGGAAAAGGGAATAAGGAGCGGACCATTTATATATCGGATCTCGCCTGTTTCCATCTTAAGGAATACTTTAAATGGTTATCCAAGCAAATGAATACACCGCTTGAGTGCCTCAAAGGCAAGCCCCTGATGATGGCGATTCGGGCGCCATATAAGCGCATGACGAAAGCCGGTATCGAATCACGCTGCCGGCAGCTTGGGGAAATCGCGGGGATCGAAGATGTCCATCCGCATCGTTTTCGCCGGACATTTGCCACTGATCTGTTAGAACATGGGATGAAGCTGGAAGAAGCCGCAAAACTAATGGGACACAGTAAGGTTGAGACCACGATGATTTACTGCAGTGTTGACCAAGAAAATGTAAGAAGCTCCTATTATAAATGTGTATAGGATCGTAATCCGAATATTGAGGCCGAATCCGGCTGATATCGGCCACGTAAAATCAGCGAGGCGGCCGAAGCTGTCTCGCTGATAAAGGCTGTTTTTATGGGTTGCATCTTTTACAGGGAACATACCCGGACTCCAAAATTGCATCCCGTGATTGCGTGGTATCCGTTCTGTTCGCATCCTTGATTGTTTCTACACTGCTGCAATCAGGTTTATGAAATTTCTTTGTGTTTCTGTTTAAAACATACGTAGTATTTTCTGCCGTCAGATCGGAAGCTTCGTTTTCTTTATTCTGAATTTGCTGCGTCCCCGAGCTTCCGGTCGGTTCTCCCGCCTTCCAGCTTTCAGACGGCGGAACGTTAAACGTTATATCCGTTCCGTCTGATATGGCAACAATCGTTCCCTCCTCATCCGTTCTATAAACCTTGACGCCACCGGCCCGAAGTTTATTAAACGTTTCGGCATGCGGATGCCCATAAGAATTATTCTTGCCACAGCTTATAACCGCAAAGGAAGGGCTGACCGCTTTGAAGAATTCTTCTGATGTAGAATATTTGCTTCCATGATGTCCTGCTTTATAAACGTCTGCTGAAATATCGATCCCCTGATTCAAAATATCCGTTTCGGCAGCCTCTCCCGCATCGCCGGTAAACAAAAATCTGGTATTTCCATTCTGGATTATGAAGGCAACCGACGAATCATTAGGGTTATCGTACTCTTTGCCAGGCGCTAAAATAGTAATGACAGCCGTCCCGAGAGAATATTGTGAACCCATCTCCGGCGTTACAGGTTTTTGACGTTTATAGTCTAACGCCTGAATCAGCTTTTGATAGGTCGTATTATCCCTTTCATAGTCAGACAAAAAGACCTGATTAATCTTAAATTTTGTAATGATAACGGGCGCGCCGCCAATGTGATCCGCGTCGGGATGCGTAAGGATCAGATAATCCAACTCCTTGATTTGCTGCTTTTGCAAGTAATTCTGGATCGCCGTACCCTTTGTCTCATCACCCGCGTCAATGAGCATCGCATGTCCGCCGCATGTGATGAGGGTTGTATCTCCCTGACCCACATCAATAAAGTGAACCTCCATTTTATCCGGGCTATTGGCATTGGACGCTATGGATGTGATTGAGTTGGAAGAAAGCCCAATCAGCAAGGCAAAAACAACCCATATTAAATTTGTAATTCGCTTCATCGTAAAGGTATCTCCTCATCTGTACTTTTTTTCAATCTCATTATAGCATAGTGAGAAAGTTTTTGTGGATACTTTTATACTTTTTATTTTAGGTATCTAAGTTGATATAAAAACGTATATTTGCAGTGACAATTGAGCGTGGTATGCTGAAATAAAAGATTATGGTTCTGAAATGTTACAGAAAAACGTCTAGACAGCGCTCTTGCGGAACTTTTTGTTAAGTAAGATATTTTGATAATGGAACAGGAAAATACAGCTGCATGTCCGATGTGTGAAGGGGAATTATCCATGAAAAGAGAATTTTCCAATCGGATTATGTGGTGGTATTATTATATAGAAAATAGCACAGCAAAAATAAGGGAGGTACGGTATGGGTAGAACCATTTTATGTCCGCATTGTAAATCGACATTTGATGAGGACGTGTTGAAGAAGAAAAATAGTGAGGATACCTGCCCGGTGTGTGGGGAATCCCTACTAAATGAAGGGAGTGATTTTGCGGCGGAGCCAAAGGAAACTGTGAAATGGTATTATTATGAAGACGGAACTTTAACTCCGACACTATATGACGATGAAAATCCTGTACATATATTTGACGCCGTAGATGTAAAAGATGCAAAAAGGCAGTTAAAAGAAATCATGCCTAATAGTCCGCTTTTCACGTATAAGAATAAATTTAAAATAAATTGTCCCTACTGCGGCTGTGATCAATATACCATTTTAAACCAGGGCTACTCTTTCCTGACGGGTTTTTGGGGAAGCGGCAGTCCAAAGCGGGTATGCAACCATTGCATGCGAGAGTTTTGATGCTCATATATAAACTTAATAAATTGACTTTTAAGAGAGATGTACATTGCATCTCTCTTTTAGTATGCCTAATTCTAAGGAGGGAATCAACTTTTGGAAAAACTTTTATTACAATTAACTGCCCAATTAGGCAACGAAAAAAGTAAAAAACAGATCAATAAGGACATAAAAGAATTGGAAAAGACTCTCAGTATACTGCGTATTACCGGGGTTTTTGCAAAGGGTGATACCAAAAGAAAGCTAAACCAGTCCTTAAAAGCTCTGCAATCGCAGCTGAAAGTTATAAAACTAAAAGGAAAGTTTGAAAGTAAATGCTTATTAAGCGAGATTGATAAAACTTTAAGTGATGTCTCCTTCAAAGATATTGATATATTAAATATTGATGAAAGCAAAACAAAACTTAAAGTGAGAAAGGCCTTTGCATACATAAAAGCTTTCGCGGACAGTAATCCTATTTCTGTTCCTATCCGAATCAAAAAGGAAAAACTTCAAAATGAATTGAACGCTTTTCTAAACAAAAATACGAAGATCAACGATTCTTCGATATTATCAGAAGAAGTAACTCGGATAAAAGAACGGATTGCATCTGTCAATGATCGTAAAGCCCTAAAAGATGCGGCTGATGCATTCCAGCTTTATAAATCCGAAGTCCGCGCGGTGGATTTTTCAGCAAATTTCCCTAACGATACAAGCAATGGCTGGGATTCCTTTGTTCATGCCTTAGCAAATAAAGATGCCTTACAAGGAACAATAACCGTCTTTGACGAACTGATTCAAAAAGCCAAAAATCTGGAGGATGTAGTAAAGGAACTTCCGGCTGCTTTGACTGCTTTGAATTCTGCCTTGTCTGTAAGAAATGAAAAGTACGGGATTACGCAGTTATGGAATAAAGAAACTGACAAATTTGATATTCAGGGAAATATGTTTGGGATCGATTTCACTGCAATTAAAGATCAGAAGAAACATTTTGATAAAGCGAAGGAAGCAATCTCAAAATGGAATGATATAGTGGCCAAAGGGAACGCTAAGATAGACACATTCGAAAACCCCTTCGCCCAAAACAATCCCCACCTAAAAGACTATCTAGCCCAACTCCCAAAAAACTCCCCCGCCTCCTTAGAAGGCTACCGCTCCCATCTAACAGCCGCCGGCGTCGCCACCGATGCCCTCCGCCTGAAAACTCTCCTCCTGAATTCCGCCATCGGCTTCGGCCTCGGCCTCGCCCTCCAAATCACGGCAAAGGGATTCGCAAAGGTATACGATGATCTCGTAAACCGCGTGGACAACGCCCGCGACGCGATGGACGCCTCTCAATCCTCCTACTCTGGTGAATCAGAAGCACTGGAAGCTCTCCGCACACAAGCCGAACATGTACAAAAAAAGCTGGCGGACCTCGAGAATACCAAAGGCATCCACAACCTCGTTGACGATGTCGAGTATCAGAAGCTTAAACGCTTAAACGAAGAACTGGAGCACAACCTTCAAATCCAGGAAGCTCGCCAAAAGCTTGCCGCATTGGACGCCTGGAACAACGCAAAAACCTATTTCGACGAGGTAACACAAGACGAACGGGTCGGTTTCTCCCGTGACATATCTTTGAATGAGGACACGATTTCCGGACACTCTAACGCCTCCTATCACTCTCCCGGCCAGTATTCCGATTTCACCATCGAGGCAAACAAACACAACATCAATTTCTTAATCGGCGCCTATGACGGCCTTGGACGGAAACTGGCGGAGATACGCGCGGAGATGGACACCCTCACTCTTGCAAAAGCCAATGCCTCCAAACAGGACGCGGACGCCATCCAGTCCCGGCTCGACGGGCTCGAGGGACAGCGCCTCCACATGGAATCCATCCAGTCCGTTCTCTCCGGCCATCTCGCTTCCTATGCATACGGCCTGGAGGATATCGTCCGGGCCTATGAAAATGCCAGGCTCGCCGGGAATCAGATGTTCGAGACGGACACGCAGGTTTATCACGCTGCCAAACTTGTTTTAGATGCGGTCTCTGAAAAGGTATACGGGCTGGGCTCCGCCTTCGAGCAGGCTGGCGATGCAGGGGCCGAATCCGGGGCGAGAGTGAAATCTTTCACAGACTCCATCTCCCAGGTACAAGCCCTCTCCAAAGGCTTAAACCAGCTCGGCAGGCTCTATTCCGATGTCCGGGACCAGGGCAGCTTTGACTGGGCCTCCATGCTCAACAATGACGACTTCAAAAATGCGTTTGAGGGGGCCGGCCAAGCCTATGAAACCTTCATAGAAACCGTCAGCAAGTCTCCCGATGACATAGACGCCTGTCAATCTGCGTTTGACGACCTTGCAGCGGCCTATATCAAAAATTCCGGGGCACTGGATGGCCTTTCGGAAGAAACAAATGCCTCCGTCGTTGCGCTCCTTAAGCAGATGAACATTGTAAATGCAGATGAACTGGCTGCCGAGGCACTCGCAAAAAGCCAGGCGGAAGCCGAATGGGCTTCCCGGAACCTGGCGGCTGCGACAAGTGATGAGATCCTGGCCCTGATCGAGGAAGCAGGTGCCACTGGCACCGCACAAGACGCCTTTGCCACGTATCTCGTCCAAAAAATGCTGGCAGAAGCTGCCCTAGACCTCAGCGCGGATATCACAGCCCTTTCCAACATCGTCGAGTCCCTTGGCATTGCCACATCCGCCTGGCAGACGTATTACCGGACAAGGAGTATCCTCTCCCAGATGGACGCCAGCAAACACACCTCTGCAAGCGGCCGGTCCTACTACAGCTATCAGACCGTAGAAAACGGAGAGATCGTTTCCCATCTTGCCACACAGGAGGAGTATGAGCAGATTCTCAAAGAATCCCAGGAGGCATCGAAACAGTACGCACAAGATCTGGAAGACAATCTCGGGAAGGTGAAATACAAGACCGTCCCCCAATCCGGCTCTGCAGGCAGGCGTTCCTCCGGTTCAGGCACAGGCTCCTCGAAGCGATCTACAAAGGACTTCTACGACTGGATCGAAACCCTCCTCTCCCGCACCGATGAAACGATCCGGGCTCTCCAGGAACGGGCTGCCAATGCCCTCGGCTGGCAGGCAAAGAATGAACTGCAGGATACCGTATTCGATCAGCTTAAGGCAAAGCTGGATGCCTTATCGGCCTCCTATGACCGCTACCTGGCACAGGCCGACCAGGTCTCCCTGTCCGATTCCCTCAAACACAAGGTGCAGACCGGTGCGATCGACATCGAACCGCTCGATGATACTACAAAACAGCTCGTCTCGGACTATGCTAACTGGTATAGCAAGGCGCAGGAGATCAAAAAGACCTCCTGGGAGACCAGGCAGGAGCTTGAAGGGATTACAAAGTTAAAGCTGGACAACATCGCCGAAGGCTTTGCAGACAATATCGAGACCCTGGACGCCAATGTCGAGGCGCTCCGGGAACAGGCGGAGGAGACGGTCGGCTGGCAGGCAAAAAATAAGCTTCAGGACACGATCTATGATCAGCTTAGCCACAAGCTCTCTGAATTACAGGCCGAACAGGCCCTGTACCAGAAGGAGATGCTCTCCCTCGGTCTCTCCGATCTTTTTAAGCGTAAGATTGAGGACGGTACACTCACGACAGAGGAATTCAATTCCCTCGATGAAAGTGTCCGCACGGTGGTCGATGCATACCGCGACCTCTACACACGTTCGCAGAAAAGCGGCGAAGCCATCCGGGAAACCAACGAAGCCATCCGGGAGACGAAGGAAGAACGGCTGGACAACCTCCTTCATGATTACGAGCAGGTTGTCTCCCTGTTGGACCAGTACACGAATTACCAGCAGAAGCTGCTGGAGCTCTATGAAAAACAGGGAACGGCTATGCCAAATCAGCACGACTATCAGGACCTGATCGACGACCAGGCCACCGTCTATCGCCAGTTGGAGGAGGAGTATGAACAGCTCACACAGGCCCTCTCCCACTCTGATTTACAGAAAGGCTCCGAAAAATGGAACGAAATGCAGGAGCAGCTGATCGAGATCAAGGTCTGCCTGCTCGACTGTGCCGACGCCGTCGAGGATTTCAAGGACCGGATCATAGAGCTGCGGTTCAAGCCGTTTGACGACTTGATCCAGAAGCTTAAAGCCTCCGGTTCGGAGCTGTCCGATTTAAGCTCCCTTCTCGGTGAGGAAGGGCTCACAAACGGCGGAATGTTGACGGACAAGGGCCTGGCCAAGGTTGCCCTGTACGGACAGCAGCTCCTTAACGCCAAAAAGCAGGCGGCTGAATACGCCAATGCGATCATGGCACTGGAAGCCTCTCTGGAAAACGGCGACATCACACAGGACGAGTTCAATGAGCGGCTCTATGAATACCAGTCTGCACAGCGGCAGGCCTCCATGGACACAAAAGACGCCATGGACGCAATCATTGATCTGCGGGAGCAGGCCATCGAGGAAGAAATCGACGCCATGAACGAGCTGATTGACACCAAAAAGGAGGCGTTGGAGGCCGAAGAAGACTTAGACGAGTATCAGAAAAAGACGGCCGGTTTTAACCAGAGCCTTGCCGCCCTCGAAAAACAGATCGCCACGCTCTCCCTGGCATCGGACCATGCAAGCCGGGCAAAACGGCTCCAACTGGAACAGGAGCTATCGGAGACCAGGCAGGAGCTTGCTGATTATCAGCATACGTATTCGGTTGACCGGCAGAAGGAGGCCCTGGACGAGCATGGAGCGGCCTATGAGGAGGCAAAAAGGAAGGAGACAGAGGAGCTTCGGACGGATCTTGCCAAACAGCAGGCCCTGCTTGAAACCTACCTGGGCCAGGTGCGGAACCAGTATGCAGCCGTATATACGACTCTGGGCGCCTATGCCGACGCCTACAGCATGGAACTGACAAACGATCTGCTTACCCCCTTCACCTCCGCCACCGAGGCGGCACAATCCTTCACGGCTGTATTTTCGGACATGGTGTCGCAAATCCAATACGATCTCGACTCCATCGACTGGAGCGCATTTGAGAGCCTGCCCGCTTTCGGGGAGGGGAGACCCCAGACAGGTTCCCCAGCCGGCGGTCATGGCTCCTATGAACCCTCCTATGAAGACGTGACCGGCCGGGGAAGCTGGAAGAAGGCGGCAGACAATAGGCGCTGGTGGTATGGAACATCTGAGGAGGACTATGTATCCGGCGGATACTATCAAATCGGAGAAAAGATCTATGGATTTGACGATGCGGGATATATGCTGACCGGCTGGGATGACTCGCAGGGAGAATGGCGCTACTTCGAACCGGCGAACGGCCAGATGGTGCGGTCGAGCTGGCGAAAAGGGAAAGACGGAACCTGGTACTATCTCACGGCGGATGGAACCATGGCGCGGAATGCAGTCGTAGAGGCAGGGAGCGGCGAAGGCTACTATTATGTGAACGAAAAGGGGGAATATCATGATTCCGACGGAATACTAAGCCGGGAAGAACTGGAAAAACTGGATTACGATGTGGTCTACAAACATGGGACACGGCATGCGCTGCCCCGGCTCGCGCTTACAGACGAGGAAGGGCTCGGCTCCGAAGTGATTGTCACGAAGGAAGGGGCCCTGCGCCAGCTCGATTCGGGCGACCATGTCTTCAATGCAAGTGAAGTGGAACGGCTGCATGATCTGGTACAGGTATCGCCTTATCGGACCGGAATCGCCGATCTTTCCCACAATCTTCCGACAAGAACCGGGGCAAGCCTGGAGGTCCATTCGCCGTTGATCCAGATTGACGGTTCCGGCCTGTCACGGTATGAGGTGGAAGCCCTGATCAAGCACCAGGTTGACAACGTGCCTAAGCTGATTGAAAAGTCGATTCGGTATCATCTTAGATAGCTGTATTTGTAATCGTTCGGATATCCTCATCTTTACAGATAAAAGCCTTCTTGAATTGCTCTCATGCCGAATCCATCAGAAAATGAGGCTTGAATCTTCCTGATGAATGTGCCATTGTATAAACATAAGGGGGCAGCCGCCCACAAAGTGGTTAGCGTCGGATTGGCAATAAGCCTACCTAGACGGCCAAGTACAAGGTAGGCTTATTTATTTTCGCTTGTTATTCCTATCTATGTAGTTTTCCAAATTTAGTTTTCCAAATTTTCCTTTTCTCCCCTTTACAATTCTTACCCTTTTGTGTATGATAAGCTTAAATAAAAGCAGAAATAACTGGCTAACTTTTTAACCATTTATTTTAATACTTACTTTTAATTTTATAAAGGAGGTCTATCTCAAATGCCAAGAGGAGTAAGAAAAGCGATCACCTATACGGGTAAGGCGGCCACATTATATGAGAAGGTACAGAAGCTGGAAGCTGAATTGAAAACTGCAAAGGATGAACTGAAAATTGCTTACAAAGAACAAATCAAGGCCGAAAAAGAAGCCGCAAAAAAAGCATTAAAAGCCGACGAAGCCAAGCTCCTGAAAGCGATAAAAGAATCCGGAAAAACGGCAGAGGAGATTTTAGCAATGCTTGCAAATAAACAATAAGTATTTGCTGCTGCGGACTACTACATAACAAAATGTGGTAGTCCATTTTTTTCTGTTATAAGCTCTAAAAGCTTACATACCATTCGGCTGATTTTAGCCGATAGACAATTTTAAACTCTCTCATCAATCCGCCGATAATGGCCCGGCAGTCGTATTCATTGACCGGGCAGCTTAGCTGATTTTTCGTTTCTATTCTGTGAACGCTGATATTCTTTACCGTTTGTATCTCTCCGTTATCATCTTTAAACTTAAAAAGCCGAGGGAACGGTTTCCCGTTTGCAGGAAACCAGGCAGAACAGGCGATTCTCCTTTTGGCATACTCCTTTTCCTCCAAGCTATAACACTCCTATCGTTTAAAAACATTTTAGGAGTATTTTGAAGCTTAGTCGGGAGAATTATGCATCAAGCAGCTTAAGCGGTGTAAAACGCCTCGTGGGCCTTCTAAACGGGATATGCCTGGAGTCTGACAGGGACAGGCTGTACCTCTCACCTTTCTTTTCTGCTTTATACGCTTTCTCCCTGATTTTTAACGCTATAAAAATCGTGATCTCCATATCTGTATCGCAATAATAGATTTGAGCGTTCGTATGCGTCACGATATCCAAAACAAGCAGACGCGCATCCTCGTTCTCAAAATTAATACCGGAAATCGTATTCTTTGTAATCCGCATACATTCAACCTCCTCTCACATCCGGCCGGCGTATCGCAAACATCTGTTCTATATCTCTATTATAAGAACATTCGTTCTGTTTGTCAATAGAAACTTATCGGAAACGAAAAAAACGCAAAAAAATCGTTACCGTTCACATAGATCTGCGCATTTCCTGCGCTGGCCGTAAGAATGTGTGGAACAGTTGGCAAACCTCTATCGCCGCAGGCGATTTAGCATGGCGTCTTGCATATTCCCGGGAACGGAGTGAACAGGAACAAAAAATCCCGCCAGTCTCCTCCACGGGAAACCGACGGGACTCTTTTTCCTTACTTACTCATCTCCAGCACATCCGCAAACGCCTGAATGGCCGTCTGCGCCTGTCCGAAGTCGCGCATCTGCTGGTCGATGCCCAGCTTGATATGAGGAATGTTTTTCTCCTCCAGCGCCTTCTTCAGATACGGATATTCCATCTCCTCCGGGTCGCAGAACTGCTGCATGAACAGCACCAGGCCCTGCGCGCCGCTCTCCTTCACCATATCCGCGACGAATTCACCGCGGCGGTTCTTCGAGGACGCCTGATCGTAGAGAAGGACATCATAATCAATATTGGCAAACTGCTTCGCGAGCGCCATCATCGGATCCTTCTCATCTTCAGGTGCATCCGTACGGAAGGAACGGCTCTCATGCGCCACATCATCCGCTGCGATCGCGATGCTGTTCTCCTCAAAGATCTCCAAAAGCTTCGGATTATCGCAGATAATACCGGAGGTAACGACCTTCGTCCCCTTCCAGTCACAGGCCGGAAGCTTGGAGAGCTCCTCATTCAGCTCGTTCAGCTTTTCGATGTATTCCGGCTTCTCCATGAAGTAGAATGCCTTCAGAACAGCCGAACGCTTCACCGGTGTAATCACGTCGCAGTGCTCGTTTGCCAGCTTGACAAACGTACGGCGCGCCGCACGGGCTTTGTTGTAAACCTTGATCGCATCCTGAATCGCCTCGTCGGTCATTTCCTTTCCTGCGACCTTTTCAAGCTCTTTTTTCACATGCGTATACTGGTCGATGCAGAACTGCAGGCCAAAATCCTCAAACCGGTTCTGCGGATGCGCAAGGAAAATAACCGCCATCTTCTCGCCCATGGAAACACGGAAGTTCTGGCTCATCGGGCGCAGCGTGTCGCAGATGGTCGGCGTAATGATGCCGTCCAGGCCGTCCATTGTGCCGTCTAACAGCATTTCCAGAGCAAGCTGTGCGATCGTACAATAGAAGGTCGCGCAGTATTCCTTCGCACGGCTGATGGATTTTGTATTGGAGCCCCAGATCCCCATCGGCACCATGCCGGCGGCATAGACGAGCTCCTCCGGTGCATAATACGGCAGCACACCGATGACCTTCTTGCCCTGGGCCTTGTATTCGGCAAGCTGCTTCTTGGGGCTGGCCGCCTTTATCTTAAATTCATCCAATAATGCATTGATACTCATTGTTTATGCCTCCTTTGCCTGCTGGTTTGCTTCCATTGCCTCCACAAGGCCCTGCACGCGGGTCTCGTACTGCGCGGCATTGAAGTTGCGCGGGTCTGCCTGGTCGCCATCGAAACCGGCGCACGGTACGCCCAAATCATTGGTAAAGCGGCGCTGCATCTCGGCCATATAGCCGCTCCACGGCTTGCAGCTTCTATTATAATGCACCAGGACGCCGTCTACCTTGTTATCACGGCAAATTCCCTCACGCCAGTCAACACCCTGCTCGATGCAGACCGAGTTCGGCGCTTTATAATAAGCACGTGCCATCTCGTCGATGTTATTGTAGACAAAGCCGAAGGCCGGGGCATAGACGACGGCGGTCACGTTTACACCGTGCTCCTTAAGCGGCTTGAAAAGAGCCGGAAGCTTCGGCCAGCACGGAATCCCCTCGAACATGACGCGGTACTTCTCCGGGAACGGAGTCGTAGTCTCGCCCTTCTTTACGGTTTCCTCCAGATCCTTTGCCAGAAGCTCAAATGCCTCGGCCGCCTCCACCTTCGCACGGGCGGTCACGACGTCCGCCATATGGTTAAACAGGTCAAAGCCGCTGTACGGAGCCGGTTTGTACTGCAAATAATCGCAGACCTTTAACCAGGCTCTTGCCGTACGGTTCGCATTCGCACACGCCTGCTCAAATTTCTTCTCGTCAAATTTCTTGCCGGTCAGCTCCTCGAGCTGCTTGATCGCCTTGTCAAACTGCGCACGGACGTATTTGACGTTGGAATCCTCAACCTCAACCGTGTTGTTGTAGGGAATGTCGATCATGATCAGCGGGATATTATGCATACGCGCGATATTCTCATACCACTTGGTCATACAGTTGCAGATGTTGTTGCAGCAGAGCACGAAATCCGGCTGCGGAATCTGCATCTGACGGATCGGTGAAATCGCGGCCAAGCGGCGCTCCTTCTCTGGGCCATCCGGCAGTGCATTAATCTCATTCAGATCATCCAAAACGATATACGGCGTCTGGGTTTTCGGATCTTTCTTCGGCTTTCCGGTCTCCGGGTCGATGACGACCTTGCCTTCGGCATCCTTGAGCGGTTTCCCGGTGCTCGGATCAATGACGTATTCACCGGTCTCCGGGTCAAACTTACGCGCTGCCCGCTTACCGTCCGCATATGCCAGGCTGATGCGTGCATAGCCGCAGATATCGTTGTCATAGCCCAGATCCTCGGCCGCCTGACAGAGCAGCTCGCCGTAGCGGTTGGCCGCGATGCCGGCCGCCTGGTTTTCCGGATACATGACATGAAGATCAAAGGCGGCCGCAAGCTCGCACGGGAACTTGGATGACGACCAGCCGACTAATTCTCCTCTCTTTTTGGCTTCACGCGCCTCTGTATGGACGTCATCGACGACCTTTCTGAGGGCGAGAACGCCCGGACTCACTTGTTTTGCCATAATGATTTATCCTCCTTACATTTATAGAGTACTTGTTTAACAATACCCTTACCGGGTAGCCGCCTGCCATGCAAACAGGGCAGCCCCCAGCGCGCCGTTATACTGCGTCAGCGGGGAAGTCTTGATCTCACAGCCGAGCTCTGCCCGGAGCGCGTTTACGACGCCGGCATTCTGCGCGACTCCGCCGGTCATGACAACCTGCGGGACGACCCCGATCCGGTGCGCAAGCCCGGCAACACGCCCCGCGACCGAGCGGTGGATGCCGTCGATGATGTCACATTTGTCCGTCCCCATCGCAAGCTGGCTAATTACTTCACTCTCCGCAAATACGGTACAGGTGGAGCTGATCCCCACCTTCTTCTGAGATTTGGCGCCCAGATCCCCGAGCTCCTCGACCTTCACCTCCAGCACACGCGCCATCACGTCAAGAAACCGCCCCGTTCCCGCAGCGCATTTATCGTTCATCTGAAAATTGGTCATGGCTCCTTTTTCGATATGAAGCACCTTCACATCCTGCCCGCCGATGTCGATCACGGTATGAACCTCCGGAAACAGAAAAGCTGCCCCCCGCGCATGGCAGGAAAGCTCGCTCATCTGCTTGTCGGCAAGCCCCATCAGAGAATTGCGCCCGTATCCGGTCGCCAGGACGAATGCCATGTCCTCCCGCTTCATACCCGCCTCGGAAAGCACCATGTCAATGGCCCGCTTCGGCCCGCTTGTCCCCGCTCCTACATCAATCAGGGACTTCGCGGCGATCTCGCTTCCATCCTTTAAAATAATACATTTGGACGCAGTGGAACCGACGTCGATTCCCAAAGTATACACTGCACTCATTCCGAACCTCCGCATTTTTTCGCTCAAACTTTCATCGCCACAGGCGATTTGATTCAGGGATTCCAAATGCGCCTTGTGTACGTTCATTCATGATGATATGCCACATGCAGGCGCAGAAAGATTTACCGTGGCGTTTTGCATGTCCGTAGTATACCACGCCACAGGTGGAACATGCAAGTGCGAACTGTTGCCAAAACCTCCCGCAGGCCGGGGGTATCCCCCGGCCTGGAACGGTTCCCGGCAAACAAGATTGAATCAGACCTTCTTACAGTTCTCAAAATCACGGATCGCCCGCGGCGTTACCATCTGATGGAACGGGCAGATCGACTGCGGGTTCTGGTATGCCGCCTCGGTGAACGCCTGGATATACGGACGGATCTCGGTCAGATCCACGATCTCATCCGCCATGCCCTTGATTGTGCAGTATTTCGGACGGGATTTATCATGATACATCTGAATCATTTCGTTCATCTTATCCACGATCGGCTTGATATCCTCACCGGCCTTCTTCGCCTTCACGAGCTTTCTGGAATACATCGCATTCGCAGCGGTCTCGCCCGGCATCACGTAATACTCGGAAGCGCCGGTCGCGATTGAAAATGCGTTTGTATTATTCGCCTGCGGGCCGCCTAATACATAGTGGGCCGCCGCACTCGCCTTACGGAGCGTGACCTCGAGGGACGGGATGCCGGAATTCTCGATCGAGTAGATCAGAGACTGGCCAAGGCCCAGAAGCTCGGCCTTCTCCGCATCGTCGCCGACATCGATGCCGGTCGTATCCTGCAGCCAGACGAGCGGGATGCGGTCACGCGCACATAACGTCACGAACTCGTTCATCTTGATCAGGCCCTGGCGGTACAGCTTGCCGCCGATGCCGACCGAATTCTGCTTGTACTCCGGATAGTTCATCAAAAGTCCCTGCACGTTGGCGATCACGCCGACCAACAGGCCGTTGACCTTCGCAAGTCCGGTCACCATCTCCGGGCCGTAGCCCTTCTTGTACTCGGCAAACTGGCTGCCGTCAAACAGACGGCCGATCACGTCATAAATATCGTACGGGCGCTTCTGATTCATCGGGATGATGCTGTACAGCTCAGAAGCAGCATAGAGCGGCTGCTTCGGCTCGTCAACACGGAAGAACTCCGGATTGTAGGCCGGCAGGTAGCTCACGTACTTCTTGATCCCTTCGATTACGCCATAGTCGTTCTCATAGACCTCACGGAAGAAGCCTGTCTCGTCATAGTGGATCGGAACAGAGCCCGGAGCCGGGATCTTGTTCTTGCTGTTTTCGATCTGCGCCGCGATGATGGCCTCGGCCGCCTCGTCATCCACATAGCCCTTCGGGTTCATGCCGCTCAAAATGCCGGCGCCGCCGACCGCCATGTTTGCCTGGCTGTGCGCGATCAGGATCGTTGGGGAAATGCTGTGGTAGCCGCCGCCCGCCGGGTTGGTCCCGTAGATGCCGACGATAACCGGCACGCCGAGCTGGTTGAGCTCGGAGTTCCTGAAGAACGGGGTTCCGCCGCCGCGGCGGTTCGGATATACCTTATCCTGGTTCGGGAACTCAACGCCCGAGCAGTTTAAGAGATATACGAGCGGAAGATGCAGAAGCTTTGCGGTGTCGGAAGCGCGCAGAAGGTTCTCTGCCTGTCCCGGTACCCACGCGCCGGCCATCTTCTTATTATCGGAAGCGATGATATACACCCACTTGCCGCCGACGCGTCCGAGGCCGTTTAAGATATTCGTCGTCCCGAATTTATTGCCTTCCGGATTGAACAGGCTGTTAAGCGGGCACCAAGTTCCCTCGTCGATCAGCGCGTTGATACGCTGTGTCGCGGAGAGCTGTCCGCGCTCGTTTAACTTCTCCTCGCTCGTGATTCCGGCCGCAAGCGCCTTGTCGATAGACTCATGAATGTCAGCTTCGACCGCCTTGATCTCTTTTTCATTCTCCAGATTCGGGTTTACTAACTCTTTGCCGACAGTCGGCATGGTCTGGAAATATCCAGGCATGGAAAAATAGCCCATGTTGTTCCTCCTAATATTTGCTGCCTCCACAGCCGGAGCAAAATCCGCGCCGCAAAGGTTTGTTGTTCGGAGCAGGCCCGATACCCGGCCCGCTCCGGCCTTTTCCTGTTTGATTGCAATCGTTCAGATCCCTTTCCGGCTGACTTTTACTTCGCCTCCGGTACCGGAACCTTGATAAACGCCTGGCCCGGGTCGATCTCCTCACGGATCATGCGGATGACCTCCGGATCCGGCGGAGCCAGCTTCTCGGCTCTTGTCACATCGATCTCGAAGCCCGTATTCTCCTGAACCTCCTCGGGCGTCGTGGTCTCATAGTAGCCGGCCAGATACATTCTCTTGGTCTCGTCATCGAATTTCAGGATACCGAGGTCGGTGACGACCGCCTGCGGGCCGCGGTTGCCCGGAAGGCCGTGTCTCTCACGTCCGCCAGGGCCGTCCATCCAGCCTGGGCTCGTTACGTAGTCGATCTTCTGCATGAAGCGTCTCTTTTCATGCTGGATCATGATGATCGTATTCGCGAAGGTCGCGATTCCGTTTGCACCGCCGGAGCCAGTGAAACGGGTCTTCGGATTGTGATAATCGCCGATGCAGGTGGAGTTTACGTTGCCGTACGGATCGATCTGTGCGCCGCCGATGAAGGCGATCAGCCTCTCGTTGTCATGAAGCCACTCATTCGCCTCAAAGCCGATGAAGCGGACGTTCGGCCACTGCACGCCGCAGTGCGCCATAAAACGCAGATCGCCGACAGAACGAGGTACCTCGATCGGAGCACAGTCCATCAGGCCGCTCTCTACAATCAGGTTGCACTTCGGGGCAAACAGTCTTTTTGCCACGGAAGCTCCGATCAGCGGAAGGCCGGTTCCCACGATCGCGATCTGTCCGTCATGAATGCACTTTGCAAGCGTGATCGCCTGCATCTCTTTATTGGTGTAGTTTGTGTAATCAGCCATGATTTAATCCTCCTTACTGACATCAGCCGCATATCCGAAGCCCGGTGTCACTTTTAATTTTGTAAGACGGGCCGCACCCACCTTATCCAGATACTCGTCGTGGCTCTTTAAGCCATATACCCACTCGTCAAGGAAAGCCTTGAAATCTTCCTCGGTCTTGCTGGCCGCGCCGTATGTCTTTAAGAACGCATTGTCATAATCATAATAATCGTAGCACTGCGTCGGATGCGCGCCGTAAGGCACGTGCACCACTGCGCTCACGCAGAAGCACGGGATTTTCGTCTGAGTCGGGTCTTTTCTGATTTCTTCATTGCTGACTAATTCTTCACAGGTAACAATCGTTTTCTTGGCAGCGACCGCGATATCGACGTCATGGAACTCATCGCCCAGGATAATGCAGGTACCGTCCGGAGACGCCTTCTGGACATGGATCACGGCGGTATCCAGCTTCGGAACCGGCACAGCGACTACCTTCTCGCCCGGATTAAACGGGTTTTCCACGTAGACAAACTTATCATTTGGAAGCTTGTCAATGGTCTGCCTCACTTCCTTGCTGATCCCCCACTCATCCACAAGGCCGGAACCCATCATCAGCCGTACCGGAAGATACGGAAGCCCCAGGGAAGCGGCATGCAGCATCAGCATGACGACATCCTGCGAATAATCCTCATAGATCAGCTCGCCCTTTTCGATCTTGGAACGGAAACGGCGCGATACGTTCGTAACGCCGGAATCTGCGGTATAGCAGTTTATGTATGCCTTGACGCGGTCCTCGCCGATCAGCATATCCCAGTCCATGCCGGCTGGACCCGCATATGCAATAAAGTCCTTCTTCCCTTGTCTTAAAATTTCGCGGACTGCGGCGTGCGGCTTCTTGTTGGTCGTAAAACCACCAAAAGAGATTGCGTCGCCGTCTTCCACATACTTTGCGATTGCCTCTTGTAATGTGCATACTTTATTACTCACAATAAAGCCTCCTTATTATATATTTGCAGCCGGCCCGCTCTTTCCCTTTTCCGGGGGGCAGGCCCGGGCTGCTTGCGTTTTGGTAAAACTACTTGAACATGAGCATGAAATAGCCAGCCGCCACAGCCGAGCCGATCACGCCTGCTACGTTCGGACCCATGGCATGCATCAAAAGGAAATTCGTCGGATTTTCCTGCGCGCCGACCTTCTGCGATACACGCGCCGCCATCGGGACAGCCGATACGCCTGCGGAACCGATAAGCGGATTGATCTTTCCGTGCGTCAGGGCACACAAAAGCTTGCCGAACAGAATACCGCCCACCGTCGCAAATGCGAACGCGGTCAGTCCCATCACGATGATTGCCAGGGTCTGCACACGCAGGAAATTCTCTCCGTTGGCCGTTGCGCCGACGGTCGTACCGAGCATGATCGTAACGATGTTGCAGAGCGCGTTCTGCGCCGTATCGGAGAGTCTTCCAGTCACGCCGGACTCCCTGAGCAGGTTTCCTAACATCAGCATGCCTAAAAGCGGGGCCACCGACGGCAGAAGAAGCGAGCAGAACAGCACGACGAATACCGGGAAGATGACCTTCTCGGTCTTGCTGACCTTACGAAGCTGCTTCATGACGATCTGGCGCTCCTTTTTCGTCGTCAGTGCCTTCATGATCGGCGGCTGGATTAGCGGAATCAGCGCCATATAAGAATATGCCGCCACAGCGATCGAAGCCACAAGCTCGGGAGCCAGGTTATTGGCGATGTAGATCGCAGTCGGACCGTCTGCGCCGCCGATGATGCCGATCGCGGCCGCCTGCTGCGGTGTGAAAAGCCCCGTGGCAAGCGCCAAAAGGAACGCTACATAAATACCAAACTGTGCAGCCGCTCCCAGAAGAAGGCTGACCGGGTTCGCAATCAACGGTCCGAAGTCTGTCATGGCGCCGACCGCCATAAAGATCAGACACGGAAACAGGCTTGACTTTACACCGCTGTATATGATGCGCAGGACGCCGGACTGATACCAGGCATCCGCCTCATCCATGAGGCCCGCAAGCGGCAGGTTCGCCAGAAACATACCGAAGGCAATCGGGAGCAGCAGGAGCGGTTCAAACTGCTTTTTGATCGCCATATATAACAAAATGAAGGAAATCAGGAGCATGACTGCCTGCTGCCAGGTAATCGCGGCAAAACCTGACCGGGCTAACAGCTCGCCGAATACTGAAAGTATATTCACGGGGCACCTCCTATCAGCTCAGGGTGACCAGAACAGCACCTGTATCGACCGCATCGCCGACGTTCACATTGACAGAAGCAACCGTACCCGCAGACGGAGCGACGATCTCGGTCTCCATCTTCATAGCCTCCATAATAATTACGACCTGGCCATAGCTCACGGCATCTCCTGCCTTTACTTTGATATCCAGGATCTTGCCGGGCATCGGAGCGTCTACGCTTGCGCCGCCTGCTGCTGCCGGGGCCGCTGCAGGAGCCGGAGCTGCTGGGGCAGGCGCAGGAGCCGCCGGAGCGGGCGCGGGAGCCGAGGCAGGAGCCGCTGCGGGCGCAGGAGCCGGAGCTGCTGCCTGCGCAATGATCGGAGCCGGCGCGCTCACGGCTGCCCCTCTGTCAAGCGGCCTGTAGCTGTCCACTCTCTCAATCTCGATCTCATACTTCTTTCCGTTTAAGGTTGCCACATACTTCATAATCTTCCATTCGTCCTTTCCATTTTTTCCTTTTTGTTTTACAGCTCTTTGATGCTCGTCACGCGAAATTCTTCCCCTGACAGCCTCGCTTCCTCACTGACCGCCGCGAGAAGCACTGCATAGGATTCCTCATCAATCGCCGGAACCGGCGCTGCCGCCACGGCAGCCGCCTGTGGCGCGTCGGTCCTAATGATCGCATTCAGAATCTTCGAGATGATGATGATCGAGATTGCGAGCGACGCCAGCGCCGCAAACACCACCAGAAGCCCGAGTGCCGAAATCTGCAAGGAATCCATCAGGGTCATCTCCTGCCCAGTCCACATATACTCACCGCACCTCCTTCATGTAAGCCCTGTTAAGCTTTATTATTTCATATCGTGGAATGCATTCCATGTTTTTAGTAAGACACAAGGGCACCTACAACCTTAAGTACCCATATCCCGTCATCTCTCCAACACTTCTATGCATTTTTCACAATATTTATGGTTTGAGTATAGCAGTAAACCGCTAAAAAGTCAACTAAACAAAGAGGAAAAACACGACAAACGCAAGAAAGGGGTTACTGTTCACAGATTCCCTGTGAACGTAACAGCATTTGCCCATTTGAAATCGCCTGCGGCGATGGGGCATATGCTTTGGCTCCATAACGGTATTGGATCATGACGAATCAGCGGAGTGATTTGTCATGGAGTGAACAGTAACAGAAAGAGCATCTTTTTTCAATTTCTATTGAGTCTATTTTTTATAGTTCCGGAATTCCTTTTCCCCGAAATATTCCTTTGCATCTAAGATTGTCTACAATTTATTTACTCTTGCGTTTGTCGTGAGTCACCAGCCACCCCATTTTATTCTCAGGGAATATGTAGATTCTGGTGACTTATGAATCGCATGGCTGAACGGTCAGACGCATACCCTGTTTTGATTTAGTCGGCTACCGGCGCGGCATCTTCTGCGACCAGCCGGTACAATCCACTTACTGCTGCTTTCCCGATCAGCTCCTGCCCGGAACGGTTGTAATGGATATCTTTCGGATTGCGGAGATACTGTCGGATATTATCAGCCGTAAACGGGCAATCAGCCAGATCGACCAGTTTCGTACCACACTCCTTGGTGATTGCACGGATCTCAGCATTCAATGCGTCGTTCTTCGCCTTATACTTGTCAAACTCCTCTGCGGAACCAAGGTGCGGATTCGTAAACAGCACAATGTTTGCCTTGGGGTAACGCTCCTGCATTGTCTTCACCATACGCTTATAACCTTCCGCGACATCCTGTACCGTCCGCCCGTTCAGAATATCGTTCGCGCCCAGCAGCACAAAAATGTCGTCCGGCTCCCGTGCAGCAGTGTGAAGCGAGGTGCAACGCCAGAGTCCATTATCCAGCCGGCCTTCCCCCGACTCCTGATATACTCCAGTGCCTCCAACGCTGTTATTAACCAGCAGGTTCATCCCGAATTCTTTGGCAGCAGAATACCACCATTGGGATATCAGCCTGTAAGCGTCTGGATCCTCATCCGTCTTCTTCCATTCATATGCTGTTGAAAGGCTGTCTCCCAATATAGACAGATAATGCCCTGCGTAAGGCGTGTTTGGTACGGTCATCCCGCCCGGAACCTTTAGCCCGAGGTAAGGTACCTCATCGGTAAACAGATCAAACTCTATCCGCGCCATCCCTTTCGTTACCGGGATCCGGTAGGTACCCTTTCTGTATATCCTGATACTGGCCTTAATGATCGCGCCGTCATTGCCAACCGCCCACACCTTATGAGTCCCATCATGCGTAAACGTTACCTCGACCCCCGATACCTCACGTACCTGCTCGGAAAGTACGATGTAGTAATAAGATCGTCCATCGTTCTTACCGCTGTCCACAGCATGCCCATGGACGGAAAAAGGCGCATTAACCGTCTCCGTCTGTACCGCCGGGCCTGCCGCCTGTGCCTGTTTCACATTTGCCGCCACATTCAGTGAAACAGCCATCGCGAGCAACAGAGCCGTTATTTTATTTCCCTTCATACCGATTAAAATACTCCTTTTCTCCGCTTTATCAAAATCCCCTGATGATTTCTGCCTGGTCTTCGGCAAATACACTGCGTCGGTCATTATAGAACCGCAGGAAATCGTCCATCAACTCATGGCCATACAGGCTTCCGTCGCTATTCACCGCCCGAACGAAGGGGGTCTGAAATACTTCGCTGGTATTCGACCATATCAGCATATAACAGGCCCTGGAAGCTGAGATCCTGTCCAGCAGCTTCTCAAACCATTGCTGATCCGGACATCCTGACCGCTGTAAGCAGGTAACCAGATCCCCCGGAGCAGGTACAGAAGTATTCGTCCCAATCTCCGCGACAGCAAACGGCTTGCCGTGCCGTGCAGCAAATCGTTCCATCCGTGAAAGCCTGGAAGTAAAATCCGTAAACCACGCACCACTGTCCGGTTCGGGGTCGGTTTGGTAAATATCAAATCCGATCAAATCGACATAAGCGTCTCCCGGGTAACGATTTTCCGCCTCCTTCATTAAGCTCTGCTTCCCATCCGCACTATATACATACAAAAGATTGTGCACTTTTTTTTGGTCACGCAAGTACGCCACCACATACCGGAATACCTCCTGATACGTACCCGCGTCGCACATGTCGGTTCCCCACCAGAACCAGGATCCATTCCCCTCGTGGAAAGGGCGAAACAAAATTGCTCCGTCTACCTGAGAAGCATAGTCCGCTATCATATCAAGATACGCTGTAAACGCCGCATTGTATGCGCCACCAGGCAGAATGCCCTGCATGACATTCCCACTCTTATCCCGCACGGTAGAGGAAGTAAAATCATAACGGGCATACTTCGGCTCCTTTTCCTCCTGATATCCGCTGCGCTCTTTGACCTGGGAAAAATTTGGCATATGGCAGGACAGAGTTATTAAAGACCCCCGGTCCAGACAATAATTAGACAAACTGGCCAGTGCCTTCACATTCGCCGCCGGCTCTCCCAGTGCGTCAATGTCGATGCGCTGCTGCTCCTGCTTGGCAAAGCTGCTGTTCCAGAGCACGGCGTTGAAACCCTGCCCTGCCAGTGACAAGCCGTCAAATCCTATCATACCCGCCGGCGACCCCGTCACATCCTCCACATCCGAACTGGTCAACCCATTGATTGGGGAGGCCGCCGTCCCCGACTTACTCCACACACTTTCCTGATGTCCAATGATTGTATGGTCACTGTTCCCCATCGCTGCCAGATAGCGCGCGGTCCGCACCGTTGCCTCCGTCGCGCCCGGGTCGGACAGCTTCATCTGCGGAAGGGGCTGCTGCATACCATTTTCAAATGTCAGCATATCCCCCTGCATGGAAACCGCAGTCATGTTGTTTGGCGAAACAGTTGAATTCACCGATATCCCATCACCGCCGCCCGCCGTATAACCCAGTACCGGGTTTTCCAGCCGGATCATACCCGTGTAGTTGCATTGCGATCCCGCGACGGAGACCTTTAAGCCGGTGACCGCCTGATCCACTGCCTGATGGTAAGGGATTCCCCCTGTCCACACATCGTCCACATCCGTATCAACCGTACCGGAAAACGTCACTTCCACCTTCGTTCGATACCACACTGCACCATCCCGAATAACCGATTCTGTGAAATTAATTGCCCGAACCTGCGCAGGAACAGCCCCCTGTACCCAACGCTGCTCCTCGCCCACCAGCAGGATTGCCGACACATTCATTCGGCCTAAAAACTGGGGTTTTGCGGATGTCTGTACCAGTAAATCTGATCGGAATACTACTCCTTCCATGGGGGGCTCGTCGGTCGTGACAGCAAAGTCGAAATCTCGTTCCATCCGGTCCCATTTGCTCTGAACGTCAAATTCCGCCGGCAGCGACATCGCCATGCTGCTATTGTCTGATCCCTGTTTGTCCTCCAAAAGCGCCGCAGCCTTACGCCCCAGCGCCGGCATACCCACAGGCGCGCAGCCTGTTACCCCCTCTGCCAGCAATGCCAGCAATATTCCTAGTGACAACACTCTCTGCAATTTTCCAGCCCGTCTCATATCTTCTCGATCCTCCATCAGCCATACCGCCTATTTTTTTTCGGCATTTCGCCGGATTTCTTCCAAATATTTTTTGAACATCCTTCCCTGTTCCAGCCCCTTTTTCCATATATACTGCCACTCCCATCTGCGGTGAAACACCAGCAACACACTTAGGACATACAATGCCGTACAGAAAAATCCCCGGAGAATCCATCCCGCCATATCCTGGACAGGCAGCCGTATCTGCAGCATCAGCAAAATTGCCCCATCCACCGCAAGTACAGTGGCCTGTATACCATAATGTCCATAATACTGTATATACCTGCGCTTCCAGTCATTGATCACGCCATAGCGAAAAAACACCAGCGGTTCGATCCAGAAGTTTGTGAGGAGTGTGCTCATGATCGTACCTGCCACCACTCCGGCAATACCAAAGTCCCCGACCAGCGCCACTGAGATCACA
This sequence comes from Lachnospiraceae bacterium, assembly GCA_910575275.1. Classification (GTDB taxonomy): domain Bacteria; phylum Bacillota; class Clostridia; order Lachnospirales; family Lachnospiraceae; genus CANQGL01. Next base: position 203,872 of record CAJTEE010000005.1, on the reverse strand, counting down.
AGATTCAACAGGGTTTCCAGCAGCGGCTTGTATCGACTGTACCAATACAACCCCATCCCATCCTGAAATCGCAAGGTCATCTGGCGCATTCCATGCAGATAGAAATCGAGAACAATCAGCAGCATCGTCGGAAGCGGAAGGGTATAATGTTCTCCAAAATAGAGCCGGATAAAGGGGTTAAACAGCGCCAGCAGACACACCGCCAGCCAGCCGTACAGCAAAGCCAGCAAAAAATTGAGCACGCTGTATATCTCATAGACCTTCTCCCGGTTCCCGGCCGCCGCAAGATTTCCAATCGAAGGGGAAAAGGAGTTGTATACATAAGACATCATCATGCGGAGGCTGTTAAGTACCATCTGGTAGTTGGAATAAACACCTACCATTGCCAATCCCTGAAACATGGAAAGGATCAGATTGTCCGTGTGGGAGACGAGCACTCCCCCCAGCCGGTGCATGGACAGCGCTCCCACCTGCCGGAATAAATCCTTGCAGATTTCCCGGGAAGGCAATCCCTTTCGGTCATTCCTAAGATATGGGTAACGCCGTTCAACAATTCCTGAAAGGATCAGGTTCGCTGTCAACTGAGAGCACATCTGAATCGCAAGATACAGGTAAAAATCCTGCAGGCACACAATCACCGCCATCTGCAGCAGGATCTGCACGCTCCGGACCGCCTGTGTGACGGCATTGATCCGCCAGGCTTCCTGATGCGCAGAAAGTACCGCCTGCTTGTAGGACAGGAAATAGCCCATAACCGTATCGGACAGATACATGCAGTAAATCAACCGCAGCCTTGGGATACCGCCTCCCTGCACCAGATGCGGCAGTACCGGGAGCAGCGACACACCCAGCGCAAGGACCGCACAGCCTACAATCCGATACAGGATCCGATAAAGGTTCATCAACCGGCATATCGCCGCCTCGTCGCCGGCGGCAGCAGGCTGATACAGCCCATAGATCATCGCCGTTCCGATTCCCAGCTCAGCCAGGGACAGGACCGTTAGAATATTGGAAAACAGGCCGTTCACGCCTAAATATTCTTGTGTAAAATATTGTACAAACAGCCGCCGCGACACAAACAGCAAGATCAGATTGACGGTCTGACCGGCGAAGGAAACTGCAAGTGTGCACAGGGACGCGCGGGTCCTCATACGATCCCCCTGCGCGCCGTATACTGCTTCATGGGGCTGCCTCGCTTTCCAGCAGCTGCTGCGCACCACAGATACCAATCAGGATCTGCCCCCGCTCATTTGGATGCAGCACCTCATCGATCAAATATTTTTTCGGTTCGCTTTCCAGGATTCCACAGTCCTGAAGATCAATCAATCCGACTCCCGCTTCCTCTGCAATACTGCGAAGGAGCCCATTGAGCTCCTCCAGCCTCGTAAGCGGAAGCGACGGACATTGGTAGTATGTACATACATGGATCCCGGCAGCCGGGTATGCCTCCTTAATCTTAGAAAGCATCTCCAAATATTCCCTTTTGATGCGGTCACTGGGAATTTGTCTTAAAAAGTCATTCCCCCCCAGCATCACAAGGATTTCATCCGGCGCTTCGCCATCTCCGGATAACAGATCCTTACAGCGGTCGGAGCCGCCGGCCAGCAGGCGGTCCGATGCTGCATCCTCTGGCACAACCACGCCGGAGCCGCTGACCGCATTGATTTTACAGAGCTCCATACCGGTATGCTCTGCCAGCACCGCCCACCACATAGATGCCGCTCCAAAATTCATACTGCTGTAATAGGAATATTCATCCCACGGGATATAGCCTGCAAACGCACTGACGCTGTCTCCGAGCACCGACAGTCTCCGCCCCGTGAACGGTGTCTCCAACCGGGGGTGCATCCCTGTCCCGACAGGTCGAAACGGCTCTCCCACACGCACAGAAAATAAAATTCTCTCCATGCCCTTCGTCACCGGTATACTATGATTGCCTCTGTCAAGAGTGCGTTTCCAGACGATCTGGCCATCCTCATTGAGCGCAAATACATCCCGCTCCACATCCTCCGTCAATTCAAAACGGATTTCCTCCGGGCGGCCGCGTTGGTCACGCAGCGTCAACCAGTATAGATCCCACTCGGGGTTCTTCTCCTCCCAATACTGATCCCCATTGGTGACATATCGACAGCCGGTCCGGCTCTGGCAGAGCAGCTCCCGTTCCGCGCCGGGATTTTCTGGCCCCAGTCGTGAACAGCCCGCCATACTCAGCAGAACCGCCGCAGTCAGCATCAGCTGTCTGCCGAACTGTTTTCCATTCACCCTCATCACCCTTTCATCTCAACGCCGCAATCGCTTCATAGTTGCGCCGGCAGTTTTCCTGATCCTTGTATAGGAAATACGTCTCCACCCGCTTTACATATTGCTCCTCCATACGGTCCAAACACAGCATATCCGCAAGTACCCGTACCAGCTCCGGAATCCTGGCGACAACCGGTCCGAAGCCGTCCCTTTGATAGGAAAAATACCCCTTTGGATAATGCACCCGCCGGTAATCCTCATCGTCATATTGATAGTAAATCAACGGTTTGCGCTGATACGCAAAATCAAAAAACACAGAAGAATAGTCAGTAATCATCACATCTGCCTCGATCAGCAGCTTCTGTACGTTTCGGTTTTGGGGGACTAAAATCTCCACCTGAGGAAGGCAGCTGCGAAAGCTGCTAAGATAAGGAAACACCTCCGGATGGGGAGCGAATAGCAGACGGTATCCCCGATTTTCCAGCAGCATGCCCAGCGCCTCACTGTTCAGCAGCGCCATGATTCCTTTATAATACACGCTTTGTTCAAATACATGGACCGAAACATCCTTAAGCGGCATACGCCATGTAGGCATAAACAGCACGACTCCGTTCTTTTGCCGATCCTCTCCGGATGGCAGACAGTCATACCGGCACAGACCTAGACAACGCACCACTCCAGGCGGATGTCCAAACCCTGCCGCGACTGCTTTTGCCTCGGGCTTTGCGCTGCATACGAACAGGTCCAGCCGTGCGTTGTCCCTGTAGCACCAGGGCAGATCGCTCTGAATGATACCATGCTGCAAAAAAGCCAGCTTTCCACTCATCTTCCAAATATGGTCCAGTTTTGTAAAAAACCACATATCGGGCGCAAAGCCCATGATATGGGAGCTGATTTTATACTCGGCCAGAACAAGGGCCAGATAGTGGGAAAAGCTGCGATAGCGAATCAGCCGGTCCTCTTTGGAAAAAAAACGCCGGTCAGGCGAATCTGCTGACAACAGATAACGGGCATTAATTTCCGGATGCGTCCTGCGCAAATAACGGTAAAAATGGAATCCATTGTCCTGGGCATCCGTTCCTCTTTCGGAAATCAGCCATAAATGCCTGTACTCGGAACGACCCCGGAACAGAGGAGACACCGCAGCCGCCGCAAGATAGTTCAAAAAATACCACAAAAAACGAATTTTATCCAGAATGTGGATCATCTTTTTGTACATTTCTTTTCCCCCCTGCAAAGCTGTGCCGTCTCGCAGATCACTCTAAGATATCCCGCCACCGCACGCTGGTCGGTAAAATCCAATGCCCGTCTTCGAAGTGCTTCCCGGTCCGGTTCCCATGTAAGCGCATGAAGGATCCCTTCCGTCAACGCTTGAGGATTCCCCGGCTCCACGAGGATACCCAATTCTCCATTTTTCAGTATCTCACGCGGTCCGCTGGGGCAATCAGTACTGACCACCTTTGCGCCTACCGCCAGCGCCTCCACTAACACTGTGGGAAGCCCCTCGTACCTGGAGGACAGCACCACAAGATCCGCCTTCCGAAAATAGGCCGCGGGGTTGGGAACAAAGCCCGCAAGATCGACCACATCGTTTAGTTTGTCACGCCTTATTTGTTCCTTTAACTGCTCCCGCAGTTCACCATCGCCCAGCAGGATCAGCCGGAATTTGCCATACTCCCTCAGCCCCTTCATCGCTTCCAGCATCAGCGCATGATTTTTTGCCCTGCAAAGCCGGCCTACCAGCACCAGCACATGAAAGTCCCGGCCCTCCGCCAGCCATGGGTGCTGTGGTTCGGTCTCTGTCTGCTTCCAAAAGCTCTCGCCGATCACCGGGTTGTATACAGTTACCGCCTGCTCAGGCAGTGCGCCGCACAGCGCAATATAGTCTTCTCGCACTCCCTCCGAAACGGCAATCACCCGGTCATACCGCCGGTTCAACATCGGGAACAAACGCTCCCGGACAGCCTGAAAGCTGTGCACTTCCTGAGAGAGCGTATTGTGAACCACTGAGATCAGGGGAATACGGGGACTGACCATATAGGAGGCAAGGGCCGCAACCTGACTCATTTCCGCTGTGACTGCCAAAAGGACATCAAACCGCCCCGGGCGCAGCACCCGCCGAAGCCAGCCTAAGTTTCCCAGGTTCTTGCGAAGCTTGCCCGCTTCCGGCAGGTTCATGTCAAGGACCTGTACAATTGGACTGAGTATCTGTTTCACCGGTCCCTTGTTGTGCCGGATCAGGATGGTAACTTCATGCCCCTGACGGGCAAGTTCATTGGCAAGCACAACGGTCATCCGCTCCGCGCCCCCGCCATCGAAACGGTGAAAAAAAAAGCAGATACGCAATTTACCCATATCTCGATTCCGCCTCCAAACCGCAATAATCCTCAAAGTGATAGGCCATCATTAATAGGGAAGATACCATAATCAGTTTAAATCCGTAAAGGCTGTTTTCCGTCATAAAGGTCATATAGTTCGCAACAATAAAACACATGACCAGGATCCCATGGAACCGGTCATTCTCGGTATTCAATCCATGGAAAAAAAATTCTATCTTGTAATTCAAATACAATATCATCCAAATCAAATAGCCAAAAAAGCCCAGCTCAATATACTGACGTAAAAACTCATTATGGATATCGTTAGGGAGGTAGCCATTGCTTGCGGCCACTAAGCTTCCCTCCTGCATCATACGGGAAATAAAGCCTGCGCCTCTTCCAAAATAACCGACGCTCATCTCATAATACGCACGCAGCTGCCCGAAAAAATGGGCACGCGTCCTGGTATTGACGCCAATGAGTTCCAGCCAGTCCATTATGCCATAGTAGCATGCGATGACATAGGCAAACCCGAACAGCGTCAGAAGCACACACAGACCCCTCACTGACGCCCGCGCCTCTCTGTCCGGAATCTGCATCAGCAGGATTCCTACCATAAAGCTAATAAATACGGCCAGCAGCACACTACGCTTGAGGCCCAGAAGGAGACAGCCACCCGCCAGCGGGAACAGCCACCACTCCCGCCGGAACATCGATGTATGCCAGAGCCCCTTTTTTCGGAGCCTCCGGTCGAAAAGTTCTTCCAACACCTGATAAAGCATAAAAAAGCCTACTAAATATGCAAAATTCAGATTTTCAAAGCTTTTCATAATCGGACCGGTCTTATCCGTACCGGAGAGGATTAATTCGACGAATTCCTGGATAAACGGCCCTGCGCCGTGGTTGGCGATAGCCTCTACGATGTAAATCCCATTTACCAGCAGTAGCGCCCCGACCATCAGCCGCACGCCCTCCCTGCCAAACAGGTAGACCGTAGCGGCTGCAGTCAGCACTCCAATCAATGCGTATATAACAGCAAAGCCGCCGCGGGTAATCACATTAAATGGGGATAGAGAAAATCCCCACACCAGCATAGAATACAGCAAAATCCACAGGTAATTGACGCTGAGCGCCCAACTGTAACGCAATGTAACTACCATACGATATAGATCCGGCTGTACGAGGAAAACCGTGAATGCCAGCAAAATAATCACAATTGCCAGCAGGTATTGGTACATCACGCCAAACCCGCCGATTCTCACATCTCCATTTACAAAATAGAACATTGCGCAGGCCAGTGCTAGGTAGGCGGCGCGGAGCAGAAATCCTTTCAAATCCTTCATTGATTTGACCGCGCTTTCTCCAGACGTTCGAGCAGCTGGTCCAATCGCGCCTCCACATTCGAATCAGGATTCCCTATCGTTCTGCCATCCGATGCTTCTACGTTTTCACTCTCCTGAACCTTTGATACCGCTTGATCATGATCCGGCTCTCTATGAGAACTCGTCTCCTGGAGACACTCTATCATCTGCGCCACAGTACTCAGGCTGGCTTCTGTCCTCTGTTCCCCCGGTTCTGCACCGGCTGGCTTCTGCGGCAAACCTGCCCGTACGGTGCTCTCCTCAGGACGGGAACACTTTTCGATCGCCTTCAGCATCAACATCTTGATCTGGTAAATAGAGTCATGCCTGCTCTCGGTAATGCCATAACGATAGGATATCTTGCATTCCGCACTCTCATTATATCCGTTGACAACGCTCGCCGCATACCGCATACAAGACTCCGCCTGTCCATAAGAAATATTTTTGACAAAGATAATAAATTGTCCTAATCCGTTGACTGAAATAAAGCTGTCTCCCACGCTGGCAAACGCCGACTGCAAAATTTCTATCAGCCTGCGCAGCATCCCATCACAAGCTTCCACCCCGTACTGTTCATTTTTCTGCCGGACATCATCCGCTATGACTGCGATACAGCTAAAGCTCTCTGGCAGAATCCGGTTGGAATACCCTTCCATGTAACGGTCACACGCGCTGCGGTTTGCGAGCTGGAATTTGTGATCGACATAGACATAGTAATGGAATATCTCGCCGATGCGGCTGAGTACCACCACGACTGCAGACAATAGCACCGAACATACAACAATTACAACGCCGCTGTACAGTACCAGCCTTCTCCCTCCCTGGAGCACCACATTGCTGCCAAGGCTGATATTTGCGGCGCCTGCATATTCATTGTACTCTACCATAGTACGGTCGAGCAGATGATAGAGCTCATTCAGCCGGGAAATCACGCTGTCAAGCATTGCCTCCGCCGTCCCATTGATCTCGGGCGTTGGAGCCACGGTCTGCGGCGCCTCCTCACTTCCTGTCTCCACGTCAGCATCATTAGCCGCCGGCGCGGCCCCGGAAAATACACCAATAATGTATTGACAATATGCGATATTGAGTTTGTCCTGCTCTATATTTGTGCTGTTTGCGACATAATCCTCCAGCAGCACGTCGTACTTTACCGTCTCATCCGGACGCTCCCAATTTCCGCCGGCATTACCGTCCTCATCCTGCTGCAAATAACGATAATAGTCGTCATCCACATCGTTTAAAATATACTCATAGGTAATATTGGTGTTACCCGATTCCCGCATCATCCGGACATAGGATTCGATGATACGGAGGATTTCGTTCGACTGAGAACCTTTTGCGGAGTTTGAAATCTCGTAATCCCCGATACGCTTTTGATACTTGGAAATCAAGATATCAGGGTCCCGGCTCGCCCGGTTGTTCAGAATATACGCATAGATATTGGGAACATCTGTTTTGTAAATACTATTAAATTCTCTGTATAAGTCCATAAAAGTATATCCTGTAGAGACAGAGCGGTGATAATAAAGCGGATTATTCTGGAGCATATTCACCCGGTTATAGAGCGACTGGATCGTCTTTCTTACATCCTCGTCGATCGTCTCGATCATTTCCAGGTAATCATAGTTGCCATCATAGAGACCAGAAAGATTATTGACGATGGTGCCGCCGCCGATATGGTTTTCGGCATAATCGGCCAGGTATGCATCCAGCATGTTGTCCAGCACCTGCCGCGCAAAATCACCCGGCTGGTCAGAGTCCTTCCGGCTGGCCGTAAAGGAGACCATATACTTGGTTGCCTTTACGGTTGACTCCTCCCCTACACCGTTCTGCGCCTCCTGCATTGCTTTTTCTTCTTCGGAAAGGATAGGAGTGACAACCACTCTGGACCGAAACTGATCCAGGTTGTAGGAATCATAGGCAAGATTCATCCGGTCAAAGACATCCTGCATAACCGATACAGAATAAATCTCTGAGGTATCGATCTTCTTGCCATCCGGGGAATACCCCTCTGAAGCCTTTGCATTAGTATATTCGATAATTGCCGAAACCGTATAAGTCTGCTTACTTGCAAAATATCCATAAAACACCATCCCCGAAGCCAGTGCGCCAAAGATGATAAGAAACTGAAATTTGTGAATATAGGCCAATGGACTAAATTTCTGCATTTTATATCCTTCCTGTCTGTCTGTACGGATAATCCAAGGGAATCAACTCATTGCGATTACGTGTCTTTGTCTGCCAAGGATATACAATAAACAGCGCAGTCAGCATCACAAGGAATCCTGCCGTAAGGACAATGCCCCGTTTGGTGCGAAGCATCGCTTTAATGCTACGTCCCTGCGGAGTAATCACGAGAATATCTTTTGTATTGGCCTCATCATACTCTTTTACAATCTGCCTGGCACTCTCCTCCACGCCTTTTAGCTCCTGCTTTGCCGCTTCCAGCAGCTGGTCTACTGCCGTACGGTCTCCGCCTCCCTGACGGAGCTGTGCAATCTCATAATTGTTGGTCTCTATGACCTCCTGCAGGTCAGTCGCATTCTGTATGAAAGACTCCGCCTCCTCTGCAAAATTATCGACCCCGATCTTTGTGCGTCCCATATAGAACTCACCGGCCTCGTCACGGGTCGGCACAAGCACAATGCTTGCCAGATCGCGCTCATATAAGTCAATCGCATTGAGACGCACTTCATACGCGGCCAGGTTTTTGCGATAGCTGATACTTTTAATGGTATTATCATAGTTCAACCGCGAAATATACTGTTCAGGATCTTTGGAAATACCATTAGAAAGGATATAGGCCCTCAATCGTTCCAGCGTGATACTTTTGAATTTTCCGGCCCGCGTCCCCACGTCTCCAAAATTCTCTCCGGAAGATGAGCGAAAAGACGGGTCGTCCAGCTGACAGCCCTGCATGTATTCCTGAATCTCGGACGCCATCTCCCCCATCAGTCCCGGCTTATCAAGGTAATCCGCTGCGTCCACCAAGGCAAGATCCACGCTGAGTATATCGGTATTTCTCGAATAGGTCTCCTGAAACTGCTCATTATAGACCTCCGCGACGGTATCCACTGTTTTCCGGGGATCCAACATGATCGTTTTAAGATTCGCGGAATAGGACAGCACATACTCTGTGGAGATATAATACCTCTCTGCTGACAAGGAACCGCCGGCAGCAAGCGGATACACCGAAAGTGTGCTGCGCAGCTGACGGATCGACAGATCCGTGTCCAGTCGTTGGATCGCTTCTTCCAGCACCTCGTCAGAGATAATGTCATAGGTATTAAACCGCGTGCCGTTTGGATTCAATCCCTGGGAGGCTTCTTTATAATTAAACCCAATCACCGTCCTCGCTTCCGTCCAGCTGCGCATCAGGTTCACGCCCACAAAGAGTCCGGCATACAGCACTGTCAGCAGAATGATTGCCGGCACTCTGCGCACCAGGCCCTGCAGACCTTCTCTGACCCGCGATGGTATACTCTGCTTACTGCCAAGCACCATTAGTACGACCAGCGCCGCCAATGCCACCGGGAGCAAATATACAAAATATCTGGCGTATTTAATGATCTTCATATCTCTGTCACTCCTGTCCGCCGCCAGCCGGAACAACATCAATCAGCACCAGTTCCGGACGGTTGTTCACACGAGGGATTCGGGTATGCCCTCCAAGCCCCCGGCTCACAATCAGCTTCGCCTTTTCCAGTTCATACTCCCCTCCGCTGTAACGAGGAAAAAAGCCGGTATCTATATGGTACAATCCGCCCAGGAAGGGCAGCCGCACCTGTCCGCCGTGATAATGGCCCGCAACGGCCAGTTCTGCATCCACATTCTGCAGCTTTTCATAAAAAATTGAAGGATAGTGAGAAATCATGATCCGGAAACCGCTGCTTTCCTCAAACCATTGTACTTCTTCCATATCCAGTTGATCGGACTCCTTCTCCGGATAGGGGAACACCCCCAACGTGACCGGATTGCCGCGCACTACGATGTCTTCCCGTCCCAGATACAGCACCGGGACCCCCATCCGTATGAGCTGCGTATCCAGCGTGATTCTGCTGCCGTTTTGCCCGTACATCAGTATGCCCTCATGGTTACCCAGCGTATAGTAGATCGGTGCAATCCGCTTAAGGTTTTCGCAAAGCTCTAAAATGACACGCAGATCGTCATCGTCCTTGTTCACCATATCGCCCACCATGAGGATAAGATCCGGCCGGCTCTGACGGATTGCCTCCACCAGTTCATAATTTCCTGTTCCATATTCATGGTTGTGCAGATCACTGAAAAGGGCAATACGAAATTCCTTTTGGACTTTATCCGACTGCATCTGGTATGTTGTAATCTTAAACCGGCTGTTGCCCAGTATGTTCATCGCACACAGCGCCACCGCTAGTATCAGCAGGAGGAACATCCTTATGCACCGCAACAGGCGTATCCTTTTCCGAACATAAAGTATCTGCTCCTGTTGGAGATCTTCCAAGCGCATCCGTTACCAGCCTTTCATAAATTTCTTCAAGTTCTGCAATATTTTTTTTCAGCGAAAAGTCCTCCATGACTACTTGGCGCCCTTCCCGGCTGATTCGATCCCGCAGCCCCCAGTCGCCCGCAAGCAGCAGTAAAAGCCTCGCAAGCCGTTCAACATCTCCCGGATTCAAAAGAAACCCGGTCTCACCGTCCCGTATGACCTCTGGTATGGAGGCAATCCGGGTGCTGATATTCGGGATTCCACGTCCCATGGTCTCCAAGATACTCATCGGCAACCCTTCACGGTAGGAAGGCAGCACATGAATCATCGTTTCTGCTAGGCACTGCTCCTTTTCCTCCCCGGAAATCCAGCCGGCATAGGTCAGCCGCCCCGAGATCCCCAGTTGACAGGCCCGCCGCCTGATTTTTTCCACATCACCGTCACCGCACATCCAGAGCTTAATGTCCTCCGGTAATTCCTTATCAATGGCCGCAACCGCTTCCAGCAGATCAAAGGAGCCCTTGCGCCAGCCTTGCCGGCCCAGCATCACGATCCGCCGCGCCGTCGGACGGTAGTCCCGTTCTGCCGGTGTTTCAACCGCATTGTGCAAGACAATGGTCTTGGCTGCCGGAGCCTTTTTCAGCAGCTGATCCCGCAAAAACTCAGACAGGACAAGATTACAGTCGGCAGCCTCCAATATCCTCTTTACGTATCCCTTTTGCCTTGCACTCATTTTTGCATAAAAATCTTCAAATTCCGCGCCATGATGATGGAGCACTACAGGAACATGGAGCCGTCGGCATAGCTGCGTCAGCAATGCCTTGCGGTAAAAGCTGCCCCGTTCGGAGACATGCAGATGCACCAGATCGTATCGCCCGCACAATATCCAAAAGACAAACTTGAGGCCCGCTCCCGCAAAGAAGAATGCCTTACGTCCACGGCTGCCTTCCGTGTGTGTCGCAAGGTAGGTGATCTCGGCCTTTTTCCAGCCATCGTACTGCAGATAGTTCTGTGCCACAGCCACCATCCCTCCCTGAACGTGCCCGATGTCTGAACCGCACATCAACACCCGCATCGGCCTGCCCATTGTCGTTCCCTCCCCCTGTACGCTCACAGCCGCCTTTTATACGGCTCCCGCTGCCCGCGCAAACGTTCATTTTCCTCACGCAGGCTTCGGAGCTCATAGATCGCTTCTTCAATTAATTCCTGGTTTTTTTCATTTTCCTTCACACGTTTATCAATCTCGCGGTTACAGTCCTCCAATTCTTCTCCAAGCCGCCCGACATATCGATCGACATCCGCCTTGTGGTAGCCTCCAATCAGTCTTGTCCGAAACAGCCTTTCTGTTTTTCTCATGATGTCTCCCTCCAATATTTCAGAATCAACCGTAAGATCTGCATATCCTCGATAAAGTAGCGCCGAAACAGCCGTCTGGGCTCCTGAAGGAATCGATAAAACCACTCCAGCCCGCTCTGACTCATCCACGCCGGGCAGCGCTTCACGGCACCGGACAGAAAGTCCACCGTCGCGCCCGCACAAACCGACACCGGAACAGCATACCGTTTCCGGTATTCATACATAAATTTCTCCTGTTTGGGGCAGCCAAGGCAGATCACTAAAATATCCGGCGCCGCCTGATGAATGGTCTGGCACAACGCCTCAATCTGGGCCGGATCATTCTCAAATCCCATTGGAGGGGAGCAGCCATCCACCCGGAGTCCCGGGTATTGTTCCCGGAGCCGTGCGCAGGCGTTTTTCAGTGACCTCTCGCTTCCCCCTGCGAAAAAAATACTCCGCCCCTCCTCCTCTGCCCGCTGGCACAGCCGCGGCACGAAGTCCGCCCCGGATACCTTCTCTGGCAAAGGGCGGCCAAACAGCCTCGAGAGCCAGATAAGCGGCATCCCGTCCGCCAGCACATACTCCGCTGTGTCAATTATGGTCCGCAAAAATCTGTCCTGTTCCGACTTGATAACCACATCTACATTCAAGAAGACCAAACTGGCAGCCTTCCTGTTCGAAACGCGCTCCATAGCCTCATCCAACATCGAGGCCATATCAAGCGCCGAAAAATTAATTCCTAGCAAATGGATACTCTTAGATTGGTGGAGTTTATCTGCATCCATCCTTTTTCCTCCTCGACTCCTCCGGCATTCAGCACCAACAGTGATGGAATCCACATCAAGAAGGATTTGTCTTTTACGTATGTAAAAGACAAATCCCCCATGGGGGATTTGATTTTTTATTTTCCTTAAAAAGTGTATCACACGATAATTTAGATTACAAGACATTTTCCCAGGGGCATAAATATGTTTTGGAGACAACAGCGCTGGCCTCAGCTTACTCTATTTTCACGAATTTGCCCGGGTACAGGAAAAACTCCGGATATTTCAACTTTTTCATAATGAATGCAGCCGTGACCGGGCCGGTGATGCTGATCACAATCCCTGCCGGAATATGAATCCAAGCTGATGTAACCCCTATTTTCAAGAACATGCTCCGCAATGTGGCTGCGAAAATGAAATGCATAAGATATATCGGCAGCGTATACTTTGACAGCCATCTCATCATTACGCTTTGCCTGCCGTCTTTATCTCTCGCAATCACTGTGCCAATCACGGCAAAACAAGCCAGTAACCCCATCAAAAAGGTTATGCCCTTGCACGCAATACCGGTAGCTGTGATCGGCATACTCAGTACCAAAAATGCCAAACCTGCACGCATGAACACCGTTTTCTTATGGATTCTTTCAGGAGCATCCGCAGCACAAAGCAACATTCCCAGGACAAACCAAATCTCGTTTTCAAGAACGATTGATATAGCATAGCAGTATCTCTCTCCGATTCCGAAAACAGACATCCCCTTCATGCCAAGCGCAACAATGGTTCCAAAAACCGCTTGTCTTTTATTCTTAAAGGTTCCCGTGACCACAAAGATAAAAAACAAACAATACAGATACCAGTATGGGCCAATCGGCCGAAAAAACAGGGCTTCCAATAGTCCGCCGATTTCATTGCTGCCGCTCCCGGGAAAAACTTTTTTGATCAACCACATAGCAAATGTAAAGACCGTGTAGGGAACGCCTAAGCTCAAAAACTTTCGTAATATATTCTTGAGCCAGGCATTCAAACTATCGATGTGATTGAATTTTTGATGAAGGTAGCCACTGCAAATAAAAAACAGTGGAACATGGAAATAATAAACGGTCTGGTCAAACCATGTATACCCCCCCTCTGCCGGTATAATACCTCCGGAAGCCATGCCCCGCATCAGATGTCCCAACAGCACCAGCATACAGGCTATAACTTTTATGTTATCTACCCATAATTCCCTTCTTTTTTCCATTGCGGTTCTCTTTCAACCAGGCCCTTTTCGGCCTGGCCTTTATCCATTCTTTTGTACAATTTAGTCGATCAGCGTTTAATCTTTCCGGATGTGGTTTTAGGAAACGGTTTTTCCCGAAACACGATATTTCTCACCGCCTGATAAGAAGGGACTGTTTCATTGTATCGCGTGATGAACGCCCGCACCTGATCTTCCCCTTCCTCTTTCCGTCCCTCTCCACACCAGATATGGGCAGAAATCTGGTCGTTCTCCCCCAGAACGATCACTTCTTTTATCTCCTCACAGGCAATCAGCTTCTTTTCCACCGCTTCCGCGCTTACGTTTTCCCCATTTGACAGTATGATAATATTTTTCATCCGTCCGATGATATATAAAAAACCATCCTCGTCAATGTAGCCAGTATCCCCTGTATGATACCAGCCATCCGCCAGTGCCTCGCCTGTGGTCTCGGGATCGTCCAAATATCCCTGCATGATGTCGTTGCCCCGCACCAATATTTCGCCCTGGTCAGAAATACGCACCTCATTCCATGGCCCAATCTTACCTACAGAACCGGCGCGATAGTGTCCCGGTACGGAATAGGTAATCGCGCCGCAAGCTTCCGTCGTCCCATAGACAGAACAATAGAAAATTCCGCGGGCATTCAAAGCTTCCGTCATTCCGGAGGTCTCCGGAGCGCCAAGATTGGTGATCGAGCGGAAGGTTCCTATATCCAGAGCGCCCATACGGTCCTGCTTCAGTAACAGTGTAATCAAGTTGGGCGTTGCAAACACCTTCTGGGGATGATACCACTGGATATCAAAAAGTGCCTGCCGAAAATTTGAGAGACAGCTGGGGGTTCCTCCCGCCATATCATTAAACAGTCTGGTTACCACCACATGATACATTGGAAGCACAAAAATGCTGCTCTGTAACGGCTGGTTTCCATGGGGCTGGAAGGACTGATGGGAATGCACAACCAGCTTTGGCTGGCTGAGGCTTCCGGAGGTGGCCAGAATCAGAGCCGGCTGGCTGAGGCTGACGCGGCCGTCATCCTGATACAGCAAGCCGTTCCCATCCAAAACACTGCGGATACTGCTCGCTCCCAAACAAGCCAGAGTGCGGGCATTCAACCTTATATCCGGAAGGAGCTCCCTGCTCTCCTCATCGTAAATGATCAAGGCAGGGTTCAGCCGGCGTACCAACTGCTGCAGATCTTCGAGCGGCAGGTCAAAACAGAGCGGCACCGCAGCCGCCCCCATCGACATGGCGGCAAACAGGGCAGTAATCTGCTCATAGGTATTACGCCCATCGATAACGACCCTGTGTCCGCACAGTCCCAGGCCGTCGAAGTAAGCAGCCAGGCGCCTCACATCCTGGAAAAAATCCGTATAGCTGACTGATATGGCTTGTCCGCCGCTCCAATAGGAGAGCACTTGGCGTTCCTGAAACTTTCCGGCCATCTTCTCAAGCATCTGGAATACAGTCAAGCCTTGATATTCCTCGTGGAGCATAAGATGTTTTTTCATGCTATTCTCCCCTCTCACAGATCAGATCCACCAGATCAGCCGCTGTCGCCACAAATCGGAGCTTACGGCTGGGAATCTTTACCCGGAATTCCTGCTCCACGCCGACGATCAAATTCATCAGTTCCAGGGATGACAGGCTGCCATCCTCCATCAGATCCTGATCCAGAGTATATGGATTGCCCGTAACCTGCTCCAGCATTTCCAGTATTCTGTCCTGAACCGCCTCTCTTTTCATTCTCGTGACCTCCTTAATTCTCTTAACCGGCCGCTTGTCCAGATAATAAACTGGCAGCCCAGCACGGCAAATAGGATCCTGCCGATGTACATTAGCAAAAACGCCGCCTCCCACGGAATGTGGGACGGTACAAAAATATGCATATAAATCTTATACCAGGGGAACAAGAGCATTTCAACATTGTGCAGGCAGAAGAAAAACAGGGAATACCGGCCAATGTAGGACAATCCATCCGCAAATCCTGCCACGGCCAGCCCCGATCTTATGTACCATTGCAAGAGCACAGTGCCAATCGCCACGGCCGACAAATAATCCAGCATCCAAAACTGCCAAATGTTTGACCAGAATTTCACGTCAGAAACATGATGCAGCATAATCGTCAAAATCACTGCCGCGGCCGCAAAAGGCCAGTTGATCTCTTTATATAAAACCTTATGCGCCTTCAGCAGACGCCCGGCCTCCCGAAACCCTACGGCAACACAGCCCGGGATTAAAAACCAGGGAACCTGGATCGTGTGCGCATCCGGAAGGGCTGCGGCCGCAGCCGACAAACACCAGATCAGAGCCTCCCGCGTCACAGGCTTTTGGATACGCAGCAACATCTGGTGAATCACTCCGCTCCAAAACAAAGCGGGAAGGAACCATGCGGCCCCCACCGATTCCGCTTCCCATGTTCCAAACAGTTTAACTCCCGGTATGCCGTTTCCATACAAAAAGCCTGCCAGGAAAGGGCTAACAGCCTGGATCGTCAGCCCTCCTAAACAAAGATATTGAAAAATCTTCAGTACCACAAGGGCGGCCATCGTCAAAAAATAGGGAATGAGAAGCGCCCTGGCGCTTTTTTTGATATACGCCTTCCGATCTTTTTCTATGTGTGACGTATATCCGGCCATCATGAAAAACAATCCCATAACGACAGCGTCATAGCTGCCTCCAAAACTCTTTGCCGACAAGAACGGAGAATCAATCTGAAAAGCGCTAAGAAAGACGCTCTTTTGATGCGCCAATATAATCAGCAATATCAGGACTCCCTTCGCCACATCGAAAACACCCGGAAAATCCCGTTTCAATTTCATATGTATGATCGCCCCTAACATCCAGCTTTCGGTATCTATAAATCCCTAAATATTCTCACTCTACCATATTAAATCTATCTTTGTCAAGCGTCAGCGCTGGCGGCAGGGGATATGGCTTCGCATGACCAGCCACTCCTTTCTCTGTCTCTCATAAATCCGCTGTATCTAGGATAATCTCCCTCTCAATAAACGCCTTCGAACGCAGGATCTCCTTCCCAAGGGCCTGCCGTACCATGGGCCAATCAACCACCTGCTCCATGCAGGCGCGTGCATCCGCCCTTGTGCGCACCAGCCGTTTTTCCAGACAAACCGTCTTTAAAAGATCCTGTATTCTGGCATTCCTTGAACTGTGTGCAAACACAACAAACGGCTTTTCGAAAAGGATCGAAAACGCTGTCGCATGAAATGAATTGGTTACGATCCGCCCGGCGTGACGAATCGCCGCCAAAAACTCCAGCGGGCCACAGCCATAGACATACCGGGCATCGTTTGTCCACCTGTAACCCCTCTTTTCCGAAAACACAAGGATCGCAAGGCCGGTATTCCGCTCCAGCTCCTCCAGATAGCCCGCCATTTCCGCATGGTATTCCGTGTCATAAACGGCGATATACCCACGTTTCTTCCATCTGCACCGTTTTATCAGAGCCTCCCAGCCCCTTTTCTCAATCAGAAATACCGGATCCAGCACGACGGCCGGCTTTTTTGCATACAACGTCTCAATATACGGCGCCGACGCCGGCTCACGCAGAGAGACCGCATCCAGGCAGGCTAACCCCCTGGCGAGCGGTTTGCGATATTTATCTTCCAGCCGCTCTGCCCCGATACTGGCAGCATAGCTTACATAGCGGCAGTTTTTTCCCAGAAAACGGCGGAATGTACAGAAGTATCCCTCCTGGAGTCCCTCCGTAATCTCCGGATTCCACACCTGGTCGCTCCCGGCCACGTACGTATCAATTTTTCCGGAAAAGGCGGCAATCTCCCTGGAGGAGGACAGCATCCGCCGTTCCCTCGTCAGATAGCGTCTGCGAAACAGGCGCATACTCCGTTTCCTTTTCCATCGTCTGTAAAAACGCCAGGGGATCAGCCTCCCCGCCAGCTCATATCCCCGACGTAAAAGCCTGGCGTTTGGATCGGTCCGAAGCAGCCGGTAGCGCCTGCGTAACGGTTTGGGAAAATATGGGATAACCACGGTTTCCCGATACCTGCCCAGATACGCTTTCAAGGCGCAGCACTGCAAAAGCGCCCCATAGTCATCCGCCCAGTAAAAGGTCAGAATTCCAATCACAGCCCCTTACCTCCTCCTCAGCAGCCATTCCGTTATATACAACGGAAGCAACCGGTTCAGTTTCATGAGAACTCTCCTTTTTCCCGGATGCGGAGTCGGCCCGCAAAGCCTTGGCTGTAAAATATCTTCCCTTTGACAGCAAAAATACCGAAATTTCTGCTTCACCGCTTCGAACAGCCTTGCTGCCCGTTCGCCCCGCAGGATCAGCAGAGAGGTCCCCATCCCATCCGCGTACTCCGGCCGCACGTTCTCAATCCCCCAGAAATCCCCCATCGTCAGGTCGCTCTCCCGGTCTGTCGTACAAAATTCACAGGAAAAGCACGAAGGACGGATGCTGAAATTTTTAAAATAAAGCCGACAGAACCGATCCTTCTCCATGGAACGAACATATTCCCTGCCGCCGACTCTGGCCGATACGGTACGTCCGTTATCTTTTTTCCTTTTATCGCGGAAGCAAAAATTTGTCATCGGGCCCTTGTAGCGTTTTTCCAGCTCCCTTCTGTACCTTTTCCAGACTTCCGGGGACGGTACGCCATAGCATACCAGATCCGCGAGCAAAAGCTTCTCGTTTTCCCCGCCCATATACAGTCTGACTGCCTGGCACTGGCACGGCGTACCGGTAAACAGAACCAGCCGCCCGGCTTCCAAATGCCCTTTTATTCTTAAATAACAATTGCTTACATCACTTTGCACATATTTTGTCTTTTGCAGGAGCGGAATTTCTTCTGCCTTCGTAATTTCCCGATGGCGCACGCTTCCGTCCTCCTCCATGGCGGCTCCAAACACCACTCCGTTTTGAGACAGGACATACCCCGCCAAGATCGGAAAGACGCCCCCGGAGGCGCTCCCAAAACGGAGCGCGTCGGACTTTGCCTGTGCTCCTATGTATACCGGCTCTGGCCTGGCCTGTTTTTCGTGCTTCACCGGACAGACCTCTGCACACAGGCCGCAGTCCCTGCATTTCCTTTTGTTCACCTTCGGATAGAGAAAACCTTCCCAGTCCGTCTTCATCCGTATCGCTCCAAACGGACAGACGGCGGCGCAGGCCGCACAACCGCAGCATTGACTTCTTTGGATCCATGGCTTCATGTCTGTTTCCTTCCCCCAAGATTACAAAAACGATACACGGTTCTTAAGAATCGGTATACTGGATAACAAAAAAATGCGAGAGAGACGGACGCCCGGGTCCGCAGCGGGCGGGCTCGGAAATACGGATTTTTCAGTTCCTCTGCTACCTCTTGCTGCATCGCATATAGCTCATCCTTTGGCAAATGCTCTATGGCGCGATGCAGGATCCGGATGTATTCACCTTCCCACGCTCTGGCGTTTTCCGTCCGCCCACACGCCTGCTCCTCTGACTCAAGCCATTTCATTACACGGCCGGCTTCCTGTAGCCCCCTCCGGCAAGACCGAAGCCGGGCGCTTCCGGCTTCCCGCCTCCTGTAAACGTATAAAGGATCCGGCGTATACGCCGCATCGAGGCCGTTTTTTACCAGCTCGTACAAAAAGATCGTATCCTCCCCTAATGCCCTGTCCGCCTCAAACCGCAAGGTGCCCAGCACGTCTTTCGCAAGCAGCTTTCCCCCGATCCCTCCGACAATGTGATTTCGATTTGAAAAAATCCAGACCAGGCTATGACTGTCATATAAAATCCATTCGTTTGTAATCCGGCAGTTTTCTCCCGAAACCGTTCTGTTTTGCCTGGAGAATGCCATTTTGACTTTCCAGAGCAGCATCTGCCCATACAGCCGTTCCAGACACGACGGATGGATATAATCGTCGCTGTCCAGGAAAAAGACCGGATCTCCCTGTGCCTTGTCCAGAGCCATATTTCTGGCCGCCGAGACTCCTTGGTGGCTTTGCCTGTAAAAACGGACTCTGGAATCCTGAGCTGCAAACGCACGGCAGATTTCCGGCGAAGAATCCGTCGAGCCGTCGTCAACCACCACAATCTCAAACTCCTGACAGGTCTGTTCCAAAACAGAACGGAGGCATTTTTCCAAATAGGCTTCTGTATTGTAAACCGGTATAATAACAGAAATCATGACTTCTCCCCGCTCACCGGATCCGTACAAGCTTTTGATCCTCGATTTTATAAAGCAAATCGCATAAATCCGCCAGATTTTTGTGATGTGTGACAAGCAGAATCGTCTTATTCCCCTTCACATGCCGTATCGCATCCATGACCGCCGTCTCCGTCTCTGTATCCAAAGCCGCCATCGCCTCATCCATAAGCAGCAGCTCAAACTCTTTATACAGAGCCCGCGCCAGGGCAATCCGTTGCCTCTGCCCCCCTGATATAATGGAGCCCTGTTCTCCAAGTAGACTGTAAATCCCCTGCGGCAGCCTTTCCACATCCTCCAGGACCTGCGCCACGTCAAGCGCCTCCCGGACTCTGTCATCCTCGATTTCCTCCGCGAAAAAGGCTACATTCTCCCGGACTGTCCCCCCGTTCAGGTAAATCGTCTGCGGGATATAACTGACCAGCTCTCCGAGATTTCCCTCACAGGCTCCCCGCGCGTCCGTTTTCGATACAATCTCATAGTCGTCATAATAAATACTCCCTTTTTGCGGCTGCAACAGGCCCAGAAGCAGATCCAGAAGCGTACTTTTTCCCGAACCGGAAGGCCCTATCACTCCAATCGACTTTCCCACCGGCAGATCCATCGAAGCAGCCGTAAAAACCGTTTCGTTCTCCCTGTACGCGAAGGTCAGATCCCGGATCCTGACTCCCTCTCCAAGCGTAATCGTCTTTTTTCGTATCTGCCCACTCTTTTTTTCGTTTTCTTTGATCTCTTTCCATTGCTTCATCGCATCGCGCAGGGATTGACAGGATTTTCTTCCGTACTCAATCCGGTGCAGCCCCCGTACAATCCCGCTCCCTATGGGAAGCATCCGAATCAAAAGCGTTGCAGACACAATGATTTCTGCCAGAATCTCCGTCAGCTTCACCTCCAGGACCATGCCAAGAGCCAGGAAGAAAAACAGGGATGCCTGAAGCATATGATTCAGGATAACGCCTGCGATCGTTGTCTTGAACAGATACTCTCCCTCTGTTTCGGCAAATTTCCGGCTGCGTGTTTCATATTGCTCCAACGCAACCTGTTTCGATTCGCTCAGCGTAAGCTCTTTAAACACTCCGTATGTAATCGTGATCTGTGCATTCACCCGGATTTCCTGCTTCCGCTTTTCTTTCCCGTATTGATCCATATTTTTCTTGTAAAAAAAATATGTACCGACCATACAAAGGAAGAAACAAAAGTAGCAAAAAAATCCCAGCCAGCCGGCTGTCACAATCAACATAACCGAAAAACCGGCCAGTGTCAGCGCATACCCTGTAAGACTTACGGCTGTGACAAGCGTCTGCATGCCGACAACACTGTCGGTCCTAAGCAGCGTAACGGCCTGCATGGCTCCCCGCTCATTATGGGACGGCAGATCTTCCCTCATAAGCAGTTCATATAATTTCACGGACATCCGCTGCGCCCCATCATACACCAGGCCGTTCGAAATCTGATTTCTATAAAGCTCCAAACCTCCCTTGCAGGCAACCAGTGCAGCCACTCCAAGAGTTACAAAGATCAGTTCTTCGGAGGCATGTCCTGTGTCGGTAAGGCGCTTCAGGATGGGAAGCAGTATGGAAATGCTGGCAAGATCAGCAACCGGCGTCAGCATGCTCAACACCCAATATACTTGCAATGCCTTTTTTTCTTTCTTTTCTAAAATCCGTATTAAATAGAATAACAGCGACAGCATACCTACTCTCCGATTTTTCTCTCTACAATCCGATTTACGAATTTGTGCAGCGCTTCCAGCTTTCTATTTCCCCTATATAACAGCATAGCCGCCCGCACCCGCCGTGCTCTCCATCTGTCTCCATATTTCAGGGCAAGCTTGCGCTCATACCGCAGTTTCCAGAACATGACACGTCTTTTTTCATAAAAATGCCGCATTCCACAGATTCCACAGATTTCATCCATCAGCGTTTCAAAGCAGCGGCGGCGTTCCTCCTCCTCGGCCTGTGTCATCCGCCTCCTAGAATGGCTGTCAGGGCGAACCCGAACGCCGTATAACGGATCGGGGATGGTAGGGCATGGATAACGGTACATATAAGGCAATAGCATTTGAAAATTCTGGCCGGCCGGGGATTCCGGGATCTGCCTTTGGGGATAAATCGAGAAGAATTCTCTTGTCTTTAGCATGTAGCAGCCACAACATACAAAGGTAGTACTTTCCAGAATGTCCCAGAACAGTTCTTCCTTTTGCGTATCTCCGATTTGTTCCCCGGTTGACCCAATCTGTCCGGACGAATCAAAGTAGTACATAAGGGAACGTACACAGTAATACCCGGGATTTGCCTCCAAAAACTCCACCCGCCGCCGGACGGAATCCGGCTCTAACAGATCGTCACTGTCCGGCCAGATCAGATACTCCCCGCCGGCCAGCATAAGCCCCCTGTTGATTGCCGCAGATGCGTTTTTGTGCGGAACCGACACAATCTTATAATCATAGCCCCGTTCGGTGAAATGGTCCCTGTAGCTCTCCGCCACTCCAAGCGTACCATCCGTCGAGCCGTCATCCACCAGGATCATCTCAATCGACGGATAGGTCTGCTTTAACAGGGAATCCAACATCTGCCCTAAATATTGCTCCCCGTTCCAGACAGGCGTCACACAGGATACCAAGCCTTTCTTTTGCATTTCATCTCCTTTTTATGGCTGTCTTTCCCAGCGCGGCTGCATATTGATTTACTATAAAAGCCTTTTTACACCTTTATACAAGACGAGTACAACCCAGAAAATTTCTGCGCTTCCATATAAGAGAATGACTTCCGCGACGTTTTTTTTATATTCAAAAAGTGCCAATGCCTCCCTGCTCATGAAACGCCGGATATTGGAGTGAAATCTTCTCAGCCAGGCATACTTCTGCCGCCTTCCCATATCTTTACTCTCAGCTACCTTAAACGCCAGACGCATATTAATCCCTAAAAGAATCTGTTGGGTTTCCGGAAGCAGCTCTCGGTGATTGATGGAAAACTCCCTGTAAAGGAACTCATATACGAGCAGCTCCGTATATTGCCCTTTATGAAAAGTTCCATGAAACAGGCTGGCATCCCGATAGATATAATGATACAGCAGCTCGGGCGTGTAGATAACGCGTGAAGCCCTTCCAAACACTTTATATAAGAATAAAACATCCTCCCCACAGTGGATATTTTCTGCAAAGCGGCAGTTACCCAGAACAGACCTAGTAAATAACTTTCCATATACGCCCCGGCAAAAATATTGTTTGCGCATCATCAGGGAAATAGCCGCCTCACCGGATACCACGCGGCCAGCGCCATACCGCCATGTATTCGTATGTGGATGATGAACCAGTCTGACCGCACAGGAGCTGATGTCCGCCTGATTCTCTGTCAGACTCCGGTACAGGCTCTCAAACAGATTTTTTTCGAGCCAGTCATCCGCATCTACAAATCCGATCAGGCTCCCGCCTGCCTGCTTAAGCCCCATATTTCTCGCGTGCGAAACGCCATGGTTTTCAGCCAGATGGATAGCCCGAAACCGTTTGTCGCGACCCGCATAGTCATCACAGATTCGGCCGCTTCCGTCTGTCGAGCCGTCGTCGATCAGAAAAATTTCCAGATTTTTATACGTTTGCGCACAAACCGAATCCAAACAGTCTCTCAAAAACCGCTGGGTGTTATAGACCGGTATGATGACACTGATCAACGGTGTTGCCGTCATTCTCCTCCCCCTTTCCTTCTGCCTCCGGAAAAATATTTTTCAAAGAGCGTGGTCCCGACCGGGTCAAATGCCTGCACTCTGGTTCCTGCCTCTAAAAGCATCTGTACGTTTTCCAGAGAGGGAGCCTCGCGCGCATCGTCGGTCTCTGGTTTAAAGGTTAGTCCCAGTATAACCACGGTCAGTCCGCTGAACGTAATCACCCGCTTGGATGCTTTCGCAAAAAGCCTAGTTTTCTGTTCCTCATTTACCTCTATGGCCGCTTTCACCGTCTTAAGGCAGCAGCCGTTCTGCTTCGCCAGATAGCAAAGTGGCCTCGTGTCCTTTTTTTGCAAAGCATACGCCCGCTACAAGACCTACATAGCCCGCGCCGGCAACGGTTATTTTAAAACGTTTCATAACGCCTTCTGTTTTCGTTCATAACACATTGGATCGGCACGCTCCCCCATATCAAAGGCCATCGAATATAAATAGAAAAAATTTTCTATGAGAGGGAAGCTAGCCATGCGTTAGAACGGCCAGCGGCCGGCGCTAACCTGTGCATCCAACCCAATACCTTCCTCAGGTACTAGCCTAGGTTACCACCGATCTTCGGCTTTTCTATAGCAAAATAAGCCGCCCCCATTGTACCCACAACAGCCAAAATTTTATGCCATACGAGATACATGGTAGCGGATCTTGTCATTCATATGATATTTCGTCAGCTTTTTCACGAAGATTTCAAAGCTACCGTATAAAGCAGGAACCCTCTTTCAGCCTAACAGAAAAACATGGTGCCTGTATACCACCCCCCCCCCGTATATTCCGGGAGATTCTACTGTCTTGCCGATGATCGAATCGGATAAATTCTGCCCTTTCTGCCATATCCTTACCTCACTGCTTCCATCTTCTGTCTCTGTAATCTTTGGGTATCCTTTTATAGAGATTGATTCTATTCTATGAAACCTGACTACATTTGTCAATATATTTTTTATGGCCGCGTTAAATCTGTACTAATTTGCGTCAATTTTGTACCTTTGCTATAAAAACCGATTTCAGCAAATCGAAGTCTCCTGCGAAGATTTTTTTCCAAAGAAGTGATCCGATGCCGCTGCAAACAGGCCCAGCAGGAGGAAGTACAAGACAAATTTCAGCCGCGGGTCTGCTGCCGGTAATCCCGACTTTTCCTCAATCCGAAAAAACACCTGCACTGCAGGAACATGCCAAAAATAAATGGATCTGCTGTGCGCCCCGATTCTTTGCAGAACCGGGCATGCGAGTATTTTAACCGTCCATTTTCCATATACCGCCATGCAAATCAAGCCTGCGCATAGAATGGATATTCCCCACCGCATATCACCCGGTATTTTCTCAAGCCCAAACCGACATGCGGCAGCGACAGCCAAACAGACAATCATGCCGTTAACCGTTAACAGCATCCCTTTTCTGGCTCTCTCCTTCATCAGGAGCTCTGCAAGAAGTACACCCAGGAAAAAATTCATATATCCCTCCCCACAGGTCCGATACTGAAAAGGGATTTCCCAGGCCTTTTTCTCCAAAATCATTCCCCAGATCATGCATATGGCACATAACGGCAGGTACAGATTGGGATGTCGCCTGGAAGCCGCACTCACAAGATAATATACCAGATAGCACAATATCAGTACACATATAA
Source organism: Lachnospiraceae bacterium (assembly GCA_910575275.1). GTDB lineage: Bacteria > Bacillota > Clostridia > Lachnospirales > Lachnospiraceae > CANQGL01. The sequence continues at coordinate 178,643 of CAJTEE010000005.1, read as the reverse complement.
ACCAGGTCGGATAATTATAGGGCATACTTTCCCCATTAAACCAGCCGTTTGCCGTCATTGAAAAAGTACCGACCGTTCTTTTTATCGTCCGATTGCCGCTGCCTAAGAACATAACAAAAAGATTTGACCAAAAGTATATCGGATATAGCTTTAGAATCCGTCCCGCCATAAAGGAGCAAAAGCCGCGGCTTTCTTGCATGATTCTTCTTTTATAATGGCAGGCGATAAGCAGTCCGCTGCACATAAAAAATATATAATTTCCAAAATACCCTCCATATTTGTATATGGGGGCCAAACAGCCGGAGAAAGCGGATTCAAATGATTGATTAATATGATAAATAACAATGCCCAGGCAGAAAATTCCTCTTAAGCCATTTACTCCAACAAATGGTTTTTCACAATCCATACGGGGTATCCTCTCGCTATAAAGTATAACTTGTATTCTCCCCTCCCCCATGCTACAATCAAGGAAATGCCGGCAGTCCCGGCCTTTTACGAAAGGAGAAACCTTCATTATGAAAAAAATCGAAACCGTTACCCTGATCGGCCTTGGCGCGATGGGCGTGTTTTTTGCGCCGCGCCTCTCCGAAAAGCTTGGCGCAAACTTCCGCATCCTGGCGGAGGGCGCCAGAAAGGAACGTCTGGAAAAACGCGGCGTCACGGTAAACGGCGTCAACTACCGGTTCCCGATCCTTACTCCATCCGCTTCGGGCTGCCCCGCCGATCTCGTCATCATTGCGGTCAAGGGCTACGACCTCCCCCAGGCCATCAAGGATATCAAAAACCAGGTCGGCCCCGATACGATCATCCTTTCCGTCTTAAACGGCGTCGAGAGCGAAAAACAGGTCGGCGCAGTCTACGGGATGGAACACATGCTCTACTCCTACATGCGCATCAGCGTCGTCATGAAGGAGGGAAAGACGGAATTCAATCCCGATAACGGCACGGTCCATTTCGGCGATATCAAAAACGATCCGGACCGTCTCTCCGAGAAAGTACAGGCCGTCAAGGAGCTGTTTGATCTCTGCGGAATCGGATACCGCATCGACCCGGACATGCTCCACGGGATCTGGTTTAAATTCATGTGCAACGTGGGCGAAAACATGACCTGCGCCGCCTTCGGCGTCCCCTTCGGCGCATTCCAGAAAAGCGACGACGCCAATTATTTCCGCCACGCGGCCATGCAAGAGATCATCCGCATCGCAAACGCGATGGGGATCGGGCTCGGGGAGGCGGACATCGCACGGCAGGAGCATGCCATCCCGCGCATCCCCTATGCCAACAAGCCATCCACGCTCCAAGATCTGGAAGCCGGCAAACGTACTGAGGTGGACATGTTCGCCGGGACCGCCGTCCGGCTCGGGAAGGAGCTCGGTGTTGCTACCCCGGTCTGCGAGATGTTTTACCATGGCATCCGCCTGATTGAAGACCGGCTGTTTGGCGTGATCTGAGCAGTGTGCGCTCGGCGCACACTCGCGCCGGAGCGGCCCGGCGCAGCACGGGGGGCCACATTGCGTTGGGCCACTCCCCGCGGCTGCGATCCGTTGGGGCAGACTCTGCGCCGCCTGGCCCGGCCCATCAGCATTCCCGGCCAAGCGCCTGCGAAAGCAGTGCCGCTCCCTCAAGGATCTCCGTTTCATTTAATCTTGCATAGCCCAACACCACCGTCTTCGGATAGCGTCTGTGCTCCTTGTGGATGAAAAAGCCCGAAAGGCCGTATATTTTCACTCCCGCCCGCGCGGCCGCCTCCACCAGCTCCTCCTCGTTTTTTTCACCTCTGTACGTTAAAAGCACATGCAATCCCGCATTCTCCCCCTCAATCGTAAAAAACGGCTCCAAAGGCTTTAACGCCGCAAGCAGCAGGTCGTGCTTCCCCTTATAAATCTCCCGCATACGATTTAAGTGACGCTCAAAATACCCCCCTGTAATGAATTGTGTCAGAATCCGCTGATCAACCCGGGATACCGTCGAGGAATAAAAACCGGCCTGCTTCTGGTAGGCGGCAAGCAGCGCCGGTGGCAGAACCAGGTAGCCGACGCGGATAGCCGGGGCGATCGCCTTTGAAAAGGTTCCCATGTAGACAACCGTACCGCGGGCGTCAAGCCCCTGCAGCGCGGGAATCGGCTTTCCCTTATATCGGAATTCACTGTCGTAATCGTCCTCAATCAGGAATCGGCCCGGCCGGCCGGCGGCCCAGGAGAGCAACTCCTGCCTCCGCTTTACCGGCATGACGATCCCCATCGGGAACTGGTGGGAGGGCGTCACATAGACAGTGTTCACACGATCCGAAAGCTTTAAAAGCTCCTCCGTCATAAAGCCGCTCTCGTCCATCTCCACCGGGTAAATCGCATGTCCCATGTCTGAAAAGACCTGATATGCCTGCCTGTATGTGGGGTTCTCCATCGCGATCCCCGTATTCCGGCCAAGAAGTCCCGAAAGCAGCATCAGAAGGTATTCGTTTCCCGCCCCCACAACGATCTGCGAGGCGTCACAGCTTACGCCCCGCGCTGCGTAAAGATAGTCGCGGATGGCCAGCCTGAGCGGCAGATCCCCCTGTGGGTCGCCCTTTAAAAACAGCTCCCGCTCCTCCTCTCTTAAGACCGCGCGGCTGATTTTCCTCCACGTTGAAAACGGAAAGCTGTCCAGATCGATCCCACGCGGTGAGAAGTCGATGCGGATTCCGGCCTTTGCCGGCCCACTGCCTGGTGCCACCGCCCCCGGGTCGGCTGCCGCACTCTGCAAAGCCTCCGCAAAACGGCCGGCCGGCCTGTGAAGCGCTCCGTTTCTTCTGCTGTCCTGCACCGGCTGCCGCACACGGCTCTCCCCCCGCACCGGCGGCAGGATCCCGTCTAGCTCGGCCGTAAAATAGCCCTTCCTCGGCTTTGCCTCCAGATACCCCTCTGACACAAGCTGCTCGTACGCGAGCTGTGTCGTGCTCCGGCTGACCTTCAGCCCTTTTGCCAGCTCCCGCGATGAGGGGAGCCTCTTTCCGGACGGCAGCTTTCCGCTTCGTATCTCATCCTTAATATATTGATAAATCTGCTCGTAAAGCGGCCTTACATCCTGCGTATTCAAAGGAATCATCAGTTCCATGCCTGCTCCTCCTTCTGCTGCCGTCACATTGCTGCCAAAAAGGGATGTCCGCAGCTTACCTTCCTGCGGGCATCCCCGTTATTCCTTTGTTATTTCGTCAGTTTAAACGAACTCTTTAGCGACACGATCCGGTTATATACCGGTTTTCCCTTGACACTGTCACGGCAGTCCACACAGTAAAAGCCGTTGCGCACGAACTGGAAGCTGTCATACACCTTTGCCTTCATCAGCTCCGGCTCCACAAACGCCGTCACGACCTTCTTGGAATTCGGATTCAGATTCAAAGAGCCGTCTGCGTTCAGCTTTCCCTTCTCCTCATCCACGATATTCTCATACAGGCGGCACTCCACCTGGCCGGCCGTCGGCGCAGATACCCAATGGATCGTCCCCTTGACCTTCCGTGCGGTAAAGCCCGAGCCGCTCTTTGTCTCCGGGTCATACGTGCAGTGTACCACGGTCACTCTGCCGTCTGCATCCGTTTCATAGCCCGTACATTTCACGAAATACGCGCTCATGAGACGCACCTCATTGCCCGGGAACAGGCGGAAATATTTCTTCGGGGGCTCCGCCATGAAGTCCTCACGCTCAATATAAAGCTCTCCGGAAAACGGCACCACACGCTCCCCGAGCGACTCGTTTTCCAGGTTATTCGGAACCGGCAGCATCTCCGTCTTGCCCGCGGGCCAGTTGTCGATCACAAGCTTCACCGGATCCAGGACCGCCATCATTCTCGGCTTCTTTAGCTTCAGGTCCTCACGGATGCAGTATTCCAGCATCGCATAATCGACCGAGCTGTTGGCCTTTGACACGCCGACCAGATCTACAAACATGCGCAAGGATTCCGGCGTATAGCCGCGCCGCCTGAGCGCCGCAATCGTTACGAGACGCGGGTCATCCCAGCCGTCCACGGTCCCATCCTCGACCAGCTTCTTAATATACCGCTTTCCGGTCACCACATTCGTCAGATACAGCTTTGCAAACTCGATCTGCCTCGGCGGATTCTCAAACTCACATTCCTTCACAACCCAGTCATAGAGCGGCCTGTGATCCTCAAACTCCAGCGTACAGATAGAATGCGTGATATGCTCCACCGCGTCCTCGATTGGATGCGCAAAATCATACATCGGATAAATGCACCACGCATCCCCCGTATTGTGGTGGGAGGCATGGGCCACACGGTACAGGACCGGGTCCCGCATATTGATATTCGGGGAAGCCATGTCGATCTTGGCACGAAGCACCTTTTCGCCGTCCTTGTAGACACCCTTTTTCATATTTTCAAACAGCTCCAGATTCTCCTCGACGCTGCGGTCTCGGTAGGGGCTGTTTTTACCGGGCGTATTAAAATCGCCGCGATACTCACGGATTTCCTCGGCGCTTAAATCACAGACAAACGCCTTTCCCTTCTTAATTAAAAGAACCGCGCACTCATACATGGTCTGGAAATAATCCGACGCATAAAACAGCCTGTCCTCAAACTCCGCACCAAGCCATTTTACATCCTCGATGATCGACTGTACGTATTCTATCTTCTCCTTCTCCGGGTTTGTATCATCAAACCGGAGATTGAACTTTCCGCCATACTCCTTCGCCAAGCCGGAGTTCAGGATAATCGACTTGGCATGTCCGACATGAAGATACCCGTTCGGCTCCGGCGGGAACCGGGTCTGTACATGGTCATATACACCCTGCGCAAGATCCTTGTCGATCTCCTGTTCAATAAAATGCTTCGAGACAGTCTCCTTCGCCTCCTCGGCCGTATTCATATACTCTGCCATCGCAATCTCCTCCATTCGATTCTTAGAACAATAATAATTTATCATACCATATTTTGCCCCCTCTGTATAGACTTAAAGCCTTGATTTTTCGAAAGAAGACCAGCCAATCTTAAATACAGCAATTATATCCGGTGCAGACATCATTCTCACAGGGGATAAGGATCTTTTAAGCCTTGGAATGAAACATCCAAAATGCATGACCGTTCCACAATTTTTTAAGAGTAAAGCTATAGAAGAATAACCATTACGGTCCGCCTCGCTGCATCGGGCTCTGCGGCCCCCTTCCGCACACTTCCATATATGACATTTATATGACTTTTTATTAAATTTATATGAAGCATATTGAATCGGACAATCTCTTGTGATATAATCTGCTCCAGTTGGTAATAATAATGGAATGGCCGGGAAAAAGGAGTGATTTCTGTTATGAAACGATTGCTTCAAAAATACGGGCATATCTGGCTGATGTCCTATACCTTCATTTATCTTCCCTGGTTCTTCAGACTTCAGGAGAACGTCGGAAAGCCGTACCATGTGATGCATGCCGCACTCGATGATTTCATTCCGTTCTGCGAATACTTCATCGTCCCCTACCTTCTGTGGTTCCTCTATATAGCGGCCGCGATCGTATATTTTTTCTTTATCGACAAGGACGACTATTACAGGCTGTGCACCTTCCTCTTTACGGGAATGACCATAAGCCTTTTAATCTGTACGCTGTACCCCAACGGGACCAATTTTCGTCCCGCAATCGATCCAGATAAAAACATTTTCACCTGGATCGTAGCAAGGCTCTGGAGCATTGATCCCTGCATCAACGTCTTCCCGAGTATCCATGTATACAATACGCTCTGCGTGCATATCGCACTCTGCAAGAGCAAACGCCTGAAGGAGAACCGTCCGCTGCTTGCGGCCTCCGCACTGCTCGCGGTCTCGATCTGCCTGGCCACCGTATTTTTAAAGCAGCACTCCGTGATCGACGGGGCCGGTTCGCTTCTGATGGCGGCGGCCATTTATCCGATCGTCTATGCGCCGGAGACCGCCCGCAAAAAGAAACTGGAAGGGGAGCCTTATCATATTTAGGCTAATCCCCTTCCTTTTTTATTTTCGATATCCCGTCTCAAAATCCACGACGTTTCTAAGCTTCTTCCTTTTCGTCCATGCTTCCAGATTATCCCCCGCGATCCGCACGATCCGCTCGAAGGTCTCCGGGAGATGAAAGTTCCCGGCTACGTGCGGCGTCAGCACGAAATTCTTTAACTCCCAAAGCGGGCTGTCCGCAGGAAGCGGCTCCGTCTCCGTCACATCAAGGCCGCAGCCGCCCAGATGGCCCTCCTTTAGGAGCGCAGCCAATGCAGCCTCGTCGATGGCGTTCCCCCGGCCTGCGTTGATGAGGTACGCGCCCTTTTTCATGAGACAAAGCCGCCTCTCATCCATCAGATGCCTTGTGGCCTCCCCGCCGGGCAGCACCATGGCGACGATATCCGCGCGCGGCAGATACTCATCCAGATCCTCCAGTGTCCCCTGCTCATCCAGATAGTCCGGCTTTGTGCGATTCGTCCTGCGCACGCCGATCGTGTACGCCCCCAGCGCCTTCACCTTTCTTGCAAAATCCCCTCCGATGTCTCCGAGGCCCAATACAAGGACCGTCGAGCCCTCGACGGAAATGATACTCCCCATCGCCTGCCACACATGTTCCGCCTGGTTTCTGTGGTACTGGTTGAAGCGCCGGATCAGGTCAAACAAAAGCGCCAGCATATGCTCCGAGACCGCAAGCCCGTACGCGCCGGTCGCATTCGTGAGCACGGTCTTTTCCGGCAGTACGCCGGGCCTTGTATACAGATCCGCGCCGGCCGAGTTGAGCTGCAGCCACTCCAGCTTGGACGCCGCCTTTAAAAACGCCGGAGGAACGTTGCCGATGATCGCATTGGCCCGCTTCACATCCTCCTCTGTCAGCCTGTCTGCATCTACATAGCGGAAGCAGCAGTTGTCCATGCCTGCGGCCGCCCTCTCCTCCAGATATTCCTTATGCCTCTCCGCAACGGGAATCGTGACTAAAATCTCCTTCGCAGCGTATGCCATGCCGCTTTTCCTCCTCCTTGTACATACTTATGACGTAAAAATTCTCATAAGCCGATTGGCCTCGTCGCCTCGAAAAGCTTTTCCAGCTCGCGTCCGGCAAGATACGGCGACAGCTTCTCATACACCTCTTTATGGTATGCGTTTAAAAGCTCTATATCCGACGGCTCCATGACCGAACTGTCAATCGCCTCCGTGTCGATCGGGACAAAGGTCAACGTTTCAAACTCCATAAACTGCCCGTATTCGTTCTTTTTTGCCTTTTTACACAGCAAAAGGGTTTCGATGCGGATGCCATGGCTTCCTTCTATATAAAGCCCCGGCTCGTTTGAGGTGATCATCCCCTCCTCGAGCACACAGGAGGGCACCCCTCCCTGAGGCTGCTTCCACCGAATGTTATTGGGCCGCTCGTGGACATTGGAGAGGAAACCGACGCCGTGGCCCGTACCGTGGTTAAAGTCGAGTCCATACTTCCAGAGCGCCGATCTGGCCAGAATATCCAGATTCTGCCCCGGGCAGCCATATAAAAACCTTGCGGCTGAAAGGCGCAGATGCCCCATCAGGACCAACGTGTAATGAAGCCGCATTTCTTCGGACAGCGGACCCATGGCGATCGTTCGCGTCACGTCGGTCGTGCCCTCCAGGTACTGTCCGCCGGAATCCACGAGATAGAAGCCCTCTCTGCCGATCTTCGCGTCCTGTCCCTTTTTCGCATGATAATGGCACATGGCCGCGTTTGCTCCATAGGCCGAGATTGTCCCGAAGCTCGGGCAGAGATACCCCTCCTGCTCCTTTCGGAATTCTTCCAGGCGTACGGCGGCCTCCGCCTCCGTAATCGGGTCTTCCTGCTCCTTCAGCCAACAGATGAAGCGCCAGAGTGCCACCCCGTCCTTCACATGCGCCCGCCGCATGTTCTCCTGCTCCACCGGATTCTTCACCGCTTTCATTTCGGAGGTCGGGTTTCTCTGTTCAACGATCGTGTTGGAGGCGTCAATTCCTCTTTGAAGCGCAAAATTTACCTTCTCCGGTTCGAGTAAGATCCGCTCAGAACGAAGCCCCTTTACCGCCTCATATACGGCCTCATAAGCCTCGACACGGACGCCGTTTTTTGCAAAGTACGCAAAAATCTCCTCCGAAACCGCACGGCTGTCGATAAAAATGCGAAGTGACTCCTCCGTGATCAGTGCATAAGCGGGCGGAAGAAGATTCCCGGCCGCATCCGCCTCTTTTCTTATATTGAACAGCCATGCGACATCGTCCAGGCTCGTCAGGATATGGGCAGTCGCCCCCGTCTTCTGCATGGCCATACGAAGCCGTTTGGCTTTGCTCATTAAGCTTTCCCCGGCGATGTGCTCCTCTAAGAGCCAGAGCCTAGGGGGTTCAAGGACCGGGCGGTCCAGCCAAAGCGTTCCGACCAGATCGAGCCCGACGGAAAGGGTCGCCTGCTTCTTTTCAAGGAGCCGTTCAAACCGCCGGCCGGCCGCCGCATTTACCACGCGCCCGTCAAAGCCCAGCACGCCGTTCTCCGGTATATGCGTCTCAATAAACTCCTCGATCGTCGGCACGTCCTCTGCGCCCATTTTCATCAGTCGGATCTCCTGCCCCGAAAGCTCCTTTTTTGCCTGGACAAAATACCGTCCATCCGTCCAAAGGCCCGCAAAATCCCTTGTGACCACCACCGTCCCGGCCGAGCCCGTAAAGCCCGATAAAAATCGTCTGCATCCGAAAAACCGATCCGGATATTCCGAATCATGGAAATCGGAGGACGGGACATAATAAATGTCGATCCCGTTTTCCTCCATCAGCCTCCGAAGCCCCTGCAAGCGTTCATTTGCCATCTTTCTTTCCCTGTACCCTTTCTGCGGAATCCTCCGCCCTGTACGGCCATGCGCCTTTTCGGGCGCCGCCCTGTTTTTTGTTCCCGTCTACAATAACGGTACACCGGCCGCCCGTGCCGCCTTTATGGTCTCATCCGGCCAAATGGACGCCTGGATTTCACCGATATGCGCTTTCCGCAGGAAAAACATGCAGATTCTCGACTGCCCGATGCCGCCCCCGATCGTATACGGAAGCTCCCCCGAAAGCAGCGCCCGCTGGAATGCAAGCTTCTCCCGTTCCGTGCACCCGGAAGACAAAAGCTGCCTTTTTAACGACTCCTCGTCCACGCGGACCCCCATCGAGCTTAACTCCAGCGCGATGTCCAGTACCGGATAGTATACGATGATATCGCCGTTCAATTCCCAGTCGTCATAGTCCGGCGCACGCCCGTCATGCCGCTCTCCTGATCTCAATGTTTTTCCGATCTGTTCGATAAAAACCGCCCCGTGAAGACGCGCCGCCTTATACTCCCGCTCCTTCGGCGTGAGCGACGGATACATGTCCTCGAGCTCCTGCGATGTCATAAATTCGATATGGTCCGGGAGTACGTGCCCAATGTATTCGTACTCATAGGCCATATAATCCTCTGTGATCTTAAGCGTCTTATAGACCGCGCGCACCGTCGTCTCCAGCGTCTCTCTGGTTCTGTCCTTCTTCTCGATGACCATCTCCCAGTCCCATTGGTCCACGTAAATGGAATGGATATTGTCCGTCTCCTCGTCCCTGCGGATCGCGTTCATGTCCGTGTAAAGCCCCTCACCGGGCTGAAAACCGTACTGCTTCAATGCGTATCGCTTCCATTTTGCGAGCGAATGAATCACCTCCGCCGGCCTGTTCCCCTCCCGGATGTCAAACGCCACCGGGCGCTCCACTCCATTTAAGTTATCGTTTAAGCCCGACTCCGGCGTCACGATAAGCGGCGCGGAGACCCGGGTCAGATGGAGCTGCTTCGTCAGCTCCTTCTGGAAGAAATCCTTGACGATCTTGATCGCGATCTGTGTCTCCCGCAGGTCAATCTTCGGTTCATAGCCATCTGGAATATAAAAATTCATCTGTTTTCAACCTTTCTATTCGTTGCTCCGCGCTGCCGCAGCTCTAAAACACAAAAAAAGTATATCAGAAAGTTCCAAAAAAGAAAACCCTGCATATACTACAATAACATATTTTTCAGAGGTATTCCATGGCATACTACACTCCGATCGTGGGCGTGATCACGAACATCTCCACCATGAATCCGCAGTCCGGCTGCATTTTGAATCTGACTGTACAAACCGAGGGCGCCCCCGGCGGTATCGTCAATCTGATGATCAGCGGAAGTACTTATGTATTAAACAACAGGCAGCTCCAGGTCGGTGACCGGGCCACCTTCTTTTACAACACTCAGGCGCCGGTGCCGCTCATCTATCCGCCCCAGTATACCGTCGTGGCGGCCGCCTATACGCCGCACGGCTTAAACGCCGCGTTTGACGTCTTTAATGCAATGCTCACCAGCTCCGACAACTCTCTTATTTTAAACATGTCCGGACGCACCATGGTGACGCTCCCGAACGGGCAGCTCTTTAACGGCGATCTGGCCGGAAAGCTCCTTCTCGTCGTCTACGGACCAACGACCCGCAGCATCCCCGCCCAGACCGCGCCGACGCAAATCGTTGTCTTTTGTACACAACGTTAGATACAGGTTTCTTTGCAGACGCGGGCCCCGGTCTTTTGGCAGACCTTGCCGAAATCCGGGGCCTGCATGTGTACGTCCCCTACCTGTTGCTATACGGAACCGGGACATCCGCAGGCATCGGGCACTTGTATGCCCTTCCTGCCATTCTGCCCGCAAATTCCTCCTTCGCCCTCTCTATGATTGACGGGTCCTCCATGAGCTTAATCCCCGCAGCAGCCATGATCTCGGCCGCATAGAGCATCCCGTTTTCACCGATGCTCATACCGGAGCAGGAGGTGATATGCCAGCTGTGTCCGGGTGCACCCATGTTGGACGAGACCGTGTTGAAGGTCGCCGTCGGGCAAATGTGCTGCACGTCTCCCACATCCGTGGAGCCATAGCCGTCCCTGCTATCCATAAAGGGCTCCCCTTCGAACAGGTCCGTCCCCTCGGGAACGCCACACGCTCTGCACATGGCCGCCCACTGCGGGCCGCTCTGTACATTTAACGCGTGGGCAAACGCCTTCTCCTCCCCGGTCCAGGCCCTCATGGGATGTTTCTTCATCGTCTCGGTCAAAAGCTCGGACAGGACGAGATTCGGCATCGTATTATAGCAGCCGCCTAAGAATTCGATCTCCACCTCGGTCTCGGTCATCATAGCCGCCCCCTTTGCGACCTTCACCAGGCGCTCATACGTGCTCTCGACCGTCTCTCTGGACATCGCACGGACATAATACCAGACACACGCCTTATCGGGAACGATATTGGGCGCCGTACCGCCATCCAGGATCGTATAATGGATGCGCACGTCGCTTGTCACGTGCTCGCGCAGATAATTCGCGCCGACGTTCATCAGCTCGACCGCGTCTAACGCCGAACGGCCGTTGTGCGGGTCCCCGCCTGCGTGGGCGGTGCAGCCCTTAAAATGGAATTTGGCGGAATTTAAGCCCGTCATGGTCCCGCTGTTTGCCGCATTGATCTTGCCGGGATGGTAGGCAAACGCCGCGTCCAGGTCCGCAAACGCCCCGTTCCTTGCCATGAAGGTCTTACCAGTGAGAAGCTCCTCGCCCGGGCAGCCATAATAGACGACCGTGCCTGCAAGCCCGCGCTTCTCCATCTCCTCCTTCATGCCGATCGCCGCGCCCACATGTGCCACGCCCAAAAGGTTGTGGCCGCAGCCCTGGCCCGGCGCGCCCTCCCTCTCCGCCTCCTTGACCGTGGTAGCCTTTTGGCTCATGCCGGGCAGCGCGTCGTACTCGCCCAACAGGCCGATCACCGGATGGCCGCTTCCATATGTGGCCCGGATCGCCGTCGGCATGCCGAATGCGCCGAGCTCCACCGTAAATCCGGCCTCCCGCAAAAGCTCGGCCGTCCATCTGCTCGCACTCTGCTCCAGGTAGCCAACCTCCGGCTCGGACCATATCCTTTGGCTGAGCTCCCTTAGCTTCGCCTGCTCCTCCTGAAGCTTTTTGATCGCGATTTCTCCTGTCATTTCGCCTATCCTTCCTTTCTTATAAAATATTGGCCTCCCATACAGGAGCTCCCTGGCGCCCCCCCTTCTCTAAAACGGAAACGAAAGCTGTGTATAGAGATAATTCTTTTTATATGCATGAATGATATCCGGCATGTCCCATAAGAGCCCGGCCCGCTCACATTCCCGGGTAAAAAATTCCCACAAAGAGGCCGCCCGCCTGCTTGCGCAGTAGTACCGGTTTCCGTAGGTCTTTGCATAGCGCGCGGCAAGCCCCTGGCCGGGAAACGCCCGCTCCAGGCCGTCATAAAAATACTCCCGCTGCCCGTCGCGCACCGTCACTCCCATGATGCCGTACAAAAACCGCGCGCCGGATTCTGCGGTTTTCTCGATGATCCCGCGTATGTTTTCCTCGTTGTCCTCTATAAACGGCAGAAGCGGCGTCATGACCACGCCCGTGCAGACACCGGCGTCCGCAAGCCGTTTTAAGGCTGCAAACCGCCTTGTGGGGGACGGAGCGCCCGGCTCCAGCTTCGCCGCCAAATCGTCATCTGCCGTCGTGACGGTCTCCATACAGAGCACGGGAGAATGCTCTGCAATGCTCTGATACATGTCTGCATCCCGCACGATCCGGTCACTTTTCGTCAGCATCGAGATCCCGAAGCCAAAGGCGTCAATCAGCTCCAGCGCATGGCGCGTCACAAGCTCCGTCTGCTCAAACGGATTGTACGAGTCGCACATAGCCCCGCTTCCGATCACGCCCGTCTTCCCCTTCCTTCGCAGCTCGTCACGCACCAGCAGGAGCGCGTTCTCCTTCACGCGTACATGGTCAAAGTTCTCCACGTGGTAGCACGCACTCCGGCTGTCGCAGTAGATACAGCCATGCGGACAGCCGCGGTACAGGTTCATATTGTAGTCGCAGCCAAACCATGAGCTGTCTCTGTTTTTCGTGATAATCGTCCTGGCCGGAACCGTATCCATCGCGTCCTCCCTCCGTCAGCCTTCTCCCCGCAGCTCCTTTAAAAGCTTAAGCACCTGTTCCTTCCATTCGCCCTCGAATACGCAGGAAGGGCTGTACTCGAGCCTTTCATTGACCCGCCTGCAGCATTCTCCGGCCTTCTGTATATCCTGCTCGACGCCGCGGCCCTCGCGGTACAGGAGAGCCATCCGGTAAAGAGCCTCCTCGTCGTTTTTATCCGCCGCCTGCTGATAGAGAGTCAGCGCCCGGTCAAAATCCGGGGCAACGCCGACGCCCTTCTCGTAGCACTCCCCCAGGAGAAACATCGCAAACGTACTGCCTCCCTTGGCACCCTCCTGCACAAGCTCGAGCCCCTTTTGGATATCCCTTTCGACACCGTGCCCCTTCAGGTAGCATTCCCCAATATGGACCTTCGCGTATGCGTCTCCTAACGCTGCAGCTCTCCCGTACCAGTAAAAGACTTTATTATAATCTTTTTTGTATGTGACCCCATGCTCGTAATACCAGGCCGTCATGTTCATGCTGTGCGTATCGCCGCGTTTCGCGCCCTCCAGGAACAGCTCTGCCGCCCTTTTCTTATCGACCTGGACGCCAAAGCCGCCGTCATAGATGTAGCCAAGCTTCTGGAACCCGGCCGCCCCGCCTTTCTCTGCCGCCCATTCATAACACCGGATCGCCTTTGCATAATCAATCGGGACGCCCTTCCCGAGCTCATAGATCAGTCCCAGATTGACACCGGCGTTGATATGACCACGCTCCATGGCCTTTTCATACCAGTGGATTGCTTTTTTTGCCTCCTCGTACTCAGGCTGGTCATACATCCACGCCAGATTGTACTGGCAGGAGACGTCCCCCATCGAGGCCCCCTTTTCATAGTGATGGATCGCCTCATCCCTGCTCTTTGGCACGCCCATTCCGTATTGATAATAAAAGCCCAGATGGAACCAGCCATCCGGATTCCCCCACTCGGCGGCCTTTTTCGCACATTCCACTGCCTTCTCGTAATCCTGTTCGACGCCGCGGCCCTTTGCATAACAGACGGAAAGATTGGACATGCCGATCGCATCGCCGCCGTCTGCCGCCATCCGGTACAGCCTGGCTGCCTCCTCTAAATTGGCCTCCGTGCCGTATCCGAGCTCCACGCAGACGCCCATCCTGCGCATGCCCTCCGCGAGCCCCAGCTCTGCGGCCTTTTTATACCAGGCAAAGGCAGCCTCCGGATTTTCTGCGACCCCTTTCCCGTAGCGGTAGCAGATGCCCAGATACAGACAGCCGTACGGTTCTCCCTCCATGGCCGCATAGCGGTACCACTGAAAGGCCTCCTCCATATCCACCTCTCTGCCGACCCCGCACTCATAAAACGAGCCGACCGCGATATTCGCCTGGGCGTAGCCCGCCTCGGCGGCCTTCAGATACTGCGCAAACGCCTGGTCCTGGTCTTCCTGCGTCCCGATTCCGCGCTCATAGCAGTTTCCCAGATGGTAAAACGCCGGCGCAAAGCCAAATTCCGCCGCCTGTGTATACAGCCAGAAGGCCCGCCGTTTGTCCATCTCTATCCCGATTCCGTGTTCCGCGCAGATCCCCAGGTTGCTCATCCCACAGGCGTCGCCCTTTTTTATCGCATTCCGAAAGCACTCCACGGCCCGCAGATCACTCTCCTCGGTATGCGGCTGCCTCCAAAAGATCCCAAGCTCGCTCCACTGGCTTCCGCTCAGTTCCTCCTCTGCGGTCACGCGCATGCTGCGTCCGCAGTTTGGGCATACATACGTCTCCTGCTCTCCCTCCGTGACCGCGCTGCAGTCTCTGTTTTGGCATACAAAAATCATCCTTTTATCCTCCGCGCCCGAAACGGCCCTCTGCCCCTGCCGCCGCAGACAATTATAGACCCTAAACCGTAACAGCTCGGATACCTTCCCTGTTACAAGCAAAAATCCATCCTGAATTGCCTGCGGCAATGGATTTTTGCTCGCTTTTCTACGTTTTCGTACGGTCAGCGCAGCGGGTGCGCAGACCTATCTGAACTGTTACTCTAAACCTATCGCTCCTGCCCTACATTCTACCATCCTTCTTCCAAACTGTAAAGAGCGACACGGCCTCCTCGATGGCGCTTAAAAAGGCGCCCTATGCCGTCTGCTGCATAGGGCGCCTTTTTGTTTCATTTCTTCACAAACTGTTTATCAAACTCCGGATTGAAATAGTAAAAATTCTTCGAGTCCATGATCTCCTTTGTCTTCTCCAGCGCCTCGCCAAACCGCTGGAAGTGGACGACCTCTCTCGCACGCAGGAACCGAAGCGGCTCTAAGACATCCGGGTCGTCGATTACACGGATCAGGTTCTCATACACGGTCCTTGCCTTCTGCTCCGCCGCCAGGTCCTCGAACAGGTCCGCAAATGCGTCGCCCTTGCTCTGGAACTCGCAGGCATTGAACGGAAGCCCAGCCGCAGCCGCCGGCCACAGCCCCGCCGTGTGGTCGATATAATACGCATCAAAGCCCGCCGTCTTCGCCTGTTCCGGCGTCAGATTTTTCGTAAGCTGGTATACGATCGCACAGATGATCTCCATATGCCCCAGCTCCTCGGTTCCGATGTCGGTCAAAAGGCCTCCGACCTCCTTACAGGGCATGGAATAACGCTGCGCCAGATACCGCATGGAGGCAGACAGTTCACCGTCCGGCCCTCCGTACTGACTAATGATTAACGAAGCCGTCTTTGGGCATGTCTTTTTGATCTGAACGGGGAATTGAAGTCTTTTTTCGTAAATCCACATTAGTTTGCCCCTCCTTCCCACGGTGCAGGGCCGTCTGCCCAGGCAAAATGTGCCTGCCCCGGATACCGCGTACAAAAATCGGTCCGGTTGTTCGTCTCCGGGCAGACGCAGTCCGCCGTCAGAGGCTCAAATTCCGCCGCATAATCCTTTAAAAGCTGCTTTCTCTGCTTCATCGCCGTGCCAAACGCGTCTAACGCTTTCTTTTCCGTCGGATGCGTATCGAGATAGAGGCGCAGATCGTCCACCATAAAGCTGACTTCTGTGATCTGCCTTAACATCTGCATTCGATCAGCCACGGTGTTCACCTCCCAACTTCTCCTCCATTGCAAAAAACGGCAGGACAAGGCCGGAAAACACCGTTCCCTGTTTTAACGACCGGGCCGGATCACAGGGCGTCTCCCACTCCTGCACAGGAACTGCCGCCATGCCTAACGCAGGCGGTGCCGGCGCCGTATTCTTACAGGTACAAAAATCCATCGCAAACACTCCTTCCGTATTGATTTCAGACAGCAATTCAATTTTTTAAGCGAATTGCCCCTACGGTAAGTATGTGTCCGCGATGGATTTTTTCTCTGTCTTATTTCTGTAAGCCATTCCAGAAGCTGCCGCCTACTGCCCTTCCTCCTTGACGATATCGCCCAGGACGCGAATCAGATCATGGATCGTGTGAAGATCCTCTCCACGCTCCAGAATCACGCTCCGCAGATCGGCTGACAGTGTGTCAAACTTCTCCCTGACTGCCGGGGAAATCTCCGCCATTTTCATCACCTCGTCCATAATATATACAAACGGCGCCGTTTTATACACGGCTGGATAACTCTGCCACACCTGCCAGCCCTTCCCTAACGCACTTCCAGGAATTTTATGCTATGATGTTCTTGTAACATTTTTGTAATATTTTAGTAAAACCAGGAGGAATTTACATGAGAAAAACAGGTATATTTGCCATTATGACAGCCACCGTTGTCGGCTTTTTTGCCGCTTCCCCCACACCGACCTTCGCGGCCTTCGGATTTTCAGACTGCGGGCAGATGCCCGGCATCTCTGCCCTTTTTAATAATGGTCAGAACCAGCCCTGCCCGACTCTCCCGTCGAGCGGATGCCCCACAACTAATACCCTGCTGTCCGGCGGCAGCCCCTCGTTTTCCGTCCTCCCGAACGGAGGCAATTGTCCCACGGTCACTGTCATGCCAAACGGCGGCTGCCAGACTCCGGGCCTGTCAGACCTGATTCCCGGCTTCTCGGACTGCCTCACGCCAGTGATCTCTCCCTGTCCGCAACTTCCCGGCGTCATCTGCCCGGATGATACGCCTCTGACGCCGGACGATACCCCCTCCGGGATTCCGACGCTTCCGATCATCCCCGCTCCCGAGGTTCCAACGCTTCCGGGTATCCCGACCCCTGACGTCCCGGTGATCCCGGCCCCCGATATCCCCACAATCCCGGACGCTCCGATCAAACCGGATACTCCGCCCACAGACGGTTCCCAGGATACATACGCCAACCAGGTCGTACTGCTTGTAAACCAGGAGCGTGAAAAAGCCGGCCTCTCACCGCTTTCCATCAACACCACCGCCGCCGGCGCTGCTATGGTCCGCGCACAGGAGACGGAGCGCTCGTTCTCGCACACAAGGCCGGATGGCAGAAGCTTTTCCACGGCTCTCACCGACGCGGGCCTTACCTACCGCACCAGTGGAGAAAATATCGCCTATGGGCAGAGAAGCGCCTCCGAGGTCATGAATGCCTGGATGAATAGCTCAGGCCACCGCGCCAATATCCTGAATGCAGACTTCACACAGATCGGCGTCGCCCACTATAAAAACGCCTCCGGCGTTGATTACTGGGTGCAGCTGTTCCTGAACTAACCCCTGCTTTTTACAGCTTTGGCAAACACCGGGAACAAAAGCCGGCCGGCTCCTGTTCCCGGTGTTATCTAATACAAATTTTTCACCTTAAAATCCTTCTCCAGCTCCCGCCTCTGGTCCTTCTTGGCAATGTCGGCCCGTTTGTCATAGAGCTTCTTGCCGCGGGCCAGCCCGATCTCCACCTTGACCAGGCTTCCTTTAAAATATACCTGCAGAGGTACCAGCGTATAGCCCTTTTCCTTGATCTTGCCCTTCAGCTTATTGATCTCATAGCGGTGCATCAAAAGCTTTCTCTCCCGCAGCGGGTCCTTATTGAAAATGTTCCCCTTTTCATAGGGGCTGATGTGCATACCGAGGATCATGACCTCGTCGTTGACAATCCTTACAAAGGCCTCCTTCACGCTGCACTTGCCCATGCGCAGGGATTTGACCTCCGTCCCCGCAAGCGCAATGCCACACTCAAATTTATCATCAATGAAATAGTCGAAGTATGCCTTTTTATTGTTTGCAATCAGCTTGATACTGTTTTTTCCCATGATTCGTTCCCATTACTCCCCTTTTTCTAACTGTCACGAACCGGCAGGAAATCTATGGTCTTTAAATGCCGGTCCACCGAAACCACCTGTACGCAGAGGCTCTGGCCGAGCTTGTACGTCTTCCCGGTCTGTTCCCCGATCAGCTCGTAGCGCTCCTCGTTAAAAATATAATAATCGTCACGCAGCTCGGAAAGCCGTACCATGCCCTCCACCGTATTCGGCAGCTCCACGTAAAAGCCATGGCCCGTCACGCCGGAGATCACGCCTCTAAACTCCTCACCGATGCGCCGTTCCATATACTGCACCTTTTTGGCCTTCTCCGTCTCCCGTTCGGCCTCATCCGCCAAGCGCTCCCTGGCCGACGCGGATACGGCTACCTCGGGCAGGATCCGCTCGTAATGAGAAAGCCGCTTCTTTCCAAGCCCACCGTGCAGATTTTCCTTAATAATCCGGTGGATCTGCAGGTCGGGATATCGCCGGATCGGGGAGGTAAAATGTGTATAGTAGTTCGCCGCAAGGCCGAAATGGCCGGTGCAGGTGGTCGTATACCTGGCCTGCTTCATGGAGCGGAGCGCCAGCCTCGAAAGCAGCGCCTCCTCCGGAGACCCGGATGCCTTCTCTAACAGCTTCTGCATCTCCTTCGGATGCAGTTCGCCGTTTTGGAAATGCAGTGAATAGCCGAAATTGTTGATCAGGATCCCAAACCGTTTGATTTTCTCCTCATCCGGCTTATCGTGCGTCCGATAGAGGAACGGGACCTGCTGCCAGTAATAATCCTCTGCCACGGTCTCGTTGGCCGCCAGCATGAAATCCTCGATCAGCATAGTCGCCGCATTTCGCTCATACGGCCGGATATCGGTCGGCCTGCCCTTCTCGTCGAGTGTGAGCTTACACTCCGGGAAGTCGAAATCCACCGCCCCCCGCGTCATACGCTTCCCACGGAGAATCAGCGCCGTCTCGTTCATCAGGCGCAGCATGGGAACAAATTCGTCATAGCCCTCCGGATACTCCCGGCTCCCTCTTTCCTCGGCCTCAAGGACCTGCTGCACCGCCGGATACGTCATCCGCTTGTTGATCCGCACCAGGGATTCGCAGATCGTGTGCCCGATGATTGCCCCCTTTTCATCTACCTCCATCAGGCAGCTTAACGCCAGCCGGTCGCAGCCCGCGTTCAACGAACAGATTCCGTTGGACAGCCGGTGCGGCAGCATCGGAATCACCCGGTCAACCAGATACACGCTCGTTCCACGTGCCAGAGCTTCCTGATCCAGCGCGCCGCCCTCTTTTACGTAATGCGCCACATCCGCGATGTGGACACCGAGCCGGTAGATCGTCCGCCCGTTTACGATTTCCTTTGAAATACTGACCGCGTCGTCCAGATCCTTTGCGTCCTCGCCGTCGATCGTCACCATGGGAAGCTCCCGCAGATCCATACGTCCGCCCGCAAGCTCGCGCTCGATCGTCTCCTCTGTGAGCTCCTCCGGCGCTTTCATCGCCTCGTCCATGACCTCTCTGGGATAGCCCTCCGGCAGCCCATAGGCACGCACAATCGAAAGGATATCGATTCCCGGATCGTTTATGTGGCCCATAATCTCGACGATTTTCCCCTCGGGCTTCTGGCGTCTCCCGCCGAATCCGGTCAGCTTTGCGACGACCTTATGGCCGGAGACCGCACCGTTTTCCTTTCCCTCGGGGATATAAATATCCTCGGTGATGCGCGGGTTGTCCGGAATCACAAAGCCGAAATGCCTGGCCTTCTTAAACAGGCCGATCACCGTCTCATTGGCGCGCTTTACGACCTTTGTCACCATGGCCTCCGCACGGCGGCCGTCCTGCCCCTCAAGAATGAGCACCTGGACCGTATCCCCATCCAGAGCACTCCCCGTATTGTCAGGCGGCACAAACAGATCCGTCTCCCGCCCCTCGATCGTGACGAAGCCAAAGCCTCTGGGGTTGGCCGTAAAGATCCCAGTCTGAGCAAAGGTCTCCGCCTTCGCATAGCGTCCCTTTTTGGATACGCCGGCCTTTCCCTCTAGCAGCAGTTCATTTAAGGCCTCTTTTAACTCGTCCCGCTGCTCCTTCGGGATCCCCAAGAGGGCTGCCAGCTCCTTTCGCTTCATCGGACGGTATTCCTTATCGCCCATCAAAGCAAGGAGCATGGCCTTTCTTTCCTCCAGTCTGTCTTCCTTCATAGTCCTCCTTACCAGTCACGTAATAAGATAAAAAGTATGCGCTTTGCGCATTCTGACCCGACAGAGCCTTTTATCTTATAGGAAATTCCTTCAGGATTTCCTATAAGATAAAAACACTCTTGCGTATTTCTGCAAGAGTGTCCGTTATCTTAGAGTATCTTCAAATTCAATACAAGCGCCAGAACAAAGATGAGCACAACCGCCAGCTTCGTGAACTTCTCCAGCTTGCCTTCCATCGAACGCCCCTTGTTCCTTCCCCAGTAGCTCTCAGCCGCCCCGCTGATCGCACCAAGTCCCGCAGACTTTCCTTCCTGCATTAAAATGATAACCGTCGCTGCGACGCATAAGATAACGAATACAATTGTCAGCAAAATCTTGAGCACACTAACACCTCCTGTCCACAGATATGACTATCATACCACAAAATGTATGGAAATACAACTGTTTTTTAACAATGCCCTGCGCGGACCGTTATCCGCGCAGTTCGATCCCCATTCCCTTCAATCCGTTCAAAATCTTGTTCATGACCGCGGCAACTTCCTTTTCCTCCAGCGTATGATCCTTCGCCCGCAGCGTGATGGAATACGCGACAGACTTATAGCCAGCCATGATCTGCGCCCCTTCGTAGATATCAAACAGCGTACACTCCTCCAGAAGCTTTCCGCCTCTCTGTGCGATCATGTCTTCAATCTGGCCTACCAGGATATTCTTCGGGACCACCATGCTTAAGTCTCTCGTTACCGCCGGGTATCTGGCGATCCCCGTGTATTTCCGGTCAAAGGTCGTAAGCGGGATCAGCGCCGGCATGTCTAACACGGCCACATACGCCTTCGTCCCGATCTTGTACGTATCCAGCACATCCGGATGCACCTCGCCCAGATAGCCGATCTCTGCGCCGTCATACGACACCAGGGCCTGCCTGCCCGGATGCAGAAACGCCTTCTTCGCCTCCGGTTCATAATGCGGACGCTTTTTCATGCCCACCGTCTCAAAAAACTCCTCGAGCACGCCCTTCATGGTATAAAAATCGCCCTCTCCGTACATGCCCAGTACAAACTGCATGCGCTCATCCGGGAGCTCTGTGAGCGGCAGGCTCTTTGGCAGGTACACATTTGCAAGCTCGTAGAGCCGCACGTCCTTATTCCTTCTATTATAATTCGTCGCCAGGGACATCAGCATGCCGTTTAATGGAAGCGTCCGCATGATGCTGAAATCCTCTCCGAGCGGGTTTGAGATCTCCACCGTCTTACGAAGCACATCGTCTGCCGGAAGCAGCAGCCTGTCAAACACCTTCGGGCTCTCGAACGAATACGTCATCGCCTGGGAGAAGCCGCAAAATTCCGCCGTCTCCCGCGCCTTTTCCTCCACACGCAGCTTATAGGACAGCTTGCCGGTCGTGGCCTCACCGGTCGGAAGCGTGGTTCCGATCTTGTCATAGCCGTAGAATCTCGCGACCTCCTCGGCCACATCCGCCATGCAGTGAATATCCTGCCGCCAGGTCGGCGCGACAATCTCTCCCGCCGCCTCGTCATAAGAAAGGCCGATCTTCTTTAGATACCCAAGCATCGTATCCGCGGAAAGCTCCGTCCCCAAAAGAGCATTGATCCGCTCCGGTTCAAACCTCACGCGGGACTCCACGGCCTTCACCGGATATACGTCGATCATACCGCCGACTACCTCTCCGGCCCCCAGCTCCTCGACGAGCTGACAGGCACGGTTTACCGCCTCGAAGGCCGTATTCGGATCAAGCCCCTTCTCATATTTGCCGGAGGCGTCCGTGCGCAGGCCGATCTTTTTGGCCGAAAGCCGGATATTCGTGCCGTCAAACGTCGCACACTCGAATACCATAGACTTCACATCGTCCGTGATCTTCGAATTCTCACCGCCCATGATGCCGGCGATGCCGACCTCCTTTTCTCCGTCGTTGATCATGAGGACGGTGTGGTCAAGCTCGCGGACCTGTCCGTCAAGCGTCTGAAAGGTGTCTCCGTCTTTTGCACATTTGACGATGATCTCGTGGCCCGCGAGCAGGTCATAGTCGAACGCATGCATCGGCTGGCCGTATTCCTCCATGATATAGTTCGTAATGTCAACGATATTGTTGATCGGGCGGATCCCCGAGGCGGCCAGGCGGCGCTGCATCCACTGCGGAGACGGCGCAAGCCGTATATTTTTCACCATCCGCGCGCAGTAGCGCTTACAGAGCTTCGTATCCTCGACCGTTACCTTCAGATAGTCCCGGATGTCCTCGCCGTTGCCGGTCTCTGTGACGACGGGCGGCTTAAATTCCTTTCCGAACGTTGCTGCCGCCTCGCGGGCGATGCCGATGACGCTGTAGCAGTCCACACGGTTCGAAGTAATCTCATATTCAAACACGGTATCGCGCATGCCGAGCACCGCGACCGCGTCGGCTCCGATCTCCGTGTCCTCGGGCAGGAGATAGATGCCGGACTCCGGGGCGTCCGGATACATGCTGCGGTCGGAGCCCAGCTCCTCGATCGAACACATCATGCCGGCCGATTCAATGCCGCGAAGCTTCCCCTTCTTGATCAAAATGCCGTTCTCCGGGAGCGGGCCGCCGTCATGGCCGCCTGCCACTCTGCCCCCGTCCAGTACGACCGGGACCTTGTCGCCGACCTTTACATTCGGTGCGCCTGTCACGATCTGAATCATCTCCGTGCCGATGTTTACCTGGCACACGATCAGCTTGTCTGCATCCGGGTGCTTTTCGATCGACATGATCTGTCCGACAACGATCTTTTCCAGATTCTTATCGAGACGCTCGAAGCCCTCGACCTTTGTCCCGGTGAGCGTCATGGCATCCGTGTACTCCTGCGCCGTGATGTCCAGATCGGGAACATATGCTTTTATCCAGGATAATGCGGTATTCATACTGTTTAATTCTCCATTCTTTCTATATAAAATAACAATATTACGTAAATCCTCCCCCGCCGGTCTCACAGAGCCGGTGCCGGGAAACCGTTATAAAAAGCGCGTAACCCAAAGAGCACGATGTCGTACGGGCCGCGCGGCGAACGCCCAGACCTGTCCGAACCGTTCAAAAGTGTTCTCCTAAAACTGCTTTAAGAAACGGATATCATTTTCATAAAGCAGTCGCATATCGTCGATCTCGTATTTTAAGAGTGCGATCCGCTCCAGGCCCACGCCGAAGGCAAAGCCTGTATATTCGTTCGGGTCGATGCCGCACATCTCGAGCACATGCGGATGTACCATGCCGCAGCCCAGGATCTCGATCCAGCCGGAGCCCTTACAGAAACGGCAGCCCTTGCCGCCGCACTTGAAGCAGCTCACATCCACCTCGGCGCTCGGCTCGGTGAACGGGAAATGATGCGGGCGGAATTTGACCCTCGTCTCCTCACCGAACAGCTCCTTCGCAAATTCCGCGAGCGTACCCTTCAGATCGGCAAACGTGATGTTTTTGTCAATAACAAGTCCCTCGATCTGGTGGAACGACGGGGAATGGGTCGCATCCACCTCGTCGGAACGGAACACGCGCCCCGGAGCTATGATGCGGATCGGCGGCTTTCTGGTCTCCATGGTCCTCGCCTGGACCGGAGAGGTCTGACTGCGCAGCAGGATGGAGTCGTTGATGTAGAATGTGTCCTGCTCGTCACGCGCCGGATGTCCCTTCGGAATGTTCAGCTTCTCGAAATTGTATTCGTCATATTCGACCTCGGGGCCCTCCACGACCTCATAGCCCATGCCGATAAAAATCCGCTCTACCTCGTCGAGCGCGATCGCATTCGGATGGCTGTGTCCCTTGTGGCTTTTCTTGGCCGGCAGCGTCACGTCGATGACCTCGCGCTTCATCTGCTCCTCGCGCGCACGCCTTGCAAGGCTCTGTCTCGTCTCCTCAAGCTTCGCCTCGATCTGCTCCCTGGCCTCGTTGACCATCTGGCCCACCTTCGGACGCTCCTCGGGCGCTACGTTCTTCATGCTTTTGAGGACGCTCGTCAGCTCGCCCTTCTTTCCCAGATAGGCGACGCGAATGTCGTTTAATTTTTCCAGCGCGTCGGAGGCCTCGATCCTCGCAAGCGCCTCTGCCTTGATCTTCTCCAGTTGTTCTCTCATATGCTTTTTTATTTCCTCCAATCTTTGTCAGCATGGTAAAAAGGTTGCGCAGAGTGCGCATCCCGCATTAAAAATCCCTGGTATGTTTCCATACCAGGGACGAAATTTCGCGGTACCACCCTGTTTCCTGCCAAAATCCGGCAGGCAGCTTCCTTTTACGCATAACGCGCGCCACACGTCACGGCCTACTTTCCGGTCATTTTTGTTTCAGCCGTGCGGCTCCGGTGCGAAATTCAGCATTTTGCCTGAACCCGGGGCGCTTCCAGCCGACGACGCCCATTCTCTGTGGGAAAGCAAAACCTTTAAAACACCTTCCATGCCTTTGCTCTTGATTCGTTTTCTCTATCTTACTCACATTACGGCAAAAAGTCAAGCATTATATTTTTACTTCACCGACCCGGTTATGACAGGTTGAGCTGCCCACACGGACTCCGATCACTCCGGCGCCATTTCGTACAAAGCGCATGGCGCCAAACGGGCTTGAAAACGTGTCCGCCTCCAAACAGGGACTTCCCGTCTCCCACTGCTCCCACGAATCCGGAAGCTCCAGTACATCATCCAGAATCAGCTTCGGAATGACGTCCGTGCTGAGAATATTTCCACTCTCCGTGTTCAGGAGGAGCGTGATCCTCTCCTCCGTCCCTCTGTCCGCCAGCCGAAGCCACGGCACATACGTACCGACCGGCGCATCCAGATCCAAAATTCCCTTCTCAACAAGCTGCATTGTAAGGAGCCCTGCGGTCAGCTTGGTGCAGGAGGCGATCTGAAGCAAGGTATCCGGCCCAACCGGATCCCATGGCTTTTCCACACTTGTCACACCAAAACCACGATGCCACAAGAGCCCATCTCGGTCCGTCTGCGCTGAAGGCCGTGGCCGGCAGCATCGAACCGACCACTACCACCGGTTTCTCGCTTTTCACCGTCAGATGCAGGAAAAAGGCCGTCTCCTCCAGCGTATCCGTGCCATGCGTTACGACGAGCCCGTCTACGTCCTCCTTCCGAAGAAGGGCATTCACGCGTTTCGCCAGACAAAGCAGCTCTCCTTCACCGACTGCCGAGCTGGGAATGTTGAAAATTGACTCGGCAGACAGACGGACCTTCTCCTCTATACCGGGAATGGAAGCGAGCAGGTCTTCTGCGAGAAGGCCCACTCCTTCCTTTTCTCCCTGCCTCTCCGAATATCCCGTCGTCTCGCTCGGGGAAGCGCCCCGCGTGGCGATGGTTCCTCCTGTAGCAAGTATATAAACATGCGGACGATTGTCCTCCATCGTTGTTCTCCCTTCTTTCCAACCCCCATACTCCTACAACGGCAAAAATGCAATTCCCTTTTTCTTAAGCCACTTTTTTACGCTTTCATCCCATTCCTGTTCAAGCGTGCGGTCAAGCGAAAAGCCCGTAAGAGCCGTTCCGGTCACGCAGGTGATTTCCTGCTTCTCATACTGTACATTCAGATACAGGCCGCCGACCACATCGGAGGATATCCCCGGGGTATGCACGGACATAAACCGTTCCTTCGCGGATGGGGGCAGGAGAAATACGATCTTAAAGCTCTCCGGCAGGCGTTTCCCTTTGATGAGTGAAAAGCAAAAGGGCTTCACCACAGGCCACGCGGAATATTCCCCAAGGCCCCCCTCCTCGAGCTCCTCCTTTGAATAGTATTCCCGGCGGATGCGCCCGTCAATCATAAAGCTGTTGTAGGTTACGATATGTGCCTCCCGCACCAGGAAGCCGTCAAACAGCTCTCCGACAAACAGGCCGGCCGTAAAGCCTTTCCGTTCCTCGATCTTCAACGCGACCATTGCCTTCCTCCTCTTTTACTAAGGCTCCCCACATACCTTCTCAAAAATCCCGAAAAAATCCGCCGTGACCTTCTGGCTTTTGGAGACGGACAACGTTCTCCAAAGCTCCGTGTCTTCGATCAGCGTCACTTCGTCCTTATATGCTTGGTAAGAAGCGTAAAACGCCTCGTTTTTCTTCTGGCGGATCATCTGCTCCTTGCGGATCCGCGTCGCCGCCTCCTCGTAGTCGCTTACACATTTTAAAATATAGTACCGGCCGCCGTCCTCCAGGACCTCGCTGATCTCTCCGGCCGCAAGAGAATACGCCGCCTCCTCGTACTCGCTTCCGTGCTGCCCGCGAAAGATCCGCCTGCGGATCTCCGGGTCCGTCGAACAGCTCTTGGCAACCGAGGTAAAGTCCGCTCCATCCTCGCTCAGTCTGCGAAGCGCCTCGGCAGCCTCTGTCCTATTCTCCGTCTCGATCTGCAGGACCGTGATCACCTTCGCCTCGCTGTCGCTGACTTCCAAATTAATCCCTTCCGTCAGCTTATCCACGAGCTTCTGCGCCAGCCAGTAATCCGTATAAAACGCCTCCAGCCCCTTCTCGTCGATTCCGAACCGCGACGCATCCGTTCCCCCAAGCGCCTCATAATACTGTCTGGCCGCCTCCTTGGCCTGCTCCTTCTCACGGCTTGAAAGCCCCAGCTCCTGCTCGGTAGCCATCAGGCTCATGACCTTTAATTCCTTCAAAAAATCATGGATCTGCCCGATCAGGACCGACTCAAACATCGTCCCACGGTTGTCCACCGCCGCCGTCCAGATCTGGTTGGAATAGAGCTCCTCGTAGCGAAGCCTCTCGGTGGTCACGATCACCATGGTCTCGCCCTTCCCGTACTCCTTCTCCGATCTCTCCTTCGAAGAAAAGGTTTCCTGTGATTTGCATCCGCCAAGAAACACCGCCGCCAAAAAAACGGCCGTTAAAAACAGCGCTCTCATCCGTCGTTCCATGCCATCTCTCCCATAAAAAAGTGTACGCGTAGTGCGCATCCCGGCACGCTTACAGCAGCTTTAAAATCTTTAAAACCCCGTCCCTTACATTGGAATCTGCTAGGAAACGGGCCGCCTCCCTGACCTCCGGGCGCGCATTTGCCACTGCAAAGCCATAGTACGCCTGCTTTACCATCTCCACGTCGTTTAACTGGTCTCCGAAGGCCATGGTCTCCTCCGGGGCGATCCCCAGGCTCTCCTGCAAAAGGCGCACCGCGTTCCCCTTATTGACGCCCGGATCCATCGTGTCAAGCCACTGGCTCCCGGAAAGTGTGACCTTCAGCTCCTTTCCGTATTTCTCCATAAACGGAGCCGCCTCAAAGTCCCGGATCCCGCTCATGCGGCAGCCGGCTATCTTGACGATCGGCTTGTCAAGCTCCTGCAGATCCGCAAGCTCTGTCATGCGGAAATGGTAGCCGTTTTTCATCCAGTCGATAAATTCCGGATTTTTTGAATCCACATAGACGCAGTCCACCCCATCCACGAGGATGTCAAGGCCCGCCGCCTTCATATCCGCGATCATGGACTTCGCGAGCTCCCTTTTATACTCGGTCAAAAACAGATTCCTCCCGTAGCAGCCCACATATGCGCCGTTGTCTGCGATATAAAAGATCCGGTCGCAGACCGGTTTGAAGATATATTCCATGCTGGCGGCATGGCGGCCGCTTGCACCGGCAAAGTAGATCCCTTTTTCCTTCAAGCGCAGGATCTCTCTGTACAGCTCCGGCTTTAAAGCGCTCGCGCCGTCCTCGGCGAGCGTGCCGTCAATGTCCGATACAATCAGCTTGATCATGCCGTTCTTCCTCCTGCTTCCATTTTTTCAGCTCCTGATACACGCGGCTCACGGGAAGCCCCATCACATTGGCGTAGGAGCCGCGGATCCCCTTGATATAACGGGCGAAAAAGCCTTGGATCGCGTACGCCCCGGCCTTGTCCATCGGTTCCTCGCTAAAAGCGTATTCCCGGATCTCCTCCGGCGTCATCAAGGCTACCTCCACATCCGTCTCGTCGTAAAATACGACCTTTCTTTCCCCGTCTTTTGTCCGCCCCCGTCTGATAAGACACACGCCCGTATACACCTGGTGCGTCTCTCCGGCAAGGCTTTCGATCATCTGCCTGGCCTCCTCATGGCTCTTAGGCTTTCCAAGAATCTGCCCTCCGGCGGAAACCACCGTATCCGAGCCGATCACGACCGTCCCCGGGACCTCCCCTTCTGCCACCTGGCACGCCTTCTTCTCTGCCAGCTCCATGACCATCTCCCACGGCACGTCGGAAGTGGTTTCTTCATCGGCAAGGCTTACCTTTACTTCGGGAATGATCCCGATCTGCAAAAGCAGCTCCCTCCGCCTCGGTGAGGCAGACGCCAGTACAATCCGCATCTCATCCATTGTTTTGTTTTCTCCCTTATAACGGTTCCATACCTTGTCAAAGCCATCTTACAGGCAGCAAAGCAGCATTTCTTTTTCGCATGCTCTGGTGCAGGCAAAAAAGGGAGCCGCCTCAATAACGAAGCCGACCCCCTTTGCTGCCGCCTTAGAACGCAAATTTTTCCTCAAAATACGCTTTCAGCTCCCCGATCGGCACACGGATCTGCTCCATCGTGTCCCGGTCGCGAACGGTGACGGCCCCGTCGGTCTCGGAGTCGAAATCATACGTCACGCAGAACGGAGTCCCGATCTCATCCTGTCTCCTATAGCGCTTTCCGATATTTCCTCTGTCGTCAAATTCACAGTTATAGGTTTTGCAGAGCTCTGCATACACCTTCTCCGCCCCCTCGTTCAGCTTTTTGGAGAGCGGCAGCACACCAATCTTCACCGGGGCAAGTGCCGGATGGAATCGGAGCACGGTGCGGACGTCTCCCCCCTCCAGCTCCTCCTCGTCATAGGCCGAACAGAGGAACGCCAATGTCACACGGTCCGCGCCCAGCGACGGCTCGATGACATACGGGAGGTATTTCTGATTGATCTCGTCGTCAAAGTAAGACATATCCTGGCCGGATACCTCCTGATGGCGTGAGAGGTCGTAATCCGTACGGTCGGCAATGCCCCACAGCTCGCCCCAGCCAAACGGGAACAAAAATTCCAGATCGGTCGTAGCCTTGCTGTAGAAGCTTAACTCCTCCTTCTCATGGTCACGGGCCCTTAGCTCCTCATCCTTCATGCCCAGATTCTTCAGCCAGTCGATGCAGAACTGCTTCCAGTAGGCAAACCACTCCAGATCCGTATCCGGCTTGCAGAAGAACTCCAGCTCCATCTGCTCAAACTCCCTCGTGCGGAAAGTAAAGTTACCCGGTGTGATCTCGTTGCGGAAGGACTTGCCGACCTGGCCGATGCCGAACGGGACCTTCTTTCTGGACGTTCTTTGGACGTTTTTGAAATTTACAAAGATCCCCTGCGCAGTCTCCGGCCGCAGATACACGACGTTTTTGGCGTCCTCCGTGACACCCTGGAAGGTCTTAAACATCAGGTTAAACTGACGGATATCGGTAAAATCATGCTTCCCGCAGCTCGGGCAGCAGATGTTGTTCTCATCAATAAACGTCTTCATCTCCTCTTGGCTCCAGCCGTCCACGGAGCGCTCGGGCGTGATCCCCTTCTCCTCCATATAATTCTCGATCAGCTGATCCGCACGGAACCGCTCGTGACACGCCTTGCAGTCCATGAGCGGATCGGAAAAGCTGCCGATATGGCCGGAGGCGACCCAGGTCTGGGAATTCATGAGGATGGCGCAGTCCACGCCTACATTATAAGGGTTCTCCTGGATAAATTTCTTCCACCAGGCGCGCTTTACGTTATTCTTTAGTTCGACCCCAAGATTTCCGTAATCCCAGGTATTGGCTAACCCGCCGTAGATCTCGGAGCCGGGATATACGAATCCTCTGGACTTGGCCAGCGCTACGATCTTATCCATTGTCTTTTCCATAATTATTCTCCTCTTTTCTTTTATTAAAGAATATTATTTGAATACGATATAAGAAAGCCCCGTATCCGGAGTCTGCACCTGCCTGCCGTTATTTGTAAACGTTACGCCCTCGGACACATACTCGACGGCCCCGTCCGTCGTGATCAGCGCAGGCCCCTCAACGGCCGTCACGAAAAGCTTTGTCTCCTTCATGACCTCATCGGCAGACGTCTGCTTTCCTTTCTTTGTCGTAAACGTCCCGCCGGTCAGATACCCCTTTGCGACCGCCTCAGAGACCGGCAGGATATCCAGGCTCTTTACCTGGATCTCACTCTCCTCATCCGGATATTCCTCCAAAAAACGCAGATACGCCGCACTGTCCGCAAACTCGATCAAGAGCATCGCCGTCCCGTCCGCCAGGCTGCATTCCTTTAAAACAGCCGCTGTCTTCGCCTGGCTTCCGTCGGCTGCCTTCGCCCCGTTCGGCCCGTTAAACGCCGTCAAATACCCTTCCGTGGAAGCCCGTAATTCCTCCTCCGTATACGAGGCACTGCTGTCATACGTCTCCACCGAGGCGCTCGTCACCGTTCCCTCGCTCGTCACGTACAGGCCGCTTTCTGCCGGTGAAAATTCTGCTTCCACTCCATTTTTCGAGCATCCGCAAAAAAGAAGCGCCACGGCCGCCAGGGCCGGCACGGCCCGTCTGATCCAATCTCCTCGGCTCATAAATCCAAATCCCTTCCCTGTTCTTTTTTATCGTAATAGTTCAGATCCCTTCCCTGTTACAAGCAAAAATCCATCCAGAATCGCCAGCGGCAGTCCTAAGCGCCGGCGGCACTTGTCCGGCAGCGACCGAAGCGGAGTGCAGAAGCCCCTGCACAGGCCTATCTGAACTGTTACTTTTTATCTACGTTTACTTATACACAAGAACCTCCAAAATGTCAAGCGAATGAAACCGTTTATCAAGAAATCTCCGGCGAAGCTCCTCCACGGCACGGACAAACTCTGCGAGGACTGGCCGGGATAGCATAAACGTATACAGCTTTTCGGGTGGCGTCGCAAGGACATACTCCCAGGCATAGAGGGCCGAATCCGAGAGCTCTCCCGGCGGCCGTTCCATATACTCCCCGTTTAACTCCATCAGCTTCAGCTCGTAGACGGGCTTAATCAGGGCATTCGGGACTGCCGGCGCCAAAAGTGCCCGCATGGACTGATACAAAAGCTTTAGAATCTGCGTGGACTCAATATTCTCCCTCGCATAATAGTCGGCAAACTCCAGAAAATAGGAGCCGTAGCAGGCGGCCTCCATATCAGCAGCAAGATCGCGGAAATAATTCTGGACCTCGGCCCCCACAAGCGTGTACGCCTCCCGTCCCTCATAAAGCGAGAACCTTCCAGACACAAAGGGACCGGAAGCCGCCATCAGCCCGCTTCCCGGCCGCCTGGCCCCCCTGGCAAAGGCCGTAATCTTCCCCCGCTCACAGGTCAGGATCACCAAGCGTCTGTCATATTCGCCCACCGGCGCAGCCTTTAACACCATCCCGGTCAGTACAAGCTGTTCCCTCATCGTCTGTCCCCGCTCTAAATCCGTAACCGTTTGGACAAGGTCCGAACCGTTATCTAAATCTCCCGTGGATTATATCCGTAATTTTTCATGTACAATTCGCTGTCACGCCATTCCTTGCGCACCTTGACCCAGAGCTTCAAATTTACCTTGGCATCCATCAGATGTTCGATCTCGATGCGCGCCGCCGTGCCGATCTTCTTTAGCATCGCTCCGCCCTTTCCGATCACGATCCCCTTATGGGAATCCCTCTCGCAGACGATCGTCGCATCAATATCGAAGATGCCGTTTGGCCGCTCCGTCATCTGCTCGATCACCACCGCGATCCCGTGCGGGATCTCATCCGACAAGAGCCTTAACGCCTTCTCCCGCACCAGCTCCGCGGCGATCTGGCGCATGGGCTGGTCCGTCACCGTGTCCTCGTCATAATACTGCGGCCCTTCTGGAAGATAGGAAAAAACCGTGCGGATCAGCGTGTCTGTATTGGTCTTTTTCATGGCCGAGACCGGTACGACCTCCGCGAAGCGGTACGCGTCCTTATACGTGTCAATCGTCTTGGCGATCTGCTCCTTCTTTACGGTGTCGATCTTGTTGATCACCAGGAAAACCGGCGTTTTCACGCGCTCCAAAACTTTCAGGATATGCTGCTCCCCGGCCCCGATGTACATCCCCGGCTCTACGAGCCAGAGGATGACATCGACCTCCTTTAACGTATGCTCCGCGACGCTGACCATGTATTCGCCGAGCCTGTTTTTCGCCTTGTGGATCCCCGGCGTGTCCAGAAAGATGATCTGGCCCTCCTTGTCCGTATAGACGGTCTGGATGCGGTTTCTCGTCGTCTGCGGCTTCTCCGAGGTGATCGCGATCTTCTGACCGATCAGATGGTTCATAAGCGTCGATTTTCCCACATTCGGCCGTCCGATGAGCGTCACAAAGCCGGACTTGAAACCCGCGCTCATGCCTGCACCGCCCCGCCAAACAAGGGCTTGATCTCTCCGAACAGGCTTTTGTCCGCCTTGATCTTCTCCTCATTTCCGATCACACAGACCGCGCCGGTGTTTAAGATTTCCCGGACCGGACCGGCTAGGGCACGGATATCAGCCGGCGTCGCCTTAAGGATCTCATCCCGCTCTTTTTTTAGCATCTCGTCGGTCACGCCCGAGTACCAGGCCGAGAGCCCTCTGGCCCCCTTTAAGGATGGAGATAACGGCGTATCGAGATTGCTGATCGTTCCGATCACATACTTTGTCATGTCCCGCTCGCTCGCGTCAAAGCCGGACAGATACTCCGGCACGCCCAGGTAGACCTCGTCGGTCTCCTTGATATTCGGGTCGCGGTAAGAGACGAAATAGCCCTCGCCGGAGCGTCCGATGCCGCTCATGCAGCCATAGGCGCCGCCCTTGACGCGGATATTCGTCCACAGATAATCGTAGCTTAACATGATCTTCAGGATCTGCATGGCTCCCGTATACGGGCAGCCGCTTTTCGCGAAGGTACCGCAGCGAGCCGCGTAGTTGACCTTCGAGGCCGAGGTAAAGCCCTCGTTTAGCAGTGCCTTCGGGGCCTCAAACGGATAACGCCTGCCGCTTCCCGCCGGCAGGACGTCCGACAGCTTTTTCATGGCCTGTGAAAGGTTTGCAAAGCCCTCCTCCTGCGCCGTATAGCTCACGGTCATGTTCTCCCTGCACAAAAGCTTTTCGATCACCCGCTTAAGCCCCGCGATGATCTCTGCCTTTTTCGTATCAAAGCTCCTCGCACACTCCTCCAAAAACCGGAAAAACCCGATGCCGCCGGTCATATCGTTGAAATACGAGGCATCGGAAAAATACGACGTCGCCCTGGCCACCGCCGCCGTATGGCCCGAAGCCATGAGCTTCATCTGCGACTTTGACTTCACCTCATTTAAAATTTCCTTCAGCCGCTTCTCATCGTCCAGGATGGACTGCGTAAAGATCTCCGCGAGGATCTCAAAGCCGAAATCAAGCTTTTCAAACAGCACCCGCACGCTTGCCCCGAACACGCCTGTAAATCCGCCATTTACCACATCCGGATACGAGACGACCGAGAGAGACACACCGCCGCTGTTTAAAAAGATCTCACTGCTTAAATCCCCGTAGGTGTAATGCGTCGTGTCGACGTATCCGAGCACCGATTTTAAAAGCCCGACATACGGCAGGTCCTCCATCGGGACACGGTCCGTATTAAACAATACCTTCAGATAGCCGATACCGGAGGTAAAGACCGGATGGCGAAGCACCGTGATCCCGTCGATCTTCGTCTCCTCGAAAATCAGCCCGGCGGGCTCCTTTCCGATGTCGTCCCGCGCAAGCATCGGGATCTTTTCCAGCTCCTCCTGCGGCGAGGGCGTATCCTGGTATGCCTTGAGCTCTCTCGTCTCGCGCACCAGTGCATCAAGCTCCCTGGCCGAAAGCCCGGCCTTATACGTGGAAAGCTTCTTCGCGGTCTGTGCCTCCATCTCTGCGGTCAGGTTCCGCTTCGGATGCGCACATACCACGGCCTCATGCGGGTTGTCCAGCAGATACTTTGTGATCAGGCCCTCGAAATAGCCCTCCTCGGCTCCTTTTTTCAACTCGGCAAACGTCTCCTCGTACTCCAGGTGCATCATCGGGTCCCCGCCGTAGAGCCAGCTGTCCAAACACTGCAGGCCATACATAAGCCCCTTCGGCGATGTGCCGTAATCTGCCTCCCGGTACTGGAATTCGTAGTAGTTGATCCCCGCGTACAGGCTTCTCTTTTCGATGCCGGAAAGGGCAAGCTTTCGTAACGTCCCCTTCACGACGGCTAAAAATTCGCCCTTCTGCTCCCTGGCGGCGTTCTTTGCAATCACCGAAAAATATGGCTGCAGAATCCCGTTTTCATAGCCGCCCATGATGTCATCCCCGATGCCCGCGTCCAAAAGCGCCTGCTTGAGCGGGGCTCCCGGCGCGTCAAGGAGCACATACTCCAATACCTGAAACGCGACGTATTCCCTGGGCGAGAGCTCGTTCCCCGCCGTCATGCTGACAGAAAGATACGAGGCGCGCTCCAGCTCCTCGGAGTCCGAGACCGAGTAAAAGAGCTCCTTATCAACCGGCTCCTTAAACGCCTTCTGAAGCCCGATCTCCGAATCCACACAGAGCTTTTCATAGTTCCCTAAATATTCCTGATCCAGCCATATAAGCTTTTCGGCCATATCCATATCGCCGTACAGATAGAGATAGCTGTTGGACGGATGATAGTATTTTTGATAAAACTCCAAAAACTGTTCGTAGGTCAAGGTGACGATCGCCTCCGGGTCTCCGCCGGACTCTGCGCCGTAGCAGGTATCCGGAAACATGGCGGCCCGCACGAAGCGGTCAAGAACGCTTTCCGGCGAGGAAAAGACGCCCTTCATCTCATTATAAACCACGCCGTTGTACGTAAGCTCTCCCTCAGGCGACTCCAGCTCGTAATGCCAGCCCTCCTGCATGAAGATCTTCTTTTCCCTGCCGATGTTGGGATTGAAAACGGCGTCCATGTAGACGTCCATCAGGTTCTGAAAGTCCTTTTCATTGCAGCTCGCAACCGGATAGACGGTCTTGTCCGGATAGGTCATGGCGTTTAAAAAGGTGTTGAGAGATCCCTTTACCAGCTCCACAAACGGATCCTTGACCGGGAATTTCTTTGAGCCGCAGAGTACGCTGTGCTCTAAAATATGCGGCACGCCCGTGCTGTCCTTCGGCGGCGTCCGAAACCCGATGCAGAATACCTTGTTCTCATCGTCGTTGCTCAAAAGAAATACTCTCGCCCCCGTCTTTTTGTGCTCCAGAATATACCCATCCGAATTCAGTTCCTTTATGGTTTTTGCCTCCCACAGGCGGTACGCCGAAAGCCCTTTTATCCTGTCAAGCTGACTTGTCATTTCCCACTGTCCTTTCCTCGTTTATTGTTTATCCCTTCTTACATGTTTCCCATAAATTTGTCTTTTAAAATCGCAAAACACTCCCGGACGCAGAAATGGATAAATAAAACCGGGTCTGATCTGGCTGCGA
This sequence comes from Lachnospiraceae bacterium, assembly GCA_910575275.1. Taxonomy (GTDB): domain Bacteria; phylum Bacillota; class Clostridia; order Lachnospirales; family Lachnospiraceae; genus CANQGL01. The sequence goes on along the minus strand of CAJTEE010000005.1, from coordinate 142,941 downwards.
TCCCGCTCACGTTCGGGATTCCGATGTTTCTGGCGATACTCTTTGCCCGCATTACATGGAAATTGCTCGTAAGCACGGCCACGCGGATCGTCACCTCGTCATCCGGAGGAACGAGATAGCCGGCCTCCGCCATGATGTTTCGGATCGTGGCCCGGCGTTCGGCCTCTCTCGCATCAATCAAAAGCTTGCTGTAGACCATGTTCTCATAGGTGCTCTGCGACTGTTCCTCCTTGATGAGCTGGTACTCCGGCACTCCGTTCTCGAGAAGATAGCGGTACATAAACTCCGCCTCGGATATATTTTCTCCTTTTCCCTGCCCTCCTGAGAGGATAAACACCGTATTCGGGTGAATCCGTGCGTATTCAAGCGCTTTATCCAGCCGGTACCGGAGCGAATTCGACGCCTCGTTCCCCCGCACCTGCGCGCCGAGTACAATGCAGTAATCAGCGCTGTATTTCTTCAGGGAAAAGAAATTGAGGCCCATCAGAATCTCCACGACCAAAAAAATCACAAAGAAGGCCGCGGCCGCGGTAACGGCCGAGACCGTCAGCCGCAGAGGGATCTTCTCCCCGAACAGACGGTAGATCCGGCTTGCCGCCGCCATCAGGAACAGGCAGCCCGCCAAAACCGGCCAGATCGACGAAAATGAGGTCGCCAGGCCGGAATACAGGACGATGATCCCATAATAAAACAAACAGAGCACACCGAGAATTCCAAATACAAATTCCATGCCCTCTCCCCCTAAAGTGCCTTCCGCAGGATATCATACGGCCCGGCGTCCGCCCCAGAAAGATCGACAAGCAGCTCCTCCTTCGCATGCGGAGCGCTCTCTCTCGTTTCTCCATCCGGAGTATAAATCCCTCTGACCTCTGCCAGGAGATTCCTCCCATCCGGCTTCATGATTTCTATCGTTTCTCCCACCGAAAATTTATTTTTCTGCGTAAGCCGCACAAAGCCTCTGGCGTCCAGCCCCTCGACGCTCCCTAAGTACGCATAATTTTTTACATAGGTGCTGTTGTCATAGATCTGCGTCTCCGGCCCCGGCTTCCCGAAGTAAAAGCCCGTCGTGTATTCCCTGAACGTACACTTTCCGATTTCCGTCCGGTACCATTCCAGATTCGCCCGGTAAAGCTCCGGAGCTTTTATAAAATCATCGATCGCCCGCCTGTAGGTCCTCGCCACGGTCGCCGCGTAGAGCGCGGTCTTCATACGCCCCTCGATCTTGAGGCTGTCGATCCCGGCCTCCATAAGCTCCGGAATATGTTCGATCATACACAGGTCCCTGGAATTAAATAAAAAGGTCCCCCGCTCATTTTCATAGACCGGCAGCACCTCGCCCGGCCTCGTCTCCTCGACAACCGAGTATTTCCAACGGCAGGGATGCGTGCATTCGCCCCGGTTCGCATCCCGCCCGGCTAAGTAGCTGCTCAAAAGGCAGCGCCCCGAATAGGAGATGCACATGGAACCGTGGACAAAGCTCTCTATCTCCATCTCATCCGGAATGTGCTCCCGGATCTCCCGGATCTCCTTTAAGGAGAGCTCTCTGGCCGATACGACACGCTTTGCGCCCAGTCCGTACCAGAACAGATAGGTCCCGTAGTTGGTGTTATTGGCCTGCGTGCTGATGTGGATTTCCATATCCGGCAGCACGCGCCTTGCGATCGCAAAGACGCCCGGATCCGAGATGATGAGAGCGTCGATCCCGATGCTCTTTAACTCCTCAAAATACGCCTCCACGCCGGCAAGATCCTCATTGTGCGCCAGGATGTTGGCCGTCACATATACCCTGACGCCGCGGGCATGCGCAAAGCCTGCTCCCTCCCGGATCTCCTCCGTCGTAAAATTCTTCGCCTTCGCGCGCAGGCCGAACGCCTCCCCGCCCAGATAGACAGCATCCGCGCCGTAGACGACAGCCGTCTTCAACACCTCAAGGCTCCCCGCCGGGACCAGAAGCTCCGTTTTTCTCATATCCTGTGCCCTTTCTGTCTGTAAACGCTTAACGCCACGCCGTCCCCTACCGGCAGAATCGCCGTTTCAAGCTCCGGCGTATGCTTTAACACATACAAATATTCCCGCATCCTGGCATGGATCGTCCGCTCGCGGCGCTCCACGGCGTAGCGGGACTCCGCTATCGTTCCGCCCTGTAAGACATTGTCGGAAAATAAAAGCCCTCCGGGGGCCAGCTTTAAAAGAACAAAAGGAAGCCAGCCAAGATACTGCCCCTTGGCCGCATCCATAAAGATCAGATCGAACACGCCAGAAAGCCCCTCCAAAAGGGCCCCTGCATCGCCCTCCAAAAGTGTGATCCGCCGCTCCTCGCCCGCACGCGCAAGGTTTGCGCGCGCCGCGTCGCAGCGCGCCTTTTGATTCTCGATTGTTGTAATCCGGGCCTCCCGGTCCATCACGGACGCCATTAAAAGGGCCGAATAGCCCACAGCCGTCCCCACCTCCAGGATTCGCCCGGGATTTTTAAGTACCACCATCGCCCTTAAAAGCGCCGCAGTCTCCGGCTTCAGAATCGGCACATGCTCCTTTAGCGCCGCCCGTTTCAGCTTCTCCAGCATCTCTCCTTCACAGGTATCGAGGGAATGCAGATAGGCAGTGATCCGTTCATTGGTAATCATGCTATTCCTTCTGCTCCCCACCTTCTATCCCCGCGTCAAGGATGTGGATCAGCTCCTTCGAGCTCTCCGAGGTGTTCAGCTCAAACGTTCCCTTCTTCACCTTGTATTCATAGCAGAATGCCTGGAGGGCAAAGGCGTTTTTATCCCGGATCAGCCCTTTGTCCTGCAAAAGCTTTCCGACCTCGCTCACCGACTCGTCGCCGTCCAGTGTGACGACCACGCTCCGGCCCGGTTCCGCCTCCATACCCGGCGCGTAAAAGATACTGTGGCCAAATGCGTACCCCTTCTTCGCCCCTGTGACCAAGAGGACTGCGACTAATGCGTAAAACAGGAGCTTTGCACAAAAGCTGATCACCGCCAGGCTGATCTTGTTGATTTCTTTTGTCAGCTTGCTCATAAAACAATCAGACCTCCATGATGATCGGAAGAATCATTGGGCTGCGTTTGATCCGTTTCCATAAGAAATCGCTTAAACTGTCACGGATCACGTTTTTGATCTTGCCCCAATCGGAAACATGGCGCTCTAAGCAGTCCGCCACAGCCTGATCCACGATCGACTGCGCCTCCTCCATCAGATCCTCCGACTCCCGTACATAGACGAAGCCGCGGGAGACGATATCCGGCCCCGCAAGGAGCTGGTTGGAGAACTTTTCCAGCGTCAGGACTACGATGATGATCCCGTTTTGAGCCAGGTTCTGCCTGTCCCGCAGCACGATGTTGCCCACGTCGCCGACGCCCAGGCCGTCTACAAGGACACCGCCCGCCTGTACATGGTCCACAACCTCCGCGCCGTTCTCACCGATCGAAAGCACATCTCCGGACTGCAGCATCAGAATATTCTCTTTCTGAACCCCAAGCGCCTCCGCGATCCCCTTCTGTGCCATCCGGTGTCGGAATTCACCGTGGATCGGGATCGCATACTTCGGACGTACCAGCGCATAAATGAGCTTGATCTCCTCCTGGCAGGCATGGCCCGATACGTGTGTATCCTGATTGATCACCTTCGCGCCCTTCATCGAGAGCTCGTTGATCACACGGGAGACCGCCTTTTCGTTGCCGGGGATCGGCGTCGAGCTTAGGATGATCACATCGCGCGGCGTGATCGAGACCTTTCTGTGAATCGAGGAGGCCATCCGGGACAGGGCCGCCATAGACTCTCCCTGGCTTCCAGTCGTGATGAGGACCGTATCCTCCTCTTTAAAATTTTTAAGCTGCTCGATGTCAATCAGCGTTCCCTCCGGGATGCGGATGTATCCGAGCTCCTGGGCCGTGCCGATGACGTTCACCATGCTGCGGCCTTCGATCACGACCTTGCGCCCGTAGCGGCAGGCCGAATTAATGATCTGCTGCACGCGGTCCACGTTGGAGGCAAAGGTCGCGACGATGATCCGGTTTTGCGGATGCTCAGCAAAGATCATGTCAAAGGTCCGTCCGACCGTGCGCTCCGACATCGTAAAGCCCGGCCTTGTCGCGTTGGTCGAGTCGCATAAAAGCGCCAAAACGCCCTTCTTTCCGAGCTCCGCGAGACGCTCCAGATCCGTCACATCGCCGAATACCGGCGTGTAGTCGATCTTGAAATCCCCGGTGTTTAAAATGATCCCGGCCGGCGTAAAGACGGCCAGGGCGGCCGCATCCTCAATGCTGTGGTTCATCTTGATAAATTCCACACGGAAGCATCCCAGATTGATCGACTGGCCGTGCTTGACGACCTTGCGCTTTACGCTTTTTAGCATATTGTTTTCTTCCAGCTTATGGTCGATGAGGCCCATCGTGAGCTTCGTCGCATAGACCGGTGCGTTGACCTGCTTTAACACGTACGGCAGGGCGCCGATGTGGTCCTCATGTCCGTGTGTAATGACAAAGCCCTTCACCTTCCCGATATTCTCCAGTAGATACGTTACATCCGGGATCACCAGGTCAATGCCAAGCATATCATCGCTCGGGAAGGCAAGGCCGCAGTCCATGACGATAATGCTGTCCTCGTATTCGATCGCAGTCATATTTATGCCGATCTGCTCCAGCCCTCCGAGAGGGATGATTTTGACTTTGCAGTCATTATTTTCTGTTTTCGTGTTTTTCACGTTTTAAAACCTCCATATATTTCCGTTCTCACTCATTTCCTGCGTTCTTTTTTCTGCAGCTCTCACAAAGTCCGTACAGCTTTACCTCGTGGTTCGTGACCTCAAAGCCGATGCTCCTAAACACCTGCTGCTCCAGCTTATCCAAAAGGTCCGTCTCCAGTGAATAGACCCTCTTGCAGGCAGTGCAGATGGCGTGGTGATGACGGTGGCCCGACGGGCAGTCTTCCCCGGTCAGCTCATAGCGGGCATAGCCGTCGTCAAATGTGACTTTGTTGATGATATGCAGCTCTAAAAGGACCTGGACCGTGCGGTAGATCGTCGCAAGCCCGATCTCCGGCCGGCTTATCTTTGCCAGGTCATAAATCTCCTCTGCCGTCAGGTGCTCGTCGGAATGGGCGGCCATAATGTTTAAGACCAGAAGTCTCTGGCCCGTCACCTTAAGCCCGCGCCCCTTAAGCAGTGCGATTACCCGTTCTTCATCCATTTCCTACCTCAGAATTTTTTGCCGGCAACGGTTTTCCTGTTACGGTTCACTCCGTTCACAGCAGCATGTAAAAATCCATGCCAAATCTGTCATCTTTGAAGCTCGATGTCCTCATCCCCCAAAAGCTCGGAAAAGATATCCATGAGCCCGCCAAGCTCTTTCTCATCCTCCACGAACTCATAGAGGGCATCCGCCTCGCTATCCCCAGACATATCCCTAAGAAGGTAGCACTCTCCCTCCTCGCCGCCTTCCGTATCCGTCACCAGAAGATAGTCTCTGCCGTTTAAGCGGGTCTGCTCCAGCACGTAAAATTCTAGCGTTTCCTCGCCGTCTGCGAGTGTGATTTTTCTTTCTTCCATGTCATTTATCCTGTTCTGCGGCTGTTTTTGTTCTGTCGTTGTCTCCGGTTTTTTGGCGGGGCATGCCGATGCCGGAAATGAATGTTCAGGCGCGCCCCCGCAGGGAGTCCAGGTAGCCCTGTAAGATCAGGCAGGCGGCCACCTTGTCGATCACAGCCTTTTGCTTCTCCCTCCGGATTCCGGCCGCGTCCAAAGCCTGCTCTGCTGCAACTGTCGTGAGGCGTTCATCCCAGAAGACGATCGGAAGCCCCGTCCTCCGGCCAAGCATGGCGGCAAATTCTCTGGTTTTTTCCACGCGCTCTCCCTCTGTGTTGTTCATGTTTTTCGGAAGGCCGAGCACGATCCGCTCCACACCGTATTCTTTTGCCAGCTCCTCGATCCGTGCGCAGGTTTTGCGAAGCTTGTTCTCCTCCCTGCGCTCGATCGTCTCCACTCCCTGGGCCGTCAAAAGGAGCGCGTCGCTTACGGCCACGCCCACCGTCTTTGCGCCGAAATCAAGTCCCAGTATTCTCATTATTTTCTCCACGACAAAACCAGTTGGCTTTTCCCCAACTGTCTCTGCCTGTCCCTTTTCGCTTTTCTAGTGTCTTAACCGCATTATATCCGGCAAAACTCCGCCGGAGATTCGTTCATCTGCAAGGCGGATTTTCGACGGCGTAGCGGTGGCTACGGCTAGAAAATCCAACGCGGCAGATGGGCGAATGGACAAGGAGGTTTGGCGGAATATGATGCGGTCAAGACACCAGTCGTCGTACGTTACGCTACCTAAGCCTGGTCTCAATATAATTCTCCATCAGCTCCTCTAAGATCTCGTCACGTTCCACCTTCATGATCCGGCTTCTGGCGCTCTTATGGCTCGTAATATACGTCGGATCTCCCGACATGATATAACCCACGATCTGATTGATCGGATTATAGCCCTTTTCGGTCAATGCCTCGTATACGTCTTGAAGGACCTGGCTTACTTCCAGCTTTTTTTCTTCCTGTACTGCCGCAAAATATTGTGTATGACTGATATTATCGCCCATATATGTCCTCACGTCCTTTAGTTGCTTGTTTCTATTCTACCCTATTTTTCCAATTTCTGCAAGCCAATGATGTCATCCGTAAGAAAATTGTTAAGGATTGCCGGAAAAATCCGGTTTTTCAGGGCGTCCGCTTTCCTCCCATTTCCGGTAAGAGGGAGCGCAGTTTTGATATATTCTTTCGTATGTCCGAGCATATACGGCCTGCCAAAAAGCTCTGTTTCCTCCTCAAAAAGCACCGAGGCAGCGCTTCCAAGCGATGCCCTGCAGTATTCTTTGGACATTTCGGCCGCAAGCGCCAAAAGCTCGCCGCTCCGCTCTGCCTTGACCGCCTCTGGGATCTGATCCGGCATTCGATCCGCTCTCGTGCCCGCGCGTCTCGAATATTTGAATACATGCATCTCAAAAAAACCGGCCTTCCTCAAAAACGTCTTCGTCTCGGCAAATTCCTCCTCTGTCTCCCCCGGAAAGCCTACGATCACGTCGGTCGTGACGGCCGGATTTTTAAAGCAGCTCCTCAAAAGCGAAAGCCGTTCCAGGTAGTCTGCGCACGTATAATGGCGGTTCATGCGAAGAAGCGTCGCGTCGCAGCCGCTCTGCAGAGACAGATGGAAATGCGGGCAAATCTTCGGCATGGACGCAAGCGCCCGGACAAAATCCTTCGTAATTACGCGCGGCTCCAAGGAGCCCAGGCGGATCCGCTCGATCCCCCTGATCCCGTGAAGTGTCCGGATCAGTCCCAGAAGATCCGGCCCGTCCGAAAAGTCCACGCCGTAGGAGCTCAAATGAATCCCCGTGAGGACGATCTCCTGATACCCGGATTTTGCGAGTGTCTGCACCTCATCTACCACGGATTTTGGCGCACGGCTCCGCACGCGGCCTCTGGTATAGGGAATAATGCAGTAGCTGCAAAACTGGTTGCAGCCGTCCTGGATCTTCACAAACGCACGCGTGTGATCCGATTCCTTTTCGATCCGAAGCGGTTCGTATTCGTTTGCCGCCGAGATGTCGATCAGGCTCTCCCTCGCCTCTCTGCCGGCAAAATGTTCTTCTAATATAGCCGCCAGGTCCGCCTTTTTATTATTACCGATTATCAGATCAATAGACACATCCTCCATGAGTTTTTCCCCGGCGGCCTGCACGTAACAGCCGGCCGCCACGACGAGGGCCGCAGGATTCTTCGCCTTGGCCCGATGAAGCATCTGCCTGGACTTCTTATCCGCCACGTTCGTGACCGAGCAGGTGTTGACAATATAGACGTCAGCCGGCTCGTCAAACGGGACAATGGTGTAACCGGCTTTTTCCAAAAGCTCCTGCATGGCTTCGGTCTCGTAGGCGTTTACTTTACAGCCGAGTGTATGGAATGCTGCTGTCCTCATGTTTTTTATCCTCTTTTCTGCCGCTTTAAAAATTATAAGGGGGTCCGCGGAGGACGGGCCGGGGGAAGGGGGCGGGAATGAATTTTCAGACACGCTCTAGGACAGTGGGCTCAGTGTACCGCAGGTTCTTAGCCTGTGACGGGACAAAAGGGAGGGGCAGAGTACGGCGTTCCCGGCCGAACTCCAAGAAGCAAATCGCTTCCTTTTGGCCTGCCAGAGGCTTAGAACCTGCGATGCACCAAAGCCCGTCCGAGGAGTCCCGCCGCTCGGACCACACTCCGCGGACCCACTCAAAAAATACTCTTGACATTTCCTGTCCCTCCATTTAGGATATAAGTGAAAATACCAATTAAATCCGGGAGGAATTGACATGAAAACTGTTAAGATTTCTTTAAATTCTATTGATAAAGTAAAATCCTTTGTGAACGACTTAACGAAGTTTGATACGGACTTTGATCTGGTCTCCGGCCGTTATGTCATTGACGCCAAGTCGATCATGGGCATCTTCAGCCTTGATCTTTCCAAGCCCATTGACTTAAACATTCACGCGACGGATAACCTTGACGAGGTTCTTTCCATTCTTGCCCCCTATTTGGTAGATTAAGGGAATCGTCCCCCTATTACCCTTAAAAGAGCCCGGTTCGCCGGGCTCTTTTTTAGCTGCAGCGCACAATCTCTCTCGTCGAGACCGCCGTCTCCAGGAGATCGTCGATTTTTTCTTCCAGCTTTCTCTCGGAATTTTGAATCCGCTTTAAGACCGGCTTCGTCACCGGATGCTTCGCCACGAAGATCGTGCAGCAGTCCTCATAGGGCAGCACGGAGGTCTCGTAGGTGTCGATTTTGAGCGAGATATCCACAATATCCTGTTTGTCAAAGGCGATCAGCGGCCGCATGACGGGCAGCTCGCAGACCTCGTTGGTAACGGCGAGGGAGTGCATAGTCTGGGAGGCCACCTGGCCGATGCTTTCGCCTGTCACGAGCGCAAGGCACTCGTCCTCCTTTGCCAGCCTCTCCGCGATCCGCATCATGTAACGGCGCATGATAATCGTGAGCTCGTCATGCGGGCACTGGTCGTAGATATAGAGCTGAATATCCGTAAAGTTGACGATATTGAGCTTGATCGGGCCCGTATATTTGGCCATCAGCTTCGCCAGATCTATGACCTTCTGCTTCGCGCGTTCGCTCGTATAGGGGGGCGCGTGGAAATAGGTGGCCTCGATCGTCACGCCGCGTTTTGCGATCATGTAGCCGGCCACCGGGCTGTCGATACCGCCGGAGAGTAAAAGCATGGCCCGGCCCGCCGTTCCGATCGGCATGCCGCCAGGGCCCGGGATCGTCTCGGAGAAGATATTGATCCTGTGGCGCACCTCGACCCGAAGCAGCACATCCGGACTGTGGACGTCCACACGGGAATTCGGGTACGCTTCCAGGATCACCTCGCCCATGTCACGGTTGATCTGGTCGGAGACCACCGGGTATTGTTTATTGGCACGGCGCGCCACGACCTTGAACGTGAAGCTTTTGTCGCCGTAGACATCGCCGATATACCGGACGACCGCGGCCTTTAAGTCCTCATAGCCCGTGTCCTCAATCTGCACCACCGGGCAGATTCCCACAATCCCAAAAACATGCTGCAGCGTGTCGATGACCTCGTCGTAATCGAAGTTCCCCTCCGCCTCTGCGTAGATCCGCCCGGATTCCTTGGTGACGAAAAATTTGCCATCCAGCCTTTTTAAGCGATGGTTGATCTGCTTGACCAGGGCGTCCTCAAACAGGTAGCGGTTCTTCCCCTTGACGCCGATCTCGGCGTATTTGATCAGAAATGCCTTATATTTCATGTGTGTTCCAACTTTCTTTGAATTACAGGCCCACTCTGCGGGCCCCATCCCCGCAGAAGCCACGTCTTGCTGCACATACCCTTGCCGGGATCGCAAAGTCTGCCCCGCCGGAGTACAGACCAGCCCTTTCCGGACTCTTTTAGAGCTACCCCCGGCGATACCGGCGCAGTACAGGCAGGAGCTCGTGAAGCGCCTTCAGGCACTCGTCCACCTCGTCCTCCGTATTAAAGGCACCGAAGGAAAAGCGGAGCGTGGAATCTAAAAGCGTCTCCTTCACGCCGAGCCCGCGCAGGGTCCCGGATACGCCCGGATGATTCGACGAGCAGGCCGAGCCTGATGACACATAGATCCCCTTGTCCTCCAGCGCGTGCAGAAGTACCTCCGCGCGGACCCCCTCGAAGCCGGCACTCACGATCTGCGGTGCGCTGTCACGCCCGGTCCGGCCGTGGACGGTCACGCCCTCCATGGCCTTCAGGCCGTTTACAAGGCGCTCCTTTAACGTATACAGCCATTCGACTCTGGCCTCATGATCGGTATAGATTTCCCGGACGGCCTGGCCGAGCCCTGCAAAGCCCGGGACATTCTCCGTCCCGGAACGCAGTCCTTTTTCCTGCCCTCCTCCGTAGAGGATCGGCTTTATTTTTACTCTCTCGTCTACGTATAAAAAGCCGGCGCCCTTCGGCCCGTGGATCTTGTGCCCGCTGACAGACAGAAGGTCGATCCCCAGCTTCTTCGGCCGGATCACATATTTCCCGTATGCCTGGATCGCATCCACATGAAAATATACGGATGGGTTTTTCTCCTTTAAAAGCGCCCCGATCTCCCCGATCGGCTCGACCGCGCCGATCTCATTGTTGACATACATGACGGATACGAGGATCGTCTCCTCACAGAGCGCCTCCCGGAGCGCCTCAAGCGAGACGATGCCGTTTGCATCGACCGGGAGATACGTCACGCGAAAGCCCTGCTCCTCCAGAAAGGCCATCGGATTGTAGACGGAGGCGTGCTCGATGCACGTCGTGATTAGATGGCGGCCGGCGCGCTTATTGGCGAGCGCAGTCCCGATCAAGGCCAGGTTGTTCGATTCTGTTCCGCCGGATGTGAAAAAAATTTCTTTTTCTTTTGCTTTTAAGGAGGCTGCGATCGTCTCCCGGGCGCTCTTGATGCGGCGCTCCGCCTCGACGCCTTTTTTGTGCTTCGACGACATATTGCCGTACTCCTCTGTCATCGCCTGCACCATCACGTCGCGCACGCTGTCAAACACACGCGTCGTCGCCGAATTGTCAAAATAAATCTCTTTTCCTGCTGGTTCCATTGCAATCTCCTCTACTCACAGCCGTCTTGGCATACTAGAGCGTGTCTGAAAATTCATTCCCGCCATCTGCACGCCCCACTTTGTGGGAAATTTTGCCCTCATTCGGGCCAAATTTCCCACAAACTGTGACACACATCTGACGGAAAGCAATTTTCAGACACGCTCTAGGCCATTATGGCTTACTCCTCCAGTAACAGCCCCATCGCCGCCAGAACAAACAGCCCCGCCGTCTCCGTGCGCAGGATCCGCTTCCCAAGCGTTATCGACAAAAGCCCCGCAGAAAGCGCCCTTTCGATCTCTGCATCGGAAAAGCCGCCCTCCGGCCCGATCAGCACCGCCACCCGGCTGCCGGGCTTAAGCCCTCCGATCAGCTCCCTTGTCCGTTTCATGCCGCCCGCGTCTGCGAGGCTCTCCGAATCCTCGTAGGGAATCAGCGCCAGATCATACTCTCCCGCGGCCTTTAGGGCATCCGCGAACCGCATAAGTCCCAGAACGGCCGGAATCCGCATCCGTTTGGACTGCTTCGCCGCGCTCTCGGCAACGGCCTGCCAGCGCTTCCTTCTGGCCTCCGCCTTTTTCGCATCCAGGCGCGCCACGCACCGTTCCGTCTCCGTCGGAACGATCCGCGTGACGCCGAGCTCCACACATTTTTGCACGACGTAATCCATCTTGTCGCCCTTCGGAAGCCCCTGAAACAACGTCACCTCGACCGGAAGCTCCGTATCCTTTACCTCCTTTTGCAGAATCCGGGCCGTCACACGCTCCGAGCCGATCTCTGTGAGCTCGCAGAGGCAGTTTGTCCCCTTGCCGTCGCTTAGGAGGATCCTCTCACCCGGCTTCATCCGCAGGACGTTTCGGATGTGGTTTACATCCGGGCCTGTAATCACGGCCTCGGATTTCGTGAAAAACTCTGTCTCCGTGAAAAAATGATGCATTACCGTTTCCTCGCCGTAAATGACACCCATTCCCCCTGCCTTGTTGCCTCCAGGATCTCAAACGCCCCGTTGGCCTCCAACGCCTCGCGAACTGCCTGCTCCTTTTTGTCGAGGATACCCGAACTGATGAACAGGCCGCCGGGCTTTAAATGGGCTGGGATCTGTCTCTGCAAAAGAATAATGATATCCGCCAGAATGTTTGCGGCGGCGATGTCATAGCAGGCATACCCGGCCTTATCCTGCGCTTCCTTTTCATTGATCAGATTGCCTTTGATGACCGTAAAATGCTCCTTCACGATCCCGTTCGCCTCCAGGTTTTCATGGACTGCCGTCAGGGCATTTTCGTCCAGCTCGGTCCCGAATACGGACCTTGCCCCCAATTTAAGCGCGGTAATACCCAGGATTCCGCTCCCGGTCCCCACATCCAGGACAGCCATACCGGGCTTTACATATTTTTTCAACTGTCGGATGCAGAGCTGCGTCGTCTCATGCTGCCCCGTCCCGAACGCCGTCCCCGGGTCGATCTGGATCAGGAGCTTGTCCGCATGCTCCGGCGGCAGCTCCTCCCAGGTGGGCTTGATCAGGATATCATCCACCGTAAACGGCTTAAAATACTGCTTCCAGTTATTGATCCAGTCCTTATCCTCCGTCTCTGAAGCCGTGATCGTTGCCGCACCGATATCCACGTACCGGCGCAGCTCCAAAAGGCCTTCCCGTACCTGCCCTACGATCCCCTCCGCATCCGCATCATCGTCCAGATAAAAGCTCACTTTCGCCGTCCCGTCGTCCGCCGGGAGTTCCGGCAGGATGTCGATAAACATCCCCTTCGTCTCATTTTCCGTAAGCGGCACATTGTCCTCGATCTCCATCCCCTGAATGCCAAATTCATCGAACAGGCTGCCGAGGTAATCGACCGCCTCCGTCGTCGTCTGCAGCGTAAATTTCTTCCATTTCATGATCCGTCTTTCCTCCGCCTGCGTTGTCCCAGTCCGGCTCTGGGCTGCCGCCCCGCATTCACAATGCCGGTCAACTTCTACCTATTCTATCCTGCGCGGAATCGTTTGTCAACCGAAACCATTCTAAAAGCAGTGAACCGCTTTACCGGTCCACTGCTCTGATTTTGATTCCTATGACAGATTCCCTTTTCAGAATACGCTCCTGCTGCCTTTTCGTCAAACGCTTATACCAGAAGCGCATCCCGCTTCTCGAGGACAGCCCTGACCTCCTCAATCGGCTTTTCCCTTCGCCTCCCCTTTTTCTAAAATCCCCTGACTCAGATTACACATGCTATCCACATCCTCTCTCATTTGATCGTCTGATAAAATTCCATATTCTGTCTCTAAAGTTGCCAGCTTTTCACCGATGGTCAACTTCATCGAAAACAGCATGCCTCTCCACACATAAGAACCTAAAAGCGTATCATCTGTCAGATGTACATAATGTGAGACTCTCCATATCCCGTTTTCTTTATATCTCTTTGCGGCTGCACACGAAACCGCTCCGCAAAAAAGCTTACCGCACAAGGACCCCCTCATACCGACGTTTTTCGTCTTAAGATTATAGATTGCCCTTTCTCGCAGCTCTGCCATCTGTCCGGCCTCGTACAAGCCCTCCGGCACATCGTCGCAGTGTTCCGTCTGGTAATCCCCCGTCCGCTCTCATACGCTTCCTTCTGCTCCCCCCCCCAGCGAACGCATAGCGGAGGCCGGGCGGCGGGGCCTTCGCGGACCCCTCGCCATCCCTCCCTTCCAAACATTTCCCTAAAGCTCTCAATCTCTGTCATTGACAACAAAACGCGAATCGTATATATTTTTATCAGACACGTTCAATTCCCGCAAATAACACAGCAGAAAAATTGGAAGGATGAAAAACACATGAAAAAACTGCCGATTCTGGGCTTTTATGGATATTGGGTAATTCTCACCTATCTCAGCGTCATCTTTGCGGCGGCCGGTATTTTCTCTGCGCTTAACGGAGACATCAAAACCGCCGTTATCTGTCTGATGGGCTCTGGCATCTGCGATATGTTTGACGGTTCTGTGGCAAGACTCGCGGACCGCACCGAACGGGAAAAAGCCTTTGGGATCCAGATCGACTCTCTTGCGGATATAACAGGCTTTGGAATCCTTCCATCGGTCATTGGATATGCGATCTTCGCAAGCCAGCCCGCTTCCCCCGGCCACACGGCGGCACCGATTTTAGGCGCTGCCTGCCTGTATATCCTGGCTGCCCTGATCCGCCTCGCATACTACAACGTTACGGAAGCCGAGCTCCAGAGCAGAGACGAAAAACGCCAATACTATGAGGGCCTTCCTGTCACGAGCGCCGCCCTCATTATCCCGGTCGTTTATTATGTATGTATCTGTTGCCATTTTCCCATATCCAGAATTTACAACAAGCTGCTCCTGCTTCTTTCACTTGCCTTTGTACTCAGGCTTCAGGTGCCCAAGCTTAAGCTTCGCTATCTGGTCGGAATCTGTCTGACCGGTTTCTCCGCCGTCCTGTGCGTTTTACTATCCAGAGGAGGCCTGCCGTTTTGAACTCTGTAAAGCTTTACAAGACAAAAAAAGTCTGCGGGAAAGACACTCCCGCAGTAACCTTTCTCTACCACACACCGGCCGGACGGCTGCTCCTTCGCCTCCTGACCAGGCCGGCCGTCTCCAAAAGCATCGGCTTTCTGATGGACTGCAGGCTTTCTGCGCTTTTCATTCCCACATTTATCAAAGCCCACCGGATCCGTCTGCATGAATATAAGCCTGTATCCTATCCGTCTTTCAACGCCTTTTTTACAAGAGAAATCCGAGAGGGCCGAAGGCCCCTGGCCGAGGATACATCCGCCGTAACCGCGCCCTGTGACGGCAAGCTCATGGCGTATCTGATCGCCGGACGGCAGCTATTTCGGATCAAAAATTCTGTCTATGACATAGACAGCCTGCTACTGGACAGGCAGCTTGCAGATGAATTCAAAAACGGCGTCTGCCTGATTTTCAGGCTGACGCCGGATGACTACCACCGATACTGCTACATAGATGACGGCAGAGTGCTCTCCTTAAAAAAGATCAAGGGGATTCTCCACACCGTCCGCCCGATTGCAGTCGGCCAATACCCTGTGTATGCGCAAAACACACGAGAATACGCCGTGCTGCAGACAAAACACTTTGGCAAGGTAATCCAGATGGAAATCGGCGCGCTTTTCATCGGCCGCATTGTCAATCACAAGACAAACGGCACGTTCAAGCGCGGCCAGGAAAAGGGCATGTTTGAGTTTGGCGGCTCCACCGTTATTTTGCTGTTTCAATCCGGAGCGGTACAAATTGAGCCTGCTATCCTTGAAAACACGCAAAAAAACAAAGAAACCATCATTCGGATGGGAAACAAAATCGGAGAAGCACTCCGGCACGAAAAGGAGGAAACGCCATGTCCAAAGCAGGTCTGATACTCGGCCTTGTCCTCATGCTGTCTGCGTTTGGCGCGGCGGCCTGTTACATTGCCCGAAAGCTCTGCCAGTGCTTAAGTTTCCTCATCCCGTCTTTGCGGCCGGGAGTCTGCACCGGCGCCGCCCTCCTTTTGGCTTTCCTTCTGCTGCTCTGCTTCGCGCGCTCCCTTTTGCCCGTATCCTCATCCGTAAAGCATGCGTTCAATCTCATAGGCTCGTATCTGATGGGATTTTTTATTTATCTCCTGCTGTTCTTTGCACTGGCAGATCTCATTCTGCTTCTCGGAACCCTTTTTCGCATACTGCCGAATCCCCTCCCACAGGACGTACGCTTTATCTCGGGGCTGATCGTCCTGGTCCTGACCGTCGGAACAGTCGGCTACGGCATCTACAACGCCGGCCGAATCCGATCCGTTTCCTATGACATCCCGATTGAAAAAAATGTCTCCGCCTCCACCTGGAATCTCGTCCTAATCAGCGATCTGCACATAGGCGCGGTCGGCTCCGAGGCACGCCTGAAAGACATCGTCTCACACATCAACGCATTGGAGCCCGATCTCGTATGCATTGCCGGAGATATCTTTGACAACGACTATTTTGCCATACAAAACCCGGAGGAGGCGGCAGACACACTAAAAAATATCAAAGCGCCCTACGGCGTATATGCATGCCTCGGAAACCACGACGCAGGCGAAACCTTTGACCAGATGCTCGCCTTCCTGAAACGCAGCCGGATCCAGGTTTTAAACGACGAAGCCCGCGTTATAGACGGGCGCCTGGTTTTGATCGGCCGTCTGGACGCCTCACCGATCGGCGGCTTTGGAGATCTGCGCCGCAAGCCCTTCACGGAAGCGTCCGCCGGAGCAGATTTAAGCCTCCCGACTGTAGTCATGGATCACAGCCCGGCCGAACTTACCACATACGAAAAAGAGGTTGACCTGGTTCTCTCCGGCCATACCCACAAAGGGCAGATCTTCCCCGGAAGCCTGATCACAGCGCGGATTTTCCCCGTAGATTACGGTTACTACCGAACGGATGCAGACAGTCCCCACTGCATCGTCACGTCCGGGGCCGGCACCTGGGGGATGCCAATGCGCGTAGGGACAAACTGCGAGATCGTCCAGATCCGGCTACATCCATAGCCCCCCTCTGCGCCGTCGAAAATCCGCCCTGCCGATGAACCAATATGCCCGATAAAGCGGGGCATGCTGTCCGCATTCGGGTCCAATCTTCCACAAACTATGACACACATCTGACGGAAAGCAATTTTCAGACACGCTCTAAACCGATTTTCACAAACAAAAGAAGCAGCACCACAATCACGACCGGTCGGACGATCCTGTGGCCGTTTTTCACCACCAGGCCTGCGCCTATGTAGCTCCCCACGATGCAAAACAGCGCCGCCGCGATCCCGAGCCGGTAATCCACCTTACCCCCGGCAAAAAAGGTCCCTAACGCTCCGATATCCGCACAAAGATTCACGACCTTCGCCGCCCCTGCTGCCTCCTTGAGTCCCAGTCTCACGACATTAGAAAACACCAGGATCAAAAACGTACCCGTACCCGGCCCATAAAACCCGTCATACATACCGATCAAAAACGAGGCCGCCATACCTGCCGCATACATCTGCCCCGCAGGCAGCTCCTTCTTCTCCCTTTCCTCGCTCCCGCCCTTATCCCTCAGCACATAAAACGCCACGACCGGCAGAACCACCAGCATCAAAGACTGAATAACCCTCTCATCCACCTGCAACGCAATCCCGGCCCCGATGATCGAGCCCCCGAATGCCGCCGCCGCACACAAAAGCGCAAATCTCCAGCGGATATACCCGCCCTTCGCAAACCGCGCCGCCGCCGTAATCGCCCCGGGAAACGCGCTGAGCTTCGACGTCCCCATCGTCACATGCACCGGAACCCCCGCAAACATATACGCCGGAAACGAAATCAATCCCCCGCCCCCCGCAATCGAATCCACAAACCCCGCCAAAAAAACAAGCGGACACACGATCAAAAAACGATTCATCACACACTCTCCTCCATAATTCCCACATCCTATACATGTCGAGATTCCCCACCCACGTAAAAATCTCCCCGGCAGGATCCTCCTATCATCACACTTCCCGACACAATTGTACAATGCCCCCCGCCACATTTCAATACTCCACCCAAAAAAATTTCCCATCCCTTCATCCCTTCCCCCACTCCCGCCACAACGCAGCAGAGGCCGGGGCAGGCAGGCGGGAGTGTGCAGACGATTGGCGAGGCACGCCAGAAGCACTTTGCCTGTGGCCATACAAAAAACGGGGGTGGATTTCGGCTTTCCAAGCCGAAATCCAAGAAGCCCGGAGCGGAAAAATTCATCCGAATTTTTCCAGCGACTTGCTTCTATTCCCCCGTTTTTTGTATGGCTACAGGTTTAGTGCTTCCAGTGCCGAAGCCTGTCTGCACACTCCCGCCTGCCTGCCCCGGCCTCTGCGGACCCCCTTCACCCCCTCTTTATTTCCCGAATCACATCAATCACCGTCCCATCCCGGTACTCCACGACACACACGACCTTATCCGTCGTCTCGATCGGCTTCGGAACACCCGTCAGCGACTCGGCCAGCTTCTGCAGCTCCTCAATCGTCACCAGCTTAAGGTTTGCTCTCTCCAGATCCTCCTTAAGTTCCGCATACCGTGCATGCCGCGGATTCAGCGCAATGCCCGCCTCCGTCACCACACAGGCCACGGTCTCCCCCGGCGTGCAGCAGGTAAAGACACGCTTGGTAACAGACGGCGTCCTCCCACGGATGACCGGCAGGCATACGATGGAGATATCCGCTCCGGCCGCCACATCCGGGCCGCCGCCAAGTCCTCCCATCATTTCCCCGCTTGAGCCGGTCAAGATATTTACATTGAAATCCGTATCCACCTCCAGCGCCGCCAGAACGCCGAAATTCAGCCTATCGAGCATGGCCCCCTTCGTGAACGGATTCGCATACAGCGCATTGTCGATCTCCACGATCCCGGGCTCCTCTGCAATCGCGCGGGCCGCGACGGCGTCAAAGCTCTGGCTGCATTCCAGGACACGCACAAGCCCCTTCTTATACATCTCCACGATCGCCGCCGTCATGCCGCCCAGGGCAAAGCTTGCTTTTATACTGCGCTCCTCCATCTGCTCCTCCAGGTACTTCGTACAGGCGATGCTGATCGCGCCGGCCCCGGTCTGGAAGGAAAAATTGTCTTTAAACAGTCTTGAGGCTGCCATGACTCTTGCGGCCCGCTCCGCAATCAAAAGATCACGCGGATTTTTCGTCAGCCTGGCTGCACCCATCCCGATCTTTTCCGGGTCTCCGATCCGCTCCACCTTTACCACGTAATCCACGTACTGCTGGGAAATGCTGGCCGGGCAGCACGGATACTCCACCAGATAATCCGTGACCACCACGACTCTCCCCGCCGCCGTCGCGTCAATAAAGGAATAGCCCAGAGACCCGCAGGCGTTCGGCCCGATCTGCCCGGTCGCATTGCCGTACGAATCGGCCGCGGATGCGCCGATAAACGCCACGTCGATGGAAAGCTCGCCGGCCTCGATTGCACGCGGCCTGGAGCCATGCGTCCGCAGGATGACAGGCTTTTCCATTAGCCCTGCAAGGACCGCGTCCCCCAGCTCTCCCCGGATTCCGCTGGCCTCGATCCGGTCGATGGTCCCATCCTTTACAAAGTCCACAATCGACGGATTCTTGATGTTCACCACGGCACTCGGCGCGAAGCGAAGCCCGCGGATTCCGAGCGCCCGGATGGCCGTTAAAACCTGCCCGACGATCTCGTCCCCTTCGCGGAAGCTGTGGTGGAAGGAGATCGTCATACCGTCCTTCAATCCGCAGGCCCTGACGGCCTCCTCGATCGTTCCCAAAAGCTTCGTTCCCCCGGCCGCAGGCTTCGCGGCCGTGCGCAGCGAATGAACCGGCTCTTTGGATGGATCCACGGCATACGCGCCCTCATACGGTTTTAGGGCATAGTCCCCGATCCGCTCGGGGATCTCACGTCCGACTGCATTCTTCATGACAGCTTCTCCTCCCCTCTTACATGGAGCCCGGCCGCCTCGGCCTGCGCAAGCGTCGTGAGCGCCCGAAGCTCCATGGGCTTGTCAATCATGCCGCCATCCAAAACGACCGCGCCCTTTTTCTGACGCTTTCCCTCCTCCACAGCCTCCAGGACCCGCAGCGCATACCGGATCTCCTTCATACTCGGCGTGAAATATGTGTTCACCGTATCAATCTGACGCGGATGGATGCAGGTCTTCCCGTCAAAGCCCAGGTTCTTGGCAAGCGCCGTGTCTTCCTTGAGTCCGGCGACGTCGTTGATATCGCTGAAAACCACATCCAACGCATCAATCCCCGCCGCCCGGCACGCCAAAAGCACCGCATTGCGCGCGTAAAATACCTCCAGGCCCTGCTTCGTCCTCTGCGCCTTCAGACTGGCCGTCAGATCCTCCGCGCTCACGGCCATTGCCACGATACGGGGGGACGCCTTGGCGATCTCCATGGCGTTGATCACGCCCATATAGGACTCGACATTTACGACCAGGTCAATGCTTCCGGTCTCCATGCCGATCTTTTCTTCGATCGCGGCGATCCGGTTCGAAATGTCCTGCACCTCTCTTGCGTACTCTACCTTCGGAATCCTTAAGAAATCCGGTTTTGCACGCACGGCCGCCTGCAGATCCTCCTCCAGGTACTCGGAATAGATCCCGTTTACGCGGATGCCGACATATTTATCTTTGGGCCTGTGATGCTTCACCATCTGATAGACCAGGAATCTGGCCGCGTCCTTTTCCGAGGCGGGGACCGAATCCTCCAGATCGTAGATCAGCATGTCTTCATTATAGAAAACGGCCTGCACCATGTTGACGGGGCTCACACCGCTGGCGTACAGGCTGGTCCGCTTTAAACGTATGGTTTTTTCTGCCATGTCATGCGTCCTCCTTTGTCCAGTCGTAGGCCGTCTCTGCCGCACGGCAGACCGCACACTGCAGCCTCGCCCGAATCACACAGTCCAATGCCCCCCTGTCCCGAAGCTCCACATGGGCCTCAGGCACCGACAGTTCCTTTAAGACCGTATGTACCGTCTCCAAGATGGAATCCCCGAACATCGCCTTCACGTCGCTCTCCAGATGGACCGAAATCCCCTGTCCCGGATTTGGCTCCACCGTGATCTGGCAGTCACTCGACTCAAGACTTCCGGCTACCGCCGGCTTTTTGATTTCCATATACACAGATCCTCTCTTTTTATGTTTGGGAGACCCGCAAAGGGGCCCTTACCCTGCTTCCTTATTTCTTCTTTCTGGTATAACTCATAATAAACCCGGAAAACGCACATACGCTCGCCACCCAGACCGAATACGTTTTTAACGCGCTGTTGAGCCCCAGCACCATGGCTCCGTTCCCCATCAGGGCCCCGATCAGCTGGCCGAATACCAGGACGGCCCCCATCAAGAGAAACAACGGCAGCGTAATCTCGAATACCACCATGCAGATCGAATAGATCGTCTGTTTCATCCGTATGATCCCCCTTTCTACGCGCCGACCACCGGGAAGATTCCCAGCATGATCAGGACTGCGATCAGCACGACCGGCAGCGCATAATGAAGCAGCAGGTTTTTAAAGATTCTGGACGGCTCGTTCAGGCCCGAAATCCCGCTGGCAATATAGATCGGTGCGGAGTTCGGCGGAATACAGCCCTCATTGGACACAAGGAACAGAAATGCCACGCAGCAGGCGACCGGTGCGAGCCCGATGGAACGCAGCGCCGCATACGACAGGGCGCCGAGCGCCGTTGTGGAAGCGGTCCCGGTAAACGGGCCGACCATCAGCGTGGTGACGACCGCGATCAGAAGCACCACAAGGACCGCCGAATAGCCTCCGAGCGACTCAAAGACCGCCGTAAACTCCTCCTGAAGCCCCAGCTTCGTGAGCACGCTTGCGGCCGCAAATGCGAAAAACAGCAGACAGCCCACTTCGCTGTACTTGGGCGCGGAGGCCTTAATCATGTCTTTCCAGCCCCCAAAGCTGTGCGGAAGATACTTCCAGCCCTCAACGATCGTAAAAAACGTCATCATGATCGGAATCCACATGACAAGCGAAATCGAGCTGAAGGATTTCTCCGTGTGCGCGTTTAATGTCGCCTTGATGGCATTGCCCGTCGGTCCCATCTGAAACAGGAGCGGGACGATGATGCCAAGGAAGATGAGCAGGGAGGAGGCATTTTTCCGAAACGCCGCCCCGACTGTATCCGTACCGCCCATATTCGCCTTGAGGCCATCCTTTTTCGCGTACAGGAAGACCACTGCCAGGCGGTATGCCAGGGCTACGAGACCCGCACACATCAGGCCCACATACAGTTCATTGCTCGTAAGCTCCGCCGCGATTACCTCCATGCCAAGGAGAAGAAGCATCGACGAAGACGGCGGGAAGATCATTCCGAGCCCCGCGTTGCCTGCCACGATCGTCGTCGCGCGCTCCGTGCTCCATCCGTTTTGCTTCATCCACGGGATCGTAATAGAGCCGACTGCCGACGCATTACCGGACCCGGAACCCGATACCATGCCGAACAGAGCGCTAGCAATCGTGGATACATAGCCCGAACCGCCCGGAAGACGGCCGAGAATGCTGTTTAAAATCTCAACCAGGCGGCCGATGACGCCGGTTTTATCCATCATAAAGGCCATGAATACAAAGGCCATCGAGGCATACACGACCTCCTGCTTCGCTGCCGCCTTAATGCCGGTCTGAGCGAGTGCCGGAACCGACTGTCCGCCGAACAGTCCGCCGATCGCAAGGATCAGCAGAAACGACCAAAGCATCGCCTCTGCCATCTTGCGTTTGCATACCATATTGATCACGAGAATCGCTGCGATATAAATGAGCAGCGAGATAATTCCTATCCCAATCACTTTCCTTTCCCCCAATCTTTTGCCGTATCAGTCTTACTATATGAACAGTTCCGCGCCAAAGCGGCCTCTTTTAAGGCCTGAAAGCCTGCCGCGCGCCTTACAGGCTCCTCTCCGGCTGTATCTTATTCTAGCATTTTCTGAAATTTTTGTTAAATATATAAAATCTTTTAGGGGTATAAGAAAAAAATTGGTGAATTTTCTTAAAAGCTGCCTTCAATCTCATGCAAAAGCTCCAAAAGCTTTCTTGCCGCCACGGACAGGTAGGTATCCCGCCTGGTCGCTACCGCAAAGGAATACGGCACACTGAAACTGGGATCGATCTTATAATACCCCCGCCGCTTCAGCTCATCCGGAAGCTGCTTTGCCGGTGCGATTGTCGTCGCATAGCCCACCTGCGCCAATGCACAGGTTGTCCCGATGTTTTTAAAGCTTTGCCGGATCACCGGGGTGATCCCCGCCCTTTGAAAGATCTGCTCGCAGACCATGCGGCTGCGCTGCTCAGGTCTTGTGAGGACAAGCGGCTCATTTCGCAGGAATTCTATATCCAGATACGGTGTATCTTCATTTTCCCGGAAATAAATAAACGGCTGAAAACGGCTGCTGCTCCGCGGAATGATCACCATCTCGTCGCGGCTTACCTCGAAGCTCTCCAACTCCTCGTGGATGATCGGCGGATGCAGAATCCCCACTTCGACCTCTCCCCGGATCAGCCTGTTTTCGATCTCATCGCTCGGCGCCTCCACGAGGATGATCTCCAGATGTGGGAATCGCTCTTTAAACTGCGGCAGAAAAAACGGGAGTACGTGAGTTGCCTGCGTCCCCGTAAATCCCAGGAGGATCTCGCCGTGCCCCGCATTTTTCAAGTCAAGAAGCTGTTTTTCAAAATCCTTCTGACCGCGCAGCGTCTTGTAGGCAAACTCCAAAAAGCACTGCCCCTCCGCCGTCAGCGTAACACCACCGGTCCCCCTGATAAACACCGGACTCCCCAATTCCTTCTCCACCTTCTGGACACACTGGCTCAGTGCCGGCTGCGCCAGATAAAGCTTTGCGGCCGCCCTCGTAATGCTTTTTTCCTCTGCGATTACCGTCATGTACGTCATATCCCGCAGTGTCATGTACCCCTCTCCTTCTTCCGGACCCCATAAGCGTTTCGTATCCCGGCCACTTTTTTTATTTATTATTGACAATAAAATACGGCAGAAACATACTTTCTTTTTTGTTTCTGCCGTTTGGCCTGTTTCTCTATTTATTTAAACAGTCCGCGCTTCTTCTTTCCGCCCTCCGGCGCAATGCCGTTCATGGCCTCATCGAAGCGGCGCAGCGCTTCCTTCTGTTCCTCGTTTAACTTCTCAGGAACCGTGACGACTAAGGTCACATAATGATCCCCGCGGATATTTTTGTTCCGCAGAGAGGGGACGCCTTTGCCGCGCAGCCGGATCTTCGTATCGGTCTGCGTCCCGGGCTTTACCTCATAGTCCATCTCGCCGTCTACGGTCTTTAAGCGGACCGTGCCTCCCAGGGCCGCTGTCGCAAACGAGATCGGCACGGTGGAGAAGATCGTCGTCTCCTGACGCTTGAAGACAGGATGCCTCGAAACCGTAACCTCGACCAGAAGATCGCCTCTCTCGCCGCCGTTTGTACCCGGATCTCCCTCTCCGGCACGCCTTAAGCTCTGGCCGTTGTCGATGCCGGCCGGCACCGTGACTGTGATCTTCTTGCGTCTGGAAACGTATCCTGTCCCATAGCAGTCGGGGCATTTTTCCTTGATAATCTTACCGCTTCCCTGGCAGTCCGGACAGGTCTGCACGTTCTGAACCTGGCCGAAGAAGGACTGCTGCGTATAGACGATCTTTCCCTTGCCGTTGCACTTCGGGCATGTGATTGGCGAGGTCCCCGGCTTTGCCCCGCTTCCGCCGCATTTCGGGCACTCATCCTTATAGGTGATCTCGATCTCCTTCTGGCAGCCGAAGATGGCCTCCTCAAAGGTGATCCGTATCCCGGTCCTTAAATTGGCGCCGCGCATCGGGCCATTCCCGCGCCCCCTGCTCCTTGTGCCGAACAAATCGCCGAAAATATCGCCGAAAATATCGCCCATATCAGCCCCGCTGAAATCGAAGCCGCCAAAGCCGCTGAAACCGCCCGCTCCGCCGCCCTCAAAGGCCGCATGGCCGAACTGATCGTACTGCCGCCTTTTTTCCGGGTCGCTTAAAACCGCGTATGCCTCGGACGCCTCTTTAAACTTTGCCTCGGCATTTTTATCGTCGGGGTTGGCATCCGGATGATACTTCTTGGCCAGGGCCCGGTACGCCTTCTTTAGCGCCGCGTCATCGGCATTTTTAGGCACGCCTAGGACTTCATAATAATCTCTCTTACTCTCCGCCATTGCTCGTTTTACCTTTCAGACTCTCTACGCACCAAATGAACGCCCCTGTGCGGGGACGTTCATCCGGCTGTCGTTTATCGTGTGCCGCAGACGGGCAGGACTCCCGGTCCGCCTGCGTTTTTATTACGCAGTATCCGGCAAAACGCGCCGGTGACGCGTTTTGTCGGATTACGTATTCTCTTAGACGTCGATCACGTCGTCGTCATTTCCTGCCGCGCTGCCTGCAAAGTTTGCCGCCTCCGGACCTGCGCCCGCCGCGCCGCCTGCTGCCTGCGCCTGCTCATAGACCTTTGCAAAGAGCTGCTGTGCGCTCTGCATCAGCTTTTCCCGGCCGGACTTGATGTCCTCGACCTGCGCGTCCGTCATCTGATCAACCGGCGCACGGTTGATGGCCTCCTTTAACGCATCGAGGTCTGCCTGTACCGCTGCCTTATCGTTGGCATCGAGCTTGTCACCGACCTCCTCTAAGGCCTTTTCGGTCTGGAATACCATGGAATCCGCGTCGTTTCTCGCGTCGATCGCTTCTTTCTTCTTCTTATCCTGTGCCTCGAACTCGGCCGCCTCCTTGACCGCCTTTTCGATGTCGGAATCCGACATGTTGGAACCGGAGGTGATCGTGATATGCTGCTCCTTGCCCGTTCCCATATCCTTCGCAGATACGTTTACGATGCCGTTGGCGTCGATGTCAAACGTGACCTCGATCTGCGGGACGCCTCTCCTTGCCGGCGGAATCCCGTCGAGACGGAACTGGCCGAGGGTCTTGTTATCTCTCGCGAACTGCCTCTCGCCCTGGACGACATGGATATCGACCGCGGTCTGATTGTCTGCCGCCGTGGAGAAAATCTGGCTCTTTTTGGCCGGGATCGTCGTGTTCCGCTCGATCAGCCTGGTGGCTACGCCGCCCATGGTCTCGATTGAAAGGGAAAGCGGGGTAACGTCCAGGAGCAGGATATCGCCCGCGCCCGCGTCGCCTGCCAGCTTGCCGCCCTGGATCGCCGCGCCGATGGCTACGCACTCATCGGGATTTAAGGACTTGCTCGGCTCCTTACCGGTGAGCTGTTTTACCTTCTCCTGTGCGGAAAGCATACGCGTGGAGCCGCCGACCAAAAGTACCTTGGAAAGCTCGGAGGCAGTCAGGCCCGCATCCTTTAATGCGTTCTGTACCGGGATCGCCGTCCGCTCGATCAGATCGCTCGTCAGCTCGTCGAATTTGGCGCGGGTCAGGTTCATATCTAGGTGCTTCGGGCCCTCGGAGGTTGCCGTGATAAACGGAAGGTTGATATTCGTCGTGGTCGCGGTGGAAAGCTCCTTTTTCGCCTTCTCAGCCGCTTCCTTTAATCTCTGCATGGCCATCTTGTCTCCGGAGAGATCAGCTCCCTCCAGCCGCTTGAACTCATCCACCATCCACTGTGTGATGCGGTTGTCAAAGTCGTCGCCGCCCAAGTGCGTGTCGCCGTTTGTCGCCATAACGGAGATGACGCCGTCTCCGATCTCGATGATGGAGACGTCGAACGTGCCGCCGCCCAAGTCGTACACCATGATCTTCTGCTCTTTTTCATTGTCAAGGCCATAGGCCAGAGCGGCCGCGGTCGGCTCGTTGATGATACGCTTCACATCAAGGCCGGCGATCTTTCCCGCATCCTTTGTGGCCTGACGCTGGGCATCGTTAAAGTAAGCCGGAACCGTGATGACAGCTTCCGTAACCTTTTCGCCGAGATAGCTCTCCGCATCGGCCTTCAGCTTCTGCAGGATCATCGCGGAGATCTCCTGCGGCGTATATTTCTTGTCGTCGATGTCTACCTTATAAGTCGTTCCCATGTGCCTCTTAATGGATGCGATCGTACGGTCGGCGTTCGTGACAGCTTGGCGCTTTGCCGGCTCGCCGATCAGACGCTCCCCGTTTTTCGTGAAGGCCACGACGGATGGGGTCGTCCTGACGCCTTCCATATTGGCGATTACGGTCGGCTTGCCGCCTTCCATGACCGCAACGCAACTATTTGTCGTTCCCAAGTCGATTCCAATGATCTTGCTCATAGTAATTTTTCCTCCTGGTTGATTCAAACTCTATCTTTTTGATTGCTGTTTCCTTTAGTTCGCCACCTGGACCATGCTGTGTCTCACCACGCTGTCCCGGTACAGATAGCCCTTCTGCAGCTCGGCCGCCACGATATTCTCGCCGAGATTCTCATCCTCTATATGCATGACCGCATTGTGAAAATCCGGGTCAAACGGCTTGCCGACCGCCTCAATCGGCTTTACGCCGAGATCATCGAGCGTTTTCATGAGCTGCTTATATATCTTCTCCATCCCGTCTGCAAACGGCGTTCCCTTCGCCTCCTCCGGGACGGAGGCAAGACCCCTCTCAAAATTATCGACCACCGGGAGCATCTTCTCGATAATATCCCGCGCGCCGATCTCATACATGGACGCCTTTTCCTTTTCGGTCCGCTTACGGAAGTTATCGAACTCGGCCATCGTGCGCTTTAGCCGGTCGATCAGTTCCTCGATCTGCGTGTCCTTCGGATCCTTTTTCTTATTGAAAAAGCCCTTCTTTTTCGCATCCTTTTTGCCATTTTCCCCGTCCGGGGCTTCGGCCTCCTCTTTCTCCCTGGTCTCGTCTGCCGCGCCTTTCTCCTGGTCTTCTTCCTTTTCGTCATCCGGCGCTTCGGTTTTGGCCGTTTCTTCTTCATTCTCTGTGCCCAGCATCCCGGCCTGCGTTTTTTTTGCCTCCTCCTGGTCTTCTCCCGGAGTTCCTTTCTCTAACTCTTTATCTTCCACTTGGCGTCCACACCTTTCATTTTTTTCATAACGGTTCAGATATCTGCCCCGCTCCTTTTCCCACATGGTAGACAGTGTACCAGGCCACCCCGTTATTTTTTAAACGTCTCGTTTAACTGTGCCACCAGCGTCCGCAGAGTCGTCACTACCTTCTCATAATCCATACGCTTCGGACCGACAATCCCGATCGTCCCCCGCAGGCCGTCGGTCAGCACGTAATTGGCCGTCACCACACTGCAGTCCTTCATGGATTCGACCGGCGTCTCGTCGCCGATGTAGACCTGGATCTCCGAATCGGACGCCGACGCGAGATGTTCCTCGTCAAACAGCCCCTTTAGGAGCTCCTTCTGCTCCAGCGTACTGATCAGCTCACTGGCCTTCTGCGTATCTGAAAGCTCCGGATACTTGAAAATGTTGGTCGCACCGCTGGTATAAATCTGCAGATCCTCATCCTGCGCATTGATCGCCTCCGCGACCTCATTTAACACCAGCTCGACCACCTGGCGGTGGCTTCCGGCCTGCTCCTTCAGCTTCGCGATCACACCCAGGTTGATCTCCTGGATCGTCAGGCCGTTCAGGCTGTTGTTCAGCAGGATATTCAGGTTCAGGATCTCCTCATCCGTCAGCTCCTCCTCCAGTGTCACAAAGGAATTGCGGATAATGTTCCCTTCCACCACGACAACGATCAAAAGCTTTCTTGCCTCCACACAGGAGAGCTGGATAAACTTTAATTTCGTCCGATGGTAGTTCGGACCGCTGACAAGCGTCGCGTAGTTTGTATTGCTGGCCAGTATCTGCGCCATCTGCTTCAAAAGAAGCTCCACGCGATCCACACGCTGGATCATCAATTCCTGCATCTGGTTTACCTGGCGGTCCTTCTCCTGAATGATCTGATCCACATAGAAGCGGTAGCCCTTATCGGAAGGAATCCGGCCGGCCGAGGTATGGGGCTGTATGATGTAGCCTAACTCCTCCAGGTCCGACATCTCATTGCGGATCGTCGCCGAACTTAACTTCAGATCCGAATACTTGGAAATCGTCCTGGACCCCACCGGCTCCCCGGTCTCCAGATAGGTCTGAATGATCGCTTTTAAAATTTTCTCTTTTCTCCCATCCAGCTCCAACGATCTCATCCTTTCCGGTTTTATTAGCACTCTTAATCGAGGAGTGCTAATATTTACAGTTGTAACTATAGTACGATTGCCGCTGTTTGTCAAGATTTTTTTCTTCTTTTTCTAAGGTTTTTCAAAAATAGTCACTGTTCACTCCATTCACGGCAACAAACAAAAATCCATGCTAAATCGCCTGCGGCGATAGATGTTTGCCGGCTGCTCCATGAATTCTTACGGTCAACGCAGACCTACGTGAACCGCAATCAAAAATATATATCGATCATTCTGCCAAAAACAGAGAAAAAGCAAAGCCCGCCTTGTCTGCCGGCCCCGGGCTCTGCGGACCCCTTTCTCCCCCCACTTTCCCTAAAAAAATCGCCCAAATCAGGCAAATATGAGGCAAATATCCCCGTTTCGGACAGATTTCCTTGACATTTAACACTTTTGTAAATATAATGAAATAAACTACATACATTTCAGTTCTGTAAACAATGAACGATTGAGAGGTTTCATATGAGTAAGAGGATAGTCTGTCGGCTGATAACAGCCGGCGCCGCACTCTTTCTGACCGCGTTTGCCTCTTTTCCGACTCACGCTGCGGCTTTTGCGGGCGAGTTAAAGAGCGTAACGGACAGCCAGATTACCGGCTGGGCCTGGAACCAGGATGAAACAGATACCGCAGTCACCGTAGAACTCACACTTGCCGGCGCTAACGGCCCCGGAAGCAACGCCGTACTCACGGTCACAGCCGACCGGACGCTTGACGAATTGGAAAATATCGCCCTATCAGGGCATGGTTTCGTCTGTGAGATCGACTGGTCTGCCTACTCGGGTGATACGTTTGTCATAACGGCCGCGGCCGTATCCGGTGAAAGGCGGATTCCGATAGGAGGAGTTTTTACTTATAAAAAGGAGGAAGGAGCTGCCAAGCGGGCTGCTAAACCGACGGCAAGCGGACCGGCAGGTAAGGACAAGCCTGTGCTGTTTGACAGTGACCTGAATCGGATTGGGCCCGGCTTTGGCGACGACTCTGCTACCAGGGTTGAAACGGCCTCCCATTCCTCGGATGATTCTGTCCAGGCTTCGGAAAAACACAGTGGGCCGGCTTCGGCCGCCAAAAACGGCGGCGTGCAGGGTGAGTTGATCGGTACCTTCCGTGCCAGCGGCTACTGCGCCTGTTCCGTCTGTTCGAGCGGCTCGGGCCTTACCTATTCCGGAAAGCCCCCAAAAGCGAACCATACGATCGCGGCTGACCTAAGTCTGTACCCGCTCGGTACAAAGCTTATGATCGACGGCACGGTTTACACCGTTGAAGACACGGGCGGCAGCATCATGGGCAACAGGCTGGACATCTATTTTGATGATCACGAGACGGCGCTCAACTACGGAATCCAGACTGTAACGGTATATTCCGTAAAGTGAATCTTAATTTTTGCAGACAAGAATCCCCCACGGCTCGGTTTGTTTTTAAAAAACAAATCGAAAGTGGGGGATTCTTATCATTTTATAGGGTGTTTTGCTCCCGAAAGTGGGAGAGACAGCCTTGACAAGCCGGCTTAATCATGGTAAATATCTATTTGTTTCTAAATTATTACGTTTCTGTTACAACTTGAAACGCAATACCGGAAAGAAAGGATATGGGATCATGAAAAGAACAAAGCTTATGGCCTATGCCTTACTAATGATGATCTGCCTCGCAGTCAATGCTGCGTATTCTCTTGCACATGAACAGACAGCAGAAACCGCTCTCTGCGCCGCGCCGGCGATGCCGGCGGAGGTTTCCGAGGATGCAAATACAGATGTAAACACCGCGGCACTTCCCACCGTTTTCGCACCGGATGAAGAAGCCACGGCTCCGACGCTGGAAGATACGATACGTGTACAGACGGCCAACTGGCTCTGGGATTCCGCCGCACCGGAGCCCATACAGTCTCTCGGTGAGCTTCTGACAGATAAGAGCGATGCAGCGGCGCTTCTTGCAGCCGCGGCGGCTTATAACCAGGAACAGGCCGCAAAACAGGAGGCCGAGGACACAGCCGCCCCTGCGGGTCCGGCTCTTGTCTCGCTCGGCTCCTTTAAAATGACTGCCTACTGCCCCTGTCCCAAATGCTGTGGCCGCTGGAGCCGCACCACGAGCTCCGGCCGCACGGCTGTCTCCAACCATACGGTGGCCGTAGATCCGCGCGTCATCCCCATCGGGAGCCGGATCATGATAAACGGCAGGGAATACGTAGCGGAGGATACGGGCGGCTCCATCAAAGGAAACCGCATTGACATCTTCTTTGATACGCACTCCGAAGCCAGGCAGTACGGTGTGCAGCGTGCAGAGGTATTTTTAATTCAATAAATCCTGATCCGCCTTTATGAATCGGCCGGTCTGCTTCAACTGCAAATCGGCCGGGTTCAGATGGATCGCAATGTGCTTGATATCCAGAAAATGCCTCTCCACATTATCGTGGATCCGTTCGGCGATTGCATGGGCCTCCCAAAGCGGCAGACTTCCGTCTATCTGGATTGACAGGTCAATGTATGCCTTGTTCCCAAACATTCTGGAACGGAGCGTATCTACCCGAACCACATCATCCTGGACGGCGATATAATCGGACAGAGTTTTCTCATAATCCGCTCCGCAGGAAGTATCCAGCATTTTCACGATGGAGTCTTTCAAAATGTCAATTGAAACCTTAATAATCAAGAGGCAAATAACAACACTGGCCACGGAATCCAGGACGGGAAATCCCAGCATCGCTCCTGCGATGCCTGTAAACGAGCCAATCGAGGAAAGCGCATCTGACCTGTGATGCCAGGCATCAGCCATAAATGCCGCAGAGTTCAGGACCTTGGCGTAATGTCGGGTATACTGATACATCGCCTCCTTGGACACAATCGACACGACGGCCGCGACCAGCGCGATCATGCCGGGGGCAGCCGCACTCTCACGGCCGCACGTATAAATATTTCCGATACCGGCTTTGCCGATACCCAGCCCCGTTGCCAAAAGGAGGCCGCCAAGCAGCAGGGAGGCGACACATTCAAAACGCTCATGTCCGTATGGATGTTCCTGATCTGCCGCTTTTTGGGAAATTCGGACGCCAAGCAGGGCGATCAGCGTTGTAAAGACATCGGAAATCGAATGGATCGCGTCTGATACCATTGCTCCAGAGCTCCCCTCGATTCCGGCGAACAGCTTAAACGCCGACAGGACGAGATTGCCGACCAGCCCTGCCAGGGTGATACGCTGCAGGATCGTTTTGGTATCTTCATTGGTTTTGGTACTCGACACAAATTTTTCTGTCATGGAAACTCCTCCCGTTCTACTGCAATGTGCAACCGCGATCACTCCTCATGGTACTGTTTTGGAAAGCTTTTCTATATGATAAAAACGCATCCGTGGAACATACAACTGTCCCACAGATGCGTAAAATACGTTCTGCTGCTGCCTTTTGGCTGCCCGGCCCATGAGCAAAAGGATCATCGCCTGCTCAGTTTTTTGTTGATCATGCAAAGAGGTTGATACTTCTGTTCTATCCTATGCAGCCTGCCAAACTATGGTTCTCACAAATCAGATGTGTCACTATGACGGAACGGAATACCCCCGGCCTGTGCGCCTTAAGAGTACTGGATCACGTATGCAAAGATCAGAATCGCCGATCCGAGCAGCATCCACAGCCCGAACAGCTTGCCCATAAACTTCATCCACCGGTCATAGCTGATCCCGGTCGCTCCCAAAAAGCCCATCAGCGCGGACGCATGCGGAAGAACGTAGTTGCAGAAGCCGTCACCGAATTTATAGGCGAGCACGGCCGTCTGTCTGGTAACGCCGGCCACGTCGGCAAGCGGCACCATGACCGGCATGACGACGGCCGCCTGGCCGGTACCGGAGGTGACGAAACCGTTTACGATCACGTTCATGACCAGCATGACTGCCGGTTTTAAGAAATTCGGGAACAGCGACAGCATATTGGCAAGGCCGTATACAACCGTATCCAGAACCTTTGCGGAGGACAAAATCAGCGCTACGGTCGCGCCCAGTCCGACAATCATGGCCGCCGAGGTCATGTTTTTCGCGCCCTTTACAAAGTTCGAAGCGATCTTACTCGGATTGTAGCCATAGACGAGACCGCCTATAAACGCCATCCAAAACAGGCAGACCGCAGTCTCCACAAGGCCCCAGCCCCAGTTCACACAGCCGTACATCAGGACGCCGAATGACACCAGGAACACTGCCAGCACCAGCGGATGCTTTTTGTCAATCTCAACCTGTGTTCCGCTCACGTCAAAATTGCTGACCCCTTCCGCTCCGTATACGATGCTCTTGGTGGGATCCTTTTTACATTTCTCGCCGTACCGGATTATGTACGCGGCAGTCAGTGCATAGAACAGGACAAAGCTCGCGATCCGAAGGCCCATACCGGAATACGCCGGAAGCTCCGCGATATCCTGTGCCACGGCCGTCGTCGGCGCGAGGATACCGGTCGAAAATCCGATGCCTACACCGAGCAGTACGATCGCGACGCCCACGATCGCATCATACCCTAGCGTCGCCGCCAGCATGACGCCAAGCGGTGCAAAGCCGATGAATTTATTCGTAGACTGCGTGATACCGATGACTGCAAAAATCAATAGGATCGCCGGGATAAACAGCTTTTCCTTCCCCTTACATCTGCGCGCCATCATCCCGCAGTAGGCATGAAACATGCCGGTCGAAAGAATGACCTCCAGGGAACCCGCGATTACAAGCAGCGGGAAAATGATATCCGCCTGCTTGGAAAGGCCCTGCATGACAAAGTTCGGAATCTTCCATACGGGAACCGGCTCGCCTTCGACCGGATGATAGGACTCTACGATAACCGTGGTATTTCCCGCCTCTGTCTTTTCACGGTCGTACTCGTTGGCCGGAATCAGGTAGGTCATAATTGATACCAGGATCAACAGCATAAAAATAATGACATAGGAATGCGGCATCTTAAATTTT
Source organism: Lachnospiraceae bacterium (assembly GCA_910575275.1). Lineage (GTDB taxonomy): Bacteria > Bacillota > Clostridia > Lachnospirales > Lachnospiraceae > CANQGL01. The sequence continues at coordinate 109,284 of CAJTEE010000005.1, read as the reverse complement.
TTCTTTTCCATTCTGTAACTCTCCTCCTTTATTGTTACCGTTCACAATAACCTTTTATTTTCCCTTTCCCGCTGTCCGCCGTTTCTTCTGCGGCGGAGCTTGTAATCGGAGGCAGTAACACTATGCCTCGCTGCTCTCCCTTGCAAGTGCCTCCTTAAATTCCTTCTGAACCGTTTCAAGAAGCTTCGGATCCTCGATGAGCTCCGCTGCCGTCCCAGCCAGGATCTTTGCCCCGTACACAATCGCATCATGCGCGGCTTTCGTCTTGCCGGCGTCCACGTATTCCTGCGAATGGGCGGCCGCCCCTTCCGGTACGAATGCGACACGCGCACAGGTACCCGGTACACGACGCATCACGTTGCCGAAATCGGTCGAGCCGGTCTTCTCTCTCGCCGGGCGAAGCTGCGGCGCATCAAGCGCCTTTGCCTGCCGCATCACGATCTCGTTCAACGAAAGCACCGGAATCTTATTGTCCACCTTCTTCTCCTCGATGATCTCCACCTCGGTCTCTGTCATCATGGCCGCCCCCATGAGGACTTTTTTGAAGCGCTCGATGACCGTATCCAGATACGCGCGGTTGTAGGAGCGCACGTAAAAACATGCCTCCGCAAGAGCCGGGACTACGTTTGCGGGCGTACCGCCGCAGCTTGTCACGGTGTAGTGGATCTTTACATCCGAGTTTACATGCTCCCGCAAAAATTCGATCCCCTGGAAGGCGAGAATCAGGCCGTCCAGGGCGCTTCTGCCCTTCTCCGGCCGGATTGCCGCATGGGAGCTGACTCCGTGATAGATCACACGGAATCTGGAATTGGCGAGTGACTTCACGTCTACCTGTGTCGCCGGGCCGCCGTGCATCATGAGTGCCACGGACAGCTCCTCGAAGGTACAGCCGTTTTTAATCATCTGAATCTTCCCGCTCACGCTCTCCTCGGCCGGCGTCCCGTAGACCGTAATGCAGTATGGCCTGTCGCCGCCAGCCTCCTTTAATGCCTTTGCGGCCGCCAGGATACACGGCCCCTGCATATGATGGCCGCAGGCATGGCCGATCCCCGGCAGGGCGTCATATTCGCAGAGAAGGCCGATATTCGGGCCTCCCTCCCCGCGCCGGTACACCGCTCGGAACGCGGTCTCGACCCCTGCGACCCCGCGCTCGACCGTAAAGCCCTCTTTCTCCAGCCAGTCCGTCAAAATCCCGGCCGCATAATGCTCCTCCATCCCGATCTCCGGATGGTCAAAAATCTCGTCCGACATCCGTATAAGCTCTGCGGCCGCCCCGTCGATCGTCTCATAAAGGCTTTCTTTCCCCATAAAAAAGCACCTCCGTTGTTTGATACCGCCATGATACCAGACAACGGAGGGCTTTGTGAAATATAACAGATTTATGAAATTTTTAAGGGAAGTTTATACTTCCTTAATCTTTTTATAGAAGAAATTCCTTTCCCCGCTCCTCTAAAAGCAGCAGCATGTCCTCCATGTATCCCGGAAGTTTTGCCCCTTTTTTATAGGCGACCACTACATTTTGTTTATGCTGCTCTGTATCCACGATGTAATAATGGACTCGTTTCCTGTATTTCATGTTCACCGCGAAGCTCTCCCGAATGAAACCCACGCCCAGTCCCTCCGCGATCAACTGTAAACAGGTTTCCACACTCCGTACCGTGCGGATACGCTCCGGCGTGACACCGTTTTCTTTCAGGATCACATCCGCCATCTGCCGCGAGCTCTGCCAGGACGTCGTCAGTACCAGCGTCTGGCCGTCCAGATGTTCCGGATTCAGCTTCCTGTAGCGTTCTCCAGGAACATACTCCGCCTTTTCATTGAGCGGATGCACCTCGGGTACGGCCAGCAGGAATTCCTCGCTAAATAAAAGCCGCGATTCCATGTTCTCCGTGACGTCCTTTTCGTTGAGAATCACGATATCGAGTTCGTTATTTTTCAGCATTTCCTGAGTGATCGCCAGATTCCCCTCTTTTAGGATGACTTCGATTCCGGGCCATTTTTCTTCATATCGTACCAGCACTGGAGGCAGAAACCATGCCCCGCGTCTCTGGGAGACGCCGAGACGGATCCTTCCGGCCCGTTCCCGGATGAGGTCGATGAGTTCGTCGTTAAATTCCCGCTCCAACTCGAGCATCTTCCTCGCCCGCTCCACATATCGTTCTCCGGCATAGGTGAGGAGGAATTTCTTTCCTCTCCGCTCGAACAGGGGAATCCCCATATTTTTTTCCAGATTGGTGATGTAGATGCTGAGTGCCGGCTGAGAGATGTAGAGCTTTTCCGCTGCTTTCGTCAGGTTTCCGCAGTCTGCTAATGCGCATACATATTTCTGCTCCCGTAGGTCCATACCGATGTTCCCCTTCCTTATAATAGGAAGTATAGCAGATTCTTTTGGGGATTTCAAACATAGGGGGGATTTAAAAAACTTATGATTTTGATAAGGTTTTTAAAAGGGGGGCCGCGCCGTCCTCTGCTACTCTGTTTCGGGAGCTAGAGCGTGTCTGAAAATTCATTCCCGCCATCTGCACGCCCCACTTCGCGGGAGATTTGGCCCAAATTCACTTTTGTATTTTGTCTATATAGTGTGTAATCTCGCGGAAGCCGGTGCAGAGCCGGTTTTTGTTTCGCAGGAACTCTGTCTTTGCTATCGTGTAGTGGGGCTTCGGCGTGTTTTCGGCCGTCATGCCGGTGAAACGCTTTATGGAGCCGAAGATGCCGAAGGTTTCCCCGAAATCGTGTACGTAGGGGCTCCTCCGGCAGTAGATTAGGTGGAGGAGCTTCCCTGCTATGTATTTTAGATCAGCGTCGGAGCAGGTGTTTTGGGCCATGTGGCCGGCGAGCCAGATCAGTCTTTTGATCAGTTCCTGCCAGGTAAGCCTGATCTCTGTCCCGTCAAATTCTTCGGGGAGGGAGTCGAGGGCGGCCGACAGACGGGTGCTCATGTCTGCCGTAAATTCGGACAGGGCGATTGGTAGCTGTGCTGTGCCTTGCAGGTCCAGGATCAGCTCCAGATTAATTTTTGCATCTCGTATCAGGATCTTTTCATCCAGTTTATCGATCGTATCTTCGGGCGTGTGCCACCAAGGGCCGCCGCTGGGACAGTCGGAGAGGCGGTTTTCGGGCAGGGGTTCGTATTTGAACATGATCGTGATCGGTATGTATGCGCCCCAGAAGGACTGGTCTGCGCCGCGGATCATCGGGATATAGGCGGCGGGCGTTTTTCCCGTGTATTTTTTGATCAGGCGTCCCGTGTAGGCCAGGCCCTCGGTTCCGGCCGTCCGCACGGCAATTTGATCCGCGTTTTTACAGCCTGCCAGGTCAAGATTGATGTGTGCGACGCAGTGGGCCCGCAGCTCGGAAAAATGGCCGTCACAATACCAGGCCGAGCCGGAAAAGCGGCCATCTGAGTGGCCGGACCACCAGGCAATGCGGATTCCGCGCCGAAGCCTGGCCCGGTGTTTCCAGAAAATTCGGGCGTACTCCAGAAGGATCGCGTCGCTTATCGCGTTGTCTGTGATTCCTTCATACCAGGAATCGTAGTGGCCGGATACGAGTATGAAGCTGTCCAAGCTGCCGGGAATCTCTGCAATGACCATGGAGCTACGGCGGATCTGGGTGTCCATGTGGATGGTGAGGGAGGCGGTCAGCCGGCCGGGTTTTTGCATATCGATCAGGTTTTCTGCGTCAGCGCGCGCGATTCCAGCGGACGGAAGGAAGCGCATATAGGGTTCCTCGTCGAAGCCCGGTGTTCCCCAGGCTACGCCGATGTTGCTGTGGTGGATATAGGGCCCTTTCGTCGCGCAGATATGGATTACGCCCAGGGCTCCGGCCTCCATGGCCCTTCTTGCAAAGGGTCCGCCGCCTTCCCAGGTCAGGACAAGCTTATCCTTGAAAAGGGCGAAACGCGCAGCCTGTTCCAGCTCGGTGAGGCCCTTTTTCAGACTTGCCGCATCGTAGCAGAGCTCTCCTGTGATACTTTCGGCTTCTGCACTGTATACGTCGCCGACCAGGCGAATCTCCTCCCCGTTTACGGAAAGTGCCGCCTCCTTCGGGATGCTGAAAAACCCGTCATATTCGCAGTGTTCAAAGGGAACCTCTGCCTCCTTCAGTTTCTTTTCTATGTAGGAGACCGCCGCTTCTCCCTGTTTTGTGCCGCTGTAGCGGAACAGTCCGTTGAAGTGGTTGACCGTTTCCAGTATATGGGGGATATCCAATTCGCCAAAAAGCTGTTGTTTTAGTTGTTCCATACGATTCCTCCTTCTAAAACGGCCCGTAGTGGACCGCCTGCGCTGTGATCATGCCGACACAGGAGATCACGATCCATGCCGCAAATATTTTCCCCATAAATTTCATCCATTTTTCATAGGGGACACCGGCCGCCATCAGGTTTGCCAGCAGCGCCGAGGACATGGGAATCACGTAGTTTCCAAGACCGTCTCCAAAATTAAATGCAAGAACGACGGTCTGGCGGGTCATTCCGATCAGGTCGGCGACCGGGACCATTAACGGCATGACCGCAGCTGCCTGCCCAGAGCCGGATGGGATAAAGACATTGATGAGCAGATTAGCAAGGAACATGACAGGGCCCTGTAAAAACGCCGGACATGCAAGCAGCATATTGGCGATCGCGCGGACGATCGTGTCGATGATCTTTCCGTCCTTTAAGATACTGGAAATCGCCGTGGCGATACCGATCATGAGAGCCGCCGTCATCATCTTGGACGCACCCTTGCTGAACTTTATCGAAATCTCACTGGGCGTAAGGCCGCCCGCCAGGCCGCCGATGACCGCAAGCCATACGAACTGGACGGCGGTTTCCGTATTTCCCCAGCCCAAAACGATACCACCGTAGACCTGAAGTGCGATGCTGGCCAGGAATACGAGAAGGACACAGATCTGCCGCGGGGTAATGGAGGCTTCTTTGTCAACACTCTTGTCGTAGCCGGCCTTTTTGGCTTCCTCCTCGATCTCATAGATCAGGCTGGCCTTCGGATCTTTTTTTACCCGCATCGCGTACGTGACGATAAAGTATCCGTTGACGAGAAGAAGGAGTGCACAGAGAATCAGGCGGTAACCGATGCCGGAAAAAATCGGCAGATCGGCAAACCCCTGAGCAATGGCTGTGGTGGCAGGAGCAACCGGGCCAATGCTCTGGCTTCCGCCTGCGCCCAGGACGATGATCGCGGCGGCGACCAGCGCGTCATAGCCGCACATCCGGCAGAGCAGAACCAGGATCGGAATAAAGCCGATCATGCTGACCGGGTTCTGGCGCATGCCGTAGATCCCGAAGATCATGATTGTGGCGATGAGCAGCATTTTTTCACTGTTTTTAAATTTGTGGATCATCATGTTAATGGCCGCGTCAAAGGCGCCTGTTGCCAAAATGACCTCGATGGAGGCGGCGCTGAAAATGGTCATCCAGATCAGGCTGGAACCGGCCAGGGCCTTCACAATGTAATTCGGTATCTGTAAAAAACTGACCGGATTCTGCCCGACCCAGGAGAAGGAGGCGGCATCCACAATCTCTTTCCCGGTGGCTTCATTTTTAACCCGGGCAAATTCTCCGGCCGGTACGAAGTACGTCATCGCTGTCACGATCATCACGAGCATAACAAGGATGACGAATACATGGGGAATCTGAAAGGACTTTTTCTTCATGATCATTCTCCTTTGGTATTTGATAGCCCGAGTATAGCAAATCGGCCGACGCATTCTCAATAAAGTATATCACACTGTAATTTAGGTTACAAAATCTGCTGCCAAAATCCAAAAAAACGATCAAAATCTTGTACATAAATTCTTGACGGGGTTTTATCAGAATGATAGAATTTTTAACAATCAAACAGGAAACGGGGAACGGCAGACCATGGAGAGAGAATACTGCGTAAATTTTGAAGCCAATGAAAACGAAGAATTGGATGCGCTCATCCTGAAATACGGACGCCGCACGACTGTAAAAAAAGATACATATTACATAAAGCCGGGACAGACGCTCCGGGAAATCCGCTATATTTATGAAGGAAAATCCATGCATACGATGTTTGGCGGAAACGGACAGGAAAAAATCTCCTATGTGCTGACCCACGGCTGGTTTTTGGCGGAAAGCCTGTTCGTCTGCGGAAAAGACAAAAGCATGGCCGAGCGGTATTCCCTGGCCCTTACCGACCTCGTCCTCTACAAAATCAACGAAGCCGCCTATCAAAGCCTGATCGAATATCCTGTATTCCGGGATACGCTCATATGGAGCCTGGGAAACAAACGAGCATTTTTGCAGCGCGAATTAGAGAGTATGACCCTGGAAAGGGCCAAAGAAAGGCTTAAGAAATTTTTCGTACTTCTGTCAAATCCGGCGGCCAGCCTCGACGGAAGATGGTACCCGTTAAGCCACGAATACACGCACCGCGACATCGCCTCCATCATCGGCACGAATCGCGTCACGATCAGCCGCTTTATCAGCGAGCTGGCACAGGAGGAATTTCTGCGTGTTATCAACAAGCATATCCAGGTAAACGGAGCGCGCGCCGGGGAGGTCTGACGCCCGGAAGGGAGTGCGTCGGAACGCGGCTGCCTCAGCAGCCATCTTTCCTTAGCGCGGAGTGACCTCACTCCGTGCGGGGCCGCACTCCTCTGGGTCAGACTCTGCGCCTCCTAGCCCGTCAGCTTCGCGTGCCTTCGCCCATTTCATAGAGCAGCGCGATCATATGCTTGACAGAAGCCCTGTAATCCTCTAACCGTATATTCTCATCGGGTGCGTGATGATTGGCATTCGTATTCCCCGGGCCGACTCCGATGATCGGCATCTCGGGCCAGGCACGGTGAAAATAGATCGCCGGACCGCCTCCCAAAGCCGTCGGCTCGATCACCATTGGCGCGTCATAGGCTTTTTTTGCCGAGCGGATCAAAATCTCCCTAAACGGAATGTCCATCGGCGTGCGGACCGGTGTGTTACCCCCATGTCGTTCGATCCGAACATCCGCAAAGCCCCGACGGTTCAAATGCGCACGAAGCAGCTTCTCCAGCCTGTCCGGATTTTGGTTGGCGACGAGATAAAAGGAAATCCTGGCCGACGCCTTATGCGGCACGATACCGCGGACACCGTTATACATCTCCCCCGCCTCCAGGCCGCAGACCGAAAGCGACGGTTCCATATAAATCTGTTTCTTCAGCTCCAGCCCTGAGGCGTTCTTCAAAAAGGCCGGAAGCCCCAGCTCTCTCCGCTTCTTTTCCTCCTCATACGGAAAAGCGTTTAAAATCTCCTTATCCCTTTCGGTCACCGGCAGAACGTCATCATAGAAGCCGTCAATCGTGATCCGCTCATCCTCGCCCTTTAACGTGGCAAGCGCCCAGACGAGCCTCCAGGAGGCGCTGGGAACGACCGTTCCCATACGGGAATGCACATCCTTATTCGCCAGCTCGACGGAAAGGTCAAAGCTCACGCTGCCGCGGACGCCGAAGCGCGCCCAAGGCCGGCCCGCCTCGTCCCTGCGCCCGTTCTCCCACAGGCAGGCATCCGCTCCGGTAAGACGCTTAAACCTCTCCGGCTCCTCGGCCGCGAAGCCCGCCAGAGACGGACTGCCCGTCTCCTCATCGCCCTCAAACAAGAATTTTACGTTCACGGGGAGACGGCCCATAACCCTCTTTACCGCTTCCACTGCCTGAATCCGAGAAAGCAGCGGCCCCTTATTATCCGACACGCCCCGCCCATAAAGAACCCCGTCCCGGATTTCCGGCGCAAAAGGAGGTGCCGTCCAAAGCTCCTCCCGACCTTCCCGGACTACATCGTAGTGGTTATAAAACAGAAGTGCAGGCGCCGGTTTTTTGCCCGCAACCCCCGGCTTTCCGCATACGGCCTCCGCCGAAATCAGGGCATTCCCGCCCTCAATCTCATGACGCTCCCACGAAATCCCCGCGGCCTCCAGTCTGGCCTGAATCCATTTCCGGCTCGCTTCAAGCCCCTCTGTGTCCCCCGCGACGCTCCGTATCGAGCAAAACTCCCGCAGCTCCTCCATCATCTCATCAAAATGTGCGTCCACATAATCAAAAATCTCATCCATCACAAAACCGCCTCCATTCCGTTTTCCCCCATTATATCGGGTACTCCCTCCTCTTTGCAGCATTCCCCGCTACACTGTAATCCAGGCTACACGTTCATGTTTATATTCCGCAGATTCTATATAAAAAAATCAAGGCCGTCTCTCTTTTGAGAAACGCGCCCCGCTCTTTTGATCCGGCAGTCATCCACGCCATTAGCATTGTTCCTTATACTCCTCCGGTCTTTGGCGCAGCCCGGCTATTTCTTCATAGATCTCCTCCAGCCAGGGGTATTCCTGCACCAGTCTCTCTGCATCCGCAAGCTTTTCCGTCGTCAAAAACGGCAGCCAGGCGGTCAGTTCGTTTCTGTCTTTAGGATACGGAATATAGCTTCGGTATATTTTCCCGGGAAGGATTCTGCAAGCATTTCTGTAACAAAATCACAGAAAAACAGACGCAGATCTGCTATAATACGTCTATACAAATCAAACAGGGAGGAACACACATTGGAGACAACAGCGAGAAAAAAAAGAAAGGCTTTTGTGGAGGAACACACCTGTGTCGCCTGCGGCTGCTGCGTGAAGGTATGTCCGATGAAAGCCATTCAGATATGGAAGGGCACTGTAGCAAAGGTCGATCAAACGACCTGCGTGGGCTGTGGCAAATGCGCAAGAGAGTGCCCCGCATCCGTCATTGAGATCCGGGAGGTAACCGTATGAAAAAACACTGGCATGACTATTTATGGATCCTGTCACTGACCTATCTGCTGCTCGGTTTTTTCAATATTCTTTTTGCCTGGCTGGGGCTCTTATGCTTCTTTATCCCATTACTTTTCGCGGGAATCGGAGGGAACAAGGGCTACTGCAACCGTTACTGCGGCAGAGGACAGCTATTCGGGCTATTAGGCGGGCGCTTTGGGCTCTCCCGAAAAAAGGACGTCCCGGGCTGGATGAAAAGCAAGGGCTTCCGATATGGGTTTTTGATCTTTTTCTTTATCATGTTTTTTCAGATGCTCTGGAACACGTATCTGGTCTTTGCCGGGGCAAAGAGCCTTGGGCAGGCAGTCACGCTGCTTTGGACCTTTAAGCTGCCCTGGCACTGGGCCTATCACGGGACTCTTTTCCACGCGGGGGTCGCCCAGTTCGCCTTTGGCTTTTACAGCGTCATGCTCACTTCCACGGTTCTCGGCTTTTTCACCATGCTGCTGTTTAAACCCCGCAGCTGGTGTGTCTATTGTCCCATGGGCACCATGACGCAGTTGATCTGTAAGCTAAAAAATAAGGAGGTACAGTAAGATGAAAGTTGTTATTATCGGCGGTGTAGCAGGCGGAGCCACTGCAGCAGCCAGAATCCGAAGACTGGATGAGCAGGCCGAGATCGTCGTATTCGAGCGGTCCGGCTATGTCTCCTACGCCAACTGCGGCCTGCCGTACTATATCGGCGGAGTCATAAAAGACCCAAAGGAGCTGACACTGCAGACACCCGAGAGCTTCTTTTCCCGCTTTCGGGTACACATGAAGGTACGGCATGAGGTCACCGCGATCGACCCGGCCCGCAAGATTGTCTCCGTCAAAAATCTGCAGACAGGCGAGGAATTTGAAGAAAGCTACGACAAGCTGCTTTTGTCGCCCGGCGCAAAGCCTACCAGGCCCAGGCTGCCCGGCACAGGCATAGACCGGCTCTTTACCCTGCGCACCGTGGAGGATACCTTTGCCATCCACCGCTATGTCAAGACGCAGAAGCCCAGGTCTGCCGTGCTGGCCGGGGGCGGCTTTATCGGGCTGGAGCTCGCGGAAAACCTGCGTGAGCTTGGCATAGAGGTCACGATTGTCCAGCGCCCTAGGCAGCTCATGAACCCCTTTGACCCGGATATGGCCGCTCTGATCCATGCCGAAATGCGCGGGCACGGCGTCCGGCTCATGCTGGGACACACCGTAGAGGGCTTTGAGGATGATAAAGAAGGGGTCCGGGTTCTTTTAAAAGACGAAGATCCCCTCACGGCCGATCTCGTGGTGCTTGCCATCGGCGTCACTCCGGATACCCGGCTCGCGAAGGAGGCCGGCCTCTCCTTAGGCATCAAGGACAGTATCCTGGTAAACGATCGGATGGAGACCTCCGCGCCCGATATCTATGCAGTGGGGGACGCCGTACAGGTCAAACATTTTGTCACCGGTACGGATGCTCTCATCTCCTTGGCAGGCCCGGCTAACCGGCAGGGCCGCATTGCCGCCGACAACATCTGCGGCGGCGACAACCGGTATCCCGGCTCGCAGGGCAGCTCCGTCATCAAGGTATTTGATATGACTGCCGCCGTCACAGGGATCAACGAAGCCGCCGCCAAACGCGCAGGAATCTCTGCCGATGCGGTTATCCTCTCTCCCATGAGTCATGCAGGCTACTATCCCGGCGGCAGGCTGATGACCATGAAGGTCGTGTTCGAAAAAGAAACCGGCAGACTGTTGGGGGCCCAGATCGTTGGCTATGAGGGCGTTGACAAGCGCATTGACGTATTGGCGACGGCTATCCATGCCGGATTTACGGCCGAGCAGTTGGCAGATCTGGATCTGGCCTATGCGCCGCCCTACTCCTCCGCCAAGGACCCGGTCAATATGGCCGGATTTATGATCGAAAATATCTCCGGAGGGCTCTTAAAACAGTTCCGTCTGGAGGAGCTTGCCGATCTGCCCGAGGACGGAAGCGTGACCCGTCTGGATGTCCGCACGGAGTGGGAATATGGGCACGGCCACATTGACGGCTTTTTGAATATCCCCGTGGATGAGCTGCGGGAACGGCTCTCCGAAATCGACCCTGAAAAGCCCGTTTATGTCATCTGCCAGAGCGGCCTGCGCAGCTACATCGCCTGCCGGATCCTGGCCGGCAGCGGTTATACCTGCTACAATTTCTCCGGCGGCTTCCGATTCTATGATGCGGTAATAAACGACCGCCGCCTGATCGAAGCGGCGCATGCCTGCGGGATGGATCGGTAGAAGATCCCGGCGCAGGACGGCATTATATCATGTCCTTCGGACATGATATCCCTCCGGGGCAGGCGCCCGAATTTCTGCGGTAGACGCAGAAATCGGTATGCGCAGTATAATCTCTGCCGAGATTATACCATGTCGAGCGTCTGCATTCCGGCTTTGTCAGTAATCTCGATCTGGCCCCGCGAGAGCTTTACCAGCCCTTCACTCTGAAAATAGCGAAGCATCCTGGTAACCACCTCGCGGGCCGTCCCCAGATGATTGGCGATCCTCTCGTGTGTGATTTTAAGCGCCCCGGTCTCCTCCAGCGCCATTTCCTCCAGAAGAAAGGCGGCAAGGCGTTTATCAAGACTCTGCCAGAGGATCTGCTCCATCAGCCACATCACTTCAGAAAAGCGTTCCGCCATAATCTCGTTCGTATAATTCGCCAACGGAGCCGACTGTTCCATGAGCCGTTTATAGACCTCGGCAGGAATCAGCCAGAACTCCGTATCTTTTTCCGCCTCGATGGTAAGCTCAAATCGGAGACTCCGCAGCATACAGGAAGCAGAAAACAGGCACAGATCCAGATCAAACAGCCGGTAGACCGTGATCTCCCGCCCCTCGTCCGAGAGGATATATGCCCGAAGCTGCCCGCTTTGCACCAGCAAAAGCCCGGTGCACTCTGCGCTCCCGTTATGGAGGATCTGTCCCTTTTTAGCGGTCCGGCTGACCGCACTTTCAGACAGCTTCTTTTGCTCCGCAGGCGTCAATCTAGGCCATACGGGAAAATACTCTGCAAATTCCATGGTTTCGTCCCCCTGTGATACAATTTTGTATCGGTTGATTGGATGGTTTTGTCTTATTGTATCAAACATTTGGTACGGGTGTAAAGCTTTTCTTCGGAGTCGTTTCGTAAGCCCCTGTTTTGTAAAGAATGATTCAGAAATAACTTGTAAATTGTGCGCAGGAGTTTTCTTCGAGAACGTCGTTCGAAAATCAGGAGCATATTTGGCTATGTATCTCGTTTTTGAAGTCGCTATCGGAAATAAAAGGGCTCTGCGCCGATTTTTACTGCGTGTAAGCACAAAATCCACCTTATAATCGGAAACAATATTTTTTACCGCTTCCGGTTGCAAAATATTTGACATATGCCATAAACTCTTGTATAATAGCGTTTATAAATGACATATGTCATAAATCAAGCATCGAGGAGGTACTCAGACATGCCGCGGCCCCGAAAATGCAGGAAAGTATGCCGCTTTCCGCGGACACTGCTGTTCCTGCCCTCCGATCCCGACGAGGCAAGGCCCCCTATTCAACTCAGCGTGGATGAATACGAAGCCATCCGCCTGATCGACAAGGAGGGGCTTTCCCAGGAGGAATGCAGCGAATGCATGCAGATTGCCCGCACCACAGTCCAACAGATCTATGCGAATGCCAGGAAAAAGCTCGCCGATATGCTGGTTAACGGCCGGCCTCTGTACATCGGCGGCGGAGACTACATGCTCTGCGACGGCCGGGATGGCTCCTGCGGCGTCTGCTCCCGACAGGACTTCTATCAAATGAATGCAAAACCGAAAGGAGAAATGATTATGAGAATTGCAGTCACATACGAAAACGGAGAAATTTTTCAGCACTTTGGCCATACCGAACAATTTAAGGTCTACGATGTCCAGGAAGGAAAAATCGTCTCCTCCGAAGTCGTCGGCACCGGTGGAAACGGACATGGCGCACTGGCAGGCGTGCTCCACTCTCTGCACGTTGACATCCTCATCTGCGGCGGTATCGGAGGCGGCGCACAGGCGGCTCTGGCCGCGGAAAATATCCGGCTGTACGGCGGCGTAACAGGAAATGCCGACAAGGCCGTAGAAGCCCTGCTCGCAGAAAAGCTCGAATATGACCCCAATGTCCATTGTGATCACCACGGCGAAGGCCATCACCATGATGGCGAATGCACAAGCCACGGATGCGGCGGACATTCCTGCGGCGAAGGCCGCTAAAGCCCAAGGATACGCCTCCCGCTGGTCTGTCCTTTTATACCGGGCAGATTGGCTGGGGGTGTGTTGGTGTTTGGAGAGCCGCGCAAAAGTGTGTCCCGGTTTAAAGGATTTAATGTTGTATCATTTGTTCTTTGCGTTATAGGCCGCCTGCAGTCCGAAAAGTGCTTTCTTATGCTGCTCAATGCTTCGCTGGATCCGCCCTCTTGTCTCGATCGCAAGAAGTCCGCCGGGACCATTTTTCCCATTCTCCAGATACTTCTCATAGGTCTACACCGCTTTCTGTACTACAGAATAGGCCTTAATCTCAAACTCCCCAAAGACAGCCTCCTCGCTCTTAAGCTCTGCCGCCTTTCGGTCAATGTCCCTGCCGCAGACCTGGATTGTGGTTTCCAGATCGCTGCTTTCCTGGAGCTTTTTCGCCTGCTCGTTCTTTACGGCTTCCTTCTCTGACTGGAGTCTCGCCACCGTCTGGCTCAGTTCCAGATACTCGCTTTTGTTAATCTATTATAGCCCATAATGCTTCATTCGTCATTCTATTTCTTTATGCAATACGAAAGCTTAGAAATTTGACAGTGAAATTTCATCAAAATCTATCGTTATAAATATACCATATTGCAGCGTAAAGCTGCAATCAAATTAGCTTGAACAAAAACCAGGCCAAATAGGGAGATAGGTCATTCAAAGAACCTTAAATACCCCCATCATCTGTCCAATCCAATAAATAATCCCCAATACCCAACTGCTTAAAATCCCATACAAAATCACCGGCCCCGCAATTGTGAATATTTTGCAGCCTATTCCGAAAATTTGTCCCTCTGCCTTATACTCAATCGCCGGCGCCACCACCGAATTGGCAAACCCCGTAATCGGTACCAACGCCCCGGCGCCGCCCCATTTTACGATCTTTGGATACACATTCAAACCGGTGAGGATCACGCTCGCCGCAATGAGTGACAGCGTTGTCCAGGCTGCCGCGGATTCCTTTTCAAGCCCCATGCCGCCGTAAACCCCCATAAACACCTGTCCTACCGTGCAGATGATTCCGCCTGTCACAAACGCCCGCATCATATTCTTTGCGAGGCCGTGGACCGGTGTCACCTTTTTTACGTATTTTCCATATTCCTTTTTATCAATCTCCATTATAAACCTCCAAAACCCTTCATAAAATACAAAAGTGCTCCCAAAAGCTTCCCGGCCGCAATCGCCAAAACCACGTACTGAATCCCCACGGACAGGCGAATCCGTCTGTTCAACACCGGCAGCGCTTTCAATGTCTCTGCCAAAGACATCACAAGGCAGCCGACAAATACGCCGATGGACACGCCGTAAACAGCCAATACAAACGGCCCTCCGATCGGCATTTTCACATGGTACAGATCCATCACGTTTCCCCAGATTCCACCCACGATCATGAGCGTTTCATAGAGAATGATATGTCCTGTCGTGTGCGTATTCCCGATCAGCCGCGGGAAGACCCCGATGATCGCCAAAAAGGCAAAAATGCCGGCTGCAATCACGCTGCCGGCGCTCAACCCTACAAAGCACAGCAGCACCTGTCTAAGAAACATCAATTCCCGACTCCTTTCTTCCGTGGTTCTGAATCAGCGCCTTATTGAGATTTTCCTCATAAAGCCGCATCTCCACTTCGATCGGCGTCGGGTCTACGGTGATCTTCCAGGACGCGAAATGATTGAAGAATACCAGGATCCCCAATGCGAGTCCCACGGAATAAGACGCCTCCAATACCGTGATTCCGTCTGACTCAACCCCCATGGCAAGCCGGTACAGATTCGCAAATACATCGGTCACATTCGCATCGTTATTAAACGTCATGATTGCAAATGCTGCCCCACAAAATGCAACACAAGCCACAAACGCCGTCTTGATCCACTCGAACAGGACAGGCGGATACGGTTTCGCCCGGTATTTGACAATAAAGTCCGTCTCCCCCACATTGTTGATCTGCACATTCGTGCCTGCTGCCTCGATTTTCTTTGCCAGCTCTAAAATACTTCCCACATAGGCCGCGCTTTTTTTCGTATCCTTTGCAAATGAAGTAACCTTGATTGCCTTTACCTTTGCCTCAACGGATGGATTCTGGCAATGCACCTCGGCGATATCCGAAAGAGCCACATCCGGCTTATAAACCTCTGTGATCTGGGGAAGCTTTAAGTAGACGGTATCGCTGTTCAAAGTCTCACCAGCCTTCTGACGGTTCTCTCGACCAGGACACCGTCCGGCGTGTCAAGCCGCACCTGCGCATGATAGACCAGATACCAGACCAGCGCGACCGCCGCCGCCAAAAGCAGGATAAGCCCCAGGATCTGGATCGCATTTTTCAGTGGTTTCATTGCACTCACCTTTCGTTTTTAGTCTATTGTGCGCGAAAATCTCCAAAACTATTCTCCGGCGCTATCGTTCCGTAAGTTTTTCCTTCAGTTCCTTCAAAATTTTCTTTTCCAACCTCGAAACCTGCACCTGCGAAATCCCCAGCTCGTTTGCGATTGCCGTCTGCGTCCGGTTTTCAAAATAACGCTTTAAAATGATCTGCCGTTCCTTAAGGCCAAGCCCGGAGATCAGCTCCTTTAACACCATACGGTTCAAGAGCGCTTCATTTTCCGAATTTTTTTCCGCAAGCTTATCCATCAGACAGCCGCTCTCGTCATCCTTGCCCATGGGGCGGTAGAGAGATTCGATCTCTGCCCCTGCCTCCATGGAAGCCGCCACCTCCTCGCGGCTGGCCCCCACCTGGCTCGCCAGCTCCTCGAGTGTCGGTTCCCGCCCCAGAGAAAACTCCAGCTTTTCTCTGGCGGCCCCTACCTTGACGGCCAGCTCCTTCAACGGCCTGCTGACCTTGATCATGCCGTCGTCACGAAGGAAACGCCGGATTTCCCCGGTAATCATCGGCACGGCATATGTCGAGAGCCGTACATCCATGCCAAGGTCAAAATTGTCGATCGCCTTCAATAATCCGATGCTTCCGATCTGAAACAGATCCTCCAGCTCCGCGCCGCGGCCCGTAAACCGCCTCGCGATGCTCCACACCAATCCCATGTTCTCCGTCACCAGCCTGTCTCTGGCGCTTTTATCCCCGTTGTGTGCGCGCCTGATGAGTTCCATGGTATCTGTCATGAAGCTCACCCGCCTATTTTCTTTCTCATCGTCACTGTCGTACCCATGCCAGGCGTTGATTCCACAATGACCTCATCCATAAATGCCTCCATAAAGGAAAATCCCATACCGGACCGTTCTCCCTCCGGAGCCGTCGTAAACATCGGTTCCATGGCCTGTCCCACATCGGCGATTCCAATGCCCGTGTCCTTTACCTGTACCGTGAGGATTCCGTCTCCCGCGGCTGCCGTTAGCTCGATTCTTCCCTCGCCTCCCTGATATCCGTGGACCACCGCATTCGTCACTGCCTCGGAAACTGCGGTTTTAATGTCATCCAGCTCCTCAAGCGTCGGATTCAAACGGCTCGCAAACACCGCCACGACTACCCGGGAAAACTCCTCGTTCTGCGACAGGCTGTCCATCGTAAGCGTCATACTCTCCAGACGTGTTCCCTGATCCGTTTCTTTTTCCGTATGTTCCATGATCCTCTCTCCTTTATCCATGACTTTCCCCTTTCTCTATTCACAGAATGCGGCTTCGGCATTCTCATACTGCTCCATTAACGCCGGGATTCCGGCGATTTTCAGAACCCGCTGTACCTGCGGCCCGGCTCCGAAATACGCAGTCCGGCCTCCTCCTGCCTTCATCTGCTTATAACGGTTTAAAAGAATCCCCACTCCGGAGCTGTCCATGAACTTCGTCCTGGAAAAATCAAATATGATCCGGTTTATGTAATTTTCCGCCATCAAAAGATCCGTCTCATACCGGAGATTCCGGCAGTTGTGATGGTCAAGCTCCTTTGGCAGACGAATAATGAGCGTCTGTCCCTTTGCCTCATAGATAAATGATGCCTCCATATCTGTCTCCTTCCTTCGCCGATTTTTGCTGTATATAAACCCAAGAATCCACCTTACAAAAATCGTGCACATCCCCCATAGGTGTGTCGTAAACGCAAAAAAAGACCCTGCAGCTTTTCTTCTGTAAGGTCTTTTTCATTCTTTAATAGCCCCTCTGTTCCTTCGCTCTCGCCGCGAGTGCGGAGTCCGAGAAGTTCATAATCACCTGGCCGAATAGCTGATCCGCCGTGTCCTCATCGCCCTTGGCCTTGTAAATCATGGCCATGTTATAGATGATCTGCGGATTCCGATCGTTCATCTCCATGTATTTCTCATAATAATGAAGCGCCAGATCGGCATTTCCCGCCGCCGTCGCCGATGCTGCAAGTGACTCCAGGACAGCCGGCGCATTAGCATCCATATCCGCCTTGAGCCTGTTGAGAATGTCCGCCATGCTCTCGTCCGTGATACGCGACGGGTCCATGTCGATGTAGAGCTGTACCGCCGTCTGGAAATCGTTGCCGCGGTATGCGTCCAGGATCCGCACAAGCGTCTGATACTGGGAAAGCGTACTGTCCGAGTCGCCCGCCAGGCTGTTTAAGCTGGCCTCCGTCCTCTCCTTATCCTCCTGATACTGCGCGATCTGCTGGCGCAGGTTATCCGCCTCCTGATTCGCCATGTTAAGCTTGTCGGCAAACTCCTGCATCTCCTGGTTATGGTCATAATTCAACGACCTCTCCCAGGCCGGCCGGATCAAAAACAGCACCACAACCACACCGAGCACCAGGCCGATCACCATGTTCACGATCGCCTGCCAGCCTGTACTCTCCTTGTATGTCGGCGGCAGGATCACGTCGTCATCCTCCATCTCCCGATGCGAAAACGCGTTTTTTAACTTCCGCCGCTCCACGTCGGCCTTCCCCGTCCGCGCCTTGACATACTCCATATAGCGCCCGGCCTTCTCGTTGTTCTTATCAATCTGCAGGACCTTCAGAAGCGATTTCCCTGCCTTCGTGTAATCCTCGTGGGCCATGTAGAGCACCGCAAGAAGGAGATGCGCCTTCACAAAATTCGGCTTCTCCTCCACGATCCTCTTTAGCTGCAGAACAGCCAAATCATCACTCCCACTCTGCGCATGCAGAAGGGCCTGGTTATACTTACGGATCGTCTGACTCGCGACCTCCAGCTGCCCCTGCTTTCTCTGCACCTCGTCAAGATAATGATCCGCAGGATTCCTATCCGGCTGCAGATTTACACTGATCACCCACTGGATCAACGCATCCGAGGTCTCGCCCATCTCATAAAAGATCAGCCCCAGCAGATTTCGGGCATCCATATGGTATTTATTAAATTGAAGCGCCCTCTTTAAATACCCGGCCGCGCCGGACAGATCCCTCTCCCTTGCCAGCTCCAGCCCACGGTTATAATAGCTGTTGGCCACATACTGGATGATCTGAAAATAATCCATACATCAATTATCCTTTACCGCCTTCATGATTTCCATCATGATATCCGTCATATCCGTAAGATCCGTCTTTACGATCGCGTCACTGACCTCCTCCACCTCAAGACTCGGCCGGAAGCGGTCGATTTCTTCCTCAAAATTAATCATCCGATTTCCTTTCTTCCCCCATCTCCAGACAATTGCCCCCTATCCTGCTATCATAGCGAATTCCGCCCCAACTTGCAAGCAAAACTTACCGCGAAGCTCGACAAAAATGTGAAGGGGGATTGTTCGGGCAGGGGTAGTGGCTATAGGGTCCGCCAGGCGTGGGAGCGGGAAAAAAGGGCATGCACTTTTGTAGGATTGTGACTATTTAAATGTAACCGGCATCTCATGTCTACCATGTCGTGTGGCGTTTACACGCCAAATATATTTTTTTATGCCGGAGCAGTGCTGCAATCCATTTTACGGTGCCGAAAGGCTTTCCCGACCCTTACTAAGCAGTCCAGGGGACTGCCGGTTGATTCAACATATATTCCAAAGTGCCGGTTTAAAGCCCTAATCTCTCAGGAACGATAGCTTAGTCACCGTTTCCGTCGAATATCTTTTCAAAGATAGCGGTAGAGAGACAGTAGCAGAGGCCGGCGCAGGCGGCCCCCAAGCCACTCCCCAAACTGCGTCAGCCTCTACGCCCCCCAAGCCCGCCACTCAAGCTGCACGCTCTAACCAGCCTACTTAAGCTGCGCCAATCTCTCCTTCACCTGCTCCATCATCTGCTCATATTTCACAAGCTTCGCCTTCTCCTCCTCAATCTTCTCCTTCGGAGCCTTGCTCACAAACCGCTCGTTCTTTAACATCCCGTTCGAACGCGCCAGCTCCTTCGCAAGCCTTGCCTCCTCCTTCAGAAGCCGCTCTCTCTCCTTCTCAATATCCACCAGCTCTGCAAACGGCATATACAGCACCGCATGCGGCACAACCGCCGATACCGCATCCTCTCCGATGCCGCTCTTATCGGCCTGTACGATTACCTCGCTCGCCGAGCCAAGCGTCGCAAAGAACACCTTCCCGTGCTCAAAGATTCCCCGTACCTCCTCGTTGGCGGAGACCACAAACACCTTCGCCTTCTTATTCGGCGGCACGTTCATCGACGTGCGCACGTTGCGGATCGCACGGACCGCATCCTTCATGGTCCCGACCGATCGCTCCTCGTCGGCAAACCTCCACTCCTCACGGTATACCGGCCATGCGGAAATCATGATCGACGGCTCCTCATCCTGCAGGTTGCAGAAAATCTCCTCCGAGATGAACGGCATGAACGGATGCAAAAGCTTCAACGACTGGATTAACACCGTCTTGAGCGTCCAGATCGCCGCGGCCTTTGTCGTGTCCGCATCATCCCACAGACGCGGCTTTACCATCTCAATGTACCAGTCGCAGAACTCCTCCCAGATGAAATCATAGACCTTCTGCAGCGCGATGCCGAGCTCATACTTGTCCATGTTCTCCGTGACCTCCCGCGCCAGGTCGTTGACCTTCGAGAGAATCCATTTATCCGCCATCGTCAGCTCGGAAAGCTCCGCCCTGGCGTCGGGCGCCTTTTCGATATTCATCATGATGAAGCGGCTTGCATTCCAGACCTTATTCGCGAAATTACGGCTCGCCTCGACGCGCTCCCAGTAGAAGCGCATGTCGTTGCCGGGCGCGTTGCCGGTCATAAGCGTCATGCGCAGAGCGTCGGCGCCGTACTTGTCGATCACCTCGAGCGGATCAATGCCGTTGCCGAGGGATTTGCTCATCTTGCGACCCTGGGAATCACGGACGAGGCCGTGGATCAGCACTGTATGGAACGGGCACTCGCCTGTCTGCTCAAGCCCGGAGAATACCATGCGGATGACCCAGAAGAAAATGATGTCATAGCCGGTCACCAGCACGTCGGTCGGATAGAAAAATTCAAGCTCCTCCGTCTTCTTCGGCCAGCCGAGCGTGGAAAACGGCCAGAGTGCCGAAGAAAACCAGGTGTCCAGCGTGTCCTCATCCTGCTTGAGCCTTGTACAGCCGCACTTCGGGCATTTCGCCGGCATGGTCTTCGCCACGGTCATCTCCCCGCACTCCTCGCAGTAATAGGCCGGGATCCGATGCCCCCACCAGATCTGCCTGGAGATACACCAGTCGCGGATTCCCTCGAGCCAGTGCA
Source organism: Lachnospiraceae bacterium (assembly GCA_910575275.1). Lineage (GTDB taxonomy): Bacteria > Bacillota > Clostridia > Lachnospirales > Lachnospiraceae > CANQGL01. The sequence continues at coordinate 88,708 of CAJTEE010000005.1, read as the reverse complement.
GATATGTCTTCCCGAAGCTCTCCGGCACGAATTTGAGCTTCCCGGTCTTTAACGCCTCGATCGCAGGCTTTGCCATCTCATCCATCCGTACAAACCACTGCGGCTTCACCATCGGCTCCACCGTCGTACCGCAGCGGTCATGCGTGCCGACGTTGTGGGAATGCGGAACGACCTTCACCAAAAGGCCCTGGGTCTTCAGATCCTCGACGATAGCCTTTCTCGCCTCGTAGCGGTCCATGCCGTGATACTTCCCTGCGATGCTGATGGTCGCGTCGTCGTTTAACATGCAGATCTCCGCGAGATTATGGCGTCTGCCCACCTCAAAATCGTTCGGGTCGTGCGCCGGCGTAATCTTCACACAGCCGGTCCCAAATTCCTTGTCCACGTATGCATCCGCGATAACCGGAATCTCGCGGTCCGTGAGCGGAAGCCTTAACAGCTTTCCGATGAGATCCTTATAGCGCTCGTCATCCGGGTTGACCGCGACGGCCGTGTCGCCGAGCATGGTCTCCGGCCTCGTCGTGGCGATCTCCACAAAACGGCCCTCCTCGCCCACGATCGGGTAGTTGATGTGCCAGAAAAAGCCGTCCTGCTCCTCGTGCTCGACCTCTGCATCCGAGATCGAGGTCCGGCAGACCGGGCACCAGTTGATGATCCGCGAGCCCTTGTAGATGTAGCCCTTTTCATACAGGCGTTCAAACACCTCCAGCACCGCTTCGGAGCAGCCCGTATCCATCGTGAAGCGCTCTCGGTCCCAATCAGCGGAGGAGCCGAGCTTATGGAGCTGGCGGACGATGCGGTTTCCGTACTCCTCCTTCCACTTCCATACCTCCTTTAAAAAGCCCTCGCGGCCTAGATCGTTCTTGTCGATCCCCTCGCCCTTCAGCTTGTCAATGACCTTGACCTCCGTGGAAATCGCCGCATGATCCGTCCCCGGCTGCCACAGCGCCTCATAGCCCTGCATGCGCTTATAACGGATCAGAATGTCCTGCATCGTATTATCGAGGGCATGGCCCATGTGGAGCTGGCCCGTGATGTTCGGCGGCGGCATCACGATCGTAAAGGGCTTCTTCCCCTCCCGCTTCGCACGCTGTGCATCCGCGTGAAAATATTTGCTGTCCAGCCATTTCTGGTACAGGCGGTCCTCAATCACCGCCGGATTATAGGTTTTTTCCAATTCCTTCATACTGTTTGATTCTCCTTTTCCTCTCTTTTATAATATGAGTTCTCCCGGAGCCTGTTTATGCCCGGATTTCAATCGGCCACAAGGACGGATGCCGGAAACATTCCGAGAGTTCTCATCCTTTGTTCCTGTTCAGGCAGGCGTCTGCGCCGACTCTATGATCAATCAACCCCATTTACTGCTGCGGCCCCTATCAGGGCTGCTCTGCCTCCATCTCGTACACGCCGTACGCCTCGCCATTGTAGTTCATATATTCCGGCACATACTCCCTCCGGACGAAGCCTGCCGCCTCATAACAGGCCATAGCCGGCTCGTTGTTTACAAAGACGCCCAGGGACATCCGCTTCAGCCCCAGGATCTCAAACGCATACCGGAGCGCCTGGCATACCAGCTCCTTCCCGCGCCCCTGCCCGCGCAGCTCCGGCCTCAGGACGATAAATCCGATGCGGGCCGTCCCGGCCCCATAATCCACGAGCCGCAGAATAAAATGTCCCGCCGACTCTCCCTTCTCGTCAAGCGCCGTCATCAGCCAGCCGTCATCCCTTTTAAGGGCCCATTCGCTGAAGTACGTATCCAGCTGCTCGATCGTCAGCGGATACGAAAACTTTCCTGCGCTCCATTTTACAAATTCCCCCTCCGGGGCAGCCTCCCACCATCGCAGCAGATGCCACGCATCCGAAGGCTTATACGGGCGTAATCGCATCATAAGCAGCTCTCCCTTCACACAAAAACGCCCCCTGCATGTCTCCATGCAAAGGGCGAAAACCGCGTTACCACCTTTATTCACCGCCGTCCGGAACGCACGCTTTCTATGCGCTTCCGGCCCGCGGCCTCCTTTGGGTCTTTAACGGAAACCACCCGCAGACGGCTACTTCCCGGGAGCCTCAAAAGCTCCCGCGTTCCCCATCCAGGCTCCGAAGCCACCTTCCGTCCCATAAAAATCCCAAGCCGCCTTCCAGCCCGCGGGCAGCTCTCTCTGTCGGCATACGGGGCGTACTCCTCTCCATCAACGCCTTTTTCCTATGTCCTCTACTATACGGCAAGTAGTGGGGGATTGTCAAGAGGGGATTTGTGCGTTATGGCCCACAGTGACATACAAAAGGAACAGTTCGGACGACGTCCGAACTGATACGGCATACGGCCATATAAAATCGCTTCGCGGCTCTAAGGCCAGCGGCGCTTGTTCAGAACCGACCAAAACGGAGTGTAGAAGCCCCTGCGCAGTCCTAAGAACCATTGACACGTATCAAGAACCGATCGAATCCGCATCTATTGGCATAAAATCCTCAACTACTAATTATGATAATATTCCATCATCAACACATTCGGTATGGCCCTGTTATCGCTCTCACTATTCTTAAGCTCTCCCCTCGTCTCCTTCCATGGCCTCTCCGTATGCGTATACTTCCTTAGCGTATCCCCATCCTCGTCTCTGTACATGTTGATCACATTGTCCATATGGCGCCTTTCTGATTCCGATAAAACATGCGACAGCGGATAATCACTTTTCCGCACAATACGTCTGGACTTATGCGTATCAAACAGCTTCTTATTTACAGGCCCACTCGCATAGTCCTTAAAGGTTTCATTCATAAATGCAGTCTTATAAATCCCCAAGACACCACAATCGACTATTTATTATCAAACCAGTATATAAAATCAGAAACTGCTTTAGACGGCGCAATATTAAAGGCATTGGAAAAGTGCGATACTGGAAAAAAGGAGCGTATTCTAAAGATGATTGATCTTATGTAACCTAATTCTTCCTCATACATTCCATGACAAGTCTGATAACCCTCTTAAAGCCGATTTCAAAGGCTAACCGCTTGGAAAAACAGGATATGGAATAAACCACATCTCGTATCGGTTCATATCCTATATCCTGCAGGCGTTCTTTATAGAGCCGCAGACGTTTTTCACACTCGGCGTCGAGCATCATGTCCGTTTTGGAAAATTCTTCTTGTGTTCCTGCTGCCTCAAAAAGCTGTCTGAGATTATCATTCATAATCTTTCCTCTCTTTCTGATAGCTGTAAACGGATTCGGCCTTGTTTCCTGGATTCTTACCCTCTACATGATAAAAACAGGCGACAAAAAAGAGCCAATCTTTTTGATTGGCTCCTGACTGTAAAACCATCTATGTCAGCCTTTCCGGCCCGGTCTCTCCAGACCTCTCGCCCTATATCATCCTCCGATACTCCACCTTCCACCGGTTCACCACGCTTCCCGCCTGCGAAAGCCGCTTGATCGGGTCCTTTGCGAAAATTTCTCGTATCTCCTCTATGGCATCCGGCTCACCGGTCTTTCCTTCTTCCGACCTTTTAGCCTTCCCCGCTTTCCCGTCTGTTTCAGGCTTCCCTTCCTTCGCATTCCCGGCCTTTTGGGTTTTCCCGTCCTTCGCGCCCCCGTCCGTCCCCGGCTCTGCCTTGCCGCCCTTTTTGGCAGCGTCCGTGTCCTCTTTCACACTCTCCTCTGCGCTCTCCCGTTCCGGCTCCGATTTTTCCGGGTCATCTGCTTTCTCCTGTGTGCCTGCGCCTTCCCCGGCCGCCTGCCACTCCGGATCCCATTCCGCCTTTGCCGTCTCGGACATCCGCTCCAGATACCGCTCCTTCACTTCGATCCCCGGCTGCATACGCGTCAGGAAATACATCCGCTTCACATACTCCGTCTTCTCATCCTCATTCCATGCGCAGTCATACGCATGCATGGCCTTCTGAAAACAAAAAAGCTTGGTATAACACGCCGCAATGTTATTCCAGATCTTCCCCCTAAACTCCCCGGAGAGGCCCTTCTCGCGCGCCGCCTCCAAAATCCTCTCGTACATCGACGCCGCCTTCCCATAAAGGCCGAGTGAATAAAAATAGTCCGCCCGCTTCTTTTCATACTCATGCGCCGCAAGCTTCCGGTACGCCGTCACCTGCTGCCTGAATTTCGTCTGTTCCTGCGGCGAGTAATACGCGCAGTCCGCCAGGATCTGAAACAGCAGCTCGTCAGACGGCCCGCGGCCCTTGATCCATTTCTCCAGCCGCTCCGCAAGAAACGGCATCCGAAGCTCGCTCCGCAAAAACAAAATCAGACGATCATCGACAAAATTCTCCATCACCAGAAGCGGATGATTGCCGATCACATAGCTTAACTCCTGTGAGGAATAGAGATAGAGCCCCAGCTCCTCGATGTAAAACGGGTTCTCCACCGGCTCCTGTCTGCAAAGCAGAAGACTCATACCATCACCTCCTGGCGGATCTCCAGACCGGTCTTCGGAAATAATTCCCCAAAGCCCCGATCCACAAGCTTCACGACCATCGTTTTCTCATCCAGAAATCCCACGGCGATCCGCACCCTCGTCGTCTTATTCGGCCGCTTGGGAAAGCCCTCTAACGGGATCTTAACGGTCCGCTTCTGCTTCGGGTCCTGCTGCGGCGTCACCGTAAGCTCGATATAGTCCTGGTCATCCAGAATGACCTCCATGACGCTGCGCGCCTCGTACCAGCTCTCCCCGGCCGACGCGAGCGCCATCGACACCTTCGTATCCCGGCGGATCACCTCCATGGAGACCGTCGAGCGCAGCTTTCCCTCACAGAGGCATACAAACGGGTACGACGATCTCTCGCGCCGGTAATCCTCCGCCTTCATGGCCGCTCCGCGCGCAAACAGAGCCGGCTCTGTAAACACGCGGCGCTTTGCGCAGACCTGCTTCATGAAGTCAGGCGCCCAGTCCGTCTTTGCAAAGCCCTTTCCCGTCAGGAATACCGCAGAAAACAGGCGTTTTTGCAGAAACCGGTCCGCGCAGGCGCAGAGAATCTTATCCGCCATCTTCGCGCCCGAGCCCGTATCGAGCACACTTAAGGCAAAGCCCTCCTCCAGCTCCTCATGATCGGCCCAAGCGGTCATCTGTCTGGGACCCCGCACGATTTTTAATTCATAATAGCGCAGATCCTCATTTGACAAGGCAAACATGCCGACCTGCCCGCCCCAGATGTCGCGCCGCTGATTCAGCACATAGTAGACGAAGCATTCCGTATGGCTCGCGATATGGAACCGCTCTCTGGGAATCCCAAGCGCCTCCGCGGCCGCCGACAGCTCATCCATCAGCTTCATCTCCATATTTTGAAGGCTGATCACGAGCTGATCCACTCCTGCCCCAGGGTACTCTGCAAAGATCATCGCAAGCAGCTTTTCCAGAAAATTCCTCAAAAGCCCGCTTCCCGTATACTTCACGCCGCTGATCGTCGCGGTTCCCTCCTTGACCGCCAAGCTTAAAAGCTTGTCCACGATCACGCCCTCGCCCACCAACGTATACCGGTACGCCTCCTCACCGATGCACCATTCCTCGGCTGTTTTTTTCCGGCAGATCACCGTCGGAAGCCCCCAGGCCTCCTCCCTGCCGAGGACCGCCGCCTGCGTATAGGCATCGCAAAGTTCGATCCCGATCATCAGTTTTTCCATCACAGCCCCCTCATCCTACGCCAGCGGGAACAGTCTTTCGACCTTCCTGTCATCCGTCACATACTTAAGCATGGCGTCCTTCAGCTTTTCGTCATCCTTAAGATTTATATACATGCTCATCGAGTTCAGGCACGAGAAGCGGTTTCCCTTATCGCCCGCCGGGACCTCCGCACAGGCGATCTCTCCCCCGGCCTTTTTAACTGGAGAGCCGTTCTCCTCCTCGTAGACCTCATACTCCATGATCTCACCCTCGAACAGCACCTTCTGGCGCACATAGATCCCCTTGTAGACCGGGCGTAGCTCCTCCTCATGAAACTCCTCCTCATCCGGCAAGACACGCACCTTGAGGATCGGGCGCACGTCGGCCCGCCCGTGGTACTCGATGATCTCCTTATCCAAGATATCGCCCGAGAGCTCCACGTACCGCGATAGCTTCTTAAACCAGGAAAAGATCATCCCCTCGTCCAAAAGCTGCGTCATGATCCTTTTGCACAGCTCCTGCTGCTCCTCGTTCAACGACGCCAGCTCCGAATAATAGCGCGCCACAGCGAGAAGATAGATCTCCGGCACCTTCCAGAGCTCCGCGCTCGAATTCACGGCGCCCTCCAGATAGGCAAACACCTTGTCCCCGGGCACGATATCCCGCAGAAAATACTCCACAGACTTGATCGTAAAATACGCCTTTACGATCATCTCGCCGGCCCTCTTGCGATTGATATAAAAGTCAAATACCGTATCTAGGTGGCGGCCACTTCCCGTAAACATAAGCTGTCCTAGAAGCCGCTCCTCCATATCATACGTCTCCACGTGTTCTCTGACCGCCTGCACCAGGATTCGGTACATCTCGTCACAACCGCCGTTATAGTGTTCGCAGAGATAGTCGAGGATTACACTGTCGCCCTTTCCCGACGCAAAGACCCGGTGCGCCATATGCAAAAGAAGCGCATCCTCCGCGAACATACGCTGTAAAATCACCTTGCTGCACAGCCTGGCAAGCGGCCTTAAGCGCACGCCATCCTCCCCGAACTGCCGGAGCATCGCATACGCCTCGGTAAAGTAGTTCTGTGAGATCAGGGTCTCGCAGACGCCGGCCCGCTCCCCGCGCGTCAGGTTCTTTTTATCTAGGCGGAGAAGATAGGTCCCGCCGCGGCCCGGCATGACCCCATCCTCGCTCTCGACCCGGCTTTTATAATAGGAAATGATCTTTGTCAGCATTTTCTGCTGATACAGGGGCTTGATCGGTAGCTCATCGAGCGCACGCTCCAGGCGCCCCGTCTCCTCCGCCGTGAGCTCCTCCTTTTCCATGATCCGCAGACATTCCCGCATTTTTAACATCGGGTGATCCGGGAACACCTCAAAGCACTTCTCCTCCAGCTCCTTTTCATCGAGCACCGGCTCCTTCGTACAGGCGACGTCCAGATAGCGGTTGCCATACGTATCCTGAAACAAAAGCACGCAGTCGTCGAAAAACAGCGGCACATAGGCGACACCATCCGTCAAAGGATACGCATCCTCCCCGGTCAGAAATTCATTGCAGACCACCACGTATTTCATGGCCGCGTCCCTGCACACGATCCGGTTGGACCGAAGCACCGCGGGCAGCACCTTCGCTACCTCCTTATCAATCACATCCCGGTAGATCATGTGCTTGTAGATCACCGCCAGGCAGCTGTTGATCCGGGACTCGAAAAGCTGCTCCATCGCAAACTTTTCCATCTCCCGCTCATATGTCTGATACAGCGAGTCCTCCGGCTTTAAGGAGGCCAGCACATTTTTATAGAGCACCGACCGGCTTTTGCGGTCCAGATGGCTGTTCTCATAGGAGAAATACAAAAGCACCTGTCTGGGCATCACACGGTCGAACTCCTCCGGCAGGGAATACAGATAATATTCATAAAGCCGCGTCAAGCCGATCTCCGCCTCGACGCCCTTCTCATACCATGCAAAGGCCTTTGCGTCACGGAGATTTCCTTTGATCAGCAGGCAGCAGACCGCGCTCAAGAGCTCCGTCTTCGGGAAACGTTCATACAGCCCGGAAAGCGCCCGGCAATACAGGCGGTGATAAAATTTGCTTCCCGCCGCCAGATCCGCCGCGCGCATGGAAAGCGCCTCCCCGAACAGCGCGTGCTTCGCGCCATAGTACAGGACCTGAAGCGCAAATTCATCCATGACCCGCAAAAGGGCCGGATTGTTATTTAAGATCCGGCATGCCCGTCCGTAAAGGAACGGGCTCGTGCAGCCGTTTTCATACTGCTCTCTGAGGCTCGCATAGAGCCCCTCCTCATCCCCGTACAGCTCCGGCTCCAGCTTTAGGAGTAGCATGTGCAGATAAAAGCGTCCCTTCCTCGAATCCAGCTTCCTGCGCAAAAGCCGCAGGACGACCTCCTTTTTATCCGGATCCGGATTCACAAGATATTGCAGATACTGGTAATAGCAGTAGATCGTCCCCTTCTGCTCCCGCACCGCCAGAGCCTCGCTCTTACACTCATCGAGGCAGAGCGCCGCCTGCTCCGGATGGCCTGCCTCCAGCTCGTTTTCCGCCTGAAGGAGTGAAAGCAGCAGGGAATTCCCCCGCGTGGCGCGGATGACATCCAGCTCCTTCTGCAGCTTTTCCACCATGTTTCCATCCGTGCAGCTTCCGTTTTCATAGCTCTCCCGAAGCTTCAGATACTGGCAGATACCGCTCTTGCTGACCTCGTTCTCCCGTCCGGTGATATCCACGGTCGTATCCCCCATGGCCTCGATCCGGATCACCGTCTCCCCATGGGATGCCAAAAGCCGGATCGCTCCCAGGTTTTTCCCTTTATGCATGCGCTCCGGATGAATTTTAAAGCGCAGCTCGAAGCGGTCGTCCGTGAAATCCGCCTGCGTAACGGTCTTTTTTGCAAGCTCGATGAATTCGCCGTCCGCCCGCACCTCCAGATACAGATAGCCCCAGGTGTTCTTGCGGAGCATCACTTTATCGGTCAAAACCCCTGACGGGTTTTCATAAAATTTTCTCGCGGAGGAAACCATCAGCTCGATCGGCTCCTTGGCATTTAACGCCAGAAAGAACTCCTCCAGCGCATTCTGCCTGTTCCCATGGCCCTTAAGCCCCTCATAGACCGTGCGCACATGCATGTCCTGCATGAAAGCGGCCTCGGTAAAATCCTGGTATTCCATGAGCCTGAGCGCCATATCCATGTCCTTTTTCGCGAGCTCCACGAAGCTCTCCACCGTCGTCAGCGTCGTCAGCACCTTGACGGAAGCCGTCGTTTCTACACGGAAAAGAAAGGGGACCGAAACTTCCCCCCCGTTTGTCACCAATAAAATTGTTCCCTTGATCGTATCCCCGTTTTCACACCAGGAAGTATCCACCTCATAGGTGATGTGATTGCGCAGCCCGCCGAACGCGCTGTTTATAATCCGTACCCGGGAATGGCTCGAATACACCAGCCCCTTAATGTGCAGATTGTTCTCGCTGGACAGATACAGCTCCCTTTTATAAAGCGTATTGCTCCCCAGCGTCTCCTCCACCTCCCTCGGCGAAAGAAACAGCTTCGGAGGATCCGCGTCAACGATCCCCCGGGCCAGACGGTTGATCCGCTCTCTCATAAGTAACCACCTTGATCTGTTAATATCTCCGTAACATTTGTAATACGATTAACATTTCTATCATATCACATTTTCTTCCCAAATACACTACAAATTTCGCCAAATTTTTACCCTCGGTAATCAAACGCATTTTCCACATGCCGGATCTGCCCGTCCCCATAGATGCCGATCACGTCAAACCGTACGTTTTTCTCCGTCCCGGCTCCATGACGCGCATAATGAAACGCCGCGGCGCGGCTGATCCTTTTCTGCTTCCTGTAATCGACCGCCTCCAGAGGATCCCCAAAGCAGGCGCCGCTCCGGAACTTGACTTCCACATAGACGAGCATGCCGCCCTTCTCCGCAATCAGGTCAATCTCCCCGCCGCGCGTCCTGTAATTGCGCTCTAAAATCGTATAGCCGCGGCCGGTCAGATAGTCTGCCGCCGCGGCCTCATAACCGGCTCCGAGCCGTCTAGTATTCAAGCGTCCGCCTCCAAGGACACCGATTCTTCTTCACGCTTCTGCTTTACAAACTTCCCGATAAAACTTTTTCTGTGAATCGGCGTCGGGCCGAATTCCTTAAGCGCCACGATATGCGCCGCCGTTCCATAGCCCTTGTGCTTTGCGAAGCCGTACTGCGGATACTGCGAGTCGTACTCCGCCATGATATGATCCCTCGTCACCTTCGCCAGGATGCTCGCCGCGGCGATCGAAACGCTTCTCGCGTCGCCCTTGACAAGCCCGACCTGCTTCATGGGAAGCCCCGGGATCGTCACCGCGTCGTTTAAGAGTATGTCCGGTACGGCCGAAAGGCCGTTTACCGCCTCGCGCATGGCCTCGTAGGTGGCCTGCAGGATATTGATCTCGTCGATCCGCTTTGGCCCCGCAAGCCCCACATGAAAGGCCACGGCCTTTTCTTTGATTTCCAAAAACAGCTCCTCGCGGCGCTTCTCAGAGAGCTTTTTGGAATCGTTCAAATATAAAATCTGCGCATCTCTTGGCAGGATCACAGCCCCGGCCGCGACCGGCCCGGCAAGCGGCCCGCGGCCGGCCTCATCCACCCCACAGATCAGTGCATAATCCGCATATTTCTTTTCAAATTCCCGCATGGCCTCCAGCCGGAGAAGCTCCTTTTCCAGCCGTTCGCCCTTCAACGCAGCCGCCATCGCGTGTTCCCCCATCTCTTTGTCTGTGTGCTCTATCCTAAAGCGTGTCTGAACATTGCCTTCCGATACACTCTAACAGCCGGCCTCTTTTGGTGTTTCCAATGTGACCCGCCCGAGCTTTCCTGCGCGAAAATCGTCAAGCAAAAGCTTTGCCGTACGCGAAAGATCCGGCTCCCCGCCCTTCTTTAAACAGGATCTCACTCTCGCAAGCTCCTCTAAGACCTGGTGGGCCATGCAGCCCTCCTCCGTGATTTTGTAATATTCGGCTAACACTCCCGGCTTTTCCTCCAGAAGATACCGGGAAAGCTCTGTGGCAAGCTCGTCTAAGTTCAGGATCTCATCATGGATCGAACCGAGAAACGCCAGCCGCAGTCCGACCGTCTGATCCTCAAACTTCGGCCACAAAATCCCCGGCGTATCCAGAAGCTCCACCTGCTTATTCAGACGGATCCACTGATTGCCCTTCGTGACGCCGGGACGGTTGCCGGTTTTGGCCGCAGCCTTTCCCGCCAGGCTGTTAATAAACGTGGACTTGCCCACGTTCGGAATGCCCACGACCATTGCGCGGACAGGACGGTTTAAGATACCGCGCCGCCTGTCACGCTCAATCTTCTCCTTGCATGCCCTCTGGATCATGGGCTGGAGCCTCGCAAGCCCTGCCTTCGAGCGCGCGTCAAGCTTCATGACCTCAAAACCCTTTTCCTCAAAATACGCCATCCAAAGAGCACTCGCCGCCTCATCTGCCAAATCTGCCTTATTTAAAAGGATCAGGCGGCCCTTCCCCTGTCCCAGCTCATCTATATCCGGATTGCGGCTCGATGAGGGAGCGCGGGCGTCCACCAGCTCGATGATCAAGTCGATCAGCTTTATATCCTCCTTCATGGCACGTTTGGCCTTTGTCATATGGCCGGGATACCACTGGATATTCATTTCATTCCTCCTCACTGAACGAGTCCCATCTCGGAAAACGGCTGAAAGCGGAACCAGACTCTCCCGATGAGCTGCTCGCGCTTTACATTGCCAACCGTTGCAAAGCGGCTGTCCTCACTCGACTCCCTGTTGTCGCCCAAAAGGAAATATTCATCGTCCCCAAGCTCGATCGGATACTCCGCCACACCGGCGATCGTGACGATATCCGGGATCTCCCCTGTCTGTAAAAGTTCTCCGTTGATGTAGATCCGATTCTCTATGATCTGCACCGTCTCCCCCGGCAGACCGATGATCCGTTTCATATTCGTCCCTCCCTCGGGGCGCAGGAATACGGCGATATCGAAGCGCTTCGGACGCCCAAGGTCATAGGACAGGCGGTCGATCAGTACCACATCTTTGGAATTTAACGCCGGGTTCATGGAGCCGCCGCTTACCTCCATCCGGCTTCCGAATGAATAGACCGTAAAATATGCAAACGCGATCATGGCGATGATGTCCACGATCCAGTTAACAGTCTGATAGAGCCTTTTTGGCTCCCGTTCCTCATATAAATGAAAGCCCACAGGCCGACTCCCTTCTAATAGGGGTTTCTATAAGACAGGAAAGGGACAATTTTCATTGTCCCTTTGCATCCGCTTACTTTACCAATTCTTTTACCTTTGCCGCCTTGCCGACTCTGTCTCTTAAATAATACAGCTTTGCACGGCGAACCTTACCACGTCTTACGACCTGGACATCCACCACGGACGGAGAATGCAACGGCCATGTCTTTTCTACGCCGATCCCGTTGGAATTCTTCCTGACGGTAAAGGTCTCACGCGCGCCGCCGTTCTGTCTCTTGATTACGGTTCCCTCGAAAACCTGGATTCTCTCACGGTTTCCCTCTTTGATCTTTGCCGATACGCGTACGGTGTCGCCTACGTTAAAGCTCGGCACGGTCTCCTTTAACTGAGCCGCTTCGATATTTTTGATAATTTCGTTCATGTACCATGAACCTCCTTCATATATTCGACGTTCTTACCCGCATCTCTCGTGCGGCAGCGGAACATCTCTTATTTCACGATTTTAAATTATAGCATAGGCAAGCCTAAAAAGCAAGGCGATTTTGTACATATTTTGGCTTAATCGTATTCCATGGCATACTGCATATTCATCAGGCACGCTCAAATGCCTCTCATCCGATTCAGCACGAAGGACAGCGACACAAGCATTGTAAGAAATTCCGCGGCCGGTACTGCAAGCCATACACCGGTCACGCCCAAAAGGGCAGGCAGAGTCAGCAGAAGCAGTAAAAGCAACCCAAACGTCCGTAAAAATGAAATTATCGCCGACAGCCTCCCGTTTGACAGTGCCGTAAAGGCCGCGGAGGCAAAGATATTGAACCCGGAAAACAAAAAGCTGAAGGGGAAAATCAAAAAGCCGTTTCTCGCAAGCTCATATACGTGTGTTCCTTTTTCCGAAAAGACGCCGGCCAGAGAAGCCCCGAAGGCGAGTGAGGCTCCAAAAATAACAACGGAGCTGAGGATGACAAACCGCAGGCAAATGGAAACAACTTTTTTGAGCTGAAACCTATCCTGTTTCCCGTCCTTGTAACTGATCACAGGGGCGACTCCCATCGAAAAGCCTATATAAAAGGCCGTCAGCAAAAACTGTGTATAAATCATGATCGTGACTGCGGCGACCCCGTCTTCGCCGGCCAGCCTCATCATAATCCGATTGAAAAAGAACGTCGTCACCGCGGCGGCCGCCTGGCTTACCATTTCCGAGCATCCATTCGTACAGCTTTCTGCCAATACAGACCATTCCATCGCGGGCCTTTTAAAGTGCAGGCTGCCTCTGCCCGTGGAAAAAAACCATACACCTGCCGCTGTCGGGATCAAATATCCGATCCCCGTGCCGAGTGCCGCCCCTTTTATTCCCATCTGCATGGGGCCCATAAAAATATAGTCAAACAAAATGTTGGCCGCCCCTGCTCCCGCTCCGAGAAGCATGCCGAATCCGGGCCGCCCTGCCGTTACGATCAGATTTTGAAAGAGGACCTGCGCGATGCTCGCAGGAGTGAAGAAAAGCAGTATCAAAAGATATTCCCTGCAATATGGGAATAAGCGCCCGCTTGCGCCTAGTCCCCGGATGATTCTGTCTATAAAAGCAGTCCCCGGGACCGCAATGAGCCCCCCCAGCAAGGCCCCTGCTGCAATGAGCAGAGTAAAATCCTGCGATGCTCGTTCTGCTTCTCCCGCTCCCATTTTGCGGGCGACGATCGCGCCTCCTCCCGTGGCAAGCATGGTTCCGAGGCCTACGATCAGATTGATAACCGGGCAGACGATATTCAAGGCCGACAGCGCGTCCGTACTGACAAGCCTTGATACGAAGACCGTATCAACGATCGTATAAAGGCCCATGAGGATCATCATCAGAATCGTAGGAAATGCAAATTTTAACAGGGATTTTCCGTCAAAGCTCTGCGATAGGGGATTTTCTTTTGGCTGTATGCGCCTCATGCCGGACAGCCTCCGTCCTTTTCTTTTTGCAGGATCAGCCGCTGGGTCGGATACCCGAATTCAACCAGCAGCTCCGCCTCGGCGAATCCGAGGCGTTTGAAGCCTTGACGGTGGCCCGTGTCCGCCTTGTCCCCTTCTCTGAAGCTTGTGACAGTAACTGCCGCGGAGTGTGCCAGCTCATACAGGGCTTTCTCGCAGAATGCTTTTGCGATTCCTTTTTTCCGGTACTGCGGATGTATGCCTAAAAAGTCGATGTTTCCTGTCGTCTCGTCAAACGCCATAGCCCCGACTGCCGTATTTTTATCCTTCAGGATCAGAGCGCGCCTGTTTCGGATGGATTCCCGCAGCCGTTTTTCGTATTGTTTCTCGTCTAAATGTGGGAAGCCGTCTATGACAAGGCCGACTAATTTCATCCATTCCGAAATGTCGTTGTTTTCCGCAAAGGTGATTTTCTGCCGCCAGTCATTTTCGTCTTCTGTATCTGTGGCGTTTTCATTCAGTGTGTATCGCAAAAGCAGCGGATAAAATATTTCTTTTTCGCGGTATTGATTGGGGGATTTTTTGTACATGTGTTTGAACGCATCCGTGAAGGACTGCCGGCTTTCGTATCCGCAGAGCAGTGCGATCTCAAGGATGGAACGGTCGGAATCGGTGAGCAGCCTGGCAGCCTCCGTCAGTCGGCGGCGGCGTACGTATTCATGGGGTGTTATATTTGTCGTATACAGAAACATGCGGTGTAAATGATAGTTTGAGTAATGGACAGCTCCTGCTACTGTCTTCAGATCCAGTTTTTCATGCAGATGGCTTTCGATGTAGTCGATGGCTGTTGTAATCTGTTTGACAGGATTTTCTGGTGCCATGGTTTTCGCCCTCCTGAGTGAATAATGTGGTGAATGTAGATGGTGAAATTATAGCAGGAAAGATGATTTTATGTTTCATATATCTTGCTGAAAGATGAGAAGTGCGAGGGGGCGCCAGTGCAACAGCCGATTAAGGGAGAGGGACCATCCCCTAGAGCGTGCCCACTAGGGGATGGTCCCTCTCCCTTAATCGGCGGACCACACCATCAAAAACTCCTCTGCGCCAGTATCGGCATCGACCTTCTTCTCCCGGATTTGAAAGCCCTCCCTCAGATAGAACTGCACCGCGCCTTCGTTTTTAGCGTACACATGTAGTGTCAGCTCCTTCTTTTTTTCTTTCGCATGTTCCAGAAGCCGTTTCCCGATCCCGGTAGAGCGCGCGGCCTTGTCTACGAAGATTCCTGCAATATAGTTCTCCAAGAGTCCGATAAAGCCTTTGATTTCGGAAGGCGCGGTTTCATATATATATACCTCGGCCTGTGGCAGGAGCTCCCGTACGGTTTTATAATTTTCCTGCCAGTAATCTGGCGAAATAAAATCGTGTGCCTGTTGGTTTGCCTCAAGCCAAATACGCATGACAGGCTCCAGATCTGCTTCCTCCAGGTTTCGGATCGTTCCGGGCTGAGGCTCTTTCTTTTTTGACTCTGCCTGCCGCTCCTGTATGGTTTTTTCCAGGAATTGCCGTTCTTTTTTTGAGAGTTTCGCGTTTTCTAAAAGCTCGGGCCGGTGTTCGAGTGTGCGGAGGATCGACTGCTCACGCCGCCACTTTTCAATGTTCGCATGATGACCGGAGAGAAGGATTTCCGGCACTTTTTTGCCTCTGAATTCTTCGGGTCTTGTGTACTGTGGGTATTCTAAGAGATTGTCGTGGAATGACTCAAATTCTGCCGATGTATCGTTGTTGAGGACTCCCGGGATCAGGCGGGAGATGCAGTCGATCATCATCATGGCAGGCAGCTCGCCGCCTGTCAGCACATAGTCACCCGCGGACAGGTGATCCGTGACGATGAGCTCCAGCGCCCGTTCGTCGATGCCTTCATAATGGCCGCAGAGGAAGATTAGCTCCTCCTCGGCCGCCAGTTCTTTTGCAATCTCCTGATTGAAAACGCGGCCCTGGGGCGTCATATAGATGACCCGCGGCCGCTTTTTGCACCGCTCTGTGAGCGCCTCGTACGCCCGGCAGACCGGCTCCGCCTGCATGACCATGCCGGGGCCGCCGCCGTATGGGTAATCATCGACCTTTCCGTGCCGCTCCAGCGTGTAATCCCGGATGTTGACCGCCTCAAAGGAGAGAAGCCCTTTTCCCGCGGCACGCCCCAGAATGCTGGTATTCAGGCCGTTCATCACCATTTCCGGAAACAGCGTCAATACGTGAAAGTTCATTGAATCCCCCTACAATTCCAAGAGGCCGGGAAGTATGTGGACTACAATCCTGCCGCGCTCCAAATCCACCGAAAGGACGCACTCCTTGATGGCCGGAAGCAGGATCTCCTTTCCCTCCTCGTTTTTTACACAGTAGACATCGTTCGCGCCGGTCTGTATGACGTCGGTAAGCTCCCCTAACGGTTCGCCCTCGTCACTTACGACCGTAAGGCCGATCAGATCCGCGATGAAATTCTCATCCGGCGCAAGCTCCACGGCCTGGCTCCGCCCGATCAAAAGATCCTTCTGCCGCCACGCCTCCACGTCGTTTTTATTGTCAAGCCCCTTAAACTTAAGGAGCACAAGATTTTTAAAAAACTTCACCTGTTCGATCTCAAGCTCCCGTTTTTCTGTCCCGAGGTCGAGAAACACCGTCTTAAGTGCTTTGAACCGGCCCGCATCGTCGGTTGTCGGGAACACTTTGACCTCCCCGCGGACCCCGTGGGGCGCGGTGATGACGCCGACCCGTAAAAATTGTTCCATAAACTCCTCCGCAAAAAGGACCGCCAAAGACTTTCGCCTTGCGGTCCCATTGTCACTGAATTTCTACAATTACCTTTTTTTCCGTCTTAGAAGAAGCCGCTTTCACCACAGAGCGGATCGCTTTCGCAATCCGGCCCTGCTTGCCGATCACCTTTCCCATGTCCGAGGGGGCGACCTTTAACTCAATGACGATCTCATCGTCCTTTTCCGTCTCTGTGACAACGACCTCATCCGGATTATCAACCAGTGCCTTGGCGATAACTTCAACCAATTCTTTCATAAAAACACCTCACATTACTGGGTGATGCCGGCTACCTTTAAGAGCTTGCCGACGGTCTCGGTCGGCTGTGCACCTGTTGCTAACCACTTTTTCGCAGCTTCCTCATTAAACTTCACCACGCTCGGATCGCAGTTCGGATCATAGTAGCCGATTTCCTCAATGAATTTACCGTCTCTCGGGGAACGGGAATCCGCAACTACGATTCTATAAAAAGGAGCCTTCTTCTGACCCATTCTTCTCAGTCTCATCTTTACTGCCATTTCGTTTCACCTCCTTGAATATTCTTTTGTGCGGCGGTTTCGTTTTCCTGCCGCTTTTATCAGCTTAAGCGGGAGCTCCCGCGTCTGCTTTCCGTGTTTTAAAAGGGAAGCTTCATCCTTCCCATCATACCGGCAAGGCCGCCTTTGCCCTTCTTGCCGCCCATCAGGCCCGGAAGCTGCTTCATGAGCTTTTTGGACTGTTCAAACTGCTTAACGATCCGGTTCACCTCGGCGATATCGACGCCCGCGCCCTTTGCGATCCGCTGCTTTCGGGAGGGGTTTAAGAGTGACGGGTTCGCCCGCTCCTCCTTCGTCATCGAGAGAATGATCGCCTCGACGCGGTCCATGGATTTCTCATCTATATCAACGTTTCCCTTCATCTGCGCCATACCCGGCATCAGATTCAGGATTCCGGACATACCGCCCATCTTCTTGATTTGGTTCATCTGATCCAGGAAATCGTTGAAATCAAACTCTGCCTTTCTGAGCTTCTGGCTCATCTCGCGGGCTTTTTCCTCGCTTAAGTCAAGCTCCGCCTTCTCGATCAGGGAGAGGATGTCCCCCATGCCGAGGATCCTCGACGCCATGCGGTCCGGATAAAACTGCTCCAGATCGGAGAGCTTTTCTCCCATTCCGACGTACAGGATCGGGCGCCCTGTCACGGAGCGGATCGAAAGCGCCGCGCCGCCCCTCGTGTCGCCGTCCAGCTTTGTGAGGATCACTCCGTCAATGCCGACTTTTTCATGGAATCTTCCGGCCACATTGACCGCATCCTGGCCCGTCATCGCATCCGCCACCAGAAGCGTCTGATCCACCACAACCGCTTCCTTTATACGGACGAGCTCCTCCATCATTTCCTCGTCGATCTGCAGACGGCCTGCGGTATCCAAAAATACCAGGTTCAGGCCCTCTTTTTTCGCATGCTCCACGGCCGCCTTGGCAATGTCCACCGGAGAATGTGTATCGCCCATCGAAAAAACCGGTACGCCGACCTTCTCGCCGTTGACCTGAAGCTGTTTGATCGCCGCGGGGCGGTATATGTCACAGGCCGCCAAGAGCGGCTTGCGGCCCTTCGCCTTAAACTTTCCGGCCAGCTTCGCGGTCGTCGTCGTCTTGCCGGCGCCCTGCAGGCCGATCATCATGATCACCGTGATCTCGTTGGCAGACTTTAGGACAAGCTCCTTCGTCTCGGAGCCCATCAACTTGACGAGCTCCTCGTTGACGATCTTAATGACCATCTGCCCCGGCGTCAGGCTGGTTAAGACATCCTGCCCAACTGCGCGCTCCTGGACGGATTTGATAAAGTCTCTGACTACCTTAAAGTTTACATCCGCCTCAAGAAGCGCCATCTTGACCTCCTTAAGTGCGGCCTTTACATCCGCTTCCGTCAGGCGGCCCTTGCCTCTCAAGCTTTTGAAAACATTCTGTAATTTATCTGCCAGGCTTTCAAACGCCATGCAATCTCTCCCTCCGGGGACCGTGTCACAGCCTTCCGATCTCATCGGAAATCTGCTCGATCCTCTCAACCAGGCTGCCGTCTTTGCTTACCCTGTAAGCCTCTGCCAGCTCCCGGATCTCTGCCACCATTTTCTTTGTCTGATTGAATTTTTGCATCAGCCCGAGCTTCTCCTCATATCCGGCCAGAATCCGGTCACAGCGCTTCACGAGATCATGGACCCCCTGTCTGCTGATCCCCTGCTCCTCGGCGATCTCGCCAAGCGACATGTCATGGAACACCACGTCCTCATAAACCTGCCGCTGATGAGCCGTCAGAAGCTCGCCGTAAAAATCATACAAAAGCCCCTGCTCTACAATCTTCTCCATATCCGGTCACCTGGGTTATCATACTATAAATGCGGCATGGTGTCAAGGGCTTTTTCTTTACAGTCAAAGAATCCGCAAAAAAAGGCGGACTCTAAACACTCTGTCTAAACGATTCCCCCTCTGCCACTGCCTCGATCTCGCACAGCACTCCCTTCGGGAGCGTTTTTACGGTCACGCAGCTTCTCGCCGGCTTTGAAGTAAAATACTTCGCGTACGCCTCATTAAACACCGCAAAATCCGCCATGTCCGCCAGAAAGCAGGTGGTTTTAAAAACCTTTTCAAACCCGCTCCCGGCCGCCTCCAGGATCGCTCCCACGTTTTTACATCTCTGCTCCGCCTGCGCCGTGATCCCCTTTGGTGCCTCGCCAGTCTTCGGATCGACCGGGATCTGGCCGGAAGTATAGACCGTTCCGTTTACAAGGAATCCCTGGGAGTACGGCCCGATCGCTCTCGGCGCGTTGTTTGTCTCAATCACTCTCATACTGTAAAACCGCCTTTCTGCTATTTTATAGGAAACATCCTAAATCTCTTTTTTATGACGTTTTCTGCGCCGATTTTTGCTGCGTATATCGAGAATGCCGACGGCCCCGCCTACCATGAAAACGATGAACATCAGCTTTGCCGATTGATAGAAGCCTTTAGCTACCGCCATCATAATCCCCCACGGCCCTACTGGCGTGGCCTCCACCTGATGATAGGTACCGACGATTACCTTCGTCATCCCGTTTACCTGTTCCTTGTCGTACTCGCCGGCCGGAATGATCTAGGTCAGGATGGCCGCGGCGATCATCATGCAAAACATCGGCGCAATGGTGTTTGGCATCTGGATTCCCTTAAATTTCTCCTTCATGTCCCCTCTCCTATTCTCCTAAATATTTTTCCGTATGTTTCATGTTTACGGCCTCGCAGATCCTCCTTAAGCCTTCCGAAAGCGTCGCCCGCGGACATGCCAGGTTCAGCCTGATATAGCCGTCCGAATTTTGTACGAACATGTTTCCGCCCTCTAAGAGGACGCCGGCCTTATAGGCAAAGAACAGCGGGAGCTGCTCATCCGGCTCGAAATAGGCGTTTAAATCCACCCAGGCCAGGTAGGTCGCCTCCGATACGCGGTATTTTGCCTTCGGAAGGTGCTCCTTTAAATACTCCCCTGTAAAACGGAAGTTTTCGTCCAGATAGGCCCTAAGCTCCTCAAGCCATGCGCTCCCCTTTTCATAGGCCGCCTGTGCCGCCGCGACGCTCAACGGATTATCAAAATTATAATGGCGGTCAAGCCAGATATTCCGCAGCCCCTCGTCCCGAATGAGGATATTGGAGATCATGAGCCCGGCCATGTTGAAGGTCTTGCTGGGCGCCATGGCGGTGATCAGCCGCCGATATGACGGCATGATCTTTCCCATCGGAATGTGCTTCTGGTCCAAACGGAGCAGGTCGCAGTGGATCTCATCGGAGATCGTCCACAGATTGTATTTTTCGATGATCGCGGCAAGCTTCTTTAACTCCTCCTCTCTCCACACGCGGCCGCTCGGGTTGTGCGGGTTACAGAGGATAAACAACGTAGTCTTCGCATCGGCCGCCTTCCTCTCAAAATCGTCAAAGTCAATCGAATAATATCCGTCCTCACAGACCAGGTCAGAGCATACATAGTCCCGCTTATTGAAATCCGCCGCGTACTTGAAGTAGGCGTAGGAGGGGGTCAAAAACAGCACTTTTTCATCCGGCTTGCAGATATACTCCACCAGCTCGTACAGGGCGGGGATGATCCCGTTTGACATCACGAGCTCCTTTTTGTCAAAGCTCCAGCCGTAGCGGTTTTGGCACCAGCCGAGGAACGCCTCGTAGTAACGCTTTTCAAACACTCTGGTATAGCCGAATATCCGTTTATCCAGCCGTTCCCGGATCCCGTCGATCACCTCCTTTGGCGTGGCGAATTCCATGTCGGCCACCCACATGCGGATAAACTCCTCATCCTTATACGGGAAGGTCATCGTCTCATCCGCGTGGAAAATATACCCGCGGAATCCGTCCGTATTCATAGCGTTCGTGTGGCGTCTGTCAATGATCTCATCAAAATTGTACATATTTGCTTCTGTCCTCCTTCTTTTTTTATGCAGCCTGCATCTCATATCCGTATTGTACCAATCGTATAAGGAATCGTCAAAGCCGATTCTGTTTCATGTGAATGGAATTTTTTCAAAATTTGTTTCTTTAAAATTGATTTTTGGAGGGAAACTTGCTAAAATTTCTGTATTCAGGTAAATATACACAAAAAATCATCATTTTGTCGATTTATAGGAAACCCGGGAGGTGCCCTGCATGAGTGAAATCAGCATTGAGATCGGAAAACGCATCCGTACGTTCAGAAAGATGCGCCAGATGACCTTAGACGAGCTGTCCGCCGTCATCTGTAAAAGCAAGTCCACCTTATCCAAATATGAAAAAGGGGAGATCGCCGTGGACATCGAGACGCTCTATGAACTGGCCGGCGCGCTTGGCATCCATGTCGAGCAGCTTTTATGCCAGACAGGGCAGACTTTCTTCTCCGCACCCGACCGTTATCCGGCGTTTTTCAACGGATTGTCCCAGTTTTATTCTTATATTTTTGACGGGAGAAACCATCAGATCATACGAAGTGTTTTCGACATTCTCTCCAAGACGGAGGCGAATCAGTATAAGATCATGATGTACATGAATTTTTCCGATTATGATCGTTATCAGATCTGTGAAAATACGTACTGGGGTTATATCGAGCATTACGACGCCGTCACCAATATCGCGCTCACCAACCAGGATACGCCGATGGAAAAGGCAAGCGTCCAGATCCTTGCCTCTTATCTGGACGCCGATACCAAGTGGGGCCTATGGAACGGCTTTTCCTCCCGCCCCATGATGCCCATTGCGATCAAAATGCTGTTTTCCAAGACAATCCTAAAAGAAGACGCAAAGCTCGCTGAAAAGCTCCGCGTCTCCAGGGAAGACATACGGCTTTTAAAGCACTACAACATGCTGTCCGTCACATGATGTGTTTCCCTGACTCCGGCCATCATGGCGGCGCCGGAGACGATTTCCTCCACGCGCTTTTTTGCCCACTCCAGCTTTTTGGGGGCATCCGCTCAGAGCTTTACTTCTCCCTGTGCCTGATCCAGGACGATGCAGGGCAGATTTCCCGAGGATACGATTCGGTACTCGGTCTTCAGCCCGTCATCCAGGTGCTTTCTCAGCCTCTCGAGCCCCGAAATCGTCAGCAAAAGGCTGTCAAATGCGCTTCATCCCAGATCCGGCGCTGCCGCCGCATACGCGTTTTTTCCGGTAAAGATCACTTTCATTTTTAACGATTCTGTCATATTCTCTCCTCTCAGGATATAGAGTCCGGCTGCAAAAGCTGCTCTCTTTCCCGTTCAAAATCTTTCCTCTCCTGCGAAAGCTTTTCGGGCGACTCTATAAAGTCAAAGGCCATCGCCGCCGATCTGACACTGAATTCGGCATGACAGCATGTCTCGTCCTCCGCCGCATGGACGATCCTATCCACGGTATGGTATTGGACCGTCAGATCTTTTATCTCGAGGAGTTTCTTCCTTTTTTCTTCCATCGTTTCCCCCTCCTCAGTCTTTTTACTTCGGGTCCAGCGCGTCACGCAGGCCGTCTCCGATCGGATTCATCGCGATGATTAAAAGGATGCTGGGAATCGCCATCAGAATATCCATAAACCGCATGATGAAATTGTCCAGCGCACCTCCATAGTAGCCCGCAACCGCTCCCAGACTCACGCCGCCTGCCAACGAAATGCTGACGGCAATCAGGCCCACAGAAACCAAAATTCTTGCCCCATAAACGATCCGGCTGAAAATGTCCCCCCCAGCTCATCCGTCCCGAACCAGTGCTCCAGCAACGGAACGGCGCAGCGATTTACCAAATCCTGCTTGTTGGGATCATACGGGGCGATCAGGCTGGCAAAAGCCGCGCACACCTACCTGTTACGCCTGTACGGCCCCTCTCTAAATTATTTTTATTTCCCCATTGCATTTTCCCCTGATTTCCCTTACAATAAGACCATCTTCATTTTATCTTCGACATCTGTCAACTACACATCTATCCATTCAGGAGGTATTTCTATGAATTACGAACAATTCTGTACGGCTCTATCCGACTCCCTGGCCGCCAAAACCGCCCCCAAGCTTACCGTCACCCGAAAACAGATCCCCAAAAACAACGGCATACACCTCGATGCTCTCTGGCTACATCAGGAAAATATGGCCTGTTCTCCCGTTGTCTATCTGCAGCCGCTCTATCAGGAATACCGCTCCGGCCGGCCGCTTGAGGAGCTCTCCCTCTCTATCCTGCGAAGCATCCGCAGGGATCGCCCTCTCTCCCTCACATTGCCTGACCTCATTCTGGACGCCGCTCTGGCAAGGGAGCACATCACGTTCCGCCTCATCTCCCACGCCTTAAACGAGCCGCTTCTCGACGAGCTTCCCTGGTTCCCCTTTCTCGACCTGGCAATCGTTTTCTACCTTCAGCTCCCCTCTGATTCCGGCCAAACCTCCTCCGTCTGCATCAGCCACAGCCTCACACAGCTTTGGGAGATCACGCCCGACGAGCTGCACCGCCTTGCCTTCCAAAACACGCCGCGCCTTTTTCCTCCCGTCCTGGATCCGTTGGAACAAATGATTGCAAAATACACAAAATCATCTCTCCCTGCCCTCTCCGACCGCCCTCTCCTTCACGTCCTCACCAATCGGTCTGCCTCCTTTGGCGCTGCCTGCCTGCTCTATGACGGCCTGATAAAAAAATTCGCCGGATATATGCAGTCCGACGTTCTGATTCTCCCATCCAGTATTCATGAAGTTCTCCTTCTCCCACGTACCGCAAGGCTTTCCGTCGCAGAGCTCCGCCAGACCGTACAATGGGTCAATGAAACCATTGTTGACCGGCAGGAGCTCCTCTCCGACGAGGTCTATCTGTATGAGCAAAAAACCGATCGTTTTACCGTTTGCCCGCCAGATCCCCCTTCTTCACATGATACGCCAGAAACAGGCGGAAAAACGAATCCGTAATAAAAATTGCCATGGCGATTGCGCCGGCGATCTGCAGCGTCTCTACCAGGTAGTGGGTCGAAACCTGGGAGGCGTTGCGGATCAGATAATAGACGCAGCGGTAAATCGCTGCGCCGGGGACCGACGGCAGGATGCCCGGTACCAGAAACACCGTCACCGGCGCCTTCCGTACTCTGGCCAGGATATGGCTTAAAACCGCTACCACTAACGTAGAAAGGAAGGCCGCGCTCATTGACGACTCCCATTCTTTCAAAATCAGCACATACACCCACCAGCACACGCCGCCCATCGCCGCCGCAAAAAAAAGGTGACGGCGCGGCACCTCCAAAACGGCCGAAAACAGGAAAATCGCCACACAGACGCTTAAAATCTGCATCACCATAATATACCACCCCACAAGAACTGAAACAGAAACATCCCGCCGCCGACTCCCGCTGCCACCGCAAGCGAAGTCACGACTGCCTCCAGCATCCTGGCCGAGCCGGAGGTATAATCCCCGTTTAACGTATCGCGGATCGCCGTCGTAAACGTCACGCCCGGCACCAGCGGCATGATTGAGCTGATAATCAATACGTCGACGCTGGTCTTCTGCCAGAGCCAGTTTTTGATCATCAAAGCAACGACCGCCACAGAGAATGCACAGAATGCGTTGATACAGAAATCATTCAGCCGAACCTTTTTTACGATCCGGTCCGCAAACGCCAACGCAATCCCTACCAGCCCCGAGGCAACGCATTCCAGAAAATTTCCGCCAAAGATCGGTGCAAAGCAGAAGGGCACACCTACCAGGCCGAGAGCCCGCAGCCACGGCCCATACTGGATTACCGTGGCTGTCTCCTTAAGCTTCTCATATGCCTCCTCGACGGTAATGTCCCCGCGGCAGAAGCTTCTGGAAATCTCGTTTACCAGATAAATGCGGTTGATGTTTGTACTGCGTCCCGGAGTCCGTTTGATTAACGTCATCGGCTCCTTTACAGGATCATCGAGCGTCACAAAAATCCCCGTGGAAAATACGACCGTCTCCGTCGTCTCATAACTGGAGCGCCGCAGCATATGATTCATCGTGTCCTCCACCCGGTATACCTCCGCCCCGCTCACCAGCATGATCTCTCCGGCTAGGACCACGGCCTCCAGAAGAATCTTTTCGTTCATGTAACTCCTCCCTAAAAAAGTGTGTGCTCTGCGCACACTCGCGCCAAAGCGACCTCACTTCGCACGAGGCCGTGCTTCGTTGGACCAGCCCCCGCGATCCCTGCGGATCGTTTTTTCTATCACAGAACCCCATTTTCTATGATATGTTAAAAAACAGTCTGCCCGCCTGATACACAAAGACCGCCGCCGCCCATGCCAGCACAAGCTGGAATATGACCATCCCCGCCGTCCATTTTGCGGACTCCGTCTCCTTTCGGATTGTCGCAATCGTTGCAATACAGGGGGTATATAAAAGGCAGAATATCATCAAGGCATACGCGTTCACGCTCCCAAAGCCGCCCGCAGCAAGAGCGCCGGAAAGCTCTGCCATCCCGGCTGCCGAATTGATATTTCCGATCCCATATAAGACGGAAAAACTCGAAACCACCACTTCCTTTGCCGAGATCCCGGAGATCAGTGCGACCGCGATCTGCCAGCTTCCAAGCCCGGCCGGCTTAAGAATTGGGACAAGAAGGGCACCAAAACGCGCCGCAAAGCTTTCCGCCACGTTCTTTGTAAAGCCTGATGGGCCCGCATTCAGGACAAACCAAAGAACAATCGAAGCAAAAAAAATCGTCGTCCCCGCCTTTGTCAGATAGTCTTTTACCTTCTCCCAAACGTAGATCGCCACCGTCCGCAGATTCGGCGTCTTATACTCCGGCAGTTCGATCAGCAATGCGTTTTCGTATTCCTTCCCGGTCGTCTTATGCAGGAGCAGTGCCATCGTGATCGCAACCAGGACGCCCACGAGGTACAAGGAATACGCCACCAGCATGGCCGAATCCGGGAAAAAGAGCTGCGCAAACAGCACATAAATCGGGAGCCTTGCCGAGCAGGACATGAACGGCGTGATCAGAATCGTCTTCAGACGATCCTTCTGGCTTTCCAGCGCCCGCGTCGCCATGACAGCCGGGACCGTACAGCCGAAGCCTAAGAGCATCGGCAGAAACGCTTTCCCCGAAAGGCCCACCATGCTCATGGTCTCGTTCATTACATAGGCGACCCTCGCCATATAGCCGCTGTCCTCCAGAAACGCCAGCGCCAAAAACAGGATAAAAATATTCGGAAGAAACGTGAGAATCCCGCCGACCCCGGCAATGATCCCATCCACAACGAGCGAAATCAGCCACGGGGATACACTTGCCCGCTCAAGAAGCGTCAGCATGGAACCGGAAAAAAGCCCCAATGCCTGCTCAAAATACCCCTTCAGAAAATCCCCCACCGTAAAGGTCAGGAAAAAGACAAGCGCCATGATTCCGAAAAACACCGGAATCCCCCAGATCGGATGCGTCAAAAGCCCATCCGCCCGATCCGTCAATGCCGACTTTTCTTCCTTATTAAAGAGACACTCCCGGATAATCTCCTCCACATAGTCATATTTTTCATTGATGATCTGCTTCTCATAGCTCTTTTGGGCGATCGCAGACAGATCCGCCGGGTGATCCTTCATGACCTCCTTGTCATGCTCCAGCATCTTGATCGCATGCCAGCGCAGATTGGGTAACGTCGGATAGCTTTCTCGCAAAATATCCTCGGTCCTCTGTATCCGGTCCTCAATCTCCGCGTCATAACGGACCACGATGCCCTGCGGCTCCTCCTCGTAATGGTGCACCACTGCATGCAGCAGCACATCAAGCCCGGTCCGCTTTCTCGCGGAAACCGGTACTACCGGGATCTCTCCTAAAAGCTCCGGGAGCCTGTGCAGATCAATCTCCATGCCGCGCTCCTCCACGATATCCATCATGTTAAGGGCAAGGATGACCGGCTTCTTAAGCTCCAAAAGCTGCAGCGTTAAATAGAGGTTTCGTTCCAGGGACGAGGCGTCAACCACGTTGACAATGACATCCACGCCCTCCTCCTCGATGCAGCGTCTGGTGACCAGCTCCTCCATCGTATAGGAGGTCAGGCTGTAGATCCCGGGCGTGTCGATGACATGGATCTTTCTCCCCTTGTGAGAGGTCTCCCCCTCCTTGCGCTCCACCGTCACGCCCGGCCAGTTTGCGACCTTAAGCTTCGCTCCGGTAAACGCGTTAAACAGTGTCGTCTTCCCGCAGTTGGGGTTACCGACAAAGCAGACGGTAATCGGCGTATTGTCGTTCGCATTCATGCCTTTTCCTCCTCTCTGCTCTGTCCGTCCTCCCAGACCTCAATCCCTCCAGTGATCCGCCTGCCGAGCGCCAGCCTTGTCCCGCGCACCTTAATGATCATCGTGCCGCTCTGCTTCTTATTTAAAACAGATATTTCCGTATTTTCATTCACTCCCAGCGCTTCCAGACGCCTCATCAACGCTTCCTCCGCTGACACCGAGCGAACCAGATAACGCCCTCCGACCGTTCCCTCATACAATTTCATAGATTTTTCTCCCCTATATGGCCCATGTATGCTCCGGCCCCGGGATTATTGTATTCTGATTGAGAATGCTTGTCAATATATGTTTGAAAATTGCTTTCCGTCAAATGGTGCGTTCGTTCCTGTGCACTCCATTCCCAGCAGCATGCAAAAATCCATGCCAAATCGCCTGCAGCGATGGATGTTTGCCGGCTGATCCATGCATTCTTACGGCCCGCGCAGGAAATGACCTCGCTTCGCTGGGCTGCCAAATGTCGGCGCGGCACTTGGTCGGCAACAACCGAAACGCAGCGCAGTGTCAGCCCTCCAGCTCCAGCAGCATCTGCTTGACCTCCTTCATACGGTCACGCAGCTTTGCAGCCTCCTCGAAGTTTAATTCTGCCGCGGCCTGGCGCATCTTCTTTGCAAGCTCCTTCGCAAGCTTCGTAAGCTCCTTCGCATCCATGGATTCCGGATCCTTTTGGAAGTCCTCCTCACCTCTCTCGGCCGCGCGTGAGATCGAGATCAGCTCCCGCACGGCCTTTTTGATGGTCTGCGGCGTGATCCCATGCTCCTCGTTATATCTTTTCTGAATGTCCCGGCGCCTGTTCGTCTCGTCGATCGCCGCTTTCATGGAATCCGTCACCGTATCGGCATACATGATGACATGTCCGTCTGCATTTCGCGCCGCGCGGCCGACGGTCTGGATCAACGAGGTCTCGGACCGGAGGAACCCTTCCTTGTCAGCATCCAGAATCGCCACCAGCGTGATCTCCGGGATATCCAACCCCTCCCGCAGCAGGTTGATGCCTACAAGCACATCAAATACATCGAGACGCATATCCCGTATAATCTCTGCCCGTTCCAGCGTGTCTATATCGGAATGCAGGTACTTGACGCGGATCCCTGCCTCCCGGATGTAATCGGTCAGATCCTCGGCCATGCGCTTCGTCAGTGTCGTGATCAATACCTTATTATGCTTTTCTACTTCTTTGTTCAGCTCTCCGATCAGATCGTCGATCTGCCCCTCCACCGGGCGCACGAAGATCTCCGGGTCCAAAAGCCCGGTCGGACGGATGATCTGCTCCGTGCGCAAAAGCTCATGTTCGGCCTCGTACACGGAGGGCGTCGCCGACACAAACAGCATCCGGCTGATATGGCTCTCGAACTCCTCGAAGCAGAGCGGCCTGTTGTCCAGTGCAGAAGGCAGACGAAAGCCGTACTCGACCAGTGTCTTTTTCCGCGACCGGTCTCCAAAAAACATTCCCCGCACCTGCGGCAGAGTGATATGGGACTCATCCACGATAATCAGGAAATCCTCCGGAAAATAGTCCAAAAGCGTACAGGGCGGCTCGCCCGGAAGCTGGCCGGTCAGATGCCTTGAATAGTTCTCGATCCCGGAGCAGAAGCCGGTCTCCCGCATCATCTCCACGTCAAAATTCGTCCGCTCCGCGATCCGCTGCGCCTCTAAAAGCTTGTCCTCGCTTTTAAAAAGAGCCACCTGCTCCTTCATCTCCTCGAGGATGTTTTCCGCGGCCTGCAGCATCTTTTCCCGCGGCACAACATAGTGAGAGGCCGGGAAAATCGCCACATGCGCAAGCTGCGCCCGCACTTCCCCGGTCAGAGGGTCGATCTCGGCAATCCGGTCCACCTCGTCACCGAAAAACTCGATTCGAAACGCCTCGTTCCCCGCGTAGGCCGGAAATACCTCCAGCACATCCCCGCGCACACGGAAGGAGCCGCGCTTGAAGTCCATCTCGTTGCGCGTGTACTGAATGTCAATCAGCTTATGGATCACCTCATCCCGGTCCTTTTGCATCCCCGGCCGCAGCGAAACGACCATCTCCTTATAATCAATCGGGCTTCCCAGGCCGTAAATACAGGAGACAGAGGCCACAATGATCACATCGTTCCGCTCCGAGAGCGCTGCCGTTGCCGAATGCCGCAGCTTGTCGATCTCATCATTGATCGCAGAATCCTTTTCAATGTAGGTATCCGTAGACGGGACATAGGCCTCGGGCTGGTAGTAATCGTAGTAGGACACAAAATATTCTACCGCGTTACTCGGAAAATACTCTTTGAACTCACCATAGAGCTGTGCCGCTAATGTCTTATTGTGCGCTATTACCAAAGTCGGCTTGTTCAGCTGTGCGATCACGTTCGCCATGGTAAAGGTCTTCCCGGAACCCGTAACCCCCAGTAAAGTCTGGAATTGGTTGCCTTCCTGAAACCCTTTGACCAGGGCTTCTATGGCCTGGGGCTGGTCTCCGGTGGGCTTGTATTCGCTGTGAAGTTCGAACATTTTTTGTGCAGTTTGCACAAATACCACCTCCAAAATTCATAGTAAAAAAAGATGCGTATATGCCACAAATTCGTCAAGGAACTTTTCATTTTCGTCATGGCATTTGCTCAAATCGAAGGAAAAAAAGTCCTTGACGAATTCCGTTCACAATTTGCTGTTTTTGCAACTCAGCGCACCTCCGTAATTCTATACGGACGGAACAGCACTGAAGAGCTTTTTTATCTTACCACAAATCATTAAATTTGTATAGATAGGAAATCGAACTTTTGTTCTTTTTTATCCTGTATCCGAAAGAAATTCTGTTACATCTGCTACAATCTCCAGCAGTTCCTTTTTAAAGATTTCTATTTCTTCCAGGTTTGGCAATACTTCTTTCATGTATTCCTCAATCTCCGGCACCCCATCCGCTATAATCCCTCTGTTATCCGCATAAACATCCATTGTTATGATTTCTTTGGCATGCCCCATGAGCTTTGATACTGCCTTTGGGTTAAATGACTCTTTCAGCAGGAGTGTACAGTACGTGCTGCGCAGGTCATGCCAGCGGATGTTCGGTAAGCCATTTTCAGCAAGAAGCTGTTTATAGTACCTGCAATGGAACCCTTTGCTCCTTGCCCTGCCAAAGGTGGAACAACAGATATAGCCCAAATCCTGAAACTCTCTCTTTCTGCGGCTTTTGTTTTTCTCATACACCTGCCGTTCTTTTAAAATCGCCTCAAAGACATAATCAGGAATCGGAATCTCCCTGTAACTGGATTTTGTCTTTAATCCTACTTCCTGTTTCGTAAAAGTTTTCGGGGCAAAGTCTTCTTTTACTGCGTTATGTACTTTCCCCAGCTGACGTTCCACTTTTAAGGTATGGTTGATATAATCTACGTCAGAATATTTTACCCCATTGATTTCGGACCTGCGGAGTCCCATAAGCACATTCAACAGCACCTGCATATGGATTGGAGTATCTTTGCTCTTTTCCAGCAGAACCTGGATCTGCTCCATAGTCAGTGTTTTCTGTGTATCAATATTCCGGGTTCTGAATCCTGATTTCTGCTGTGGCTTTTCTGCTTTGGGAAGCCCTATCCCGTCCACCGGACTGTTTGGAATCACTTTGATTGTTACCGCATAACGAAAAGAGACATTCATAATTGTTTTTACCTGCTCTGCCACCGACCTTGAGTAGTCTGTCTTGGTATTAAACAATTTCTGAATGTCTCCACGGGTAACATCCATCATTTTCTTTTTACCCAGAATGGGAATAATGTGATTCTTTACTATTCCGCAATAATTATAATAGGTTTCATGGCTGTCCGTGCGTTTTTTAAGCTCTTCTTCAAGCCAGAAGAACATAAAATCGGCAACATTCACCTTTGCGTATACAACAAACGTACCATTATATAGTTCTGCGATGGTCTTCTCTCTTGCCTTATTTGCTTCCCTCTCTGTTTTAAATCCTGACTTCTGCTGTGGCTTTTCACTTCCGTCCGGATATTTCAGAAATACCCTGTAGCCGAAACCGGAGCGCACAGGTATTACCTGTGCCACTCTCCAATCGACATAATTTTTTAAACTCAAATCTAACATGCAGAATCACTCCCTTCCGGAACAAATGTATGATTCATAAACGTAATGATCTGCTCATTCTCATCCATGACTTCACAATAATATTCAAAGGTTGTATTGACACTTGCATGTCCCAACAGGGCAGATATCTTAATCAATGGAACTTTCTGCTCTACTAATATTGTGGCATACATATGTCTCAGCCCATGGACTGTTATGTGGGGCAGGCCATTTCTGGAACATAATTTTGACAAGGCGCTGTTCATTGCAGCAGTTGAATGCGGCAGGCCGTTTTCCTGGCACGAAATATAATCACGGTCAAAATATTGTTCACCGTACTGCAGCTTATTTGCATCAACCAAAGTTCTCCTTTTTTCGATTTCCTTCGCAACAGCCTCCGGTATCCGCAGCCGCCTGTAACTGTTATCCGTCTTTGGTGGTTTCTCTATGACTTCATACGTTTCAATTTTGCTTTCACCCTTTGGAATAACAGGATTGGACGTAATCTGCCTCTGAATGTAGATTGTCCTGCTTTCAGCATCAAAATCTCCAAACTTCAAGCCTGATATCTCACCCTTTCTAAGCCCGCAGAACAGTCCGAGAAGAATCTCCAGATACCCTCCACTATTGTAAGCAGCTTTCAAAAGTCTTTTCACATTTGCTTTGTTTAAAATAATGATTGTTGGCTTTTTTCTCGGATACGGCTTTGTCGCAGGTATCGGGTTCCTCTTGATATATTCCTGTATGACGGCCTCTTTCATTGCCATATTCAAAAATTCTCTGGACTTATTGCCAGCGGACTCACATGCCTTTGATACAACGCTCAGCAGAGAATCAAAATACTCCTCATTGGCATATCTCAATTTTATATCCTGCTGCATATTCGGAAGAATCAAATCGTACAACACATAAGCACCTACCATGCGGGTTGTATTCTCAATCCTCTGTGAAAATACATCCTCAAACCAATAAAGCAAATAATCTTTCAAGTCAACATCTGCATTAGGTTTTGCCGACATCTGATAAGTTCTGGATGCTTTCTTAAATTCTTCCTCGTGTTTGTAATAGCTCGCTTCCGCTTCTGCCTCACTCTGAAAGCCTCCGCGTTTACTGTACTTTACAGAACCATCCGGCTGCAGCAGCTTAACTCTGTGAACCCATGCGTTTCCTTCATAAAAAGCAACCTCTTTTTTCTTTGCTGGCTGTTTCACTAAATCACCTCGCTCATATACCGCCATTCAGCCATTCATCGAATCCTCGCTTCGGTACTCTGAAAAGCTTACCGATTTTAAGGACTTTGAACGGCGGGTTCTTCTGCTTGTACACGTCTTCAAGGAAGGTATAAGACTTACTCTTACCTATTCCAAGCATACGTTGAATATCAGCTGCCAGGTATACCTGCTGATCAACTGCCACTTCATTATCAATATCTATCGCCATTATCTATGCCCTCTCTTTCTCTGTTTTTAGCATCTTTTGCTATCATAAAATATTTTTTTGCAGTTGAAGTGGTATTCGTATGGCATTTGATATAAAGCCTCTTTATATATCTTATACGCATTGAACATTCCGTTTTTCAACTGTAATTAACGTATTTTTTCTACTTAAATTAAGGAAGTATAATTTGTACGCACCCAATCAGGTCACTTCCTGCGCCAATATCTTTGCCGCGTATTTCAGGTATTGCTATGCAATTTTTAAACAGAGGGCGGGCTCACGTATGGTCATCGCACACTATCCGTCTGTACCTGTATAACTCCTGAACGGTGCTGTAAAATTGTCAAGGTACAAAGGGCCTTCCATATTTCGGATGTAACCCATATGCTATATAAATACAGGGGTTCTCCTCCTTTTTCTGCAAATAACCAAACTGATTTTTTATTTTTTACACCTTAATAATCTGGCACGAAATTGGCACAATTCCGCACAAAATTGGCACGGTTCTGCTCTTTCCCCGTAAAAAGGGATATGTTACACTAAATATGCTTAAAACTGCACCCAAAAGCAATCCGGGCTGGCATGGCACCTTTCCAAAGAGGTGCTTTTTTTGCGCCTCCTACCGCATGATCCGGCTTTTCACCGCCTGCCAGCCCAAAGGAAGAAGACCGTGCCCGTGTCTGTGGCATGGTCTTTTCTTTCCACAACCAAATCTTAT
Organism: Lachnospiraceae bacterium; assembly: GCA_910575275.1. Lineage (GTDB taxonomy): Bacteria > Bacillota > Clostridia > Lachnospirales > Lachnospiraceae > CANQGL01. The sequence goes on along the minus strand of CAJTEE010000005.1, from coordinate 55,196 downwards.
TTAAAGGAGGTCCACAAATTGAGACTGAAAAACAAACTGCAGACGCCTGCCCCGGCAGGTAAGAAGCCCCGCCGCAGGTTCTCCCCTGCAAAGGCAGCCTACTATGCCTTCCTGGGCTTTATGATGTTCTTAATGACGACCCAGTCGGTCTATGCCACAGATGTGTGGACGAAAGCCACGGAGATCATGAAGGACGTCTATAACCAGATCGTACTGATCTCCACCGTAGCCGCTATCGTCACCGCTTCGGTAGCCCCGCTGATGATGAACTTCTCCCGTTCCGGCCGCACGGTGGACGAAAGCCGCGCATGGCTGAAGCGCATCTGCATCACCTGGGCGATCTTAAACGGCCTGGGATTCATCATGGCCTACATCACCCCGTTCTTTGCGGATGGCAAGTGGAGTGGCTGATGCCGGAAAGGAGTAATCATTTATGGGTATTTTAGACGGCATTGTGGAGTGGATTGCCGAGCAGGTGATGAACGCCCTTGACCTTGTGACCACCTCGGTCCTGGGGGCGCTGGGCTGTGACATGACCGTGTTCCTCCGATACTTCCCCGCCGCCGAGACCATGTATAAGGTCTTTGTGGCTCTAGCTATCGGCATCATCCTCTTAAACTGGGTATGGCAGCTGTTCAAAAACTTCGGCCTGGGGGCCGGCATTGAGGCGGAGGACCCGGTGCGCCTGAGCATCCGCTCCGTCCTTTTCATCCTGCTGGCCTATTTCTCGGACGGGATCGTGGATACTGTCTTAAAGATTGGCGGAACCCCCTATCACTGGATTATGGATTCCGACCTGCCCGCTTTAAGTTTCGCTGATTTTAATTCGGTGATGCTGGCTATCATCGGTGTCTGCGCCAACGGTGCGGTGGCTCTCATCGCACTGATCGTTGTGCTGGTACTGGCATGGAACTACCTGAAGCTCCTTTTGGAAGCGGCAGAGCGGTATGTCCTTTTGGGGGTACTGGTCTACACAGCGCCCGTGGCATTCTCCATGGGGGCATCCCAGTCCACCGGGGGCATTTTTAAGTCCTGGTGCCGGATGTTCGGCGGGCAGGTGTTCCTCCTGCTCATGAACGCCTGGTGCCTGCGGCTGTTCACAAGCATGGTCGGGGCGTTCATCGCAAACCCGCTCTCACTGTGAGAAAAATAGAAAGGAATGACAATAACCATGAAAAAATATAAAAAGGTACTTACTGCGGCCTTTCTGATGGCGCTCCTCCTCTGCCTGTCCTGCCAGACGGCCTTTGCCTTTTCGGAGAGTGACGCACAGGCCCAGGTGGATGCGGCAGGCCGGGAGGCAGTATCGGGCAATGTCCTGGTCTGGTTCCTGTGTGCCATCGCCTTTTTAAAGGTATCCCAGAAAATCGACTCCTTCATGTCCAGCCTGGGCGTGAACGTGGGGCATACGGGCGGTTCCATGATCGCAGAGGCCCTGGTTGCCGCAAGGGGCGTGGGCGCTGTCCGCAACTTTTCCCGCCAGCATTTCGGCGGCGGCCACAGCAGCAGCTCTTCCCATGTAAACAACGGCTCCGGCTCACCCGGAAGCCCCGGCAGTCCGGGCGGGTTTATGGCAGGCGGCCTTGCGGGGGTAGTCAGCCGGCAGGTCACAAACAGCGCCATCCGCACAGCCACCTCCCACACGGAAACAAACAGACAGGGCGGAAAGGCTCCCGGCGGCAGTATCGGCGGGTTTGCGTCCGCCATATCCGCCGGCATCGGGGGGAACATGTATGCATCTTCCGTTGCAAAGGGCGGCGATTTTGCGGGTAACGTTATCGGCACAGTAGCAGCCGGAAATATTTCCTCCATGGGCACCATGACCGGGGAAAAGGCTGCCCAGGCCCTCCACTCCTACATGGGCTATGCCGCCCTGGAGGAAGGCGCACAGCATGTGCCGTCCTTTACAGGCGTGGAGATCGGGGGCGGGCGCATCACCGGCACAGAGATCTCGGAGGAACACCCAGAGGGCATTTCCTTCGGCATGTACCACGCAGACCAGTACGCTGCGCCAGAGGGGGCTTATGCTACCGTGCAGGCCGTGGACGGCACTTCCTGGTACAAGCAGTACGCACAGGACGCCGTGGAGAAATCCCCTTACATGGCGGCGGACGGCTCCATCGCCTATAAGGAATCCATTGTGAAAAAAATGCCCCCGGCGCCCAAAAGAAAGGACAGGCTATAAATGGAAAAAAGACTGAAGAACGGGCTGGAAGAAGCCCTTGAGACCGGCGCGTCTGCGGCACACCTTGCCAGAGGCGCCGTAAAAGCGGGAAAGGCGGTGTCCGGGGCCGCAAAGGGCGCCGCCGTGGGCGGGCCTTACGGCGCAGCTGCAGGGGCGTTATGGGAAGGCCGTAAATTTATTGGAAAGGTCCTGGCAGCCGCCACTGTCCTGTTACTGCTCCCGGTGCTTTTCGTGCTGATGCTCCCCGGCCTGATCTTTGACGGCTTTTCCTCCGCCTTTTCCCCCGCTGACACGGAAAACCCCATCCTGAACAGTGAGGCCGCCGTTGTGGAAAATGCCAACACCTTCACCTTCACCATCAGCAGCATCCTGGGGGAAGGCATGGAAGATGTCATGGAACGGATCGGGCGGGATTTTGCCGCCTCGGATGGGGATGAAATGGAGGTCATCAACCCCTATGAGACAAGCCCCGTATACAACGCCAACCTTTTTGTCTCCCAGTATTGTGCGGCAAAAGACAAGGAATTTGCGGATATCTCCATTGCGGACATGGCGGCTGTCATGCGCCGTGGGAAATCCCACCTTTACTCCTATAAGCGGACCGAGGAGATCCGTGAAAAGACAATGGAGGACCCGGAAACCGGGGAAGAGACTACCGTATCAGAAAAATGGATGATCTATACCATTTCCTACAATGGGGAAGATTATTTTGCCGACCAGGTATTCTCCCTCACGGAAGAACAGAGGGAGCTTGCCGCCGATTACGCACAGAACCTGAGCCTCTTCCTTGGCGATGGGCTGGTCCAGAACCTGGAAAACTGGGAAGGGAACAGCATCCCCTCCCTGGGTGATGTACGCTTTACGGATGGCAGCACGGAAGTTGTCTATTTCAACCAGCTGGATGAACGCTATGCGGGGAAGCCCTACGGCACCGACCATATCGGCGGTTACGGCTGCGGGCCTACTTCCATGGCAATGGTGGTGTCCTCCCTGGCCGGCGAGACCGTTGACCCGGAGAGGATGGCACAGTGGGCTTATGAAAACGGCTACTGGTGCAAAGGAAGCGGCTCCTACCATGCGCTGATCCCCGGTGCCGCCAAAAACTGGAGGCTTGCCGTTTCCGGCTGTACCCCTTCGGAACCCCAGCGGCTGCTGGACGCACTGGCAGACGGAAAGCTGGTGGTGGCCATCATGTCAAAAGGACACTTCACAAGCGGCGGACACTTTATCGTGCTGCGGGGAGTGAAGGACGGGAAGATCCTGGTGGCGGACCCCGCCAGCTACAAACGGAGCGGACAGCTCTGGGATCTTTCCATCATACTGAACGAAGCCAGCCGGCGCGCAGGCGCAGGCGGCCCATTCTGGATCATCGGGTGAGACACATGCCCGTATCCGGCTGAAAGAGAGGTACTACCATATGAACAATCAGAATGACCACGATACCTATATCATCCCGCCGAACTTTGTGGACACAGGCACGTTTTTCGGCGGCATGTTCCGGGCAAGGAACGTGATCGAGGCCGGCATCCTGGCCGCCGTGACCGGGCTGCCGGTATTTCTGTTCCTGCCCATCGGTCTGACCGCACGGATCATCGTGCTGTGCCTGACTACCCTGCCCCTTGTCCTGTTTGCCCTGATCGGCATATCGGGGGAAAGCCTGTCGTCCTTCCTTGTCATCTTCTTAAAATACATGAAGAACCGCCGTATCGTGGGCGGCGGCGAAAGCCAGGAAGCAATGCGGGCGGCCACCGCCGCAAAAAAAGACAGAAACGGCCACCGGAAGAAAAAATACAGCCATGAAGAAAACATAGCATCAGAGCATTCTGGCCGGAATGAAAAGCCGGGTGGAAATTATAAATCCGGCAAAAACGAAAAGATTGGCGGCATATCCGGCTGGCGGCGCAGAGGGGAGGAAGATTTCCCCGCAGAATTTGACCAGGTAAAAGGATATGAGATCCGCCAGAAACTCCGCCCCAGCCAGACACAGAAAAAACAGCAGGCCGGAATGCAGCGAAAAAAATCCACAGTGGGAAAGAAACGGGGCCCACAACAGGATTCCAGAAAAAAGGCTGCTGGAAGACCGGGAAGGCCGGACCACAGAAACAGCAGGCAGAAAAAGGGCTGTTCCCCCGGAAGGCCGCTGCACACGCCGGAACCGCAGTTTACCCACTTAAACCCGGTGGCGGACTACCTGCCCATCAGCAGGATAGAAAACGGCGTCATTTACACGAAAGACCACCGGTATGTGAAGGTGGTGGAGGTGATCCCCATCAACTTCCTGCTCCGCAGCGCCAGGGAACAGAGGAGCATCATCTATTCCTTTGTTTCCTATTTAAAGATAAGCCCGGTAAAGCTCCAGTTCAAGGTGCTGACACGCCGCGCGGATATCGGGCGCCACATGGAGACAGTGCGCCGGGAGATGGCCCAGGAGACCAACGAACAGTGCCGGCTCATGCAGGAGGATTACCTGCAGTTCATCCAGCAGATCTGTTCCCGCGAGGCGGTCACGCGCCGGTTCTTCCTGGTCTTTGAATACGAGCCATGGAGCAATGCAAGGCGCACGGACGAGGAAGGGGAAGCCATCGGCTCCCTGCAGTCCGCCGTCCACACCGCCTCCAATTACCTTCGCCAGTGCGGGAATGAAGTGGTGCTGCCGGACAACGAGGACGAGTTCACCATAGACGTGCTCTATAACCTCCTGTGCCGGAATGAGAGCGCTACTAAGCCCCTCCCCGTCCGGGCTAAAGAGGTGGTGGCGCAGTACCTGGCAAACGGGCGGGAAGCGGAGATCGACCATATCCCTGCCGGGGAGTTCATCGCCCCCACAGGCATTGACTTCACCCACGGGCGCTACATCTGCATTGACGGGCTTTATTACGCCTACCTGCTGATCCCCTCGGACGGCTATAAGACCCATGTGCCGGCCGGCTGGCTCAGCCTGATGGTCAACGCCGGGGACGGGATCGACCTGGACATGTTCCTCTCCCGCCAGCCCAAGGAGCGCATCATCCAGAAGGTGGGCCAGCAGCTCCGCATCAACCGCTCCCGGATCAAGGACGCCAGCGATACCAACACGGATTTTGACGATATCGACAGCGCCATCCGCAGCGGCTACTTCCTGAAGGAAGGGCTTGCCAACAACGAAGATTTTTATTTTATGAACCTGTTGGTCACCATTACGGCCCCCAATGAAGAGGACCTGGAATGGAAGGTCAGCGAGATGAAGAAACTCCTGCTCTCCCAGGACATGCGGGTTTCCGCCTGCCACTTCCGGGAAGAGCAGGCATTCCTGACCGCCCTGCCCCTGGTGTCCGTGGAAAAAGGGCTGTATGAGCGCAGCAAACGGAACCTCCTTACCGGGGGCGCCGCAAGCTGCTATCCCTTCACCAGCTATGAGATGTGTGATGACAACGGCATCCTGTTAGGCGTGAACAGATACAACAGCTCCCTGATCATTGTGGATATCTTCAACTCCGCAGTCTACAAAAATGCAAACATGGCGATCCTGGGCACTTCCGGCGCGGGCAAGACTTTCACCATGCAGCTCATGGCCCTGCGGATGCGGCGCAAAGGAATCCCCATTTTCATCATCGCCCCGTTAAAGGGGCATGAGTTCCACCGGGCCTGCGCCAACGTGGGCGGTGAGTTCATCCAGGTCTCCCCGGCAAGCCCCCACTGTATCAACGTGATGGAGATCCGGCAGGTAGACCGCACCGTGAACGAACTGCTGGACGGCCCCGGCATCCAGCTCTCGGAACTGGCGGAGAAGATCCAGCGGCTCCATATCTTTTTCAGCCTGCTGATCCCGGACATGAACCATGAGGAGCGCCAGCTTTTGGACGAGGCCCTGATCCACACCTACAACAAGAAGGGCATCACCCATGACAACGCTTCCCTGGCAGACCCCCAAAACCCGGAACGATACCGGGAAATGCCGGTATTGGGCGACCTTTATGGAATACTGAAGAAATCGGCTGCTACCAAACGGCTGGCAAATATCCTGAACCGCCTGGTGAACGGCTCCGCCAGCACCTTCAACCAGCAGACCAACGTGTCCCTGGATAACAAATATACCGTGCTGGATATCTCTTCCCTGACCGGGGACCTGCTGACCGTCGGGATGTTCGTTGCCCTGGATTTTGTCTGGGACCGGGCCAAGGAAGACCGTACCGAGGAAAAGACCATTTTCATTGACGAGTGCTGGCAGCTCTTATCCGGCGCCGGTGCCACAGGCACACGCCTTGCCGGGGATTTTGTACTGGAGATTTTTAAAACCATCCGGGGCTATGGCGGCTCCGCCGTCTGTGCCAGCCAGGACTTAAATGACTTCTTTAACCTGGATGAAGGGCGGTTCGGGAAGGGCATCATCAACAACTCCAAGACCAAGATCATCCTGAACCTGGAGGATGACGAGGCCATGCGCGTCCAGAGCGCCCTCCACCTCTCCGATGCGGAGGTCATGGAGGTCACCCACTTTGAACGGGGCAACGGCCTGATCAGCACCAACAACAATAACATCATGGTGGAGTTCAAGGCGAGCCCCCTGGAGAAAGACCTGATCACCACGGACCGGAGGGAGTTAAAGGACATCGTGGAACGGATGCGCCGGCAGAGTGAAGCCGGATAATGGAACAGATTACGCACCGTATACGCATAGATTACGCAATCCCTTTTCCCATACGTCCGTTATACGCACAGATTACGCATTTACAAAAAACCAGAAAGGAAGGTGGCGCCAGTGAAGACCAGGGCAGACCTGTATGGCGGGGAAGCCACGGAACTGCTCCGGATCATATCCATGTATCCGGGGCTGACAGAAAAACAATTATGCCGGTTCTACCCTGGCCGGGAGGATGTCACCAGAAACCTGCTCTCCCACCTGGCCAGGCAGGGACGCACCCGGCAGGCAGACACCGGGGGATACTTCCCTTACCGGACAGATAAAGAAGAATCCGATCCCGGCATGGTGCGGGCGGCATGGGTACTGCTTGACTTTATCGACAGGGCGGACTACCACTCGTGCAGTGAGTTCCCCGTAAAGATTGCCTTTTTCTCCGGGGGCGAGCTGTATGAGATCGTCCATGCCGCTGCCGGGCAGGAGGCCCTTGTCACCCACGCCCTGCACCAGAGCCGTGACAGCGGCGGCCGCCGTATCGTACTGGTGGATGAGCCGGGGCAGATCCCCCTGCTGGAATTTCCGGGGATAACCGGATTCTGTACCGTGGATGGCAGCGGGAATGTAAGCTACTACAAAAAATCAACATAAAACAACCTTTGCCCTGACCGCTATGATGCAGGGCAGCTATATTACAACATCCAAAGGAGGAATGTGAGTGGACCGAAAGATTATCTCACGCCGGATCGCAGATATCCAGAACAACCTGTCACGGCTGAACAACAACATCTGCGCCATGGATTCCCTGGATATCCAGAGGTATCCGGAAAACTATGAAACCATGTCAACCGAAGCCGCTTTAAGAGCAGAAGGGATCGCCTGCCAGCTCAGAAATCTCCTTTACGCTTCCACCTCTGTCCCCAAGGCAGAGTACCTTGTGAAAGCCGGGGAAGTGCATGGCATTGAGATCAGCTATGAAAACGGCATCCTGGAGGTAGCCCTTCCACGGCTGCTCCCAAAGAAAAAAATGCGCCAGAGCAGCCTGTTCCTGCTTGATCCGCTCCACGCAACACTGGGACAGTACGCAAAAGAACATCCCATGCCACACTTCCGGGAATGTGTGGTCTGTATCTCCCATGTATATGACCATGAACTGCCGGACTGGTGCCTGCTGGACTATGACAACCTACAGCAGAAACAGATCCTGGACACCATCGCCCTGTATGTGATGGCGGATGACAGCGGGCTTTTATGTGACGCCTACAATACCACGGAGCTTGGGGACAAGGACGGCACCCGTATCTATATCATGGAGAAAAGCCGCTTTGCAGGAGGGCTCTCCGGACGGGAAAAGGAGCTGAAATCCATATCGGATTTTTAATGGTTTTGGCGCCATTTTCACCCCATACGGCCAGAATGGGAAAAAATATTGTATTTATTGGACTTTATCTGCGGCTGACAGAGTTTTATTTACCGAAGTCTTTAGCCGCCCCGGTACAAAACCGGAAAAGGAGGTGATCTTTTTATGTCCGATAAGGGTACATTCCCCAGGCAGGACACATTAGGCTTTTACCTGCTCGAACTGGCCGCCATCTGCGGCGAGTTCCCGGCCAGCCTCATCCCCCGCATCCCCGGCAGTTCCAGTTATAAGGAGGCGGTCATAACTTCGCTGAAAAAGGAGGGGCTGCTCCGGGTATTCTACAAAGACAGGCTGCGTGGTTTCCGGCTGGGGCGGAAAGCAAAAGGCAGGCTCCTGGCAGAGAACCCCGAACGGTTTGCTTTTTACCTTACCGGGGACACGGATACCAACCGGATCAGAAGCGAAGTAACGAGAAGGATGCGGCTGCACCGGGCAGCGGAGACCTATGCCGCCATGCTGAACGCAGGTGCTGCAGTTTTCCGTGATGAAAAGCCCCCTGTTTTTTTACCGGAGGCTGTTCCAGTGCCTGTCCTGAAAACCCCTGCCTTTTATGGCTCCCGTGAAATCAAAGAAATGGGGATCGATATGGTAAAGATCCGAAGCTCCCGGATGACCGGTGTGCTCCTTACCCCGACCGGTATCTTCCTTACCTATAACAGCGGACCATATACAGCAAAATGGGACTACCGGGCAGAACAGCGGGCGCAGGTTCTCCTGAAAATGGTCTTCTGCCACCAGCGGATGGCCTCCCAGTATGCCCGGACGGAGGCTGTTGGCCTGCTGTTTGGCGACACGCTGGAGCCTTTTATTCATTGAGTGTCACCTCCCCTGTTGCGCCGTCCACTGTTATCATTTGTCCGTTTTGTATGGTTCGCGTAGCAGTGTGTGTTGCCATGACAGCGGGGATACCATATTCACGGGCAACAATGCTTGAATGGCTAAGAGGGCCGCCAATGTCTGTTACAATCGCACTTGCGGAGGCAAACAACTGCGTCCATGCGGGAGTTGTGGTAACGGCGACCAAGATACTTCCCGGCTGGAATTTCTCAAAATCTGCCGGGCTGTTCAGTACACAGGCGGGAGCCGTAACAACGCCTGGGCTGGTTCCTATGCCCATCAATACAATTTTCCCATCTTTCTGTATTTGAGTTGCATGTGATACGGCTTTTGTGCTTTTTTCCGGCAACATGGAAGGCGGCACATAACCCCGGAATGTATCATACTCCGCTTGTCGAGTAGGGATTGCCTCACTCAGATCAGATAGGGGCATATTTTTATCAAGCTGTGTTATGAGCGTTTCCAATTCTGTCTTTGTGAGCCAGTAAATATCGTCCGGATGTGAAATGGCTCCTCCAGTTAAGAGACGTTCAGAAATTTCCTGTAACATACGGCGAATCAGTGGGTGCCCCATCCCCATCAAATAAATAGCGTTTTCACGCATGGGGGCAGTAGTTTGTGCCCAATGGAGCAGCTTCAAAAACAGCTTTTTACGGTGGCCGCCTATCTGTTGCAAAATCTCTTTTTCGGCCTGTTTCCTGCGCTTTTCAAATGTGATTTGGCGCGAATACGGATTTTCCCCTTTTTCCTCCAAAAATGCTTTTATGGATTCAAAGGTTGGCGTAAGCATCTCCTGTGGTGTGGCATATGCAAAATCAAATTCATACGCAGTACAGCCAAATTCTTTGAAATAGGCGTTAATCCGGCTTTTCCACTCCATCCATACCTCCTGCGAAACTTCCGCAGGCAAAATGGAGGACTTGAAATCTTCTGCTATCTTTGCTGCAGGATTGCTTTTCAGATAGAAGCCTAAAGTGTTACTTTGCTTTGCCCATTCCGAAAGGTCCCACAGGTTCTTTTCCGATTGCAGCGCAATCGTATCAAACCCAAGCAAGAGAACGGAAATGTCCGTTATACCAGCACGGCGGGCCGCACCCTGAAAGAATTTTGTGAATAACGTTTCGCTGATCGATGCGGCGGGCAATGTAAGCTGAATCCTTGTGAAATAAATACATGCGGCGTAAAATACGGCTTGAATGCCCTCCATAATCTGCTTGGCGCTTAACGTATGCAGGGATGTTTCGTCCCACTGCCTCACCACATCTTCAAATTCTTTTCTTGCCGCTTCAAAGCGCATAATGCTGTTCGTAAGCGTCCGGCGCAAAGAGCGGGGGGAAAGGGATTTTACAGCAATTAAAAGAGGCTTTGCCTTAGCGGAAAGATAGACATAACCATTGATTATCGTGTATGCCCCATTGTCTGGCAGCAGCTTTTTTGCGCTTGTACCAAACATATCCACCCATAAAAGCGCCGACGCACGGTTGACTAATTCAAGGCCAAGAGTGGCGAACAGAGGCGTGACTGGGTTTGGCAGGTGTTCTGCCAGACTGCCCTTTGTGTAAACTACATTCTTTTCCGGCAATACCCACTCCGGCGGTAAGACAGTAATGGGGCGGGCCTGAACAATATACAACTTATCTTTTTCCAGCGCCCATTCTATATCCATAGGCATTCGATAATATTTCTCAATTTTATTTCCAAGCTGCGTCAGCCGCATGACTTGATTGCGGGTAAGAGCAGGTTTTTTACGGAGCCGTCCGGGGACAGGGATTTCTTCCGTTCCGTCTAAGGTGCGAACCGTCATAATCTCTTTGTTTGCCACTTCATATGACACGATTCGGACGGCGCTCTTGTCCGTAACGATTGTATCAGGGGTGACTAAGCTGGAAACCACCGCTTCACCAAGCCCCCATGCGGCGTTTATAATCATTTCGTTACGTCTGCCGTTCATGGGGTTGATTGTAAACATAACACCAGAAGCATCAGAAAACGCCAACTTTTGTACGACTACGGCAAGAGCCACAAGCTCCTGCCTGATATGATTCTTTATGCGGTAAGCAATCGCACGAGCTGTCCACAGGGATGCCCAGCATCGCTTTACAGCGTCAAGGACTTCGTTCTCACCTTGTATATTGAGGTACGTGTCCTGCTGGCCCGCAAAAGAAGCATCGGGTAAATCCTCCGCAGTCGCGGAGGATCGGACAGCCACCGAAACATTTCCTAATCCGGCATAAGCGGTTTTTATTGCCGCCGATACTTCCTGCGGCATTTTTCCATTATGAAAAAGTTGACCAATCTGCTTGGATATATCTTCAAGTTGGCTGGTACTGTTGGAATCTGTGCCCTCCAGCAATGCTTTGATGTAAGGCTGAATCTGGTTCGCTTCAACAAAAATCCGGTATGAAGCAGTTGTAACATGAAAACCGTCCGGCACAGGGATACCCGCTGTCAATAGCTTTGATAAAGACATACCTTTTCCGCCAACCATTTCAAGTGATGCCTGTTTATGCTCCAAAGACAGGATATAGGGGTTCATTTTTTTCACCTCCTTCATTCATAATTCCGTGTAGAAATATATTGATTGTTTCATCCAGCATCTTTTCCTCACTGGCTGATGGCCGGGAAGTATAGACAATGGAGAGCATGGAGTTAATCAACAGGCGCACCACAAGGTCAGAATCTGTTTTGCGAAAAACACCTTTGGCCACTCCGCCTTCAATCACGGTCTTGATAGTATTGTGGTATTCGTAACGTATTGTTTTCAGACGCTTCCGATACTCTTCTTCCAAGTAGTCAGATTCGGCATGAAGCCACATTAGTACAATCCTATACTGATGTGGCACTTTAAGCTGATTGTGCATGATTTTTCTAAGGCATAGTTCCGGCAAAGGTTCATTGTCAATAATTCTGTGAACCTGCTCTATGATTTCCTCAAATTTTTTCTCCATTGCATATACAGCAATCTCGTCTTTTGTTTTGAAAAAATCGTATAGACTGGACTTTCCCATTTTCGCTAAGTCTGCAATTTCCCGCATAGATGTTTTTTGAAACCCATTTTCAGCAATAAGGCGCAACGCAATATCAACTATTTCGCTTCGACGTGCTGCCTGTTGTTCGGGTGTAAGTGTAATTCCTTTTGGCATCTGACAAAACCTCCCAGTAGCGACCGATGGTCGTTTATTACGTTTTAATTATATAGCGACCGACGGTCGCTTGTCAAGATTGAAATTTCTTCCTGCATATACTGCCCAATAGAAAAGGGATGTTTCGGCCATGGCTCTAAACGGCAAGCGTTCCAAGTGTCTATACACTTGCGAATTTTCCACGTTCCGGCTCCCGCCGAAACCCGAAATTTCCCAGCCGGCAGCATCGTTGTCTTTTCCGGTCTGATACGATATTCTAAAGATAGAAAAAGAGACAGAGAACCCCAATGTCATTAAGACAATCGTTTTTATACAAAACAAAAAAGCCCACCTGCTACATACAAAACAAACAGGTGGACTTTTTCATGTTTTTAGGAATTTTAGTATCTTGCTTTAGACACAATTTTGGCTCTGACATATTACTTCCATGCAGTTTCACCTGTTCATTATATATCTTTGTAAAGGCCAAATATTGATTTATGACATCTCTTTCTTTGCACAAATTAGCTTCAACATCTTCCTAATGTATTCTTCACCTTGTCATAACGTAATCCATGATATATTTAACAGAATTACAAGTATCTTCAAAAGTAATATCTTTTGCATAATCAAAATTTTTCTGATACTTTTTCCAAAGGTTCTGCATCTGTGGATTATCCCTGATCTCCTTAATGATTTCCACATAATTTTGCATCACCTGGCTACTGCCCCTCTTTGCACTTGTCTGCTCCAATGCTCGTTTCAAAATATTTTTATCACATTCATTTCCACGCAAAGCAAAGATGGTATGTATATCATAAAAATCTCTTGGGCGGGTATTGGCAATGCTGCGTGATAATACAGTTTCTATTTTTTCTGCCAGGACTGTTTCCAGATTATAAGCCAATATACTTAATGTCCTGTCATCAAAGAGAAGTTTAAATGTATATTCTATTTCTTTCGGTGTGATTATATCCCCAGTCGTAACATCTACCGTCAGAGGTACACTGATGGGAGGATAATTCGCTTTTAAAGAAACACGTATGCCGGGATAATCATCCGTTTCACGAATATCATAAATATCTTCTAAAGTAAAGCTCACATCATCCTCTATTTCAACAGCGCATATTTCCTTAAAAACCTTTCGGATTGATTCATGGGTTAATGTAAAGCCTTTTATTGTTGTATCCAGATCCATCGTTGTCCTGGTATCCAGCCCAACAATTACCGATATTAAGAATCCGCCTTTTAATATAAAATTGTTTTTATATGTTGATAGCGAAATTCTTTCCAGCAACCGTTCCAACATGTAGTTCTGCATGACAAGCTGGGCAGAAATATTTTTCTCTGCTGCCTTTTTCTTAATGAATGCTTTAAGCTGCATTGGATTTCTGGTTATCATAACAGCACCTCCATGTAATGTAATATCTTTGGTTTTACTCTAAGCTGCTCCGCATATTTCATCAACTTGTGTATATCTTTTTCCTTAGAAGCCGCATACCGTTTCATTGCTCCATTTACAATCTGAATATCACTGCCGCTGCCACGCACAATGTCACATAATGTTCTTTCGAGATTGTATATTTTGATGGGATTCCCGCAGGGCGACTTTATTTCAATGATTCCAAGTGCATAATTATCTGGCACAACTCGTTTCACAATAATATTTTCCTGTTTAAGAGAAGGCGCATTATACCCTTTTGGAAAAGTCATTGTATATTTTGCCGGTGTCCTGTCGGAATATCCTAAAAGGTACAACGCTGTATCATGAGAATAGATGCCTCGTCCATACCTGCACTGCAACAGATGGATGTCATCTTCCCATATATCACTCCGTATATAAAGCCCTCGTCCATAACGATATAATTCTCCATCCTTTACAAGCTTCTGCAATATGCTTCGGTGCATTCCGGATTCTGTTATCTGTCTGGCCGTAATAGTACCATCCGGCGAATTTTCCAAAAGGGTTTTTATTGTATTCTCAGTTCTCATGACAGTCACTCCTTATTATACACATTATATTGTATATAAATAATGTGTCATTGTCAAGTTTTATGATACATAAGCACATTAAATTTAGTAAAAATAATGTGTTATTGTCAAATCAATCTACTTTATAGTTGTTTTAATTATGCTATAACAAATCTAACCCATTTGGATAAATATAAAGAAAAGAACAAATTGACACACCAACGGCCGGGCATTGACACGGTTCTGTACTTTCCCTATATAGGAAAGCGGTCATGCTGCGAAGCGTGACCGCTGGAATGAAAATATTAAATAGAGAGATTTTTTTCAAAATCTATTTGTACCAGTTTTTTGCCATTAGGCAGTATACGTTCTAAAGTTTTGATTGTATGGTAATCAATTTTGAACATTGCTTTCTGCAATGACTGTTCTTCCATTTGATGATGCACCTGTTCCAGTCCGTCAAATGCATGAAGATAGGGGGAATCTGATACCCAGCTATCTTCCATATTGATTTGAATAATACATGAAACATACTTTGGGCTTGTCTGTACGATAGCTTTCTGAAAACAATCATATCCGATATACTCAATCAACAGATTTGCAATGACCATATCAACTTTTGGTAATTTATCCGTTTCATTTAGCAAATCAAACATCGCTTGACAATGGTAAACACACCATTGAATAGGGCGCTGGGGGTAAGAAATCAGATTTTCCACTCAAACGACACACGGTCAGCGGTGGCGTGGACCTGGGAGAGAATGATGTCGGCCACCTGCCGCCGGTCGTCGAAGTCGATGTTGTCCCAATTCCCCAGGTGGGAGGACAGGTACTCGATTTTTTGCGGGGAGACGCTTTCAGCGTTCAGCGCGGCAATCTCCTTTATCAGCCCTTGACGGCGGGTGTCCAGCTCCTCAATCTTCCCGTTGGCGTAGGACATCAAAACCGCGCTGGCCCCGGTCAGGGTGTTCAACAGCTTTTCGATCTCGTCCTCCACCTGGGCCAGTTCCACGTTTAAGGCGGTCAGCCTGGGGTTGACTGTCTCGGTCTGGGCGGTCAGTGTTTGGAACTCGGACAGCTTATGCACCATAGCCTCATAGACAAACTGCTCAAACTCCGCCGTCCGAAGCGTCCCGCAGCCCTCGCAGCTCATATTGTCCGCCCGCTTGGTGCAATAAAGGTAGTGGGTTCCGGCCCGGTTGCCCAGGCTTTTCAGCGCCCGCCCACAGTGGCCGCATTTCATCTTTCCGGCCAGCCATGTATTTTTCGGCTTGCGCCCGCCCTGGAACGTGATATTCGCCATCAGCTTTTTCCTGCACCGCAGCCAGGTATCAGCGGGAACAATGCCCTCGCTGGGGGCCAGCACAAGGATTTGATTTTTCAAGTCCTTGTTTTTTCGTTCCTGCACGTCCCGGCCCTGGTAGAGATAGCAGCCGTTGGTCCCGGCGAAGTCCGCCGCCTCGTTCACCACCACGGCCCCCTGCCCCTTGAAGAACTCGTACAGCTCCAGGTCAGCCTGGGCGTAAATGGGGTTGCGGAGCATTTGAGAAATGAAGCCCCGGCGCAGCTCCTTGTCATACACCAGTATGCCCTCCTGGGCGAAGTACCGAGCAATATCTCCGAATGACGTGGACGGCTCGGCGTACATTTCAAACATCAACCGGGCGATATTCGCCGTGTCGGGGTCCGGGATCATCATTTTCGTGCGTATGCCCTGGATGGTGGTGGGCTCCAGCTTGAAGCCGTAGGGGGCCGCGCCGCTCATGTGGAAACCACGCTGGCAACGGGAATAGTAGGCGTCCGTTACCCGCTTCTGGATCGTTTCCCGTTCAAGCTGGGCAAACACAATGCAGATGTTCAGCATGGCCCGGCCCATGGGGGTGGAGGTATCAAACTTTTCCGTAGAGGAAACGAACTCCACATTGTATTGCTGGAACAGCTCCATCATGGTTGCGAAGTCCAGGATAGAACGGCTGATACGGTCCAGCTTGTAGACCACCACCCGGCGGATCAGGCCCCGCTTGATGTCGGCCATAAGCTCCTGGAAGCGGGGGCGGTCCGTGTTCTTACCGGAAAATCCTTTATCTTTGTAGTCCTTGAAATTCCCTCCCCGCAGCTCGTACTTGCAGAACTCGATCTGGCTTTCAATGCTGATACTGTCTTTACGGTCCACAGACTGTCTCGCGTAGATAGCGTCAATGCGATTTTCCATTGTCGGCTCCTTTCCGTATCGGAATGGAGCTGTCAACCTTTACAAGTATATTATACCAAAGACAGCCCCAAATCACAAGGATGTCACCCGGTCAGCGCATTTCCGCGCGGCCCGGAGCGTACTTGCGGAACACGGAATAAAGCCCCGTCTCGATCTCCCGCTTGCGCTTGTCCCGCACCTTGGGGGCGAGAATAGGGGTCAGGTTTTCAACGGTAATCGTCCGGCCCTGGAAAGAGGCCGTTTTCACTTCCTTGTGGTAGCTGGTCCTCGTGTGTGCCATAATCTGCCCTCCTATGTAAAACGGGGGTTCCTATGCGTACAAGTTTCCCGCTGGGTAGTGGGGAAACGCAGAAAGGCAGCACCTGGAAGTGCTGCCTTTCAACCTTGCTCCACGTCTGGACACGGTGTCCAGAGGCCAGCAGGGTATTCCATTTCGATCCACGAACGGAACCGCCGCGCCGGGGGAAGTTTGGGCTGCCGTAAGACAGACAGGCCCCAGGCGGGCGGCCCCCATGGTTTTTGTTGTACGCTGTATTTGCCACGCACCCCCAGCGCGGGGAGTATTCCAGGCCGCCGTTGGCTCCGGCTGTCATAGCTCCACAGCACCGCTGCCCCCGTGGGAGGGCTGGCGCGTACCGCAGGGCTCCCCCGCAAGTCCGTGGGAGGGCGTGAGCAAGTTTCATTATCCCCCGCGCTGTCGTCGCGCCCGGCCTGCCACAGCCGGGTCAAAGGTTCGCGTTGATCGCTCGGTCCGCTCCCTGTTCACCTCCTCGGAGCTCCCATCCTGGCGGCGCGCCTTTTGCCGCTATTCACGCGGGTTTTGTGCCTGGAATACTGTATATTCAGTTGTCAGTGGGAGGCTTGTCCCTCCTCACCTATCAGGCGGTTTTTTCGCGGTTTGTTGCGTCGGTCAGCAAGGATTTTTCAAAATATCCCGCAAATTTTTTAAGCCTAATTCAATAGAGCGGGTGATCTGGCTTTTATTCACGCCCTCGGCTCTGGCAATCGCCGTCACGCTCCGTCCCAGGATGAAGCGGGCATAGACGCGCCGGGCCTAGACGGGCGGGAGACGGCCAAGAGCGGCGTAGAGGGCGGCGTGGTCCTCGGCCAGCTCCATGATCTCCTCCGGGGTCAGCGGGGGATAGGTCACGTCGGCCTCAAAGCCGGGGGTCCCGTCCAGGGAGCACTCGTCATGGTCCCGCTTGCGCCGCTTGTAGCTGTCGCACATACGGCCCCCAATGGAGAGGGTCACGGCGATCTCCTCCGACACTTCCAGGGTGACACACTCGGTCAGATGGGGGTAGTAGTTATTCAATTTGATGGTCGTCATATGTAACCTCCATTTCGATACGGGGCGGGAAGGGACAGATCGAAATGGAGGGGCGGGGAGCGGCAGCGGGCCTCTGGACACGGTGTCCAGAGGCTCCAGGGTATAAAAATATCCGCATGGCGCAAGGCCATACGGACGTACCGGGGCGACAGGATATTACAATTTTCGCAGTTGCGGCCAGGGCTCCCCTTTAGAGGAGGCGGGCTTTTTTTGACAGTTCAAAGGGGCGGGGAATATAAAAAGACACGGCGTAACCTCCTTTTTCCGCCGTGTCAGTCATAAGAAAACGGCGGTCTTGAAATCCATTGTTTCAAAACCGCCGTTTGGTGTTCATTTTCGTTTGGGGCGTGTTAATAGACAGCCGCCATCCAACGGTTTTTTTATATGCCGTCCCGTTGGCGTCTGGGTGTCTCTGTGATTAACTCTTAACGATGGCTCGCTTTTCTGCCTGAGCAATTTACAGCTTATTGATCCACGCCTGGAAAAACTTTTCGATCCCCGCCGTAGCTCCGGCTAGCCCCACATGGGAGGTCGGCATGTTGTACTGACTGCAATATTGCTGTACCATCGCTCTTGCCTGTGTAAATGTGGAAGAAAAACTTTGGACAAGGCCGCTCTTATTTCCAGTATTCAGTTTGGAGAACAAGTCAGCAATATTTCGTTCGGTTTTCACCGCATCCCGATTGCTGGAGGTTCCGGCAGCGTAAGATACTGTTTTCACCCAAGCGTCCGCCTTATCAAGCTGTGCCATACCCTTTTCATACAGCCGGTCGATGCCTTTGGAGAACATCTGCCCAATCGCTCCCTTATCGCTGCCATAGTAGTTACCCAGGGATTTTGCAATTCCCATTTCTGCAAACGCCTCAATGTTATGGCCGGTCAAGGAGCCGGAGGTCATCCCGCTAAAGGACTCCGACAACTCCCGCCCTGTTTTCTGCATCTCAAGAAGCTGGGAAATAGAAACCTCTCCTCCGCCCACAGTCAGGGTGGTCTTTACCTTGCTCAAATCCGGCGCCCCATCGTCCTTCATCTGCTGGGCCAGTTCCCGAACCACCGCCGTCATTTGATCCTGCATACGGTTCACGTCCGCCTGGGTGTAATTCCCATCGGTGAAGAAGTCCAGCGTGTCCCGGACAAAATTCACATCGTTAATATTACGGTGGCGGAATACCTCGTTTTCGCCAAGGGCGGTGTACTCCTGAGCGGCGCTGAACCGGAAATCCGTCTCGCGGTAGAAGAAACCGTGGGTAGCTCCGCCAGAAGCCGCGGATTTATTCGCATCCTCCGCAGTAAAAACACCGGGCTGGATCGTCTCGATAATAAACCCCATACCCTTATTCTCCACAATGGTTTTGCCATCATAGGAATCCACTCGCTTGCTGCCAAGCTGGGGCGTCAGGTCGATGGCCTCATCCCGGTGTTCCCGCCAATATTCATTGGCCCGTTTTTCCTCCGCTTTCCAGCGTTCCGCCATAGCGTCACCGCTGACCTTTACGCCGGGTTCGCCTTTGGTGGCGGGGGTGCTGCTGCTGATATGTTTGACAAAAGGGCCCTTGAGCGCATCCGGATGAAGCTGGCCCGAAGGCAAAATAGCTGGCATAGACATAATCAAATCCTCCTAACCAAAACTAAGGCTATGAGTAATTTACTCGCTGATGAATTGATTGAAAACGGAGTTTATTAACCGTTCTCCATCAAATTCCGGTTAATTCTTATTGCAAAGTCGCTTTAAGCGTAGTCGTCATCATTGGAAATTGAGCGTTTGTCCTGTGAGTTTCATTTGCGCGGTATCAATGATCCGATGTGATTTCTCCATCTGGGACGCAAAGAAGTTATGACTGGTGTTTCCATCAAAAATAGAGGTACTTCTGGCGGGTTCCGTAATCTGTTTACCGCCAGTCATCTCTTTATAGGTATTTTCCACATCCTGCTTCATTCCGTCCAGTAACTTGGATGCGTTTTCTAACGCCTCCATGATTTCTTGCGGATCGTCTGACAAATTGGAAAGGCTCAAGAA
Source organism: Lachnospiraceae bacterium (assembly GCA_910575275.1). Classification (GTDB taxonomy): domain Bacteria; phylum Bacillota; class Clostridia; order Lachnospirales; family Lachnospiraceae; genus CANQGL01. Next base: position 35,487 of record CAJTEE010000005.1, on the reverse strand, counting down.
ATCAGCAGAAATAGAATTGAGCTGATTTTCCGTCACCTTTGACGCTAGCCCGCCAGACAGTCCGTCATATTCATCCACTGTGGAGCGGTGTGGATTGATGTGACTTTGAATGATGTCTGTATAGTCTGATTGAATACTTTGCTTGTAATTATGCAGATACGTCTCCGCCAGCTCTTTCGTCATGTTGGGATCGCTATGCGTACCTGTGCCGTTCAAATAGTTTTCCAGCTCGGAAATCTTCGACATGGTATATTCCAATTTGGATTTTGCATAGTCAATCACATCGGAAACAGTCTGTATTCCATCTCTCTGTGCCAAAATTGATTGTTCGGCCCACTCCTCTTTGGTAAACATTTCAGGTGCGTACTTCTGGGGACCAAAAGCAGCCTCCGGCTTCTTGGCCTCATCCGCTTTTTTGGTTTTGCTGGCATCCAGCAGTTCCAGTGCCTTTTGGCTCAATTCAACCGTATCACGGTTTTTCTTGTTGCCATAATTGACGTTTATTTGCTGAATAATCTTTTGCAACCCAGCGTTTTGCACCTGCCCCATCGTACTTTGCAGGGGATTTTGCATTTGCAATCGAAACATATTTTGACCACTTGCAAAATGTATTCTCATAAACAATTCACTCCTCGTCTTTTACAGAATAAGGCAACCAGTGGAGCAAAAGAAAAAGACACTTTATGTCACACAGTTCCCCATGCAACACAAAATGCCTTTCAACGCTAAAGAAGTGCCTACCATATAGGCAAGACAAAAGCGCATAGCTACGCTATGCTTGCTTGCTTGCTTGCTTGCTTGCTTGCTTAATGGTGGCACAAAACAACATATTTGTCAACCTCTTTTTCCACTGTTTGCCCTGCTATTTTTCATATCGGCAGAATGTGGCAAAAATTAAGGGGTACGAAAGATAAAATGACGATTAGCCGTTGTAGCAATAGCTATTTTTGCACCATTCCAGGGGAGCGCACTCTTGGCAAGCAGGGCAAGTGTAGCCACACTTGCCATTTTTGCTCCGCAAAAATGCTTGTTGGGGTTGCACCCCAAACCCGCCGGAAGCCTCTGGACACGGTGTCCAGAGGCTTCTGTCTGCGGCCCCGTCGCTATCGCTCCTGGGCCTTACTCTCCCGCCCGTCAGACAGGCCGAGGAGGTGATCGACGTTGGCCTTGACCGCCACCGCCTCCCGCATTTCCTGTTGTGCCGCCCGGTATTGGGCGTAGAGCTTTTTCTTCCGCTCCGCCAGCTCCCGGCGCTCCTTTTTCAGCGCGTCCATCCTGGGGAGCTTGGCCCCGTCCAGAATGTCGTTGATCGCCGTCTTTGCCGCCCGATAGGAGGCCAGGGCCTCCTCATGCTCCGCCAGATACTTTTTGCTGTACCGTGCGGCCTTGTAGCCGTCGAACACGGGCCGGGTCTTGGCGTAGTCCACCACGGCCCCCATGAGTTTTGTGGTGGCGGCCAGCCGCTCCTCCACTCCCCGCAGCTCCCCGGCCAGGGCGTGGGCCCGGTCCACCGCCTCCGTCGTCCGCTCCGCCAGGGCGTCATAGTCGGTCAGCCCGTTCTCCTGGAGAAACTGGAGGGCGGCGGCCATCTGTTTGAGATTGTATATTTTTGCCCACCGCTCATAGCCTGGGCCCTTGCCCTGGGCCATACGCTGCTGAATGTCAATAATCAGATTGACGCGCCGGGGAGCCGCCGAACGGGGCCGCCCCTGGGCGGGCTTGCGGACGGGGGCCCGCCCGTCGATCACCGCCTCCACGTCCTCCGGGCCGTAGCCGTCCCCCAGGGTGGAAGCCCGGAAGCGGGTGGCCCGGTCCTGGCCGGGAAGCCGGAACGAGATTACCCCGCCCCGGCCCCGCTTCACCTGGACCCCCGCCGCCTCCATCCGCCGGAGGAACCCGGCAAAGTCGGCGGGCCGTTCCGCCAGGGCCCCGTCTATGATCCCCCGTAGCTGCTCCTTGTAGGAGTGTGGCCGGGACGCGCCCAGCCATTGGCCGTAGTGCCGGAATTTTCCCTTGCTATGGAGCTTGGGGTTTTTGATAACGGACAGGTCATGCTCCAGGCATATCCGGTCGGACAGCCGCCGCAGGGCGCGGGCAGAGCCTAAAAAATCCCGGTATTTCCGGGTGCAGTCAAGGGTGGTGGAGTTGTAGTAAATATGGACGTGGGGGTGGGGGCGGTCCGCGTGGGACACCACGAAGAAAGCGTGCTTCCCCTTGGTCCAGCGCATCGCCAGCTCATAGCCGATGTTCAGCGCCTCCTCCGGGTCCAGCTCCCCAGGGGGGAACGATTGGCGGATCTGATAGCACAGCACGTCGGCGTCCCGTTTCTGCTCCCGGCCCGTGATTGCTTTATACCGGGCCTTGCTCAAAAGAAATTCGCTGTCAGCCGTGAGGGGGTCGCACTCATAGGAGCGGATCAGGGCCCCGTCCAGGGTCTTTTCCGGGTTCTGGCCGTAGTCGAAGCGGTCCGACAGAGAGGCCAGGATCGACTTGTCCCCGCTGATATGGTGGGTTATAAGACGGGTCGTCGCCAGGGACAGCACCCCCTTTCAAAATCGGTTCTCCCCAGCTCTGGACACCGTGTCCAGAGGCGGGGACAGCCGGGGAGCGGCCAGGGCCGCTCCCACGGGTCACAGGGCCACCACCTGGGCCAGCTTCTCCAGCAGCTCGGAGAGAGGCCCCCACAAATCGGCGTAGTCCTTTTGGAGCGCCTGGAGCTCGTTGGGGTAGAGGCCGCCGTAGGTGTTCACATGGAGCGCCGCCTGATTGAGATTGTTGGCGCACCGCCGCTGGAGGGACACCAGCTCCCGCACCGGGGAAAGGTCCACCTGGAGCACATAGCCGTTGAGGGCCATTTTTCGCATATAGGCCCCCATGTTCAAAATCCCCACCTGGGTCATGCGCTCCTGGATTTGCCGCTGCTCCTCCGGCGTCACCATCACATGAAGATGAACAGAGCGACGGCGTTTCTTTCCTGCCACGGCTACCGTTCGCCCCGGTCCGGGGCCTCCCTTTTGTGGCTGGGCGGGGCCTGCCGCCCCGCCTCCTGCATCTGCCGGGAAATGGAGGGTTTCCGCTCCATGCGTTTCCCCACAGCCGGGTTGTCCTTGGAGGGCCGCAGCTCATAGTCCGCCATATCCTTTTCCGACAGGGGCCGCGTGTAGGTCAAATGCCCCCAGGCCAGGAACGCGCCGCCCTCCACGGGAACGCGCTGGCCGTAGTTGACGATCTCGTCCGGGGCGTTGTGGGGCGGCTTGGGGAACGTGCCAATGTCCACGGGCCGCTGGGTGGAATAATACTTGTAAAGGCCGGGCTCCTCCACCCACGCCACCTTGACGGAAAACTGCTGCTGGTAATTCTCCACCCGCTCCGAAAGGTCCCGCGCCAGCGCGTCCCGGTCCATGCCGTAGTGCCCCCACTCGTATTGCCGCCTGCCGTGTTCGTCGTCGTAGCAGGCCCAGGTCACAAAGGGCTCCGGCTCCCTGGGGCACTCCCCCAGGGCGAAGCCACGGCCATTCTCCAGCATGACGACTTTTAAGATTGCATAGCCTTGATTTTTGTCCATGTTGATCTCCTCCAAAATGTTGACAGTATGGGGCCGAAACAGGGGCGGGACGTGAAATGATACGGCCCGCCCCCGTCCGGCGTCTGGAAAGCCTTGAAAACACTGGACTTTTTAGGGCCTAATTGTCAACAGGTCAGCCCCGTTTTTTCCGCATATGGTCCCGCTGCTGTTTCCTATGGGCGGCCTGGGCGCAGGCGGGGGAACAGTAGCGCCGCCGCCCGTCCAGGAGAGCGGGCCGCCCGCAGAGGGGGCAGGCCCGCGTCTCCACGGGTCCGGGGGCGGTGAGGGCGGCCTCCAGCAACGGGTCCAGAGGGAGAACCGCCGCCCGGAAGTAGCGGCATAGGGGCCCCGTCCAGGTTTTCCCCAGCATATAGCACTCGCAGTCCAAAGGCAAGCATCCCACGGCCCGGTCATAATTGGCGCACCACTTCACCACCAGGGCCCGGATCGCCGCCCGCTCCTCGCGGGTGAGCTCCCGCTGCTCCATGCCGTCACCTCCCCCGCCGGGTCCGGCCCGGCTCCGCAGATAGGCCCGGAAGCAGGTCACGCACCGCAGCCCCCGCCAGTAGGGGCATCCCTCGCACTCCGATCCCCTGGGGGCCTGGGCAGGCTCCGGGGGGCGGTGGTAGGTGGGCTGCTTCATAAAGGGCTCGTAGGGGCTGTCAGTGAAGTTCACTCGTCCCCTCCCTCGTCCTCGTCGTCCACGTCCCAGGGGGGCGCGTCGTCGTAGTCCTCCGGCTCGTCATACTCGGAAAAATCCTCCTCCGGCTCCGCTGCTTTCTGCTGCTTGGGGCGGTAGATTTTGAAGTACCACCCGGCCCCGCCGCCGATAGCCAGCACCGCCAGGGCCGCCAGGAGCATCCCGGCCCCGCCGGACTTTTGGGGCTCCGGCTCCGGTTCGGGGGCCGGTTCGGGCTCCGGGTCCGGCTCCACCACGGGGGGCGGGGCCTCCGGCTCCTGCCCAGGCTCCGCCAGGGCCATCAGGTCAGAGACGGTGACAGCGTTGAGAAAATACACATTCTCCGCCCCACGCTGCCGGTCAATCACAAGATAAAAAACCGCCTCGTCCGCCGTGGTGATGGTGAAAAACTCCTTGCCGTCCTGGTCCGTGGCGTTGTCCAACACCGTCCCCGTCCCCTCCGGGGTGAACGGCTTGGGCTCCTGGGGCTGCTCCACGGGCAGGGGGTCCACAGGCTCCAGCCCCACCCAGGGGACATACTCGCCGCCCTCGTCGCCTCCGCCCGCGTAGGCGGGAACGGTGAGTACCCCCACCATCAGGACGGCGCAGAGCGTCGCCGCCAGCATACGGGATTTTTTCATTCCGCCCCCTCCTTTTCGTCGTCGCAAAGTCCGCTCAACTCCGTTTCCGCCTCTGGCGAAAACTGCGTTCGCTCCCTTGCTCCTCCTCTCCCCACAAAGTCATCCGACTTTGTGGGGGCCCCTTTATGCTTCTGGACACCGTGTCCAGAGCCGTCCCGGAGCTGCCGCAGGAGGGCGGGCAGCTCGTCCAGGGACACGCTCATGCCCCGCACGATGTCCACGATCTCCTCATTCTCGGCCTCCCGGTGCTTCTGCTCCAGCTCTTTCAGCCGGGCCTGTTGCTCGTTGATCTTGGCCTTGACTTTCTCCATCTCGGCCCAAATTTTCGCGCTCTTGCTGACTGCCATTAAAAACCTCCTTGTTCATGGTAAACGCCCCCAGGCGTAAAAATGGGACTGCCAGTAGCTTGTATTCAGACTTGTAAATTGCACCGGGTCCCCACAGTGCAGCATCATTCCGTCTCCCACATAGAGCCCACAGTGGGTCACGCCGTCCGGGTTGGGCGCGTCGTAGGTGTAGCGGAAAAATACAAGGTCGCCGGGCCGTGGGGAGCTGACGGGGGTGCAGTAGTTATAGAGCCCCTGGGCCCCCAGGCGGCCCACGTCCCAGCCGCATTGGTTCAGCACATAGGACAGGAAGCCGGAACAGTCAAAGGACGTGGCCGGGGAGCTGCCGCCCCAGACGTAGGGGTAGCCCAGGTACTTCTCCGCCTCGGTGAGTAGGGCGGCAAAGTCGGGATCGGAAAGATACTGCTCCGGCACGTCGTAGGGCTGGGGTGGGTTGGTGATGTACTTGTCCACATAGCCGGAATTGGGGAACAGGTCGGGCCGGTTGCCCAGGGCGGCCATGTAGAGTGCGTACCGGGAAAGCTGCTCCCCGCTCATGATGTAAATGGGCAGGTGGGACAGGTCCTCGTTTTTCAGCGTCACCGTACAAATGTAATAGTCGTAGTACACGCGGTAGCTGCTTGTGTGGGTGTTGCCCTCGCTGTCGGTCCAGGTGTCCGTCTCGATATAATAGCGCCGTTCCGTTACCACATTTTCGGTCAAAATGTACTGCCGGTCAAAAATGGTCTGGAGGGTCCCCCGCACCTCCTCCAGCGTCCACTCCCCCTCGTGGAGCGCGGAGAGCATGGAGATCAGCACATAGGGGTCGTGCTCGATGTCGTCCAGGTCGAAGTGGTATTCGTCGTAGTCGTGGGTGCTGGTGTAGGTGTCCAGGTAGTGTTGCAGCTCCGCCTCCAGAGCGCAGTAGGCGGCCTCGGCCCCCAGCATATCCCCATCCTGGGCGGGGTAGGTGCTGGCCCCAATCCCGCCTATGATCCCGTTCCCCAGCGTCGCCAGGGAGGAAGCGCAGGACTGGACCGTGAACAGGAGGAGGACGCAGGCCAGGGCGATCACCACCCCGCCAGGGTGTCTCTTGACGAAGCCCGCCACTTTCTTCGCCAGCTTCTCCGCAGAGACGGCGGTTTTCTCGGCGGCCTTGGCTCCCTGCTTGGCGGCCTCCCGCGCCTGTTTCGCGTACTGCCGTTTTTGGCGCTGCTTTTGGGCAAACCGGGCCAGGGCGTTTTTGCCCAGGTCCGGGTGCTTCTCCAGCTCCGTTTGAAAGCGGTGCTCCGCCGTGGCCTTGACATACCGGCTTTCCGCGCGGGCGGCGGCCTTGGCCGGGTGGTCCCGGACGGCCTGCCGCACACGGCGGGTCCCCCAGCGCCCCACGGCCTCGCCTACCAGCTCGGAGTGGTGGGCCCCCTCGGTCCCCACGTTCTCATGCTCCACCTCGTACACCTTGCCGTGGACGAAGCCGTGAACGCTCCAGCCCAGGGCCCCCGCCCCGCGCTTCACGGGGCCGGGGGGCTTGGCCGGGGCCTGGGCCGCCAGCTTCTCCTGGGCCGCTCCCATGCGGAGCTTGGCCTTTTCCGCCTTGACCGCGCTTTTCTCCGCCCGCGTCTGGCCCTGGGCGCTCCGCTTCTTCCCCTCCTGCCGCAGCCGTTCGGAGGGCCGGGCCCGTTCGCTCTCCTGGTGGAGCTTGGACTTGTACCCAGACCTCTGGACACGGTGTCCAGAGCCAGGCCGGACCTTACCCCTGCCCATTGGCCTTGTCCTCCGGCTTGGTGGTCAGGAGGGTGTAAAGCTCGGTGTCCTGGGGGAAGTGGTCCACAAAGGGGATGGTGGTATCTCCATAAAAAAGCAGCCCCTCGCCGGACCCGGAGTGGGTGACGTAGGAGAGCTGGTGAGGGCTGATCCCCAGGTGGCTTGCCAGCACCTTTTGATCCCCGGCGGCCTGGGACAGCATATAGAGGAAATCGCAGTTGCCGAAGATGGACTCAATTTCGCTGCTCTCCAGCAGGCTTTTCACATTCTGGGTGATCCCGCTGGGAATGGCCCCCCACTTGCGGAAGCGCCGGAAAATCTCCACACTGTACGCCGCCGTCTGGGGCTCCGCCAGAAGAACGTGAAACTCGTCCTGATACACCCAGGTCGCCCGCCGCCGGTCCCGGTTCTCCGTCACCCGGCCCCAGATTTGGTCCGTGAGGATCAGAAGCCCGATCTTTTTGAGCATCTTCCCCAGGGCCTTGATGTCGAAGCACAGGAGGCGGGAATTGACCTGGACGTTGGTTCGGTGGTTGAACAGGTTGAGGGACCCGGTGCAGTACAGCTCCAGGGCGGAGGCCACCCGCCGGGCCTCCGGCTCGGACTGCTTCAGCAGTTCGTCGTAGAGGTCCTGGAGAATGGGCATCCGCTCCGGGGCCGGGTCCGCCAGATAGGGCCGGTAGATGGTCCGCACACAGCGGTCGATCACCGTCTTTTCCACGGGGGCCAGCCCGCTCCGCCCGCCCACGATCAGTTCGCACAGGGAGAGGATAAAATCGCTTTTCAGTGACAGGGGGTCCTCGTCGTCGGCGTAGTTGGGGTTGATGTCCATGGGGTTGATGAACGTCCCCGCCGTGGCCGACGGGGACAGCCGCACCACCTGGCCCCCCAGCCGGTTCACCAGGGGGTAATATTCCCCCTCCGGGTCCGCTATGATGATGTCGTCGTCCGGGAGGGTGAGGAACACGTTGACGATCTCCCGCTTGGCGGCGAAGCTCTTGCCGCTGCCGGGGGTCCCCAGGAAAAGCCCGTTGGGATTTTTAAGACGCTTGCGGTCCGCCATAATGACGTTGTTGGAAAGGGCGTTCATGCCGTAGTAGAGGGCGGCCCCGTCCATGCGGAGCTCCTTTGTCATAAAGGGAATGAAAATCGCCGTGGAGCTGGTGGTCATGCCCCGCTGTATTTCGATGGCGTTTCCACCCAGCACCAGGGAGGACGTGAAGCCCTGCTCTTGCTGCCAGTCCAGCCGCTTCAAGGCGCAGTTGTATTTCTGGGCGATCCCGGAGATGGTGAACACGTCGTTCTCCAGCTTTTGCCGGGTGGGGGCGATATTCACTACCGTAAACGTCAGGAGGAACATTCTTTCATTCCGGGACTGGAGGTCGGCCAGGAGGGCCGCCGCGTCCTTGGAGTAGGTAATGAGGTCCGGGGGCAAAATTTCCATATCGTACCCGGCCCGGACCGCCTTTTTCTGCTCCTCCACCTTCATCTTGTCGATGTCGGAGATTTTGCCCTTGGTCATTTTGATGGCCTTGAGCTGGTCCACGGTCTGGACGTGGAGGGTGACGGTCATTTCCGCGTCCAGCTCCAGGAGCTCCAGCAGCAGCTTGTCCGACAGCTCGGAGGCCATGATCTGCAAGTAGGAGGCCGCGCCCCAGGACTGGCCCAGCCGGAACGTCCGGGCGGCGGTGAAGTCGAAGCTGTCCGGGGCGACGAAGTCTTTCGTCCCCATGCCGGTTTTCACGATGTCCGGCCAGGAGAAGCGGAACGGCTCCCGGCCTCCGGGGTGCATTTGGCCGTGCAGCACCTCCAGCCGCTCCCGCCCGTTGAGGACGCGGGAGTGGGCCCCCAGCTTCTTGAAGTTGCCCATGATGTCGCTGGAAACGCGCTCCAGCCGGGGGCGGGCCGTCTCCAGGCCCTCGGCGGGGACGCCGAAGGTGATGTACTTGGAGCGGACGATCCCGTTGTTGCTCCTGGCGATCTGCCGTTTCAGCATATCCACATACTCCCCCCGGATACTGTCAAAGTCGTCGTGGGCCATGGGGATATTGACCTTGTACCGGCTGCCGCCCCTGGAGCGGTGATTGATGAAGGAGAGCTGGAACGGGAGGGCGCTGTCAAAGTAGTTGAGGAAGCCGCACCAGCCGTCGAAGATGGCGGACTGGTCCTCGCTGGAGGCCACGGAGTAGTTGATGTCCTCGTAGGAGATGGTCTTGGTGTAGAAACCGTCCCGCACCCGGCAAATGCCGTCTTTCAGCATTTCCACATAGGGGATGGTCTGCTGCGCGGAGAGGGTACGCCTACCGGCCCTTCCGGGTCCGGCGCTTTTGGTCCTTATGTTCAAGCTCAAAAACCTCCTTTCCCGCAAAGGGCGCGTAGATATTTTGCGTTCGGTAGGGCCTGGGACCGGGCCGGAGGAAGCGGGCGCGGATGATGTTCCGCACCACCTTCTCAAAGGGCAGGCCGTCCTTTTCGTACATCGCCATGAGGAACGCCGGGAGCATGATCCCCAGCATGAGGAACATGGCCCCGGTCCCGCCGACGGCCCCACGGGTCAGCAGATACACGGAGACGCCCACCAGCCCGCCGCCGCCAAAGCAAATGAGCTGCCGCTTGGTGAGGTTAAACGCCAGCTTGGTCTTGACCCTGGACAGGTCGTTGGGGACATTCACATAAGGTATGGTCGATCACTCCTTTCCGGCCCCCGCTCCCTCTGGACACGGTGTCCAGAGGCCGGGGGTACATTCCACCTCATTCCCCCACACGTCCCAGCCGGGGACAGTCTGCCGGGCGAACAGCTCCACGCGGGGCACGTCGCCCAGCAAGGCCTTGATCTTCTCCCTGGCCTCGTCCGGCTTTTTGCTGTGGCCCTCTATGGGGGAAATGATGAATTGGTGGACGTTGGCGGCCTGCCGCCTGGGGCGGCCCCGCGTCGCCAGCAGGCACACCTCCGCGTTGGCCCTGGTCCAGAAGCCCAGCCCGTAAAACCAGCTATCCGCCTTGCGGTTCTTTTTCAGCCAGACAAAGGCCACGCTCTTATACTGAAAGCCCCACGCCTTAATGAGCCGCAGAGCCTCCGGGAGCTGGGGGAAGGTGGCCCACAGGAACAGGGCGCAGTCCGGGGCGGCCAGCTCCGCCACAGGCAGAGCGCACAGGTCGTTTATGCTCATGGTGGGGTAGTGCTTCTCCGCCGATCCTGGCAAATTCTTTTGGGAATACCGCCAGGGCGGGTCGGCGTAGATCACAGCGTATTTCCCGATAAAATCCCTCCTCTCCACTTATAGTCACGGTGTCCAGAGGCCAGGGCCTAATGCGCCCCCAGGACGCTCCGGGCGATACTTCCCGTTTTGAACAGGCAGTAGCACAGCAGCACCGTGTAGCCGATGGTCCCCCATATCGCCCCTATGGGGTCGCCGCCTCCGGCGATACTCTGAATGAGGACTGCGTAGATTCCCACACATACCAAAATCAGCATCCCCTGGAAGCCCACGGCGAACAGGGAGAGGAGATAGTTCTGCCCGGCCCCGCCCAGCTCCCGGTTCCCCAGGGTCGCCACGGGGAGGGGCGCTAAACTGGTGAGCATATATATTTCTATCATCCGCCCGTAGACGATCACGAAGATCACGATATTCAGCGCGGTCATGGTGAGCTGCACCACAAAGGACTGGAGCCACAGCCCCAGCAGCGGGCCCAGGTCCATCCCCTCCAGCGCCGCCTCCAGGTCCGCCAGCATATCCGGGGAAACATCGGTGGAGCCCTGGATCAGCCCCGCCGACTGTGCCACCACCCGCTGGGCCACGTCGAACACCGCCATAACGATGTTGAACGTGTTGGACAGAATGAGGATGGCGCAGGCCGTTTTGAATATCCACTTGAAGAAAATCCAGTAGTCCAGGTCGTGGAGGTTGTTCCGCTCCACCAGCAGTTGAATGAGCTCGTAGGTCGCAACAAAGGTCAGGACCAGTCCGGCGATTGGCAGTATCACCGTCTCGGAAAGCCGCCGGATCAGGGAGAAAACCCCGGCGTTCCATGCCGCCGGGGTCGTCCCCACTTGTACCGCGATCTCCCCGACACGGGCATTGACTGTATCAAAGAGCCCCGACAGGTTGTCCATGATCCCGCCGATCAGCAGCTCCTTGAGCCAGTTCGTGATCCAGTCGGTGAGAAATCCCATGAAGCGCCGCCCTTAGAACAGGCCGGACAACAGGGGAATGAGGGTCGTACCCAGCAGGATAATGCCGCCGCCAGCCATGAGCTGTATTATCCCCAATTAGTAGGAACAATACAGCTTTCTGGCGGGCGGCGGCACGTCAAGAAATATATATGGAGTTTTTAAAGAATCCCCCGGAGCAGGGGAGCGGTCAGCTTGTGACCTGCTCCACTTCCGGTATGGGTTTGAGATTAAAATGAATTTCGATAGAAATGTGTCTTGTTTTGTCGCTGTCTATGGTTTCATGGACAACGATTTCTTTAATCAGGCGGTTTAAGGTGGAAGCGTCCAGCTCGGTGATGTCCCGGTATTCCTGTATGGATTCCACCCACTGCCTTGCGTCCACGGCAAGCCGGATTTCATCGGCAAGGCGTTTCCGGCCTTCCTCAACCTTGGCTTTTAATTCCGCCTGTTCCTTCTGTGTCTTTTCCAGCAGGAGATTGAAGTTTTCTTCTGTGATTCGTTCGGCTACCATATCCTCATAGAGCCGCAATACCATCTTTTCCAGCACTTCAATCCGTTCTTCGTCTTTGGCAAGGGTGCGCTCCATCGCTTCCCGCTGGTCTTTCTGTCTGGCATGGCAGGTATCGGTCAGCCGTCCGGCTACTGCTTCACTGTCTGTCAGGGCAGCGGCGGCGCACTCCCGGATTTTGTTCAGCACAAGGGAATAGAGCGTGTCAAACTCAACCCGGTGCTGTGTGCAGTGCTGCTTCCCATAGGCATTATAGGTCTTGCAGGAGAAAATCCGCTTCGGGAACTTCTCATGCGTGGTGCGGATGGTGAGAGCCTTTCCGCACTCCCCGCATTTTATCAGCCCTGCAAAGAGGTTGATTTCCCCGGATTTGCCCGGTCGCTGGCGGGATTTCAGTTTTTCCTGCACAATCGCAAAGTCCTTTTTGTCCACCAGCGGCTCATGCGTCCCCTCCACCACAATCCAGTCCTCCGGCTTCTTATCCCGGATAGTGCCGATTTTAAAGCGGTACTCGGTCTTTTGGGAAGCGATTGCGCCGGTATAGACGGGGTTCATCAGGATTTCCTTAATCACGGAGAAGTCCCAGACGTACCGCCCGTTTTCCGGGTCTTTCTTTTCCCATTTGGTGCGGATGTTCCGGTGTCCCCGCTTCCGGTTCCACCATGTGGGGCAGGGGTGCTTTTCTTCCTCCAGCCTGCGCCGGATGTAGTTGGGGCCGTGGCCGTCCAGCGCATATCCGAAAATCAGCCGGACAACCGGGGCGGTTTCCCCGTCAATAAGAAGGTGGTTCTTGTCCTCCGGGTCTTTCCGGTAGCCAAACGGGGCGATACAGCCGGTGAACTGGCCTTTCTGCGCCTTCAGCACATAGGAAGAATGGACTTTCTTGGAAATATCCTTGCTGTACATCTCATTCAGGATATTTTTGAAGGGCGCAATGTCGTTGTTGTCCCGCATGGTGTCGATACCGTCATTCATGGCGATGTAGCGCACACCATTTCTTGGAAAGAAGTCCTCAATAAGCTGCCCGGTCTGCAAGTAGTTCCGTCCTAACCTCGATAAATCCTTTGTAATGACAAGGTTTACCTGCTTCCGCTCGATGGCTTTCAACATCCGTTTCAGGTCGGGGCGTTCCATGTTCAGGCCGGTGAAGCCGTCGTCCTGATAGACTGCCGCAACCTCCCATCCCTGCTTTTCGCAGAACTTTTCCAGCATATCCCGCTGGTTCTCGATACTGGCACTCGTCCCGTCAAGGTCGTCGTCCTTGGACAGCCTGCAATAGATAGCTGCCCGGAAGCTCCCGGCAAGAAGTGCGTTCATCCCTGCATATTCCATTGTGTTCATCATAACCGTTTACCCGCACAATCCAGACGGAACACGGTCACTTGGAACCTCATCTTTATTATACCCTATTTCTTGTGATTTAGCAAGATATTCTTTATCTGTTTTTCTGCTGTGTTTCTGTGCGATAAGGCATACGAAAACGTCCGTAGCGTCCAGTTCGCCGTCAAATATTGTGGTGACATGAATCTCTGTTTTATTTTTCGCCATAGGCAGTTGTCCTCCATAGATGAAAACAGCCAGATAGGGAAGGTCGGCAACGAAGTCTGGCAACGGGCTTCAAAAAACCATGAAACTAATCCTTGTCTGGCGGTTGGGTTATTTTATACTTTTTCTTTTATTTTTCTGTTGTTTTGGTTGTTAAAGGGGAGAAAAGCCCGCAGTTATGGGATTTTCCCCGGCAACCGGCCCGGCAACGGGATAGCAACGAAGTGTGCAACGAGCTGTCATTTGCCGGATTTTTTCAGAAGGGAAGCTCCATCTGCTCCGGCACCGGCGTAAATCCCTCTGGGGTTTTTCCCGCCCTGTTGCCGGTGTCCGTTGCCGGCTGCTCCCGTTCCCATCCTTTCTGTCTGCCATATCCGGCAAACATCCGGGGGTTGGAGAAATACTTCCAGCCGGTGACGCACTGGTTCATTATCTCGTTGATTTCCCGTATCTCCCATTGTTTCGGCTCGTCAAAAGCGTGGTTTAAGGCTTCTTTGTAAAGTTGTTTGGAGCAGACGGTATCGCCGGGATAGCTGTCAAGGAAAGCCTGAATCATCCCGGCTTTGGTGTCCTCCGGCATAAAGTCCCGCTGGTGTTCTTTTAAGTAGCGCACCATTTCCGGGCTGAATGTCAGCTTCCATCTGCCACTTTTGTAAATCTCCATCGCTTCTGCCCACACTTGATTGATATAGGCTCTGGAAGCGGGTTCGTCCTCTAAAATGTGTGTTTCCGCCTGTTCCGGGCATACCTGTATGGGGATAAAGCGGCGGTTGCCGGAGCGGTCAAGGGGCAGGAAGTCAAGGGCGTTGGACGTGCCGCCGAACACGCACTGTCTTGGGCGGTCTGCCGGGTGGGTTTCGTAGGGTATCTTGTAGACTTCCTTCTGGCGGCTCAAAAAGGACTTGATTTCCTCTATGCTCTTTGCGTTTGCGGTGGCAATCATCTCTGACATTTCGATTATCCAATGACCTTGCAACTTGCGGTATACGTTATCATCGTCCAGCTTCCGTAAATCATCGGAGAACCACTCGTCTTTGACTGCCAGCAGGCGGAAGAAGGTGGACTTCCCGGCTCCCTGCCCTCCCACAAGGCAGAGCATGACCTCAAATTTACAGCCGGGGGAAAATGCCCGGTGGATGGCTCCCAACAGAAACAGACGCAGGGCTTCATAGGTGTACTGGTCTGTTTCTGCCCCTAAAAAATGCCGCAAACAGAAGCGCACCCGCTCGGTTCCGTCCCATGTCAGGTTGTTTAAATACTCCCAGATAGGATGGTAGCTGTTCTGGTCGGCGGCAAGGCCGGCAGCATCCTGTATCTTCTTTTCGCTTGTCAGGCCGTAGTTTTCTTCCAGATACAGCCGGATATATTTCATGTCCGTGTCGGTCATGGGGCTGTTTGGGGGTCTTTTGTAACCGATGGGCTTTAAAATATCGGTGCGGTCAGTCAGCAGGTTATAGGCAACCGCCCCGGACAGGAGCAGGTCGCACTGGAACACGGTCAGGCAGTTTCGGATGCTGTTTCGGAAGCCGCCTTTTTCGGTGGTTTCCAACAAGGCTTTGACTTCCTCAACGCTCCGGGGCGGCTCGGTGCTTTCTGCCATGTTCTTTACTTCCTGCCGTATCTCTGGCGGTAAGTTCTGCCATTCGTCTTTCAAGGTTCCTCACTTCCTTTCCATGTCCTGTGATAAGGGCTGCCCGCTCTGGAAGTTCTCCCGACAGAAGCACATCCATCAGGTATTCCAGACGGCTCATGTTTTGCAGGGCTTCTATGAACCGGGGATTCCATGCTTCATCCGGCTGTTTGGGGGCGTATTCTTCCTTCCAGCGGCGCAAAAGATGGTAATAGTCGGACAGCACCCGGTAACAGTGCCGCTCCATGCGCTTAAATTTCTGTTCCTCCGTTTCCCTATGCAGGCGTGGTCGGATGGGTTGCTTCCCGGCGTTCCTCCCGTCCTCATAGGGGATAGAGAAGTCCTGTGCAAGCATGAGGGCGGCTTCCCTGCTTCCGATACCGTGGAGCCGGGAAACGAAGTCAATCACGTCCCCGGTGGCTCCGCAGCCGAAACAGTAAAAGCGGCGGTCAACCTTCATGCTTGGGTTCTTGTCGTTATGGAACGGGCATACACACATTCCATTCCGGTTTACATAGATTCCATAATGCTCCGCAGCCTGCCTTGTGGTGACGGACTGCTTCACGGCTTCAAATACGTTCAATAGGCGTTCCCTCCTTAATCTGGCAACGTGAGCGACACAATGTCGTTCACGTTACCGATAAATCTTGTTCAAAAGAAAAAGGCACTTGTCTACGATTTCAAATCACAAAACAAGTGCCTGTTTAAAGTTCCATATTCTGTTGTTTCTGTGTCCGGGGCGGCTGGCGTTTCTCTGCCTGCTCCTGCCGGATGCGTTCCTGCCGCCCTTTCAGGTTCCCCTGTACGGACGGTTTCTTCCCCGGCTCGGCGGTCTGGCGGTACTGTTCGGATGGCAGCACTTGGTTGAGCCAGCGGCGCACATCCCGCAGAACTTTTACATCTGCCTGAACCGCTTCCAGCTCCTCCCCCTGTTCCGGCAGGGCAGAAGCAAGCTGTTCCCGTTCCGCTTCCAAATCTTTGCGGGAGTAGGTATTGCCTTTCAGGTTGGCTTTAAAATACCGGACGGCGGCATTGTAAGCGTCCAGTTCCTCCCGGTGGCTCTCCGCAAACTGCTCCTTTTTCTTCTTCCAGCCGATAGTGGCATACTCCTTATGGACTGGCTTGTTTGCTTCGTATTTGTCAATGTAGGACAGCATGGTGTCGATGGCTTTTATCCGCTTCTCGCTTTTTTTCATGCTCTCCATGACAGAAACGGCGGTCTGGCTGATTTCATCCAGCCGGGTGTCAAGGCTCTCTACGGTAGAGATTTCTTTTTTCCGCAGAAAATCCATAGCCGCCTGTACCCTGTTGAAGTCGGCAACTGTGCCTTTCAGTTTCCCTCTGGAAGTCCAGTCGGCACGCTGTCCGCTCCGCAGTTCTAAATATTGTGAGAGCAGCTCCGGTATAGTCGGCTCCTTCGTCTGCTCCAACACTTCCATCAGGGCGGCTTTTTTCTCTTTTAAGTCGGCAATCCAGCCTTTTAAGTGGCGCACCATCTGGCGGATGGACTGCATGAGGGAGTTGGCGGCTTTGATGTCCCGGTTCAGGTTGCCGATGTTGGTCTGGATTCCTTTTTTCTCCATCTGACAGACGGCTGCCCCCATGTGGACAGTGGGGATTTTATCAATTCCCTGTCGGGCATAGGAGCGCAGGTCAAGCCGTTCCGGGCGGTGATTAGCTTCTAAATAACGGTTGGCCGTGTCCGCCCATCCCTGCCGCCAGATTTCAGCGTATTTCTGGTCGTTCCAGTCCACGGTGTTCTCCTTATGGCTTTTCCATCTGCCGGACGGGAGCCGGATTCTTTCGCCGTTTTCGTCAAGGTCGTATACCTTGCGGCATTTGGGGAGCCATTTCCCTTTTTCGTCCATCGCCCGCATGGTGAGCAGGATATGGGCGTGGGGGTTGCCGTCCCCTTTGTCATGGATGGCAAAATCGGCTATAATGCCTTTAGAAACAAAAAAATCCCGGCAGTAGTCACGGATAAGGTCGGCGTGCTGTTCCGATGGGATTTCCCTTGGGATGGCAAGCACGAACCTCCGGGCAAGCTGGGAGTTCCATTGTTTTTCCTGTGCTTCGGCAGAGTTCCATAGGGTGTTGCGGTCGGCATACTCCGGCGGTGCATGGGGCGGGAGCATGATTTCTTTGTGGGTGACCTCGTTCTTGTAGGGATAGTATTTCTGCTCTTGGTCATATTCAGAGAATAGTTTCTCGCCGCTCTGGTAGGCGGCGGCAGAAACAGCGGATTCATTGTTGCTCCGCTTGATGATTGTGATTTTACAGTGCGGGCATGGCAAGTATGCGCCCTCCTTTCTCCCGGATTCCGGGCATAGAAAAAGCAGGATACCTTTTCAGATTTCCTGCTTGGGTGTACCGCTGGTGGGCGGCGGAATATTTGGTTATATTTACATCAATCCGCCCCCGTAGAATGTTTCGATTGCCTGTGAGATAAATTCCGCCGTTCCTTCTCCATACCGCTTATCTATCTTGGATTTTGTCGGCTCTGTGTTTTGGAACCATGCAAGATATTTCATCATGCCGGATTCTTCCTTTATCTGCGTAAGCTGTTTCATCACAAAGCCGTATTCTCCAACCAGTTCCTTTACTTCAAAAGAATCGGTAGGACAGTTTTTCTTCCCGGCAAGCTTTTCCATGACTGCTTCTATGCGTTTGCCATAGCCTTTCACCACATCCTTGCCTAACGGATTGGCGGATGCCGCCTTATAGGCTTCCTTCCCACCGTACCACTCCACAACCTTTGCATATTTTTTCTGCATATCTTCCGAGGACACCACTTCCATAAAATGCTTTTTCCACTCATCAACGCCCCCAAATTCATCTACGGCAATCTTACGCATCTTTTCAGGCATACGTTCATAAGTCAGTCGGAACATTTCTTCCACTTCTTTTTTGTCAAAAATCGCAAAATCCATTTTATTATCTCCTTTCAAAATACTGTCAATGCTGGCAATCAAACGCTCCATGCGTTCCTTTTTTACTGTCAGCATTTTCCTCTGCATTTGTAAAATCTGGTTCCTGTCAAGAGCCGGGTTCGCCATAATCGCTTTGATTTCCTTCAAAGGAATATCAAACTCACGGAAAAACAAAATCTGTTGCAATGTTTCCAATGCTTTATCGTCATAAAGCCGGTATCCCGCTTCGCTTTTGTCTGTCGGCTTCAAAAGACCGATTTCATCATAGTAGTGAAGCGTGCGCACGCTGATACCTGTTAAATCTGATATTTCCTTTACTGTCCTCATTGCCGCCAACCTCCTGTTCCTGATATACACACTTTAATCTATTACGCACCGTGAGGGTCAATAGTTTTTTTCAAATTTTTCTTTGAGTATATCATCTTTCTATCCACATCGGAAGAAGCAGCGCAGAATGATATAAAACTTGCTGACCGGGAATAGCTGGCGGCACAAGGTGTTCCCGGCGGCAAGCCCACAAAGGGGTAGCTGGCGGAGCCAGCGCAGGGGAAGGGTAGCTTCCCCTGTGATGATTGGAGCAGATTGAAAATCTGCGGAAATCATCTGCTGTCCGCAGGACGCTCCCGGCAGGGCGCAATGCACCACTTCCCTAAGTGGTGTATAATTGCGCCCTCTTTCAGAGGGGAGTTTTTCAGCTTGTCACTTTGGAAGCCGTCAACGTGAACGCGCCCGGCTCGTCCACGTTAAAATTTCCCGGCAAAAATCAAGACGCGCCTGGTGCGCTTTGATTCTGGAACAGGCTTTTTTATCGCTCCTGCTGTCGGGGCTTCTTGTCAGGATAGAGCTTTCCGTCAACAACGGCGGCATGGCTTTTTATCTTGATTTCTCCCTCCTGCTCGCTGCGCTTTGCGTTCCGATAGCCTTCATCGGAGAGATAAAAGCGGAACCGCTCCCCTTTAAAGCCAACAAAGCATTGCTTCTGTACTTCCACCATAATCATGTGCCGGGTTTCCGGGCGGAACCGTTCTTTTCCTGACAGGTCATGTCCCTGTAAAATCTGTTCCTGTGCTTTTGCCGCCGCAAGCCGCTGACGGATAGAATTGTTGCTATGTTCTGTCGGGAACTGTGCTTTTACGCTGGCAATAAACTGGCTGCACTCTGGTTCTGGTAT
This sequence comes from Lachnospiraceae bacterium, assembly GCA_910575275.1. Lineage (GTDB taxonomy): Bacteria > Bacillota > Clostridia > Lachnospirales > Lachnospiraceae > CANQGL01. The sequence goes on along the minus strand of CAJTEE010000005.1, from coordinate 16,554 downwards.
TCGTTCCAGCCTTCGGATGGCGTTCTCCATGATTAACTTTGTCATTAAATCTGTTGTTACCGACACGGTTTCTTTTATGCCTGCAAGCGTTTCCGCTTTGGTTGGTGCGGCATATTGGCAAATAATATTCCGCTCATTTTTTGAAAACTTCATTCTGTGTCCTCCTTCCGGTTTTCTGTAAGAACCTGTGCCATAAGACACTTCGTGTCGCTTCGATGGAACAGTATCTTTAAAATGGTGCTGACCTGCTCGTCCGTCACGGATTCCGGGTGAGGGAGATGGCTTTCCAGCATTGCCCCTCTGGTACAGAGCCGGTGCGTCCGTTCCTTCCGGTTCAGTGTCTTTATCTGGTGTTCCAGCATTTTCTCTTTATGCTGCGCCCGCCGCAGTCTGGCTTCGGTCTTTTCAATCTCCTGATTCAGTTTTTCCAGCTTCTCATTCATGGGCGGTGTCCTCCTTGGGGAGCAGGATATACATATGGCTGACTTCCCCGATTCCCTGACGGACACGCATTATCATCCCGGCCTGTTCCAGCTTGTTCAGAGAACGCTTGCAGGTCTGGGGGCTTCGGAAGAGTGCCGCCGCTATCTCCATGACGGGGAAGCGGATAAACAGAATCCCGTTGCTGTCCTCGGTTCCCCTTGTCAGGATTTCATCCAGCAGGCGGGCGTACATGACCTTTGCCGTATTGCTGACCGGAAGCCGGAGCATTACCTTTGGGAGCGGCATACAGGGCGGCAAGGGCGTACTGGCTATCATAAATTCACAATTCATTAGGCGGTGTCCTCCTTTTGGTTCGTTTGGATTGGTAGCGGGGGCAGTCGATAATGACAGCCCGGAAACTCTGCTTACACTCATGCTGGCATTTCCGGCAGAGTTCATTGTAGCTTCTGCGCCCCCGGTCGTTTAAGAAGAAAGCAAGCTCTTTCTTCAACTTCTTTGACATTCTTGGCATAGTGCCTCCTTCATAGAAAAACCGCCCGATTCAGCGGTAACAGCCGGAATGGGCGGACAGTAGGTTTTTGTGTAGCGTTTCGGGGCGATTTTCAAAGGAAATACAGCCGTAGAGCCGCCCCAAAATCCCCCTTGGTATTACAGACAGGGCAGACTATGCCCTGTGGGATTGTTGTGTTTCGGTATCGTTTCGGTGTTCATTTTTGCCGGTTCCTTCTGCTGTCGTTCCTGCCCCCGTCTTTGGCGGCGTTTCGCTCTCCTTGGTACGCTCGTTCCGGTCAGGGTTCCTCCGTTTCCCTGCCGGAAGTCGTTGCGTTACATCGCCGGGGAGCATATCCCATACAGGCCGGTCATTCGATTGGAATAATCCATCGATGAACTGCCTATATCATATGACATTTTTGTACCATGTGCCGTATGTCCACGAATCAGGAATAAAGCCCAAAATCTGAAAAATTCCACGATTGCGGAAAAGGCTTTCTGCCGGACGGGTGCAAAATCAGATGTGCATTTTGCACTTCTGAAAATCCGGGCAAATCAAAAGCGCATTTTGCGCCTTTGAAAAGAATCACAAAGGGAAATGCGCCCGGCATGGATATGTGGTACAATGGGGATGGCGGCAAAAGCTGGCCGCAGGGAAGGAGCAGGAAGCCATGAAACAGAGGATAACGATTCAGGAGCGGTTAAAGGATTTAAGGACGGAGCGGCATTTAAAATTAGAGGAACTGGCGGCGGCTACAAAGATTTCCAAATCAGCCTTGGGAAGCTATGAGAATGACGAACTCAAGGAAATCAGCCACAAAAACCTTGTGGAGCTGGCAAAGTTTTACGGTGTGTCAACGGATTACCTGCTCTGCCTGACAGAGAACCGGAACCATCCGGGCATGGAACTTACGGAGCTGCATTTGAGTGACAGCATGGTGGAGTTGTTGAAAAGCGGGCGTATCAACAACCGGCTGCTGTGTGAGATTGCCACACATGAGGATTTTGTTACCCTGATGACGGACACGGAAATTTATGTAGATGGTGTGGCAACCGCCCACTTCCAAAACTTCAACAGCCTTCTGGAAGTCCTGCGGGGGCAAGTCCTTTCCCAATATCAGCCGGTGGAGGAAGCTGCTGCGTTAAAGGCGTTGGAAACCATGCAGGTACAGGAAGAAGATTATTTCTGTCAGGTCACGCACCGGACTTGGGACACTATCCTCCATGCCATAAGGGAAGCGCACAAGAATGATACGGATAGTGCGCCGGACGGCTCCAATGGCATGAAGCTAATCAGGGACGCAAAGAAGGCGCTGGCCGTGCCGGGTTCCTATCTGGATGTGTTCACTGCCCTGATGTGTACGCAGCTACAAATCCGGTATGAGAAGCTGTCGGAGCAGGAGCGCACGGTTTTGAAGAATGTTATGAAGAAAACTCCGGCATATAAGGATTCCCCGTTGAGCAGGATGAAGCGGAGATAAGGAAATGCCGTTGCTTGGGATTTTTCCATGCAACGGCATTTTGGGTGGTTCTGATTCAATTTTCAATACATAAGCCGGAAAGTTCGTGGTGGTGCGCCCTTGATTCGTAACAGAATTTCTATGCGTTCTTCTTTTTTCTGTTGCGCTGTGCCACGGAACACCTGAACGCCTTAAACATTGCCGGGGACAATTCAGGAGAATCTTCATCAAATTGAATTTCCCGCTTTGCCGCTGCCCTGACTTCCTCCAACTGCTCCTGCGTAGGAGCCTGGCCATCCTTAATTGTAAAAGTTTTGGTCATAGTAAAGCCTCCTTTCACTTTCTGTTGCCAATCTTGCAGAGATTAACCGGATATTTTCCCCTCGCTCGGTAAATACAACAAACAATAAATCGCCAACCATACCGATTGCAATATAACGGTCTTCTTCCATACTATGCTCGAAATCATACATCTCTATGTAATATTCATCACGAAAAACGTATGAAGCCGTTTCAAAAGATATGCCGTGTTTTTGGCGGTTAATACGGTCTTTTCCCTCGTCCCATTCAAATTTTAGTTCCATAAATTTTTCCTCTCTCAAGTAAACAGGACACCGTTTGCAGAAATACGTCCTTTCTTTAGTAGTAGGATTTCCAACTTCCCGACAAATTGGAATTGCCTTTATTGTAAATCATCTTTAGAAATTGCTATTGAAGGATAATGAGAAAGTTCCGTCAAATCAACATTTAGTGGCACACTATAAACCATGTAATAATTATTAGGATTGACGGCAATCAATTCATTCATTTTCTGTTCTGCTAAGTCTTTATCATTTGTAGCATACACAACTGATACAACACCTACTTTATCATTTTCCGTCCCCTGTATATTTCCGCATAATATTAATTTTAATGGGGCGTTCCCATTCAAGCCTTGCTTAATATAGTCCTTATATTCCATAGTTGCCCTCCATCCATCCCGATTTTTCGTTCTGTTTATCTGCTCAATAAACTGGAATTTTCTAAGCGAAATTATCATCATGCCACGTTATGAATGTGGGCAACTTATGATACTTTTCAAAATATTCAAGGGCTTTCATCACTTGTTCTGCGGGTAACACACAAGATAAAGGGTATGGGTCAAGTTCACCATTTATTATAAAATTCATGGTTTCATCGTCTGTACCAGTATAGTTCGGATTTCTGGAGCTTAATCCTGCGTCACATTCCTCGTTATAATAATTGAGCCAACCCCAATCACCATTTATCAATCCACACATCGCCCGTTCATCATCATCTGTTTCTTCTGAATAAACCCAGATTTCTTTATACTGACCGTTTTCCCAAGTATCAATAACCATGATAGTTACTCCTCTCAAAAACCCGATTTTTTCATTCTATTTCTCTTTCCAGCAAACAGAAATTGATCGTGCGAAAAAACTACTTTAATTTGCAAACCAAAATTTCAATTTCTGTATCTTCAAATACATTCTTTATTTGGGTTGCAACATCTTCCCATTTCAAACGATCAAGCCCTGCGCCAATAGTCGGCATTGCAATTTTATAGATACTTTCTCGTTCACATATCTCTTTCATTTTTTGTAGTGCAGCTTTCATGGCTGCAAGGGTTGGTTTATGAAAATATCTCTCTTTTGTAATGAGATTCAATACTCTGCCTTCTAAAATACAATCGCCGCTGATTTTGCAATCCATAAAATGTTTTGCGTATTCGGGATATTTCCTCTGTAATATGTGTTTCATATCAAATCGCTTGTTAAATTCAACAACAATCCCTTTCCCCATGCCAAAATCCGCACTGATACAGTGTGCAAAATAATAATCTTCTGAAACCGAAAATAAGTCTTTTACTTCTTCCTTGTATTTCATACCTGCCCTTTCTGCATATTCAAATCCCGATTTTTCGCTTTCTTTATCTGCTCAATAAAGTGGAACTTGAACTTTTATATATTTACATCAAATACCGCCTTTATTTGTCCATTCTCTATGAAAAACTCTATTTCAAACCAAAAATCCAATTCTTCTCCAAAACTCGTTGGCCTGTAACACACTATATCCCTATTATCAATTTCAAGCCTTGCTTCATCCATAGCATCTATATCCTCCATACAGGATTTTTGAAAATGGTCTACCGCAAACTTTTTATCTTCATATTCTTCCCACATAGCCAATTGCTCAATTAACCATTTTCCAAATCCCAAGCAGGCATTTTCTGATGTCTGTTCTGTGTCAATAAAAGAGGCCCATGAAGATTTCGGTGGAATACTGGATACAAGTTTTGTATATTCTTTGTCTGCAATCGTATCTACCATTAACTTAATCAATTCCTGTGCTTTTGTTTTAAATTCCGATTCTATCATTTTATCTCTCATCCTTAAATCCCGATTTTATTGCCCAAAATGATTCTACCACATTTCTATAAATAAATCATCTCACTTTTTATGATTTCCTCCGCCCGGCTGCGGATATTGTTTATCCGCCCCACCCATTCAAGCTGGTTTCGGGCTTTCAGTTCCTCCGTCACTCCCTCGGCTGCTTTCATCTGCTCTATGATTGAGTCAAGCCGTTCCTCCGCCTGCTCATTTAAGTCGGCAAGGTACGTCCACAATTTCCCGGTCAGGATAAGGGAGCTGTACCGTGCCGGATGTTCCTCTTTGAGATATTTCTGGTGCAGCCGCCCATAGCGTCCGATGGGGCGGTTCTCCTCCGGCAGCTTCAAGTCCGGGATATAGTAATCGCCTACCAGAATATAATCAATGCCGTTCTCTGTGATTCTTTCTTTCAGTTTTTCCATTGTCGTTCCCTCCTGTGGTGGAAGGCTCGTCACTGGCCAGCTCAATCACGTCCATAATGCCACAATCCAGTGTTTCACAAATACGGGCAAGTGTGTCCATGCTGATATGTTTCCCTTCTTTGCCCATGTTGGCAATCATATTTGTGGTCAGGCCAGCGGCAAGCCTTAAATCCTCTTTCCTCATGTTGCGCTCTATCAGTGTGTGCCAGAGCGGTTTGTAGCTGATGTGCATTTTTCTCCCTGCCTTTCTGCCCCGGATGGGCGTTTACACCCATTATATCAGGATTCTTGCTAACTCACAAATATTTCTTGACTATACCGCCGGTTCCGTCTGGATTGTGCTTTTCCTTTCCTCTTTTGATTACCTCTAATTCGCCGTGATCTGCTTCATGCCCTGGCTCTTTGCTCATGTGAGATAAAGAAGTAAAAGAAGTGTAAAAAATTTTGCCGTTCCCTGTCCGGCTGACTGCCGGACGGGTCGGGCTTTAGTCGGGCAACTCTACCTTGCCGACAAAAGAGTAATAGATTTCGATTTCCTGTCTGCGGAGCTTCCCCCGGCGTTTCCCGTCAAGGGCTTCCGATTCGTGGATTACGATTTTCTCCACAAACTCCCGTAACAGGGTAGGGGTAAGTTCCTCAAAGCTGGTGTACTTGCGTACCACTTTCATAAACTTTTCAGCGTTTGCCGTGGCTTCCAGCGTTTTAGAAAGTTCGCTCTGCAAGGCGGCGGCTTTCTCTTTCAGTTCCTTTTGCTCGGCTTCGTAGTCTGCCGAAAGCTCCGTGAAACGCTCGTCCGATATGCGCCCGGTCACGCTGTCCTCATACAGCCGCTTGAAGATAGCGGAGAGTTCCGCAATCCGTTTTTCTGCCGCTTCCAGCTCTTTCTTCTTGGCGGCGTTCCGGCGTTTGCTCCCGTCCTCGGTCTGCTCGGTCAACAGCTTCATAAACCGGGCTTCGTGCTTTGCGGCGTAGCTGGTGACTTTCCGTAGGTTCTCGGTCACTCCGGCGGTTAAAAGGTCGGTGCGGATAAAGTGCGCCGTACAGTCTGCCGTGCGCTTCTTGTAGCTGCCGCATATGTAGCAGTCCTGCCGCCGCTTGTCCGTCTGATAGCGTTGCTGGTACATGACGCTGCCGCAGTCGGCACAAAAGAGCAAGCCGGAGAACAAGCCCACTTCATCATAGCGGTTGGGGCGTTTGCGCTGCTTGCGTAGCTCCTGCACACGCTCCCATGTTTCCCGGTCAATGATTGCTTCGTGGTGGTTCTCAAAGATTGCCTGTTTTTCCACGGGGTTCTCTTTGCTCTGCTTCACCTTATAGGACACTTTCTCGGTCTTGAAGTTCACAAGGCAGCCCGTGTATTCCCGGTTTTCAAGGATATGCGCCACGGTGTTTGTCGCCCATCTGCACTCATAGCCGGGGTGGTAGCGGCGGGTGCTTCCCGTCCGGCGGTATTCCAGCGTTCCCGGCGTGGGGATTTGCTGCTCGGCAAGCATACGGGCTATCTTGGTCGGACCGTTCCCGGCAAGGCATAAGCTGTAAATCTGCCTTACTATCGGGGCGGCTTCTTCGTCAATGATGAAATTTTCGTCCTCGTCCATGAGGTAGCCATACACGGGCTTGCTTGTGACGGGCTTCCCACTCATGCCTTTTGACCGCTTCACGGCTCTGATTTTCTTGCTCGTATCTCTCACCAGCCATTCGTTAAAAATGTTACGCAAGGGGGCAAAATCATTGTCGCCCTGTGCGCTGTCAACGCCGTCATTGATGGCAATGAAACGGACGCCGTTCTGTGGGAAAATCATTTCCGTGTACATTCCCACTTGTAAGTAGTTCCGCCCTAACCGTGACATATCCTTTACGATAACCGTTCCCACAAGCCCCGCTTCAATGTCGGCAAGCATGGACTGGAAGCCGGGTCTTTGGAAATTTGCCCCGGAGAATCCGTCGTCCGTGTACCATTTGAGGTTGGAAAAGCCGTTCTGTTTTGCGTAGGCTTCCAGAATCCGCTTCTGGTTGCTTATGGAGTTGGATTCGCCTTGGAGCGTGTCCTCGTGCGACAATCTCGGATAAAGGGCGGTAATGAGTTTTTGGGTGGTCTGTCTTGGCATAATGTCCTCCGTTTCCGACAGCCAGCCCCACTATTCCGTAGGTTTATCATACCACATGGGGCGGCTGTCTGTACAGTATTTTTTGCTTCTTTACCGCCCGTCAAAATGACGGTTTTTATCTGCGGGTTGTCATGCGCTGTAAATCGGCTTGTGTCCGGCTGCGCTTTCGGCTTCCAGCACTTTCATCATCTTGTCGGCGGCGGTGGCGGTAGTGCCTTGTTTGAAATAGCCGGAAACCACAAGGACGGTGTTCCCCCGGCGTACTTCTGTCACGCAATCCGGGCGGCGGGCGATAGTGGCGGTGCTTCTGTTGGGGGTGTCGGTCATAGGCTCTCCTTTCTGTTCAGCAGCTTTTTAAGCTGTTCCATTTTTTCCCTTGCTCTGGCTTTTCTGAAATTCTCCCCGGTAATGCGGACGGGGGTACACATTTCCGTAAGGCGGTCATATATCCGGGCATGGGCGGTGTCCTCTGGGTTCTGCAATTCCTCCAACGTCAAGTTTGTTGTCACGATTAAGGGCTTGCCGCTTCGGTATCTGCTGTCAATCACGTTGTAAACCTGTTCAAGCCCGTATTCTGTGCCACGCTCCATGCCGAAATCGTCAAGGATAAGCAGAGGGAAGCTGCAAAGGCGGGCTATGTATTCGTTCCTGTCCTTGTAGCTGGCGGCAAGGTCATTGAGGATAAGGGCAAAGTTTGTCATGCACACGGAAACTTCTTTCTCCATAAGGGCGTTGGCGATACACCCGGCGAAATAACTTTTGCCTGTGCCTACCATGCCCCATAACAGATAGCCGATATTCCCGGCTTTCATTTCCTCCCAACACTCTACATAAGCATGGGCTTTGTGCATTTGGGGGCATTTCCCGTTGTCGTTTTCAAACGTCCATTCCCGCATAGCCGGGTCGGTGAAGCCTGTCCGTTTCAGCCGTTCCACTTCCTCCCGGTGCTTGTATTCCCGGTGGCTGGCTTCCAGCGTTTCCCGGCGTTTTCGCTGGCAGTCACATTCTTTCGGGTGGCGGTCACGTCCGAAAAAGGTTTTGCCCTCCGGGAAGTAGGCTTCTTTGGGCTGGCGGCAGCTCCCGCAATATAAAAGCCCGTCCTCCCCGGTGTAGTCCTCCGGCTCTGCTTCCTGTGCCGTGGCAAGCCGGAAAATGGCGTTATCATAATCGCTCATAAAATCGTCCTCCTTGTTCATGGTCTTTTACGCCCTGTTTACGGGGCGTTGTATTTATGTGGTCAAAGGCTCTCGCCCTCTTTGTAGGAATAATCGGGGATTCCTTTCTTTCCTGTGCCTTTCCTGTCACGTCTTGCCCACATACGGACAGCGGCGGCATGGTTGGCGTACACTTTCCCATAGGCGGCTATGAACTCGCTCAATTCCTCAATGAACCGTTCCAGCCTGTCCGGGTATTCCCCTTTCAGCTCCGCATACTCGGATTCGGAGAGGAAAAGGTTTTTATATCTGCCAAAGGGTGCGGGCTGCTCCCCACTCACTCCTTTTCGTTGGTTCTCTTTTAGTTGGTTTATAGTAAGTTGGTTAGGGGTCGGTTTTCCGTCCAACGCAAAGGTCGGTTTTCCGTCCTTATGAGGGTCGCTTTTCCGGCTATCAGAGGGTCGGTTTTCCGGCTGTATGGCTGTCATATGGTCGGAAAACTGTACCACTGGCATTTGCGGTATTTTCACATAAAGGCGGTTGGGTGCGGAGAAGCCCCGGCGTTCCCTCACCAGAAGCCCGGCAGCGTCCAGCTCGTTCAGTGCGCTTTTTATGGCGGTGCTGCCTTTATCCAGCATTTCCGTTATCTCCGAAACGGGGTAGACAATATACGTCCTGCCCTCGCTGTCCTGCCAGCCGTTCTTCTGTGAGAGGGTGGAACGGTCAAGAAGCAGCCCATAGAGCAGCCTTGCAGTATGCGACAAGTCCATTTTCAGCAGAAAATAGGGATAGGGCAGAAAACGGGGCAATATGGTGTCGGCTGTGATGTATTCGGTTATGGTTCTCACCTCCTGTCTGTGGCTTCCTGTTACGCAGTTAAAACGGCATTTTCGGGGGTAAAGGATAAATTATCGGCTACCTGTTGAGGGCGGTCAAAAAAGCCTTGATTTACGGGGGTTTGGAATATCCTAAAGCGTGACATTTATCCCTCTGTTTCCGCTTGCGCTGTGCGGCTTTGATTCTTTTCATGCGTCCGGCGCAATCCGGGCAGTATTTCCCACGGTTTGACTTGGGGAGAAAATACCCGCCGCACTCGGTACAGCGTTTCCTGTCTGCCCGGTGGAGTAGGGCGGCTTCCAGTTTCCCGTCCAGCGGCAGCACGGCGGCAGTGAACCAGCGGCACATAAGGGAATAGCTGATACTCTGGACGCATACGCAAGGCTCGCCGTTATCCAGCAAGATACAGTTGCCGTTATCATAGTTGCAGCACTCATGTACAAGGCGGCGGGCGGCTCTGTACTGTGGGTAGTCCATATAGGGGCGTTTACCGTTCATTTTCCTGCCCCTTTCCCCGTTCCGGCTCACGGCGTAAGATTTTGTCAAGATTGCTTTTCACGGTCTGCAATTCCCGGACGTTCTCTTTCTTCTCCCGGTACTCGTTGTAAAGGGCGTTTTTCTCTTTGGTAAGCTGCTCAATCTCGGTCTGTAATGTTTTGGACGCTGGCAGTTTGGAGATTCCCTGTGCCTTGAAATACCGGGCGGCAGATTCGGAAATGATAAACTCGCTTTCGTGCTGCTCCCGGTAGGCTCTCCGGGCTTTCTCCGTTTTCTGCGCCCGCAATCCGTCACGGGCTGGCTTGGTCTTGATGTACGCCAATAGCTGTTTCTGCAAGTCCTTTTTCTCCCGCAAGGTGCTTTCCACGGCTTTCAGTTTCCCGGTGGTTTCATGCAATCCGGCACTGGCGGCGGCAAGGGCGGCTTCCAGTTCCTCCGGGGAAGAAAAGCCGGATTCCTCGTAAATGCTCACGGTAGCCGCCATTTGCTTCAAGTTGTGCAAGGTCGCCCACTTTTCATAGCCTCGCCCCTTGCCCTCGGCTTTCTTGGCGGCTATGTCTACCATGCGCTGTACGCTGTCTTGTTTCGGGGAGGTTATAGCGGCTTTGTTGCGCTGTAAGCGGTCTTTTATGCTCCGGGGGTATTCCTGTTGGGGTAGGGGCTTTTCGGCGGCTCTGGCGGCGTTCTGTGCGTTTATGGTGAGTGCTTCCAGTATGGCGGCACGTTCAAAATCATCACCTAATTTCCGGGCTGTGATTGGCTTCGTCCTGTCCGGCGTGAGATAGGACAATCTCCCCCGGCTCTCCTTGACGGTCACGCCCTGTTGTAGCAGCTTCCCGGAAAAATCCTCAAAGGAAACGGCAAAGGACAGGGCGGTGCGGATTGTGCGCCGTAGCTTCTCCTTGTCGGTTTCAAACTTGGTTTGCTTGGGCGGCTCTCCTGTGGCGGCTTGGGAAGCGTTCTCTTTATCCAGTGCGGCTTGTCCTTTCCGCTTCGCCCAATACTCACGCTCGGTAATGCGGTTCTTGCTCCCGTTCAGCAAGTCAATCTGATAGAGGTTTTCCCGGTGGCACATCTCCATAACTTCCGCTTTGAAGTATTCCATAGCTGCGTCTGTACAGCGGTGCTTGCAGCCCTCCCTTGTGTCGGCTGGTCTTTCCATGTAGGGCAATAGCGGCACTTCGGCAATCCGCAAAGAATTGATTACGATATGCACATGAATGTTGCCGCTGTGGTTATGCCCGTCTGGGTGGGTGCATACCAACGCTTGATGTCCGGGAAAATGCTCTTTACAGAACTGCTCGCCCAACGCTTGCGCCCGGTCTACGGTCAAGCCGTTGTCTGGTGCGTCACGGGGGTCAAAGGAAATAATATAGTGGTGGCTCTTTACGTCCTCCCGTTTCTGGTTCTTGCCGTATTTCAGATTGGAGCGCATACAGGCGATTGCAAAATCTTCATCACCGCAATTAAGGGAAGATATGCGGTAATCGTCACGGGGGAGAAGCCGCCCGTTTCCGTCCAGTGTGGGCTTCATGGTAAACTCGTCATGCTCAAAGGTTAGGTACTGTTCGGCAGCTCCATAATCGGCATTTTTAGAGCTGATATGTTTGAATGTTGCCAACGGCTTCACCTACTTTCTGCAAGACTTCAAACTTTAAGGCGGAAAGCCCGGACAGGGCGGCTCGTACCTCATTGGAGAGGGTATTATAAGGTGCGCCGTATTCGTTCAGACAGCGGGCAATCTGATTCAAGTTGCTGCCGATTTTCCCGTACTCGGCTGTGAGTTTCCCAACGGCAGATAACAATTCATCATTGACCGGGGAAACGGTGATAACAGGCTGTATTCTTGACTTGGTAAGGGCTTGCCGGATAAACTCGGACTGGCTCATTTTGCAGAGGGTGACACGCTCGGAAAACTCGGCGTATTCTTCCTCGGTCAAGCGTGTTTTGATTACCCGGTGGCGGTGGGGCGTGTTGTATCTTTTCATGGCTGTGAACCTCCTTTCATGGGGGGATTTTTTCAAGCGGCGCAAGCCGCAAAAGGCGGGCTTGGGGTGGCAACCCCAACAAGATTCCCGCAGGACAAAATGAGCCGGTAGGCGAAATTTGGTACTGTGGTAGAATCTTGCTCTAAGAAAGTGGCGGCTTCCTCTGTGCTGGCTTCCCTCAATACCTTTAGTGCCGCAAGCGGGGATTTTGCCAAAGCTGCGGAAATATTTCTCCCCCTACTACCTACAACACCACGCAAAGCAAAAATGATGGTGATTTGCGGAAATTTCTCTTTATTCCTTACAAAACCACACAAGCCGGAATAGGCGGGAATTTTAAGAAATTTCTTTTTATCCCCTTTGCACGGTATAATACTGGCGATTTCTCAAAATGCCAAAAATGGGCGCAAAAAAACAGGAAACCTTTTTTGATTTCCTGCTTCAATGTGTAGCTGTTATTTAGTTGTTCAAACATGAATTGTTTTCAAAACCAATTAGCCTTTTCAGCCTTAAATTGTGGCACATCACTGTTTTGATATGGATTGTAGGTATTTAGATTACAGCCAAACTCTTTTAAAGATTTTATTTTGTTATTGCTTGTCCATTCAACAAGTGATACTCCGTCAAATTCCTCTATACTTCCAGTGTTCATTTCATTTTTGAAATACCATTCCACAATGGTTTGGTTATCTTTATGAAAGAACTGTTTTATTTCCCATATAAGGACTTTGCCACGAGTATTCCACTCTTTAAACCAATGTTTTACCGTTGCCCGGTTTTCGTATTTGGGACACCAGCTTTCAGTATAGATAACATCATCTATAAAAATATCATCTATGCCTAAATCTTCTTGGCGCAACCACATATCAAACCATAAACGAATTATTTTTTCTCTTTCCTGCATATTTCCGCACCCCCAACCTCTTAATAGTTTTCTTCATACAGAACCACTCAAAAAGTAGTCGCTGTTCTCTCGCTATAAACAAAAAACTAGTTTTGACCTTTGAACCTCATGCAACGGTTAGGATAAACCAAAGCATTTTTGTATATTTTTCAGATTTGCTCATTTATAGTATATAATATTTATTCTTTTGTGTCAAAACGGAACTTGAACAGGGCAGCAACAAGCCGCTGTTTTATGATGTCCTCGGTATCCCTGTCGATATGCCCGTTTTCAATGGCGGCGATTCGGATACGCTTGCTGTAATGCCGTAAAACCTCGTCCACGGCTTCCGGCTCGCCGCTGGTTGCCCGGACAATCGTTTCATAGGGCAAAAGGTTTGGATTCCCCATGTGAAAGCACCTCCATTTTCCTTTGCAGGAGCCGTAATGTCCTGCGGATTTGATACCCAGTCGTACTCCGGCAGCGTCCGTACATTTCCCCGATTTCCCGCTGTGTGTAATCCCCAAAAAAGTAAAGAAATATGATTTCCCGGTTTCTCTCCGGCAGGGATAACAGGGCGGCGGCAAGTTCCCCGTTGGTGAGGATAACTGTCTGACCGCATATCGTTATAGGGTATTCTTCATAGGGTGCTTCAAAATATTTGTCTGTTGTGCCTAAAGGGTAAAATTTTTCTTCTGTGAGGTATTCAAGGGATATTTCTTTTTGCCGCCGTCTGCTCCTGTCACGCCATGCGTTGAGTGCTGCATAGCGTATGACAGTCTTGCAAAAGCCGTTGAAAGTATACATGATGTGTTCTTTGTATGCTTCTGTGCAAGGCATAGAAAATTCCTCCTTTCCTCCCAAAAGGAAACATTGTTGACGGGTTACTATTTATGGAATGGGTATGTTTAAATTAAATTCATGCTATCCAGCAATCTTAAAATATTTTCACCCAATGCCATTTTTGCTATTGATTGACTGGGGCTTACAAATTCAACAAGCTGCTTATATAAATACGGCTCTCCATAAGGAGCGTCGGAACTGTACAGACATTTTTCCGGCAACTCAACTAATGCCATTTTTGTAGCGATAGAAGCAAAAGCCGCTGAAAGGTCTAAATAGATATTATCATGTTCCTTTGCAAACTTAATCACATCTATCCAGTTAGAACCGCCTAAATGCCCGAAGATAACAGGCACTTCCGGGTACTTTTCACATAATTGCATTAGCAACCGAATACCGTTCAATGTAACAGGATTAAATGTATGTACCCAAACAGGATATATCCTTGTATTTCTTATCGCTTGAAATACTACGTCTAACTGCAAAATCTGCTGCTCATTGCCGGGAGTAAATTCGCCTATACCACACAAAGAATGAGCTATGATTTGCGAATCTATCCAATTTTGTGTTTCTTCTAAGCCCAATCCCAACGGAACAGAACCAAAGCCCCAAAAACGGTTAGGATATTCGTTTACTGTCGTAGTGATTTCTGAAATATTTTTTTCTAATCGTTTCATGTTATCTTCTTTTTTGTTTGCTCCGGCAAGTATTTTGTATAATGCGTTCATTTCTGTTTCAAGTTCATTCAGATTACCTGCTTTTTCGGGGTGCGGGGCAGAGCAAAATAAAATTGCCTTATCTACTCCGGCAGCGTCCATTCTATCCAGCTGTATTTTTGTTGGAAACATGATGTGTTCGTGACTGTCAATAACCATATTTACGCCTCCTTGACACGTTTGATATAATAAGAGTAGCACTACCAAAGTGTAAAGTTAAGTACGCACTTTTTTGATATAAAGTATCTTTTTTGACACTGTTGAAAGGAATAAAAAATTATGGCTAAATCACAAGCAGTTGACAAACAATGCCCTGTTGAGGTCGGGCTAAACATATTAAGCGGAAAATGGAAGCTGAAAATATTATGGCATTTATCAAGCGGAACAATCCGATTTAATGAATTACAGCGTCTTTTGGGTAATATCACTACAAAAACATTGACGCAGCAGCTTCGGGAATTAGAGGAACAGGGAATTATTATCCGAAAAGTGTTCCCGGAAATCCCACCGAAAGTTGAATACTCATTAAGTGAATTAGGGGCTACTCTTAAACCAATTTTGGCGCAGCTATGTGATTGGGGTAAAACATACCATTCATATCAAAAACACGAAAAAAACACTTAACCTTTTTACTATAAGTGAGGAACAACCTTTTAGTTTGTTATGCTTTGATTACTTACATATAATGCTAATTTCTCCCCCAATTTAAAGGCATTTTGACAATCTATTGGGAATTGCTTTTCTCTAATTTCTGCTTTATGTTCCTCACTAAAATTTGATGCTGCGTACTTTGAATAATCATTAAATTGGTAACAATCTGCCGAAATAATATATTCAGAAATTCCATTTAAAAGCTGTAGATAACTTTTGTTGTTTTCAAAAATATATTTATAACCAAACGATTCAATCATTTCATGTGGCAATCCCATAGTATAAATAAAACCAGAATGTATTACACCCATAAAATTTGTACGTTCTGCTGAATCATAAGAAAGATTTGCGAATATCAAACGTTCCATAAATGATTTCATTTCCCCCGTAATATTACCTAAATAAATTGGAGAACCCATTATCAAAATATCACTCGATAATATCGTCTTTAACACGTCTGTCAAATTGTCTTTCATCACACAATATCCATTAAGGTTGCTTTCTATTTTTTTACAAGCAAAGCAGCTACTACAACCTTTAAAATCCAAATCATAAAGATGAATCAATTCTGTTTCTGCTCCGATAGACGCTGCCCCTTCAAGAGATTTCTTTAGGAGATTAGCTGTATTCCAGTTCTTTCTTGGGCTTCCGTTAATTGCTATTGCTTTCATAAGAGTTCCCTTTCTATTTACATTCAAAGAATATTTGTTATAATTTCAGTATAGCTCTAAGATACAAAAATACAAGTACGCACATTTTTGTGCCCTGAATGGTGGTGGTAAAATGAGAGATGATAGTTTGTATGATGGCTCTTGTGAAATTGTAAGTGCGCTTAATATTCTTAGTGGTCGTTGGAAATTACCAATTTTATGGAAATTGTCTTATGGAAATATACGTTACAATGAATTAAAAAGGCAAGTTCATGGTGTTACGAACATTATGTTGACACGCTCACTACAAGAATTAGAAGCACATGGTTTAGTTACTCGTATTCAATATTCGGAAATTCCCCCTCATGTCGAATACGGTTTAACACAAGCGGGATTGAAATTAGTTCCGGCATTACAAGAGTTAAAAAAATGGGGTGAGGAACAAGCCATTCTTGAAAGGCAATTACAATCTTCTGAAAAATAATATTTATCAATTCTTTGTCAATACAGGAATGAGAGGGATTCCGCAGCAGTCGGCATTGTGGGAATGTGTATAACTGGCTGTCTTATGGAGTTGTGGGTAACTTTGTTTGCAGTACGTGGGAAAGCGGCTCTTTCGCTTTTCCATGTACTGTGAATAGAGTTATCCATGACGGAATAGCCTGTTATGCACATTTCCATAATGCTTGTCTTTTGGTCTTTGCTTTCTTTGGTTCGGAATAGTGTGGTGCTGGCGGTCTATCTCTTGTTTTTGGTTGCTTGCTTCTTTACCGTACATGAGCATTCGCCCCCGGATTGTCGTTGCCGTAACCCTCTAAGAGATTGATAACGCCCCATACGCCCAGACCTGCGCCCAATGCGATAACAAGTGTCTGCAATACGTTTACTGCGCTGTTAAAAAATGCCATATAGTAATTTGAAACCCAAACCCCCGAAACGCCTTATTTTGTCGTTTTGTCACAATCCGTGCAGAACACAAACCATAGATTCCAATGGTTTTGTCGTTCCAGATTTGTGT
>CAJTEE010000004.1:43702-334286 GCA_910575275.1 Lachnospiraceae bacterium | reverse complement strand
TACTGTTGTTTTAGGTTTTTGTTCTGAATGTTCTCATCCATGGCCTCTACCCTATCGGCCATTTCTTAATAAGAATTTTCAGGGTTTTACATACTGTTCAGTTCTCAAGGTGCTCTGTTGACTCTCTCACTCTTGTGAGCGGCAACTTTGATAGAATACCATATTATTACTCATTTGTCAACAGGTTTTTTCATCTTTTTTCGATTTTCTTTTCAAAATTTCGAAATCTGATGAGCGGAGAAAGAGGGATTTGAACCCTCGCGCCGGTTTCCCGACCTACACCCTTAGCAGGGGCGCCTCTTCGGCCTCTTGAGTATTTCTCCTCGCTGCCGCAGTTAAAGAAAATAATTAAATTTTTCTAAAACATTAGATGCATGAGATATTATACAAGGGAAAGATCATTTTGTCAACAGGTTTTTGTCCGATTTTTCATACTTTTTGTAACAAATCCATCACCCTGCCTTCCTCCTTTTTCTGCGGACCTTTCTCCATCACCCCTTCATCACCATTTCATAAAGATTATTTCCCTGAGAATCAATTACCACAATAACCGGAAAATCCTTAACCTCAAGCTTCCGAACTGCCTCCGTACCCAAATCGTCATACGCAATCACCTCAGAGCTTACAATCTGTTTGGAAAGCAGAGCCCCTGCCCCTCCGACTGCTGCAAAATAAACGGCCTTGTTTCTTACAATCGCATCAATGACCGCCTGGCTTCTCTTTCCCTTTCCGATCATAGCACCGAGCCCAAGATCCAGAAGCCTCGGTGTATATGGATCCATCCGGCTTGCAGTTGTCGGACCCGCAGAACCGATCTGACGTCCCTCTCTTGCCGGAGAGGGTCCCATATAATAAATAACATTTCCTTTCATATCGAAAGGAAGTGATTCGCTACGTTCCAAAGCCTCCTGCATCCGTTTGTGCGCCGCATCCCTCGCTGTATAAATGACCCCTGTCAGATAGACATAATCGCCCGCCTGCAGATTTTCTGCATCTTCTCTTTTAATTGGAACCTGTATTACTTTCTCCATCCTTTTCCTCCATAAAATCACGTATCAAAGAACCCGATGTGTATGACGATTCACATGACAGCAAATATTGACTGCCACCGGCAGGCCGGCGATATGCGTCGGATACGTTTCGATATTTACTGCAAAAGCCGTTGTGCTTCCTCCAAGGCCCGCAGGACCGATTCCCAGTTGATTGATTGTTTCAAGCATTTCTTTTTCCAGTTCCCTTACATATGGAATTGGGGATGATTCCTTTGCGTTTCTTGTAAGAGCGTGCTTTGCCATCAACGCACATTTTTCAAACGTCCCGCCAATTCCAACGCCGACTACCATCGGAGGACACGCATTCGGCCCTGCATCCTGAACGGCGGTTAAAATTGCTTTTTTGATCCCTTCCAGGCCATCCGCAGGCTTCAGCATAAAAATGCGGCTCATATTTTCACTTCCAAAGCCTTTTGGAGCCAAGGTAAGATCTACGTGGTCTCCATCCACGATTTCATAATGAATAACCGCCGGCGTATTATCCTTTGTATTTTCCCGCTCTACCGGATCACGAACCACGGATTTCCGTAAAAATCCTTCTGCATAGCCTTGACGGACCCCCTCATTGACTGCCTCTGTCAGGCTTCCGTTTTCTATATGTACATCCTGGCCGATCTTTATAAAAACTACGGCCATGCCCGTATCCTGGCAAATCGGAATCATATCGTCGCCGGCAATTTTTAGATTTTCTTCCAATTGTTGAAGAATTTTCTTTCCGACCGGTTTCCTTTCTTTGGATACGGCTTCTTTTAGGACACATTTCATATCCTCTGAAAGAAAATGATTTGCTTCGATGCACATTTCCTTAATGGCTTTTGTGATCTCCTCTGCCAAAATGTTTCTCATACGCGCCCTCTTTCTGTTTTATAAGGAAAACCGCATCGAATTTCCACAGAAATATGAAAATCTGCTGCGGTTTTCCACAAACCTTTTCTATTCTTCTACCACTTCTGCTTCTTCGTCTGCTTTGCCGCTTTCTTTTACCTTTGCTATTGTTGCTACGCGGATATTGGAGTCTGCATCAATATTCATGAGCTTTACTCCTGACGTATTTCTTCCGATAACAGAAATATCCGAGACACTGATACGAATCAGAATGCCCTCGTTTGTAATCAACATAATATCTCTGTCATCATCAACAAGCTTCATACCGATCAGATTTCCTGTTTTTCCGGTTACATGATAGCATAAAAGACCCTTTCCACTGCG
This sequence comes from Lachnospiraceae bacterium, assembly GCA_910575275.1. Taxonomy (GTDB): domain Bacteria; phylum Bacillota; class Clostridia; order Lachnospirales; family Lachnospiraceae; genus CANQGL01. The sequence continues at coordinate 332,025 of CAJTEE010000004.1, read as the reverse complement.
GTTTTGCCGTTTAAATTCAGAAATAAAGGTTCGTTTCCCATATCCGTTCTCTGAAGCGACGAGCATCATCTCACCCTGGCTTTCCATCTGCATCCCGATCACTTCGTCACCGGGCTCCAATTTCATGCCGATCACACCGTAGGATACGCGGCCGGTAATACGCACATCTGTTTCCATAAACCGGATCGCCATGCCAAATTTTGTCGCAAGGAAAATATTCTCGGTATCATCCGTCACCTTTACCTCGATCAGTTCGTCGCCTTCCCTTAAAAGAATTGCCTGAAGACCAGTCTTGCGCATATTCGTATATTCGTACATACGGGTCTTCTTAACCATACCTCCCTTTGTTGCCATGAAAAGATATTTTTCGTTGTCAATTTCTTTCATCGGTATGATGGCTGTAATTTTTTCTCCAGGCTGAAGCTGTAAAAGATTTACGATCGCCGTCCCTCTTGCCGTCCGTCCGGCCTCCGGAATCTCATATGCCTTTAAACGATAACAGCGCCCTGTATTCGTGAAAAACATTACATAGTGGTGATTTGTCGTCATCAGAAGATCTTCTATGAAATCCTCCTCTATGGTCTGCATCCCCTTAATCCCTTTGCCGCCACGATTCTGACTCTTGAAATTATCTACGGACATCCGCTTGATATATCCAAGATTTGTCATCGCGATCACTGCATCGTCATCCGGAATCAGATCTTCCACCGATACATCGTCGTCGAACCCGATCTTCGTTCTTCTATCGTCCCCATATTTATCGGAGACTGTCTGAATTTCTTTTTTGATAACGCCTAACAGCTTTTTTTCATCCGCAAGAATTGCCTTAAACTCTGCGATTTTTGCCTCCAGCTCCTTATACTCATTCTCGATCTTTTCCCGTTCCAGACCGGTCAGGGCACGCAGACGCATGTCAATGATTGCCTGGGCCTGTGCATCCGACAACTGGAATCGTTCGATCAGCTGGGCCTTGGCATCTGCAGGATTGGCAGCACCGCGGATGATCCGGATTACCTCATCAATGTGATCCAATGCCTTTAAAAGGCCCTCTAAAATATGGGCACGTTCTTCTGCCTTATTTAAGTCATACTTTGTCCGGCGTGTTACCACATTTTTCTGATGATCCAGATAATATTCCAGTATCTGCAGAATATTTAATATCTTCGGCTCATTTTTGACGAGTGACAGCATAATCACGCCGAAGGAATCCTGGAGCTGTGTGTGCTTTAAAAGCTGGTTTAAAATGACATTGGCATTTACATCCTTGCGCAGTTCGATGTTAATGCGCAGCCCTTCACGGTTGGATTCATCTGTGATGGCCGTAATCCCATCTATCTTTTTCGTTTTTACGAGCTCAGCTATTTTTTCGATCAGGCGCGCCTTATTAACCAGATAGGGAAGCTCAGTCACAATGATGTGGCTTTTGCCATTTGGCATCGTCTCGATATTGGTAATCGCACGTACCTTGATCTTTCCGCGACCGGTCCTGTACGCCTCCTCGATTCCATGTGTTCCAAGGATCTCGGCTCCGGTAGGAAAATCCGGTCCCTTTATGATCCTTAAAATTTCTTCGATCGCAGTCTGGCGGTCTTCCTCCACCTGATTGTCAATAATTTTTATGACAGCCTCTACTACCTCTCTTAAATTATGAGGAGGAATATTGGTCGCCATCCCGACAGCGATGCCGGTGCCTCCGTTTACAAGAAGATTCGGAAAACGAGAGGGAAGAACCACCGGTTCTTTTTCTGTTTCATCGAAGTTCGGTACAAAATCAACGGTATCCTTATAAATATCCGCCAGCATCTCAACGGAAATCTTACTGAGCCTGGCCTCTGTATAACGCATGGCTGCGGCCTCGTCTCCGTCGACAGAACCAAAATTTCCATGGCCGTCTACGAGCATATAGCGCATCGACCATTTCTGTGCCATATTGACCAGGGCACCATAAATGGAAGAATCTCCATGCGGATGATATTTACCCATCGTATCACCGACGATACGGGCACTTTTTCTATGAGGCTTGTCAGGGCCGTTATTTAACTCTGCCATTGAATAGAGGACACGCCTTTGAACCGGCTTCAGGCCATCCCTTACATCAGGAAGCGCCCTGGCAGCGATTACGCTCATCGCATAGTCGATGTACGATTTTTCCATCGTTTTTTTCAGATCAACATCATGAATCTTATCAAAGATATTCGGTTCCATCTTTCTTTTCTCACCCTTTCCATGCCGTCAAAGAACATACGTGATTCCACATTAAATATCCAGTGTTCCGTATTTTGCATTGAGTTCAATAAATTCACGCCGGGGTTCTACCTGATCCCCCATCAGGGTCGTAAAGGTTAAATCTATTTCGGAAGTCATTTCTTCGTTCATTGTAACACGCAAGAGTATCCGGCGCTCCGGATCCATCGTTGTCTCCCATAGCTGCTCTGCATCCATCTCTCCAAGTCCCTTATAGCGCTGGATCTTATTATTCTGGTCACGGCCGATTTCCTTTAGAATCCCGTTCAGCTCCTCGTCGCTGTAGGCATACCAGATCCGTTTGTTTTTCTCTATCTTATAAAGCGGCGGCTGTGCCAGATAGACATACCCCTGCTTGATTAACTCCGGCATAAACCGGTAGATAAAGGTAAGAAGCAATGTGCTGATATGGGCTCCATCCACATCGGCATCCGTCATGATAATGATCTTATGGTAACGCAGTTTTGTTATATCAAAATCTTCATGGATTCCGGTTCCAAATGCCGTAATCATGGATCGGATCTCGGCGTTTCCATAAATTCGGTCAAGCCTTGCCTTCTCAACATTTAAGATTTTTCCGCGCAGAGGCAGAATTGCCTGCGTGCTCTTGTTTCTTGCATCCTTTGCCGAGCCGCCTGCAGAATTTCCCTCAACGATATAAATTTCACATTCCTCCGGGTGCTTGCTGGAGCAATCCGAAAGCTTCCCCGGCAGTGAAAGCCCATCCAGAACGGTTTTTCTTCTTGTCAGATCCCTAGCCTTTCTTGCCGCCGCCCGGGCGCGCTGGGCAAGAACAGACTTTTCAACGATAGCCTTGGCCGTCGCCGGATTCTGTTCAAGAAAATATGTGAGCTGTTCGCTTAAAATTCCATCGACTGCTCCTCTGGCCTCGCTGTTTCCCAGCTTTTGCTTTGTCTGCCCCTCAAACTGCGGCTCCTCGATCTTCACGCTGATGATTGCCGTCAGACCTTCCCGGATATCCTCACCGGACAAGGCAGGTTCATTTTCTTTTAAAATCTTATTCTTTCTTCCGTAATCGTTTAATGTCTTTGTCAGTGCATTTTTAAATCCTGTCAGATGTGTCCCACCCTCTGGCGTGTTAATGTTGTTGACAAAGCTGTAGATATTCTCCGTATAAGAATCGTTGTGCTGCATGGCGACCTCCACAAGCACACCGTCCTTCTTTCCCTCACAGTAGATCACCTGATTATAAAGCGCTACATTGCTGCGGTTTAAGTAGGTCACAAATTCCTTTATTCCTCCCTCATAATGGAAGGTCTTTTCCCTCTTTTCCTCACGGACATCACGGAGCGTAATTTTTAAATTTTTTGTCAAAAAGGCCGTTTCACGGAGTCTGATCTTTAATGTATCATAGTCGTAAACCGTTTCCTCAAAAATCTGTTTGTCCGGGAGAAAATGAACCTTTGTTCCATGTTTATCTGCCGGACATTCTCCGACTATCTTCAGTTCATAAACGGTTTTTCCACGCTCGTAACGCTGTCTGTAAATTTTTCCATCTGTACAGACCTCGACCTCAAGCCACTCCGAAAGAGCGTTGACGACCGACGCTCCGACTCCATGGAGGCCGCCTGATACCTTATATCCCCCACCGCCGAATTTACCACCGGCATGCAGAATCGTGAAGACAACCTCAACCGCAGGGATTCCCGCCTTTTTTTGTACTCCGACCGGAATCCCACGGCCGTCGTCTGTAATCGTGATGGAATTATCCTCATTGATCTGAACATCAATGCTGCTGCAGTAGCCCGCCAACGCCTCGTCAACGGAATTATCTACAATTTCATATACAAGATGATGAAGCCCTCTCGAAGAAGTGCTTCCAATATACATGCCTGGCCGCTTTCTGACAGCCTCCAGTCCTTCGAGAATCTGAATTTGATCCGCTCCGTATTCTGCACTCATAAAGCTCCTCCTTTAGGCAGATAACTCTACCTGACACTCTCCACGGTTCCGTCAACGATCTGAAAGATACGATCCATCTGAAACCTGCTGTTTACAAATTCATCAAGACCCGTACAGGTAATCACGGTCTGAATCCGGTTGATTTCCGAAAGAAGATGCTCCTGTCTCTTGCTGTCAAGCTCCGAGAGGACATCATCTAAAAGAAGGATCGGGTAATCCTTCACTGTTTTTTTTACCAGTTCGATTTCCGCAAGCTTTAAAGAAAGCGCCGCGGTCCTCTGCTGACCCTGCGAGCCGAACTTTCGAATATCTGTCCCGTTTATAATAAAATTCAGGTCATCCCGATGGGGACCCGTAAGTGTTAGTCTCTGACGCAGCTCCTGAGACCTGTTTTTTGCCAGGCTCTCCTCAAAGCTTTCTATCTGTACATTCGGTTCATACCAGATAGACAAATCTTCTCTTTCACCGGAAAGATGAAAATGGATCTCATGAAGCAGGTCGTTTAAGCTCTTAATAAAAGAAGCCCTGATCCGGATCAGCTCTTTCCCATATCTCATGAGCTGCTCATCCCAGACCGGCAGTGTTTCTAAAAGAGACGGTTTACCATCCATTTCCTTCAGAAGCCGGTTCCTCTGGATTACGACACGATTGTACTGAACCAGATTATGAACATACAGCCTGTCAAGCTGGCACAGTTCCAAATCCACAAAACGTCTTCTCTCTGCGGGACCGTTTTTTATGAGATTCAGATCCTCCGGTGAAAAAAAAATCACATTTACGATCCCAAACAGCTCGCTTGCCTTTCGGATCGGAACACCGTTGACGGCAATTCCCTTCGGCCTGTTTTTCTTTAAATGCATATCAATCCGGTACAAAATCCCGTCTTTTTTTATCAGCATCTTAATATGGGATTCATCCTGGCCAAACCGTACGATTTCTCTGTCTTTGCTTCCTCTGTGAGACTTTGTCGTACTGCATACGTAAATTGCCTCCAGGATATTGGTTTTTCCCTGGGCGTTATCACCGTAAAGGACATTCGTCCCCTCATGGAAATTCATATGTAACGTATCATAATTTCTGTAATTTAAAAGCTCAATTGATTCAATGAACATGGAATCATGACCCTACTTTTCTATTTGAAAGGTCTTTTTCTTATAGGATACCATATCGCCGGGATAGAGCTTTTTGCCCCTCTGATACTCTACAGTACCGTTGACCGATACAAGCCCCTCCTGGATCGCATATTTGGCGTCCACGCCGGACTCCACGAATCCGGAAAGCTTTAATGCCTGGCCCAGCTTGATAAACGTATCATTTAAATGAATTTTTTCCATTTTTCTCCTTTTTAGACAGAAGCGGCGTTAAAATTAACCGGAAGAATCAAATAAATATAGCTTTCCTCTGCATCCTTGATAAAACAAGGAGATTTTGCATTCATCATATACAATTCAACTTCTTCCTGGTCAATGATACGAAGCGCATCAATCAGGAATTTTGGATTAAAGCCGATCATCAGATCCTGGCCGTTTTTATGGATCAGGATCTGATCGTTCATCGTACCGAAGCTGGAGTTCAGCCGGATTTCCATCACCGACTCCTGAATATTTAAAATGATCGGTTTTTTATCATTTTCCCGGATCAAAATGCTGGCCCGCTCGATGGCATCAAGAAATTCTTTTTTATTGATGGAAAGCTTGGTTGCATAATCGTTGGAGATCATCTGGTCAATTTTAAAATACTCTCCTTCGATCAGACGGGAAACCACGAGCGTATCATCAAACTCAAACAGGATATGATTGGAACCGAAGAAGATCAAGACCTCTTTTTCATTATCTCCTGTTAAAATTTTGCTGATTTCATTCAGAGTCTTTCCCGGAACAATCACCTTCATGGTCTCATAACTGTCCTTTAAGAGGATCTTACGGATGGACATGCGATGGCCGTCTAAGGATGCGACCCGCAATTCATTTTCATGGATTTCAAACAGCTCACCCGTCATCATTTTATTGCTGTCATTGACCGAGATTGAGAAGATGGTCTGGCGTATTACTTCTTTTAAGGTAAACTGAGACAGGCAGATATAACGCTCTCTTTCAATAAAGGGAAGGCAGGAAAACTCCTCCCCATCTTTTCCCTGAATCTTGAAAACAGACTTTTCGCAGGAAATCACTGTATTCAGCCTCTCATCGGTTTCGATTGTAATTGGTGATTCTGAATCTGCCAGCTTACGGATAATTTCAGAAAACAGCTTTGCATCGAGAGCAATCTTTCCGTTTTCTAAGATGGTACCTTCCACCTTTGTCTCGATTCCCAATTCTGTATCGTTTCCTGTCAGGCGTATTTCTTCTGCGGAGGCATCGATTAGAATGCATTCTAAAATTGGCATTGTCGTTTTTGAGGGAACTGCCTTCAGGACAATATTAATACCGTTTAAAAGATCTGCTTTTTTAAATGTTAGCTTCATATTTGTTTATAACTTCCTTTCTGCGTAAAATCTGTACGGAATAAAGATATATATATAAGATTTCAGAAGTATTCGTAATAGGGGCTGTTGATTTGTGAATAATCCTGATACCCCTTGTAAAACAGGCGTTTTTCCCTGTTAAAAGAGTTGTGGGAAAGTAGAAATAAGGGAAAGGATAACGTAAGGTTTATCCACAGCTTAAAAAAGAACCTGAAGGGCAGTTTATTCTCCACATTTTTTTAACAGGTTTTCCCGGTATTTTTCCACAACTAATTAACGGGGCGGGTTGATTTTCTTTTTCAGGATTCCAATGGTATTGCTGAGGGTCTCGTTCGTTTTTAATTCGGCGGTTATTTTACGGATTCCATGAATGATGGTCGTATGGTCACGACCTCCTAAATTTTTTCCAATATTTTGTAAGGATTCTTCTGTCATGTCATCACAGAGATACATGGCGATCTGTCTAGGAAACACCAATTCCTTGCTCCGTTTCTGCCCCGTCAGATCCTGAGAGCTGATTCCAAAATGTTCTGCCACGATTTCCAGAATGAGCTGAGGCGTGATTTCTCTCGCAGCATTGGGAGAAATAAGGTCCTTCAAGGCCTCTTCAGCCAGGTCGATGTCAATCTCCTTTTTGTTGAGTTTGGAAAGAGCAACAATTTTTGTGAGGGCTCCTTCCAGTTCCCGAATGTTGGATTTTACATTGGAGGCTATGTATTTGATTACTTCATTGTCAATGTTATAGCCCTCCAGTTCTTCTTTTTTACGGAGAATTGCCATTCGCGTCTCGTAATCCGGCTGCTGGATATCTACGGTAAGGCCCCATTCAAAACGGGAGCGGAGTCTGTCCTCGAGGGTTTCGATTTCCTTGGGAGGTCGGTCGGAGGAGATGATGATTTGTTTCTTAGCTTCATACAGTGTATTGAAGGTATGGAAGAATTCCTCCTGCGTGCTTTCCTTACCGATGATAAACTGGATATCGTCGATCAGGAGTACGTCGTTGTTGCGATATTTTTCGCGGAATTCTGTCGTGGAAACGTTGTTTTTATTTCGTATGGCGTCAATTAACTCATTCGTAAATTTTTCCGAGGTCACATAGAGGATCTTGGACTTGGGATTATTTTTTAGTATAAAGTGGGCGATGGAATGCATCAGATGGGTTTTTCCGAGCCCTACGCCTCCGTAAATAAAAAGAGGATTATAAATCTCCCCTGGTGATTCTGCGACAGCTAAGGAAGCTGCATGCGCCAGATTGTTATTTTTCCCCACAACAAATGTATCAAAGGTATAGCGTGGATTCAGATTGGCAGTCTGGACAGCAAACTGGCTTACGGCGGTATTGGAGGTCTGAATCAGGCGGTCTTCGTTTTCCTTTTTCTTTGGCTGGTATGTAAAAACAAGCTGAAATTTTACGCCGGTAAGCTCCTGAAGCATCACCTGGATGAGGAATTCATATTTTTTTTTCACATATTTAATAAAGACCTCGTCAGGGACCAGGATCGTGAGGACATCCTTGTCCACAGAAAACGGCCGGAGAGGGACAAGCCATGTCGTGTAGGATACATCCGTAATATCATGTTCTTCCTTTAAGGTAAGCAGGATTTCGTCCCAGCTGTCTACTATTTTTTCTAACATATCGGTACTCCTAAACCTGTATATATGCCTGTATATAACCTGGAAAATTCTGTGGATGAAGTGGCGGAAAACGCAAAAATGCACATAAGCCCAATCTAAATCTATTGTACATGAATTCCACAGAATTTTCAATGAAAATATTGCAATCCACAAGTTTTCAGTACTTTTCCATAAAGTTATCCACAATCTTTCCACAAAATGGGGATAAAATAAGTTTTTCGTTGACGTTTTCCAAAGAATCGGGTATAATCCGCCTTGTGACTATATTGCATTGTATCTTTAAAAAAGAACAGTAGCAGGAGGAAAAATGAATATGAGAGTTGACAAAAAAGTATTGGACATGTCATTTGCCGGAATTCTTACCGCAATCATCATTGCCATGGCAGTAGTACCGTTTCTGGGCTACATCCCTCTTGGCTTTATGAATGCGACGATTATCCATATTCCGGTCATCATCGGGGCACTTCTTCTGGGGCCGAAATACGGAGCTTACTTTGGTCTGGTATTCGGGCTTACAAGCCTCATAAAGGCGACTTTAACGCCATCCGTGACGTCCTTTGTATTCAGCCCGTTCGTTACGATTGGCGGATACAGCGGAAATATGTGGAGTGCCGTGATCGCAATTGTTCCGCGCGTGATGATCGGTGTGGCAGCGTACTATGTGTATTTTCTTGTCATGAAGCTTATGAACGGAAGAAAAGGAAGTCAGACCGCTGCCCTCTGGGCGGCTGGCATCGCCGGCTCCCTTACCAATACATTCCTTGTAATGAATGGGATCTATCTCTTTTTCGGAAAGAGTTATGCTGCGGCGGCAAATAAGGTTGTGGAGAGGCTTTATGATGTAATTTTGGGTGTCATTGTCGTACAGGGAATTCCCGAGGCGATCGTTGCCGGCATTCTTGTTGCAGCTATCGTAAAGGTACTCTTTAAGGTAAAGGGAGAAAACTGATTTTTATAGTATTATAGTTAGGAAGATACTCGATATAGGAACAAAATGGAATCGTTCAGTCTGTATCTGCGCATTTGCCGCGCAGACAGCAACCGATAAAGCCAAACGGCTATGAATCCGCCCCTCTTTGCCGCAGGCAAACTTGAAACAGGGGCGGATTTTGTAACAGGGAAGCCGCAGGCTGGACCGCTACAAACAAAATAATTTTTTAGAAAAGAAACTCTTGACGTGAAGACGTAATTTCTATATAATTGGGATGATGTCTTTATATGTCCTGAAGAATCTGATAACCGTTCGGATCGGCAAGAGATTTGATCGGGTACAAAATTTGGTACATGATAAGGTACTTGTATGTATAATAATTAAGAGGAGGTGCCGGGGTTATGAAAATGACGTTTCAGCCGAAAAATACGCAGAGAAAAAGAGTACATGGCTTCAGAGCCAGGATGAGCAGTGCGGGCGGAAGAAAAGTCTTAGCTGCCAGACGTGCGAAGGGTAGAGCAAGATTATCAGCTTAATGAATCCAAGAGAGTATCCGGAAGTTGAGGAAGACTTTTGGATACTCTTTTTTAGTTTTTAATAAAAAGAATTTTATGAAGCGGTTTCATTCGATTAAAAAAAATAAAGATTTTAAAGAAGTATACGGAAAAGGAAAATCGTATGCGGATAAATACTTGGTCATGTATGTGCTTTGGAAGGATGGGCAGGATACAAGAATTGGCATCTCTGCCAGCAGAAAATTTGGAAACAGCGTTGAGCGTCATCGGTTTGCGCGCTTGATTCGGGAATGTTTCCGGCAAAACAGGCATAAGCTGGAGGACGGAAAAGACATCGTTGTGATCGCAAGGGCTGCGGCAAAGGATAAAAAATTCGAAAAAATAGAAAGTGCGTTTTTACACTTGTGCGGACTTCATAACATTTTAAAAGAATCGAAGTGAGAGGTTTGGTAAGAAAAGGATTGATGTTTCTCATCAAAGGGTATAAGAAATTTATTTCTCCCTGTATCGGCGCTCACTGTATTTATACGCCTACCTGTTCCCAATATGCCTTGGAGGCTTTGGAAAAATACGGTGCTATAAAGGGCACGTATCTTGCTTGTAAACGGCTTCTCCGTTGCCATCCGTTTGCAAAGGGCGGTTATGATCCTGTTCCGTAGAAAGCGAAAACCAGGAGGTAGTGTATGGTTTTGACAAAGGCTGGGTCCATTCTGGGACCTATTGCGACTGTCCTTGGTTATATAATGGACATCCTTTTTAAATTTACAAGCCAGTTTGGAATTTTTAATATCGGCTTGTGTATCATCCTTTTTACGATTGTAATGAAAATGCTGATGCTTCCTCTGACGATTAAGCAGCAGAAATCCACGAAGCTTATGTCTGTTATGAATCCGGAAATTCAGGCGATTCAGAAGAAATACAAGGGAAAAACAGACAACGAATCCATGCAGCGGCAGAATGTGGAGATTCAGGCTGTCTATGAAAAATACGGAACCAGCATGACGGGAGGCTGCCTTCCGCTTCTGATCCAAATGCCGATTCTTTTGGCCTTGTATCGTGTTATCTATAATATTCCGGCATATGTTCCGTCCGTTCGTGTTTATTTTGACAACGTTGTGACGCCCCTTATGGGACAGGCCGGTTATGTGGAAAAGCTGCAGGGAATTGCCGATATTACAAAGGCAGCCGCAGTGAATTCTCTGGATAAGTTTGATTTTACCAGTGCGGACAAGCTAGTGGATCTGTTCTACAAATTTACGATTGCGCAGTGGCAGGAGCTTGAGAATCTGTTTCCGTCTATTTCGGGTATAATTGCAGAAAATGCGGGAATCATTGAGCGGATGAACAGCTTTTTAGGCTTAAATCTTGCGGAGGCTCCAGGCTGGATGCCGTCTGTTGCATGGATTATTCCGATTTTGGCAGCACTTTCTCAATGGATCAGTACAAAGCTTATGAGTGGACAGCAGCCTAAAGCCGATCCGGACAATCCGATGGCACAGTCCATGCAGACAATGATGGTTACAATGCCTTTATTTTCTGCCTTTATCTGCGTGACGCTTCCGGCTGGTCTTGGTATTTACTGGATCGCAACCAGTGTGGTACAGATTATTCAGCAGCTTTTCGTCAATTCCTATATGGATAAAGTGGATATTGATGAAATGGTAAAGAAGAATCTGGAAAAGGTAAACAAGAAACGTGCAAAGCAGGGACTTCCCCCGCAGAAGATCTCTCAGAATGCAACTGCTTCTTTAAAGTCAATCAAGGATGAGCAGGAGAGAGAGAAGCAGGCGGAGGAGCAGAAAAAAGAGAAAATTGCCAAACAAATTGAGGAGTCCAGCAAATACTATAATACGAACGCAAAGCCGGGAAGTCTTGCGGCGAAGGCAGCCATGGTTCAAAAATACAATGAGGCGCATGAAAAACGCAGCAAAAAATAGGGTATGGGGGTCTATTTATGGAAATGATTACAGTAACTGCAAAGACGGTAGAGGATGCGATCATACAGGCTTCTCTGCAGCTTGGTGTGAGCAGCGACAGACTTCAGTATGAGGTAGTCGAAAAGGGAAGTACAGGACTCCTTGGCGGTTTGATCGGTGCAAAGCCGGCGATGATCCGTGTAAAGAAGATTGAAACAGTGAATGAAAAGGCCGAGGATTTTTTGAACTCTGTGTTTGATGCGATGGGAATCTCCGTTACGATCGAGATAAAGCTTAACGAGGAGGAGAAAGAGTTAAATGTAAATCTGATCGGAGATGATATGGGAATTCTGATCGGAAAGAGGGGGCAGACGCTTGATTCCTTACAGTATCTGGTGAGCTTGGTTGTCAATAAAGAAAATGGTGAATACCTGCGTGTAAAGCTGGATACGGAAAACTACAGGGAGAGGAGAAAAGAAACCCTGGAGACACTGGCAAAGAATATCGCTTATAAGGTAAAACGGACCAGACGTTCCGTTTCCCTGGAGCCAATGAATCCCTATGAGAGACGAATTATTCATTCGGCGCTTCAGAATGATAAATATGTATTTACGAGAAGCGAGGGAGAGGACCCGTTCAGACATGTTGTCATTGCGCTAAAACGTGACGATCATCGGGAAAGACGTCCCCGTTATGACAGAAAAGACAGAGAACAGTAGGTGAGAAAGGGGCTGCTCCATTGCAGCCCTTTTGTGTTAAAGGATGCAAAAAGCTATGAATCAGACAGATACGATTGCGGCGATCGCTACGGCCTTTGGAAATTCAGGAATCGGAATCGTGAGAATCAGCGGTGATGAGGCAGTTGCGATTGCAGACAAAATCTTTCGTACAGGAAAGGGAAGAAAAATTCTTTCAGAGAAGGAAAGCCATACGATCCATTACGGATATGTGTATGATGGAAATGAACCGGTAGATGAGGTTCTTGTGATGTTGATGAGGGGACCGAAAAGCTTTACGGCCGAGGATACCGTTGAAATCAACTGCCATGGAGGCATGCTGGTTCTTAAACGTGTTTTACAGACAGTTTTAAAGGCCGGCGCCAGACTGGCAGAACCGGGTGAATTTACAAAACGTGCTTTTTTAAACGGTCGGATCGATCTGTCTCAGGCGGAAGCAGTGATTGATACGATCCATGCGAAGAATTGCTATGCACTTTCGTCTTCTCTTGGGCAGCTTAGAGGAAGCCTGTCAAAAAAAATAAAGGAGCTTAGAGAACAGATTCTTTATGAGATTGCTTTTATCGAATCGGCTTTGGATGATCCTGAGCACATTTCCCTGGATGGATATGGAGAGCGTCTGTTGGCCGTCCTTTGTGGATGGGAAAGAGAGTTGGAAAGACTGATCCACTCGTTTTCAGATGGGCGAATTCTTTCGGAAGGAATTCAGACCGTTATTTTAGGAAAGCCGAATGCAGGGAAATCTTCCTTATTGAATGTCCTTGTCGGGGAGGAAAGGGCGATTGTGACGGAGATTGCCGGGACAACGAGAGATGTATTAGAAGAAGACATTTTAATAGAAGGAATGAATCTGCATATAGTGGATACGGCCGGAATTCGATCTACGGAAGATCAGATAGAAAAAATCGGTATTTCAAGGGCGATCAAGGCGGCTGCAGAAGCCGATTTGATCCTTTATGTGGTGGATGCTTCTGTCCCTCTCGACGAAAATGACGAACAGATCATAGAATTTATCCGTGATAAAAAAGCGATTGTCCTTTTTAACAAGGATGATCTGAATGCGGTATTTTCTTTTGAGGAGCTTCAGAAAAGATTCGGACATCCTGTTTTTTCTGTTTCTGCGAAGGAGAAAACAGGCTTTGATTCTCTGAAAAGAGAGATTCTCTCTATGTTTGATCAGGGAAAAATTGACTTTAACGATCAGATATTGATTACTAACATGAGGCAGGAGAGAGCAATTTCTGAGGCGTTCGAGAGTATACAGCTTGTAAAAAAGGCGATTCAAGAGGAATTGCCGGAGGATTTTTATTCGATTGATTTGATGAACGCCTATGAAAAGCTGGGATTGATCATCGGAGAGGCCGTGGAGGATGACCTGATTCATGAGATTTTTAGCCGGTTTTGTATGGGTAAGTAAGGACCTGGAAAAGAGGAAAGAAAGATGCCTTTTGTAGAGGAAACATATGAGATTGCGGTAGTTGGTGCGGGGCATGCAGGCTGTGAGGCGGCTCTTGCGGCTGCCAGATTAGGATTTGAGACGATCCTGTTTACAGTCAGCATAGACAGCATTGCGTTGATGCCCTGTAATCCGAATATTGGAGGAAGTTCGAAGGGACATCTGGTCCGCGAGTTGGATGCACTTGGCGGGGAGATGGGAAAAAATATTGATAAGACTTTTATCCAGTCAAAGATGTTAAATGAGTCGAAGGGGCCGGCGGTTCATTCCCTGCGGGCACAGGCCGATAAGCAGGAATATTCGAGAAGCATGCGGCAGGTCCTGGAAAATACCGATCATTTGACGATCCGACAGGCAGAGGTCTCGGAAATTTTGACAGAGTCTGCGGAGCATACAGAGGGACGTCTGAGGATTAAAGGAGTAAAGACTTTTTCTGGGGCCGTTTATTATTGTCGGGCTGTAGTTCTTGCGACAGGCGTGTATCTGCGGGCGCGCTGTATTTATGGTGATGTCAGCAATGCCACGGGGCCGAACGGACTGCAGGCGGCAAATCATTTGACAGATTCTTTAAAGGCAAACGGAATTGAGATGTTCCGCTTTAAGACGGGAACGCCTGCCAGGGTCGATAAAAGAAGCATTGATTTCTCGAAGATGGAGGAACAGCTTGGAGACAAGCGGATTGTTCCCTTTTCTTTTTCAACGGACCCGATGACTGTCCGGAGAGAGCAGGTTTCCTGCTGGCTGACCTATACAAATGAAAGGACGCATGAGATTATCCGTGAAAATTTGGATCGTTCTCCGCTTTTTTCGGGTGCGATTGAGGGAACAGGTCCACGGTATTGCCCTTCAATCGAGGATAAGGTTGTAAAATTTCCGGATAAAAACCGGCACCAGGTATTTGTAGAGCCGGAGGGGATTTATACAAATGAAATGTATTTAAGCGGTATGTCGAGTTCCCTTCCTGAGGATGTACAGTATGCGATGTATCGGACTGTTCCCGGGTTAGAACATGTAAAAATTGTTCGGAATGCGTATGCGATCGAATATGATTGTATCAATCCGAGGCAGCTTATGGCATCTCTTGAATTTAAGAGAATTGAGGGTTTGTTTTCGGGCGGACAGTTTAACGGGAGCTCCGGGTATGAGGAGGCTGCTGTCCAGGGCTTTATGGCAGGAGTGAATGCCGTTAGAAAGCTGCAGGGGAAGGAAGCTGTAATTCTGGATCGGTCCCAAGCTTATATTGGAGTGTTGATTGATGATCTTGTGACGAAGGAAAACCATGAGCCATATCGGATGATGACATCAAGAGCGGAATACAGACTTTTGCTCAGGCAGGATAATGCGGATCTGCGTCTTAGAAAAATCGGATATGAAATCGGATTGGTGACAGAGGAGCAGTATCGTCATGTCATTTGGAAAGAACAGACAATTCGGGAAGAAACGGAAAGACTTAGGAAAACGACAGTGGGTGTCAATGAAAAAACGCAAAGATTTCTGTCGGATCATGCGAGTACTTCTTTGAGGTCAGGCATGACACTTGCAGAGCTGATAAAGAGGCCGGAACTGGATTATGATGTTTTATCCGAGATAGATGAAAATCGGCCGGAATTGCCCGAGGATGTAAAAATACAGGTAAATATTCTTTTAAAATATGAGGGATATATCAAGAGGCAGATGCAGCAGGTTGAGCAGTTTAAAAAAATGGAGAGCAGAAAAATCCCTGCGGGTTTGGATTATTCGGACGTGAAAAGTCTTCGCAGGGAGGCGGTTCAAAAACTGAATTTGTACCAGCCTTTGAATATTGGCCAGGCTTCAAGAATATCAGGAGTTTCTCCGGCAGATATATCGGTCCTCCTTGTATATTTGGAACAATTTAAGGGCGGAAAAAGGGAGATGAAATGACAGAACAATTTAGAAATTACATGGATGCAGGCTGTCTCGAGCTTTCTCTTGTATTATCAGATGCGCAGAAGGAACAGTTTTATCGATATTATGAGCTTTTAACAGAGTGGAATCGGGTTATGAATCTGACAGCAATTAAAGGGCTTCCCGATGTGGTGGAAAAGCATTTTCTTGACAGCCTTCTGCTGGTGCGTGTATTTCCGAATATTAAAACGTATTCTTATTCTTGTATGGATGTGGGCACAGGAGCGGGGTTTCCTGGAATTCCATTAAAGATTGCATTTCCACAGTTAAAAATTACGCTTTTGGATTCCTTGAAAAAAAGAGTTGGTTTCCTAAATGAAGTCATAAAAGAATTGGAGCTTAGCGAAATTCATGCATTACATGGACGGGCGGAGGATTTTGGGAAAAATCTTTCTTATAGAGAACAATTTGATTTATGTGTTTCAAGAGCAGTGGCAAATTTGTCTACTCTTTCTGAATATTGCCTTCCTTTTGTAAAAACGGGAGGATACTTTTTTCCTTATAAATCAGAGAACATAAAGGATGAGGTCGAGCAGGCCGAGAGGGCAGTTATAAAATTGGGAGGAAAAATTTTGTCTACCGATTTATGCACTTTGCCTGGGACGAATGTGGAAAGATCCTTTATTTCTATACAAAAGATGTGGATAACTCCGAAAAAATTTCCCCGGAAAGCAGGGATTCCGGGGAAAGAGCCTTTGTGATGGAGAATCAGGTGAAAAACATCTTTATAATTTTACCGGTTTCTTTTGGGTCTTCAATCTGCGGAAGATGCCTGGTATTGGAAATCAATGAGAATTCAATTGCCGGATTGCATTCTGTGTATTCTTGAATAATTTGTTTTATTTTGGTTTCGGCCGCTCCTCCAAGAATGTAGATACTGTTGTCAATCTTTTCAAGGGAGCGGCTGATTTTACATTTTATATAATTACAGCGAATGCTCGAATAAATGGCTTTTGGCATTTCTCCCAGATGTGCGGCTTCATAGTATTGATTGATATACGATAGAGCAATATGGTAAGGATTATAAAAATATTTTTGTTCAAAGGTTTCTCTGACAACTTTTTTGGAAGCGGCAATTGAATACAACATGGTTCCCAAAATCGGCATGTCCAGAATCAGCTTATATAAATTGGCCGATTTTCCCGGAATTTGGCTGCAGGATGAAAAACTTTCGGGATTGATGAACATAAGCTGTCCAAATAATTCATTGTTATATCCGCAGGCCATGGCAGCCAGAGAGGAGGAATTGCCCGTAGCAATTATATTTGTGCGATGTCCGATTTCATATTTGATGAAGTCTGTTAAAAGCTGAACATAAAGAAAGTTTGTGTAGGTAAGATTCGGTTTTTCGGAACGACCGCAGCCTAAAAGGTCAATTGTGTAAACTGTATAGGTATCCGTGAGAAACGGGATCAGTGCATCCCACTCTGCGCCGCTTGAAAGATAATCCATATCATGAATAAGAAGCAGAGGTTTTCCATTTCCGACTTTCGTATAATGAATGGTCCCGAATCTCCATTTATAACAAAGGGCTTCCGGTTGTGTCAGGAGATTTTTGGAAGTTGCTTTTAGTTTGATGTATTTATTAATGATCGCTGTTCCGGCGGCAGCTCCAGCGGAGAGTAGAATTGTAGTAATGATTTTATTTTTGGCTTTCATGTCTTCATGCCTCCGTGTTTTTGTATCTTATTTCTTTCTATTATAATATAATTTAGATCGGCTTACAATATGGTTTATTGGGAAAATGAAAATGCCGCAGGAAAGTTTAAAATGGGGGCGGATTTTATGACAGGGAAGCCGTGGGTTGAACGATTATAAAGTTTATATATAGTGTACACTAATGTTTCATGTGAAACATTAGGAGGTGATTGCAAATATTTTTTTACCTATGCGTAAGCACAGATTTTGCGAATGAGAGAGCCGGGTTAGAGGCTTCTTGGAGTGTCCAACCGCGCAATTTTCAAAGGCTTCTCACGCTATGCTTTTTTTATAGCTTTCCCGACCTGTTTCGCTGAGTTTGTATTTTTTAGTTTTCCAATTTCATTGAACACGTCAAAAAGCTTGTGGACAATACTCCATTGAAAATTTCTTGTGGGTTCCCCCGACTTACGAAAAAGCAATTTTGAGTTTAATTCACTTTTTCTGATACCGATAAACAGAGCTGTCATCCAGCCATTCTTTCAAATCTACAGCATCTTCTTTTCGCAGAGAGTGCAGGATAAGCTGTTTTGTTTCAAAAACAGGCTTATTCTGAACATAATCCTGTAATTTCATAAGCTACTCCCTTAAAAGTTGAACACCTGCCCCCAATCAAAATAGCCGGACACTTCTATACTTTTCGGTCATTCGCTACACCATGCGGGAATACCGGGCGTTTCAACCCTGTCGAAACTCAGTGTGCAGGTTTTCAAAAAGCCAGCTTGATGTCAGGTACGGGCGTATTGTTATTTGCGTCAATGAATGCAAGACGAATCATGCCATTATGGATATTTTTTTGATATAATACGATTTCTACGTTAGGCAAATGATTGGAATATATGTTTTGTCTATGAAAGATTATCTTCTATGTACAAGGAAAAACATACATTAATATCAAAATATGGCACTTGAGGTCCGAAGATGTTTAATGCCCCGGATTCATGATTCTGCAAGGCTCTGGAACCGGATGTATACCCAGCGACAGTAAGACGTGAATCTGGGGCACTAAACTGTGTCTTCCTTTGTCAATGGAGGACGTCTGCGAGTATAAATCAATTTCATTATTTCATTATTGGTTTGTGAATGGCATAATTTTAATTGTATTTTATCTACAGTTAATACCGGAGCCTAAGATAATCGGTATGATTGAAATATAATATTCATCAATTAACTGACTTCCAGCCCATTGCAACAGTATCAATATTTTTTAAAAGGAGAGTATGTGTCAATCGTTTCTTTATTTTGTTCATGCCCATTGAGCCAATCAACCTTTTGATTTTTATCCGTGATATAGTCATCTAAACTCATTGCAATAAATAAAATTAACTTTTCTCAATAAAGAATACCTCAAACGCTATTTGTCATAGTTCGTAAGTTATTACAAAAAGTGCTTCCATTTATTTGTGATAACCATAGAACTATGATTTAGTATAGTTCAGCATTATGTTCGGGATAAATAAAAAATGAGAGTCAAAATTTCAGAAAAAATATCTTTTATGGATAGGAGGAGATACGCCCAAAGTGCTCTCATTTGTAGTTGGCAGCGTTGCTGGTCAATCGGCATATGTCCGGTAGGTCTCATTTAGTTGCATTGTCAATCATCTGAATATGGCATTTGGGCCCGAAGAAGTTTAGCACATAGATTCACGATTCTGTAAGGCATTGGAACGAAGCATTCCGAATATACGCCGAGCGGCAGTAACGTGGCAGAATCGTAAGAATTTGGAAAAAAACCGAGTGTCCACTCGTTCACTGAGAGGATACTAATTACCAAAATAAGAGACTTGGAGTCCAAAGAAATTTGGCACACAGATTTACGATTCTGCAAAAATTGGAACAAGGTGTACTGGACGTATCCTGAGCGACAATAGTGCAGAAAAATAGTAAATCCGTAGTGTTAAAGTATATGTCTTTTTGTCCACGGAGAGTATACTGAAAAAAATAATAAATGTCAAATTTGAAAATCAGGACAAGAGATAAGATTGGTGAATGTTTCACATGAAACATTCTAAATCTATATCGAAAATTCTACACATAAAATGGAAATACGGTCTTTCATGAACCTTCTGTTTATGATATACTAAAGTCCATACGTTAAAACAGAGCTTTGCCTGCAAAGAAAGGATATGGGGGTCATGGGACGGATTATTGCAATAACAAATCAAAAAGGCGGGGTTGGAAAAACAACGACGGCAATCAATTTATCGGCATGTTTGGCAGAAGCAGGACAAAGAGTTTTGGCAGTTGATTTTGATCCACAGGGAAATACGACAAGCGGTCTTGGACTGGAGAAGGGAAATATCGAAAATACAGTATATGAACTTTTGATGGGAGAATGTAATGTGGAACAATGTATTGTCCCCAGTATTCAGTCAGGACTTGATATAATGCCGTCTGATGTTGATCTGTCAGGAGCGGAGATTGAGCTTCTGGATATGGAGGCGAAGGAGAGTATTTTAAAAAGAAATTTAGCCCTGTTGAATAAAACATACGATTATGTTATTATTGATTGTCCGCCTTCCTTGAATCTGTTGACAATTAATGCCTTAACAGCTGCAGATACGGTTCTTGTCCCAATACAATGCGAATACTACGCACTGGAAGGATTGACACAAGTATTAAAAACAATACATTTAGTTCAAAAAAAGCTAAACCCTGATCTGGAGGTTGAGGGAGTTGTTTTTACAATGTATGATTCCAGGACGAATTTGTCTATGGAAGTAGTGGAAAATGTGAAGGAACATTTAAGTGAAAATATTTATAAAACAGTGATTCCAAGAAATGTGCGTCTGGCTGAGGCACCAAGTTATGGAATGCCAATCAATTTGTATGATGGAAGATCGTCAGGAGCAGAGAGTTATAGGCTTTTAGCTGCCGAGGTTATCAGCAGAGGAGAAGAATTATAATGGCAAAAAGAGGATTGGGAAAAGGACTAGGTGCTTTTTTTGGCGAGGAACAAGAAAACGAGCAAAAAAAAGCGGAAGGCGGCACGGAAGAAAAGAGAAAAGAATCAGTTGAAGAAAAACATGTCGAACAAAAAATAAAAGTTTCGCTCATTGAACCGAACAGAGAGCAGCCAAGGAAGATGTTTGAGGAAGAAGCACTTAAGGAGTTGGCAGACTCGATTAAACAATATGGTGTTCTACAGCCTTTGCTGGTTCAAAAAAACGGAAGCTATTATACAATCGTTGCAGGAGAACGCCGATGGAGGGCAGCCAAAATGGCGGGCCTGGCAGAGGTTCCGGTTGTGATCCGTGAATATGATAAGCAGCAGAGTATGGAGATTGCACTGATTGAGAATGTACAGCGGGCAGACTTAAATCCAATCGAAGAAGCGCAGGCTTACCAGCAATTGATACAGGAATTTCATTTAACGCAGGAAGAAATTGCTGCCCGAGTTTCTAAGAATCGAACGACCATTACCAATACGATGCGTTTGTTGAAGTTGGATGAACGTGTCCAAAAAATGTTGGTCGAGGGACAGATTTCCAATGGGCATGCCAGAACCCTTTTAGGTCTGGAAGATGGCGAAAAACAGGTGATGGCGGCAAAAAAAATTATTCAAGAAAGCTTAAATGTCCGGGATGTGGAAAAACTGGTAAAGGGGATGAACCGTCCGGAGAAAAAAAAGGAAGAACAGGAATCCGGACCGGATCTCAATTTAGTTTATCATCAGATTGAGGATAAATTAAAGTCTATTATGGGAACAAAAGTAATTATTAATCGCAAGGACAAAAATAAAGGCAGAATCGAAATCGAATATTATTCACAGGAGGAACTGGAAAGAATCATTGAAATGATTGAATCCATGAAAAATGAAACGATCTGATAAATTGTCCGGAAAAATTAAAAGGAAGGACATATAAGAGAAAATATGGAGAATCGTGTTATTTATAATTTTCCAATCGACCCAATTGTATTGATTGCCGGGTTTTCTGTGCTTTCAGTGGTTTTATTGATTGTTGTAATTATATGTATTGTAAAAATGAATAAACTGTATCGGCGCTATGATATATTCATGCGCGGCAGGGATGCAGAATCTCTGGAGGATACAATGATCGAGGTGCTGGAACAATTAAAAGAATTGCATGCAAAAGACAGGGCAAGCAAGGACAACATGAAGATTTTATCAAAGCAGGTAAAGGATTCGTTTCAGAAGTTCGGATATGTAAAATACAACGCATTTCGGGGAATGGGCGGAAATTTAAGTTTTGTGGTTGCCTTGCTTGATGCAAATAATTCAGGGTTTATTCTTGATGTGGTTCACAGCCGTGAAGGTTGTTATTTGTATTTAAAAGAAGTAGATCAGGGGGCTACAGAAGTTCTGCTCGGGAATGAGGAGCAGGAGGCGTTGGAACAGGCACTTGGTTATAGAAAGAGGATGTCGCTGTCAGAACGGACAGAGAAAAAGGGACGTATTTCAGAACGAGAATATACGGGTTCGAGTGAACAGTCGATAGAAGTTCGAAGCAGTGAGCGAAACAAAAGCGAACGTATGAAAAGACTGCGCAGGATGCAGAGGGAAGAAGAAATGAAATCGGAGGATAGAATCAGAGAAACGGAATTAAGTGGAATTTCAGATGATAGATTCTTGCCGGAATCAGATGAAGAAGGGAATTATTAATCAATATGCATAAATTTTTACGTGCGGCTGGGTTCAGTATGTACCAAAAGAAAAAGGATATCGAAAAGCTATTGGATCTTCTTCAAAAACAGCCATTTATGACGAGATGCGTGCAGATAGACGAGGATACAAACATTTGCGAGATGAAGGCCGAGGTTGCTTCAGGGATTGGCATTTCTATTGTCGGCGAAGTAACAGAGCAGGGAAATTTTAAGAGGGAGTTCTATTTCCCATATATGGAAAGCAGACAGGAAAGCTCTCATGCGGAGTGCTCCGTTCAACGGCATGTGGAGAAGGAAACCTATGCTGGAATGGTGGATGAAGCAAATGTAGGAATTTCTTTGATTTTTTATGTCCAGAATTTTCTTGACTATATAGAAAAAAGCAAAAGGAAAGATAAGCCGTTTCAGATTAAATCCGTAAACTTTTCGGGAATTTCAGTTGCCGGAAAAATTCTTCTGCCGATTCAAAAAACACAAAAGCAGATTCAAAGAGCAAAGGTTGCCGCCAGAAATCGAAACAGCCTGATCGAGGCGGCCAAAAACGGTGATGAGGAGGCGATGGAAACGCTCACGGTCGAGGATATTGATCTGTATTCGCAGGTTTCCAGGCGTGCCATGAAAGAGGATATTTATTCAATTGTTGATTCCTGTTTCATGCCAAGCGGATTTGAATGTGATCAATATACAATTCTTGGCGAAATCAAACATATAAAAAAAGTCAGAAATATTTATACAAAAGAAGAAATTTATCAGATGCAGGTAGAGAGTAACGATCTCATGTTTGCAATTTGTATCAACAGCAAGGACCTATTGGGTGAGCCGGCTATAGGGCGCCGCTTTAAAGGTCAGATTTGGATGCAGGGAACTCTCAACTTTCAGGAACTGCCGAATTGATAAAAGGAATCTATAAATTGTGGAATTCTTTTACTTGACTTTCTGGCATTGGTTTGTTAAGATAGTGTACGGAACTTAAAATCCTGCACACGTTTCCGTAGCTCAGCTGGACAGAGCGACCGCCTCCTAAGCGGTAGGTCGGGTGTTCGAATCACCTCGGGAACGCTGGGAACATAGCCGAAAGCCTCGATTTTAGTGGGTTTTCGGCTTTCTTTATTTCAGCACTGAAATTCGATTTTTCTAATATGCTAATACATCTGAAAATCAAATCTATATGCTAATACGAGTTAAATGGTTAAATGTTCAAATAATCCGCTCCATTTTTCTGCTAATTAAATTCCCATTTTGAAGCCTGCTGCGCCGGCAGATCGAGACCTTCCGGGAAGGTGGGAAATGCCGGATATTGCCGTTCCCCAGACAGCAGACAAGGCGACGTTAGAAGATATTGTTACGGAGATACTGAGCCGGAGGGAGATGATAAAGCAGACCAGTCATAAGCAGACTGGAGGAAGGGCATGTGACGGAACGGATAACTGTAAGGCCAGAAAAGAAATCGGATGGAGCAAAGCCGCAGAAAGAAATGGATCAGGCGACACTGTCACTGATTGCGGATACCATATCGGCGTTTCGGAGCAGCTAAAAAACACAGAGGGAATCGTGTTCATCTCAGTGCTTCCCTTACCTCCAGTGCGGAGATAAAGCTGTTAATGATATCTTCAAGATGGCGGTATTGTGTCGGACTCAGACTTGAAATTTTGGAGATCAGGGTCCAGTGGTCGTTAGCATTTACTTCGCCAAGGGGCAGATAGTCGTTGCTGATTTTCAGAGTGGAACAGACCCGGATGATATTTTCCGGATGAAGTGCCTTTTTACCAAGTTCTGCAGAGAAAATGGTCTGTAGGGTGATACCTGCTTTTTCGGACAGTTTCCTTCTATGTCATGCGAAGATCTTCCTGCGATGTAACAGCCGGTTCCCAATGTGTTTTAACAGGTCATTCATTCGTTCGCCTCCAGGTATAATGGCTTAATTTTATCTGCTATAGTATAAATAAGAAATGAAAGAATGTCTGGAGTAGTTTGCTTCTATTCAGGAGAGGAGGGCATACATTCAGGGGTATGCTGACTGCGTGCAGGTGTTGTTCCATATGGGGCTGTTGAAGGAAACGGAAGGATTGAAGTGGCCAGAAAGGTAAGATATTTATGAGGGTCTTCCCAAAATCGGTTAATAGAGTAATAATGTAGTTAACTGGACGTAAAACAGGAAACCATGAGAACTTTTTTGAGTCGGCACGCAGCAGGGTTCATCTGAGATTCCTGCAGAGAAATGGTTTATGGAAAAGTAACCATGTATCAGCTCTGAGATGAATTGGCAGAGTAAAATTATTGTTTGGACAGATAAAGAGTACGCATATAAAGGAAAGGTAAGTAAATGAATATTGAGATTAAAAAACTAATGCCAGAACATGTGGAGGAGTATATCCATTTTTTTGATACCACGCCTCATGACGACTTAGATCCGGCCAATACCTGTTACTGTGTAAGCTGGTGCAGTGATGATCACCGTGGGATGACGGAGTATCCTTCCAGAGAAGATCGAAGATTCATGGCAACGGAATATGTAAAATGCGGGAAGATTCAGGGGTATCTAGCTTATGTGGATGGAAAGCTTGCGGGCTGGTGCAATGCCAATACAAAGTCTGAATGCATGAACTGCGGAGGCTGGTTATTTACCATGCCGAAGGTAAGGGAAATGCAGGCGGATTCCAGTGAAAAGGTGAAGTCCGTCTACTGCTTTCTGATTGCCCCTGAGATGAAACGAAAAGGAATCGCAAAACATCTGCTGGAATATGTCTGTCAGGATGCGGTGGAGAGCGGATTTGATTATGTGGAAGTATATCCCTGGAAAGAAACTGTGGATGAGCGAACGTTTTTCATGGGATTTGTGGATATGTATCAGAATTTAGGATTTAAAATCTGCGGGGAAACAGAAGATAAATTCGTGATGAGAAAAGCATTGAAAGGCAACAGATGATGTTGGAATCTGTTCTAACGATTTTGGCAGATGATGCAAGTGGGAGCAGGCTTCGGATCAACATAGAGAATTGTAGGGCGGCAATATAAATTGCGGCTCCCTATACCTATAATATAATCATTATATGCCGAATTGTTTTTTTAGGGTTTTCAGCCATTATCCATATTTTACTTGGTCGTAAAGTGATTTTACAGCATTAAGCCCAAGTTCTATCTGTTCTACCATAAAATGATTGCCACTTAAATAATAAGCAGGCGGAGATGACTATATTGTAAAACCCTTTGACCTGGACGAACTGGATGCAAGAGTTGCCGCTCATCTGCGGAGGGAACAGAGGCGGCAGAACATTTCTGCGGTAAAGAGCATTCAAATAACTACGCTCCAATATCATCCGACACAAAAGAAAATCAATTATGCAATTTAGAACCACCAAATCTTTTAACAAAATGTTTTTCTATGACATTAGAAGCCTTGGATAATGTACTGGATTTTATTGATGATAATGAATTAAAAAAGCCAACACGAATATATAATCTAAATTATTTGATAGGATACTTTATCTTTAATGGCAATGACAATATGGATAAAGATAAAGAGTTATTAATTAAATGGTATGATACAGTTAATTTTACTAATAAGTCTAACTCTATTCGTAGAGACATATTTACAAACTTAATCTATAAAAAAGAAAAATGAAAATGCGGGAGAGGGACGCTATGCTACCACAAATGCGCGGTATCTGCTGCGTATGGCGGGAATTCTTAAATAGAGCTAAATAGAATGAATTTGCAACTTTTCTGAAAAAGGTGGTCTGACAGAGATGAAAAAAATGAGAAAACAAAGGCTGTTGATTGTTGTAAGTGCCTTTCTTTTTATAGTGGCCGGATGTGACCAAAAAGCGGAGGAAAGTCAGGAGATACCGCAAGAAGCAGCAGTCAGTGAGGAATATTCGTACAAAGAACAAAGGGAAGAAAGTCATGATTTTGAGGCGGAATGCATTGCTGGACTTTATCGTGATATTTATGACCGGGCGGCAGAGACGGGAACGGTTGGAACTGAGGAAGTGATGAGAAGTATCGTTGAAAGGATTGGGGAACATGGTTATGTTGCGATAGATGAAGGAAATCAGATTGACATGGCGGGCTCGGAACAGGTCTTAGGTTTTTGCGGGTCAGTAGACAAAAAACAGGAGGCAGAGCTGACCATATTCGTAGTCACCGGTTCCGGAGGATTGATAAAATATGATCTATGTACAGCAAATGGCGCCGTGAATGTTGTCAGAGAATATGATCAGTATAGAAACGGGATTTTGGAAAACATCGGCAGAGTAAGTTATCCGGCAGAATCGTGGGAGTATACAAAGGAAGGTTATCTGCTGTTTGAGGGAAGTTATTATTCCGAAAGCTATTATGTACTTTCTCTCAGTGAGGAACCAGAACATACGGCGTTGAGGGTTCAGCCATTAGACGATACATGTAGGGAATTAAACAGAATGTATTTGCTACCAGTGGGGTATGGGGGAAATAATCTATTTCTTACGGACTGGAGCGAAGATGATTTTGGAAATCTGGATTTTTATGATTTGTTCGACAGGTTTTATGGCGGTGTCTATGAACAGCCGGTTCCTTTTCTATCTTATGACGATTTCGATGAGGGGGCTGTTTACAGGATACCGGCAGAGATATTTGAACATGTTATTGAAAGCCATTTCCAAATAGACCGTGAGGAGCTGCGGAAAAAGGCATCCTATTTACCGGAAGATCAAACGTATGAATACAGGCCGAGAGGGGTTTATGAGGTTGAGTATCCGGAGATTCCATACCCGGAAGTGGTCAGTTATATGGAAAACAGTGACGGAACCTTAACCCTGACCGTGAATGCCGTATACCCGGAGGAAAATACCTCCAGGGCATATACCCATGAAACAGTGGTTCGTCCCCTTGGCAACGGCGGTTTTGCGTATGTATCAAATCGGATCATTTTTCCGGAGGGCGGTTATGAACCATGGTGGCATTCCGATCGGCTGACCGAAGACCAGTGGAAAGAAGTATATGGAAGGAATGATTAGTTGGAAGAACTGAAATGGTTATATAGAAAATGAGGGTTCCCATTTATCCTGTTATTTTTAGCAGTGTCAGCGGGATGTCTCGTTACTGGCATTCGAAAAGAAGCAAATAGAAAGCAGTCAGAAAAAGCCTGGGAACCCGTTGCGGAGATTTCCGACAGCAGCGCGGCCACGAACGATACCGGGGTAGCCGGCAGAGGAGAAGAACCTCAGGAACCATTATCAACATAGTATTTTTTAAAAGAACCGGACAGTCTGCTCAGTGAAGATGAAGAAAAAGAATTGGAAAACAGTGCTTTAGCGGGAGCTGTGCAGGTGCAGGAAGTATACAGAGATGCGGCCATAGAGGAAGTTCCGCCCTACACTTATACGGTCAGGGATTTTTCCAGAGAGCAGAGAAACAGGGTGGTTTCCATGCTTGGAATGGCTGGATATATAAGCGTTACCGATTGTGCGTTTATCAATACCATAACTGTCCTGCCCTTTGATGATGGGACATTCCGTTATCTGTCCAATTCCATTGAAAAAAGGAAACTGGATATTCCTGCCGTATACCGAATCAGATAAAGGGAGGATTTCCATGGAGAACAGAAAAAAATACATTCCGATCGTAATCATAATGTTGGCAGGATTCCTGCTTGCCTGTGGGAGGAAAGAACCGGCAGATTCGCCCCTGTCCGATGTCGGGGAGAGAGGAACTTCTTTTGGCAGAGGACGAAGGAGATAATAACATAAGAGAACATTGGGAAAAAGGTATGATCTTCCAATTGAGGAAGATGAAAGGAGAGGAGCCGAAGCGGACTTAAGGGCTGCCTTGGAGCTGACTGCGGAGATTTACCGAGCGGCGGACAAAGGTGAAGCTTCAAATGTAGTGTTGTCAGGGGAAGTGATGGCTCAGATCTTTTTGGACCTGGTTTTCATGGCCTTCTCCAAGGTGGAAACAGAACATCATCACATTTCCTATAGCAACATCCTCAGAAATTTCTGAAACAGCCAATATTATTGTATTTCCTAAAATGTCCATTTTACAGCAGAAAGATATCCAGTTTTCTTATAAAATCCGTTCGATCCGCCTGTCATATGGGGTGCGCCTAATGCCTTTGTTCTCCGATACATTTCTGTCAAATCGACAGCGGCGAGACCCTTATGTCGGTATTTGGGTATGGTGCAAAGTGGTTCCATGGGCTTTCGCTCTGTTCATGGTCAAACCCTTTAAAACAGCATTTGCTCACTTTTTCCATATCCTGGCGGTTCACAGAGTGAAAGCCTTTTGGAAGCGGGAAATCCAATTCGTTTACGAAATCGTACTGCATATCCCAGTGTTCCGATTTCTGGCGATATCCCAACTGCCGCGCAGCGCACATCAATGCCTCCTGCCCGCCAAATAGAATGGGTTGTATGTTGCTGCCGTTCACAGGCATATGTTTATCAGCATATGTCATCATTTCAAGCGCCAGATTCTCATATCCGGGTTTCAGGCAGAAATAAATGTAAGTCACCGGATTTTCATAAAAGCAGAATGCCACAATCTCACCGTCATACTTCCAAATGCGGTTTTTATAAGAATAGGAGATATCCATCCAGTAAGAAAAGGATGCGTATGCATATTCAAAAAAGGGAGCCAGGACGCCGTTTTTCCAATCCCTTTCATAAATTTCAAGCAGGAATTTTTCCGCAATTTGATAAAATATGAAATGATCTTTGTGTAACATTCTTACAATAGTTCTGCACTTCCAAAACCTATATCCTCCCTTATTTACTGAAAAATATTTTTAAGTTTCTTTTAAGACTGGGAAGGGGGGCCGGCGGCATCAAAATGGAAGATCATTTTTTCGCTTATTCCAGTCCGGCCAGATTCTCCTCCATTTTGTCTAACATTCTCTTTTTCTGGGTTGCTGTTAAAAATCCGTCTGCCACCGCGTCTTCCAGAATCTCTGTCACATCTTTTATATCATTTTGGTAAGTTCCAGCAGTCAGAGGTGTATTCCGGTTTACAAGCTCCGGCCGCATGATAATGGTTGGGTTGAAAGCGACTACAGTGGTTTCCGTGGATACCATAAACGCCTCTTTATAGATGACAAATTCCCCTTTTCCGTTGTCAGCTTTCAGACGCTCCAGGTCCCGCTCCATGGCTAAGACATCCGGATCTCCCTCCCCTCTGTCCTCTTTTACAGTATCTACAATCCTTTGATACTCTTCCACCGAGTACAATTCAAAAATCCCTCCAAGGGTCGGGTCATTCTTCAGGGATTTCATAGAAAAAGCGCCAGAAGGCACAGCACTGTAGACCGCGACGCAGCTTATGGTGGCAGCAATAGTCAACACGATTCCTGTAAAGGAATTTTTTTCTTTCATGTGAATGAGATGATTGACACGCTCTTTCATAAGGCTTTGTCCCAGACCGGAAGCCAGAAGGTCGATCCCGGCTCTCTTTGCCTCCAGTCCAACCAGTAAACTGGCATAAGTTTTTCGTTTATCGCTTCCCACGGCCCGAATCACCGCTTCATCACAGGCCAGTTCCATGTCACGGCTGGCAAAGGCAACCATAAGCCACACCAAAGGGTTGAACCAGTGGCAGACCCAGGCCGCGGCCAGGCACAGCTTTTTCAGCGTGTCCAGGTGCCGGATATGAGCCACTTCATGTTCCAGGATCAGTTTTATACTCTCTTTGTCCTTCCAGTCCGTCTGTTTTGGAAGCAGGATTACCGGAAAAAGGATACGGTAGGTTAATGGGGAATCAATCTCGTCCGAAATCCCAACGGTAATTCCGTGTAAGAAACATTTCCGTTTCAGCCAGATGAGAATCCAGGAAGATTCCTTTAAAGGAATTGCCGTGCGGTATTTCTTCAGGTTGAGAACATGGAGACAGCCTAAATACAGGCTGAAAGCCAGAGCGCCGCAAGACCAAAGGATTTTTAAGATCATCCATGGAAAATCCGGCTTTGTCCCCGCTGTCTGCAAGGCTGTTGCCGGAATGGACAAGGCAGTGGCGATATCCGGCATTTTTTCGAACCATCCATTGGTCACTGGTACAGAGAAGCCGGTTGGTATGGGAATCATCAGCTTACACCAGGCAAGCATCCAGAGAAACAAAAAAACGGTTCTGGGCATTTTGGAAGAAAAAAACTTCCGAAAAGCGATGACAGCCAGAATCAGAAAGGAAGCCGAAAGGCTCATCCGCAACAGGTTCATAGGCTTACTCCATTTCATTGATCATTTGTTTTAATTCTTCCAATTCCTCTTTTGACAGGGATTTCTGGGACAGCAGGGCTGAAAACAGCATGGGGACAGAGCCTTGAAAGACACGGTTTACGAATTCCCTGGTATCATCCTGTATCGCCTGTTCTTTGGAAAGCAGAGCTCTACAGATAAAGTTTGGTTCCAGGCGTTCAATAAAGCCTTTTTGAATACATTTTTTAATGACCGTGTAGGTGGTATTCTTACTCCAGCCGGTGGAGTCATGTAAGATCAGGGAAATCTGCTTAGCCGTAATATCTCCTTCTTCCCAGATTACTTCCATTACTTTCCGTTCTGAATCAAACAGTATTTTTTCCATATCTGTGTTCACCTCGTATACTGATTTTATGCCTGCTGCTTATGGCATATTTCTTATACACTATTATAGTAGTCTGTCAGTGTCAATGACCGGCTGCTTGACTTTGCCTGGTGCTGCCCTATCGTAATGCGGCTATAATCTGCCTTTAGAATTCTTAAGAGATTCGTCAGAAAATATCCGTTGACACATACAGACTATTGTGATAATCTATTGCTTAGATAGACTATCACAATAGTCTATTTTTTCTTAAAAGGGTGAGCGCCCGTGAAGATAAAAATAATAAAAAGAAAGGATTCATATTATGTTAAATTATACAAAGAGAAATTTTGCGGCTACAGGAATCATGTGTCTTGTGCTTATGTCAGCCGGTACAACTGCTTACGGGGCAGCGTCCGCGCCACAGCCATCCACTGTCCAGACCCAGGCTGCCCAGAATCCGGTGGAAGACCCTACTTTGGGAGGCCTTTTTGAGCTTTACACTCTGGAAGAATACGAAGAATCCGTCAATCAGATTAAAAAGTACATGGGCGCTGATCATGAGGATGTCAAGGCTATGGAAGCAGACTTGGCAAAGTTGAAGGCAGACAACGGAAAAGGGGAATTTGTCATCTATAAAGGCGCGTTTATGGTATCCACGGAAACCACTATAGTCGCTTTCAATCCTACTATCGTTATGAGGCCGGATCTGGCAAAGAGCGCTGAGGAATTGACAGCAGAAAACTATAAAAAGGATATGGAAGAAGTAACAAAGCTTTTGGATCAAGCTGTAAAAGACAAGACAGTAACTTCAGAGCAAAAGGAAGCTATCTTAAAGAAGATGAATGAGAACTTGGCAAGCTTAAACTGATACACGGTTTTTTATAATAAATTCATCCTTTTTATCGTTCGTGCTGTGGGTATCTGTTTCAAATAACTCTTTGCCCCAATCGGTAGATGGGCGGTTATCTATCATAATTAACCGCCCAATAGACAGGACGTTTACCGTTTATAATCAATCTGTACTAATTTACTTCGTCAGGCAGCATGTACTCCAAACTTGGGGAACGGGTACAGATTGCAAATGGGGAAAAGGCAGATCTTTTTATAAGCATTCACTGCAATTATTATGAAAAAGACAGTTCGATATATGGTCTGGAATGTTAATACTGCAAGAGTGCGGAGGAAGGGAAACATTATGCTGAAAAGATTATGGAGACAATAGAAGAGAACGAAAATATTGTTTCAAGGAATGTAAAAACTGCCGATTACTATATTCTGAAAAATACAACAGTTCCTGCTGTATTGGTAGAAATAGGTTATCTTTCCAATTATAATGAAAGGAATCAACTGATGTCGAAGGAATATCAGGAGAAGCTTGTCGGAGAACTTGTGAAAGGGATTGTAAAAGGGCTGGAGGAAAAGACAGGATAGTAGGTTCTGTTTCAGGGCTTTCCATAATCGGCCAATCGGAGGATAATAAAAGGAGCTGATAGTTCTGACAGTGAAGCGCAGTTTTACTTTTGAAATCTGGTCGGTGACCATATTGTCAAAATACTCAGAGTCTGCTTTTACTGATTATTTCCGCGGGCAGTTCTTTATACAGTGGCTTCTCTAATATAGACAGGTTTATAAAGGAGGATACCGATGAGGACATTTCAAAACAAGAAAACAAAATATATACCAGTTGTGTTTTTCATCATGTTATTTTTGGCTGTGGCAGGCGTTCTGTTTGCCATGTTTCTTTACAAAAATGATAAAGGCGGAAATATCCTTGTTGGGGCAAGCCCGGATACAAGTGCTTTCCAACTGTATTATTATGACGGGGAAACGGTTATGGTCAGGACGCTGTATGACAGCAGTACGGAGAAGGAAGTGATTAAAAGGATCAATGATATTCCCCTCCAGGCGGCAGATGAACAGGCTCTCTCCCAGATGGAGACTCCCTTCTTTGGAATCTGGATCAGCAGCGGGGAAGGGTATGACATTTCCGTGACGGCATCTGGCGGGGTCTGGCTTAGGAATGACGGGGCGGTTTACTATGGGGATACGGACCTCTCCTTTCTATGGAGAGAGATGGAAGGCAGTGATGAGGATACCCTGAATGTCCTTAACTTTCCCAATGCAGGGCATTTGTCCGTATATCACAGCTGTTTCCTGCTGAAAGCGGATGAGCTGCCCGCAGAGGACACAGAGAGGGTGTCCATGGCCGTCGAGGACATTGGGACAAGCGAGATTACGGTATTGATTGCCAATAACAGCGGGGAAGAGTTCACTTACGGGGAATACTTTTCCCTCCAGAAGCAGATAGACGGCCAGTGGTACACAATGCCTGTCAGGGCGGATAATGTTGGCTTTCAGGATATTGCCCATATCCTTCCGGACGGGGAGAGTGCCAGCGAGACATATAATCTGGATATTTATGGCACGCTGGAACCAGGGATGTACAGGCTTGTGGTGGAAACACTGAGCGCCGAGTTTCTGGTGGGGCATGGGAGGATGGCAGGAACAGAAGGGGAAGAAAAATAGATTTTCACAGCTGAAATCGTGACCATGATTCAAAAGTGAAATTAAGAATAGAGCAGAGCAAGGAGTGTTTTCCAGAAAAGGTCAGTAAACACTCCTTATTTATTAAAAATGGACAAAAAAGCCGAGTCCATCTTCCGGTATGGTGTTATACTGCTAAGACCAGAGCGAAGGTCAGAAGGAAGAACGTCATGCAAGATCAGAATCATATCTTCACGAAATCGGTCAATGGCAGTAAAATGAACAAAAAAGTGGGAAGGAAAGTGTCCGGACAGAAGTAATCAAACAGGCAGCGTCAGGACTTGATCGAATGAAGGGTTATTGGCCGGCACTGTCCGGATAAAAAAGTGTGTAATGTACAGATGAATTTTTTTCTATTGAAGTGTAAAAAACAGGAGGGATTTTAGCATGATGAAAAATCCAGAACAAACAGTGGGTAACTTGATTGATAAACAGGGTGTTTCTTTTATTGCTTCTATTTCCGGAGATGGGTTCCCATGTATGAAAGCCATGCTCCCACCCCGGAGGCGGGAAGGAATCAAAGAGTTTTGGTTTACCACAAATACTTCTTCTATGAGGGTCTCTCAGTATCGGGAAAACCCCAATGCCAGCATTTATTTCTGCGACAGACGTTTTTTCAGGGGAGTTATGCTGCTTGGTACAATGGAAGTATTAGAAGATGCAGAAAGCAAACAGTTAATATGGCAGGAGGGTGATACGATGTATTATCCCCAAGGCGTAACAGACCCTGATTACTGTGTGCTGAAATTTACTGCTGTGAGAGGAAGATATTACAGTAATTTCCACTCAGAGGATTTTGATGTTTCATAATTGATGTGAAAGGGCGGCATACGGAAGCGTTGCTGCCTTTTATTATCAAAATCCCTGCTGTTTCACTAATAAAAGGTGACAATAAAAAATGGATCAGAGAAGAAGGGCTACCATCCTATCATCATCTTATTTTTTACCTAATCCCAATTCACTTTCGTGTTTCCGGCAAGATATACCTGATAAACAGACAGATGTTCGAAAATAAGGAGGTGGGCAATGAGCCTGAAAAAATATGCGCCTGTTTTGGTCATCCTGATCGTTTCTGTAGTTGATAATCAGTATCACAGTGAGAAGGCTGTAATATAAAAACAGGCTATAAATACTATGTGGGAATTATACCTTATATTTTTTGACAATAATACTTCTATCTAAAATGGTTAACTAAGCAGAATTACGAAATGGATGATTGGCCAGACAAGTGCCGGGAGGACCATAATGAACAAGAAATTTTTTGAACTGCCATTGGAAAAGCAGGAACGAATCATAAAAGCAGCATACATAGTATTTGCCCATGACAATTACAAAAACGCATCCATGTCCAAGATTGCGGATGCCGGAGGCATATCAAAGTCCCTGCTGTTCCATTATTTTCAGAATAAAAAAGCTCTGTATTTATACCTCTGGGAGAATATCAACAGGATATCAAATGAAATAGAGCTGAAGTATTATTACAAAGAAACGTCAGACTTCTTTGAGGCAATGACCCAGAAGATCCTGGCAAGATGTGAGTTTATGAGAACAGCTCCCGAAGAATATTTATTCTCATTACGGGCCCTTTTTGCGGAGAACCCGGAAATCAGGGAGGCAACCGGGAAGTCCTATGATAAAACATATGAGGATGCGGCGGACAGGATGCTGGGGGATCTGGATCTTTCCGTATTTCGGCCAGGCGTTGACGTAAGGATGCTGTTAGAGGAGATTGACAGCTACCTGATGCGCTGTATCTGGCAAATGTTATCCGCTGGGAAGTTGGACCCAGACGGCCTGGAAAAGGATTTTTTGAAAAGGGTCGGGCAATGGAGGACAGCATATTTGAAGTAATCATATCAATTTGTTTCAGAAATGCTTAAAGGAATCAGACAGGAGAAGGAAGCATTGACAAAAGGATACAGGAGGATACTCATAGATGGAATATGCCTTGGTTTTCATATTGACGGTTTTAACAATCATCTTTTGGAGTGGAAAGGGCAGTTGGCTAATTGCTGGATATAATACCATGGATGATAAGGAAAAACAGAAATATAACAGGAAAAAGCTGGGCCGGGTGATGGCTTATTGTCTGGGGAGTGTTGATATTTTAATTATCATATCCTTGATATTAGGTGAGGAGGCCATGGAGAATCTGAAAAATATTTTTTCTGAAATTGTAATTTTTATCGTAATATTGACAATTGTTTTGGCAAATACGATATGCCGCAAATAAGAATACAATACACAAATCGTTATAAGGCAGGAAGGAGGTCTATAAATTCTCTGATGATGGATAGAATTCTTTAAAATAAGGTTTCAGATCCCTTATAGTTATTGAAATAGTACGGAGGAACAGAATCGTGGTAGATGTGAAATAGCTTTTAAAAAAATATGGTTTCTTTATTGTGTTGATGGTAATGGTTGTTATAACAGGCAATATTGTTTTGGGGAAAAGAGGTTCTGAAAAAACAAAGAGGAAGTGTGGGAACCGCCAGTCATAATTGAGGGAAAAGAGGAGGAAGCGATAGAATATTTTGTGGAAGAGTCTGGGGAGCCGGCTGAGGCTTTCCCTTTGAAAACTTCAGAACCTGTCAGTATTTTAACAGCAGAAGAAGAACAGAATTTACAGGACGAGACAATGTCAGCGGCAAAGCTGTGTATGGAGCTTTATAGGGAGGTCAAAATTGCATATCCTGGGACAG
This sequence comes from Lachnospiraceae bacterium, assembly GCA_910575275.1. Classification (GTDB taxonomy): domain Bacteria; phylum Bacillota; class Clostridia; order Lachnospirales; family Lachnospiraceae; genus CANQGL01. The sequence goes on along the minus strand of CAJTEE010000004.1, from coordinate 296,182 downwards.
AATATTCCCATATTGAGTTTTTTCAGATCAACAGAGAAAAGATATGGTAAAGCAGTTGGGAGAACAGGGGCTTGTAAGTGTTACTGATGACATGAACATGGAAAACTATCAAAAAAATGGAGGATTTTTATTCTGCTTATATTACCGGCGGAGATTTATGAGCGTGTCAAGACCACCTGCTTCCCGGTATTCGTAGAACAGGTGAGGGAATATTGCGGCTACCATGCAGATGCGGGCGGTTATGAATATGAGATGATATTTGCAAGACAATTGCAGGTGAATCAGAAAGTCAGGAGAATATGGAACCGAATGGGAAAGATGCGAATATGGATGATGATTTGACTATCGAAAAAATCTGCAATTTTCTGCAGGACAAAAAGGAGGGGCAGTACAGGCTCTATGACCTCAGCAGAGAAGCTCTTGAAGGCATGGTTTTATGGCTGTCCGGACTGGTGGAATGTTAACGTGGTGCCACCTATGGGAAAAGGGCAAAAAAAGTCGAGTACATCTCCCGGCATGATGTTATACTTCTAAGACCAGGGTGAAAGTCAGAAAGGAGAACTTCATGCCGGATCAGAATCATATCATCATAAAAGGTTTATGCCAGAACAATCTGAAAAACATTTCCTTAAAGATACCAAAAGAAAAGCTGGTTGTGTTTACAGGGGGCTTTGGCTCCGGAAAATCCAGCATCGTGTTTGACACCATTGCGGCGGAGAGCCAGCGCCAGATGAACAAGACCTACAGTGCTTATGTCCGAGGCAGGCTCCCGAAGTATGAGAAGCCAAAGGCGGAAAAAATTGAGAACCTCTCACCCTCGGTCATCATCGACCAGACCCCACTTGGAGGCAATGCCCGGTCTACGGTAGGGACCATCAGCGACATGTATTCCGCCCTGCGGCTGCGCTACTCCCGGATCGGGGAACCCTGCGTGGGAACTCCATCTTATTTTTCCTTCAACAGCCCGGCGGGCATGTGACCTGAGTGCTCCGGCCTGGGAAAGGTGATGACGATTGACCTCCTCCCGATGATTGCGGAAGACAAGAGCTGGAATGAGGGGATGGTGGATCTGCCCACGTTCCATGTGGGGAACTGGTACTGGAAACAGTACACAGGCAGCGGCCTGTTTGACCTTGATAAAAAATGGCGGGACTACACGGAAAGGGAACTGAATCTTCTGCTGTACGGTTCGGAGGGGCCGGGCGGGGAACCGTCATCACCGAGCTGGCCTTCGTGAACCCGGTGACAACCATCTGCGAGGCCTGCGGCGAAAGCCGTTACAGTGACGAGACGCTCTCCTATCTCTATAAAGGGAAAAAATATGGTTGAGATTCTGGACATGAGCGCGGGGGAGGCCGAAGAATTCTTTTCCGGCTGTCCGAAGATTCGAGGGGCGCTGCACGCCATGGTGGAGGTGGGACTTTCCTACCTTTCCCTTGGACAGCCTTTATCCACGCTGTCAGGAGGCGAAAGACAGCGGGTAAAGCTGGCAAAATACCTAGGGCAGAAAGGGAATATCTATGTGCTGGATAAACCCACTACCGGACTTCACGCCTCCGATGTGGAGACAATCATAACGCTCTTGGAACGTTTTGTGGAGCGGGGAATATGGTGGTCTTTACCGGAACCCCACAGGAGATGGCGGAGCATGCGCGGACCATTACGGCGGATTATCTCAGGAAGTCCCTGCGGTAATTTTCGATCATAAAAGTTCAGCCAGTGGGGATGGCCGTATGCCAGATGAAAATAACTATGGGGTACAAAAAATCTGGAAAGGGCAAAAAAGTCGAGATAAAAAGCGGGGATCATTATAGAATTAGGAACTCCAAGGTAACAGTTGAAAGAAGAAGGAGGTGATCTATTTTGAAGGAACAGACAGCGGCGGTACAAAGGATGCAGGACTATATCGAAGCGCATCTGGAAACGGATATCACACTGGCGGAGCTGTCGGCCGTTTCCCTGTTTTCCCCCTGGCATTCCTACCGGCTGTTTAAGGGGCTTTTGGGGGTGACGCCGGCAGAATATATCCGCAGGCTCCGGCTTTCCCGTTCCGCCATGCGTCTGAAAGAGGAACAGTGCCCTGTAACGGAGGCGGCCTTTGCCTGCGGTTTTGGCAGCGTGGACGGGTATACCCGCGCCTTTTACCGGGAGTTTGGCTGCAGGCCGGGGGATTATTTGAAGAGGCCTATGCCCATCGCCCTGTTTATCCCATTCGGCGTGAAATTCAGAGAGTTAAGAAAGGATGTTTTCGATATGGAAATAAAGAACCTACAGAGCGTATTTGTTCAGGTCATCCAAAAACCAAAGCGGGGGGTCATCATCAAGCGGGGGATAAAAGCGGAGGACTATTTTGAATACTGCGCCGAGGTGAGCTGTGAGATCTGGGGGATATTAAAGAGCATGGATTCCCTCTGCGGGGAGCCGGTGTGCCTGTGGCTGCCGGAGGCTTATAAAAAGCCCGGCACTTCCACCTATGTACAGGGGGTGGAAGTGGAGGCGGACTACCGTGGGGAAATCCCGGAAGGCTTTGACCTCATTGCCCTGCCTGCCGCCGAGTACCTGGCTGTCCAGGGGGAGCCTTTTAATGAGGAGGACTATTCCCAGGCGATTCTCGCCGTACAGTATGCCATCGACCATTATGACTCGTCTGTGATCGGGTATGAATGGGATGAGGACAGCCCCCGCATCCAGCTGGAACCCAGAGGGGAGCGGGGATACATCGAGCTTCGGGCAATCAGAAAACGGCAGGCGCAGTGAAACTTTGACAGGAGGATAGGATGAGAGAAACGATAAAGAGAACAGAGGAGGCTGTCCGGACAGAGAACCTTACCAAAATCTATCAGGGAAGGACCGTGCTTAAAGATTTGAATTTGTCGGTAAAGACAGGCACAGTCTTTGGACTGCTGGGGGCAAACGGGGCCGGGAAAAGCACAACCATTGAGTGTATCCTGGGAACGAAGCAGGCGGACAGGGGAACCGCCCTGGTACTTGGGCATGACGCAAAAAAAGACAGGCGCGCATTGTTTGAGAAAGTGGGCGTCCAGTTTCAGGAGGGGGATTACCAGCCGGAGATCAGGGTGTCTGAGCTTTGCGGGGAAACAGCCTGCCTGTATGAGAGGCCGGCGGACTGGAGGAAGCTTTGTGAACGCTTCGGGATTGGGGATAAGATAAAAAACACCGTGAAAAGCCTTTCCGGCGGGGAGCGGCAGCGGCTGTTTATTGTCCTTGCGCTGATACCAGACCCCCAGCTTGTGTTCCTGGACGAACTGACCACCGGGCTGGACGCAAGGACACGCCGGACGGTGTGGAAGATTCTGGAGGAACTGAAAGGGGAAGGGCTGACCATCTTCCTCACCTCCCATTTCATGGATGAGGTGGAGGTCCTCTGCGATGAGATCTGTATCCTGAAAAAAGGGGAGGCCGCCTTTTACGGCACGGTGGAGCAGGCGAAAGCGCAGAGCGGATGTGAACGGCTGGAGGATGCCTATTTAAAATTCGCGGACGAGGAGGTTGTGGCATGAGAACTTTTTTCAGTCTTTTAAAAACAGAGCTGAAGCTGAATATCCGAAATATGAACATGGTGATCTTTGCGGTCATCATGCCGGCGGTGGTGCTGGTTATCCTTGGCTTTATTTATCAGGCAAAGCCCGCTTTTCCGGGGGCGGGCTATACGTTCCTGGAGCAGTCCATGAGCGCAGTCTGCGCCATCTCCATCTGTGCCGGCGGGCTGATGGGGCTGCCCCTGGTGGTAGCCGGGTACAGGGAGCGGAAAATCCTGAAACGGTTCCGGGTGACGCCCATCAGCCCGGTGATGCTGCTGGGAGTGGAGTTTGCCATCTATGTGCTGTATGCCGCGGTATCCATGGCGCTGGTCTTCCCCATCGGGGCTGTTTGGTGGGGGGTAAGGCTCCCCGGCAGCCCGGCGGCATTCCTTGGTAGCTGGCTCCTTACCCTGGTCTCCACGTTAAGCATCGGGATGATGGTGGGCGGTATCGCAAAAAATGAAAAAATGGCCAGTGTTATTGCCTGCCTGCTGTATTTTCCCATGCTGGTTTTTTCCGGGGCCACGCTGCCCTTTGAGGTAATGCCGGAGACCATGCAGAAGCTGGTCGCCCTTTTCCCGCTGACACAGGGGATACAGCTTATGAAGGCGGCTTCTCTGGGAATACATACAGAATCTGTCTGGATGCCGGCAGCAGTCATGGGAACCGTTACCATCTTATGTACAGGCGTTGCGGTGAAATGTTTCAAATGGGAGTGACCGCATCCCATAGCCAGAGAGAAAAAATATTATTTTTTCATAAAATAAAAAAGAGCTATATCTGTACCTTTGGGAACATGCGGGCAGGCTCTTCCACGAGGCGGCAGGGAAAGGCAATACACAGACCATAGATTTTTTGAGACCATATGCCAGAGGGTATTGGCGAACTGCGTATTTATGAGGGAAGCGCCAACCATATACTTATTTGCATTAAGGGTGCTTTTTGAGGAAAACCCGGAAATCAATGGTTATTTACTTAGCTGCTACTGGCAGATGTTTTCATCCGGTGAACTTGCACCGGATTTTCTGGAAAAGGATATTTTGAAGAAGACCGGACAGTGGAGGATGGTATACCTGAAAGAAAGGAATGATTAAGATGGCAATTTCAAATATACGGGCAGACTTTCATGCGGAATTACAAAGGGTCTGGGATATTGTGACTTCGCTGGAGGATACCGCATGGCGCAGTGATTTAAGCAAAGTGGAGGTCATAGATGAGAAACAGTTTGTGGAACACACAACCTCCGGTTATCAGACAGTTTTTACTGTAACTGTAAAGGAAGAAAACAGGAGATGGGAATTTGATATGGAGAATGACAACATGCATGGCCACTGGACAGGGATTTTTTCCAGCGGGGGCGGCGTAACAATGATTGATTTCACGGAGGACGTTACAGCAAAAAGATGGTTCATAAAACCGTTTATTGGGGCGTATCTGAAAAGGCAGCAGACTTTATATATAAAGGACCTGAAAAAGGCTTTGGGGCAATGAGGTGGTATTACGGGTATGGATTTTACGGTGGTTTTGAGTTTGGACAGAATGTATAGTGGGCGGGTCTTTTCAAAATCGGTCAATAGTGTGATAATAAAAAGGTGGATCAGAGAAGGAACGTTATCATCCTGTCATCTACAGGAGGCCAGCTGGATAGGTGCGCATGAAAGAGCTTCTGATCTATATTTAGAAGCTCTTATTTTTTATCTAATCCTAATTTACTTTTGTGTTTCCGGCAAGATATACCTGATAAACAGACAGATGTTCGAAAATAAGGAGGTAGTCAACGAGCCTGAAAAAATATGCGCCTGTTTTGATCATCCTGACCGTTTCTGCAGTTGGGTTATTATTTTTATTACCGGGACTTGAGAAAAGAACAGACGTCTGTTTGCAGGACTTTTCTGTTTCCAAAGACGGTTCCGCAATTATGATTAAAACATCACTTTCCGCTTCCATGGATTTTATCAGAGACATGGAAACCGAAAAGACCGGCGAGGAGATACATTGCTCTTTTTATAGAACTTCTGGAGGGTTAAACAGCACCATCGGAGCAAAAAACACCTTTGAAATCAAATTAAATGCTTCTACTGAAAAAATATATTTTGACCATAATACTTATATTAAAATAATTAGCTAAGCGGAATTACGAAAGGAGGAGCTTACCAATGCTTTGCATTAAACATTATTCTAAGACCTATCCCGGAGGGAAGAAAGCCGTGGATGATTTGTCCCTGCATGTCCGCTCTGGCGAAATCTACGGATTCATCGGCCACAACGGGGCGGGCAAAACCACCACGCTTCGGGCTGCGGCAGGAGTGATGGATTTTACAGAAGGCACCATCACCATTGATGGCCACGATATTAAAAAGTCCCCGGTACAGGCGAAACAGGTTACCGCATTTCTTCCGGATAACCCGGATATCTATGAGTTTATGAAAGGCATTGATTATCTTAATTTCATTGCTGACTTGTATGACATTTCTGCTGGTCAACGTACGGCTGACATTGGCAAATATTCGGATGCCTTTGAACTCACGGACGATCTGGGTTCTCCCATCGGCAGTTACTCCCATGGGATGCGGCAGAAACTGGCCCTGGTCTCCGCTTTCATCCGGCGGCCAAAACTTCTGATTTTGGACGAGCCATTTGTGGGTTTGGACCCCTCAGCCGCCTACTTGATGAAAGGATATCTGTCAGAATTGTGCCAAAACGGATCAGCCGTATTTTTTTCTACGCACGTACTTGAAGTGGCCGAAAAGCTGTGCGATCAGATTGCCATTATCAAAAACGGAAAACTGGTGCAAAGCGGCCCTACGGCAGAGCTGGTGGGGGATTCTTCCCTGGAAAATGTATTTCTGGAGCTGGAGGGGGAGAGATGAAAAAATTTTTTGTCCTGTTAAAAGTCAGCATCCAGTCTATGCTTCTTTCTTCAACAAATTCCCGGGGACGCAGTAGGAAAAGGGCGGCTACAGGACTGAGTGCCGTCTTTGCCATTGGGTTTCTGGGTCTGTATCTGTCCGGTTTATACAGCTATATGTTCATGAAGGCGTTGGCGCCAGTGAATATGGAAGTGATGGTATTTATATTCATGGGCATGGGCGCACTGGTGGGCGGATTGCTGTTTACCACTTTTGCGGTGAAGGGCGTAGTATTTGGCGGGAAGGATAATGACCTGCTGCTGAGTATGCCGGTGCCCACGACCCTGCTGGTGGCCAGCCGGGTAATCGCCATATATTTGGAGAATTTGCTGTTCTCCATTTTCGTTCTGATCCCGGCCGGGGTAATCTGTACTTTTGTGACACAGAACGGTGTAGGGCATAGCCTGCTGTTCTGGCTGCGTCTGGGGATCGCAGCACTGGCCCTTCCCCTGTTGGACACGGCATTGTCTGTACTGTCAGGGGCGCTGGTAGCATTTCTTTCCGCCAGAGTATCCCGTGGAGCGCTGGGACAGAACATTGTGACAGGAATCTTCATGGCAGTCGTATTTTATTTCTCATTTAACCTTAGCAGCATGATTAAGAATCTTACAGACAATGCTACCAGAGTGAAAAATTCGCTTACCTGGGCTGCGCCTGTGCTGTGGATGGGGGAAGGCATTATGGGGGATTGGGGGCTGCTGCTGGCCTTTGTCTTGTGCTGCATTGTTCCCTTTGCTTTGGTGGTGGTTGGCCTTGGCCGGGTATACCGTCAGGCTGTGACGGCTTTTTTTGCGCAATCCACACAGAATCACTACAAGCTCGCCCCACAGACCGCCTCCGGGCAAAAGAAAGCCCTTCTGAAGAAGGAGATGCAAAGATTTTTTGGCACGCCCATGTATTTCTGGAATGCCGGTATCGGTCTGGTCATGTTGCTGGCTGCCGGAGCGGCATCCCTGGTTATGAAGGAAAAACTGCTGGCCTATGCGCAGATGTCCGAAATCCATCTGCCATTGCTTCCTATGGCAGCGGCAGTCATTGGTTTCTGCCTCTGCATCTGCCCCATTGCCGCGCCATCGGTTAGCCTGGAAGGAAAATACCTCTGGATCTTGCGGGAATCCCCAATAGAGGAAAGTTCCCTGCTCTGGATCAAGGTTGGCTTTCAGCTGCTGCTCACCCTGCCATGTACAGTGATTGCCGGGATGTGTATCTCTATCGCTTTTGGCTTTGCCCTGTGGCAGACAGTGGCCCTGCTCAGCGCCACACTACTTTTTGCTGTGGGCCATGCTGCCTTTGGAATGCTGATGGGGCTATGCTTTCCGAAACTTGACGCGGTGAACGAGACTGTCATTATCAAGCAGTCTATGGCTGCCGTGTTGGCGATGTTCGCTCCTATGGCGTTACTTGGAATAGCGGCGGGGTTATATTATTGGGGCAGTAAAATGGCCCAGTGGATTGCGCTGGCACTTCCCTTAATGTTATTCGCTGTGTTTGCCGCAGTATGTTCCCTTATCCTTGCCAGACAGGGGACATCAATGCTGAGAAAACTATAAACAAAAAATCAAAATCGTGGATTTTCAGGATCATGAATTATCAGCAAGACAAATACTGGGAGGAGCATAATGAACGGGAAATTTTTTGAATTGCCATTGGAAAAGCAGGAACAGATCATAAGAGCAGCATATGTGGTGTTTGCCAATAACAATTACAAAAATGCGTCCACATCCAAGATTGCGGATGCCGGTGACATATCAAAGTCCCTGTTGTTCCATTATTTCAAGAATAAAAAAGAGCTGTATTTATACCTCTGGGAGAATATCGACAGGATATCAAATGAAATAGAGCTGAAGTATTACAAGGAAACATCAGATTTCTTTGAGGCCATGACCCAAAAGGTCCTGGCAAGGTGTGAGTTTATGAGAACGGCCCCTGATGAATATTTATTTTCATTACAGGTTCTTTTTGCGGAAACCCCGGAAATCAGGGAGGCAACTGGGAAGCCATAGGTATCTGGCATTTGGCACATGGATTCTATGTGGTCTGCTGAGTACGGTATTTATTTTTCAAATAGCTGCGTTTTTAATAAATCCGTCCTACAGAGACTCTGTTTCGAAACAGATAGAGGAAAAAACACATTCAGGAAAAGTTTATGATCGTGTTGTAAACGGACTTATTCCAAGGACCAGGCGGGAGAAGATCTATTTCACTGTAACGGCACTGGCAGCAGGTATCTGCGAAGAGATTGTATTCAGGGGATTTTTGTTGTATGTTTTGAGGAGAATTTTTCCGGAACTATCGCCGTTTCTTCTGGCAGCTCTGGCAGGTGTCTGCTTTGGGGCAGCCCATTTTTATCAAGGTATCAAAGGCATGATAAAAACAGGGCTTCTGGGCATATTGTTCGGATTTTTGTATATCAGCACAAGTTCATTGTATTTGTGTATGGCAGTTGATTTCCTATTTGATATTTCAGCCGCATTTTTATGTGAGGAGGACAAATATGAGGTTTGAAGTCGTGATTTTTGGCCTGGATGGTACACTGCTTGATTCGATGGATATCTTGGAGCAGATTGATATTTCTTTTCTTCAGAAGCGTGGACTGCCGGTTCCAGCAGATTATGTGGCTGAAATCTGTGCCCACAGCTTTGAGGAAGCAGCGCAGTATACAATAGACTTACTTGGATTTTCCGAAAAATCGGAGGATATCATCAGGGAATGGAATGAAACTGGCGGTTGCCACAGGGCTGCCAAGAGAATTGTTCCTTCTCTGCCTTGAACATAATTCTGTTTTGGGGCTGTTTGATATTCTCTGTTCTACCGATGAAGTAAAACGTGGAAAAGAGTATCCGGATGTATTTGAACTTGCGGCGCAGAGGTTAGGAGTAGCCCCTCAGCACTGTCTGGTCTTCGAGGATGTTCTGCCCGATACAGGGTGCAGATGGAGCAGGAGGCGGATCTCTACATAGCGGATTTCAGAGATGCCCCTTTACCAGATGCAGATTTTGGGGATGAAAATGAAAGGGAGTGAACAGAAATTGAACATAGCAGGGGTTAAATTTGGGATAATCTTAATCATGACAGCCATATGTCTGGCAGGACATACGAAAGAGGAAGCTGTTTTCCCTGCCAATATCAATGTGGAAGGCCAGCCTTATTATGAGATTGTGGGTCTTTCAAGGGAATACATGGAAAGCCGCCAGGATGCTTTACTAAGCGGGACTCTGGATTATGATACATTGGTGGAAGGACGCGGGATTATCATTGATGACTCAACGGGAGTGGTGGAAAGGTTTGCAAATTATAAGGCTGCAATAGGAGACATTACCCAGATAGAAACGGATGAAGGGGAAAAACTCCCGTTTCAGGTAATGGTCATCATGAATCTGGGGGATCAGCGCTATAAAGGATATTTTATATTCGTACCCCAGGATTTATTGAATGAAAAAAGTAAATACAACAAATTTTTAATATAAAGTTACTGTTCCATGCTGATCCGGAAAATATCGTACAGGCGGAAGAACGGATTTATGAACTTTGCGGCGATAATCAAAACCTGGCAGTCCAAAGTATCAATGAGGTGGTTTCTTATATGGAGCAGTCTTTACATGTCATGGTGAAAGCGGCTTATGGGCTGGTCATTTTTATCGGCATCTTTGCGCTGGTTAATCTGGCCAATACGCGTATGACAAATTTTATTTCCAGACAGCAGGAATTCGGCGTGCTGCGCTCTGTGGGGCTGTCCGGCAGGCAGCTTTCAGAAATGCTGCGGACGGTGGCTTTTTGTTATGTGCTGGCAACCATGGCGGTCATATTGAGTATAGGAACCGTCCTGGGGGACATTTTGTGCCGGAGATTCAGCCGGATTGGTCTGCTGAGTGAATTGCATTATACGTTTCCATTGCTGCCTATACTCATTTTCTTTGCAGCTCTTGTAGTGATCGCATTGGGATATTCCATACTGGTGAGTCGATGCTGTGGGAAAATATTACTCGCGGAATATGTGAAAAGGATATCCTGAACGGTATGGGGGGCATTGACAGAAACAAAAAACAGGGTTATGGTTATATTTCAGATATCTGAAATATATAAGATTGGAGGCAGGGCGATGGATTATCTGACCGCTGTGGAAATAGCAAAAAAATGGAATGTATCAAGCCGTATGATTGCCTATTATTGTAAAAACGGACGAATAAAGGGTGCCGTAAACAAAGGAAAAAGCTGGCTGGTGCCCGCCTCTGCTGAGAAGCCTGTGGATAAACGCCATTTTAAAAAGACTGTTAAGCCAAAGGATGCTAAGATTGAAAAAGGCAATGGGGCTCTCTTTACAGCGGATTACGGGGAATCAGGTTCTCCGTCTGCGGTTTACCATACAAAAGATGTTTTCAGGCATCTGGGGTTTGCCAGGGAAGCCAGTACCGGGAATTTGACCTGTATGACATATCCCGCCTGATGTCCATAGACTTCTATAAAAACGAGGTTTTTCTCCAGTCGAGATGAAAGAACTGCTGAGGGAGACAGGAATCGAAGGGTATGACAGACTTTTGGAACATCAGCTTGACCGTCTGCAGGGGCAGATCATGCGGCTTCAGGAAATGCGGGAACAGTTAAAAGAAACAAAGGATTTCTGCCGGGAGGCTGTTTATGGGGAGGGGAAGTTTGAGGTCAGGGAGCTGAAACCTTATTATGTCAGGGAAGCGTTTTCGGAAGTGGGTTCCTCTAAAATAAGGAACAGTAAAAATTTTTCAAATCCCTTGTTGACCTGGGGGTTCCCACCTGCCTTACTCTGTATGGAGAAAGGAGGTTGTGGATATTATGATGACTTTGTTTAATGAAGAATACATTTTAAAGACTTATGTGGAAAGCAGAGAAAAGGAAGCATCTGAGAAAACAAAAATTGGCACAGCTCAGAAATTGTACAAAAAGGAAATTCCATAGAGGATATTGCAGATACTCTTGATGCCTCTGTGAAAGAAGTGGAACAGTGACTTGGACTTGTCAGAGCTTAATGACATTGTTACCATACAATTATATAATCTAAAATAACTGGTGGAATATGGTTTTATATTTTTTGTCGTATCATGTGAGAGATCTTGTTGGATAGTGCTCTACCCACAAATTATATTACTGGTATAATGACAATTCCAAGAATTAGTGTTAGAGTGATTACAGTTAGAACAGCTATGGACGGCAAAGGAAATACAGACTTGAGGAAAAGGCGGGGCGTAGCCGCCAGGTATGGCCACCGCGCTCCGTCTTTCGTTCATGGAGGGTTTGTGACACTTCCCAACAAGCAATTTTCAACCAACGTGCCGCAGCGCGGGAGGGCGAAAATACGGAAGTGGGTACCCGCTTCCTTTGCTTGCTACGAAACTTCTTCCCTCGTCTATAAGGCGCTTTACAGCAGCAATGATCTCCGCAAAATACACAAAACACATACAGGCCGTAATTTGTGAAAAAAGGCCACTTGAAAATTTCCGGCCAAAATGTTATACTATAGTACGAATTTCATAGGCAATCAACGACACATGCAGCGCATTTGCGCGTAAGTCTGATTACGGTACAGATGTGCAGCGTGTGTTGGTAGTTGATGTTTTTTCAGCACATGCGTCAGAATGTGCTGTTTTTTTTGCCCTAAATCAAGGAGGTTACTATGGAAAACTCAAATTATCTTGGCAGCGAAAAGGTGGGGACACTACTGCGAAAGTTTGCTATCCCCTGTATCTGCTCCCTGATTATTTCTTGTCTCTACAACATCGTTGACCAGATTTTCGTCGGCAACGGCGTTGGCTATTTGGGTAACGCTGCCACTGGCGTTATTTTCCCGATTACGGTTGTGGGCTGGGGATTGAGTCTGTTTTTTGGTGATGGCGCCGCCGCCGCATTGAGCGTTTCTTTGGGGCGGGGGGAAACGAAAGACATTCACAGGAGCGTAGGGGGCGCGGTTCTTGGCTCTTTTCTCTCCGGCGTGGTCGTTATCGTTATTTCCTATTTGTGGGGCGATAGTCTGCTTCGGCTTATTGGAGCAACAGACGCAAATATCCAAATGGCGCATGATTACGGTGTAATTATCTTTGCCATGATGCCCCTTGCTATGACGCAGAATACTTTAGCGTCCATCATTCGCGCAGACGGCAGCCCCAAATATGCGATGGCAACAATGTTGACTGGTGCAATTATCAACATCATTGGCGACCCGGTAGCAATTTTCGTACTGGACATGGGCATAAAGGGTGCGGCATGGGCTACCATTTTGGGGCAGTTTGTCAGCTTCGTCATTTGCGCTGCCTATTTAGGACGCTCTAAGACTTTCCAGGTAAAGGCCAGAAGTTTCAAGCCAAGCGCAGCCCTTTTGAAGCCAGTTATGGCTTTGGGGACTTCCAGCCTGTTGACACAGCTTTCCATTGTAGTCATCACCGTAGTCAATAATATCCTGCTGGTGAAATATGGCGCACAATCGCTTTACGGTGCGGATATTCCTTTAGCGGCGTTTGTGGTGATTATGAAGCTCTTTCAAATTGTCCTCAATATCGCTATTGGCATTGCTGCTGGCGCACAGCCTATTGTGGGCTACAATTACGGCGCAAAGAACTATGATCGGGTGCGAGAGCTGCTGAAACTGATGATTAAGTGGACAGTTATCGTTGGCCTGATCTGCATGGTTCTCTTTGAAGCAATCCCCGGTGTATTTATTCGTATGTTCGGCTCGGCAGACGACCCGATTTACTTTGATTTCGCCGTACTGTGCTTGCGGATTTACCTTGCCCTTATCCTCGTTACCTGTGTGCAGAAAGTTTGCGCCATCTTCTTACAGTCTATCGGCAAAGCAAAGGCTGCTGCCCCATTGTCGATTTTGCGGGACGCGCTGTTGATTGTTTTCTCCCTGCTGATTCCTGTTTTCTTAGGCGTTACTGGGATTTTCTGGGCTGCGCCGATTGCAGACATCTTAGCCATTTTAATTACCGCTGCGGTTATGATTCGGGTGTGGAAAGAATTGAGCCGTGGCAATAATGCCCAAGAGCCTACAGCAGCAATTCAGCCCTCGCGTCAGGGCGCGATTATTACGATTGCAAGAGAACATGGTTCCGCAGGAAAGCGAATTGGACAGTTGGTGGCGCAGCGTCTTAATATCCCTTGTTACTATAAAGAGCTGGTAGCCGTTGCAGCCCAAGAAAGCGGTCTGGCGCAGGAGTTTATCTCCGGTATCAATTCAGATGAAAACGCTGTTATGCGGGAGTTATATCTTTCTACCGACCCTGTTAAACGAGCTATCGCCGCACAGGACACGGCTATCCGCAGAATTGCGGACGCGGGTTCTTGTGTCCTCATAGGCCGCTCGGCAGATTATATCTTGCGGAATTACAAAGATGTGGTGCGTATTTTTATCCACGCCCCCAAGAGCTATCGAGAGAAAAAGGTAATGGAAATGTACGGGGACAGCCCGGAAGCCGCCAAAAAGAGCATTACCCGTTCCGACGCAGCCAGAGCAGCTTATTACAAAAGCGTTTCCGGCCATGAATGGGGTGACCCCCATAGATATGAATTGTGTATTGACGCTTCTATGGGAGAGGACGCCGCCGCGAACTTGATTTGCGACTATATTAACCGAATGAGCAAGCTATAAAATCAGATTCCTAACCTACCAGTGATAGCTTGGCAAGTACGGCGGCTGACAGGAGGCAGCCGCCATGAAATACAAACCGATTCGATGTTTCTTGACTGGAAACGCGCTGCCACAAAAAAGCGAACTCACCGTAAAGGGCTGTTTTGGCCTTGAAGATGAATTATACTATGTAGGAAAAGAGCATATCACTTCCAGATACCGCCCGATAGGATTACACACTGTCGGGCGGTTTTTTGCCGTTTCACGCCATTCGCCCTACGAGCGGAAAGGGAGTACCCCACCGAAGAATCCCCCCACAGAAAGGGGGTGAACAAAATGGAAGTGGCCCACCGCAAGTTTGGCAACGAATGGGGGCAGCTTGACCGCTACTGCAAGCTGGTACTGTACCATGAAACCATTGACTATCTCCGGGAATTGCAGCGGAAAAGCGACCGTGAAAAGCCGCTTGACGCGCTTTCCCCGGAAGAATGGGACAAGCTCTCTACGGTTGACCGCTACCCCAGCGACAGCTTTGCGTTTTCGTCGCATGGGTGCAGCCTGTATATCGAAAATGAGCTTGTTGCCGCCGCCTTTGCCGGATTCTGTGATCGACGCAGCTTGCACCAGGGATTCCGAAGCAATAAAGCTTGTGTTGCTGCATTACGACGGCTACATAAACAAGCTGTGTACCTGGACGCTCTATGACGCAAACGGTTAACCTCATGTCTGCATTGACGAGTACATGAAGCGCAAGCTCATTCACACTCCGTCTTTGGAAAGGAGCAGCGCATTATGTCAGAGAAAAAACGGGACAGCGAAAACCGCAATTTGTCTACGCATGGAAGTTAGTGCCTACGGACAAGACCCCTGCCGAAAAACGGGAGGACATATCCCTGCGGGAAAAGGAAATCCAGAAAGACCTTGACGACGGGATAGACCCTATCAGCAAAAAAATGACTGTCTGCCAGCTCTACGCGAAGCAGAACCGCCACCGGGGAAATGTACGGCACAACATCGTAAAGAGCCGGGAACGGCTGATGAAGCTATTGGAGAGCGACCTGCTGGGCGCGTGTCCGATTAAGAGCGTGAAAATGTCCGACGCGAAAGAATGGGCTTTGCGCATGAGAGATCGGGGCATAGCCTACCGCACAATCAGCAACGACAAGCGTTCTCTGAAAGCAGCCTTTTATACGGCGATACAGGACGATTGTTTGACTTCCAGCT
Organism: Lachnospiraceae bacterium; assembly: GCA_910575275.1. Classification (GTDB taxonomy): domain Bacteria; phylum Bacillota; class Clostridia; order Lachnospirales; family Lachnospiraceae; genus CANQGL01. The sequence goes on along the minus strand of CAJTEE010000004.1, from coordinate 280,913 downwards.
TAATACCGTTCTGGAAGATAAGACGGTGCCAAAGGTACCTCTCGCGCTAGCGCAGGAAGAAAGCCTACTGGCCTTTGTGGAGAGCGATAGCGTCTATGAGAAATACTATGACGAGATCGTGATACTGCTGGGGACAGGGCTGCGGATTTCCGAGCTTTGCGGGCTGACAGACGCCGACCTTGACTTTACGTGCAGGACAATCACAGTAGACCACCAGCTTCTTAGGAGCAAGGAAACGGGCTATTACATTGAGGAGCCCAAAACGGAAAGCGGTGTCCGGCAAATCCCCATGAGCGAGAAAGTCTGCGAAGCGTTGAAGCGTGTGCTTGCCAACCGCAAGGGCGTAAAGGACATTATCGTGGACAGTTACAGCGGTTTCCTGTTCCTTAACCGGGATGGCAACCCCAAAACGGCATCGAACTATGACACCATGTTTCGACTGCTTGTGAAGAAGTACAACAAGTGCCACGAAGAAGCCTTGCCAAAGGTAATGACGCCGCACATGCTTCGGCACACGTTCTGCACCAACTTAGCCAATGCGGGCATGAACCCGAAAGCGTTGTAGTATATCATGGGACACTCCAATATCGCCATGACACTGAACTATTACGCGCACGCAACTTACGCTTCCGCAAGGGCTGAAATGGGACGGCTGGCAGCATAGGCAGGACGAGGTTTTACTACTTTCGTATTACCTTTGAGAGCGAAAACCTAAAAGCTTTCGAGAGTATATGTGAGCTTTCCCCTACAGCAAAAATGCCGCGAACCCTTGAAAAATCAAGACTTAGCGGCATTTAAGAGCTTATAAAGAGATAGTCAAAAATCCTGTTGGATTTTATATTAACACATTTCTTTTTCTGTGTGTCCACTTTATTGGGTGCGCTACAATATACTAAATACTGATTTACTAAATAAAGAGAAAAGAAATACAGATATACAAAATACCCCTTCCCTTTCTTTCCCTTCCACATTCCTAATCCCTCTCCTTTTGTCGAGAATGCAGCACCACCGCTGGAATGGAAATGAACGGATTAAGCTATCAAAGAAAAAAATAAGTTTCGGAGCAAGCATAGGAAAAGAGTACTCTTTTCCGTAAATCTGCCCGTCCATATAGCTTACCGGACAGATTTGCTTGTTGGGAAGTATCCCAAACCCTCTTGATAGTTTTCTCACTACCTACAATACCGTACAAGGCAATTTTAACGAAGCTTTGAGAAAAATTCCAAAAAAGTTTTTCTTAGTCTATCTACAAAGAAGTTTGGGAAATATCAAGTATTATTTAATTTCTTGAATTTATTCGGCTAACCGTATATAATTATAGTGATGGAACTTATAGAAAGTGAGTGTGAATGAAGATGTTAGAGTATATTTCTGCCCCGGAAGCAGCGAAAAAATGGGATATTTCAGAAAGACGGGTGCAAAAGCTATGTGAGGAAAACCGTATACCCGGCATAGCAAAGTTTAGTCGTATGTGGTTGATACCAAAGGACGCAGAGAAGCCTATGGATAAAAGGAAAAAACGAAAAGGCGGTGCAGATAATGAATAGTAAAATATTATTAGTAGACGACGAAAAAGATATTTCTGATCTGATAGAGGAAGCATTACGTCAAGACAACTTTGTAGATATTCAAAAAGCATACACAGGAAAGGACGCAGTTCAGATATGCAGGGAATACCAGCCGGACGTGATTGTATTGGATATTATGCTGCCGGATATTGACGGGATCGAGGTATGTAAACAGATACGGGAATTTTCAATTTGTTCTATCCTGTTCCTATCTTCAAGGAATGATGATATTGACAAGATACTTGGGCTTTCCAGTGGGGGTGATGATTACATTACAAAGCCTTTCAGCCCACGGGAAATTGTTTACCGTATCAAAGCGCAGCTTCGCCGCCAGCAATACCAATCTGACAAAAGCAAAAGTCTGAATGATTTACTGGCTGTTGGCTCCCTTACACTTGATAAGGAAAGCTGCCGGATTTATAAACGAGGACAGGAAATCGAACTGACAGGGCGTGAATTTTTATTATTATCCTATCTCATGGAAAATGCAGATAAGATCATCAGCAAAGAACGGCTGTACGAACAGGTATGGGGAGAATACAGTTGCATTTGTGATAATACGATCATGGTACATATCCGACATATCAGAGAAAAGATTGAGGATACTCCGTCTGCTCCAAAGCAACTGATTACGATAAAAGGCTTGGGCTACAAATTAAAGAAAAGGACTGATTAAATGAAGCAATCCGGCTACCGTACCACCTTTCATATTTATTTGATATTTTTCTTATCACTTTTAGGAACCCTCATTGCCGTGTGTTGCCTTTTTGCAATGCTGATTACTGCGACAAATCCAAACGGTAAAAATATCCGTAGCGACCAGCCTAAAATTTTTACACAGGATTTTTCAAAATACATTGTTTTCGTAAACGACACCCCTAAAATAAAACAGACAGGGCTTGAATTATTACAGGAAACCCATGTAGGGCTGCAAATTCTGGACGCTGCCGGAAATGAAGTATATGCGTATCAAAAACCAAATAACGCACAGGACTATTATTCTAATACCGACCTTTTACAGCTTTATCAGACGGGACACTTTGACAATACAAGCCCGGAAGATATGACTGCTTTTATTGGTGTCATAACAGGAAACGAAAAAGACTATGCCTATGTTCTGTATTTCCCTATGAACATTCAAAAAGTAACCATGTATTTAAACGGAGAACGGTTTGCAGGCGGGAAAAAGGTAATCATTTTCATTATCGGCATTTTATTAGTAATCGTCCTTTTCTTAGGATTGGGCTATGGACTATTGGTAACAAAAGCGACCAGCAGATTATCCGCTTCCATTCGGGATATTTCGGGACGCTGCTATCTGCCCGCCAAAGAAAAAGGCGCATTTCGAGATTTGATAAAAAGTCTGAATGAATTGGACGGGGAAGTAAGGGCGAGTGATCGTCTGCGTGAAAAAACAGAAAACCTACGCCGGGAATGGATTTCTAATATTACCCATGACTTAAAAACTCCTTTGTCCCCGATAAAAGGATATGCGGAGATTTTATGTGATGATACAGAAAAGACAATCCCCCAATGTAAGCGGTATGCAGAAATAATGCTAAAAAACGCGGCATATATGGAAAATCTGATTGACGACTTAAAATTAACATGGCAATTAGAAAATGATATGCTTCCGATCAACAGGCAGGAACAGAACATTGTCCGCTTTTTACGAGAATTATCCATTGACATTCTGAACCGCCCCGATTACGAGGAACGCACGATTGCATTTCAGTGTAGCGAAAATATAACAGACGAAACGGCTATATTTTCGTTTGATAAAAAACTTTTCACACGGACATTTCAAAATCTGATTATCAATGCTTTTGTGCATGGCGGCAAAGATACGGAAGTAACCGTGCAAATTTCCGTTTCTGATTGTTGGCTGAATATAAACCTATCAGACAACGGAAAAGGTATGAGTGCGGAAGAAACAGACCAATTATTTGATCGCTATTATAGAGGAACAAATACAGAGAGCAAGTCCGAAGGAACAGGCTTGGGGCTGGCGATTGCAAAAAGCATTATAGAACTTCATGGAGGTACAATTTCTGTTACCAGCAGTCCCGGAGCCGGAACCGCTTTTCTTATCCGCTTTCCCGGCATTTAAGGTTAATTAAGATAGAATGAAAATGAGATTAAGGTTGACCATCTACTATGTGAAATGTAGTGACGGTCAACCTTTTTTGATTACAGGTAAGGAGGTGGAACATGAACATAAAAAAGGTATTTCCATTTTTGGCAGCTATATTGGTTACAGCTTTTTTGTGCTTTGCCGTTTTCGCCCTGCTGCTGCGCCCGCAGGCTTTGGAGATTGGCATGGTGGACTTAAACACAGTGGCAGATGGTGAGTATATAGGCGTATGCCAAAACAAAATTTTAATAGCCGTTGTTAAAGTCCGTGTACAAAACCATGAAATAACGGATATTGAAGTATTAGAACATAAGGCTTCTTACATGGGACAAGCTGAAAGGATTGCCGGAGAAGTATGTGCCGGACAGACATTGGAAGTTGACGCAATATCCGGCGCAACATTTACCAGCGATACCGTTTTGAAAGCAATCGACAATGCGTTGAAATAGCGCATAGAAAGCAGGTGTAAATTTGAAAATCATTCTAAAGTATATCTTAACAAACATACAGGAACGCAAGGTAAGAACCGCCGTTATGCTCCTGTCAATACTTCTGTCCGCTATGCTGCTGTTTGTATCCTTTTCTATTGGGGTGTCTTATGAAAGCGCACAGCGTAAAATGGCGCGTGGTATGGCGGGGAGTGCCACTGTTTCCGTGCAGAATGTGACGGGCGGCATTTATGCAGAGGATATTCCCACCCTGCCTGTCATACGGATAAAAGCCGGGATATTAGAGGGAACTTCCCTTTACCATGAAAACGGATATTACGAAACCGTTGATCTGCTTGCCGCTGATATGGACACATTAAATCAGATCAACAAGCCGCGTCTGCGAAATGGCGGTGAAATAACGAACTTTGTGGGCTATCAGATTATTCTGCCAGACAGGTTTACATCAAAGTATGGCATAGAAAAAGGCGATACTATCACCTTACAGATAGGCGGTTCGCCCATAGATTTTGAAGTGCTGGAAATCGCCGCTTATGATACGGTTTTCCTGCGCCATACAAGGGGAGCGACCGCCCTTTTACCTTTGGAAACCTTAAAAGAGATTTTGGGGCAAGACAACGGTTACAGTGAAATTCTGATCGAAGCCGCCGGGCATACCACTACAAACGATTTAGTCTCTGAATTGCGAAATGCCCTTGATACAGAAAAATACCGGGTATCAGAGATTGTCAATGAAGTGCAGATCGCCGCCGACGCAAGACAGAAATCTATGCCGTTTTTCCTTATCAGCTTTTTTTCACTGACTATGAGCGTTTTCATCATTTATAGCAGCTATAAGGTCATTACCTTAGACCGTTTGCCGATCATAGGCACATTCCGCAGTATAGGCGCAACGAAAAAAGCCGTAACCCGTATTCTGCTTTTGGAAAGCCTATTTTACGGTTGCATAGGTGGGCTGATCGGTATTCCTGTTGGTATCTTCGTATTAAAAGCTATTTTACAGGGAATGGGAAAGACACTTTCACAGGGAATAGAAATTCCTGTTATTATTTCTCTCCCCGGCGTTTTCCTTTCTTTTACCGTTGCAGTCACCATATCGTTACTTTCTGCATGGCTGCCAGTCCGCAGGGCAAGCCGTCTGCCGATAAAAGATGTTGTTTTAGGCACAGTGGAGGAACGTCATATCCCGCACCCGCTGATTGTTGGAATTGGAACCATTCTATTTGCCATATCAGTATTTTTGCCGCACCTTGCATCGGGAAATATGCTCTATCTTGCAGGCGGCTTTTCTCTGCTGGGACTTATTGCGGCGACAATCCTTGTAATACCGATTTTTACCAATATTTTAAGCGGAGTTTTTGAACGCTTTTATGGAGCGATAGCCGGAAACGAGGGCAGGATAGCCGCCCGTAACATGAAAGATAACAAAAACACTACACAAAACATAACTCTGCTGTTTATAAGCATATCCGCGATTATTGCGATCAGCGTTGTGGGAAATTTTGTAACAACCTATATCAGCGACGTTTTTCATGGCGCAGAACTTCAAGGGTTTGCAGACGGACGTATGGAGCCGGAATTTGTGGAACGGGTGGAAGAAATGGAGGGGATTGAAAAGGTACTTGCTGTCTATGTATTTGAAAATACGATAAAAACAGGAGGTATCACATTTTCCCGTTTAGAGGGTACAGACAATTTGGAGTGGTATAGTTCCATGCTGGCTCTAAAATTTACAGATAAAGGCTTATTGGAACAGGCTGCTGCTTCCTTTGAGCACAAAGAACACGCTGTCATTTTAAGCGAGGATTGTTTACAACGTACCGGCTTTTTGGTTGGGGACGAAATACTTCTCTCAAATGGAACAGAGGAAATTCCTTATACCATTGCTGGCAGTTTCAAATCAAGGGCAACGGATGTAGAAGCTGTTATCCCCGCTTACTGCGCTGTTTCACACTTTGGAGCAACAGTCTATGACTTCTTAGCTTATACAGCCGCAGACCCCGACGCAATCATGGTACAGATACGGGCTTTATTTGGGGAAACATCAAATTGGAGCCGCACCGTAGAGGAATTTAATTCAGACGCACTTTCAACCGTTGGCGCATTTTTAGAACCAATGCACACCATGACCTATTTTATCCTGCTGCTTGCAACCGTCGGTGTGATCAACAATCTTTTGATTAACTATATGCAGAAACGGCGCACGATTGCCATGTATAAATCCATTGGTCTATCCAACCGCCAAAACAGGAAGATGACATTGATAGAGGGCGCATCGATCGGGCTTATCGGTGCAGTAATCGCTATTTTTGTTTCCTACATGGAAATTCAGACAATTTTCCTTGTGGCAGCTCCCAAAATCTCCATGCTGCCGGAACTGGATTTATGGACGTTTCTTGCCGCAGGGGGATTAGGGATTTTCATTACGCTGTTAGGTTCCGTCGTACCATTCATTAAAAGTCGTAATATGAAACTGATAGAAGAAATTAAATTTGAATAGGAGGCATTATCACATGAGAGAATTAACAGAAAAAATCGTTATTGAGGTGAAAAGCATTGTAAAAGACTTTCAGCTTGGCGATACCAGAACAAGGGTATTGAAAAGCATATCTTTGAAAGTTTCGCAAGGAGAATTTGTTTCTATCATGGGGCAATCCGGTTCCGGTAAAAGTACCTTGCTTTATATTCTTGGCGGTCTTGATACGCCTACAAGTGGAGCTGTCTTTCTCAATGGCATAGATATATCGAAGCTGGGTGATGAAAAAATGAGCCGGATAAGGCGGCAGAATATAGGCTTTGTATTCCAGTTCTATAATCTTATCCCAAACTTGAACGTAGAGGAAAATATCATGCTCCCGCTTTTGTTGGACGGAAAGAAAATGCGTGACTATAAAAATGAGCTTGGTGAAATTTTAGAGGTTGTCGGCTTATCTGACAGGAGAAAACACACGCCCCGCGAGTTGTCCGGCGGGCAGCAACAGCGTGTTGCAATCGCCCGCGCATTGATCGGCAAGCCCCAAATTTTGCTTGCTGACGAGCCAACAGGAAACCTTGACAGCCGTACCGGGGCAGACATTATGAATTTGTTGCAGGAGATCAACCGGGAAAGCAGACAGACAATTATCATGGTTACTCATTCGCCGGAAGCTGCAAAAAGCAGCAGCCGGATTATTACAGTGAGTGACGGAATAATTGCATAACCATTCCATTAACTGAATAAAAAAGCAATCTGCCGTGCGACGGCAAAAGAAAAAAGCCGTCGTATGATGGTTACTCATAAAACAGTATCAACCAACAAATTGAAATAGGGTAGCTGTCATACAGGGTGCAATTAAAATCAGTATGCTATTCAAGGCGAGTAGTATACTGATTTTTAATAGCTATGAGTAGATGCTTATGTTATAATAAAAGAAATTAGGAAAGGACGGTAAATAGCACAAATGAAATTGCGAAATTTTCTTTACATTAACAGGAAACTATTGGACGATTACATTTCCGCAATAGACGGATATGTGTATGAAGAAGAGACTCAAAAACTTAACGAAATTAATCAAAAGGCGGCTAACGCAAAGGCGAATGTTTTAGGCATAGGTGGAGATGGTTGATATGCCCCCTATACATAGACAGGTATTTGATGTGTGCGGTGTAGTGCCGCAATACTGCGTCTACCGCTTCCGGCTCTCCGACAACGGCTTTTTCGATTACCTCAAAAGGTATCAATTTTTTGTTCCTCATGTTCCAATCTCTCCCATTCTTTCCGCAACTGTTTCAGTGCAACATTCTCCGACTATTTATTGTACTTCTGCAACGCCCGTACAATCTGCCGATTGCTTCATCACGATAGCCGACAAAATAATACAATAGCAAGGCTTCCCGACGCAATTTCGGCAATCTTGATAATGCTGTTGCTAACCGTTCATCATCAACGATAACTTCCTTTCCCAACACAAGAAATACCGTCGGCTTGTCCTGCTTTTCGAAGTAGCTGTCCATAGCAGACGGTTCAAAATATCTTTCCGACATTAGGTAGTCAAGGGATACTTCCCGTTCTCCTTTCCGCTTCAAATCCCGCCATGCATTGATTGCTTCATGGCGCAGGACAATCTTACAGAAAGCATGAAACGCATATTCTATATGCTCCATGAACTGTTCAGAATATCTCATTTTCTCTCACCCCCTTTCTTCCCAGTAGGGGGCTATCACAACAAGAACCCATGCAGAATATATCCGCATAGGTATTTGAGTAATACGAGGAGGCAGACGCTATGACGAAAACTAAGATTACCCCGCTATACGAGAGGCTCTCCCGTGAAGATGAACTTCAAGGTGAGAGTAATTCCATCAGCAACCAAGAGAAGGTTTGGCAAGGGGGATTTCACCGAGAAGGGGCAGTGCCTATAAAGCACTGCCCCTACAAGCACAAATGTTCAGTTGCGCGATTCTATATCTCGGCTGATGATGCTCCCTGTCTCGGCATTGACTTCATACTCGTACTCCATAGAGCCAGCATAAAACTCCACTTCGTATTCCTGCCGACCATCGTCCCGGTCTAATTTGACCTTTTTGAAAACTGCATCATTCGCATTGATTCCGGCATCTGCCAAGGTGATCTCCTTGGCTCGATCCGCAGAAATTATTCCGTTACCAGCAGAACCGTCAGGGGTGTCTACGGGGACAATAAAATCGTCTAATTCCCGACCTGCACTGAGAATCTTCCCTGTGATGGCATCAATCTCATAGTCATATTCTGTCGTGCCACTATAAAATTCTACATCATATTGATACCGTCCGTCAGCCCGCTCCAATTTGCCCTTCAGGAACACAGCATTTCCTTCTTTTAGGCCAGCGTCCGTCAAGGCAATTTCTTTGGCCCGATCCGCACTTATATAGGAGCCAGAAGCCCCGCTTTGAGCAAGCAAACGATCCTGTGTGGTAAGCTGAACCATTCGATTAACCGAGTCAAACTTGACATCCAGCCCCATAGCTTCTCCAATAGCGTGGACAGGAGCATAGGTAGTTCCATTGTAGATAAAGACCGAAACTTGATTTCCGGCGGCATCCCTCGGGATAAAGGTTGCCCCATTGATAGAGATGCCAATGCCATCCTCTACATCAATAGTACGTTTGGAAGCCGCAAAGGCAGTCATACATAGGCATATGAGTAACAATAGCATCGTAAAGCCAACGCCAAATCCTTTCCAAAACTCCGCCTTTTTCATAGCAAATACCCCTTTCTTGCTTTGAGACCTTCCATTGTAAGGCGTAATAATAACAAGGTTATTATATAAACGGTTCGACAAAAAGTCAAGTGTGTATCCAGCGGACGTAGTCAAAAATTGTAGGTTTGTCAAACATATGTTACACCGAGGCCAGATAATGTTTCAGTACCAGGTTTGGCGTTTTCCATCCCAGTGGTCTCATAGGAAAGTTATTATAGTCACTGCGGCTGTATTCCTTAAGCTGCTTTGCAAAGTCCTCAAAGGAATAGAAACTATGTGTGGCATAGAACCGCTCATTATCCTTCCTGTGGCTACGCTCTACTTTCCCGTTGTGCCGGGGCATGTATGGCCGGATCAGCTTGTGCCGGATGCCGTGCCGTTCCAGATGCACATCAAAAAGTGTGGGCTTATCCATGTGGCTGGTAAAACGGTTGGTAAACGCTGGCCCGTTGCCTGTCTGGATACATTCGATGGGCGCTGGGAACGCTTTCACCAGATGCTCCACGAACATGGCGGAGGAATACATACTGTGCTCCTCAAATGCCTCCACGAACCGCCATTGGGAGTATTCGTCAATAGCGGTATACTGGAAAAATGCTTACCAATGCCCCTGCTGTTGACAAGGCAGGCAGAAGGGACGAACTTCACATCCACCTGGATGCGCTGTCTCGGATGATCCATCTGCTCATAGGGCTTTTGGACATACTTGGGGTTAGGCGGATGGACAGCCATGATGTCCTGTCTTACAAGGAAACGGTATAGACTGGTGATGGAGCGGGAGTAGCCGCGCCGGGAGAGCTTGACCCAGAAAATGACAAGCTCGGCATAAGGGTTGCGCCTACGCATGTTTTTGATCAGAGTGATTTCACCGGGGGTATGCTGGTTAGGGTGGTGATGAGGCCTGCGGGAGAGACCACGAAGAGGCTCAATAGAGTCGTCATAGCGGCGTTTCCAGCGGTAGACGTACTGCCGGTTAGTTTTATACTTAATAGCCGCCTTAGAGACACCGAATTTGTCGGCATACTTGATAAGGGATAGACGAAACCAGAGATTTCATGTTGCTGAGAATAGAGTGAACCGTAACAATTTCATACCGGAAGCAATAAAAAGCATGAAAAGCCTGTTTCATTGCTGAAGGAAATACGATATAATAGAGCCGACAATCAATCAGCATTTGCCGGCTTTTGGCGGGCAAGGCAAACCATGGGAGGGGGACTTATCATAAGCGAACTACTGAAATTTGCAAACAGAGAAGAATTTCATGGGTGGCTCTGTGAGCATTGCCTGTCAAGTGAAGGTAGTTGGATTTTGTTCGGCGAGGCCGGCGGGCCAAAAACAATAAAAGCGGGAGAGGCCCTGGAAGAAGCTCTCTGCTTTGGCTGGATTGACGGACAGATGGAAAAGATTGATGATAAGATGTATAAGAAGTATTTTTCTCTGCGCAGAGAGAATAGCAAATGGTCGGAAAGAATAGGGCATTAGTGAAGAACCTTGAAGAACGAGGGCTTATGACTGATTTTGGCAGAAAGAAGATAGACGAGGCCAAAAAGAACGGCTAATGGGACGCTCCAAACCCTCTGGCAGTCATTACAGAGGAGCAGATCGCCTGCCTGTCGGCACTTTTGGAAAAATATGAACCTGCCTATACAAATTTTCAGGCTATGTCCCCATCCGTAAAGAAAACGTATACACAGGCCTATCTTGACGCGAAGACAGACGCTGGACGGGAAAAGCGAATTGCCTGGATGGTGGACAGACTCAATAAGAATCAAAAGCCCATGTAATTAATTTAAAAGCTAAAAAAGACACTCAAGACAGGAAATCCAAAAAAGGTTTCCTGTCTTTTATGCCTATTTCTGGCATTTCAAGAATTTGATACCGCAATCATCAGACAATGCGGGCATCCGCATTTCAAGCAGGGATAGAGCCAACTCAATCCATGAGGAATTACTTGGTGCAATAAACGACATGGAGAGGATCATTCTCTAAAAAGGCAATGCCACATTCCAAGGCGATCGACATATAGGTACTGCCAAAGCCCGCTCCATAATCCATTAAATCTCTTTGTTCCCACTCGTCAGAATCCAGGTTGTCGGCCCCGTAGAGAAACTGGATGATCGGTATATTCCTAAATCCGGCCACGGCCAGGGAAGCGGAGCATTCCATTTCAACGGCAAGACAGCCTTGCGCTTTACGAGCCTCGACTATTTCCTGCGTTTCTCTGTAAATGGCATCACTCGTCCAGACCTTTCCCACTACATAAGGAATTTTATAGCGTTCTAAACACTGTTTTGCTATTTCAATCGAAGAAGGGTCTGCATACATTTCGTCACTCTTTGGAAAATAATGATAACTCGTGCCCTCATCTCTGACGGCCGACGATGGAAGAATAAGCCGGTTGTCCGCACGGGATTGATTCAATATACCACAGCTTCCGAATTGTATGATTTTTTTCGCTCCCAAAGCTATGATTTCTTCTAAACCGGCCGCACAGGCAGGAGCTCCTACCCTGGAGAGGAATAGGCCCATCCTTTTGCCTGCATACTCTATTTCATATACAGGGATTGCCCCGTTTGCAGAATATAAGTTTGCAGCTATTTTAGCCGTATTTTGTTTTATGAAGTTTTCTATAATGCTTTCCGAAAACGTAGTGATACATACCTCCGGAAAAGCCGTAAGTTTTTCTATGATATCGCAGGGGTTGATATATGCATTTGTATCGTTATAAAAATGATTAAATATAGTTGCCATTGTAATTACTCCTCACTAATATTTTTTTAATTTGCCGGATGACTCTGGAAGGGATTTCTTCATCAATCGGCATTAATTTGCTATACATTCGGATCCCCTGATACGAAAATACAATTAAATCAAATACCGCGTCAATCTCCACCTCATTAAACTCCCGCCTTTCGATCCCATAGTGGATCAATTTTTTCCATGTATCTGCAGCTTGTGCATATTGTTTATATAATGAATTCGTTTGGCCTGCAAGATCAGGGATGCTAAAATATTCATATATCGCTATGCTTAATGAGGATTGGCTATCAAGCATTTCACTTTTATAGCCTTCTAAAATATCATTTAATATAGCCACAGCCGATTGTTTTTGCTGGATTCTCAAATCAAATGTTTGATCCTGCCTGCCCATTTTGTCATCCATAATTTCTTGAAAGATCTGGCGGGTACTTTTATAATGACAATACAAACCGCCCCGGCTGAGCTCAGAAGCCTGACAAATATCCTTCATGGTTACTTGCTTAAAGCCTTTTTCAGCAAACAGAATGCATGCCTCCCGTTTGATATGCTCCCTCGTTTTTTGCCCTCTTTTATTCATAAAATCCCTCTTTTTCCGACATATATGTTTGAAACTATTATACGACACACATGTCGGAAAAGCAATGCAAAGATCCCGTTTTTTCCTTGGATCAAAGTTGAAACATTTGTTACTGTTCACATAGGTCTGCGCACTTGCTGCGCTGACCATACGAAAGGCTGGGCCGTTTCGATCGGTCCTTGACAAGCGCCGCTGGCGCTTAGGACTGCCGAAGGCAATTTGCATGGATTTTTGCATGTTGCTGTGAACGGAGTGAACAGTAACAAACATTTTATACGAATCCCCTTTGCAATTCCTCTTTCGTCTGTTAAAATAGAGAAGGCGGAAGAAAAATACCAGGAAGAAAGGAACGAGTCAAAATGAAACAGGAAATCCCTTATAAAATTTACCTGGAAGAACAGGAGATGCCGAAGCAATGGTACAATGTACGTGCGGATATGAAAAAAAAGCCGTCGCCGCTTTTGAATCCGGCTACATCAAAGCCCATCACCTTAAAGGAACTGTCCGGGATCTTCTGCGAGGAGCTCGCCAGACAGGAGCTTGACGATAGCACGCCGTACTTAGACATTCCGGATGAAATCCGGGATTTTTATCGGATGTATCGTCCGTCGCCGCTCGTGCGGGCATACTGCCTGGAAAAGAAGCTGGATACTCCGGCTCATATTTACTATAAATTTGAAGGAAACAATACTTCGGGAAGCCATAAATTAAATTCTGCCATTGCGCAGGCATATTATGCGAAAAAGCAGGGACTAAAAGGTGTGACGACCGAGACCGGTGCAGGTCAGTGGGGGACAGCGCTTTCCATGGCGTGCTCCTACTTTGGTCTGGACTGTCAAGTATACATGGTCAAGTGTTCGTATGAACAGAAGCCCTTCAGGCGCGAGGTCATGCGGACGTACGGCGCAAAGGTGACGCCGTCTCCGTCTATGAACACAGAGGTCGGCCGGAAAATCAATGCAGAATTCCCCGGTACTACGGGTAGTCTCGGATGTGCGATCTCGGAGGCGGTGGAGGCGGCAATGACACAGGAGGGCTACCGCTACGTATTGGGTTCCGTGCTTGCCCAGGTGCTTCTCCATCAGTCGGTGATCGGCCTGGAGACGAAGGCGGCACTCGAAAAATACGGGATTAAGGCAGACATGATCATCGGCTGCGCCGGGGGCGGCTCCAACTTAGGCGGCCTGATTTCCCCGTTCGCGGGCGAGATGCTGCGGGGCGAGGCCGATTATGAGATCGTCGCCGTGGAGCCGGCTTCCTGTCCGAGCCTTACACGAGGCGTTTACGCCTACGATTTCTGTGATACGGGCAAGGTCTGCCCGCTGTCAAAAATGTATACGCTCGGCAGCAGCTTTATTCCGTCGGCAAACCATGCGGGCGGTCTGCGGTACCACGGGATGAGTGCGACCGTTTCCGAGCTGTATGACCAGGAACTTTTGACTGCGAGGAGTGTGGAGCAGACAGAGGTATTTAAGGCGGCCCAGATCTTCGCCAGAGTTGAGGGCATTCTTCCGGCACCGGAGAGCAGCCATGCAATCAAGGTCGCGATTGACGAGGCAGTGAAATGCAAGGAGACCGGCGAGGCGAAAAACATCGTTTTCGGTCTGACGGGAACCGGTTATTTTGATATGGTGGCATATCAAAAATACAATGACGGCGAAATGCGTGACTACATTCCAAGCGACGAGGAGCTTAAAGCGGCATTCGCAAAGATTCCGAAAATAAAGGAATAACACCGTCTGCATATACTGGGATTGCTATGAAAGATTTTATTGTATTTGACCTGGAATGGAATCAGAGCCCGGCAGGGAAAGAGGAGTCACTGGACTGCCTGCCGTTTGAGATTTTTGAGATCGGGGCCGTAAAGCTAAACGAGAAATTTGAGAAGCTGTCAGAATTTCACCGGCTGATCCGGCCTTGCGTCTATCCGAAACTCCATCCGCTCATCGCCCAGATGACCCATGCGACCACACAGGAGCTTGACAGCCAGGGGCTCCCGTTTGTGCCAGCCATGAAAGAATTTTTGGACTGGTGCGGCCGGGAAGCGTTTTTTTGCACGTGGGGCGGCATGGATCTGACAGAGCTCCAGAGGAATATGGCGTATCATGGGATGGAGATTCCGTTTCCGCATCCGTTTTTGTTTTACGACGTTCAAAAGCTGTACAGCCTTTGCCGCTCGGATGGAAAGAGCAGGGAATCGTTAGACGAGGCCGTAAAGAAGCTTGAGATCCAAACCCCGCAGCCGTTTCACCGTGCGCTGGAGGATGCGAGGTATACGGCAGAAATCCTGACTATGCTGGATTTTCCGGCGGTGCAGGAGTACGTTTCCGTAGACTATTACCATGTGCCGCAGACGAGAAAAGAGGAATTCACGCTGGAATTTCCGGAGTATTCGAAGTTTGTATCCCGGGCGTTCCCTACAAAGGAGGAAGCCATGGCGGACAAGCGGGTCACGGATGTGATCTGCTATAAATGCCACCGCATGTTGCGAAAAAAGATCCGCTGGTTTTCCTATGGCCAGCGATTCTACCTGTGTCTGGCAGTCTGCCCGGAGCACGGGCCCATAAAGGCCAAAATCCGGATGAAAAAGTCCGAAAACGGCGAGGTTTTTGCGGTGCGGACGGAAAAGCTTGTGGGCGATGAGGGAGTAAAGCTTGTAGTCAAGAAAAAAGAGGAAACGAGACTTCGAAATTCAGAGCGCGGAAAAACGAAAAAGGCAAAGCCGGATCCGGAATGATCCGGGGCTTTGCCTTTTTAAAATCTGCCAAAAAAACGTCGTTTTTTCTGCATGTTGTCTTTTTCTCTTACATGCTGCTGCATCATAAGATCGAATTCGGACTGTGAATAGCCCCATTCTTTGCGCCGCTTTTCCCGGCGTTCGCGCCGCTCCAAAAGCTCACGCTGCTCTTTGCGCGCCCGATAGGTAAGAAAGCCAAAGACGGCTGCGGCTGCGGCTGCCAAAAGGGCCATGGCAAGAATTACACGGATCAGGACCTGAAATACAGGAGGAATCACGGGCTCCTCGGGAGCCGCCTCCGTCTCTGGTACGGACTCTGCGTTCGGAGGGAATGTCTCCTCCTGCGCTTTGGCCGTTATCTCGATCGTATTACCTGTATCCAGGCCGGACGATTTCGGCATTTCGACAAGCCCCGGCGTATACCCGGCAGCTACATTCGCTTCCAGATAGGCTTCACCAACCTTGCGTTCCCCGTACATATAATCAATGCGCGCGACGGCCGTATCCGGCGCATTCTGTTTCAGGCTGTAGTCCAAGCTTGAGGTCACATCCGCAAAATCCCCGTTGACAGGAAGCGTGATGACGCTGCTTTTGTCAAGGGAAAGGCGGATCGCGCTGCCGGGAAAGATTCCTGCGATCGTCAGATCGTTTTCAACCTTTTCATAGGTGCTGTCCTTTTCCGCAATCGAAATGGACTTGAAATTTTTAAAGCCGAAATCCAGCATTTTCTTCGTATCGTCATAGTGGGTCGAGTGCCCGTTCAGGACGACAGCGATCAGCTTTAAATCCTCACGTTCGGCGCAGGTCACGAGCGTGTTGCCGGCTAAGATCGTGTAGCCGGTCTTGCCGCCTAAGATTCCGTTATAATAGGCGGCATCGCTTTTTTTCAGCATTTTATGGTGCGTGTAATACCGCCAGCCGTCTGGGTATTGCTGAAGCGTTCCGGGAGGAACGTCATAATAGGTGGTTTTATCAATCTCCACAAAAACGGGATTGTCAAAAGCGGCCTTCGCGATTAACGCCATATCATAGGCTGTGGTATAGTGGTTCTCGTTATTGAGTCCGCTTGGGTTTGCAAAATGTGTGCCTGTACAGCCTAAAGACTCGGCCTTTCGGTTCATCAGCTCTGCAAATTCTTCAATACTGCCGGAACAGTGCTCCGCCAGCGCATTGGCAACCTCGTTGGCAGACTGCAAAAGGAGCGCATACAGGCAGTCGCGTACACTCAATTTGTCGCCGGCCCGCGCACCCAGGATGGTTGCGTTCGCCTCAAGCGAATGGACGGCGGTATGGGAGAAGGTCACGGTATCGTCAAGATCACAGTTCTCGATGATGATGAGCGCGGTGAGGATCTTTGTGATACTGGCCGGGAAATACGATTCGTGTATGTTTTTCCCATACAGCACCGCACCGGAGCGCGCGTCGATTACAATGCCGCCATCGGCCTGGATGGAGATATCGGTGGGCCATGCGGTATCGGCATAGGCCGGAGTCTTTAGAAGGCCCGCAAGAAAAGTCAAACATAGAAAAAAGCTGAAAAATTTTTTCATGGATTCAGTATACCACATCTTCGTCAAAAAAACAACGCCGCCCTGCGGCACTAAGCGTTGGACCGGCAGCAGTCCGGCCCGCATCCGCGCAGACAGCAGCCAATAAAGCCAAACGGTTACTTGGACCGGGGCCGGTGCAGGACGGCTGACAGGTTCCCGACAAAGAAGATACCGGACATAACGGCGAACAAAACACTGATGCGAAATGCCGTATCCATGAAAAAGGGCTCCGGAACAATATTGATGAGCATATCGGTCCGCGGATCGAGAATCCAAAGATCGTTTCGGAAAAAGATATGGTGGAAAACGACAAAATATTTGGAAAAATCTGTGGCTATAAGCCCAAAAATCAGTAGGGCTGCCGCAAAAAATACGCCGGTTCCGATACAGAGTGCTTTTGAAAAGGTCCCACGCGGGCAGGCTTTCGGGCGCAGGAGGACGTATGCGCCGAAAAGGAGCACCGCAAGCAGGAGGCAGATGCGTCTGAGCCAAAGGCCGCCGATAAACAAGGCCCGCACATCCTCCATATGTGCGATTTCCCTCGCATTGAAAAATTCCCGGTATTCACCGCCCATCGTCGTAAAAACATGCAGATCCGGACGTTTTCCGCGCAGGAACGCCATCATCTCATCGGTTACTTCCAGAAGGTCCTCCATGGTCATTTCCGGCAGATCGTTTAAAACCTCATATTTCGTATATTCTTTTTTATAATATCCGGGCGTCCAGTAGGCGACCGCCTCAATGGATGTGATGAGGAACACCAGAAGAAGGCAGAAGGCGCAGAGGATGCCCACAGGATAGACCCAGGCAGTTTTTGTTTTCATGTACGTACTCCGTTTCCCGGTAATCATGCAGAGCCCCTTCCGGTTCACAATGTGCCTGTAAACAGGAGCCGGAGCCCTTATCGGTTCCGTTTAATGACCTTTAATCGGGTAAATTCCTCACGCTCCTTTTCCTCGAGCGCATTGGTGATGTCGGCCACCAGCTTTTGGTAGGTCGGAATCGTGATGTTTTTTAAGGCATTGGCCCTTTTCTGGGTCTTTCGAATGCTTTCCGCGAGCCGGTAAGCCGATACCTCGACGGCCGAGAGCTCGGCCGTGAGCTCCCTGACCTTTTCGAAAGCGCGGACGGCCTCATCTAAAGAAACGTCGGTGCTAAAAAAGGAATAGGGGGGGCTCGTACGGGCAGCGGGAGCAAACTCCACGAGCGGGATTTCCGTTCCCATAACACTGCGTGCCTTCACACGGATCGAATCCTCAACGGGGATCGATTCGGCGATCTCCTCGACAAAGTGGATGCCGAGTGCGATATTGGCTTTCTGCAAAGCGCGGTAGGCCGCCGTAAAGGTGGAGTCGATCTCCGACTGGATGCCCTTTGCCCTGTCGATCAAAGCCGTGAGCTCCCTTAAGAGGATATTTCTTTTTTTATCCATGAGCCCATAGCCCTGGGAGGCCAGGGCCAGGGAATTTTTGGCCAGGATCAGGTTGCCCTTTGTCGGGAACATGCTAGGATTCATCGGTTCATCTCCCTGTCAGAGTCCTCGGATGGCTTGTAATATTGGTCGAGAAGCTTCGTATCGATCCGGTCTAACTCCTCCCGGGGCAGTAATCCCAAAAGCTCCCAGCCGAGTGTCAGCGTATCGAGAATGGTTCGATTGTCAAAAAGCTCCTGCCCGACGAAGCGCCGTTCAAATTCCCGGCCGAAGACGAGGTATTTTTTGTCAATCAAAGAAAGCTCATCCTCGCCGATTACCGACGCCAGGGCCCTCGCATCGCCGACCCTTGCATAGCAGGAAAAGAGCTGGTTGGCCACGGCCTGATGATCTTCTCTCGTAAAGCCGCTGCCGATGCCATCCTTCATCAGACGCGAGAGTGACGGGAGGACATTGATCGGCGGATAGACAGACTGGCCGTGCAGCGTGCGGTCCAGGACGATCTGCCCTTCCGTGATATAACCGGTCAGGTCGGGGATCGGATGCGTAATGTCGTCGTTTGGCATTGTGAGGATCGGGATCTGCGTCACGGACCCCTTCCTTCCCGCTACGATGCCGGCGCGCTCATAGAGGGAGGCCAGATCGCTGTAAAGATAGCCCGGAAATCCCTTTCTGGATGGAATCTCGCCCTTTGAGGAGGACACCTCGCGCATAGCCTCGGCATAGGAGGTCATATCCGTCATGATTACCAGGATATGCATTCCCTTTTCAAAAGCTAGGTATTCTGCGACGGTTAAGGCCACCTTAGGCGTAATCAGACGCTCCACAACCGGATCATTGGCAAGATTTATAAACATGGCCACATGGTCAATGACGCCGCTCTCCCTGAATACGCGTTCAAAATATTCCGCCACGTCATATTTTACCCCCATTGCGGCAAAGACAACCGCGAATGTTTCATCGGAATCGTCTCCAAGGGAAGACTGCATGACAAGCTGTGCAGCCAACTCGTTGTGAGGCAGGCCGTTTCCGGAGAAAATGGGAAGCTTCTGTCCGCGGATCAGGGTCGTCAGCCCGTCGATGGCGGAGATCCCGGTGCGGATATAATCGCGGGGATACTCGCGCGCCACGGGGTTTAGCGGCTTTCCGTTTACATCCAGGCGCATTTCGGGCTGAATGGGCTCCAGCCCGTCGATGGGATTGCCGATTCCGTCGAAGGTGCGTCCGAGCATGTCGGGAGAGACGCCGATCTCCATGGGATGGCCGGTCAGGCGTGTATGCGTATTCCGCAGCGCCATGTTTTCGGTTCCCCCAAAGACCTGGATCACGGCCTTGTCTTCATAAACCTCGATGATTCGTCCGAGCTTTTTTTGCGTTTCATTGACCGTCATTTCAACAATCTCGTCGTAAGCCGCCCCCGAGACGCCCTCTAAGACAGCCAACGGCCCGTTTAAGGAGCTTAAGCCCAAATATTCGATTGCCATAGCGTGACCTCCCTATGCGTTTCTCTCGATGACAGAGTTGTAAAAATCATCGACTTGCTCTTTATACCTGTCAAACAGCTCTGGCCTGTCGTTCGGCACATCATATTTGATCGCGATGATCCGTTCAAAAACCGGTTCTTCCTTGAGGACGGACATCGGCATCCCCATGGCGATCAGGGAGCGGGACTTCTGATAGAGATAAAGGATGATCTCCATCATTTTAAACTGCTTTGTTAACGGCACGCAGGTGTCATCCTTGTGGAAGGCGTTCTGCTGTAAAAAGCCCAGCCGGATCACCCTCGCGATCTCCAATACAAGTTTCTGGTCGTCGGGCAGTACATCCGAGCCGATGAGCTTTACGATCTCCATCAGGCTGCTCTCCTGGTTTAAAAGCAGGATCAGCTCGTTTCGGTATGCGACGAAGCGTTTGTCCACATGCTCGGCGTACCAGCTGGACAGATCGGAAAGGTATTCGGAATAGCTGGTCAGCCATTGGACAGCCGGAAAATGGCGCGCATATGCCAGGCTCTTATCAAGGCCCCAGAAGCAGCGGACAAACCGCTTCGTATTCTGTGTGACGGGCTCGGAGAAGTCACCGCCCTGAGGCGAGACCGCGCCGATGATCGAGACAGAGCCCTCGTTGCCGTTTAAGGTCTCTACGATGCCGGCACGCTCATAAAACTGCGAAAGGCGCGATGCCAAATATGCAGGGAAGCCCTCCTCGGCCGGCATTTCCTCGAGGCGTCCGGACAGCTCTCTTAGAGCCTCGGCCCAGCGGGAGGTAGAGTCGGCCATGATTGCGACATGATACCCCATATCGCGGTAATACTCTGCCAGCGTGAGGCCGGCATACAGGCTTGCCTCTCTGGCGGCCACCGGCATATTGGAGGTGTTGGCGATCAGCGTCGTCCGCTCCATTAACGGATTCCCGGTCTTCGGATCCGTCAGCTCGCCGAATTCCTCTAAGACCTGCGTCATCTCATTCCCGCGCTCGCCACAGCCGATGTAGATGATAATGTCGGCGTCCGACCACTTGGCGATCTGATGCTGCATCATGGTCTTTCCGGTCCCGAAGCCGCCCGGAATCGCGGCCGTACCACCCTTGGCGAGCGGAAACAGCGTATCGACGATCCGCTGGCCCGTGATGAGAGGCCGGGATATGGGATAACGGCGGCTCGTGGGGCGCGGAACCCGGATCGGCCATTTCTGTGTCATGGTAAGGCTGATGCTTTGTCCATCCCCTGTCTCCAAGGTCACGAGGGGCTCCTCGATCGTGTAGGCCCCGTCGGATACGGTAGAGAGGACGCGTCCCTCGACGCCGGGGGGAACCATGATTTTATGTGTGATGGCGCGGGTTTCCGGGACCTCGGCGATTATGGCTCCCGGATAGAGGTATGCCCCCGTTTCCGCCAGGATATGTGTCTGCCATTTTTTCTCTTTATCGAGAGAGGGGACATGGACGCCGCGGCCGATGTAGCAGCCGCTCTCCTCCATAATCGCACCTAACGGCCGTTCGATGCCGTCAAAAATATTGGTAAGGATGCCGGGAGCCAGGGTAACGGAAACGGGGGCTCCTGTCCCGGCGACCGGTGCTCCGGGTTTTAAACCGGTTGTCTCCTCGTAGACCTGGATCGTGGTTCGCCCGGAGGTTAAGCCGATCACCTCGCCAACGAGCCGTTCCTCGCCGACATAGACCATTTCATTCATCTGGAAGCCGAAATCACCTGCCAGATAGACGATAGGGCCGTTGATGCCATAAATTTTACCTGCTGCCGTCATGCTGCCATCCTCCTAACGCAAACTGGAAATTTTCTTCGGCCTCCTTCAGACGGGTCTCAAACGAGTTGTCGATGAGGATATTCCTGGACGAGATAACTGCCCGCGTGCCGCCAAAGAACGGGTACTGGCTGATGCGGATCTCACAGCCTGCTTTTTGGGACAGGGAGTCCCTGAAACGTTCATCGGCCGGATCCATGTAGATGTGGATTTCCTCGCAGCCTGCAAACTCCTTCGCCTGTCTGATCTGGTGTTCCAGAAGCTCCTCATAGGCAGGGGATTCCATAAAGCGCTCCAGCCTTTGACGAAGCATTGCAAATAGTTCTCTGCGAAGCCTTGCCTGCTTCTGGCTGCAGGCGCGGCGGATCGCGATCTGATTTACGGACAGCTCCCGGTTCAGATTCCGGCGGATCTTCTCCATTTCCGCTTCGATCTGCTGTTCGGCCTGCATTCTGGCTTTTTTCTTATACTCGTCAAGAAGCGATTCCTGGCGGGCCGTATACTCGGATATGGCCTCGTCATACTGCCTTTTCGCATCCTTCAGGCAGATTTCTTCAAACCGCTGTAATTTCAGGTCAATGGTCAAAACAGTCACCTCATTTCTCAGAGCTTTAGGCCGATGGCCTCGTTCACATACGCTGTGATGAAGTCCGGCCTGCGGCCCGTTCCATGGCGGTCCGGAATTTCGATCAGGAGAGGCCGCTTGTATTCCGTGCGGACTGCCTTTACCAGATCCGGATATTTTTTCCCGAGGAATTCGGTCATGAGGAGGATCCCGATGTCTTTCTGTAAAAGCACCCGGTCAAGCGCCTCCCTGACCTCCTGCCGTTCATGGGCGACGACGCCCTCCACGCCGGCTAAACGCATGCCGGTCAGCGTATCAATGTTGTCGCTGATCAGATACATTTTCATGAAACACGCCTCCCTGGCTCAGAGCTTACCGATGATCATAAAGGAAATGATCAGCCCGTACAGGCACACACCCTCGGCCAGTCCGACGAAGATCAAAGATTTTCCGAGGATCGAGGAGTCCTCACTGATTGCGCCAAGCGCCGCGGAAGCAGCGGCGGATACGGCCAGGCCGCCGCCGATGCAGGAGAGGCCGGTCGAAAGCGCCGCCGCGAGATAGCCGAGGCCCGCGGAGGTCTGGGTCGCCTGGGATGCTGTCTCTGCGGCAAAGGCAGGGCCGTTAAAGAACACACAGACCGCAAACAGCATGGTGCCAAAGAACAGGAACGCGTTTGCCGCAAGGGCAGTTTTGTAACGACCTTTGGTTTTTTCCCCGGCCGCAAAGGCGCCGAAGGGAACGGCAATGCTGAGGATCAATGCAATCGTTAAAAGAATTTTTACTGTGAAATTCATGGTATATGCCCCCTATTTTTGATAAAATGGTTTAAATTCACGGCCGGTGCCCTGATAGAACCGGCTGAACAGCTCGTAGTATTCCAGACGCAGCACTTGGATGCCGACGATTAGGCCCTCCATACCGCAGACAAACAGATTTCCGAGGACCACCACGATCGGGTTTAATGATCCGCTTTCCGCGCCCGCAAGCATGAGAACGACCTCCATCATAGCTGCGTGGCTGACTGCAAATGCGCCGACCCGGACGAAGGAGAGCGTGTTTGAGAAATAACTCAAAAGGACCTCGAACAGTTCAAAGAAGCCCTCCACAAAAAACATGCCGATCCCACCGGAAACAAGCGGCCTTCTCTTTAAAAGGAGGGCCGAAAGCGGCTCCTTCAAAAAGATCAAAAGAAGCGGCAGCACAAACAGGACAAGAAGCACCCCGGTGGCCGGAACAGGCCGTCCGGTCATAAACAGGCCGATCACGGCAGCCAGGCCTGCATAGAAGACAAAGCCTGCCAGGCCGTTCGTATCAAGCCAGGTCTTTTCGGGATCATGGTTCTTAAAGCTTATGAGCATGTTCATGAGCATCGTAAACAGGATCATAAACATGCCGAGTGCGATCGCCACGACGAAGACAGTATTTAAGCGGCCGACAAACGGCAGATTCGTCATGGCCTTTGCCGGATGCAGCCAGAGGGCCGGAAGAACGTCTTCAAAGCCGAATACGCTCCCGAACAGAAGGCCGAAGACTGCCGAGAAGAAGCCGCAGCAGGATACGATCGCGGCAAGATCCAGGCCCCTCCATTTATAGAGAAGGAAGCCGCCCGCAAGGAGTAAAAGGCCCTGCCCGAGATCACCGAACATGAAGCCAAAAAAGAGAGAATAGGTGACGGCGACGACAATGGTCGGATCGAATTCTCCATAGGCCGGAAGGCCGTACATGCGTACAAACAGCTCAAAGGGTCTGAAAAACGGCAGGTTTTTCAAACGGGTCGGCGGCGCGCTCTGGCGATGGAGGCGGCTGTCCTCAAAGACGAAGAAGGTCTTTTTATCGGGCGAAAGCTCCTCGCGCAGGGCGTCTGCCTGGCCGGACGGGATCCAGCCGCAGAGCAGGTAGTACGGATGGGCGTCGTCATGGATACAGGCGGCGTATTTGTGGACATCCGCATTATCATTGTAGCTTTTGAGAACCGAAAGAGCGTCAAAGAGCTCCCGGGAACGCGCGGAAAGGAGCGAAGCGTCGGCGTCCTCGAGCTCACGATACATACGTTCCAGTCCGTCTATCTCCTTCTTCAGCCGTTCGGTTTCCTCCTTTGGTGTTCCGTCAAACCGGTCCGGCAGGAAGATTTTTTCAAACTGGAGCGATACAAACATGGCGTCGATCCGGTTTGCCAGGACGGCCGGGGTAAAGTAAATGAGCGAAACATAGCGGTCGGTTTCATGGCACTTGTAAAGGATCACATCCTTTGAGACGACGGCAAAGCGTTCCAGCTGTGGATAAAGCTCCTTCTGTATGCGGCCGAACCGATATTTAATATGTGTAAATTTCAGAATCGCCGGGATATCAAAATCCAGCTCCTGGTATAGCTCGATCTGCTCCAGAAGTTTTCGGCCACTCTTTGTTTGCTCCAAAAGCTCCTCCCGCTTTTTTTGGGATGCCGCCAGTTTTTCCAGCGTGTCATCGACGAGCGAGACGGCGTCTCCCACCTCCATGGACGGATGTCCGCCCGGATCGGGTCTGCCTCCCGAAAGCCGTTTGATCAGGCGCGCCGCCTTCTGATAGGGATCTCTGTAGGGATTGCCCCCGGGATAGGGGACCAGGCTGGAACGTGACGCAGACTTTAATTCGGTCAAGGCATGTTCAAACTGGATCGGATAGCGGGAGAGCACCTGGTTTACCACCCGGTCCAAATCGTCTTTGGGCCCGGAGATACTGATAAATTTCATCTTTTCTATCATGAAATCCTGCCTCCTTTCTAACTTTCCGCCAGACAGGAGAGAAGCTCCTCCCTGTCGAGCCGGTAACGAATGCCCTCTATAATGGTAATTATTTTACGGATTTCTTCTTCTTTAAAATAGAAAAAGCTGTTTAATGCCGCGGCAGAATATGGTTTTTTCCGCCCCGAGGAGAGGTAGGCGGCATCCGTGACAGTACGGAATACAGGCTTTAGCTTAAGCCCCTCCGGGCCGATAAACAGATCATGGGGGAACTTGTTTTTATAGCGGGTTTTTCTTAAAAGCGCCCAAAATTCCTCCGGCCCCGCGGCCAAAGAAAGCTCCGTGAGCTGACTCTTTTTCAGACGGTAAAAAACCGGGATTAGAAACGTATGGATGCTCTCGGGCGGAAGTTTGTAGCACTGGCGTGCACGTAAAAGCCAATCCAGATTTAAGAGGTCAAGCTTTTCTCCGACCGCTTCGATGACTGCTTCCCGTTCATTTTTTTCAAGCTGTTTTTCGAGCGCTTTCCACATACGGGCAAAATAGAAAAGATCCAGAGTCGTTTCGTAGTCGAATAAGGCCGCCGTGCCGCTCTCAAAAAGCCGGCTTAAGGGAGCCTGATAGGGGGAACCCGTCAGCTCCTTGAGAAAGGATTCTAACGAGGCGCAATCCGCAAGAGCCGCCAGGTCTAAATGCGAATGGCGGCGAAAAAATTCCTCATAGATACTCAGATTCAACTCGGAGCGGCGATTGGAGAGCGCATTGCGCAGGCAGCGCTTTAAAAGGTCGATCTCGAAGTGAAGAAAGTAGATATCCAGGAAATTTTTTTGTTTTACGGAGGCAAAGCGGTAGAGGCTTGCATAATCACGGTAAAGGGAAAGCCAAAGAAGCTGTTCGATCCGGCCGCGATGCAGCTCCTCCTCCCGGATATCCTCAAATACCGTACGGTAAGCCGGTAGATTTTTTAAATACGCGACGGCCTGGGGAACGGAGCCGGCTGCCAGAAGCTCCTCGTACTGCTGTCCGGTCAAAAGCTTTCCCCGCATGGCGGAAAGCTTAGCGGCAATCGCGCTGTAGCTTATAAGTCCTTCCATCACTCAGCCCTCTGTTAGAGCCTGAAACAGGCGGTCGAGATACAACTCTTTGTGCTGCTCATACTGCCGTTCCAGTGCAGAAACGCGTTCATTGGCAGCAGCCTCCTGCTCTTTTAAGGCAGCCTGTATGTCCTGCGAAAGCTGCTTTTTCAGCGACTCGAGCCGTTCATGTGTTTCTTTCTTCAATTCTTCGTCAAATACGCGGGCTTTTTCCTCATATTCAGCCGTCAGCTCCTTTTTTCGGGAAACGCTGTCGGCAAGGATTTTAACGGTATCCTCCTCGATCTGAGAAAGACGTTTAATGGTATGATTCATAAACATGGCTCCTCTTGGAGAGATTTCATCCTAAAATTTTAGTATAGACCACTTTTTGCTAATTGCAAATATGTAATATTTATATTTTACATAATTAACATAATATAAAATTATAGAATATAAAAATTTCCGAAATCGGCCATTAAAATACTCCGGGAGGCAAGGAAGCGCTCCCGGAGAAACTATGACCGTTCAAGGCACTACTCGGTGACTTCAGTCAAAAATTCTTTTGATACGTATGCCTGCTGGCCGTTGTACATGATGATGGCCCAGGTGTCGTCATAGTCGCCCACATATTCGACCGTCTTGTTCGGGTCGAGCTTGCCGATCCGGTTGTTTGACTCAAGAGCTGGGGTTTTGCGGACGTTTAGAGTGTCTGTAGTCTTGTAGGTCACAGGCTCGGTTTCGGGAGGAGTCGTCGGTGCCTCGGTCGTCACAGGCGGCGGTGCGGTAGTCGGCGCTTCCGTTGTCACGGCTTCGGTGGTAGTCGGCGCGGGCGTGGTCTCATTTGTCTCGGTTCTTTTTGGCGCCAGGACACGGATCAGCACGATTAAGATAACAATCAGGACGATCGGGATCAAAAGCTTAATCAGATCGCCGCCGTTTAACCCGGCCCTTGAGCGCTTTCTGCGGCTGCGGGATGAGGAGGATGAACCGGACCGGTGTCCGCTTTTCGAGGAGCCCTGCTGGCGTCTGGCGGCAGAGGTGGCTGTCTGGCGGGGGGGCTGGGACTGTCGCTGCGGCGAGGACGACGCAGGCCGCGGGCGGGAGCTCCGTCCGGGCCCGGCCATGGCATAGACCTCCTCGGTGAGAAGCTTTAAAGCCAGGTTCGCGTTGGAAGCACTGCCATCCCCGGTCTTTGCGGCGTTAACGCCGAGCGCCAATATCTGCAGATAATGCTCTGCAGTGGGTTTGGAGACCCATTTTGCTGCATAAAGCTGCCGGATCATATCATCCGGCGCTCCCTCCACGATGCCGGCCTTGTCACATTGAAGCCGGACGATATATTCCAATGTCTGGCGAGATTTGATCATCGAAAGATTGTATTTCTTCTGTTCTGCCAGGCGTCTGGCTTCCTGCGCATTTCTTTGTATTTTATCCCAGATAGCGGGCTGATCCATCTTTCCCATACGCTGACCTCCATACACATTGTTCCATTATTTTCTTTATTATAATAGAAAAAAAGGAATTTTGCATTAACATTTTGTAAACTTTCGAGAAATTTTGTCGTTTACTGCCGTGAACATAGTGAACGGTAACACTTGTTTTTCCCTGCGGTAACAGGAACGCGGAGGCGTCTTGCATTCCATGGATAAAAATGCTATAATCGCGTCATATAAAGAAAACGTATAAAATCAGCGGGAGGAAGCAGCATGAGATTACGCCATATCAAAGGCGCGGAGGAGGAAATCGCAGAGAGTCCCTATGTGATTCAGGAGCCGAAATCGCAGAGGGGCCGGTGGCATACGCTTTTCGAAAATGAGAATCCGATCCACATCGAGATCGGTATGGGGAAGGGAAAATTTCTCATGGAACTGGCCGCAAAGAACCCTCTTGTCAATTATGTGGGGATCGAGAGGTATGCAAGCGTTTTGCTAAAGGGACTCAGAAAGCGGCAGGAGGCGGAGCTTCCAAATGTCTGGTTTATGCGGGTGGATGCCAGAGAGCTGGCGGACATTTTCGACGAAGGAGAGGTGGATCGGATCTATCTGAATTTTTCTGATCCGTGGCCGAAGGACCGCCATGCCAAGCGCCGCCTGACCTCGGATCGTTTCCTGGCCGTCTATGACAGGATTCTGAAAAAAAGCGGAGTGGTCGAATTTAAGACAGACAACAAGGAGCTGTTTCGGTTTTCGCTTGAGTCGATTGACGCCTGCGGCTGGCGGACTAGGGAGAAAACCTTTGATCTGCACCACAGTGCGGCCGCTGTCGGTAACATTATGACCGAATATGAAACGCGGTTTGCGGCGGAGGGGAAACCAATCTGCAGACTTGTGGCTTTTCGCGGGGAATAAGGACGGGCGCCCTGCATATACTAAAAGAAATCCGACCAGAAAAGGGAATGCCCGGATGGATATGAAAACGAAGCTTCTGCGCAGCCTTTCCCAGGCAACCTGCGACAAGACGGACTTAAATCAGACGATCCTAACCCTCAAAAAACGATTTGACGAGGCGAACGCCGCGATAGGCGGGAAAAAGAAGAAAAAATAAAGGAGAGAAGAAAACAATGGAAAAGAAGTTTACGAGTGCGAATTTTGATTCCGAGGTTCTCGGCGCCGGCGTACCGGCCGTGGTGGATTTTTTTGCAACCTGGTGCGGCCCCTGCAAAATGATGGCTCCGGTGATCGAGACGCTGGCAGGAGAGTACGACGGGAAGGCCGTGATTGGGAAGCTGGATGTGGATGAAAACGAGGATATTGCCGCCCGCTACGGTGTTATGACGATTCCGACGGTGATTTTCTTTAAAAACGGTGAATTGGTGACGAAAACGGTCGGGGTTCAAAGCAAGGAGGCTTTAAAGAAGATCATTGATGGGATGCTGTAAAAAAAGAGATCCATGGAGACGGGGACAGGCAGACGGGGCGCTACGGCGCCCCGTTTGTAAAAAAATCGTAAAAAAAATTAAAAAAAGTGTTGACTTTTGAAAGTGTGTATCTTATAATAATGGACGTGTCAGTGATAAGGACATAAAACTGAAAAATATGCGCCCTTAGCTCAGTTGGTAGAGCAGTAGACTCTTAATCTATTTGTCCAGGGTTCGAGTCCCTGAGGGCGCATTGGAAAGCACTGGTTTTGCAGATATAATATGCTGCGGGGTCGGTGTTTTTTTTGCGTTTTACTTTTGCAGGGCCGTACCAGCCTCCGGCGTGTCTCCTTGTCCGTGAAAGGTATGCAGATTTGAAAGGAGATTTGCAGATCCTTGGCTTTCCGGTAAACCGTAACGCTTGCGCAGAATGTCAGAATGTGCCATAATGATGGTAAAAGAACCGGGGAATGGTCATGATACGTGTAAATGTGTATTCCCCGGTTATAGAAGAACGGATCCGTTTATTTTGTGATCGCTGCGAGGAGGGGCTGCAGAATGAAAGAAATATCAATCCAGGAGATCGAAACGATCAAAATCGGAAGTGCAGAAAACAAAGAGGCCGGAACCGGCTGTACCGTGGTGCTCTGTGAAAAGGGGATGGCCGCGGGACTTGACGTGCGGGGCGGCGGGCCGGCTTCGCGCGAGTCGGAGCTCTTGAAGCCGATGGCAGCGGCGCAGGCCATCCATGCCGTGCTTTTAAGCGGAGGAAGTGCATTCGGCCTGGATGCGGCGGGTGGCGTCATGCAATATCTGGAGAAGAGAGGCATCGGCTTTGACGTGGGGATTACGAAGGTGCCGCTCGTATGCGAGTCCTGCCTGTTTGACCTCGGAGTCGGGGATTTTCGGATACGGCCCGACAAGGCGATGGGCTATGCGGCCTGCGAGGGGGCCGAAAAAGGGAATTACCGCGACGGAAACTATGGCGCCGGAACCGGGGCGACGGTCGGAAAAATGCGGGGCCGGGAATTTTGCATGAAGACAGGGATCGGAAGCTATGCACTCCAGATCGGTGATCTGAAGGTGGGGGCACTCGTGGCAGTCAATGCCGCCGGAGACATCTATGACTGGAAAACCGGAAGGAAGGCTGCCGGGCTTTTAAACCCCGATAAGAAAACGTTTGCCGATACGGAGGAGACAGTCTTACAAAGCTATGAGGTCGTGGAAAACAAGTTTGTAAAAAACACAACGATCGGAGCGGTGATCACCAACGCGCGATTCGATAAGACAAGGCTCTGTAAAATTGCAGGTATGGCGCACGATGGCTATGCCCGCGCAGTGCGGCCGGTTCACACCTCCTCGGATGGAGACAGCATTTATGCCTTATCCGTTGGGACGGTCGAGGCAGACCAGGATATGGTCGGGACTCTGGCGGCACAGGTCATGGCCGAAGCGATCCTGCGTGCGGTATGGAGCGCGGAATCGGCGTATGGGATTTTGGCCGCACGGGATCTTCCGTGCGAAGGTGTGTGAAGAAGTGAATTCTGAACGTTTAAAATCGGCAGGAGACCGGAGTGGTCAACCTGCCGGTTTTTTTTATTTCGACCTGCCGATAAAATCGTCAAAGTGCCTCATTTGAAGGGGGGCTTTTTGACAGATCGCGCATGGACTTTTATCCCCGGCCATGCTATAGTTTAGATATTCTACGGAGGGGTTCTCTGTTATCATCTGTCAAACGGAATCCGGATTCTTACCCGGCATGATCAGCCGGAAAACCCATGGAGGATACAATGAAAAGAAACAAAACAGGAGGTTTTTTTGCCGCGGCCGGCATTTTGGCGGTCCTGGCCGGCAGTCAGGCGGTTTTGCGGTCCTACGCGGCAGAAAGCCTGGCCGATAAGCAGGCGTATACGGTCTCTGGGCAGGAGGAGTGCAGCCGTCTTCTCATGGAAGTGGTCTCGTCGATACGAGAGCCCGGACGGCATGAATTTTATGTTACCGCGGAGGATTCGGAGCCGGACACGCTGGTGATCGCACAGATGTTTCCCGACATCGTCAACATTTCCAATACGAAGCTTGCGGAAAAAAAGGAGTCCGGCCATATCTATATGACGAATCGCATCGGCTTGGAGAAAAGGCCGGTGGGGGAAACCTGCACACACGTGTGGGAGAACGAGAAGCTGGAGCAGGCGGACTGCCTGCGGGATGGAAAAGAACGGATCTTCTGCCGTCTGTGCGGTGAGGAACGGCGGGCTCTTTTGGGAAGCCTTGGCCATACGGATGTAGAAGGGGACTCCGTATGCGACCGCTGCGGAGCCCGCTTTGATCTCCAGAAGAAAGGCAGCCGGATCTCTGTGCTCTATCGTTTTGGAGGAGGCGAGGAGCGCCTGCCGTTTGTCTGCGTAGATGAGGATTACGGGGGCGGGATGCTCTACGCGCTTGATGGGACGCTCCCTAAGGCGATAGCGACCGAGTCGGCCTCCGAACGCTTCGGGACACTTAAGGAGCGGCTTTGTTGGTGGCTTCGGACGGATTTTGGAAATGGGATATCCGCATACCGCGCCTGTCTGGGGACTGAGCTTTTAGACGCCCTCGGACTCCCGATCCCGGAGGAGGAGTGGAAGGAGGACATGGAGCTTCGGCCCGGCCTTATATTAAAAAAGCCGGAGACGGGAGAACCGGCCGAAAAGAGGAGCTGGTCCACAGGGGATATACAGATCCGGACGGTAGGCGGGATCCCATACCGCTTCCGGTGCATAGATGACGATTATTCAGATGCAGATTCCAATTATCAAAAATGCGCATTGTTCTTATGCGAGACTGTCATACGTTCTGATATCGACAGTACCGATACCCAGAGAAAAATTTTGCCGTTTGGCGAAACCAACAATTATAAGACTTCAAAGGCACGGGAATGGCTGCTAAAACAGACGGATGCAGACAGCGGCCTGCTCGCAGTCCCCACAGGGGTAAACAACGCATTTTCCGGAAGGACGGCGGAAGGGGATTTCGAGCAGTTTGTGGACAGTGGTCTGCTTTGCCATGCGCTCCCCTTCCAGTTTGCGGCAGATAAGATATTCCTTTTGTCTGTGGAGGAGGCACTTCGCTACCGGGAAGATCTTTGGACACCGGAGGGAGGGATGAGTCCGTTTGACCGCGGCTACTGGCTGCGGACGCCGGTGTATGAGGAGGACGCAGACGGCGCGTTTTCTTATGGAAAGCAGATATACGCGGTGGACTTAAAAACAGGCTGTATTCGGCCGGCCCGTGTGGATGACGGGAGCATGGGGTTAAGGCCTGCGTTCTGCCTGCCGCAGGCATAAACAGAGAGGAGAATATACAGAATGGCAAAAAGAAAGAACAGAATGCAGGAGTGTGACAGGATATCGAGGAGTCCGGTCCGATGCACGTTTTTGACTGGGCTCTGCGTTCTCATGGCATTTCTTCTGCCGGCTCCGGCCCTGGCTGAAGCGACGGCAAGGGAATTTGGGGAGGCGGCGCTTTATGTCGGAGCCGTTATCGCAGATACGGCCATGCCGGAAAACGTCCGAATGGCAGAAAAGAACGTCCGGATGCCTTTTAAAGCCACAGCTTCCGATGCGTTTAAAAAGACGGGCTCCAACGCCATACTTCTTCCACGTCCAGCCGCATCCTCTTATGGCCTCCGTTCCTTGGAGACGGGAGATCTGTGGGAGGACTGGACAGGGGATATGAGTTTCCTTGACGGAACGTCCGGTGACGGGACCGAAAAACGGCCCTACCAGATCGCAACCAAGGGAGAGCTTATGGGCCTGTCTGAGCTGGCATCGCTTGGGATGAAAGTCGAGGAGGGAGCCGGGAGCTTCCCGGGCGATTATACGGGGGCCTGCTTCGAGCTGACGAGAAACATTGACTTAGAGGGCATCGCATGGATGCCGATCGGCTTTTACAGAACAGAGGCGGAGCGGGAGGCAGGAACGATCACACCGTTTTGCGGTTCCCTGAACGGAAACGGGAAGACCATATCCAATTTTCGCATGTATCGGCCGGGCTGGACACAGATCGGCCTGTTCGGGGCGCTAAAGGATGCGGCGGTGACGGATCTGACCGTGAAGCCCGGGAATGTCATCACGGCGAAAGGAGAGGCCGGGATCCTTACAGGAACAGCAGAGAACAGCGTGATCCGCAGAGTCACCGTGAGCGGAACCTTGAAAACAGAAGGGACATCCGGCGGAGTGGCCGGGATTCTTGCGGACAAAAGCGTGGCAGAAAACTGTACGGCAGACCATGTGGCGATCGATGGCGGTACAAAAAGGGAGACGTATACGGGAGGCATCGTGGGCAGTGCCTCCGGCTCCCTGCTTGTGGACTGCGCCGTCAACACGGGGAGCACGAAAAGCGCGAGGATCCAGGGAGGCGGCTATGTAGGCGGGATCACCGGCTTTCAGAATGATACGGATATCTTTAACGTGCATGTGACGGGGACCATCGGCGGAGCCGGTTCTCAGTCGGTCGGCGGCGTGAGCGGAAAGTATGCCTCCGGAAGGCTTAAGGTTGCCCGGTTCGAGGGGGAGATCGCAAGCACCGGCCTGGGGAGTGCGGCCCATGAGGGAAGCTTTATCGGCACGCATGACACGGGCTTTCACTTCCGTTACGGGACAGAAGCGGGAGCCGATCTGGCGTATCTTTTTACGGATCGGGAGGAGAAGCTTGCAGCCGGAGTATGTGGCTGCGGTATACCGGAGGATAACTGGTTTGCCTATGAGGATCACATCGGCTTCTGGCATGCGGCGGACAACTTTTATACGCTAGTCCAGGGCCGTGTAAGCAGGCCGAAGGAGGAGCACTATTTTTATGAGGAGCTCGAGGAAGGTGTCCTTCATGTCATTGATACGGAGGACGCCGTGAAGGCATTCCTCTGTGCCCCGGATCATTTCGCCCCCGGTGCGACGGGGCGTCCGGTCCGCGGGTATTTAGTCTCCGTTCTCCAGATCGACACGGCGGCTAATGTCCAGAACTACTACGATGTGGCGGCGCTTACCGCGAGAGGCCCGTCTGCCTACAGCCACGATCTGGATAAATCAAACCGTGGGGCCGTTGCGGCCGGGGATACGGTTACGGTGACGACTGCGCCGCGGAATACGGAAGAAGAAAAGTATCAGATGGACGGAACACCGACGTATACGGATGCGGACGGAACACGCATCGGCATGTCTTACCAGACCGGCGGCAGCTATCGCTTTGTAATGCCGGACCATGATACAGAGGTTTCGGCCGTGTATAAAAAGGTGGCGGCGAATATCCGGACCGTGCCGGAGGAAATATCCCTTCATGTCGTTCAGGAGCGAAGCGGAGACAGACGGTCCCCCTCCATCGTTACGGAGGTCAGAGAGGGATCCGGGAGGCTGATCGCACGCTATCTCAACGGGGCGTTGGAGGAAGGGACCGAGGTCCAGGAGGTGCAGATTGAGTCGATAATCGGGGAAAACAACGACGTGGCCGACGAGAGGACGGTTTGGAGCGTTGATGATGCCGATCTGATTCGTCTAAAGACCAACGGGGACGAGGATGCGGCTGGATATACAGAAAAAAGTGCCTCCATCGAGCTGAATCTGGATGCAGATTTTTTTAAGAATATTGTGGAACCGCTGGAAAGGGAGCAGGCGGACAAGGAGTATCGCTATGTGATTCCGAATACGATTTACGGCGGCGGGACGAAGGGAGGCATCGCGGTCCTTACTGCTAAGACACGTCCGGCGGCGAGCTTCGAGGGAAAGCCGCTTGCGGCAAACTGCCGGATTCTCGTGACCTTCCAGATCAAAGACAGGACGCACGTGGCCGCAGAGGGAGCGTCGCTTGACAAGACGGCGTTGGAATTTACGATCACTAGGCGGCTGTCGGGAGACAGGAAAAATCCGAAGGATACGGTTCTCGTTTCGCCTCCTCAGACCTTGAGAGTGCAGTTTTCGCCGGATTATTTTGACAAAAAGGACATTTCCTGGACGGTCGATGACGCCAATCTGCTGACGGTAAAGGCGGGGGGCTATAAAAACGGGGAGGCAGAGGATGATTATAAAAATGCCAGTCTCCATGCCGTTAAGGATACCAAGTGGATCCGTGATATCATGGCCGTTGATGATGCGGTCTATAAGGAAAATCCATACGCAAAGCGCACAGGAGCAGGGGAACGGAAGGGGTTAATAGCCGTGACGGCAAACGATATGCTGGGAAACCGGCAGACGGCCTTCTGTGAAGCGGCTATCCGTTTTTCTACGATCGACGAGACAGAGGTCCTTCCGGAGCGTGTGGAGCTTGATCAGGAGGCGCTGGAGTTTGATATGCTGCTCACAAAGACCGGCCCTGTGGGAAAGCCTGTGCTTACCTGGAGCGGGGCCGGAGGGCAGAGGCTCTCTGCGGCCGTTTATCCGAAGGAAACGAAGGAGCGTGTGGTTTGGGAGGCGGACACAGAGATATTCTCCATGACGGACGACGGACTTTTGACGCCAAGGACAGAGGCTGCCTGGATTATCGAGGCCGTGAAAAGGTATCCGTATACCGCAGAACGGAACGTACAGGTGACGGCCAGAGCCGGACAGGCATCGAAAACGGCAGAGGTACGCTTAAAATTCAGGCTTGTAAACAAGACGTATTCCACAGGCAGTTCCGGGAGTTCCGGCGGCTCCGGCGGTTCATCCGCAAAGCGTTCCTCATTCGGGATCACCACGTCGGGGATGACGAGAGTGCTGGCAGAGACGCCGAAGGGAGCCGTCATGGGTACCTGGGTACAGGACGGAGCCGGAAGCTGGCTGTTTACGGAGGGGGGCCGGACCTATGCGAAGGAATGGGCCTATATCCATAATCCCTATGCGGGAGAGGGCCAGGAAAACGCTTCCTGGTTTCGGTTTGACGATGACGGGAAGCTGCATACGGGCTGGTACCGCGATCCACAGGAGGGAAGCTGGTATTATCTGCACGATCAGGCAGACGGGAGTCTGGGGCGCATGTATAAGGGCTGGCAGCTCATAGGAGGCCACTGGTATTATTTTGAAAGCAGCGGGCGGATGGCGACAGGCTGGCGCTGGGTGAACGGCAGGTGCTACTGCCTAGCCTGGCCGGATGGCCGCATGTATTCCGACACAGTGACGCCCGACGGATATACCGTGGATGCCTCCGGGGCCTGGACTCTTGACGGCGTCGTGCAGACGCAGGAGACAAAGGGAGACGGGGAAAGGCAGAAGTAGAAAACCAAAGGAGAAGGAAATGAAGGCTGTGGAGAGATTGATTGCAGGAAGGAAACGTTTGGCAGCGGGTATGCTGGCAGCAGCACTGGCGATCTTAGGGGGCGGGATACCGTTTCCCATGAAGGCGCAGGCGTCGGACATATGGCCGCAGAAATCGACGGCTCCGTTTTACTGCTTGGATGGAGGAAAAAGCTGGAGAGCGTCGGACCGCTACGGCAATTATAAATACGATACACTGCCGGCGCCGCTCACGGATGTACAGGCCAGACGCCTCTTTTGGGGCTATCCTGCTAACTGGGCGGCACTCAAGGAGGCGGCAAAAAAGTACGACCCGGCGTTGTATGCGCAGCTTGCGTCCACAGCCTCCGGGCCGAATACGGTCAAATACATAAAAGATGACGCGGGGACGAAGTTTGCCTGGGTGGCAGACCATGAGGAGATCTTGGCGCGCGCGATTTCGGCCATAGAGCAGGCGGCCGCAGAGGGCGCGGCAAAGGGAAAGGAGGCACCGGAAAAGATTCGCGAGGCGACCTCGGAGGAAAAGGCAGTACCGTTTCAGGTATTGCCCTTTTCTGACGGACCGGGGGCCCTGGACACGGAATTTAAGCTGGGGAACGAGTTTATCCGTGATATCGCCAAAATCGAACCACAGAGCGTATGGGACAACGGCTCCACCGGCGGAAGCGTGGGCTGGCTGGACGCCTCACAGGATAAAAACATCGCCAAATCGGTCATGGGAGAGAACCTGTACGAGGTAACCTGGAGCGGGGATTCCATCAGGATCCATAATAACGGCTCGGCAACCGCCAATGAAAACGCGGTGGGCAGCACCATGAGCGACGAGGAAAAGTATAACAAGACGACGGTCCGCTACAAGATCACCATGCGCGGCGGGTCCGGCTGGTATACGGAAGGGAGCTGGAACGACGACTATCTCCATGAGTGGATGGATTTTAAGGCCTGTGTCAATGCGCCGAATCATCAGCGGCTCTATAAAGCAGATATCCGCATTGCTCCGTCCGACCAGGTATTTTATATCGTCATCAGCCAGGAGAGAGACAGCGAACGGGAGCCGCCTGGGCACGGGGGAACCGCACCGAAGCTGCAGTTTCAGATCTTCCGGCACGAGGAGACGTTTCAGGCAAATTATCATGTGCGGCTGAAGAAATTGGATGAGGAGACGGAAAAGCCCCTGAAGGGAAGCCGGTTTTACCTGTATGAACGGTTTGAAGATGCGGATTCTTTGAGTGAGAGCGAAGCGGATGCGGGGCTTGTAAGGGCAAATTTGAGCTTTGCCCCATGGACAGGCTTTCAGGTGTTTTCCGAGGGAACGACGGATGCAAGGGGGGAGATCATCCATACGGATACGAGAAGCTATACGTATGCAAAGACATACTGTGACGGTCATCCGATGCCGGAGTGGGGAGAGGAGGAAACAGAGGCTCTAGGCGAGGAAGAAGCTCCGGGTAGAGAGATCGGGGAGCAGGTAAGGGATGCAAACCGGGAGGCGGCAGGGGAATGGCTAAAGCTTGTGGCCGCCTGTGAGGAGGAAAAAGGCAGTGGAACGCATTTTCATTGGCTGGCAGACGAGAATGCGCCGGAGCTTATCGCGGAGGTTTTGGAGAGCGGAATCCCATCCGGAGGAGGAGACGGCGGAAACTCTGAAAGCGGAAGGGCGTTTGAAGCCTCGGGCTGTAAGGCGGACTGCGAGGAGACGTATGAGAGATTCATCAATCTTACGTTTACCTATACCTGGAAGGAGATACAGGCGAGGCCGGGATATATTCTCCACGGGCTCCATGCGGACGATAAGCCGATCGAGCTAGTGACGACAAATTCCTCGGAGGCAGGGGCCGAAGCCGTCTTTGCCGCAGGAGACAGCAGCGAGATCATGGAAAACATATGGTATACGGGAAATACTAAGGCAGAGCAGGGACCGGGCCGAAGCCTGCGAACCGCCTTGGTAAGACAGAAATGGGCGGCCGACCAGCGTTTGAACGGAATTCTTGCGTTCCATCTGGGCGGGGCAGAGCAGGAAATGAAAAAAGGTGGGGCGGCAGGCGAAATCGGCGTTCGGAAAACAGTGCCTTCAAAGGCTACTCTCGAGGAAAAAAGGGATGAGAAACAAATCGGGCCGGCGACAGCCTCAAACGCAAATGAATGGGCCGAACCGGCGACGGCTTCCGATGCCAAAAGCCGGGTCGGGAAGGAGACGGCCTCGGACGCGGAGGAAGAAACAGGGCTGCTTGTCAGACAGAGATGGTATTCCCTGCTTAACCGGACGTCTGTCGATGAAACAGAACCGGATGACACTGCATGGGAATCAGGCGGCGGCCCGGGGGATTTCCAGAGCTGTCTAAACGCGGCTTCTTCTGACGGAAACAGACATCTGAAAATGGGAGCATCGGGGACGTTTTCCCACTGTAGCGGGAAAGAAGACTGCGGGGACGCCTGGCGGGTTTACGACCATCGGACAGAAGGACGGATTCATGTCAACAAGAGGGATCTGGATTTGTACAGAAAGGAAAACGACGTCTATTCCGCATACGGGGAGGCCGAGGGGGATGCCACGCTTGAAGGTGCGGTATATGGGCTTTTTGCGGCGAAGGACCTCATTCATCCGGATGCAGAGCTTGGGGAAGGGGGAAGATTAAGCAATACCGGTGTGGTGTACCACAAGGACGATCTTGTAGCGGTCGCCGCCACGGATGAGGACGGCAATGCGGATTTCCTTGCCTGTACAAGAGAACCCGGCGTGACCTATGATTACGAGACGGGGCAGATCCAAAAACGGCCGGAGTTCGGCGGAAGCGGGCCGGTAAACCGGTATCAGGAAAACCAGGATAGAAACGGGAACTGCTGGATCGGGCGGCCGCTGCTTCTCGGAAGCTATTATGTAAAGGAGCTTTCCCGGAGCGAGGGCTTTGAGCTTTCGGTGAACGGCCTTTCAAAGTCGTATACAAACTACGGGACGGGCTTTGAGACACCGGATAGGGCCGGCTTTCGGGGAACCGCGCTGCTCTCGCTTGCAGAGCTTTCCGCCTCCATGGAAGGGGAGGATGGAGGCGGAAAGGGCTATGATGAGCTTCCGTTTTCCGTTACCTCAACGGGGACAGGGGGCTATGAGCTCCTTCTCCTCGGCTTCCCGGAAGGGACAAGCTTTTACAGGACAGACAGCGGGGAGGCAGAGGTGACAGGGCCGCATGTGACGGGAAGCGAGGAGCAGCCGGTTACGGATCAGATCGGAAATCCGGTCTGGAAGCGGGCCGAGAGCGATAAAAGCCATATAAGGTACGAACCCGAATACGGGGCGGACGGAAGGATAACAGGCCAGCTTCCCGCAAGCCGCATGGAAGACCAGATCATAAAGGCGGAGCAGATTCCGGAGAAAAAGAGGATGCACCTTTTGGATACGGAGCCGGAAGGCGAGGAGGAGCTTCTTATGGGGAGCCTTCTGGAGCCGGAAAGCGTTTGCTTTGTCAAGGCGGCCGTGGAGGAGGTTTTAAACCGGAACGGCTATGAGATACCGGTCACGGCGGATGGTATCTGCTCAAGATGGGATGCGCCGGTGTACAGCCGCGGAGTAAGGAAGGGGGAACCTGACCCTTACGGGCAGACGACTGCGCCCGGAGAGCCGGCGTTAAGAACGGTTTACGGGGCGGCGACGGCAGTGCTCATACCGTCCGAAATCACACCGGAAAGTACAAACGGGGAGCTGATCGCAGAGATCCTGGAATGGTACAGGGATCACCCGGAGTGGAGCTTCGGAGGAGTCGATTCCATTGAAAGAGAAGGCGACCATTACCGGATCGTTCTCTATGCAGGTGCCTCGGTCAGGGACAGCCGCCGCTTCTTTACGAGAAAGGAAGGAAACAAAGATCTGGAGGTGGATCGGATTTATGCGGTGTATGAAAATCCGGCAGAGCTAAAATGGGTGTATCAGGTCTATCAGGCAGAGGGAAGATACCGCTATGAGGTAGAACGCCGTTATTACATGGGGAATGGCAGCAATAAGCGCTACTATATTGATGCGACGCTTTCACCGGCCATGCTGGTAAACGCACAGGGCGTTTTAGAAGCGGTCCGGCACAGAGTGATGCTTTACCATGAGGCCGGAGAGGAGGTCATCGACTATTTGTCGGGCGATCCGGGAAACCAGTACCGGGTCCCGGAGACAAAGCTTGTGGATAAAATCGAGATCACAACCGAGACAGAGCTCGTGGAACAGGATGTTATACTGGGGAAGGCCGCCTACGATAAGAAGACAGGTGCCTACAGGCTGCAGGTGCAGACGGAAGGGACAGACAGCTTCGGTAAGAAATTTTCAGACGGCAAAGGCAGTCTTACGCTGCGGTTTACGGCCAGGTTGCCGCAGAAAACAATTCGGTTGACCGAATCGGACATTGCGTCCCTGGGCGCAGGAAATACGGCCGGCTACGGGACCGGGGAGGAGATCGGCTTTGCGGAATATCTTCTTCGCTTCGCGAAGACAACGTTTTCTGTCTCGACGGGAGAGGGAGTGGATTCGGCTGATACGTATATTGTGGAACAAACGCTTTCCTATCGCGGGCAGATCCATATAAGCGAAGACGGGGATACCGGGAAGCTTCCGTTACAGCTTCTGGAGCGGCCGATCAAGCAGAAGATAAAGGTAAAAAAGGCCGTTTCGGATCAGGGAGCGATGGACAATTTCCGTTTTAAGCTCTATCTGAAATCCAATCTGGAACGCTTATACTGTGAGCCGGACGGGACGATTGTCTGGACGGATAAAAACGGGACTGTGATTGACGGCAAGGCGGCCTGCGAGGCGTTTCCGGAGCTGGTTCCCAGACTGTACACGAAAGAGACGGGACGCCGGCTTTTAGAGACGGTCCTGCGCCGGGCAGAGGATGGAGCAGGGACATTGCGGCTCATAGAGAGCTATAACTATAAGAAGTTTTTCGATGCACTCAAAACGGCCGATACGGATCGGTGGCACAACGAGGGGGCGGTCGTAAATACGTCGTTTAAGCCGTTTGCCTTTGGCCGGTTCAGCAAGCTGCAAAACACGATCAATTCCTCAGCCGCGGCTGAGGAGAACGCAAAGCGCTCGGATGCGGTACGGCAGTTTGCGGTCACCTGGTATCTGGAAGCGGAGGCGGATAGACTTACAAAAGAGCTCGGAGCCGAAGCCGATGCCGTCTACGCGGACGAACGGTACGATCAGGCGCTGTATGCGGCGATTTTGAAGGCTGAGGAATACTTGACGCCGTTTTTCCGCTATGATTTGGACAGCCTGTATGAAATTTTATGGGACAGTGAGGAAGACGGAGGGATCGATAAGGATCGTTCGACGCTTGCAGCGGGGCAACTTAAAAAGGAAGGAGAAACAGAATATGCGTATGGCATATCAAAGGATCTGCCCTATGGGGAGTATGTTCTTTCCGAGCAGCAGCCATATAAGCCGGAATACCGGGACTTCCCCAACCGGCATTATGGAATTGACGCGCCGAAGGAGCTTTCGCTTCCGGCCGTGTATGAGCCGGGATCCGGGACACATTCCTCCTTTTATCGGTACAGGAGAGAAGCAACACCCAACGAGCTGGCAAAAAAATATTTGATCCGTTTTAACGAGGAGTGGGCGGATACGTGTACGGAACCGGTCAGAGAGTACGTGATTCTGGCACACAGCCATGACGGGGATTTTGAGCTTTATC
This sequence comes from Lachnospiraceae bacterium, assembly GCA_910575275.1. Lineage (GTDB taxonomy): Bacteria > Bacillota > Clostridia > Lachnospirales > Lachnospiraceae > CANQGL01. The sequence goes on along the minus strand of CAJTEE010000004.1, from coordinate 239,090 downwards.
CGTACGGGCTGGCCAAAGGGAAGGAAGCAGAGCATTGGAGGCCCTATCGGAATCAAACGGTTGCCGGCTATTACCACTATATGTCAAGAAGCGAAGATGCCTCCGTTGAAAATAACGTTCCATATATGGGAGGCGAGAGCACGCCGGAAAACGGACATGGCCTGTATTTTGAGGATGGCGTTTTGGCGATGAACGGAATGAAGACGGCATATGACAAACGGTACGCTCCGATGCTCGTGCCGTGGAGCGTGCCGGAGACAAAAGGAGAGGAGGCGGCGCACACAGGCTTTGCAGAGCAGGGCTTTTTGAACCGACTGTATCAGGTAAGGCTGCGGGTCGAAAAGCTGGATGCAGAGACCGGAGAGCCGATCCTGCATGATGACGCGGTATTCGCACTCTACAGGGCGGAGCGCGACGAAAGAAAGGACGGGGATGGCTCGGTAAAGAGGTATGACAAGCCGACTGTGATCGCAGGGAGCAGGGAATTTTTGGAGGCGATGGGAGCGGAGCACATTGTCCCGTTTGCAAGAGGTCTGCCGTTCGGGCCCGGAGAGCTTTTTTCGGGCATCGTGGCAGCCGGTACGCCGATCTGCAGGGAGAAGGATGTCGTAATCCTTTCAGACGAAAAAGGCATCCGGACGGGAGAGTTTGAGGCACTGTCCACCGCGATCGACGAGGAGGACGGCCAAGTCCTACAAACGGCCGGCTATCTCGAGACTCCAAAGTCCGTAAAGGCAGGGGTCTATGTGCTGGCAGAGCTGAAGGCTCCGGCAGGCTATAGAAGGAGCAGCCCGATCCCGGTCGAGATCTACAGCGATGCGGTTTCTTATTATCCGGATGGCGGAGAAAAAAAGGCGGCGGCGGTCCGCTATTCCTATTCGAGTAAGTCTGAGGGAAACAAGCCGGAGAATCGGATGGATACTGCGAGGATCTATGTAAAAAATACGGCGACAAGCCTGGAGATATCCAAACGAAAGACCGGGGATGCGTTTCGGGGCATGAAGATATCCGGGCGCGTGGAGGGGACGATCTCCCTTCTGGGAATCGAATACGGCCTGGAGAATCTGGAGCTCGCCTACAACAGCGCCGGGCAGTATCAGGGCTTTGGCTGGAAAAAGGGAACGCTTGAATATCTGGAGAGCCGCCGGGCGGCAGGAGAGCGCGTGGAGCTTGTATATGAAAATGGCGTGTTTCAGGGCTACGGCTACATTGCCAGGACGCTCGGGACGGCCGAGGACCAAAATCGTTATGTGGCAGGCGCCACGATGGCGCTTTACGAAGCCATTGAGCTGCGCGCAGGCGGTGACAGAGAGGATTATACATTCGAGGGGGTCGAGGTAAACAGAGACCGCAACGGAAACGTAACAGAAATCCTGGTAAAGGAGGGGGTTGCCGGACAGAGGACGGAGTTCGTGCAGAGGAACGGACGCTGGAAGGTACAGACGACCGAACGCAAGGATACACCGGTTTTATTTTATGATCTTGGCGGGCTGAAGGTACTCGAGACGGACCGACAGGGCGGCCTGTTCGGGTATGACAGAGAGGGGAGGAGGATAAAAATCACAGCCGATACGGACTCTGTTTACGCGTTAAGAGGTGGCCGTCCGGTCTTTGAGATCTGCGGCGGCGATTTTTCAAAGCTGGCTTATGACAGCGGGGCGAAAGCCTTTAAGAACTTAGATAAGGCCTCCGTCCTCTATCACCTGGACAAGAATCTGTGCCGGGATGCGCAGGTGGATGGATACACCGGTCTCGCCTATGTGGAAAAGTCAGTGCCAAAAGATCCCAAAGAAACGCGGTATTACGTATGGCCGGTGACGGTCGCCTATAAGGCGGATGGCACGGTATTAGCAAGAGAGAAGATCCTCACGGGGCGTCCGGGCGAGATCCATGCCGGGACAGAGAATGCCTATATCACGGGAAGCTGGAATGCCGCCGAAAAACGCTTTGAAAAGCGGATGCGTCCGGTTTACGATGCGTTTGGAATGATCCAATATTACCAAAAAAGCCGGGACCGTTATGAAAAAGGAAAAGATGTGTACGACCGGGACGGGGACTATGTGCGGTATCAGTATGATGACCTCTTAGAATGGTACAACCGTGCGGCCTATACGATACGAGACTGCGAGTCCTTATATGCGAAGGAGGAAACGGAGGATGCGCTGCTGCGGCACCGTCTCGGAGAGGCCTATCTGCTCCCGAATATCTGGATCTCCGGAGAGACGACGCCGCAGGATGGCACGGATTGCGGGCAGACGCACGGACAGGCCGATCTGTTAAGGCGTGTAATGCCGGGCTGCTATATCATGGAGGAGCTCAAGGAACCTGCAGGCTATGTCAAGGCGATGCCGGAGGCAGTCTGCGTGGCGGAGCAGACTGCCATACAGAGGGCTGCCATGACGGATGAAAGGATCAAGGTTGAAATTTCCAAGACAGAGGCCTATACAAACCGTCCTCTGTCCGGCGCGAAGCTGGCGTTGTACCGTGCAGAGCGGATTCAAAGCATGGACTTCGCGGAATATCCGAAAGGATACTATTTTGTCAAGAAGGAGGAGACGCCCGCGGTGTGGATTGTGGAAAACCCGGTGGATAACTCCCCAATTTCCGTTACCGGATTGTGGATAACCAATGAAAAACCTAAATATTTCGAGGGAATCCCTGCTGGAGATTATATTCTCGAGGAGCTTGAAATGCCGGCCGGCTATCTTCCGGCCTCTATGGAAATCACCGTCAAGCCGACGGAAAAGCTGCAGTCCTTCATGCTGAAAGACGACTATACAAAATTAGAGATTTTTAAATACGAAAGGAAGGGGCAGAAGAAGCAGGCGCTTCCGTCCGGGGCCTGCGCGGAGCTTTCCCTCTACCCGGCTGCGCTTCATTCCGACGGAAGCTTTTCCTACGAGGGGACAAGCCCGGTTGATACGTGGGAATCTGCAGATTTATCCGACTGCCTTCCCGGCATGACACATGCATACGAGACGATGTTTGCGGAATATGGGGAGGATTTCCTTGAGTTTTCCTGGACGGAAGGACAGGGGGAGGAGGCCGCAGAAAGGCGTGCTGTGCAAAGGGAATCGCAAACGGCCGGTAATGGCCAGATCGTAACGCAGCTCTGGGAGACAGAGGAAAAGGAGACGGTTCGGATCACAGCTGTAAGGCAGGACGGATGTGCGGGGCTTGACGCAAACGGCCGGCCGCGGACTTCGTTTACGTATCAGTTTGGCTATAAGGAGAATTTTTGTGAAACTTACCCGAATGCAGTCCGTTATGATACGGCAGACGGTGTACACAGGATCGACAGGATTCCGCCGGGGGTATATGCGCTGGTGGAGACGGGTACGCCTCCCGGCTATGAGACGGCGGCGCCAAAGCTTTTACGGGTAACGAAGACAGGACATGTGCAGAGGTATGAAATGGAAAATAAAAAAAAGAAGGAGGAGCTTCCGAAGGGAGAGCTCGTGATAGAAAAGAGGGATCACGTACAAACGGGCAAAACGCTTTGCGGGGCGTGGTTTGAGGCAAAAAACCTGCGGACGGGAGAATGCGTTCGGGTGGTCACGGACGAGACCGGAACGGCTGTAATCAAGGAACTGCCGATCGGTGAGTCGGATGAAAACGGGGTTTTTGTGTATGATACCTACGAGGTACAGGAGGTCAGCCCTCCGAAGGGTTATCGGTTAAGCCAGGCCCGATGGAGAGTCCGGTTTGACGAGCCGGGTCAGGACAGACTTACGTATACGATCATGGCAGAGAACGAGAAGACAGAGTTTTTGTTTTCAAAAAGCAGCTTTAGGACCGGACATTTTGTAGAGGGCGCAAGGCTTTCCGTCTATCCGGCCCGGGCAGAAAACGGCCGTTTCGTCATGGAGGAATCCGCGGTGGAGACCTGGATCTCCGGGGAAAAGCCACATCGGGCGGTGGGAACGCTTGCAGCCGGGAGGACGTATTTCCTGGTAGAGGAAAAGGCGCCCGCCGGATATGCTCCGGCGCCGCCGGTCCGGTTCAGCATATCCCCGGATGGCAGAAAGCTCCTTCACATCACGGATCAGTCACAGACGATCCGCCCCATATATGAGGAAGGAAAATCCGGGCTTCAGGCGATTGCCGTCAGCGGGCGGACCGTGGTTCATATATGGTATACGCTTTTAAAAGAAGGCAGAGAACTGGCAAAATGGCAGGGGACCGGGGGAGAATGGTCTCTCAAAGATGAAGCTGTCAGAGAAGGGGACATTCTCACACTGTGCGAGCAGGTTGAATGTTCGGATGGGAGCGTGCTTCCAACGGCTTGTAAGACCTTTAGACTCCGATTGGGAGAGGACGGGAGCGCCTCCTTTTCCGGGCGTCTTCCCGTAAGGCATCAGTATGTGCTGAAGACAGAGGAAGGGAAAGCACTTCTTTATTGGGATAACCCTGAAACTCTTGCGGAGTATCGGATCGAAAACAGGAGAAAGGCGGATGGAAGTCTTCTGTTTGCACCCGGCGCCACGTTCCTTGTGGAGGAGACATTGTGGTTTTCCGACGGGAGCCGTCTTAAGACGGCAAAGATGTCGCTTACCATTCATGAAAACGGAGAACTGATTCAGACGGATTTGAGAAACCGGGAAACACGGATTGAAATCAGTAAGACGGATCTGGCGACCGGCGAGGAGCTTAGCGGGGCCCGTCTCATGCTGCGGGAAGCGGATGGAACGATAATCGAGCAGTGGATCTCCGGAAACAGTCCGCATGTATTTGAGGCAAAGCTCGAAGCGGGAAAGCGTTATACGCTGACAGAGGAGATGGCTCCGGCGGGATATGAGACGGCAGAAGCAATCTCGTTTACCGTATCGGAGTACGGAGAGGTCGAACGGGTCGTAATGGAGGACAAACGGAAGGAGGAGTCCAAGGAGCCCAAACCGGAAAAGCCCAAACCAGAGGAGCCCAAACCAGAGGAACCAAAACCGGAGCCAGAGCCGGAACCCGAACCACAAAAGCCCGATCAGCCAAAAGGTCCTCCGACAAAAACAATCCATGTACGGACGAAGCCTGAGGAGCCCAAACCGCAGACGGAGAGGAAGGTGGGGCGGATTCTTGCCTCGTATCAGGCGGACAGAGACGGAGAAGGGGTCCTTCATTTAAGGCAGAAGGACAGACAATATATCCGCCTCCCGAAGACCGGAGACGACCGGCAGCCGGAGGCCTATTTGTTCGGCTTGGCCGTCAGCACCGTCATGCTTTTGGGCCTGGCTCTGACAAGGAGGAAACGGGATGAGAAGTAGAATTTTTTGGAAGGCGGCGGGCCTTTTGGCATTGCTTCTTTGGGCACTTTTAGGCGCCGGCCCGCCGTCCGGCCTGACCTGGGAGAGTCCGGTCTTTACGGACGGCGGGGAGGCGCACAGGCCAAAGGAGGAGCTGGTGCAGGAGGGCAAGACATACCGCCTGGTCTCCACCAGGATCAGAAGTGCGACCAAACAGAGCGAGCCCACCTATGCGTCGGCGAGTGTCCCTTTTTCTCTGGAAGGAAGGGAGCAGCCGCCGGATACGGCTTTGATTTCGATTACGGATGAGGCGGCGAAGCTTACGTTTGAACGGGAAGTCCCCAGGCTTGAAATCGTAGAAAAGGGGATGACATGGTCAGAGGATTTTTCGTTTCCGCTTACGGTGGCGGACTACGATGCAGAGAGTTACCTGCTCGGTGAAACGGAGATACCGGCGGATGCGGCTCTTGCAGATTACGGGGAGGAGCTCCTTGCCTGGCTGAGTCTTCCTACAGATTGTTACCGGATCGAAACGGTGGACTGGACCGGCCCATCCTACGAGAAAGAAGGAGTCGTATTCAGAGACGCGCTGGCAAAGGGCGCAAAGCTCATGCGGAATGTGGAGGTAAAGTACGGTGGACAGGTCATGACACCCGAAATCCGCGGAAGACAGTACATCGGGCTCTATGAGGAGAAGGAAAAGGAGGAGGAGATCGAAGAAAGTCTGCAGGAGACAAAAGGGATCGAAATGCAGACGGCTCCTTTGCAGACAAAGGCGGACAGGCAGGAGGAAAAAGCGCCTGGTGGCCTTGCTGCCCGTATTTTCCAGTGGCTGACGACGCATCTGATGGTCGTAAGGCTTGGCATCGGATTCTTTGCGGGGCTTTTGGCAGTGACGGCCTTATTCATTCTGACAGGACGGAAAAAGAAAAAAAGCTAGGTCCCTTAACCTAGCTTCCCTTCCCATTCCGCCTCTTTAAAGCCCACGAGTACAAAATCCTCTGCGACGATCAGGGGGCGTTTTACGAGCATGCCGTCTGAGGCAAGCAGGGAAAGAGCCTCCTCCTCCGAAAGGGACGGGAGCTTTTCTTTGAGGTTCATGGACTTGTAGAGCAGGCCGCTGGTATTAAAAAAGCGCTTGAGCGGCAGCCCGCTTTTCTTAAACCACAAAGAAAGCTCCTCCTTGGTGGGATGGTTTTCCTTGATATGGCGGTCCGTGTAGGAGACCTTGTGTGCATCAAGCCAGCTCTTGGCCTTCTTGCAGGTCGAGCAGGCAGGATATTCGATAAACAGGACAGACATGACATTTCCTCCGATTTCATAAGAATGAAACAAGTATATCCGATTTGAAAAGGGAATACAATAGGAGAAAGACGAATCTTAAGGGAATGCGATGGATATTTTGATCTTTTTATCAGAATTCATGGTGCCTCTCTCGATTTTTTACATCGTCGGCTTCGGCCTGCTTGCCGGCCGGCCGGTATTTGACGATTTCTTAAAGGGGGCCATAGAAGGGATGAAGACGGTGGCCGGCATTCTGCCGACATTGATCGGGTTAATGGCGGCGGTGGGGATCTTACGTGCCTCCGGGCTTTTGGAGGCGGCCTCCGAGTTCCTTAAAATTCCCGCCGCCAGACTTCACATCCCAATCCCGCTTGTCCCGGTCATTCTGGTACGAATGGTGTCCAGTTCGGCCGCGACGGGCCTGATTCTGGACATTTTTAAGGAATATGGCCCGGATTCTTTGGTTGGAAACATGGTATCCATCATGATGGGCTGCACGGAGACGATTTTTTACACGATGAGCGTGTATTTTATGAGCGCAGGCATTCGAAAAACCAGATGGACGCTCCCGGGCGCGCTTTTTGCGACAGCCGGCGGGATTGCGGCCAGCATTTTTCTGGCCGGATGGATGGGACAGGTTTGAAAAACGGTTGTTTTCGCGGGGAATTTGCGCTATACTTAAGACAATCCAAAAAGCAAGAGAGGAATCCTTTCGTTGAGCGATTACGAGATACTGAATGAGGTGTTGGTGCGCCTGTTCCGTGATGTCATGGACATCGAACAGAAGGCGATTATCACACAGGAATTCAAAGATATTACAAATAATGACATGCATGTGATGGAGGCGATTGGCTGCGGTGCGCCCAAAAATATGACTTCGATCGCCAGGGAACTGTCCGTGACGGTGGGTACGCTGACGATTGCCATGAACAGCCTGGTAAAAAAAGGCTATGTGGTTCGGCAGCGGGGGCAGGAGGACAGGCGGGTCGTTTATATCTCTCTTTCGGAAAAAGGAAAAAAAGCCTATGAACACCATGCGCAGTTTCACAGCGAATTAATCAAAGCGATTGTGGAGGGCATGGAAAAGAACGAACTGCGGCTTTTGATCCGGGCGCTCGCCAAGCTTGATAAATGGTTTCGAATGAAGGAAAAAGAAAATACCGATCTGCTTGAAAATCGGAAATAAATGTCGTATAGTAGTAAAAAAATGAATGAAAGGGGCAACATCACATGAATGGGAATGTGATTGTCGGGCAGTCAGGAGGCCCGACCTCAGCGATTAACTCCAGCCTTGCGGGGGTTTACAGGACAGCGATTGACAGAGGTGCAAAGAAAGTATACGGAATGCTGCACGGAATCCAAGGGCTGATGGATGAGCAGTATGTGGATCTGTCGGAGCACATCCGCAATGATCTGGACGTGGAGCTTTTAAAGAGGACGCCGGCCGCATATCTTGGTTCCTGCCGGTACAAGCTTCCGGAGATACACGAGGATCCAGAAACGTTTGAGAGGATTTTTTCGATTCTGGATAAGCTGGAGATCGAGTGCTTTATTTATATCGGCGGCAACGATTCCATGGATACGATCAAGAAGCTTTCGGACTACGCGATTGTAAAGGGACATTCCACCAAGTTTATCGGTGTCCCGAAGACGATCGACAACGATCTTGCGCTGACGGATCACACGCCGGGCTACGGAAGCGCCGCCAAGTATATCGGGACCTCCACAAAGGAGATCATCCGTGACAGCAATGCGCTGGAATACGGCAAGGGGCTCGTCACAATCATCGAGGTCATGGGCCGGAATGCCGGCTGGCTGACCGGGGCGACGGCGCTTGCCAGAGGCGAGGACTGCGAGGGCCCGGATCTGATTTATTTGCCGGAGCTGGCCTTTGATGTGGAGAAATTTGTGGAGAAGACAAAGGAGCTCCTTAAAAAGAAGCAGTCCGTCGTCGTAGCGGTCTCCGAGGGGATCCGCTTACAGGATGGACGCTATGTATGCGAGCTGACGGACGGAGTCGATTATGTGGATGCATTCGGCCATAAGCAGTTAAGCGGAACGGCCAATTACCTGGCCTGCAGGATCGCAAACGAGATCGGCTGCAAGACCAGAGGGATCGAGCTTTCCACGCTCCAGAGAGCGGCGTCCCATTTAAGCTCGCGGATTGATATCATAGAAGCGTTCCAGGTAGGCGGTGCCGCGGTCAAGGCGGCCGATGAGGGCGACACCGGCGAGATGGTGATCTTAGAGCGCCTTTCCGACGATCCGTACCAGTGTACAACGAGCCTGCGGAATGTGCATAAGGTGTCGAACGTAGAGAAGGTTGTGCCGAGAAAATGGATCAATGAATCCGGGGATTATGTGACGGAGGAATTTATCAGCTATGTCAAGCCTCTGATCCAGGGAGATGTCCCGCCGATCATGGTGGATGGGATCCCGAGACATCTGTACCACTGTGACAAGTGGTAACCGTTGGCTTTCCCGCGGCTGCGCTTGGCTGCATTCATAATATGGAACGGAAACAGCAGCCCTTATAAACAGGATAAAAGCAGCCCGATGGTATCCCAAGCGGATCCGTCGGGCTGCCTTTTTATCTTCCCAATGTCACTCTACGAAAGCAACCGTTCCGATCCGCTCCTTTGGCTGAATCGGGGTGTTCGGGTCTGGATATCCGAGGGCGGCCATCCCGTAGACGACATGATCAGCCGGGACGCCGAGATCATTTAACACGGCCCGGATCTCCGGCACATCGCAGATGTTTTGAAGTTGGTTGATCCAAACGGAGCCGATGCCGCGGGCATGGGCGGCCAAAAAGATATTTTCCAGCGCACAGGCGTTATCCTCCCTGCCAAAGCGGCTGTCCCGCTCATTGGAGGGCATGATGACGGCGGCCGGCCGATACATGTCGTAGCCGGGGCGGTTCAGCTCTTTTTCAATGGCAGATGTAAGACGGGCCAGAAGGGCCTTATTCGTAATCACGGTAAATTTCCAGGTCTGCCGGCCCATTCCGCTGGGTGCATGAAGGGCCGCATCCACAAGCTCCTTCAAAAGCTCCTTTGGGATGGGCGTTTCGGTGAATTTACGGATGCTCCGGCGGGTCAGGATATTGTTTAATACCTCGTTCATGTGCATTCTCCCCCTTTTTGTATGGGAGCACTCTCGGAAACATTTGGGCACAAAGGGTTTCCGAGAGTACCCTATGGATTCGGTCCCTTTCGGTTACGGGCAGAATTCATGGAAGTCTTCTTTCCATTATTATAAGCAAATTTTCACGATTTGTCCAGAGCGCGAAACAGACTGCGCCTATGCGGCCGCCAGCTATGTTACTGTTCACAGGTTCCCTGTGAACGTAACAGCATATGCCCATTTGAAATCGCCTGCGGCGATGGGGCATATGCTTTGGCTCCATAACGGTATCGGCTCATGACTAATCAGCGGAGTGATTAGTCATGGAGTGAACAGTAATCCAGCCATTCCGAAAAATACTTCCGTATGACCGGGAAGGGGAGAGGCCCGAGATCCAAAAGGAAGCGATGAAATTCCAGAGGGGAAAAGCGGTCTCCAAGCTGTAACTCGGCCATCCGGCGCATCTCCATAATCTCCACGTAGCCGCCGCAGTATTCCAGGTAATTCGTAGGGTTGTCGATCATGGTCTGCCAGAGCTCCTGTACAACCGCATCGTCAGCCTGAAAATACGCGGTAATAAATTCCTTTGCCTGCTCCAGGGTCCAGCCTTCATAATTGATGCCGATGTCTAAAAGGCCGTGGACACAGAGAGAAAAGGAGCGCGCCCTGGCACGATACTCGCCCACGCCGTCTGAAAGTCCATTGTCAAACAGGCAGGCGCAGTTTTCCACATAGGTCGCCCAGCCCTCGTTTGCACCGGAACAGCTTAAGACAGTCTCCAGAGGATGCACGGCATGCGACCGGGCATAGACGGTCTGGTAGAGATGGCCGGGGAAGCCCTCGTGGGCCAGTGTGGTATAGAGTCCGTCGGAATAAGCGCCGTTTATGTAGATCACATTCTGGTTCAGGTCATCCGAGGGGGCGGTCAAATAGAAGGCAGGGCTTAAGGAATCCTCTAGGTATTTGGGGACATAGCGGATCTCATAGCTGCAGTCCGGGCTCGCCGGAAATTCACCTGCCATCTGCACTCTGAGGTTGTCGAGAATCTGCTGTGGGTCAGACAGGGAAAAGTCGGAATCCCTTCCGTCAAGAGACGGATTCTCGGAAAAAAGCCGGGAGATGGCGGACAGATCCTCCTCCATCTGCGCTTCCAGCGCTTTCTTCAGCTCCGGGACCGAGTAGGAGAGACCTGGCCCGCTCCTTAACAGGTATTCATAATATTTTTTGCCGTCTGCAAGCTGACAGAGCCCGCCGTCGCGGATCCCGCGTCCTTTTAAGGCGGTCATGCCCGAGATCAGATTTTCGTAGGCGGGGAGGAAGTGCTCGCGAATCGCCGCAAGATGCCGGCCGCGGAGCGAGCTTTTTAGCCCCTCGGAGACCGTCTCCGTGCCTGAAAGGCGCTCCAGCCGGGCTTCAAAGGTCTCGGTCAGAAAGTTTTCTTCGGGGTCGATCAGATAGCTCTCACAGGAAGCGATGATTGCATCAATGGAGGCATCGGAAGGGGCGAGCCCGGCGTCGGCCTTCTGACGCTCGAATTCCAGGATCTGTTCGTAATAGCCGTCAATCTGGGAGAGCAGCGCAAGATAGTCCTCCACATCCTTTTGGGAGGTAAAGGCGTATTCGGCCAGAAGGATCGGGAGCTGCGCCTGTACGCCTATGGTCGGGGCGAGGGGCTGCTCATAGAGCTCAAGCCCTTCTCCGAGGAGGGAGGCGTCAAGAGCCTCTAAAAGTGCATCAAAAAGGATCTGCTGCCGTTTCTCAAGCTCCTCCGGGCGAAACTGCAGAAGCTCCTCCCGCAGGGACTTTCGGTCTTCGCCTGCGGCAATCAGGCCGGAAAGACTCACCGTGCCCAGACTTACCTCCTCCGTTTCGATGCCGTAGCGTTCCGGATGCAGGAGGGAAAAATGCAGATCAAGAGTCGGGGCTTCCTCCATCTCCTCCTTAAAGACGCGGGTACAGAAATCAGAAAAAGCCGTCTGGGAGGCTGTCTGAGGCAGCGCCGCCCGATCGGATGTATAAAATTCACCGGTTTGTCCGCCGGTATCGGAGGCGTCAAGCCTTTCCCGGCCGCAGGAGCATAAAATAAGTGACAGCACGGTCAGGGATAAGAAAAAAACAGCCCGCAGCCGGCGGGGCGCAGAATGCGGAAAAAAAGAATGCATGGGTTCACTCCTTTGCATATGTTCCACTGCCAGTATATGTGCGGCTTTTGGATAAAATGTTACGGTTCACTCTATATGAACGGCAACGATAAAATTCCTTGGGCCACGGCTTGACAAAATCTGGCAGACAGGGTAGACTTCTACAGAAAGGTTTTATTGAGCCAGGCTGCGCAGAGCGCGCACTACGGATATTTTTTTACCCAGTCAAAAGGAGCCAAACACATGAGTAAAAAACCATATTATATTACGACCGCGATCGCTTATACCTCGGGAAAGCCGCATATCGGCAATACGTATGAGATCGTGCTGGCGGATGCGATCGCCCGCTATAAGAGAGAGCAGGGCTACGACGTATTTTTCCAGACCGGAACCGATGAACATGGACAGAAGATCGAACTGAAGGCGAAGGAGGCCGGTGTTACTCCGAAGGAGTTTGTGGATCAGGTGGCCGGCGAGATCAGGAAGATCTGGGATATGATGAACACCTCCTATGACAAATTTATCCGCACGACGGATGCAGATCATGAAAAGCAGATACAGAAGATCTTTAAAAAGCTGTACGAGCAGGGGGACATTTATAAAGGGAATTACGAAGGGCTTTATTGTACGCCCTGCGAGTCGTTCTGGACGCCGTCCCAGGTCGTGGACGGGAAATGCCCGGACTGCGGCCGTCCGGTGCAGCCGGCCAAGGAGGAAGCATACTTTTTCTGTATGAGCAAATACGCCCAGAGGCTGATCGACCATATCAATGCTCATCCGGAGTTTATCCAACCTGTTTCGCGCAAAAACGAGATGATGAATAATTTCCTGCTTCCGGGCCTGCAGGATCTGTGTGTGTCGAGGACGTCGTTCACCTGGGGGATTCCGGTGGATTTTGACCCGAAACACGTCACCTATGTCTGGCTGGATGCACTCAGCAATTACATCACCGGAATCGGCTATGACTGCGGCGGGGAGCACGGTGAGAACTATAAAAAATACTGGCCGGCCGATCTGCATTTAATCGGGAAGGACATTATCCGGTTCCATACGATCTACTGGCCGATCTTTCTGATGGCTTTGGGCGTGCCGCTTCCGAAGCAGATCTTCGGCCATCCGTGGCTTTTACAGGGCGACGGAAAGATGAGCAAGTCGAAGGGGAACGTGCTCTATGCCGACACGCTGGTGGACTTTTTCGGCGTGGACGCGGTGCGCTATTTTGTTCTCCATGAGATGCCGTTTGAGAACGACGGCGTCATTTCCTGGGAGTTAATGGTGGAGCGCATGAATTCCGATCTGGCCAATATCCTGGGAAACCTTGTAAACCGCACGGTTTCGATGACGAATAAGTATTTTGGCGGCGCTGTGGAAAACAGGGGCATTAAGGAGCCTGTGGATGAGGATTTGAAGGCTGTTGTCCTGGAGGCCGTGAGGCTGGCCGATGAAAAGATGGACAGGCTGCGCGTAGCGGATGCGATGACGGAGATCTTCAATATTTTCCGCCGCAGCAACAAATACATTGACGAGACGGCCCCGTGGACATTGGCAAAGGATGAGGCGAAAAAAGACCGCCTGGCGACGGTTCTCTATAACCTGACAGAGGCCATCACGATCGGCGCCTCTCTTCTGGCTTCTTTTATGCCGCAGACTTCCGAGAAGATCCTTTCGCAGCTTCGCACTGAAAAGCGGCCGCTTGCAGACATGAAGGAATTCGGCCTGTATCCTGGCGGGAATAAGGTTACGGAAAAACCAGAGATCCTGTTCGCCCGCATGGACATGAAAGAAGTGCTGGAGAAGGTTTCGGCCATGCGTACGGCCAATGAAAAAGAGGAAGTGCCCAAAGAGGAGAAGAACGGTATGGATGTGGAGAAAAAGCCGGAGATCACGTATGACGATTTTGCGAAGCTGCAGCTTCAGATCGGCGAGGTCATAAAGTGTGAGGAGGTTCCGAAGTCGAAGAAGCTTCTTTGCTTCCAGATCAGGATCGGCTCCGAGACGAGACAGATTTTAAGCGGTATCAAGGCATGGTACAAGGCGGATGAGATGGTCGGCAGGAAGGTCATGGTCATCACGAATTTAAAGCCCGCGAAGCTGGCGGGAATGATGTCCGAGGGTATGATTCTCAGTGCGGCGGATGATGAGGGAAATTTAGCGCTCATGATGCCGGACAAGGACATGAAGGCGGGCTCTGAGGTAAGCTAGTTGGGAAAACGATGTTCCTCGGCAGATTTAAAGCTTCTTGCGATGGGGACGATGGCAGTCGACCATGTGGCCCATGTTCTGCTTCGTGGGTCGGGATACGCCGCCTCCATGCCGGGAGAGGGGATGTATATAGCCATGCGCCTGATCGGGCGGATGGCTTTTCCTCTCTTTGCATTTTTGCTTGTCGAGGGGTTCTTTCATACGAACGACTGGCGGCGTTATGCCGGCCGGCTGCTGGCGGCCGCGGCTGTTTCGGAGATCCCCTATAACCTGGCGGTAGAAAACAGCCTGTTTGCTCCCGGAAACCAGAATACGCTGTTTTTACTGCTCGTCGGGCTGCTTTTGCTAAAGGGAATTTCTCAGGGGACCCGGCCTTTGGCATGCCTGGCAGCGGCCGCCGGCTTTGCATCCGCCTGGCTGTTTCGCATCGACTACGGTCCCGTGGGGCTTTTGCTGATCTTGGCTTTCTATTTTTTTCGGCAGAATCCTCCGATGCGGACGCAGGCAGGCCTCCTGACGCTTTTTCTCCTTTATGGTCCAGATCTCATGTGGCCGGCGGCCTGTATCGCTCTTTTTTTCATCAATCGCTACAGCGGGGAGCATGGCAGAAGAATAGGCCGTCTGCCCTATGTGTTTTATCCGCTTCATCTTTGTGTGCTCTATTTTACAGGAGGGATCGTCCATGGAACTTATATTTGACACACATACGCATTACGATGACGAGGCGTTTGACGCAGATCGGGATACGCTCTTGCCGGATCTGAAAAATCACGGGATCGGCCAGGTGGTGAACATAGGTGCAAGCCTTGCATCGTGTAAAACGACTCTGGCATTGGCTGCACGCTATCCGTTTCTCTATGCGGCCGTCGGCGTCCATCCGTCCGAGACGGGGCAGCTTTCGGAGGCGGACATGGACTGGCTTAAGGCGCAGACAGCGAAAGAAAAAGTAGTCGCAGTCGGTGAGATCGGTCTTGATTACCACTGGGACACGCCGGACAGGGATGTACAAAAGCGCTGGTTTATAAGACAGCTTGTCCTCGCCGGGGAGACCGGACTTCCCGTCGTGATCCACAGCCGCGATGCGGCCAAGGATACACTGGAGATCATGAGGGCAGAGTATACAGGCATGGGAGGCGGCGTGATCCACTGCTTTTCCTACGGGATCGAGACGGCGAGGGAATACCTGAACATGGGCTTTTATCTGGGAATCGGCGGCGTGCTCACGTTTCAGAACGCGAAAAAGCTAAAGGAGGTCGCAGAATATGCGCCGCTCGACAGACTGGTTTTGGAGACAGACTGCCCGTATCTGTCGCCCGTGCCGCACCGGGGAGAGCGAAACTCCTCTCAGATGCTCCCGTTTGTCGCAAAGGCCCTGGCAGAGTGCAAGGGCATAACGGTCAGGGAGGTCATCTGCCGGACCGCAGAAAATGCCAAACGGCTGTATCGGCTGGATGAACAAACGCAGCCGGCTGCAGGAAGATAAGGAGAAACATATGGCGAATCTGGGAAATCCGAAAGCGACCATCGAACTCATACAAAAACACGGAATCACATTTCAAAAAAAGTTCGGACAGAACTTCCTGATTGATGCGCATGTCCTGAATAAAATTATCGAAGCGGCAGAAATCGGAAAGGATGACTGTGTGCTGGAGATCGGCCCGGGCATCGGCACGATGACGCAGTACCTGGCGGAGGCGGCAGGACATGTTGCGGCCGTGGAGATTGATAAAAAGCTGATTCCGGTTCTTGCAGAGACGCTTGCCGGTTACAAAAATGTGACCGTGATCCAAGGAGATATCCTGAAGACGGATATCAAAGCCATTGCAGACCGCTATAACGGCGGGCGGCCGATGAAGGTGACGGCCAATCTTCCTTATTATATTACGACGCCGATCGTCATGGGACTTTTAGAGAACGATATTCCGGTCGATACGATCACGGTCATGGTGCAGAAGGAGGTGGCGGACCGTATGCGGGTAGGCCCCGGCTCCAAGGATTATGGCGCGCTGTCGCTGGCGGTTCAGTATTATGCGAAGGCGGAGCTTGTGGCAAACGTGCCGCCAAACTGCTTTATCCCGCGTCCGAACGTCGGCTCGGCCGTGATCCGGCTGACAAAGTACAAAGAGAAGCCGGTCCGGGCAAGGGATGAGGAGCTTTTGTTCCGGCTGATTCGCGCGTCCTTTAATCAAAGGAGAAAAACATTGGCAAACGGTATCGGCAATTCGCCCGAACTGCCGTTTACGAGGGAACAGGCTGCACAGGCCATCGGGAGACTGGGGCTTCCCGCGGCGGTGCGGGGGGAGGCGCTGACGCTTTCCCAGTTTGCAGGGCTGTCTGATATTCTAGAGCGTGTCTGAAAATTCATTCCCGCCACCTGCACGCCCCACTTCGCGGTATATTTGGCCCAAATTCACTTAACGCAGCCCACTACGCCGCGCTCATTTGGGCCAAATCTCCCACAAAGTGGAACGCACATCTGACGGAAAGCAATTTTTAGACACGCTCTAGGAGAAAAGAAAGGAGATTCTGATGGGATTGAATGAAATGACACATGCGTTTCTTGCTGCGAAATATTATGTCCGTCTGACGGAGCACTTCGGGGACCGCGGAAAAGCGGCGTTTCTGCATGCGACCCGGTATTATGCAGAACAGCGGGGCCGCCGGATGGCGCAGCGGGCAATCCGGGACGGGAAGGCCCTGACCTACGAGACCTACTGCCGGTACGGGGAGTGGGTTTCCACGGACGAGGCAAAGGCGCTGGGCTTTTCCAACCGGACGGAGGTAAAGACGGTTTCTCCGGACTATGAGATGCACATCCATGTCTGCCCGTGGCATGAACAGTTTAAGAAAATGGGCCTTACGGAGGCCGGGCTTCTCTACTGCAGCGATCTGGACGCCTCTATCTGCCGCGGCTTTAATCCAAAGCTCGTCTACGAGGTATCCCAGACGCTTCACGATCATGCTTTCTGCATCCAGACGGTTCCGGATGCGGGCCTGACAGATGGCTCCACACTCGAAAAAAATCCTTCCGGCCTGCGAAGCTTTGAATACCACTGCGCGCATCTGTACTGGGCGTTTCGCGAGGTCTCCGCAGCCATCTTTGGCAGAGAAGGAGAAGCTGCTGCAGAGGAGGTCCAAGGAGACTTCGAGGAAGCCTACGGAAAGGAGGCCTGGGACTGCCTGGCGGGTTATCAAAATACGAATTTTAACGTGGCCTGACGGACAGACCGGGAAAACAGTCTATGAAACAGATGAACCTGCTTGAGACCCCGGTCCGCCGGGTCTTTATGAGCTATCTGATTCCGTCGGTCAGTGCGACGCTTGTGACCTCCATTTACATTCTGGCAGACACCGTGATGATCGGCCGCGGAATCGGGGCCGCCGGCATGGCCGCGCTCAACATTCTCCTTCCGCTCTACAGTGTGTACTTTGGCCTGGGAATGCTCTGCGGGGTGGGGGGAAGCGTCTTATTCTGCTTTGAGCGCGGACGGGGAAACGAGAGGGCGGCGCGCGGCTACTTTACGACGGCGCTTCTTATGGCGCTTGTGTTTGCCGTGCTCTCCTTTTTCCTCTGCCGTGCGTTTTTTGTTCCGCTGCTTGGACTCCTGGGGAATACGGACAGTATGGCAGAATACGCATGGCCTTACGGCCGTGTGCTGGTGACGGCGTCTCCGGTATTCATCGCTTCATCGTTTCTGCAGGCATTTGTGCGGAACGACGGGGCGCCGCGGCTTGCGATGGCCGGCGTTATAAGCGGCGGTGTCACGAACGTGATCCTGGATTATATCACCATCTATATCCTAGACTGGGGCATGGGCGGCGCGGCCCTGGCGACTGCCACGGGAAGCACGCTGACAGTCCTGATTCTGTCCGCGCATTTTTTTACAAGGGAAAACCACCTGCGCCCGGTGCGGGCTGTCCGCTTAAAAAAGGTGGGAGAAATTGTAAGCAGCGGCCTGGCGAGCTTTTTAATGGAGGTTTCGAGCGGCCTTGTGACCTTTTTGTTTAACCGGCAGCTTTTAGCCTGTGTGGGGGAAATCGGCGTGGTCGTATACGGGATTATCAGCAACACGGCGCTTGTCGTGCTCTCCGTCTCGAACGGAATCGCTCAGGCGGTGCAGCCGCTGCTCGCGATGAATTTCGGCGCGGGGAAAAAGGAACGCGTCCGGGAAGCCTGCAGACTTGGGATTCGGACGGCGCTTTTTGTGGGAATTCTTTTTATGGCAATCGGCCTGCTGTTCCCGGTACCCCTGTCGCATCTGTTTTTGGAGCCATCCCCGGAGGTCCTTTCCATGGCGGTCCCGGCGATCCGGATGTATTTTATCTGCTTTCCGGCCGGTGAGTGGAACATTCTGTGCGGCGCCTATTTCCAGTCGATCGTGCGTCCGGGGATTTCTCTGACGATCTCTTTGCTGCGCGGCGTGGTGTTAAACAGTCTTTTTGTGTTTCTTCTGCCTGTTTTTTGGGGGGTCAACGGCATCTGGCTCACCGTGACAGCAGCCGAATGTTTGACAGCCGTCGTCACGGCCGTCTTCATGAAAAAAGAATTGACACAAAACGGCGCACCTGCTATAACTATTAATAGATTATAATGGATTAATGACGGAGGAAAATGGAAGGATGACAGTGAAAATCGGAATCATGGGCTATGGCAATTTGGGGCGCGGTGTGGAGTGCGCAATCCGGCATAATCCCGATCTGGAGCTTGCGGCGGTCTTTACAAGGCGGAGCCCAAAGAGCGTACAAATCTTAACAGAAAATGTCGGCGTCTATGCGGCGGACGAGGCGAAGCAGATGGCGGACAAGATCGACGTTTTAATCCTCTGCGGCGGCAGTGCGACCGATCTCCCGGTTCAGACGCCGGAATATGCAAGATATTTCAATGTTGTAGACAGCTTTGACACACATGCGAAAATTCCGGAACACTTTGCGGCCGTGGATAAGGCCGCGAGAGAGGCGGGCAGAGTGGCGGTCATTTCCGCAGGCTGGGACCCGGGTATGTTTTCGATCAACCGCGTTTACGCGAACGCCATCTTGCCCGACGGAAGCGATTATACCTTCTGGGGCCGCGGCGTGAGCCAGGGGCATTCGGATGCCATCCGTCGGGTTAAGGGCGTAAAGGATGCGAGACAGTATACCGTCCCAGTGGAGAGCGCGCTTGCCGAGATCCGAAACGGAGGCACACCGGCGCTCACAACGAGGCAAAAGCATACGAGAGAGTGCTTCGTGGTCGCCGAGGAGGGCGCCGATCTGAAACGGATCGAAAACGAGATCGTGACGATGCCGAACTATTTCTCCGATTATGATACAACCGTACATTTTATCAGTGAGGAAGAATTAAAGAGGGAGCACACAGGCCTGCCCCACGGTGGCTTTGTGATCCGTAACGGGAAGACCGGCTGGGACCTGGAAAACAGCCATGTGATCGAGTATAGCTTAAAGCTGGATTCCAACCCGGAATTTACCTCGGCGGTCATTGTGGCATGTGCACGGGCCGCGTACCGCATGAAGAATGAGGGAATGAGCGGTTGCAAGACGGTGCTTGACGTTCCGCCGGCGTATCTGTCGGCCAAAAGCGGGGAACAACTCAGAAAGGAGCTTTTGTAAATGACAGAAGAATTAAAAAAGGACCTGATCGCTGCCGGAGCGAACATTGAGACGGCATTAGCCAGATTTATGAATATGGAGGCTATGTACCTGAAATTTCTGCTGCGCTTCCCGGCGGATCCGAACTTTGAAAGCCTCAGGGACGCGCTTGCAGCGGGCGATACGGAGACAGCGTTCCGTGCCGCCCACACGTTAAAGGGCGTGGCCGGGAATCTCGGGCTGGATCGCTTCTATGAGAGTGTGTCCAAGCTTACGGAAGTGCTGCGGGCTGGAGGGAGCGGCAATACGGATGCGCTCATGAAGCAGGCGGCGGCGGACTACGAAGAAATCTGTGCGGTCATTCAAAAACACAACAAATAACGGGTCAGAATGAGACGGGGGATATTACAGATCGCTACATCTATAATGTCCCCTCGTTTTTCGCAGAGGATGAAAAATGGGCAAGCATATGAACGGGAAACAGAAGGCGGAGGGCTATAACGGGATCACGGAGGGCGTGATCTGGCAGCAGATCCTTCTGTTTTTCTTTCCGATTTTGTTCGGAACCTTCTTTCAACAACTGTATAATACGGCCGACGCCATGATCGTCGGAAAATTCGTGGGAAAAGAGGCGCTTTCGGCCGTGGGCGGCACGACGGGGACGTTGATCAACCTGTTGGTGGGCTTTTTCGTCGGTGTCTCCTCGGGCGCGTCGGTCGTGGTATCCCAGTATTTCGGCGCGCGCCAGAGCGCGTATGTAAAAAAAGCCGTCCACACCGCATTCTGTCTGGCGATCGGAGGCGGTGTGGCGCTTCTTCTGGTCGGGGAAGCGCTTTCACCGGCGGCGCTGCGGGCTATGGGTGTTCCGGCCGATATCATGGAATATTCCATAATCTACCTCCGCATTTATTTTCTCGGCACCATTGCAAATCTGATGTACAATATGGGAGCGGCGATCCTGCGCGCCGTCGGGGATTCCAGACGGCCGCTATATTTTCTGATTATAAGCTGCCTGGTCAACATTGTGCTGGATCTTTTGTTTGTCGTCGGGCTGAAGCTGGAGGTCGCCGGTGCGGCGATCGCGACGATTTTGTCACAGCTATGCTCGGCAGTGCTCGTCATGTCGGCGCTCATGCGCACAAAGGAGGATTACCGCTTCGAGCCAAAGGCGCTGCGTGTGGATCACATGTTCCTGCAAAAGATCATAAAAATCGGGCTGCCCGCCGGCTTGCAGTCGATGATGTATTCGATCTCCAATGTCCTGATCCAGGCCAATATAAACGGCTTCGGCACAAATACGATCGCCGCCTGGGCGGTCTACGGGAAGATCGACGGCCTGTTTTGGATGACTATGGATGCCATGGGAATTTCGGTGACGACCTTTACCGGACAGAACTTCGGGGCGAGAAAGCTCGAGCGGATCAAAAAGGGGACCTGGGTCGGGATTGTCATGTCGGCATTAATCACGGCCGGGCTGGGCGCGGTGATGCTGACCTTTGGAAGCCGCCTGGGGAGCCTTTTTACCAACGATCAAAATGTGCTTGCAGAGAGTATGCAGATCATCCGATTCCTAGTGCCGTTCTGGTTCTGCTACGTGCTTGTCAATGTGTACCCCTGTACACTGCGCGGGATCGGCGATGCCCTTGTTCCGATGTTACTCATCTGCTTCGGGACCTGTGTACTGCGTATCATATGGATCTTTACGGCGGGCTTTCTTCGTCCGGGCCTGTATACGACGCTTGCAAGCTATCCGATCAGCTGGAGTGTCACATCGGCCGCATTCATCCTTTATTATTACCGATTCAGCGGCATGCGGCGCTTAAAGAAGCTGCAGCGGCTGATGGACCAGGAGTAGCAGACCGCTCGGAGAGGGATTCGCAGAAACGGCCCAAACGGCTGTGTCAGGAGAAACAATATGGAACCGTCATTTGCATATACAGAACGAAACGGGGGAGCCTGTATAACAGGCATTTTCAAAGACAGCGCCTGCATCGCCGTGCCGGACCGGCTTGACGGCCTGCCGGTTACGGAGCTTGCCGACAGGGCTTTTGCAGGAAGCGCGGCCGAACAGATCTTTTTGCCGCAAACGCTAAAAAGGATCGGGCGATATGCGTTTTACGGCTGCGAACGGCTTCATGAGCTCCATGTTTATGCGGGCATAAGGGAGATCGGGGGCGGTGTGTTAAACGGCTGTCATCGCCTTAAGGAGCTGTTCGTGCATATGGAGGCGGACGGAAGGTCGCCGCTCCGGGACTTTGTCACTGAGCAGAGCGGGCGCATTACGGTCCATTGCCTTTTCTCTGACAAGGAAAAGGGGGAATATGAAGCGGCCAGGCTGATTTTTCCGATTTACTACGACGAGGCCGTGGAAAACACGCCGGCGCGGATTACGGTTTCCAATATCCACGGAAGCGGCCAGAAATACCGCTACTGTTTTGTGGACAGGCGGCTGCAGTTTGACAAATATGACAGGCTCTTTGTATATGAAAAGGCAGAGGAGGATGCCTGCCTGGCCGCGGAGATCGCACTGTGCCGTCTGCGCTTCCCGTATGCTCTTTCAAAAGCTGCCGGGACAGAGTATGAAACGTTTCTGCAAGAAAAGCTGCCGGAGGTTTTATCCGGCTGCCTGGGGGACAGTGAAAGCTTTAAATGGCTGCTCGGCCGCTTCGGGAGAGACGAGACCGGTAAGGCCGGGCTTTCGCCCGGGGCAGTGGAGGCGCTTTTGGCCGAGGCGTCGCGCCGCCGCCTGCCGGAGCTTGTGAGCCTTCTTACGGATTACCGCCACGAAGTTTTTCTGCCCGGAAAGAGGAAATCCCGTTTCAGCCTGAATGATGAATAAACGGAGGTAAGATCCAGAAAGGAGAACCGGCCATGCGTGAGTCGGACGTATATGTCTCGCCGATATGGAACGAACAGGCGGCTTTGGAGGAATTAGCCGCCATCTGCGGAGAGATTCTGCGTGATGCAAGAAACGAATTATATGTGTCCATGCGCTTTTTGGACGTCCCGCTGAACGCGCTTTTTCCTGTGCCGGATGAGCAGATTCATGGCCTGGGGACAGACGGCGGCCGGCTGCTTTACCGGATGGAATTTATAGCCGGGCTTTACCGGAAAAACCGGATCTATATAAACCGGCTTTATCTTCATGTATTGTTTCACTGCCTGTTCGGTCATGTGTGGATGAGAAAACAGCGGGAGCCTGGGCTTTGGAACCTGGCATGCGACATTTCCGCAGAGGCGCTCATAGACGGGCTGAAAAAACCATGTGTGCACCTTCCGGCTTCCCCGATGCGGCGGGAGCTTTACGGAAATCTGGAGCGGGAACTGACCGTCTTAAATGCCGAAAGCGTTTACCGGGCGCTTAAAGGGCTCCCGGAGGAAGAACGGGAACGGCTCCGCGTGGAGTTTTGCCGGGATGACCATACGTTCTGGGAGCAGGGAAAAAGACCGCACGCAAGGGCGCTCCCCAGAAATAACCGGGAGAAATGGGATGAGATGCGCGCCAGGGTCCAGACGGAGCTGGAAGCGCAGGCCGGCGAGGCATCGGATGGGGAGAAGGATTTCAGGGAGCAGCTCGCGGTGGAAAACAGGGAGCGCTACGATTACCGAAGCTTTCTGCGGAAATTTTCCGTGCAGAGAGAGGTGCTTTCGGTGGATCCGGACGCGTTCGACTATGTTTTTTATACGTATGGCTTACGCCTTTATAAAAACATGCCGTTGATTGAGCCGCTCGAGACCCGGGAGGTCCGTAGGGTCGAGGACTTTGTTATCGTGATTGACACCTCGATGTCCTGCTCGGGCGATCTGGTAAAGCGCTTCCTCGAGGAGACCTATACGGTCTTAGCAGAATCGGAGAGCTTTTTTAAGAAGGTGAACATCCATGTGCTCCAGTGCGACGATAAGGTACGCCAGGATGTGAAAATCGAAAGTCAGGAGGCGCTGCGCTCCTACATGGACAGGATGGAGCTCTGCGGCCTCGGCGGTACGGATTTCAGGCCGGCGTTTCTTTATGTGGAGCAGCTAATCCGGGAAGGACGGTTTGACAGGCTTAAGGGGCTTTTATATTTTACGGATGGCCGTGGGATTTTTCCGGTTAAAATGCCGCCCTTTGATACGGCGTTTGTGTTTGTCAGGGACCGGTTTACGGACGCAGACGTGCCACCTTGGGCTATGAAGGTCGTACTCGATGCAGAGGAGCTCATGGAGACGGAACACGAGAAACAGGAGTGCATGCCATATGAATATTAAGCGGGCGAAGCAGGAGATAAAAAATACGATTGCGGCCTACCTTTTTAAAGACGCGCACGGCGAATACGAGATCCCGCCGATGCAGCAGCGGCCGCTTCTTTTGATCGGACCGCCGGGAATCGGCAAAACGCAGATCATGGAGCAGGTCGCGAGGGAGTGCCAAATCGCGCTTGTCTCCTATACGATCACCCACCACACGAGGCAGAGTGCGATCGGCCTGCCGTTTATCTCCGAAAAGGAATTCGGCGGGAGAAAACGGCATGTGACCGAGTATACGATGAGTGAGATCGTCGCCGCCGTATACGAGAGGATGGAGGAGACAGGGCTGACGGAGGGGATCCTGTTTATTGACGAGATCAACTGTGTCTCCGAGACGCTCGCTCCGGCCATGCTGCAGTTTTTGCAGTACAAAACCTTTGGAACACATAAGATTCCTGATGGCTGGGTCATTGCGGCGGCCGGAAATCCGCCGGAGTATAATAAATCCGTGCGGGAGTTTGATATTGCAACGTTAGACCGGGTAAAAAAGCTCGAGGTAGAGGCCGACTTTGAGGTGTGGAAGGAATATGCAAGGCAGATGAATCTCCATTCGGCCATCCTGTCTTATCTGACTGCAAAGCCGGAGTATTTCTGCAGGCTGGAGACGACCGTGGACGGAAAGCGGTTTGCGACGCCCCGCGGCTGGGAGGATCTGTCAAAATTTCTCGGGGTCTATGAGAAAAAGGGCATGGAGGCCGACCGCGAGGTGATTGCCCAGTATCTCCAGCACGATAAAATCTCCAGGGATTTTGCAAATTATCTGGAGCTTTATAAGCGCTACCAGGCCGAATACCAGCTGGACAAAATGTTGTGCGGAGCCTGCAGTCCGGGCCTGATGGAGCGGGCCAGCAGGGCGGAATTTGACGAAAGACTTTCGATCGTCAGCCTGCTTCTTTCAAGGCTCGAGACGGCCTTTCGGGCCGTGGGGCACAGAGAGGAATATCTGGAGCTTTTGTTTGAAAAATTAAAGGAATTCCGGACAAAGTCCGCGGAGGACACGGCAGAGGGAGCGCTTACGCCCCTTATTCGTTTTGAACGGTTTCTGGAAGTGTTCCGGTCCGAACATGAAAAGAAAAAAAAGGCGGGCCTTTTAACGCGCGCCGAGGACTACCGCTTCCGGGATGTGGCGGAAACGTTAAACCGCTACCAGCAGGAGGCCAGGGGCGGCTCTCTCACGGACTGGGAGGCGGCGTTTGGATGCTTTTCCGCGCGGTTTGGCGAGGAACGGGATGCGTATGAGGCGCTCTGTGAGGAAATGCTTAAGAAACTTGAGGCAGCTTTTGATTTCATGGAAGGGGCCTTTGGCGATAGCCAGGAGATGGTGATCTTCATCACGGAGTTAAACAGCAGCTATTATGCGGTCCGGTTTTTGGGAGAATATGAGTGCGAGCGCTACTACCGCTACAACAAACGGCTCCTGTTCGAGGAAAGAGAAAAGGGGCTTAAGGGCCGGCTTAAACGGCTGGGCTTTTAGATATAGGAAAGGAAAATTTACAATGCTTGAATACGAAGGAGTCTTATACCGCCCGCCAAGCGAGGCATACAGTCTGATCATCCAGGTGACGATCGGCTGTGCGCACAACAAATGTACGTTTTGCAACATGTACCGCGAGAAAAAATTCCGTGTACGGACGAGAGAGGAGATCCTGCAGGACCTCGAGGAGGCCCGCAGACAGTATGGCCCCCTCGTACGCCGCGTGTTTTTTGCGGATGGGGACGCGCTGGTAGTGAAGACAGAGCTGCTGCTCGAGCTTTTGGGCTATGTCCACGAAAGGTTTCCCGCAGCGGAGCGCATTTCCTCCTACGGAACCGCAAAGGACGTATTAAAAAAGCCTGAGTCGGAATTGAAGGCCCTGGCGGCGGCTGGCCTGCAGCTTATTTATCTGGGAGCGGAGTCCGGAGACGATGCGGTGCTTTCGCATATCCATAAGGAGGTGACTGCGGCAGAGCTTGCCGCCGCCGGGCAGAAGCTGAAACGGTGCGGCTTAAAGACATCGGTTACACTGATCTCCGGACTGGGGGGCAGAAAGGGGATCCGCCGGCATGCAGTCGAATCCGCCACTCTGATTAACGCCATGAATCCCGAATATGCTTCCTTTTTGACGCTGCGCCTTTATGAGGGGACGCAGATGAACGAGGAGGTAAAAAACGGGGAGATGGAGCTGATCACGCCGGATGAGATCGTCGAGGAAATGGAATTGTTCCTCTCGCATGTAGATTCACCGGGGACAATCTTCCGCACGAATCACGCGTCCAATTATGTGGTGCTTGCGGGAACACTCAACGAGGATATCCCGGAGATGCTGGCCCGCCTAGAGGAGGTCCGGGCAAAAAAACGATACCGTATGGAGGAGTGGCGGCGGCATATCTGACGCACGGCCGGTCCGACAAAAAAATGCATCACGAAAACGTCAGGACTGCCGTCTGCGGCTTGGTATGCGCATCAATCGTGAGCGTATTGGTGTCATACACGATCACATTATCGCAGAGCCGCGTGTATGAGTCAAGCGTACCGATGACCGGGTAGCCAAAGTCGGCGGCCCGGTAGTGCATCGGGATGGTCACACGCGGGCGGAGCGTGTCTGCAAGCGCCTTTGCCTGGACGGCGTCAATGGTATAATAGCCGCCGACGGGCAGCAGGAGCACATCGAGATCGTTTAGCCGCTCAAGCTGCCCTTTTTCTAAGGTGCAGCCGATGTCGCCCATATGAGCGAGCTTAAGGCCGCCGGCCGTGACAATGTGAATCCGGTTTGTACCGCGAAGGCTCCCGCCGGCGTCGTCATGGAACGAGTCGATCGTCTCGATTTGAAACGGGCAGTCCGTTTCTCTGCCAGAGAGAGAGACGGCCTCCGGGCATTGGTGGTCTTTGTGCCCGTGGCTCGAAAGAACCAGATCGGCGGTCAGGGACAGAGGCTTGAGACCGGGAACGCTGTCCGGTGAATACGGGTCAAAAACGATACAGAAGCCGTCTGCCTCTGCCGAAAAACAGGAATGGCCGTGCCAGGTAACGGTAAGCATACTCATAAAATCACTCCTTTTCTTTTTATAGCATTCTTTATTACGGCTCTATTCTATCACAAATCTCCGTCTCCGCCAACGGCGGCAGTCATAAAAGTTACAATCTGTTTCAAAAAAATCCCGGAGGAAAGGCAATGAAAAAAATAGGTGGAATGTTTCGCTGCATGTTTGCAGTTCTTTGCATATGTACAGGGCTCTGGTGCGGAATTTTGTATCTGAAAGATATGAGGGAGTATTGCAGAGGGGAGGAGGATCTGGCACGGGTTTATGCGGTCGTCAAAGCGCAGGAGGAACAAAAAAAACCAAAACCCAAAAAGCCGGCCGGGGCGCTGGTTTCCGACTACGCGCCCCTTCTTGCAGAAAACGGGGATGTGGCAGGCTGGATTCGGATCGAGGGGCTTCCTGTCGATTATCCGGTCCTGTGCAGTCCGTCCGAGCCGGATTTCTATTTGGATCACGGCTTTGACAAGGCTCCTTCGGCGTACGGCATGATTTATATGGAGGCTGTCTGTGCGGCAAAGGAGGAATGTAAAAATGTGCTTTTGTACGGGCATCACATGAAAAACGGGGCCATGTTCGGCGCGCTGGATCAGTATCTCTCTCCGGAATTTGGCCGGGCCCATCCACAAATCCGCTTTGATACGCTGGAAATACCGGGCGTCTATGAACTGGCGGCCGTCTTTTGCCTTCCTGCCGGGGAGCTTGGAGAGGAGCTTACAGGGCTGCTTCCGGCAGAGTCGAGAGAGGATTACGAGGCGCTTGTGAAATATATGGAGAAAGAACGCCTCTATGATACGGGATTTCTGCCCAAATGGCCCGAACGGCTTGTGACGCTTATGACCTGCGAATATACAAAACGGGATGGGAGGCTGTTTGTAATCGCGGGGGAGAGAGGATCTGTCAACTCAATAAAAAAATAACTTTACAATTTGCGGCAAATACGATACAATAAAATCGGTTCTTTCTCGGCAGAAAGAAGGGGCCGACGGATACGAGAATACCAATCGGGGGTATATATGATGAGAAATAAACTGCTGATTGTCGATGATGTGGAGTTAAACCGGGAATTGCTGAAAGCCCTTTTTATGGGGAAATTTGAAATGCTGGAGGCAGAAAACGGTGAACAGGCGGAACAGTGCCTGGCAGAGAACCGCTCGATAATCGCCGCTATCCTTCTGGACATTGTCATGCCGGTCAAGGATGGATTTGAGGTCCTCAATTTTATGCGCCGCGAGGACATGATGAAGGAGATACCGGTCATTATGATAACCGGAGATTTTTCTTCCGAGGTACAAAAAAAAGCGTACGACCTGGGTGTTTCCGATATTATCAGCAAGCCGTTTGATCCGGACATTGTACGCGGCCGTGTAAAAAATATCGTAGAGCTGTATTTATATAAGAATGATCTGGAAGACCTTGTCAAAGAGCAGACGAAGAAGCTTTTGGAGCATAACACGCAGTTGATCAACACGCTGGGGACGATCGTCGAGTTCCGCAACATGGAGTCCGGTTCTCACACGATCCGCATTCGGGAGTTTTCACGCGTCCTGCTTGCAGTGGTCAAGAGACGCTGCCCGGAGTATGGACTGACGGATCATGACATTGACACGATTGCCGACGCGGCGGTTCTGCATGACGTCGGAAAGATCAGCATTTCCGATTCGGTCCTTTTGAAGCCGGGGCGCCTGACAAAGGAAGAATTTGAGATCATGAAGACACATACGACCAAGGGAGCGGAGATCGTTCAGCAGATTTCTTCCATGGATGAGGAATACTATAAACACTGCTATGACATCGCCCTGCATCATCACGAGAAATGGGATGGCAGAGGCTATCCCGACGCCTTACAGGGAGAGGAGATCCCGATCAGCGCCCAGGTCGTGTCGATCGCGGACTGCTATGATGCGCTAATCTGTGAACGTGTATACAAGCCGCCGTTTACGAAGGATCAGGCGTTTAACATGATCTTAAACGGAGAGTGCGGGGTGTTTAATCCGAAGCTTCTGGAGTGCTTTAAGGAGGCACGGCCGGAGTTTGAAAAGCTGGCGGATTCGATCCGTTAACGGAATAAAAAAGGGCCTTGGAGCCGGCGTACAGGATGTACGTTGGCTCCGGGGCCTTTTTAGCTCCGGAGGTATTTACGAAATGTCTGCCGGAGCGCAGGCATTTGGCGAACAGCGTTTTTTAATCGTCTGGTTTCCCTGGCGATGACGTCGCCATTTGTATAGCAGGGAGCGCTGCTTGCGTTTCTGGATCGGTATCCCCAATATCACATTGATCAGCACCGGGATACGCTGTCACAGTTTGCTGAAAAGCTTTTGAGCGGAGCGCTCGATTTTGTTTTGACAGGCATGGACGACCTAAAGGACATATGTTTGGATAAGAGACCTCTCCTGGATATAGGTGTTTGCCTGTGCATGCGGCAGGATCATCCGCTTGCAGACAGGGAGAGCATTTCCTTAAACGAATTATCCGGTGAATCTGTGATCAGCTTGTCGAAAGAGCTGCCATATCAACAATTCTGCGAGCAGCTGTTCCGCTAGGCGGGAATCGCACGGAAGACGATGATAGAATGCGATTTTTTGATGCGTCTACATTTTACCGAAATGGGGCTGGGAGTTGCGGTCACGGGTGACGCAGAGGTTTGCCATGTCTTATTTCCCGGACATGTATTTGTTCCGATCCGGGAACCCCTTGCCCAAAGGCAGATCTGGATTTTTTTGCTGAAGGGCAGGCGGTTTAGCCACGCTATGGAGGACTTTCAGGTTTTTTAGAGCACCATAAAGAATTTAACAAGCTGCGCGTATAAAAAATCCATTAACAAAACGGTTTTCCGTCCGATATAATCAGTAGAGAAAAGGCTTATAAAGAAAGCATTTCAGCTACAAAAACGGGGGTAACAAAAAGATGAAAAGCATTCGAACCAAAATTACCATGTGTCTGATTCTGACGGTTTTGGCGGCGCTTGCCGCGGTGGGGGCGTCCAGCATTACGCTCAACTACAAAAACACGATCGCGACCGTGGATCAGATGATGAGTGAGAGTGCAGGGCTGGCGGCGGAGCGTGTGGAGCAGGAGCTATTAGCCTATAAAAACGTGGCGATGGATACGGGCTGTATCCCGCAGCTTTCAAACGCCGGGGCGTCGGTGGAGGAGAAACGCTCGATCATTGACGAACGTGTTGCCATGCATGATCTCCAGCGAGGCAATATCATCGGAGCGGACGGCATCAGCATCTTTGACGGGAAGGATTATTCGGACCGTGAATATGTAAAGCAGGCCATGCAGGGCAACGTCTATGTATCAGAGCCGCTTATCAGCAAGGTTACGGGAGAACTGTCGATCATGGTCGCCGCACCGCTTTATTCCGACGGTATCTACGGGTCAAAGATCGCGGGCGTCGTCTATTTTGTTCCACATGAGACATTCCTGAATGACATCGTGTCTTCGATCCGGGTCAGCGAAAACAGCAAGGCCTACATGATTAATAAATCAGGCGATACGATCGCGGATACTACGTTGGAAACGATCACGGTTCAAAACATAGAAAACGAAGCACAGAGCGATTCTTCGCTTTCAGAGCTGGCGGCTATCCATACGGCTATGCGCCGGGGAGAAAACGGATTCGGGAGTTACAGGGACACAGACGGGCCTAAATTTGCGGCCTACGCGCCTGTAAAGGGCACGGACGGCTGGAGCGTCGCGGTTACGGCGCCTCAGTCAGATTATCTGTCGGCCACATACGCCGGGATATTCATCAATCTGGCCGTGATTGCGGCCTCCATCCTCGTCTCCTCCGCAGTTGCGCTGCGGCTTGCCGGCAGCATCAGCAGCCCTATGAGAGCCTGCGCAGAGCGCATGAAGCGTCTCGTTAAGGGCGACCTGGAGTCACCGGTTTTGCGGACCGGGAGCAAGGATGAGACCGGCATGCTGGCCGATTCCACGGCGGAGCTTGTGGAAGGGCTGAGCGCGATCATCAAGGATATCCGCTATCTTTTGATGGAAATGGCAAATCAGAACCTGGATGTCCGTTCCGAGCATACGGATGCCTATGTAGGCAGTTTCCATGACATTCTGATCTCCATGCGTCATATGAAGGAAAAGCTGAGCGAGACAATGCGGCAGATCAACCGTTCCGCGGATCAGGTATCCGGCGCCAGCGGCCAGGTGTCCGTGAGCGCCCAGAACCTCAGCCAGGGAGCCGTTGAGCAGGCAAGCTCCGTAGAGGAGCTTGCGGCGCGGATCAGTGAAATCTCCGATCAGGCAAAGGATACGGCAGACGGGGCTCTGACCGCCCGTAGCCGGACGCATCAGGCCGGCGAAGAAATTTCCGTATGCAACCGGCAGATGCAGGATCTTATGGATGCCATGGATAAAATCCGGCAAAGCTCCGATGAGATCGGTAAGATCATTAAGACGATCGAGGACATCGCCTTCCAGACTAATATACTGGCCCTGAACGCAGCCGTGGAGGCGGCAAGGGCAGGCACCGCAGGCAAGGGCTTCGCTGTCGTGGCGGATGAGGTGCGAAACCTCGCCAGCAAGTCCGCGGAGGCATCGCGGAGCACCTCCGTTTTGATCGAGCGTTCCGCGGAGGCCGTACATACGGGGACGGAGATTGCAAAGCATACGGCGGATACGCTGCTGGAGGTTGTAAGCAGCATGCAGTCCGTGGTCGATTCGATCGACAAGATCGCCACGGTATCCAACGAGCAGTCGGACGCCGTTTTACAGGTCACGGAGGGGATCACACAGATCTCGGGCGTGGTACAGAGTAACAGCGCAACGGCGCAGGAGAGCGCGGCGGCCAGCGAGGAGCTCTCGGCGGAGGCAAACGGCTTAAAGCAGCTTGTGGACCAGTTTACGCTTGCAAAGGCCTGAAGATAAAGAAAAAGGCTCCTTGGCCGATGTGTGAGGCATGGCTTTGGAGCCTTTCATATTGTAAGGGGAATTCCGGCTTTTGGTAAAGCAAAAATCCATTGCCACATCGGCCTGCGGTATGCTATACTGATATCGCATAGAAAGGAGAGGCAATGAGGGTTACATACATCCATCACAGCGCATTTCTGGCAGAGACAGAGAATGCAAGCCTTTTATTTGACTATTTTCAGGGAAAGCTTCCCCAAATTCCCGCAGACAAGCCGCTCTATCTCTTTGCGAGCCACCGCCATCCGGATCACTTTTCCGAGTCGGTTTTTGACGTGGCGGCGGGCCATTCGGATGCAAGGCTGGTTCTCTCCTATGATATCTGGAAGAAACGCGTGCCGAAGGAGCTTTTGAAGCGCACCGTATTTTTGGAGCCGGGCGGGGTCTATGAGGATGCACACATAAAGGCGGAGGCGTTTTGCTCGACCGACGAGGGAGTGGCGTTTTGGGTTTCCACGGGCGAAAAGCAGCTCTACCATGCCGGGGATTTGAACCACTGGTACTGGGAGGGCGAGGATGAAAAATGGAACACAGATATGACGGCAGCTTACCGGCGTGAGATTCAAAAAATGGCGGGCCGGACGGCGGACGCTGCCTTTCTGGCGCTGGACCCACGCCTGGAGCGGCATTTTTATCTGGGGATCGACGACTTCATGAAGACGGCGGATGCAAAAGCGGTCTTCCCGATGCATTTCTGGGGTGAGTACGATGTGGCGAGGCGTTTAAAGGAATTGCCCTACTCGGCCGCCTACCGCGACAGGATTGTGGAGATCGAACGCGAGGGACAGAGCTTTCTGTTATAGGGATGAAACGCTTTCAACGGGGAAAGGACGGGATCAGATGAAACAATATGAGGTTTTGCTGTTCGACGTGGACGGAACACTTCTGGATTTCGAACTCGCGGAAAAGCAGGGGATTGAGAGTTTGCTAATCCACTTTGGAGTCCCGGTGACGGAGGAGAACAGGCAGAGATATCATGCGATTAACAAATCCTACTGGCAGCGCCTAGAACGGGGAGAGATCACGAGGGAGCAGGTATTAAGCCTGCGGTTTGAGGAATTTTTCGGAGAGTTCGGAATCCATGTGGACGGGATGGAGATGGATGGCCTGTATCGGGAATCTCTCAACAACAGCGCGGAGCTGATTGGGGGAGCCACAGAGCTTCTGGAGGTGCTTAAACCCCGATATGAGCTCTATATCGTGACAAACGGCGTTGCCGCGACGCAGCACAAACGCCTGCGTGCCTCGGGGCTGGAGCCGTATTTCAGAGGGATCTTTATCTCGGAGGAGGCGAAGGCCGACAAGCCGTCGAAGAAATTTTTTGAATATGCGTTTGCAGGGATGGGACGTCGGGATGCAGGGCGGATGCTGATCATTGGGGACTCGCTGACTTCCGATATCCGGGGCGGCAACAATGTGGGGATTGATACGCTCTGGTACAATCCGCACGGGCAGGAAAATACGGCCGGCGTGCATGTGGACTACGAGGCGAAAAGTCTCGAGGCGGTTGGCCGGCTTTTATTGTGATAAATTTGGCAATATATTGACAAAGCCGGGGAGCCTGTATATAATAAGGCTTTCCCGTAGACGAAGAAAGGATGAAAGAGGAGGCTTTTTATGAATAAGAACACGACAGACATTACGTTATCGGCGTATTTTAACGACATCGTGATCGGCTATTATGAGGACGAGGAATTGGTCAAGCAGTTCGGAAGGCAGCTCGGGTTTGACGTGGATGAGGACTTTTTCATGGCGGTTTCCTTCCTGTATCCGTCGGATATGAACGTGTACGCGGGGGACAGGGAAAAGCTTTTACAGGCGGCCGAGGCGGTTGTTGCGCTTTCTCCCATCAATAAAAAGGCCGGAGGAAAGCAGGTGATCACCTGTGACACGGGCGTCTGTGTAATTCTGATCACAGAGGAAAAGGCCGCCATGCGGGAGCTCGTCGGCAAGGTTAAAGAGACTGCGCTTCAGGAGGTGGAAAAGCTTCATACGGAGCGGAGAGTGCGCGTCGGCATCGGCACGATCGAGGGCGGCATCAAGGGCATCAAGCACACCTACAACAATGCACAGGACGCGGTGAAGGCCGGTGAGATCTTCAAAAAAGACCGTGTGATCCTTGAATATATGGGTATGGAGATCTACAGCAGCATCAATCAGATGGTGGTGAATTTCGGCGACCGTCTGACCAGGACCGTATTAAAGCAGCTCGCGGATACGGAAAAAAAGGTGCTGGCGAAATACTATAAATGCAAAGAGGATGTGGTGTTGACGGCCGAGAAGCTTGGCATGGCTGAAGACGCGGTCAGGAACAGCCTACAGCAGGTAAAGATCAACACGGGGCTGGACGTAAACGATACAGAGGATAACTTTAAGCTTCATTTCATCATGATTGCGAAAAAAGTACTGGAGAACGACGAAAAGATCCGAAAAACGAGATAAGGGGACGGAGCGGACATGAAAACGATGTTAGAGCGCGGCGCAGGGATATTAATGCCCGTTTCCAGCCTGCCATCCCCCTACGGGATCGGGACTTTCGGGCAGGCCGCTTATGAATTTGTCGACTTTTTAAAGAGCGCGAGGCAGAAATACTGGCAGGTACTTCCGGTGGGGCCGACGAGCTACGGGGACAGCCCATATCAGTCCTTTTCCGCCTTTGCCGGCAATCCGTATTTCATCGACCTGGACATCCTAATCAAAGAGGAGCTCCTGACAAAAGAGGAGGTAGATGCCTGCTACTGGGGCGATAACGCGGCGCAGGCGGCCTATGATGCAATCTTCTATTACCGGTTTCCGCTTTTAAAAAAAGCGTATGCCCGCAGTGAATTCCGCGAGGAGGAGGGCTATGAGAAATTCTGCATGGAGAGCTGGTATTGGCTGAATGACTATGCCCTCTACATGGCGCTCAAACTCCACTTTGAGAATCAGGAATGGAGCGCGTGGCCCGAGGAGATCCGTTTCCGGAAAAAAGAGGCTCTGGAGCGGTATAAGGAGGAGCTGAAAGAGGAGATCGACTTTTGGAAATTCCTTCAGTACAAATTTTACCAGCAATGGAAAAAGCTACGCTCCTATGCCAATGAAAAAGGGATTTCGATTATCGGGGACATCCCGATCTATGTCGCCTTAGACAGCGCCGATGTATGGACGCATCCGGAGCTTTTCTGGCTTGACGAGAAGGATCTTACGCCGGTTCGGGTGGCGGGTGTCCCGCCGGATGCCTTTTCGGAGACCGGACAGCTCTGGGGAAACCCTCTGTATCGGTGGGATGTGCAGGATAAGACAGATTTTGCATGGTGGAAGGAGCGCATGAAGACGTCTGCCAAGCTGTACGATGTGGTCCGGATTGACCATTTTATCGGTGTGGTCCAGTATTATACGATCCCGGCCGGGGCCGAGAATGGAAAGATCGGCGAATGGCTAAAGGGCCCCGGAAGGAAGCTGACCGATGCGATTCAGATGGTGATCGGTGATACAAAGATCATCGCCGAGGATCTGGGAATCTCCGTCCCCGAGGTTAAGACGCTTTTAGAGGAGACCGGATACCCGGGAATGAAAATTATCGAATTTGCGTTCAGCGGCGACCGCTTCAACGAACACCTGCCGCATATGTATACGCCAAATTCCGTCGTCTACGGCGGCACACATGACAACGAGACGCTGGTCGGTTATTTTAAGCCCGAGGCGCGCCAGTGGTGGGAGCTCCAGTATATTGCCGATTATATGGGCGTTTCGCATCAGCATGAGATTGTGGACCGGGTATTCTTCACGGCCTATGCATCGGTAGCGAGTGTCGTGATCTTCCAGGCGCAGGATGTTTTAAAGCTCGATAACTGGGCCCGTATGAACACGCCCGGTACATCTGACGGCAACTGGCGCTGGCGTATGCGCCCCGGTGAGCTTAAAAAGGAGCATGCGGAGCGGTTAAGCTGGCTGGTGGATACGTTTGGGAGATTTTGACTTTCAAAATGTCTGCGGCTATTATGGTTTCGTACGATCAGCTCAGTGAACGGGCAGATCTGTCGGAACTGTTACGCAAAAACAGCCGATTTTTCAAGAGAAAATCAGAAGAAAGCCCAACAAAATATTGACAAATTACGGAAAATATGATATGGTTTAATCAATTCCGATGCACGATTGAACTCACATGTTTTTGTAAGTCATTTGCTGGCTAAATGGATTACAAAAGCATGTGAGTTTTTCTTAGTAAAGGACCGACAAGAAACACAAGGGGTTTATTGAAGAAGTTGCAGTGCGGAAAATAAAAATTTTAATGGAGGTACCAAAATGAATAACGGTACAGTAAAGTGGTTCAATTCTGAGAAGGGTTACGGATTTATTTCCAACGATAACGGCGGCGATGACGTTTTCGTTCATTTCTCCGCGATCGTAGGCGAGGGCTTCAAGACCCTTGAGGAAGGCCAGAAGGTCACCTTTGACACCGAGCAGGATCCGAAGAACAGCAAGAAGCTTCGCGCAGTAAACGTTGTTAAGGTCTGATGCTCTGAGATCAGGGACAAAAAAGCAAAGCGGGAACGCCGTCGGGAGTGGAAACCTAAAAGGATTTCGTGCTCTGGCAGCGTTCCCGTTTTTGACGCCTGGCTTGAAAAAAGTCCCTTGCCAAGCAGGCAAAAAAGTATTATACTTTCTCTGTATCCATACAAAGGCAACAGATAGGAGGAATCATTCATGCAGGTAACGAAGGACATGCTGATTGGAGAACTTCTCCGCATGGACATGAATACAGCACAGATTTTAATGGGGGCCGGAATGCACTGTGTCGGCTGCCCGTCCTCACAGGGAGAATCGCTGGAGGAGGCGTGCATGGTCCACGGCATAAGCTGCGACCAGCTCGTTAAGATTTTAAACGAGTATCTGGAAAAAAAGAACGCGCAGGCAGAATAAAGACAAGATATAGAATTAAGAACGGAAAAACGCCGCGGAGAATAAGCCTCCGCGGCGTAAACTTTACGGGAAGCAGCAGGTTTTACAAGGTTGCCAGCGAAGCAAGCGCATTTTCCCGAACGATCTTTTCATAATGCTCCTCGTAATATGCCGCCGCGGCCGCATCATATTTGAGGCGCGAACCGTATTCGGAGAGAATGTTGCAGGTGCGGCTGAAGGAAAGCACATCGGAATCGAGCCGTTTTAAGACCAGATAGTAGCCGTGATTGGCCGGATTTTTATAGAGCGCGCTGAAGCCCCCGAAGATACGGCCAGTCTCTTTAGCAGCGGCACAGACGGTATCTAGGGAATCAAACTGAAAAATTCGCACAAGCTCAAGAGCAGACTTTTCCTCGGCAGCCTCCTCCTTTTCTGACCCGGTTTCTTTTTCTTGGGGTTTTAAGGAATTCCCAAGAAGATTTAAGATCCCGTCGGCTCCCTCCAAAAGCTCGCTTGCCAGAGCGCCCCAGACATCCTCCTCATCCTCGGATTGGGAAAATTTCGAGAATCGGGTATCCAGCTCCTCCGGATCGTCAATTTTTGTGATGATCAACATGACACTCTCATTTGACATCGGGATCGCCTCTACCATTAACGGCACATCCTCTGCCTCAAAGCCCACCTCATTGGAAGCCCGCTGAATCATTTCACGGAACAAGTTTCTTGCCTTGTCGCTTCCGTATGCGAGTTCGGTCAGATTTAAGTTGCGTACGCTCAGATCGAAGTTACTCAGAGTACAGCGTATTTGGTTTTCATTGATTCGTTCTATTTTCATCGGATTCCTTCCTGTCGTGTGTATTCCATTCATGTATGCAAAAAAGACGCAATCTTACGCTTATAATATACTATATCCTATTCCGGTTTTGCAATGCTATGTGTGAAATTTATTAAAATTTTATGATGTTTTTTCACCTGATAGAATTCTATGTGCAGATTTCCACACATGAAATTTCCAAAAAATTCCAGAAAGCTGTTGTAATACGTCGATTTTTGTATTAAAATAAAAAACAGAGGTTTGATTGCCAAAAAGGAGGTGCTAAGATCGAGGAACACGTTCTGTTTGGTAAATACCGTCTATGCAGGCAGCTCGGAAGGGGCCGTTCGGGTGTCGTATATCTGGCGTATCACACGGAGCTGGAGGAATACCGGGCGGTGAAGATCGTTTCAAAGTCGATGGCAGATTATGCGACCTTCCGAAGGGAAGCTTTATTCCTGAAAACGCTTAAGCATCCGGGAATACCGCTTGTATACGACGTCGAAGAAGATGAAGAAAACAGCTATCTGATCGAAGAATATCTGGAAGGCGAATCTTTATATGCCCTGGTAGGACGCCTGGGCAGCTTGTCAGCAGACACGGCGGTTCATATCGGAATTCAAGTATGCCGTATTATCCAATTTATGAATTCAGTCGAAAATCCGATCCTGTATCTGGATCTGCAGCCGAAAAATCTTTTGGTGTGTAAAGAACAGGTACGGCTGACGGACTTTGACCATGCGCAGTATGCGGCTGATGCGGTGACATTCGGGGAGCGATACGGGACAGCAGGATTCGCGGCGCCGGAGCAGTATCGCGGGGAGCCGTTAGACTGTCGGACCGACGTATATGCCATCGGCGCTCTCCTTTACTTTATGTACAGGGGCAGGCCCCCGGGCAGGGAGCCGGGTATCGGGTCCCCAAAGGGGATGCCGGCGCTGGAGCGGATTTTTTTTGGCTGTATGGCAGAAAAAAAGGAAGAACGCTATCAGACAGCGGCGGAGCTTGAAACAGCTCTTTTGGAACTGCAGAACCATCTATCAAAAGAACAGGCGATCAGGTCTCAGATTATTGTATTTGCCGGAGCGCGGCCGGGACTCGGAACCACCCACGCGGCACTCGGCATGTCAAATTTCTTAGCCCGAAACGGGTGTCCAGCTTTATATCAGGAAGAATACGATGCGGATGCGGTCCGGGCCCTTGCAAGAAGCATGGGACTTCATGCGGACAGCACCGGCGTATTTCAAATCGGGGCTCTTTGGCTCCGTCCATACTATGGCAGATCGGTTCAAATGCCATATCGTTATTTTCCAACGATTGTGAAAGACACAGGCGCCTTCTGGCAGCAGGGAAATATACTGCCAAAAGCGGACTATTATGTCCTCCTGTGCGGCGGAAAGTGGTGGGAAACAGAAAACAGCCTGAAGGCGGCGCGTTTCTTTAAAACGCGCGGCAGGGTAATTCTTTTGTTTAATCACACGCCGGAGAATTTTTTATTGAAGCTGCCGGAGGATCTAAAGGGTCTTTCGTGTCTTCGGTTGCCGTTTTTCCCCAATCCGCTGAAAAAAGACAGGCTGGCAGATGCCTGCTTCGAAAAACTGATTCAGACAGGGATGGGAGGTGAGAGGACATGGAAAGAAAACCCCGGACGGCGGCTCTGGAAGAAAAGATCCGTTTGACCGGAATCGCAGGAATCGGCCGAAGCGTCGGATGTACACATTTTTCTGTTATGCTGGCAAACTATCTGGCCGGCTATCAGAGAAAACGCGCCGCACTCTTGGAGTTTAACCGTTCTGGTGCGTTTGCACGGATCGAAAAGAGCTGCACCGGATCGATATGTGGGGAAAAATTCTGCCGGATTCTGGAAGCGGATTACGTGAAGGACGCAGGGCCCGCCGATCTGGCTGCGGCACTTGAAAAAAACTATGAGGAGCTTCTGATCGACTTCGGGGACGTTGAAGAAGGCGGTTGGACCGAATTCCTTCGCTGCGACAGACAGTTTTTAATCGGATCGTTCAGCGAATGGCAGCAGGAGCGGTTCCGGGATTTCGAACTGAAAAAAAGACCGGTGGAGAGAAAGAGCTGGCAGACCCTTGCCGTGTTTGGAAGCGAGGAGACCAGAAAGGAATTCAGGAGGAGATACCGGATTTTTACAGAACGGATTCCGTTTTCAGCGGATGCCTTTGCTGTCACGGAGGAATGCGGAAGATTCTTTGGAAGGCTGATAAAAGATCCGTAAGAGGCCTTTTCAAAAAAGGCCGGCAGAGCTGTCTGATATGTCACAGGCTGCGCCTCCTTGGCGGCTCTGCCGGTATGAAACGAGGGAGGACAATGTGTGAAACGAGGCAAAATAAAATGACAGAAAAAAGGCTCGAGGAGATGCGTCAATGCATGAACGGCCTGAGCCAGTATGCACAGAAGGGGGTCCGGGTATTCGTTGACGGCGAGCCTTCGGGTTCTTCGGACTGGGAACGGCTCTTTGAGGCCAGAGAGGATGGCCTGTTCTATATGGGCGATTATGTGCAGAATGAAGCCGGTGAGCTGAAGGAGATCCGTTTTGACAAGGTCTATCTGTGCGAAAAGAGAAACAAACAATCGTGAACGGTAAGAGGGAGGGGACTGTGTGTCGGAGGATACTGTTCTGCCAGGGCAGCCTGTAACGCGGTCAGGGAGGGAAATGTTACAAAAAATTTACAAATAAAGGAGGACAGATGTGCTATACTAATTACGATGATCAATCTGATTTACTACAGAAAAGAGTTGGAAAGCAATGAAAAAAATGGTTCCTGTCCTTGTGGCTTTGAGCCTTATCCTTTTAATTCTACTGGGCGTTCTCGGCTTTAAGCTGATTCAGAAATATACACCGTCGAAGGAGCTGTCGGATCTTTCACAATTGTATCAGGTGCAGGGCAATGAAATCGCCCTCCTCTATAATTATGAGCTTCAGTCCGCCAAAGGGCTCTATGAAAACGGGCAGTGTTATCTCCCGCTCTCGTGGGTAAACGAACGGCTGAATAAACGGTTTTACTGGGATCAGACAGAGGAGCTCCTGGTGTATGCGCTTCCGGATCAGATCGTCTACGCCGACCCCGGTACAAAGGGGGCGAGCGGGGCACCGCTTCTGCTTATGAAGGGGGATGAGGTCTATCTGACACTCGGCCTGATTGCAAATTATACAAACGTACAGGCGTCGGCTTTTGATGCAGAGGAGGTAAAGCGCGTCTATATTACGGACTGGGGGCTTAGAAAGACCGCACAGCTAAAAAAAGACGGGAAGGTCCGCGAAAAGGGCGGAATCAAGAGTCCGATCATCACCGAAGCCCACCAAGCTTTTGGTGTCACGATCCTTGAGGAAATGGACAAATGGTCAAAGGTCCTGACGGCAGACGGCCATATCGGCTATATCCAAAATAAAATAATCGGTGAGGCCGGGGAGGAACTCACACACGGGACGACGGCAGAGCCGGTCTATGGCTGGACCGGGCGTGATCAGAAGCTGGTGCTGGCCTGGCATCAGGTGACCTCACAGAGCGCAAACGGGGCTTTGGAGAGCGTGCTCGAGGGGACTAAGGGGATCAACGTGATTTCTCCAACCTGGTTTTCTCTGACGGATAATGAAGGAAACTACACATCCCTGGCCAGCAGGGAATATGTGGAGAAGGCACACAGCCTGGGGATCGAGGTTTGGGCCCTTTTGGACAATTTCAGCAAGGATGTACAGACGGAAACGCTTCTTGCCTCTACAACTACGAGGCGGCGTCTGATTAACAGCCTGATCGCGGAGGCTGAGGAGTATGGCCTTGACGGCCTGAACATGGATTTTGAGAGCATAAAGCCTGAAGCGGGGGTCCACTATGTGCAGTTTTTAAGAGAGCTGTCAATCCCCTGTCGGGAAAAGGGGATCGTGCTTTCCGTGGACAACACGGTACCGGCTCTCTATAATGAATTTTACGATCGTGCCGAGCAGGCCGTTGTCGCCGACTATGTGATCATCATGGGCTATGACGAGCACTATGCGGGCGGAGAGCCGGGTTCGGTGGCCTCGCTTCCTTACGTGCAGGACGGAATTGAGCAGACGCTTCGGTCCGTTCCGGCCGACCGGCTGATCAACGGCGTACCCTTCTATACGAGGTTGTGGACCGAAGGGACGGAAGGAATCAAATCCAAAGCGCTGGGGATTGCCGAGGCGAAGCGCTGGGTCGAGGAGAATGAGACGCCGCTTTATTGGCAGGAGGAGCTGGGACAGTACTACGGGGAGTGCGAGACAGAGGAGGGCCTTGCATACCTGTGGCTGGAGGAGGAAGAATCCTTGCGCCTTAAGATGGATTTGGTGAAGGAGCATGACCTGGCGGGAGTGGCCTGCTGGAAGCTTGGCCTTGAAGATAAAGCCGCCTGGAGTGCGGTGAGCTGGGACTGAATATAAGGGCCCTGCCGGGAAAGAAATCCTGCGGCGGGGTTCTTTTTGCGGCTGCCCCGGGATATATTTTTACAAATATGGCCCGAGGTGAAAGAATTGAAAAAGATGTTGCTGGAGCCGCTCATGGGCCTGCTCCTTCTGGTCCTCGTCTTTGCGGCGGCCTGCCGCGGGGGCGTGGAGGCGCTGCCGGTGCAGGCAGGTGATTTGGAGGAGCAGCCGGTGGTCGTCCTTGACGTGGGACACGGCGGAAACGATCCCGGGAAGGTCGGCGTTGACGGCAGCCTGGAAAAGGATGTCAATCTTGAGATCGCGATGCGGGTAAAGACGTATCTGGAACAGTCCGATATAAAGGTTGTCATGACCCGGGAGGAGGACAAGGGACTGTATTCAGAGAAGGACTCGCGCAAGAAAATGGCCGATATGAAACGCCGCTGCGAGCTGATCGAGGAGGTCGGGCCGGAGTTGGTGGTCAGCATCCATCAAAACAGCTATCATGAGGAGTATGTCTCCGGCGGGCAGGTATTTTATTATAAGGATTCCGCGAAAGGAAAGGCGCTGGCGGAAATTCTGCAGAAGCGCTTTGACTATGTGCTCGGAGAGAACAACCGGAGGCTGGCAAAGGCAAACGGGAATTATTATCTGCTTTTGCATGTGAAGTGCCCGATCGTGATCGTGGAATGCGGTTTTTTAAGCAACCGCAGGGAAGCGGCGCTTTTGCAGCAAGGAGAATACCAGGATCGTCTGGCGTGGACGATCCATATGGGTATTATCGAATATTTAAACAAACGATGACAGGCAAAAGGAGAAGCAAATGAAAAATTATAAGCCGCTGCTCGCAAACGTGGCAGCACAGGTAATCTTCGGGTTAGCCTTTTTCTTTATCAAAATGGGGATGGCCGTTGTCGATCAGGACACGGTAAAATTCCTGTCCTTCCGTTTTGGACTGGGCTTCCTTGTCATGACGGTGATTGTGCTTTTGGGGATGAAAAAGGTGGATTATAAAAGAAGCGTGCCCGGCCTGATCCTATTGTGCGGGCTTTTTAATCCCTGCATCAGCCAGATTTTAGAGACAACCTCGACCTCCTATGCGCCGACGTCCCAGATTTCGATGTACGGCAGCATGCAGCCGATTGTCATGATGATTTTTTCGGCGCTGATCAACCGGGAATACCCCTCCAAAAGACAGCTTCTGTTCGTATGGGTCTGTGTGGCCGGAGTATTTGTGGCCAATCTTGCGGGAGCCAAAAGCACAGGCATGACGACAATTGGTCTGCTTCTCATCATCGGAACAAACCTCGTGCTGGCGGTCAACCGCGTCCTGGTGCGCCGTGCCTCAGCGGTGTACGGCTCGTTTGAGATCATCTATGTGACGACAGGGATGGGGGCGCTTTTGTTTAACCTGCTTTCTGTGGGAAAGAGTGCCGCGGCCGGGACTCTTGGAAGCTATTTTGAGGGCCTTTTTTGTGCGCGCTTCGGAATCGCGGTGCTTTACATGGGGATCGCCTCCTGCGTCTGTGCGTTCCTTTTGATGACCTACGCCTCTGCCAACCTGCCGTTTGCCGTCTATGCCTCAACCTGCACGATCAATACGGTGGTGTCGATCCTGTCCGGTGTGTTCCTCCTCCATGAGACGTTTTTGCCCGTACAG
The DNA here is from genome assembly GCA_910575275.1 of Lachnospiraceae bacterium. Lineage (GTDB taxonomy): Bacteria > Bacillota > Clostridia > Lachnospirales > Lachnospiraceae > CANQGL01. The sequence continues at coordinate 195,523 of CAJTEE010000004.1, read as the reverse complement.
GTATTCGGTACGGCCATCATCGTCGCGGGGGTGATCGGAATCAGCCTGTCCTATGATAAGACAGACGAAAAGGGAAACCGATTCCAGCTCAAGAAAAACTAAGTTGAAAAACCTATTGAAATCCCTGCACAAATGTGCTATATTGATTAAGTAAAAATAAATAGCGTTCTTCGGGGCAGGGTGAAATTCCCTACCGGCGGTGAAAGTCCGCGACCCGCGAAAGCGGCTGATTTGGTGAAATTCCAAAACCGACAGTATAGTCTGGATGAGAGAAGAAATTGTGAGACAGGAGCGTATAGCCCCGGACTGTTTGCATGGGTCCGGGGCTTTTTTGTTTTACAATTCCTCTGTATATCCGTACAGGATGAAGGACGATCATACAAGGAGGAAACAAGCTATGAAACCCAACAAAGTACTGAGTGTGAAAAATGTTGTTCTGATCGGTATGTTCGGCGCGCTGGCCGCCGTCCTGGAGACCTTCCAGATCTCCGTGCCGTTTGCACCGCCTTTTTACAAGCTGGATTTTGCGGAGACACCGATCATGGTCGGCGCGTTTGCGCTGGGGCCGATCCCGGCCGTTCTTATGGAGCTCGTGAAAAACATTCTGAAGCTTTTGATCAAGGGAACGACAACGATGTACGTCGGCGACCTGGCAAACTTTATCGGCGGCAGCCTGTTTGTGCTTCCGGCGTCGATTCTTTACCAGCGGAAACGGACGAGGAAGACGGCTATGTATGGCCTGGGGCTTTCGATCGTGATCGGTGTCCTGACGGCCCTGGTGATCAACTGCTTTATGACGATCCCGCTCTATGCGAAGCTTATGTTCAACGGAATCGAAAATATCATCGCGATGGGAACGGCAGTCAACCCGGCGATTACGAACCTGTATACCTTTGCGATCTTTGCGATTCTTCCGTTTAACCTTTTAAAGCTCGGCATGAACGCCGCGGTTACCGCCCTGGTCTACAAACGGGTCAGCGTGATCCTGCACGCGGGAGCACCGGAGAGGGCAGCTAGGACCTCGACGGAGAAAGGCTGAGGCAGCAGGCTATGGTACGCTATTACAGAGAACTGACAAGGCTTGAGATGGAGCAGGTGGACAAAGCAGAGACGATTGTCATGATTCCGGTTGGTGCACTCGAACAGCATGGAAATCAATGCCCGCTCGGCACGGATGAGATCATCTCGGAGGCGACGGCAAGGAGGATCAAGGAAGCCCTGGATCGGGAGAGCCCGGATTATCCTATGCTGATCTTCCCGCCGCTTCCCGTGGGTTTAAGCACGGAGCACGTCAACTTCTGCGGTTCCGTTACCCTGAAGCCGGATACGCTCTATCATCTGCTTTACGACATCTGCAAAAGCCTCCATCACCATGGCTTTCAAAAGATTGCCATACTCAACTGTCATGGCGGGAATTCGCCTGTTATCCAGATCCTGAGCAGAGAGCTACGCAGCGAATGCGGGCTTGCGGTGTTTCACATCAACTGCGGCGCGTTTTTCGGAAATCAGGCTGTCAAAGACACGGTGACACCGGGAAACGTCTGGGATTTTCATGGCGGCGAGATGGAGACGTCCATGGTACTCGCAGAAAGGCCGGAGCTTGTGAAGCTTGAGACCGGCGAGGCGGGGATCCCGAGAAAATTCATGGGAAACAAAACATTTACGGTCTATGGCCCGATCACGATCGGCTGGGTGTCCGAGGAGTGGGAGACGGAAGACGGAAAGCCCATCGGTATCGGCGGGGATCCGGCCGGTGCGACGGCAGAAAAGGGCGAGCAGATCTACGAAAGCTTCGTGGACTCTATCGTCGCAGGTCTTAAGGAAATCCGGAAATGGAAGGACTGAAGACAGCAGGAAAGTCGTAGGCCGAACAGCCGAAGCGGTCGCGACGGAAGCGGCACATTCGGGGCTTGCAGCCGCCCGGCGGTTGTGCTAAACTGAAGAAAGCGAAAACTGGACACAGGCGCCTATACGCGGGCTTTCGCGGCAGGCGCCTGTTTGATATGGAAAAGAGACGGGAAAGCATGAATACGAAGATTGTAAAAATTACCGTTTGTGGAAAGGTAAACGACGAGGAGCTTTTGGAGGCGGCAGAGATCTTGAAAGGAGGCGGGCTGGTGGCCTTTCCCACGGAGACCGTATATGGCCTGGGAGCCAACGCGCTTGACGAAAAAGCGGCAAAAAAAATCTATGCGGCCAAGGGGAGGCCCTCTGACAATCCTTTGATTGCCCATATTTCCTGTATGGACGAGCTGCCTGCCCTGGCATCGGAGATCCCGGATGCGGCCAGGCGGCTGGCCATGCGTTTCTGGCCGGGCCCTTTGACGATGGTTTTTAAAAAGCAGAGCCGGGTTCCGGACGGGACGACGGGAGGGCTTGACACGGTGGCGGTTCGTATGCCCTCCGATCCGGTGGCGAACCGGCTGATTCGTCTGGCCGGCGTTCCGGTGGCCGCGCCGAGCGCCAATACCTCCGGGCGGCCGAGCCCGACGCGGGCAGAGCATGTGATAGAGGACATGGCCGGGAAAATCGAGATGATCTTAGACGGCAGTGAGGTCGGGATCGGCGTGGAGTCCACCATCGTGGATGTATCCGGGGAGATCCCCACACTGTTAAGACCGGGGGCCGTCACACTGGAAATGCTGCGCGGGGCGTTGGGCCGTGTGGACGTTGATCCGGCGATCGAGGGCCCGATGGCGGAGGGCGTACATCCGAAGGCGCCGGGCATGAAATACCGCCATTATGCGCCGCGGGCCGAGATGCTTTTGGTGGAGGGGGAGGCCGCGAGGGTTGCGGCGTATATCAATAAGGAAGCAAAAAAAGCGGCAGAGGCCGGCAAGCGGGTCGGAATCATCTGTACGGAGGAGAGCCGAGGACTTTATCCTGTGGGGGTCCTGGAGGTGATCGGGAGCCGCAGCCATGAGGAGACCGTGGCACATAATTTGTTTGCCGTGCTGCGGGAGCTCGACGAAAAGGCCGTGGACTGTATTTTTTCGGAGAGCTTTTCCGAAGACCGGCTGGGCCAGGCGATTATGAACCGTCTCTGCAAGGCGGCTGGCTATCACATTGTCCGGGTGTGAAAAAGGGAGTCTTTTTACAGAAATGAGAGGAGAACAACGGGATGTCTGAGAAACGAAACGATTATATTACCTGGGATGAGTATTTTTTGGGGGTTGCCAAGCTGTCGGCCATGCGTTCCAAGGACCCGAGCACGCAGGTGGGGGCCTGTATTGTAAGTCAGGACAACAAGATTTTGTCAATGGGCTATAACGGCTTTCCACAAGGGTGCTCGGATGATACCTTTCCCTGGGGAAAGGATGATCAGGATCCCTACAACGAAAAGTATTTTTACGTGACACACAGCGAGCTGAACGCGATCTTAAATTACCGCGGGGGAAGTCTCGAGGGAAGCAAGCTTTATGTGACGCTGTTTCCCTGCAACGAATGCGCGAAGGCCATCATCCAGGCCGGGATCAAGACGCTGATCTATGAGAGCGACAAATACGCCGACACGGCTTCCACGAGGGCTTCGAAGCGTATGCTGGACGCGGCTGGTGTCCGGTACTACCAGTACAATCCTACAGGCAGAAAGATCGAATTTTTCGTATGAAATTCCTGCTGGCGGCCATCAACGCAAAATATATACACGCCAATCTGGCAGTTTACAGTTTAAGCGCCTATGCGAAGAAAAAACAGCCCGGGGCGCAGATCGAGCTCTGTGAGTATACGATCAATCACAGGCCGGAGCAGATCTTACGGGAGCTTTACAGGAAAAAGCCGGATTTCATCGGGTTTTCCTGCTATATATGGAACATCACATATGTGCGGGAGCTTGTAAAGGATCTTTTAAAGGTGCGTCCGGAGATGGAGATCTGGCTCGGAGGCCCGGAGGTGTCCTGGAGCGCCGCAGAGGAGCTTAAAAAGGAGCCGGGGCTTCGCGGCGTCATGCGCGGCGAGGGGGAGGAGAGCTTTTCCCGGCTTGCAGGCGCTTACCTGGCGGCCGAAGAACAGGGGAAGCCCTTGTCCCGGGCGGCTTTTAAAGAGATATCCGGCATTACGTTTCGCACGACGGCCGGAGAAATTTCAGAAAATCCACCGGCGCCCCTCCTTTCTATGGATGAACTGCCTTTTGCTTATGAGAATCTGGAGACAGACGACCTTGAGAATCGGATTCTTTACTATGAGAGCAGCCGCGGGTGCCCGTTTTCCTGCAGCTACTGCCTGTCATCGCTGGATAAACGTGTCCGCTTCCGCAGTCTTTCGCTTGTGGAGAGAGAGCTGCAGGTATTTTTGGACAAACGGGTAAAGCAGGTAAAATTTGTAGACCGGACCTTCAACTGTAAACGGGAGCATACGCTTGGGATCTGGCGCTATCTGCTGGCGCATGACAACGGGATTACAAACTTTCATTTTGAGGCATCGGCCGACCTGTTCGATGAGGAAGAACTTTCCTTAATCGGTGCGATGCGCCCAGGACTCATTCAACTCGAGATCGGGGTACAGTCCACGAACCCACAGACACTCACAGAGATCCGCCGAAAGACAGACCTTGCCGCTTTGAGAGCGTCGGTGAACCGAATCCATGCATTCGGCAATACGCATCAGCACTTGGATCTGATCGCGGGCCTCCCGCATGAGGGAATGGAATCGTTTCTGCGTTCCTTCGATGAGGTTCATTCGATGCATCCGGATCAGCTTCAGCTTGGCTTCCTGAAGGTGTTAAAGGGCTCTCACATGGCAGGGAAGACGGAACGCTACGGCTTAAAATACCGTACATCACCGCCGTATGAGGTGCTGGAGACGAAGTGGCTTTCCTTTGACGGGTTGATCCGCTTAAAGGAAATGGAGGAGATGGTGGAGCTTTATTACAACTCCGGCCAGTTTAAACAGACGATGAAGCTGCTTTTACAATGCTTTTCAAGGCCGTCGGGGCTGTACCTGGCGCTTGCCGATTTTTACAGGGAACAGGGGCTTTTTGGCGTCGGCCATTCCAGGCTCTCGCGCTATGAGAGCTTATACCGGTTTGTATGCGGCCTGCCGGGTGCAGAGCCCTCGAGCTTTCGGGATGCGCTCATGTATGATCTGTATTTGCGGGAAAATCTAAAAAGCCGGCCCTCCTTCGCAAGCGACCAGACGCCCTATAAAAAAGAGATCCGTGCCTTTTTTGAGGCCGAGGCGGCAGGACCTGCATGGCTTTTTGGCTACGAGGGCTATGAGGCTAGACAGCTCGCAAAAATGGCGCATCTGGAGATCCTAGAGAATGGGAGCCGAATGCTGTTCGACTATAAAAACAAAGATCCGCTGTCCCACAACGCGCGGGCCGTACGGCTTCCCGAAACGGACAGGAGAGGAGAAGTATGACAGAGTCCTATGTGGCCGTCGATCTGGAGACGACGGGGATTGCCGTAAAACAGGAAAAAATTATTGAGATTGCGATGGTCAAGGTGGAAAATGGGGAAATCACGGATACGTTCCATACGCTGGTTAACCCGCACCGCCAGATTCCGGAACGGATTACTGAGCTGACCGGGATTGCCGACGGCATGGTACAAAACGCGCCGGATATCCGGGATGTGATCAAAGAGGCAGTGGATTTCTGCAAGGATTTTACGCTTTTAGGACACCAGGTCGTGTTCGATTACGGCTTCCTTTTGCAGGCAGCGGTCAACCAAAAGCTTACGTTTGAAAAAAACGGCATTGACACGCTGCGGCTCTGCCGGGCGTTTATGCCGCCTGAAGAAAAGAAGAATCTGGGAAACGCCTGCCTTTATTTTGGACTGATGCAGGATACGGCGCACCGCGCGCTTGCGGATGCAATTGCCGCGCACAGGCTCTATCAGGAACTGAAAAAACGCTTCGGCGAGGAGGATCCCGCTCTTTTTTCGGAAAAAAAGCTGTTTTTTAAGGTAAAAAAGGAAAAGACAGCCACAAAAAGGCAAAAACAACACTTGCAGGATTTAATAAAATATCATAGAATAAATGTGACTGTCCAAATTGAAAGCCTGTCTGGAAATGAGATTTCGAGATGGATTGACCAAATTATTTTTACGCATGGAAGAATCCCGGAAAAGAGACAGGGATAAAATTTCGGAATGCAGATAAAATGAATTAAAAGGGGTGAATACTTTGCTGAATCTGAACAATAAAAAAACACGGAAAATTCTTTCTACGATTGTGATTGTCATTGTCGTGCTGGCAATGGTACTCCCGATGGTTGTGGGTTCCCTGATGTCCGTATTATAAGAAATGATGTGAGGAGAGTCAGTATGAAAAGGAATGTGTGGTCCGCAGGCAGAACGGCACTCCTTGCCGTCTCGTTCCTCGGTATGACGCCGTTTGCGGCATGCGCTGCAGAGCCGGTTCCGGAGGGCGTCTATATCGGAGACGTGAGCCTTTCCGGCCTTACAGAGGAGGAAGCGGAAAAAAAGATCGAGGAATACGCAGGCGAGCGGCTCGGATTGGAGCTTACGCTGATCGTTAACGGCAGCGAGGTCAGGACAGACGGGACAGAGCTTGGCCTTCGCTGGAGCAACGAGGAGGCTGTGGCCGAGGCGCTTGAGGAGACAAAGGTCACCGGCAACCTGATCCGGCGCTACATGAAAAAGAAAGATCTTCAGGAGAGCCCCGTGCGGTTCGAGCTGGATCTGGATGTGGATCAGGAAAAAGTCAATGCCTTTGTACAGGATAAATGCGGCGCGGCGGTCACGGAGGCAGCCGACGCCTCGATCCGGCGGGAGAACGGCGCGTTTGTCATCACGCCCGAGGTCGTCGGGACGACGGTCGATATGGAGGCTACGAAGCAGGCGATCAACGAGGCGTTAAACGGAGCGGCCGGAGAGATTACGGTCCATGCCGAGCTGGTGGAGAGCCAGCCGGCGGTCACGGAGGAGACGCTTTCGACGATCCAGGATGTATTGGGGACGTTTTCAACGGATTTTTCGTCGAGCGGCGCCTCGCGTGCGACCAATCTGCAGGTCGGCGCTTCCAAGATCGACGGCCATGTGCTCATGCCGGGGGAAGTGCTGTCCGGCTATGACTGTATGAACCCGTTTACGACGCAGAACGGCTATCGGACTGCGGTGGCATATGAAAACGGGCGCTCCGTGGACAGCATCGGAGGCGGTGTCTGCCAGATTTCGACGACGCTGTACAATGCGTCTCTGTTAGCGGAGTTAGAGATCGTGCAGAGGCAGAATCATTCCATGAGCGTGTCCTATGTAAAGCCTTCCATGGATGCGGCGATTGCGGGGACCTATAAGGACTTAAAGATTAAGAACCCTTACGATACCCCAATCTACATCGAAGGCTATACATCCGGGCGTACGCTGACGTTTACGATCTATGGAAAGGAAACGCGCCCGTCCAACCGTACGATCAAATTCGAGTCGGAGACGCTGCAGTGGATGGATCCGGGAGCGCCTGCCGAGCAGATCGACCCGACACTTGCGCCGGGTCAGCGGGTCCGGGTCCAGTCCGCCCATACGGGGCTGCGCTCGAGGCTGTATAAATGCGTTTATGTGGATGGACAGCTTACGGAGCGGACGCTTTTAAACAACGACACGTATAATCCGTCCAAGGCGATCTTCCGTGTCGGCCCGCCCGCGGAGACGACGGAGCAGCTTCCGGAGACACTTGAGACGCCGGCCCAGACGGAGCAGACGCCCCAGCAGCCAGAGGAGACAAGCCCGGCTGCAACGGAGCCGCAACCGACCGAATCGCAGCCGCAGGGGCCCGGCTACGAGACCGAACCGCAGCCCACGACGCAGGCCGTGCAGCCCACGGAGGCGCCGCAGCCCACAGCACCCGTAGAGACACCGGCGCCGCAGCCTGACGGCGGGCAGCAGGCAGCCGAGGTTGATGGGAACGGTCCCGGCGGCCCGGGGGCGTGATGAGACGGATTGCCCGTGATCCAAACGGTTTTGGGCGGTTTGACGTAGGGCAGGAGCTTGTCGTCGCAGGCGCGATCGGGAAAGCGGGAGTGGCCGCGGCGCTTACCGGCAGAAGGGGCGAGCTTGAGAAGCGGTTCCGGACGGACTTCCTGGAGACTGTATGGGAGCAGGCAAAGGAGACGCTTGAGCTTACCCCAAAGCTTCTCATGGAATATAACGTGACTGAGTGGGAGATTGTATCGGAGGGCGGCGTGTTTGCCGCCCTCTGGAGACTTTCGGGCGCTTACATGCGGGGGATCTCTGTTTCCCTGCCTGCGATTCCGGTGCACCAGGAGCTTTTGGAGGTGTGCGAGCTTTTTGACCTGAATCCGTACCGCCTCGCCTCCGGGGAATGTCTTCTCTTGGTGGCCGATAACGGAGGAGCCTTGGCTGCGGCCCTTAAAGAGCGGGGAATCCCCGTCGCGGTAATCGGAAGGGCCGAGAAGGGAATCGCACGTAAGATCTGGAATGCCGACAGGCTGAGCTATCTGGAACGCCCGCAGCCGGATGAACTTTATAAAATTACAGGTAGTAAGGAGGATTCGTATGCGTGAAAAAATTTTAGCGGTGCTGGAGAAAAACAGCCGGATCGACTTGGGGGAGCTGGCGTCCATCCTGGGCGAAAGCGAGGCAAACATTGCCAACGAGATGGCGGAAATGGAGCGCGACAATGTGATCTGCGGCTATCATACGCTGATCAACTGGGAAAAGACCGGCAATGAAAAAATGGTCGCTCTGATCGAGGTAAAGGTCACGCCGCAGCGCGGGATGGGCTTTGATAAGATCGCGGAGCGCATCTACCAGTACAGTGAGGTCGAGTCCATCTACCTGATGTCCGGCGCCTATGATTTTATGGTGATGCTGGAGGGGAAGACGATGCGCGAGGTCGCGCAGTTCGTGTCGGAAAAGCTGTCCCCGATGGATTCGGTCTTAAGCACGGCGACGCATTTTGTGCTGAAGAAATACAAGGACCATGGCACGATCATGTGCGACAAACCCGAGGATGAAAGGATGCTGATTACACCGTGAGAAACCCCTTATCTGATTTGATTGTGCAGATCCCTCCGTCTGGGATCCGTAAGTTTTTTGACATTGTGAGCGAGATGGAGGGCGCAATTTCGTTAGGCGTCGGGGAGCCTGATTTTGACACGCCGTGGCATATCCGCGACGAGGGTATCCACTCTTTAAAAAAGGGCCGCACCTTCTATACCTCAAATGCAGGGCTGAAGGAGTTAAAAATCGAGATCTGCCGCTATCTGGAACGCCGTTTTCACGTGAACTATGACTATACGGACGAGGTCATGGTGACGGTCGGCGGCAGTGAGGCCATCGACATTGCCCTGCGGGCGATGCTAAACCCGGGAGACGAGGTGCTGATTCCGCAGCCAAGCTATGTCTCCTATGTCCCCTGTACGGTTTTGGCAGGCGGTGTCCCAGTGGAGGTCCAGCTTGAGGAAAAGGACAGATTCCGGCTGACGAAGGACAAGCTCTTAGAAAAGATCACCCCTAAAACGAAGATCCTGATTCTGCCGTTCCCCAATAACCCGACCGGTTCGATCATGGAGGAGGAGGACTTACGGGAGATCGCAAAGATTGTCGAAGAAAAAGACCTGTTTGTGATCTCGGATGAGATCTACTGCGAGCTGACCTACAAGGGAAAACACAATACGATCGCGGCGCTTCCGGGCATGAAAGAGCGCACTGTACTGATCAACGGCTTTTCGAAGTCCTATGCGATGACCGGGTGGCGTCTCGGCTATGCCTGCGCGCCGGCAGTGATTTTAAAGCAGATGTTAAAGATCCATCAGTATGCGATCATGTGTGCGCCGACCACGAGCCAGTATGCCGCGATCGAGGCGCTGCGAAACGGTGACGAGGACGTGGAGCGGATGCGCGGTGCGTACGATGAGAGAAGAAGATTTCTCGTCAAGGCGCTCAGGGACATGGGCTTTGACTGCTATGAGCCACAAGGGGCGTTCTATGTCTTTCCAAGCATCAAACGGTTTGGCATGAGCTCGGATGCATTCGCTTTAAAGCTTTTGGAGGAAGAAAAGGTGGCCGTTGTGCCGGGCACGGCATTCGGCGACTGCGGGGAGGGCTATTTGCGGATCTCCTACGCATATTCGTTAAAAGACTTAAAGCGCGCGCTGGAACGGATCGAGCGTTTCCTCAAAAAGCTGGATGCAAAGGAATGAGCCATGAACATTGTACTGTATGAGCCGGAGATGCCGGCCAACACCGGCAATATCGGCCGGACCTGCGCGGCGACCCATACGAAGCTGCATCTGATTGAGCCCTTGGGCTTTAAGCTTGGCGAAAAGCACCTGGCACGTGCCGGACTGGATTACTGGGATAAGCTCGATGTGATGGTATACTGTGATTTTGAGGACTTTTTGGAACGCAATCCGGGCGCAAGGCTGTATCTTGCGACCACCAAGGCGCACAGGCTGTATACAGACATTTGCTATGAACCGGATTGCTTTTTGATGTTTGGCCCCGAGAGCCGGGGAATCCCGGAGGAGATTCTGGTGCGGTATGAGGAGCGCTGTGTGCGGATCCCGATGTGGGGAGAGATGCGGTCCTTAAATCTCTCCAACGCCGCGGCCATCCTTCTCTATGAAGCGCTCCGGCAGAACAGATTTGCCGATCTTACGTCCGCCGGACGGCTGCACAGGCTGTCATGGGATACAAAGACAGAATAAATCACTCAGACAGAAAAAGGGGGCGGACGGCGGCGGTTCGATTCAGATTTCGATGTAGTGGAAGGGAAGATTCTGCTCCCTTAAAAGAGCGGCCTCGCGGTTTTGACAGGTGAATAACAAAAGCTGCCCCTTGTAGCTCTCGGAAAGCCATTTGAGCGCGGAGCGAAGTCGGTCGCTGTCGTACTGCGTGAAGCTGTCGTCGAAGATCAGCGGAAGCTGCTCGCCGCCGCGCTGCAAAAGCTTTGCGGCAGAGAGGCGGAGAGCAAGGTAGACCTGATCAATCGTACCGCTGCTCACACTGCTTAAAGGAACCAGCTTTGTCCGCGTATTTACATAGACGTCAAGATTCTCGTCAACACTCATGCTGTCATAGATGCCGCCGGTGATCCCGAATATCATGGCAGAGGCTTCTTTATTCAGGTAAAAGCCAAAGGAATTTTGGATCGAGGTGGAAAGCTCGGCCAGGGTTTCACGGGCCGTCTCGATGGCTGTGATTTCCTCACGGATGCGGTCATTTTCGGCAAGCACGCGTTTCAGAGCGGCCGCACGGCTCTTTAGGCTGCTCAGATATTCGATTTTCTTTTCTAATTCCCATTGATTTTTCTGCTGCTTTTCGATCATTTCCCCGCAGGAGCTCTGCTTTTCCTGAAGCGATAAAAGCTCCCCGGTGAAATTCTTTAACGTCTCCTCAGATTGAAGCACGACCTGGCACAGCCTGGAAAATTCGGCCATGCGCTTTTGGAAGGCCTGATAGGCATCCTCGGAGATCGAGGGGTCTCCCAGATGCCGCCCAAAGAGTGCCGCGAGCGCGGTGCCCGTTTTGGAAAGCGTCGCCTTGCAGCGCACTTCCTGGCGGAGAAAGACGATCCCCAGAATGAGACAGCCGACTGCGGCCGCCCCGCAGGCGATGCAGACCGGGAGAAAATGTTTAAAGTCGATGGTGCTCAAATACCAGGCCGTATAGAGGCCGCCCGCGGCCAGCAAAAAATCAAGGGCAGCCATGGCCCTGCGGGATTTTTTACGGCACTCGCCAAGGGCATTCTGATAGGCATCGAATGTCTCACCGCAGGTTTTTTCGCAGGCTTCAACGGCTGCCTGGTCGGCAAACCGGCTCTCCTCCAAGAGAAGCTTCGCCCGCGAAACCTTTTCCTCTAAAACCCGCTTTTCCGCCTGTGTGCGTTCGATCTGCCCCTTTACCTCGGTCCGCATCGCCTGGTAGGAGGTGAGCCGGTTTTCATATTCCGGGGAGGAGAGCTCGGCGTCAACGGAACGGATTTCCGAAAGCAGGGCCGTATAATCTCTGGAAGCGTCCGGAATCAGGGCAGCCTCGAGGGTTCGCTTCTGGTCCTTTAAAAAAGCGGTCGCCTTTGTGATATTTAGGGAGAGGCTGCCGGTCGTATTCATGTTGGCGATGTAATTTTTCAGCTCGCCCACCATGCCGTCATCCGTGGCACTCTTCAGCTGGCCGATGCTGATTGTGTTTGTGTAGGTGGTCTCATTCAGGCCGCCAAGCAGGGTCTCCCAGAGCGCGCCGTTCGGCTCCTCGGGGATCTGCCTCGTCTCATTGATAATCTTGACCGACTTGCTGTCCTTTTGAAAGCGCCGTTCGATGCGGTAGACCGTACCGGCGCTTTCCAAACGGAGCCATCCTGCATAGGAAGCACTGTTTTCCCAGGGCTCATAGCGGGAATAGACGTCGTTTCGGGCCGCACGTCCGCGCCCGCGCTCAAGCCCGAACAGCATCGCGCGGATAAAGGTGTGCAGCGTGGATTTCCCTGCCTCGTTGTTTCCATAGATCACATTGACGCCGTCCTGAAAGGAGATCGTGCAGCCATGAAATTTTCCGAAGCCGTCAATATGCAATTCCAGTAATTTCATGGGTCAGCTCCTTTCATCCTTGGTCATTAAAAGTGCATGGATGCCGTAGTACAGCGCCTTTTTTTCCACCGGGCTCATGTTTTCCTTCATAAGCGCCTGGATATAAAAGCCGATCATGTCGCTCGGATGCTCGGCAAACAGCGCGTGGAAGTCATACTGCGGCTCCGTCTCATCCACCATTTCGATGATGTTCCATTGACCCGACAAAAAGTCCGGGTCAAACTCCGTATCCGCATCACGCATGCCGCGGAGACGAAACCGGTAGATATTTTGTGTGCCGCGCCGGCGGATCTCGTCCGCGATGATCTGGGAGAGCTCGATGTTGGTGGTGGCCGGGGTTACGTTGATAATGAGCGGGATGTACTGGGACTGGGAAGCCGGCTTAAACTGGAGCGAGGTCACGAGGCGGCTCCGGTCGTCGATCTCGCCCACATAAAAGCCGTGTACGCCGGTCTCTGTCAGATCAAGCGGTTCGGGAGAACCAGGATAGGCCATGCGCTTTGCAAAGACAAGGCCGGGCTTATGGATATGCCCCAGGGCGATGTAGGAAAACGGGGTTCCCGCCAGGGCGTTTTTATCAAAAGGAACGTGTTTGGCATCACCGCCATGGAGCATCAGAAGCTGGATATGTGAATTCTCCGGTACAGCCAGACAGTCCTCACGCGGGTCCGTGATCTCTGCCGTGTGGTAGCTAAAGCCGTACACCTCGGTGTTTAGCTCCTCAAAGTAGACAGAGGTCAGGGCTTCTTCCATCAAAAACGTCACGTTGGGGCACCAGGTGAAGCTGTAAAGCGCAGAGCTTTTGCGGATGCGGTCATGATTGCCGGCGGTGATGACCACACGGGTGCCCGGGATCGTGGAAAAGAGATAATTTACCTCCTTCAGATCCCGCATCAACGGCTGCCTGTGGAACAAATCGCCGGCAATTAAGAGCAGATCGGCCCCCGACTGACGCGCTTCTTCGATGATGGACTGGAAGGTCAGGCGGATCGCCTGCTCGCGGCGCTTCCCCCAGGGCTTGTCGCTGTCGGGGACCTGCCCCCAGTGGATGTCGGCTGTATGAATGAATTTCATAGTTTCTCCCCAATTTACAGATCGCAGTTGTTTACCGTGCGCGGGAAGGGGATGACGTCGCGGATATTGCCCATCCCGGTCAGATACATGACACAGCGCTCAAAGCCCAGGCCAAAGCCGGAGTGGCGGACCGAGCCGTATTTGCGCAGATCCAGATAGAAACTGTAATCCTCTTTTTTAAGGCCGAGCTCGTCCATACGGGTGATGAGCGTCTCGTAGTCATCCTCACGCTGGCTGCCGCCGATGATCTCGCCGATGCCGGGAACGAGACAGTCCATGGCTGCAACGGTCTTTTTGTCCTCGTTCAGCTTCATATAGAAGGCCTTGATCTCTTTCGGATAGTCGGTGACGAAAACCGGCTTTTTGAAGATCTGCTCCGTCAGATAGCGCTCATGCTCCGTCTGTAGGTCGCAGCCCCAGAAGACCTTGTAATCGAACTCACTATTGTGCTCCTCCAGAAGGCGCACGGCCTCCGTATAAGTGACATGGGCGAACTCGGAATTCAGCACATGGTTCAAACGCTCCAAAAGACCCTTGTCCACAAATTGGTTAAAGAAATTCATCTCCGCGGGGGCGTTCTCGAGGACATAGCGGATCACATACTTAAGCATTCCCTCGGCCACCGCCATATTATCATCCAGATCGGCGAAAGCCATCTCGGGCTCGATCATCCAGAATTCGGACGCGTGCCGGGTCGTGTTGGAATTCTCGGCGCGGAAGGTCGGGCCGAAGGTGTAGACGTTGCGGAAGGCCATGGCGTAGGTTTCAACGTTTAACTGGCCGCTGACGGTCAGATTGGTGGCCTTTCCAAAGAAATCCTGAGAAAAGTCCACGGCGCCGTCCGCCGTCTTCGGGATATTGTTTAAATCCATGGTCGTGACCTGGAACATCTCTCCGGCGCCCTCACAGTCACTTGCCGTAATGAGCGGCGTGTGTACATAGACGAAGCCCTGCTCCTGGAAATAGCGGTGGATCGCGTAGGCGATCAGCGAACGCACGCGGAAGACCGCCTGGAAGGTGTTGGTACGCGGACGCAGATGCGAGATCGTGCGCAGATATTCGAAGCTGTGGCGCTTCTTCTGGAGCGGGTAATCGGCGCTCGACGTGCCCTCGATTTGGACCGTCTTTGCCTGGATCTCAAACGGTTGCTTCGCCTGCGGCGTAGCGACGAGAGTCCCGGTCACGATGACGGCCGCGCCCACGTTCAGTTTGGAAATCTCAGAAAAGTTGTCCATCGTGTCATGATAGACGATCTGCAGCGTCTCAAAACAGCTACCGTCATTTAAGACGATAAAACCAAAGGATTTGGAATCGCGGAGGCTGCGGATCCAGCCTCCGACGGTAATTTCTGTATCCAGATAGGCAGTACGTTCGTTAAAAAGCTCTTTTACAGTAACCAGTTTCATTTTGTTTCTCCTTCTGACAAATCATTTCGCATTGATGCAAGTATAGCGTATTTTTAGGGGAGATTCAAGGGGAACTACCCTCTTTTCACGGCCTCGGCCAAAAAATCTGCCAGTTTTTTGACTGGGATCTGCGCATCCTTTTCAAATAGGGGAGCCGACTCCAGCCATTCGAAAAAGCCCCGGCGGTCATAGACGTTTGAATCCGTGGGGGCGCTTAGGATCACATTCGGGCGGGTAAAAACGGAGGCGCAGAAAACCGCGGCCCGGGCAAACTCGGTTTTCTTTAACAAATCCGACATGAGCGCTTTTTCTTCCTGCATGGACCGGACCGGATTGGGGATTTCCTTTATGGCCTCGTTCATATTCTGATACCAGTCGCTTTTTCCGTGTTCGGTATAGATGTGGCCGCCAAAGCCGTAGCAGCGGATCAGCAGAAGACCGAATCTGCCGACAAGGATCATCGTAGTGGGGCTTTTCTTGCCCTGAAAGGAGATACTGCCCGGAAATACGATCTTCATTTCGTGTTTGAATGCGTGGGTTTTTAATTTGGCGAGGAATTCTTCGATCTCGGAGGGGTTGGCGTTGTGCGTGTAAAAGAGCTTGGCGCCGGGGGTAAAGTCTTCGGGGCGGATGGGCTCTCCTTTTTTCTTTTTTTCAAAAATCTGCTTTTGGATGCGTCTGCGGCGGATCAGGTTTGGAAGGATAAGGACGCAGGCGAAGGCGAGCAGGCCGATGAGCATGATGTCTTTGTTGGTCATATTTGAGAGAAAATCCATAAATGAAAGACCTCCTTAAAATATTAACAGCGTCGTGAGGGGGCCGCGTGGCCCGGGGCAGGGAACGGGGAATTTGCGGTCGGTTGGCGAGGCACGTCAGAAGTTCTTGGCCTGTGGCGGGGGACTTCTCAGACACTGCCCATTGCCCTGCCACAGACCTAGAACTTCAAGCGCCGAAGCCTTGGCCGCAGACTCCACCCGCCTGCGCCGCCTCCGCGATCCCCAGCGCGCCTCACTTTTCCAAAAATATTATACAAATCTCTTGCAAAATTGTAAAGAGTGTGGTAATATGGAAGCAACAGATATATCAGTTGCTTTGAAACGAAAAACGAATTTGCCTGTTTGATATATCACAAGACTATGAAACGGAGAAATAGTTTGGGGAAAACAGATTACGCATATGAATATGTAAAAGAAAAAATTATTTCGGGCGAGTATCCCCCGCTCAGTGATATATCGGAGGACATTCTGCAAAAAGAACTGAATGTGAGCCGGACGCCGGTGCGCGAGGCGCTTCTGCGGCTGGAAAAAGAGGATATGGTCTATATCTATCCGCGCAAGGGAACGATCGTCACGGCAGTTACGCTGGATTTGATCGAGGATATTTACGGCGTGCGCGAGCTGGTCGAGCCGTCGATGGCGGTCAGCTCTATGCAGATGGTGAGCAAGGAGTGGCTGCTGGACATAAAAAAACGTTTCGCCGAGGTGCCGGAGGGTCTTACGGAGCCGGAGCTGCGCCGTTATTACATTGATCTGGACACGGAGTTCCATTCAAAGTCGATCGCAAACTGTCCGAATCGGTATCTGACGCGGCTCATGAATAACATTCATGACCAGAATCTGCGGCTCAGGATTATCAGCTCCCATCCGACAGAGGGAGAGGGAAGCATTGAGGAGCATGCGGCTTTGATTGATGCACTGCTGGAAGGGGATGCGAAGAAGCTGGAAAAGCTTTTAAAAGAACATCTGGCGATCTCGAAACTGAGGACAATCCAACATTTCCGTTACAAACGGACGACGGAATACACATAAACACCCATATAACGACAGGGGAGGTCTGACGGCTGAGGCTGCCAGACCAAACCGGATACAGAAGCATAATTTATTTTTTTGGCCAAGTTGATATATCAGTTAAATATAAAATAAATATAAATAAAATATCACAAATCTGATTCATCCGATTCGATTTGTGAACGTGTGAGGAGGTACACGATGAACACAACAATCAAAAAAGCAACATTTTATCGGGCCGTATCCAAGATCAGCAAGCCGATCGCAGACTCGACCCACACGATCAGCAAGATCGCCTTTTACGTAACGGAGGTGGAGACGGCGGCTGGTGTCCGCGGGCAGGGCTATCTGCTTTCGTTCCATTACTCTCCGAATGCGATCGAGGGCGCTTTAAAGGACTGCTGCGAATTCCTTCTCGGCAAGGGCTACGAGGTCTTTGAGACGGTGCGCGCGAAACGCGAGTGGGACATGGAGGCGGAGTATTTTGGGAATACGGGCCTCAATACATGCGCGCTGGCGGCGTTCAATGTCGCTATGTGGGATGCCTGGGGGCACTGTGTAGGCCAGCCTGTTTGGAAGCTTTTGGGAGCAAACATCTGTAAGATCCCGGTCTATGGGAGCGGCGGCTGGATCAGCTACACCGATGAGGAGCTTTTGGAGGAGGTGCTGGATTATAAGAGCCGCGGCTTTACGGCTGTTAAGATCAAGGTCGGCCATCCGGACGGCATCGAGCGCGACCTTGGGCGTCTTTCCATCTGCCGTGAAAAGCTTGGAAACGGTGTTAAAATCATGATGGACGCCAACCAGGGAATGGACGTGGTCGCCGCGATCAAGCTTGCAGAAAAAGCCAAGGAAATCGGTTTGCAGTGGTTTGAGGAGCCTGTTCCACACACGGACTTTGCCGGCTACGAGCTGCTACGCCAGAAATGCGGGATCGCGTTAGCGATGGGCGAGCGCGAATACGACTGCGAGGCGCTTAAAAACCTGATCGCAAGAAACGCCCTTGATCTCTGGCAGCCGGATTTAATCCGTCTGGGCGGCGTCGAAGAATGGAGAAATTCCGCGGCGCTTGCATCCGCCTATCAGCTTCCGGTGCTTCCGCACTACTATAAGGACTACGATGTGCCGCTTCTGTGTACGATCGCAAGGCCCTACGGTGCCGAGTCCTTTGACTGGATCGACGGCATCATCGACAATACGATGCGGATCGAAAACGGTTTTGCCTATCCGAGAGAGGGCGCAGGCTGGGGATTTACATTTAAAGAAGAAAGTTTGGAGGAGGTAAAATAATATGAAGGCAGTTTATATCCCGGAGCCGGGAAAAATCGAGGTCATTGAGAGAGAGATTCCGCAGATCCAAAAGGATTCACAGGTGCTCGTAAAGATCACGGCAGCCGGTATCTGCGGCAGCGACATTCATATTTTTCACGGAACGCATGCCTACGCGACGTATCCGCGGATCATCGGCCATGAGGGCTGCGGCATTGTGGAGAAGGTCGGAAGTGGCGTGACGAATGTGGCGGTCGGGGATCCGGTCATCATCGAGCCGATCACGGGCTGCGGGAGCTGTTATTCCTGCAGAAACGGCCGTTACAACTGCTGCCCGGACATCGTCGTTCTGGGCGTCCATGCGGACGGAATTATGGAAGAATATCTCGTCGTTGAAAGTGACAAGCTGCATAAATACGATCCGTCTCTGACGCCGGTGGAGGCCGCGACGGCGGAGCCGTATACGATCGGTGCCCAGGCCAATGCCCAGGCGCATACGATGCCCGGTGATCTGGTGCTGATTCATGGGGCAGGCCCAATCGGGGTGATCATCTGTGACATCGCCGAGAAGCTCGGCGCGACGGTGATTATGAGCGAGCCCAACGAAGCGCGTCTGGAGATTTCGAAGGATTTTGGTGCCGCCTACACGATCAATCCGAAGAAGGAAGACTTAAAGGAGGCCGTCATGCGCTTAAGCGGCGGCAAGGGCGTCAACGTGGTCTTCGACACGAGCGGGGTCCCGGCTTTGATGAGTCTTTCGATCGAGCTTTTGGGGCCGCACGGCCGGATGGTCCCGCTGACCTTCGCGCCCGAGCCGGTTCCGGTCAATTTCCGCCTAATCAACAAAAACGAGCTTGTGATCGCCGGGACGAGAAACCAGAACAGCAAGTTTAAAGAGGTCGTCGAAAGCCTGCCGGGGCGTAAAGACCGGATCGACAAGCTTGTGACGCATGTATTCCCGGTCGAGAAGGCAAAGGAAGCGTTTGAGACGGCGATGGACAAAACGAGCGGCGCCTGCAAGGTCGTCATTACATTTTAACGGAATCGGAGGGAAATAGTATGACAGCACAGGAATATGTAGGGAGCCTTTTTGACCTCACGGGGCATGTGGGGATCATCACGGGCGCGAGCAGAGGCTTGGGCTTCGGCCAGGCAAAGGTCCTGACCGACGCGGGTGCCACGGTTTATAATCTGGATCTGGCCCCTCATGACGAGAGTGAAAAGCTGCGGGAGGGCTGCTTAAAGGATGTGGTCTGCGACGTCACGGATTATGAGAAGGTGAAGGAGATTGTGGATCGGATCGCAGCCGAGGAGGGGCATCTGGACTTCCTCATCAACAACGCGGGTATTACCTATAAATGCCGCGCAGAGGAATTTCCCGAGGAACGCCTGGATAAAATCATGGAAATTAATCTGAAAACGCCATACATGCTGGCCAGGATCTGTTATCCGTATTTGAAACAGTCTGCGTATGTGGGCCGCGTCGTCACGATCTCGTCGATGGCCGCTTACATGGGCTTTACCGGTGTGCTTCCATACGATATGACAAAGGCGGGCGTGCTGGGTCTGACCCGCGGCTTGGCCGAGGAGTGGAAAAACGACAACATTCTCGTAAACAGTGTGGCTCCGGGCTGGTTTCTTACAAAGCTCAACGAGGAGATGTTTGCGCAGAATCCAGACAGGAAAAAGGCCGCGCTCGAGAAGCCGATGCTGCCGCGTTTCGGACAGCCTGAGGAGATCGGCTATATGATGTTGTTTTTGCTCTCCGGCGCTTCCAAATATCTGACCGGGCGGGACTTCCCCGTAGACGGCGGCGCAACGGTACATGGCTTTTAACCGACAAAACAGGAGAAAAATTTATGATTCATACTTCGATCACAGCAATCGAAACGGCCAAATGGAGCACACCTCTCGTGCTCCGCGGCCCGTTTCGGCAGTCGATCCGGCAGGCGGCTCGTCTGGGCTATGACGGGATCGAGCTGCATATTATGGATTCCGACGCCCTGGACCGGACCGGGATTCAGACAGAGTTAAAAGAAAACGGGATCGCCCTTACATCGATCGGGACGGGTCCGTCCTACAGCCAGCATGGGATCTTCTTTACAAGTGCCTCCCCGGAAATTCGCCGGGAGGCCATTCGTCGTATGACGGGGCATATCCGGTTTGGGGCAGAGACGGGGGCGGTTGTCATCATCGGCCTCATGAAGGGGCAGAAAAGGGATTGTAAGGAGCCCAAGCGGTACATGGAGTACTTTAAGGCCGGGCTCGAGGCCTGCTTGGAGGAGGCGGAGCGGCAAAACGTCACACTCGCATTTGAGGTCATCGACCGCTTTGAGAGCGACTGGCTCAACACCGTAGAGGAGGGGCTGGCGCTCCTTGACACGTATCGTTCCCCGTTTTTAAAGCTCCATCTCGATACCTTCCATATGAATATCGAGGAGCCGAATTGTGCAGAAAGCATCCGGAAAGCCAAGGGGCAGGTCGCCCATGTCCACGTAGCGGACAGTGACCGCTGGTATCCGGGCCATGCGCATTATGATTTTGCAGAAACGTTTGCGGCACTCCATGAGATCGGCTACACGGGCGCGGCGGCGCTGGAGTCGTTTTTGTATCCGGATCCCGAGACGGCGGCCAGGCGCACGCTTGAGGTTCTTAGGACATTCTGCGCATAAAAAGAGAAAAAAACAGAAAAAAATTGTCAAAATGGATTTGTGTCCTCCTATAATTTTAAGAGAAAGAAAAAACTTAGCTAAAACCGGGTTAAGAATATGCAAAAAAATAAAAAAATGCGCAAAAAAACTATTGACATTTATATAATATATATGTAAAATATCACTATGGATATTGTGATATATCTATTATATTTAAACAAAATATCACAGTACGGAATTTACACAAATCTTTAAAAGGAGAGAGGAACATGAAAAAAACATTGGCAATCACTCTGACACTGGCGATGGCTGCCTCCCTGGCGGGCTGCGGCGGCGGTTCGTCCTCTGCACCAGCGACTACGGCTGCAGCGGCGGCCGAAACGACAGCAGCAGCGGCAGCCGATACCACGGCAGCGGCAGGAAATGATGCGGCCGGTGCTGCGAATTGGGACAATTATGACTTAAAGCTTTCGACCAATCTGGCCGAGGATCATGTGGCCTGCCAGGGTTACTATGCGTTTGCGGAGGCCGTGGAGAAGGCGACGGATGGCCATGTAAAGGTCACGGTCTATCCGGGCGAGCAGTTGGGAAAGGAGAGCGATGTGACTTCCTCGATCGCGATGGGCGCAGGCACCTGTGACATCGTTACGACCGGTCCGTCCGAGCTTTCCAAGTACGATGCGACGTTCTCTTTGTTCGACGCTCCCTATGTCTTCAATGACGGCGATGCGATGGTGGCATTTGCAAACGGAGACGAGGTACAGGCGCTTTACGACTCCCTGGCGGAGGCGACGAACCTGAGATGCCTGGGCATGTACTATTACGGCTCCAGAGAGGTGACGGTAAACGGCTATGCGGCGACAGAGCCGTCCGGTTTAAAGGGCTGCAAGCTGCGCGTGCCGGATTCGGAGATGGCGCTTGCCTACGGTGCGGCGCTGGGCGCAACGCCGACGGTTATGTCCCTGGGAGAGGTGTATATGGGGATCCAGCAGGGTGTTGTGGACGGGCAGGAGAATCCGCTGCCGACGATCAACTCCAATGCGTTTTATGAGGTATGTGACAACCTTCTGATGACGGATCATGTGATCGCGGCCGTTACCTATACGATTGACAATTCGGTGTGGGAGAGCATGCCGGAGGATCTGCAGGCGATTGTGATGGAGTGTGTCCATGAGAGCTGTGAATCCATTACGGACGGGATCCAGGCGCAGGAGGCAGAGCTTCAGGATACGTTGAAGGAGAAGGGAATGAACATCATTGAGGTCGATAAGGACGCGTTTAAGGCGAATGTACAGACCATCTATGATAAGTATAAAGACACCTGGGGCGACTGGCTTGCGACCGCGCAGGGCTACAACAAGTAAGTAAAATCAGAAAGAACCAAGAATCCCCCGGCCGCCTGTCAGATGCAGGGGACCGGGGGATTCTTTTATGATTCGCAATCCGGCCTGACGGCCTACTTGGCTCTATCCGGCTTGGCTGCCCGATATCCATGGTTCATCGCAAGCGAGCCTGCATGCACCATGGCTGCCGGTCAACACTTTTATAGTAAAAAAGGAGGGAATCCCGTGAAAGAAGTTATGAAGCACATCAATCAGGCATACGACGGCTTCAATAAGCTGAACGAGTGGTTCATCATCGCACTGATGTCGATCATGTGTCTGGACCTTCTCGCGCAGGTCGTATTCCGTTATGTGTTCAGTACGCCGCTTACGTGGTCCGAGGAGCTGGCAAGATATCTGTTCGTCTGGATCGCCCTGTTTGGCTCCGCCTGGTGCGGCCGCGGCCATATCCACGTGCGGATGACGGCGGTCGTCAGCAAGTTTCCGGCACCTGTTGTCCGCGTTTTGCAGATCGCAATCAGCATCTTCTGTGCGGCAATCTGCTTTATTTTATTTCCGCATGCGATTAAAATTTTCACGATGCAGAGTAAATTGAAAGCCGTTACGCTCGGCGTGAGCCTGGGGATCGAGTACATAGCGGCTCCGGTCGGGATCCTGATGATGGCTGTTCAGTGGACGGTGGATGCCCTGTTCGCGCTTTTTGACTGGGAAGGCTACCAGGCGCGTTATATGAAGAAGGAGGAGTAGAGTATGGCAGTTTTGTTAATCAGCTTTCTTATCCTGATGGTACTGGGCTGCCCGGTTGCATTCTGCCTGCTCGGCAGCGGTACCCTGTATTTCCTTGCCAACGACATGGCGCTTGTCATGGTCGTACAGCGCCTCACGGAGGGCGCCAATACGTTTACGCTCTTGGCAGTCCCCGGCTTTATCCTGGCCGGCAACCTGATGAACAGCGGCGAGGTGACGGACCGCATCTTTGATTTCTGCGGCAAGCTGGTCGGCCATATCACAGGCGGCCTGGGCCACGCCAATATCCTGGCGTCGGTCGTGTTTGCCGGCATGTCCGGCGCGGCGATCGCAGACGCGGGCGGCCTCGGCGCCATCGAGCTAAAGGCCATGCATGATGCGGGCTATGACGATGATTTCTCCCTGGCGGTCACGGGTGCTTCTTCCTTAGTTGGCCCGATCATTCCGCCGAGTGTCCCGGCCGTTGTGTACGGTACGGTCGCTTCGGTCTCCATCGGCCGCCTGTTTATGGCCGGCGCGGTCCCGGGGGCCATTATGGCGACGGCCATGTGTACGATGGTGTATCTGATCAGCAAAAGGCGCGGCTACCAAAAGGAGGCATGGTGCGGCTTCAGGGCGCTGCTCCACTCCTTCAGACGGGCATTTTTATCACTCCTGACCGTTGTGGTCATTTTGGGCGGCATCCTAGCCGGAATTTTTACACCGACCGAGGCGGCCATCATTGCGACCTTCTACGCGATCTTCCTCGGCTTCTTCTATCGGACGCTGACGCTTAAAAAGCTTTTGGCGGCCTTAAAGGAGGCGAGCGAGACCACATGCACCGTCATGATGATCGTCTGTGGTGCGACGATTTTCTGTTACATTCTGGCGTATGAGAGGTTCCCGCAGCTCGTGGCGAACATGTTCTTGACGTACTGCAACAACAAATACCTGGCACTTTTGGTTATCAACATCTTCCTGGTGTTTGTCGGCATGTTTATGGACTCGTCGCCGTCGATCATCATCCTGACGCCGGTATTTCTGCCGGTGGTGAC
This sequence comes from Lachnospiraceae bacterium, assembly GCA_910575275.1. GTDB lineage: Bacteria > Bacillota > Clostridia > Lachnospirales > Lachnospiraceae > CANQGL01. The sequence goes on along the minus strand of CAJTEE010000004.1, from coordinate 171,704 downwards.
GGCGTTCGGCGTGGATCCGGTTCATTTTGGGATCGTGATGATCTTAAATCTGATGATCGGGCTGCTGACGCCGCCGGTGGGCATGGTGCTCTATGTATTGTCAAAGGTGTCGAGCGTGCCGTTTGAGAAGATCTGCAAGGCGACGGTGCCGTTTATCATCATGTTTTATATCCTGCTGCAGTTTATCACGTATATTCCGCAGATTAGTTTATTCCTTCCGAATTTGATGTATGGAGCAGTCTGACAAAAGAAGGCTGACAGATAATTGTAAGAAAATAGAAAACGGAGGCCGTAAAACGCGGCCGCAGGCGTGAAAAACAGCCTGCGGCCGCGTTTTTTTATCGAGAAAAGCCCTTCTTTTATGGCACATTGAGCAGTGAGAAGAAAAATAGAGCGTGAATTTTGGGGGAATTTATAAATTTAAAGAAGATACAGGAAAAATAAGGCAAAAAAATGTCAGAAATTGAACAAATTAAAGGGGGAATCTAATGAAAAATTGTTCACATTTGATAAAAAGTATGTTATAATAAATTTACCATCAACAAAATACTAAAGTATGGGCAAAATGAAGTAGCAAGAGGTGATATTCGTGGTAAAAAAAGAAATGATAGCCATGCTGCTGGCAGGAGGGCAGGGAAGCCGCCTAGGGGTCCTGACCCAAAAGGTCGCGAAGCCGGCAGTGTCTTTTGGAGGGAAATACAGGATCATTGATTTCCCACTCAGCAACTGCATCAATTCCGGCGTCGATACTGTCGGCGTGTTGACGCAGTATCAGCCGCTGCGGTTAAACGCGCATATAGGAATCGGGATTCCCTGGGATCTGGACCGGAATGTCGGAGGCGTTACAATCCTTCCGCCGTATGAAAAGAGCAAGGGAAGCGACTGGTATACCGGTACGGCCAACGCGATCTATCAGAATCTGGAATACATGGAATCTTATAATCCGGAGTATGTCCTGATTTTGTCGGGAGACCACATTTATAAAATGGATTATGAGGTGATGCTCGAATATCACAAAGCGAATAATGCGGATGTCACGATCGCTGCGATGCCGGTCCCGATGGAGGAGGCGAGTCGCTTCGGGATCCTGATTACGGATGAAGCGAACCAGATCACGGAATTTGAGGAGAAGCCGGCTGAGCCCAGGAGCAATCTTGCCTCTATGGGAATCTATATTTTTAGCTGGAAGGTCTTGAAGGAGGCACTGATTAAGCTCTCGGAGGAGCCGGGCTGCGATTTTGGCAAACATATTATTCCATACTGCCATGGAGAGGGCAAGCGGATCTTCGCATATGAGTATAACGGCTACTGGAAGGATGTCGGAACGCTCGGTTCCTACTGGGAGGCCAATATGGAGCTGATCGACATCATTCCGGAGTTCAATCTCTATGAGGAATACTGGAAGATCTACACAAAGACGGATCGGATCCCGCCGCAGTATATTGCCCCGGAGGCCAGGGTCGGCCGGTGTATCATCGGCGAGGGGACGGAAATCTACGGAGAGGTCGCCAATTCCGTGATCGGCTCCGGCGTCGTGATCGAGAAGGGCGCGATTGTCAGGGATTCCATCATTATGCAGGACTCTGTGATCGGTGCAGGGGCTGTGGTGGAGAAGGCGATCATTGCCGAGGATGTGAAGGTAGGCATGAATGCGCGGATCGGAGTCGGAGAGTATGCGCCAAGCAAGTATGACCCGAAGGTCTATCAGTTTGATCTGGCAGCGATCGGGGAACACTCGGTCATTCCGGAGGGGGTTCAAATCGGCAGGAATGCGGCAGTTTCTGGTGTCACGGAGACTGCGGATTACCCTGGAGGCCGTTTGGAGAGCGGAGGCTATATAGTAAAGGCGGGTGGTAACCTATGAGAGCGATCGGAATTGTTTTAGCAGGCGGAAACAGCAAGCGTATGCGCGAGCTTTCCAGAAAGAGGGCAATCGCGGCCATGCCGATTGCAGGGAGCTTCAGGAGTGTGGACTTTGCGCTCAGCAATATGAGCAACTCCCATATTCAGAGCGTCGCGGTTTTGACGCAGTATAACTCCCGTTCCCTGAATGAGCATTTAAGCTCTTCAAAGTGGTGGGATTTCGGAAGAAAACAAGGAGGCATGTACGTATTTACACCAACCATTACGGCGGAGCACAGTGACTGGTACCGCGGGACGGCCGACGCGCTCTATCAGAATCTGGATTACTTAAAAAAGAGCCATGAGCCTTATGTGGTGATCGCTGCCGGTGACGGCGTCTATAAGCTGGATTACAATAAGGTTCTGGAGTACCATATTGAAAAGAAGGCGGATATCACCATCGTCTGTAAGGATATGCCATCGGATGTGGATGTGACAAGATTCGGGATGGTTAAGACGAATGCGGACGGCCGTATCGTTGAATTTGAGGAGAAGCCGATGATTGCCGATACCAATACGGTTTCCTGTGGTGTCTACGTGATCCGCCGCCGTCAACTGATCGAGCTGATTGAACGCTGTGCCGCTGAGGACCGGTACGATTTCGTGCAGGATATCCTGGTGCGTTATAAAAACCTCAAGCGGATTTACGCGTATAAACTGGAATCTTACTGGAGCAACATCGCTTCCGTTGATTCCTACTATCAAACGAACATGGATTTCTTAAAGCCCGAGGTCCGCAACTATTTCTTTCGGGAATATCCGGATGTGTATTCCAAGGTAGATGATCTGCCGCCTGCAAAGTACAATCCGGGCGCTGCGGTTCATGACAGTCTGGTATCGAGTGGCTGTATTTTAAACGGCACGGTGGAGCATTCCATCCTGTTCAAAAAGGTCTACATCGGAAACAACTGTGTAATTAAGAATTCCATTATTCTCAACGACGTTTATATCGGAGATAATACGGTCATTGAGAACTGTATTGTGGAGAGCCGCGACACGATTCGTGCCAACACCACATACATCGGTCAGCCGGATGACATCAAGATTGTCATCGAAAAAAACGAGAGATACACATTATAAAGGGTTCACAGACGGGCTGATGTGAATTGGGGAGGTTTATTTATGCAGGTAACAGATGTACGCGTGAGAAAGATTGAAAAGGAAGGGAAGATGAAGGCGATCGTCTCAATTACCCTTGATAATGAGTTTGTGATTCACGATATCAAGGTGATCGAAGGCGAGAAGGGACTGTTCATTGCAATGCCAAGCAGAAAGGCCGCAGACGGAGAATACCGTGATATCGCCCATCCGATCAATTCAGAAACCCGCGACAGGATTCAGCGGGTCATTCTCGACAAATACGAAACGACAGCATTGGAGACAGCTCAGGAAGACTAAAGCCCGGGCCCCTGCCTTGTAGGATGAGGCAGGGGCTTCTTTTTTATTCCACCATGTAATTCAGACGCACCGTAATCATGGCGGTCTTGTAGCGGGCGGACGTATTTAAGCTTCCAGTTGCGCCGTAGTCAGCCGTACCGGAATTGGCAGCCGTGATCTGGAATACGCCGAGGCTTGCCGAGGTCAGATCTCCGACCGCCGCACCGGCCTCCTTTGCCATCAAGTCTATACGTTGCTTGGCATTAGCCGAGGCGTCGGATATAAGCTGCATCTTGAGCTCGTCGAGCTTGGTGTAGTAGTATTTCGGGTTCTCGGACTCGAGCTCCACACCGGAGGCGATGAGCTCTGAAATATCCTTGGAGACGGCAGATACTTTATCAAGCTCTCGGGAGGAGACGGTAAAGATCTGCGAGAGCGTATAGCCGTTCTCTGCTTCGCCGACATAGTTCCCGTTATCGTCAAAGATGGCGACCGTATCTTTTGAGATCGCCACGGAGCCGAAGGACATGTCACTCTCACTGATCTGCTGCTGCAAAAGATACTGCCTGACAAGCTTGCTGTCACGGTGGATCTTCTCGTAAGCGGTCTCCAGGGTATCACCGTGGACCGAGAAATTTCCACTCCAGACGATCAGGTCGGATTCAAAATCAAGGCTTGCGGAGCCGGTTGCGGTGATGCTGCTGCCGGCCGGCGTACGTTTGTAGAGTAAAAGCGTGCCGCTTAAGAGGAACACGCAGAGGATAGCGGTCACGCAGAGTGCCAAAATCCCTGCAAACGACCATATCCCGGCCGGGGCTTTCTTGTCTTTGGGTTCGATTTCCATGGTTTCCTCCTGTTTGATTGGCTGATATTGATGATCAACAAATAGTATCTTACCATAAAATGAAAAATTTTGAAATAGATTTAAAAAAAGTGATAAGGTATAAATTCCCCCTTTTTACAGATACTACTTCCAGAAACGGATAGTACAGTTAATGGAGGAATTTTAATATGAAAGCTACAGGAATTGTAAGGAGAATTGATGACCTCGGCCGTGTCGTGATTCCGAAGGAAATCCGCAGGACGCTCAGGCTCCGCGAGGGAACACCCTTGGAAATCTTTACGGACCGTGAAGGGGAAATCATTCTTAAAAAATACTCACCGATGATGGAATTGAATGCATTTGCGGGACAATATGCCGATGCAATGGCGCAGGCAACGGGACTCATGGTCTGCATTACGGATCGTGACCAGGTGATCGCCGCCGCAGGCGGAGCGAAGAAGGAGCTTCTGCAAAAGCCCATCAGCAGGCAGTTGGAGCATGTGATCCAGGAGCGGCTCACCGTCCAGGCGGGAAAGGACGACAGGAGCTATACGCCGGTGGCGGCGGAGGACGTCGAGGGCGTAACGGCACAGGTTGTGGTGCCGATCATCTGTGAAGGGGATGCGATCGGTGCCGTCATTTTAATGAGCCGTGAACCACGGGCAAAGTTTGGTGAAGCGGAGGTCAGGCTGGCGGCCACGGGGGCCAGCTTCCTTGGAAGGCAGATGGAGAGCTGATGAAAAAGGGAGAATTCGAATGACGGATTCTCCCTTTTATGATAGAATAGAAAAAACGAGAGCTGTATTCTACAGGGGAGAGGAAGAAAAGAGCATGTACACATTCGAAGACTTAAAAACCATCATGACAAAGCTCCGCGCCGAGGACGGCTGCCCGTGGGACAGGGCGCAGACGCACGAGAGCCTGAAGCGGTATCTCGTGGAAGAATGCAGCGAGGTGCTGGAGGCAATTGACAACCGGGATGCGGAAAACCTCTGTGAGGAATTAGGGGATGTTCTTTACCAGCTCATGATCCACAGCGAGATCGAGAAAGAACAGGGAGGCTTTGGCATAGACGATGTGGTGGATGGGATCTGCAGGAAAATGATCCGTCGCCATCCGAAGGTCTTTGGCAGTGCGGACATGCCTGTTGACGCTTCCTGGGAGGAAATCAAGAAAAGGGAACGGAAAGCGGGAAGAAAAGAGCCGAACAGCGGGAGATAAAAAGCTTGGCGCCCAAAAGCGCAGAAAACCCCTGGTAATCCGGCAAAAAACCTTGACAAAAAACCTGGAACCATATATAAATGTAAGAGTACGATGTTTCAGCATGCAGGGGTAAAAGCCTGCGGTTGTGATTTTTATTTTTCTAGGAGGAAATTTGAATGAACAAAACAGAATTGGTTGCGGCAGTTGCCGAGAAGGCAGAGCTTTCGAAGAAAGATGCGGAGAAGGCAGTCAAGGCCTTTACTGATGCAGTAGCTGAAGAATTAGAAAAGGGCGGGAAGGTTCAGTTGGTTGGATTTGGGACTTTTGAGGTTTCCGAGAGAGCAGCAAGAGAAGGAAGAAACCCGAAGACCGGCAAAAAGATGGATATCGCAGCTTCCAAGACGCCGAAGTTCAAAGCGGGCAAGGCGTTAAAGGACCAGGTAAACGCTTAATTCATGAGATTAGATAAATTTTTGAAAGTGTCCCGTCTGATTAAACGGCGGACGGTGGCCAATGAGGCCTGTGATGCGGGCCGTGTACTGGTAAATGAGAAACCGGCAAGGGCGTCGCTCCACGTCAAGCAGGGCGACATCATCGAGATTCAATTCGGCACAAAATCCGTAAAGATAGAAGTCCTTGATGTACAGGAGACTGTAAAAAAGGATGACGCAAAAGAGCTTTACCGGTATCTGTAATCCGTGTTTATGGAATAAAATGGAAAACCTTCTAATATACTTAATAGAAACATAAGTATGTCAGGAGGTTTTTTCATGGAAGAAAAATTGAATCTGTCTCATATGCTCATGCTGAAAAACCGGGACAAGGGGAATCTGACAGGGGTCCTGGATGTCATCTCCTTTGATGAAAATACGATCGTCCTTGATACGGATATGGGGCTTCTCACGATAAAGGGAAAAGACCTTCATGTCAGCAGGCTGACTCTGGATAAGGGAGAGATCGACCTTGAGGGGCATGTGGACAGCCTTGTTTACTCCTCGAATGAGAGCTACAGGAAGGCCGGCCAGTCGCTCCTTAGCAGGCTGTTCAAATAAGGGAGGGATTGCTTGAGCGCATACATCGTGGCGGAGGCGCAGCTTGCGCTTCACAGCTTTTTGCTGGGAATCATTCTCATGATCAGCTATGATCTTTTAAGGCTGTTCCGTTTCTTCGTCCCGCACGGAAACCTGTGGACAGGGCTGGAGGATTTCGCCTATTGGAGCTATGCGGCGGTCATGACGTTTTCACTGCTTTTTTGGGAGAACAACGGCATTCTGAGAGGCTATGTGATTGCCTGTGTGTTTGCGGGCATGTTCCTGTATGACAGAATTGTCAGCCGGAGTGCGTTTGGGCTCTTGAAAAATGTGCGCGGATGGATTAGAATAAGGACAAGGAACTGGAAAATTCGGAGAGAATCGAGGAAGAATGGGAATAAGCCGCAATAAAAAAAACAGAAGAAGGCCCAAATACGGCTGGGGCAACCGGATGGCTCTGATCGGCATTACGGCCGTAATTTTAAGCCTCGCGGTCGTGGTAAATGTCGGCGCGTCCTCGCTTCGGGAAAAAGATATAGAGTACCAGGTGCGGGAGGCCGAGCTTGAAAAGGCGTTGGCCGCCGAGGAAGCGCGTACCGCGCAGCTTGAGGAGTACCGGATCTATGTGCAGACAAAGCAGTACGTGGAGAAGGTGGCAAAGGAAAAGCTTGGGCTCGTCAAAAAAGACGAAATTTTGTTTAAGCCGGAAGAATCCGAGTAAAAAATGTCATACGATTTTTGAGTTTCATACAGGGGATCTGACAAATATTTCTCTCTGGCCTGTTTATAATATGGTACGCAGGTTAGGAGGGATTTTTTGTGTTAAGGAGACGCGTGGTACATAAGGATATGGCGGATGTAAACGTCTATACGGCAAAACGCTTGAAGGATATGGCAGATTCTCTGGAGGGGCTGGCAAAGACCTTTACCAAGACGCGAAACGAGCAGGGCCTCACGAAAGAAGATGCCGTGGCAGCGCTTGAGGCGGCGGCGTCCATGGTGTGCGGAAGCTGTGAGAACTGCGGGCTCGTGGAGGAAAAGTATTACATTTATTATCTGCTCAGGACCTTTGAAAAGAAAGGACACATTGATTTTGAGGATATGCCCAGGCGTTTTCTGGAGACCTGCAAAAGGCGGACCGATTATCTGGGACAATTAAACCGCAATTTAGGGCGGGCTACCATGAACCTATCGTGGAAAAATCGGTTTCTGGAAAGCCGCGATGCGGTCATGGTACAATTTCAGGAGATGGCCGGCATTTTGGAAGAATTTTCCGGGCAGATGGAGCAGGCGAAAAACGTCACGCAGAGCTTTGAACCGGCGCTCCAGTCCGTTCTTAGGAAACGCCGGATCGCGGTGGAAAACGTGCTGGTTCTTCAGTATGAGGAGAGGCAGCGGGAAGTATTCTTAACCATGCGGACCACGAACGGGCGCTGTATGACAGCAAGGGATGCAGCCACACTGGTCGGACAGGCCATGGGAGGCGCCTGGAGTCCCGCCCGGGACGGGAAAACGATCCTCACACGCAACCCGGCCTCCTTTCGCTTTATCGAGGATGGGAAATATCGGATGCTGTTCGGAATCTCCCGAGTTCCCAAGGAGGGGGAGGAGATTTCCGGAGACAGCTATACATTCCGCAGCGGAATCCCCGGACAGGCTGTTTTGAGTCTCTCGGACGGCATGGGAAGCGGCCCGGCCGCAAATGAAGACAGCGAAAAGGTCATCGAACTGGCGGAACAGCTTCTGGAGACCGGTTTTTCGGCCAGGGCCGCCCTGAAGCTTGTAAATACGGTCCTGCTTCTCACAGGAGGGCCCGAACGGCCGGCGACATTGGATGTGTGTCTGGTGGATCTGTATACGGGAGTGATGGAGGCCATGAAGCTCGGAGCGCCGGCATCGTTTGTCATGGACTCGGAGGAGGTCTGCGTGATGGAGTCGGGCGTGGTGCCCGCGGGGATCCTAAATCCGGTGGAACCAGTGCTGCTCTCGAGAAAGCTCTGGGATGGGGATAAGATCGTGATGGTCAGTGATGGAATCCTGGATGCAATGCCGGGCGAGGAGAAGGAAAAGTCCTTTTGCGACTTTTTGGCCGGGCTTCCGGCGGCCGGACCTCAGGAAACGGCAGAGATGATTTTGGCCTTCGTCCTGTCCTTTGAGGGAGAGCCGAAGGACGATATGACGGTTTTGGTCGGGGGAATTTACGGGAGATAGAAAAAATGGATGTACGGGCAATGGAGAGGAGAGTCTGGGAGACAATACAGACGCAACATATGGCAGACAGCGGAGACGGCGTTTTGGCGGCAGTGTCAGGAGGTGCCGATTCGGTCTGCCTTCTTTTCCTGCTCGCGGAATGGAAAGAAAAGTTGGGGATCCGTCTGGCCGCGTTCCACTTAAATCATGGCCTTCGGGGTGACGAGGCGTACCAGGATGAGGAATCTGTGCGGGCGCTCTGTGAGCGCCTTGCGATCCCGCTTAAAGTGGAAAGGAAGGATGTGGCAGCCTATGCAAAGGAGAAAGGGATGTCCGTGGAGGAGGCCGGCCGCAGCCTCCGCTATGCCTGCCTAGAACGGGCCGCAGGAGAGCTTTCCTTAAACCGCATCGCCACGGCACATCACAAGGATGACCAGGCCGAGACCGTGCTCATGAATCTGTTCCGCGGAGGCGGTCTGGCGGGCTTAGCCGGGATCCCGTCGGTCAGAGGGAACATTATCCGGCCGCTTTTGGAGGTTTCCAGACAGGAGATCGAGGCATATTTATCGGCCAGGGGGATCGGGTGGCGCACGGATTCTACGAACCGGGAAACCGTCTATCTAAGAAACCGGCTGCGAAACGTCCTGCTCCCCTGGGTTACAAAGAAGATCAATGACCAGGCGGTCTCCCATATTGTGCGGTTTGCTGGGCTTGCCGGTCAGGCAGATGTGTACTTTAAGAGCGAGGCAAAAAAGCTTCTGGGGGATCAATGCGTCGTTTCCGTCAGGCTTTTTGACGCACAGCCGGAAATAATCCGGTCGTATGTGGTCCGTGAGCTGTTTGACCGGGCCGCCTGCGGGAAAAAGGACATAACCGAGCGTCATATCCGCTCGGTTATGCGTCTTACAGGGCCGGGCGGCGGGGCGAGCGTGGATCTTCCGGGCGGTTTTGTGGCAGTACGGGATTATGAGACTCTAACGGTCCGCAGACAGGCTGAGGAGGTCCCCTGTACCCTGCAGCCGTTTGCGCCGTCCCGGACGCGGATATTCGCCTGGGAAAAAGGGACAGAAATTCCTAAAAAGCAGTATACGAAATGGTTTGATTATGATAAAATAAAAGATACGTTAGTTTTTCGGACCAGAAAAACCGGCGATTATTTCCTGATCGGTGAAAAGAAAAAAACGATCCGGCGGTATTGCATGGATGAAAAGATACCGCGCGGGGAGAGGGACAGACTCTTGCTGCTCGCGGAGGGAAGCCATATTCTCTGGATTGTCGGGTATCGGATCAGCGATTACTACAAGCTGTCAGAGGAGACTCAAACAGTCATCGAAATCAAAGCAGACAAAGGAGAAAAGCGTCATGGAGGACAAGATTCGTGTGCTACTGACGGAGGAGGAAGTAGACAGAAGGATCAATGAGATAGCAGAAAAGATCAGTGCAGACTATAAGGGACAAAGCATCCACCTGATCTGCATTTTAAAGGGTGGAGTATTTTTTACCTGTGAGCTCGCAAAGCGGCTTACGGTTCCGGTTTCCATTGATTTCATGTCCGTCTCCAGCTATGGGAGCGGTACGGAGTCTTCCGGCGTGGTTCGGATTGTCAAGGATCTGGATGAACCGCTTGACGGAAAGAATGTTCTGATTGTAGAAGACATCATTGACTCTGGACGGACGCTTTCGTATCTGCTCGAGCTTTTAAACAAACGGAATCCGGCGTCGATCCGGCTCTGCACGCTGCTTGACAAACCCGAGCGCCGTGTCAAAAAGCAGGTGCAGGTAGATTACACCTGTTTTGCGATTCCGGATGAATTCGTAGTGGGCTACGGCCTGGACTACGACCAGAAATACCGCAATCTGCCTTATATCGGGGTTGTGGAAGTGTAATTGAAGGAGGCACGCAGTTGAAACAGAACCAGGTTATTCGCGGAATCATGCTGATTTTGCTGGCATCGGCGCTTATCTCGCTTTTGATGGCGCTTCCGATGTCCGGCAGCCTGTTCAGCGAAGAAATGACACATCAGGAATTTATGATGGAGCTGGAGAACGGGACGGTCAAGGAGGCGTTGATCGAACAGAACAGAGAGGCGCCGACCGGGACCGTGACGATCTTAACCACAGACGGGACGCGCCGGGAGATCGCTGTTTCCGATGTGGGGCAGGCAGAGCGGCTTTTCAGTGAAAGGAAGATTGATTATCGGCTGGAAAATGTGCCGCAGGAGAATTATCTGATGTCGATCCTGCTTCCGATCGGTCTGTCCGCGGTTGTGATCGGCTTTATGCTTATGTATATGAACGCGAGGCTTGGGGGAGCAAATGCCAAGACGATGAACTTCGGAAAGAGCCGTGCCAGGATGAGCACGACCAACTCGGTCAACTTTGAAAAGGTGGCCGGGCTATCGGAGGAGAAGGAGGAGCTCGAGGAGCTCGTCGATTTCCTGAAAAACCCCAAGAAATATATGAATGTGGGCGCCAGGATTCCCAAGGGCGTCCTTTTAGTGGGCCCTCCCGGAACCGGAAAAACCCTCCTTGCAAAAGCGGTCGCCGGAGAAGCGGGCGTTCCGTTTTTTTCGATTTCCGGTTCGGATTTCGTCGAGCTTTATGTCGGCGTCGGCGCTTCCCGGGTAAGGGATCTGTTTGAAGACGCCAAAAAGAACGCGCCCTGCATTGTTTTTATCGACGAAATTGATGCGGTTGCCAGGCGCCGGGGAACCGGTATGGGCGGCGGCCATGACGAGAGGGAGCAGACGTTGAACCAGCTTCTTGTAGAGATGGACGGCTTCGGTGTCAATGAGGGGATCATCGTAATGGCAGCGACGAACCGTGTGGATATCCTGGACCCGGCGATCCTGCGCCCGGGCCGTTTTGACCGAAAGGTTGGTGTCGGGCGGCCCGATGTCCGTGGCCGTGAAGAAATCCTTGTGGTTCACTCCAAAGAAAAGCCGCTGGCAGATGATGTGGATTTAAAGCGGGTCGCGCAGACAACCGCGGGCTTTACAGGGGCGGATCTGGAGAATCTGTTAAATGAGGCTGCGATCCTGGCGGCCAGGGAGGAACGCCGTTTTATCATGCAGCGGGATATTGAGCGGGCGTTCGTAAAGGTGGGGATCGGGGCGGAGAAAAAAAGCCGCGTGATCTCCGAGAAGGAAAAACGGATCACGGCGTATCATGAGGCCGGCCATGCAATTCTGTTTCATGAGCTGCCGGATGTGGGCCCGGTTCATACGATCTCGATTATTCCGACCGGCACGGGGGCAGCCGGCTATACGATGCCGCTCCCGGAGCAGGATGAGGTGTTTCATACAAAGGGAAAGATGCTGCAGAGCATCATGGTGGCGCTGGGCGGCCGGATTGCCGAGGAACTGATCTTCCAGGATGTGACGACGGGCGCCTCTCAGGATATCAAGCAGGCCACGTCGATTGCGCGGGCCATGGTGACGCAGTACGGAATGTCGGAACGGGTCGGCATGATCCATTACGGCAGCGACGAGGACGAGGTTTTCATCGGCCGTGATCTGGCCCATACCAGAAGCTACGGCGAGGATGTAGCAACGGCGATCGACAGGGAGATCAAACGGATCATTGACGAGTGCTATGAAAAGGCGAAAAAGATCATCGTAGAGCATGAGAGAGTGCTCCATACATGCTGTGAGCTCCTGATCGAGAGGGAGAAAATCGGGCAAGAGGAGTTTGACGCACTGTTTGTATAGAGTCCTTAATAAAATAAAGTTTTTTGCGTTTGTACAAAAGAAACACAAGAAAACACATATTTTTGTTTTCGAATGTTAATTTTTACTAAAACAAAACAGGGCAGAGTGAAAAGTAACAAAAAGATTTTTTCATATTTATGAAAGTTTGTGCACACTTATGCGGGAAGCTATGCTATAGTACTACTCGTAACCCCCCAATACATTATATAGTTTTTGCTATACCCCATAAGAGACATAATACCTTTTCCGAAAAAGGGCCGGTGATTCCCCACCGGCCCTTTTTCTGTCTTCGTATCGATTCAGTCTACGGCTTTCCTGTCACTATGTTCTTAGAAAAATTATAAAAAAAGATGCAAAAAGAAAAAATATCTAGTATAATAGCAGTAGGGGGTGAAGCTTCCTTATGAATCGAGGAGCATTCTTTTGTGATGAAACGGTTCGCTACCGGTGCCCCGAGGAGCCGGATGCCAAGGATCTGGTGACTCTCAGGTTCCGGACTGCGAAAGACGAGGCAGAGCATGTGTATCTGGTCTGCCACCATGAAAAGGTAAAGAGAGAATTGCTTATAAAAAGGACAGAGGGCCGTTTTGATTTCTATGAAACGGTGCTTCGTGTGCCTGATTTTTCCATACGCTTCTATTTTGAGATCACGGCGGGCAGGGATGTCTGCACGTTTAACCGGCTGGGCGTTTCGACGGATCTGCGGCCGGAGAATTCCTTTTGCATGATTCCGGGATTCCGTGTACCGGCATGGGCAAAGGGCGCGCTTATGTATCAGATTTTTGTGGATCGCTTTTGCAACGGGGATCCTGAAAATGATGTGGAGACCGGGGAATACCTGTATATTGGCAGCCCGGTAAGACGGGTGGAAAATTGGAGTGAGGAGCTTGCGGTTCCGGATGTGTACCGCTTTTACGGCGGGGATCTGCAGGGGATCCTGGACAAGCTGGACTACCTGCAGAGTCTGAAGGTCGAGGTGATCTATTTGAGTCCCGTATTTGTGTCGCCCTCCAACCACAAGTACGATTGCCAGGACTATGAGCATATTGATCCGCATTACGGTTCGATTGTCAGGGACTGCGGGGAGCTTTTGGACAGCGCTACGGGGGACAACAGCCATTCCAAAAAATACGCGGTGCGGACGGCGGACAAGGCGAACCTGGAGGCGAGCGACGCGCTTTTCGTCCGGCTTGTGGAGGCGATCCATGCGCGCGGCATGCGGGTGATCTTAGACGGCGTTTTTAACCACTGCGGCTCATTCAACAAATGGCTGGACAGGGAGCGGATCTATGAGCAGGAGGGAAGCTATGAGCCGGGGGCGTATCTGAGTGCGGACAGCCCCTACCGGAGCTTTTTCCGCTTCCGCGACGAGGAATACTGGCGCTGGCCGAATAACGACTCTTATGAGGGCTGGTGGGATCACGATACGCTGCCGAAGCTAAATTACGAGGGCTCGAGGGGGCTGTACCAATATATCCTTGACATCGCGAGAAAATGGCTGTCGCCGCCGTACTGCATTGACGGCTGGCGCCTTGATGTGGCGGCTGATCTGGGGCATTCACCGGAGATGAATCATAAGTTCTGGCAGGATTTCAGGCGTGTGGTCAAGGCGGTGAACCCGGAGGCATTGATTTTGGCCGAGCATTACGGGGACGTGCAGCCATGGCTGCAGGGAAACGAATGGGACACAGTCATGAACTACGACGCGTTTATGGAGCCGGTCTCGTGGTTCCTCACAGGGATGGAAAAGCACAGCGATGCCAAAAACGACCATCTGCATCACAACAGCCAGGCGTTTTTTGGCTTCATGATGGGCGGAATGAGCCGTATGCCGGAAGCGTCGCTTTTGTCGGCCATGAACGAGCTCTCGAATCACGACCATTCACGCTTTCTGACCAGGACGAACGGGACAAGAGGCCGTCTGGAGTCCATGGGGACGGCGGCGGCTTCTATGGGAATTAATTATGGAATCTTTTATGCGGCCGTTGTCATCCAGATGACATGGCCGGGTGCACCGACGATCTACTATGGAGATGAGACGGGGCTTTGCGGCTGGACGGATCCGGACAGCCGGCGTACGTATCCGTGGGGCCGGGAGGACTGGGAAATCGTCGAGCTTCATAAATACTTAAGCGGCATCCGCAACCGGAACCGGGCGTTTCGAACCGGTTCGTTTAAGGCGCTCAATGCGGAAAACGGTGTGATTGCGTACGGCCGGTTCAACGAGGCGGAACGAGGCGTCGTCATCGTAAACAGCGAAGGCCACGGCCGCCGGGTCCGGGTTCCGGTCTGGCAGGTAGAGGTGGCGGGCCCCTGTATGTACAGGATCATGGAGACGGGGGAGAAACGATATAATGTCGGGAAACTGGCGTATCCGGCCGAGGACGGGATGATGACCGTGGAGGTCGGACCATACAGTGCGATGATTTTTGAGGAGAAATTGATGGAATAAGGAACGGCTGCTTGATGCCGGCCGGACTTCTTGGCACGAAAGGTGCGGGAAGTCCGGCCGGTTTTTTGTAGGCAGCGTTTAAAATTTGGACGAAAAAGTTGGATAAAAAAGGGATTGACTATTCTCCCGATTTGTGCTACCTTTATACCATTCAAAAATAAAAAGAGAAAGCCGATGAGCAAAAAGAGTACATTTGGAAGGAAATGACAGAGAGCCGCCGGGGGTGGAAACGCGGTATGGACTTCTTTATGGAATGGGTTTGTGAGGCGCCAGGCGAAAGGAGACGAGTAGCTGGGGACGTGGTTCCTGCGTTAAAGGATAGGAGTAATCGGGAAGAAATTCCCCGTACTCTGAAAATGAGTCAGATTGGTGGCAGATATTTCCGATGTGAAATATCTGTTTTTTGTTTAAAGGCCGGTCTGAGAACAACGGGTGGCACCACGAAAAATTTCGTCCCGGATGCAGCGAAAAGTCTGCATCCGGGATTTTTTGTCTTGCAGGAAAAACACCGTATGCGAAACGCACACGTTTGATTCATTGGCCTTCGGAAACGAGAGGAGCAGATTATGAGAAGACTTAGAAAGCTCGTAAAGGGAATGGCGATACTTGGTGCAGCGGGTCTGCTTTTGAGCGGCTGTTCGGTGGAGGACGGCAAAACCGGGGCCACAGCCGGGACGGGGGTGTCTGCGGCAGAGAGTGCCGGGGATAGTCAGACAGAGACGACGGACGGACAGGGACTTGCCGGGAAAAAGATTTCCGTCATGACCCTGTATCTGACCTCAGTCACAACAAACCAGATGGCGGGCTACATCGAGGAAAAGCTGACGGCCGCCGGAGCCGAGGTATTTGTGATTGATACGGCCAATGATTTTGCAGAGCTCGCGAGCCGGATCGAGGATGTCGTGGCTTCAGGGACGGATGGGATCGTCTTGGTCAGCGCCGACCCAAACCAGGTTGCAAACCAGCTCCAGGACGCGTTTGACGAAGGCATCCCGGTCTTTGGCTGCGACAGCGGCTTTATCGAGGGAATGCAGCTCAACGCGACCAGCGACAATTATCAGATGGGCGAGCAGATCGTGCGGTATCTGTTTGAAGATCTGATGGGGAAAAAGGGGACGGTCATCGCGCTGACGCACAGGCCGCATCCGGGAGTCGTCAAGCGCTGTGAGGCATTTGACGAGCTTTTAAAGGAATATCCGGACATTACGCTCATCACCGAGCAGCATGTCCCGGCCGAGCAGCCGATCAACGATGCGCAGGAGATCATGGCAAATCTTCTGACGGCCAATTCCCAAAAGGACTCCATCACCGCGGTCTTTGCTGCGTGGGATGAGCCGGCAATCGGAGCAGCCAGGGCGCTTGCGGAGGCGGGCCGGAGCGAGGTGCTTGTGACCGGTGTGGATGGAAACGAGCAGGCGGTTCAGATGATCCGGGAGGGCTCAAACCTCAAGGCGACTGTCCGGCAGAATTTTGAGGGGATGGCAGAGCTCGTATGCGGCGGGCTGGAGAAATACTTTAACGGCGAGCCGCTCGAGCCGGGGGAGGTTTATACACCGGCCGAGCTGGTCACGGCCGGGGACGTGGAGTAAAGACAAGGGCAAAACACGCTCTGGGGAGGCGAAGCATGCTGTTAGAAGCGACAGGGCTGGATAAACAATTTAACGGCGTATATGCCCTGAAACAGATGGGGCTGTCTCTAAAGGCCGGGGAGATACATGGCTTAGTGGGGGAGAACGGAGCGGGTAAATCGACGTTGATCAAGATACTGGGCGGCGTTTACGGGGCCGACAGCGGAGAAATATGTTGGGAGGGAAAGCCCCTGTCCGGACGGCTTGAGGCCGCCCAAAGCCGGGCGCTTGGAATCCGTATCCTGTACCAGGAGAATATGCTGGTTCCGGCCTTTTCCGGCGTTGAAAATATCTGGCTGGGGCGGCCTTATCCGACCAAAAACGGCCGCATTCTTTGGGACGTGATGCGGCAGGAGGCCGAGACGAAGGCGGCCGAGCTTGGCATCGAGGTAAATCTGCAGGCGCCGGTCATGGAGCTTAGACCGCCGCAGAAAAAATGTGTCGAGATCCTCAGAGCCATACTGGGAGAATGCCGGCTGCTGATCCTTGACGAGCCGACGGCGTCGCTTTCCGACAGGGAGACGGCTATGCTGTTTGACGTCATGAAACGGCTTGCGGCAAAAGGAACGGCAATCCTTTATGTAAGCCACAGGCTGGAGGAGGTGCTCTCCCTGACACACCGGATCACGGTCCTAAGAAACGGAGAGACGGCCGCGGTCCTGGATACCAAAGACGCGACTAAGGAGCTTTTGATCGGGCACATGAGTGGAATGCTCACAAGGCAGCCTGAGAGAGAGCCTAAAAGGCAGGAGGAAGGGGGAAGAAATACCGCGAAAGAGACTTGCCGCAGGGAGGCCAGGCCGCTGGAGGTGCGTGCCCTTTCTTCAAGGGATGGCATCGTAAAAAATGTCTCCCTAACGGCCCCCGCGGGACAGATTACAGGCATCTTCGGGCTTTGCGGAAGCGGACGTACGGAGCTTTTAGAATGCATATACGGGTGCCGCAGGATAAAGTCCGGCGAGGTGGTTTTAAACGGCAGGGGGATTAAAAAGTCCTCGCCGTCTAAGGCGGTGGAAAACGGTATGGCGTTTATCTGCGAGGATCGCCGGGGAAAAGCATTAATAAACGGCGGTTCCCTGTTTGACAATATGGTGCTCGCCTCTATCGGCCGGTTTTCCAGGCGGGGCCGCTTCCTTACAGGAGAGGCCGCCGCGGCGGCGGAGAAAATGCAGGAATTTTTGAAAATCAAATGCATGGGACTCTCGCAGCCGGTGGAGGAGCTTTCTGGTGGGAACCAGCAGAAGGCGGTGTTTGCCCGGGCGCTTTTGACAGAGCCCTCCGTCTGGCTCTGCGACGAGCCGACGCAGGCCGTAGACGTGGCGAGCCGTAAGGAGATTCACCGGCTCTTACAGGCGGAGGCAAAGAAGGGTTGTGCGGTTGTTTTTGTCTCGTCGGATCTGACGGAGATTCTTGAAATCGCCGACGAGGTAGCGGTCATGGCGGCCGGGACGATCGTGGCAAGGTTGAAAAATAGCCGGCTGAGCCCCAAGGAGGTGCTGGCCCTTTGCTATGGAACGGAAGAAGGGAGAAAAGCGGTATGAGGGGACGAAGTCTTAAAAATTATGGGACGATCGCGGCATTTTTTGCCATCCTTGCGGTCTTTGGCTGCCTGCGGCCGGCGTCGTTTTTGACCATGAAAAATTTCCTGAACCTTACAAGGCAGATGGCCCCGCTTGCCCTGGTGGCGCTGGGAGCGACCTTTGTGATGACGATCAATGAATTTGATTTGTCCGTCGGAAGCAGCGTAAGCTTAGGCGGCGTTCTGGCGGCGTTGCTTTCCATACGGGGCGTTCCCGTCGCGGCCTGCTTTTTGGCGGCAGTGGCGGCCTGCCTTTTGGTCGGATGGGTAAACGGCTTTTTAGTGGCGCGGTTTAAGATCCTGTCCTTTATCACGACGCTCGGGCTGGGAACCGTGCTGGACGGCGTCATCTATGGTCTGACCGGAGGCACGACGGTTTTTAACGGGATTCCGAAGGCGTTTACGCTTCCGGGGAGCCTACGGATTGCCGGGATCCCGTTTATCACGTTGGCGGCCGCGGGTCTTTATCTGGCGGCGTATGCGTTCATGGGCCATACGCCGGCGGGCCGCAGGCTTTACGCGGTCGGGGGGAATGTGGAGGCTGCCAGGATCGCGGGGATCCGGATTTTTTCCTGCCGTCTCCTAGCCTTTTCTCTTTGCGCGGCCGTGGCCGGGCTTGCCGGGGCGCTGGTCGCCTCGCGGGTCGGCTCCGCCAATACGACGGCCGGCCAGGGATACTTTTTACAGGCATACGCCGCCGTTTTTATCGGCTGCACCGTGTCAAAAAGCGGCGTACCCTGCGTCGGAGGGACGTTGATCGGTGCGGCGGTCCTGGCAGTCCTGGCGAATGGACTCACGATTCTTTTAATACCGAGCTTTTTGCAGAACATCCTCACAGGGGGAATCATCATTTTGGCGGTGATCGTTCAGAAAATCGGAGCAAAGGAGTGAAAAGCATGCTGACAGCAACGTTTGATATCGGGACGACAGCCGTCAAGGCGGTGGTCGTCCGGGAGGACAAAAGCGTGGCCTATACGGACAGCGCCGGGCTTTCCACGATCGAAAACGGCGGCTTCCACGAGCAGGATCCGAGAGAGTGGGAGGGGGCGTTTCTTGAAATCTCCAGACGGATCTTAAAGGAGCTTCCGCGCGAGGAGATCAAAGCGGTTATTTTTTCGGGCCAGATGCAGGATGTGATCCCCGTGGATGAGGAGGGAAATGCCTTGGGGAACGCGATCCTTTATTCGGATGGCCGGGCCGCGGCTCAGGCGGAGAAGATTTTGAAACGGGCGGGGGAGGCGTATATATCGCGCATAACAGGCAATCATTTTGACGGCTCCATGCCGCTTGCCAAAATTTTGTGGATCAAGGAGAACGAGCCGGAGCGTTACAAAAAGACGGAAAAATTCCTGATCAGCCCCAAGGATTACCTGATTGGCCGGCTGACGGGCCGCTATGTCGGCGATGTGACGGCCTGCTCGACGGCCGGGGCGATGGAACTTTCTAAAAAGAGCTGGTCGCCCAGGCTTTTGGAGCTTGCAGGGATCGCTCCAAGTCGGCTTCCCGAAATCCATTACGCCCATACCCGGGCCGGCTTTATCAGTCCGCACGCCGCCCGGTGCTTCGGCTATTCCGAAAAGACCGGCGTATATGTGGGCACAGGCGACGCGGGGGCTACGACTCTCGCAAGCGGGATCCTTTCGGCCGGGGAGTATAACATAAACCTCGGCACCTCCAGCTGGGTGGCGGCCGTCTCGGACGGTTGGATGGAGAGCGCGGGAGGCGGCTTTAACTTGGCGGCGATGCAGCCGGAAAAATATATCAATGTGGTTCCGTTTTTTAACGGGGGCAATGTGCACAGATTCCTGGCTGAGGTGTTTTCGAGAGAGAAGGGAGAGGCTGATTATGCATACATTTCCGCGCTTTTAAAGGAAAGCATGCCGGGAAGCCACGGCGTTTTCTGCCTGCCCTACCTGTGTGGGGAGCGTTTCCCAGTCATGGATGAAAGGGTCCGTGGAGGTTATCTGGGGTTTGGCCAGGAGACGACGGCAGCCGATCTCGCAAGAAGTGCGTTAGAAGGAGTGGCGTATTCGATCCGGCAGGGATTGGAGCGGCTCGGGAGAACGCCTAAAAAGCTTACGCTGATCGGAGGAGGCGCCAGGGAGGAGGCCTGGTGCAGGATCCTCTGTGGCGTTATGGGGAAGGAGATCCATGTATACCGGGAGCCCGCGCTCTTGCCGGCGCTTGCGACAGCGGCGGCGGTTTTCCTGGAAGACGGCCGGATCCGGGATTACGGGGAATTTATCGACGCGCTTTCAGTACAGGGACATTGTACGGTCTATAAGCCGGGAGCGGGCGAAAAGGAGCTTTACGACAGACTTTATGAAGATTATAAAAGGATATATCCCGTATTAAAGGAATTTTACGGGCAGAAAGAGAGGCAGGAATGAAGAAAGGAAGATTCGGGATCCACGGCGGGCAGTATATTCCTGAGACGTTAATGAACGCGGTCAGGGAGCTGGAGGAGGCGTATGACCATTATAAGGCTGATCCGCAGTTTAACGCGGAGCTTGCCGGCCTTTTAAACGAGTATGCGGGGCGGCCGTCCAGGCTTTACTATGCCGGCCGCATGACAAAGGAGCTTGGCGGTGCGAAGATCTATTTAAAGCGCGAGGATCTGAACCATACGGGAGCCCACAAGATCAACAATGTGCTGGGCCAGGTGCTTTTGGCAAAAAGGATGGGAAAAACGCGTGTGATCGCCGAGACCGGGGCCGGCCAGCATGGTGTGGCAACGGCGACGGCGGCGGCCCTGATGGAGATGGAATGCGAGGTCTTCATGGGCGAGGAGGACACGAAGCGGCAGGCGTTAAATGTCTACCGTATGCGGCTTTTGGGGGCCAAGGTGCATGCGGTCTCCGAAGGAACCGGGACATTAAAGGATGCAGTATCGGCGACCATGCGGGAATGGACGAACCGGATCGAGGATACACATTACGTGCTGGGCTCCTGCATGGGACCGCATCCATTTCCGACCATCGTGCGTGATTTCCAGTCGGTGATCTCGAAGGAGATCCGGCAGCAGATCCTCGACAAGGAGGGAAAGCTTCCGGATGCGGTCTTGGCCTGTGTGGGAGGCGGTTCCAATGCGATCGGCGCATTCTATCATTTTATCCCGGATCCAGGCGTGAAGCTAATCGGCTGCGAGGCGGCAGGCCGCGGCATCGATACGGCGGAGACGGCGGCCACTCTCTCGACCGGACGGATCGGCATTTTCCATGGCATGAAATCCTATTTCTGCCAGGACGCGTACGGACAGATCGCGCCGGTCTATTCGATCTCTGCGGGCCTCGATTATCCGGGCGTCGGGCCGGAGCATGCCGAGCTTTACGATACGGGCCGGGCTCAGTATGTGGCGGTTACCGATGACGAAGCGGTCCACGCGTTTGAATATCTGTCAAGGACCGAGGGGATCATTCCCGCGATCGAGAGCGCCCATGCCGTCGCCTATGCGATGAAGCTCGCGCCACAGATGGAAAAGGACCGGATTCTTGTCGTCAATCTATCCGGCCGGGGTGATAAAGACTGTGCCGCGATTGCGCGCTACAGAGGGGAGGAGCTGTATGAGTAAGATTTTGAATGTGTTCGCCGGTAAAAAGGCGTTTATCCCGTTTATTACCTGCGGGGATCCGTCCCTGGAGGTGACGGAGCAGCTGGTATATGCGATGGCCGGGGCGGGAGCCGGCATGATCGAGCTTGGCATCCCGTTTTCCGACCCGACAGCCGAAGGGCCGGTGATCCAGGCAGCGAATCTGCGCGCCTTATCAGGCGGCGTTACGACCGACAAGATTTTTGATATGGTGGCAAGACTCCGGAAACATACGCAGATTTCGCTGGCATTTATGACCTATGCCAACGTGGTTTTTTCATATGGAACCGAGCGTTTTGTCAGGCAGGCGGCAGAGCTTGGCATGGATGGGCTGATCCTCCCGGATGTGCCGTTCGAGGAAAAAGAGGAGTTCGACGGCGTCTGCAGACGGCACGGGATCGATCTGATCTCCCTGATCGCGCCCACCTCACACGAGCGCATCCGTATGATCGCGAAGGAAGCATCCGGTTTTGTATATTGTGTCTCGTCGCTGGGCGTGACCGGCATGCGAAGCGAGATCACGACCGACATCGGCGCGATGGTGCGCCTTGTGAAGGAGGAGAAGGATATCCCCTGTGCAGTCGGCTTCGGGATTTCGACGCCGGAGCAGGCGGCGCGGATGGCGTCGTTATCCGACGGCGTGATCGTCGGCTCGGCGATCGTGAAACTGTGCGGAGAATACGGAAGGGACTGTGTGCTGCATGTCAGCAACTACGTGAAGGCCATGAGTGAGGCGGTTGCAGGGGCATAAGAATACAGATGTTGCTGTTCACAGTAATGTACAGATAACCGGCCGGCATACAGGAAATATATCCTTGTATGCCGGCCGGTTTCTTAGTATAATGGGAAAAAAGTATTTACAGTCTATACGGCAGGGAGGAAAAGATTTGTATACGGTTCAGGTTCGGATGAAAAAACTGTGGAAGCAAAGGAGGGGCGGCGTGGAGCCGACTGCTTATGTGCTCCCCAAGAGACCGGAGAATGTACGGGAGCTGGTCCTGGAGCTTGTGGAGCTTGGCGTGCGGGAGTATAATGAGAGAAAGGACACAGGCCAGCTTCTCCCATATCTGACAAAGGAGGAAATCAAGGAGAAGGCAGAGGCCGGAAAGGTGGCGTTCGGGCTGCGCGGCGGAAACGACGCAGATTTGGAAGCGGCGGAGGAAAATGCGCTGCAGAGCTTTTTGGATGGAATTTACCGGATTTTTGCGGATGAGACGGAGCTTACCGGGTTAGACGAGGAAATACCCTGGAGGGACGGGATGGTGTTTACCTTTATCAGACTGGCCATGCTGTCCGGGCTGTAGAAAGGAGAAACGATGGCGGATTTTACCTATCAGACAAGGAGTAAGCTGAGAGAGACCTGGGTGAACCGGGTGAGAGGCCAGGCGACGGGGCTTACCGCCGCAGAAAAGGAGCTGCTTCCCGGGACGGGAAACGGGATCTCCACGAAATCGACGGAATGGCTGACAGAGCTTTTGCGGCAGGGGACATACAGAACCTTGAGCGCTCTTTTTAAGGGCCGACTATCTGGCCTTGTGGCCGTCTGCGTGCCGAAGGAGCAGCAGGAGGAGTTTTTCTATGCACTTGATGAGATGAATCAGTTCCAGTTTACCGCGGGCTGGTACAGGCGCTCGGTGCGCTCCAAAAGCTATGTACCGTTCGTCCAGCCGGCCATTCGCCTTATGTGGGCCTATTCGCGGCTGGATTTTTACGGCGGCTCCCTGGCGAAGCTTCTGACAGGCGAGGTGGAGCCGGAGATTTATGACCATGCGAGGACGGAATACTGGCAGTACAGCGGGATCCTGGCGGCGCAGCTCGATCGGGGAAACGAGGAGACGCTGCAGGCGGTGCGGGATATCCTGCTTGGAGAAGGGAATACGGCAATGATCAGCCGGGAGCTGATCTTGGGGCTCATCAAATGCAAACGGGAGGACATGTACAAGCTGCTCGGAGACTTCCTGCTCGCGGCCAGACTCCAGGAGGGGGCGAGGCAGGCTGTGTGCGAGAGCATGGATGCGGGCCGCCCGGAGGCGTTCCTTTCCTTATTCAAGGTGATTGAGGACAACAACCTGATCCGGTATTCGTCGATTAAGAGAGCCGTTTCGACGTGGATCGGGATCTTTAACGAAAACAGTGTGGACCGACTCACGGAGAAGCTAGTCCGGCTCATGGGGCAGTGCGTGCGGGATCGGACCTTTTGCACGGAACAGTTAAAGACGAAT
The DNA here is from genome assembly GCA_910575275.1 of Lachnospiraceae bacterium. Classification (GTDB taxonomy): domain Bacteria; phylum Bacillota; class Clostridia; order Lachnospirales; family Lachnospiraceae; genus CANQGL01. The sequence continues at coordinate 147,998 of CAJTEE010000004.1, read as the reverse complement.
GATTCGGTTGCGATCAGCTGTGCACTCTGGGGCTTGGGCTTTTATGACGCGCAGGAGGCGATCGACGCGGAGCTTTCCCTGGTTCGATACGGGACGAAGAACCAGAAAATGACCGCTTCCTACTTTAATCGCTCCCTGCAGCAGGCGGACTTAAAAATGCAGACGGCCAAGGAGGTCCTTTTGCGGTACCCGGACGACTATGAGCTTGCGGCCTGCTTCATGCCCGGCTTTATGGCCGAGGAGGGCTGGAAACTCAGGGAGCTTGTCAAGCCGGCTGGAAACGAGCAGTCGTATTATTCCGCGCGGGATGCGAAGGTGGTTCCGCCTAAAAAGCTCCCGCTTCATGAAGGCTTTGCGGATGAGGCGGAGGCGCGCAGGCTCTATGAGATTTTAAAGAAGCTCTATGAGGGGCTCCCCAAGAAGGGGCTTATTCTTGACCCGTGCATTTTCCCCTGGTATCAGGTCTCACTAAGCCGGTCGGATCTGGCTGTGCGCTTATGCTGCCTGGCATGGATGCTGCAGGATAAAGAATATCTGGACGAGGCGGCCGCCCTGGTCCCGGTGATCGGCCAGGGGGAGACCTACAGCGCAGCCTCCCGGGCCGTGGCGGCCCGAGTGCTTCTGTACCGCCCGGATACGCCGGCAAAGAAGGAGATCCTGTTTGATCTTTTGCATAATCCGGAGGAGTGGACCATGTGCGCGGCGTTTAAGCTTGTGGAGGACATGGAACTTACGGACTGCGACTATGAGCGGATTGAGAGGAATCTGAAATACAAAAAGGGGCGCTCCCAGACGCTTTCTCTTTTAGAGCGCCAGGGGCCCAAGGAGCTTCGCGCCTGTGTGGGGCGGCTGCTTCAGGAGAAGTCCGAGGAATGCCATATGGGCGCGTTGGAGTTAGCGCTGCGGGCCAAGAAGAAAAACGAGGCGGAGTTTGCCGCCCTGAAACCGCTTTTGCAGACGCTTGGGGAGCCGACGGCGAAGGAACAGGTGTTGTTAAAGGAGTTAATCGGCGAAGGGAGCGAGGCGCAGGATATTTTAAACACGCCTGGCTTCGGCCTGTATGATCCGAAGCGGGAGTGGACGCTGCCGCCCGTAAAAGCGGAGAAAAGCGAAGCGGCGGATCTGTTTTCCTGCGGCGAGGCGGCCTGCATCCGCGCCCTGACTAGGTTAAATGCGCTGATCGAAAAGAACCAGACGTTAGAATATACGAATGCGTACGGAGACGAGCTACTTTTGGGGACCCGGCTTGACCGGTGCAGATGGAAACGGGCCGATACGCCCGATCTAAAGCCGCTGGACGAGTATCCGTTTCAGGAGCTCTGGGAAAACTTTTACAGGGAGGAGATTCAGACGCCGGGACTCCTTCTGGAGATGTTTTTGTACGAGAGATGCCGCCACGGGAGAGGGGCCTATGAGAAGAATGCCGCGCTTTACAAAAAGGTATTCGGAAAGGGACTTTTAAAGAAGCCGCCGTTTAGGGAGCTGGTGCAGGGCTTGCGGTTCGGGACGCAGGCATCGACTGTGGTCGATGTATTGTTCCGCCAGTACGTCCCGGATTCCCTGCTGGCCCATTGGGGACTGATTGGGACGGCCAGGCTTTTGGAGGTCATGGATGATGCGGAGGCGGTCTATCAGATCGACCAGAAACGCTGGAACGGGACAATCGAGACCGTAAAACGCCGGGCGGCAGAGCTCCCGATTTTTAATGAGATGCGAAGCTGGATGGGGCTTGCCGGGGAGGAGGACTGGGACAGTGCGTTTACGCTGCGTTTTCTCCTGCAGGAGCGCTACAACCGGATCCTGGAGCAGGACAAAGAGGCGAAAAGCCAGCAGGGCGGCTATATCCGCTCCCCGTATCTGTCCATGCGGGATTATGTGAAATGCTGGCGGCGGGGCTTCTGGGATAAGGAGCAGTTTTATAAAGCGGTATTTACATTTTTAAATATCGGAGAGCTTCTCGCACCGGTCACGACCGTCGAGCAGAAGGGGGCGCTCTCCTTCCGGGAAGCCAGGCCAGCGGATGTCGATCGGTTTTTCGGTCCGAACCGGATCGAACGTGTGGATGGAAAGTACCGCTTTGACACGATCGGGGATGAGATGCCGGAGATGGCCTTTGCACATGAGCTGTACCGGGAGTTAGTGCCTCTGGTGCTGGCGGTGGAGCTGGTGCGCGGCGAGCAGGAGACGCCGTTCTCCTTCCATATTTCTTCCATTCGTGTGGTGTACGGCATCGGCACGCTGGTGCGCATCTTAAACGCACTGGGGCAGGATACGCTGTACCGGAGCAATTATGCCTACGGGGCCGAACGAACCAGCCGCAGAGTCGTCTTAAGCCATCTTTTGAAGGTGTGCTGCCCCGCGCCCGGAGAGACAGCTGCCGATCTGAAAAAGGCGCTGAAGGGAAGCAGCATCACGAAAAAGCGGCTTGTTGAGGTCGCCATGTACGCAGAGCAGTGGATCCCGATGTTCGAGGAATATTTAAAGGTCCCGGGCTTCCAGAGCGGCTGCTATTATTTCATGGCGCACACCAGTGAGAAGATGGACGAGTTTGTCACCTCCATGGTCGCCAAATACACACCGCTTTCGCCGGAGGAGCTAAAAGATGGAGCCTTTGACGTCCACTGGTTTTTTGAGGCCTATGAAAAGCTTGGCGAGAAGGATTTCAAGCTTTTATACGATGCGGCAAAATACTCCTCAAGCGGGACGGCCCATGCCAGGGCGCGTAAATATGCCGACGCGGCTCTCGGGAATGTGACGTTTGCCGAGCTGACAGAGGAGATTGTAGCCAAACGCAACAAGGATCTTTTGATGAGCCTTTCCCTTCTGCCTCTGTCTGCGGATCGGCTTCGGCGGGAGGATGAGCTTTTGGAGCGCTATCAGTTCATCCAGCGTTTTAAAAAGGAGAGCAGAAGCTTCGGCTCCCAGAGACGGGCCAGCGAGGGACGGGCCGTGGAGCTGGCACTCAGAAACTTAAGCGTCAATGCGGGCTTTACCGACGTGATGCGGCTGACGCTGCGCATGGAGACGAAGCTTACCGAGGATCTGGAAGCGTATCTGGAATGGAAGCCGCTTGGAGAGAGCGGGGCCCAGATCCGCCTGTTTGTGGATGAGACGGGGAAATCCGCGCTTTTGTGCCAAAGGGACGGTAAGGCGTTAAAGTCGGTGCCGGCCAAGGAGAAAAAGAACGCCCTGGTGCTGGAATACCAGGCGATGCATAAGCAGTTAAAGGAGCAGTATAGCCGGACCCGGCTTATGTTAGAGCAGGCCATGGAGGACCGGACGGCCTTTGAGGCGTGGGAACTTTGGGCGCTCGGGAGGAATCCGGTGGTGCGGCCGATCTTAGAGCCGCTCGTATTTATGACGGCCGGGGAGGGGAAGGAACGCCGGTTCGGCTTCCTCACAGAAAAGGGACTTTCGGACCGGACCGGAGCGCTTGAAAAGCTTTCTGGGGATGCCTTCCTTTTGATCGCGCATCCGTTCGACCTCTATGAGAGTGGCGAGTGGCATGACTGGCAGAAGCTTTTGTTTGAACGCCGGCTCTGCCAGCCCTTCAAACAGGTGTTCCGTGAGCTGTACGTGAAGCTTCCGGAGGAGCTTTTAAAGGATCATTCTCTCATGTTTGCGGGGAACCAAATCCAGCCGCAGAAGACGGTGGGAGCGTTAAAAAGCCGCAGATGGGTGGCCGATTATGAAGATGGACTTCAAAAGATCTACTATAAGGAAAATATCGTTGCCAGGATTTACGCGATGGCCGACTGGTTTTCGCCGAGTGACATCGAGGCGCCGACGTTGGAATATGTGGTCTTTACAAACCGGAAAACCTTTGAGACAATTCGGATTGGAGATGTTCCCGATGTGATCTACAGCGAGGTCATGCGGGATGTGGACCTAGCCGTGAGCGTCGCGCATGCCGGCGGCGTGGACCCGGAGACCAGCCATTCGACCGTTGAGATGCGCCGGGCGATCGTCGAGTGCAATCTGGATCTGTTCGGGATCAAAAACGTCCGCCTCGAGGGGAACCATGCGGTGATTGACGGCCATTTGGGCCGCTACACGGTGCACTTGGGGAGCGGCGTCGTCCATCAGCTCGGAAACGCGATGCTGTATGTGGTGCCGGTCCACTCGCAAAAACGCGGCCGTCTGTTCCTGCCGTTTGTGGATGACGATCCGAAGACGGCGGAGATCATGTCGAAGATCCTGCTGTTTGCAGAGGATACAAAGATCAAGGACCCGTCGATCCTCTCTCAGATCCGGTAGGAGAGGCGGGCATTTCCATGGATTTTTACAGAAAGCAAAGGGCGAATCGGGCGCGCCGACGAATGCTTTTGATGTGGCTTCCGGCCATCGGAATGGCGGCTTTGATATTCGGGTTTTCTGCGCAGCCTGCCGCGGCGTCCACAAAGACGAGTGATTCCGTGACACGGCTCCTCCTGCGGATCGCCGATGCAACGCGGCTTTTCGACACGGGGCAGGATAGCGTGCAGGCCTGGTGCGAACGATTAAGCCTGCCGGTCCGGAAGACGGCACATATGGCAGAATACGTGATCTTTTGCGGCACGATCCTGCTCGGGCTATATGGCTCCGGGCTGAGAGGGAAAAAATGGCCTTTAAGGGCATTTTCGCTGACACTCTTTTATGCCTGTACGGATGAGATCCACCAGATTTTCGTCCCGGGAAGGGCGGGCCGTGTTTCGGATGTCCTGATCGACGGGATCGGGGCAGGGGCTCTAACAATGCTTTTATACCACTGGCAGCAGCGCCGGGAACGGGCAGAGGCAGGAGCCCAAATAAAAAATATACAAAAATAGGAGAAAGAAAGATGAATCGAGAAAATTTCCGCTCCCGGCTTGGCTTCCTTTTGGTCAGTGCCGGGTGTGCGATCGGAATCGGAAACGTGTGGAGGTTCCCTTATGTGGCGGGAGAAAACGGGGGCGGCGTATTCGTCCTGTTCTACCTGTTGTTTTTGCTCTGCATGGGCGTGCCGGTTCTGACAATGGAGCTTGCCGTAGGGCGCGCCGGAAAGAAAAGCGCGGTGGGGGCTTACCGGGCGCTTGAACCCTCGGGGAGCCGCTGGCATATCCACGGCTGGTTCTGCATGGCGGGCTGCTATCTTTTGATGATGTATTACACAACGGTTTCGGGCTGGATGCTCGGATATTTTTTCAAATTTGCGGCGGGCACGTTTAACGGGCTCGATTCCGGCGCGGCAGGGGGCGTGTTTGAGGCGCTTTTAGGAAACCCATGGGAGATGGGAACCTGGATGGTGCTTACCGTTGCGGTCGGCTTCCTTGTCTGCAGCGCAGGGCTGCAGGGAGGCCTGGAGCGGATCACGAAATGGATGATGTGTGCACTTTTGGCGCTGATCCTTGTTCTGGCGCTGCACAGCCTTCTGCTGTCCGGGGCCAGGGAGGGTGTGGCCTTTTATCTGCTGCCTGATTTTTCACGGGCAGCCGAGACCGGGTATGGCACGGTGATCATGGCGGCGATGAACCAGTCGTTCTTCACGCTGAGTCTGGGAATCGGCGCCATGGAGATATTCGGGAGCTACATGTCCAGCCGGCATACGCTTACAGGCGAGGCGGTGCGCATCTGTGCGCTGGATACGTTTGTGGCGCTGATGGCGGGGCTCATTATTTTCCCGGCCTGCTTTTCCTTTGGCGTGCAGCCGGATGCGGGGCCGAAGCTTATTTTCATCACGCTGCCGAATGTGTTTGTCAACATGGCCGGAGGCCGGTTCTGGGGAGCTTTATTTTTCCTTTTTATGACTTTTGCGAGCTTTTCGACCGTGATCGCGGTGTTTGAGAATCTGATCGCCTGCGGGATCGACAACTTTGGATGGAGCCGGAAGAAGGCGGTTGGAATCAATTTTGTCTTGATTCTTCTCGCGAGCCTCCCCTGCGTGCTCGGCTACAATCTCTGGAGCGGGCTGCATTTAATCGGCGGCCGGGATGTGCTGGACAGCGAGGATTTTTTGGTCAGCAATCTGCTTCTGCCATTAGGCTCCCTCGTATATCTGCTTTTCTGCGTCACAAAATGGGGCTGGGGCTACGACCGGTATCTGGCGGAGGCCAACGAAGGAGAGGGGCTTAGACTTCCGGATTCGAAGCTCTTAAAGGGCTATCTGCGCTACGTGCTACCGGTGTTAATTCTGGTAATTCTGATCCAGGGACTTTTGTAGGCGCAGGGAAGCCGTAAGCCGCACGCTTGCATTTTCGACAGGCATGTGCTATAGTAGCATCTGTGCCAGAGACCGGTGAGTTCGAGACCTTCCTCATCGGGCCGAGAGGCAAAACAACAAAACTAAAGGAGAAAACGGAATATGAAGAAAGAAAAGACAAGAAGCCCGCTCTATGTACTGTTATTCGGTGACGGAAAGGCACTGTGGCATATGGTGTATGGGGCGGCGATCGCGGCCGTTTATGTGGCGCTTACCCTGGTATTTGCACCGATCAGTTTCGGGCCCGTGCAGTTTCGGATCTCTGAGGCGCTCTGCATTCTGCCCTATTTTACGCCGGCTGCCGTTCCAGGGCTGTTTATCGGCTGCCTGCTTGCGAATCTTTTAGGGTCCGCGGCGGTGCTTGACGTGATATTCGGAAGCCTTGCGACACTCATCGGGGCGTTAGGAAGCTATGCAGTGCGGAAAAACCGCTATCTTGTATCCCTTCCTCCGATCCTTTCGAATGTGGTTCTGATCCCGTGGGTGCTCCGGTATGCGTACGGTTCCCCGGACATGATCGGGTTTATGATGGTGACGATCGGGATCGGGGAGATTCTGGCGGTCGGTGTCTTAGGACAGCTTCTTTTGACAGCACTTTTGCGGTATAAACGCGTCCTGTTCGGCGGGAGGGCTGCGGCGTAAGCGTTTAATAGGCGAAGGACCTGTGGCCGGAAGGCTTAAAAAAGCGCAGTGTACGCTCTGCGGCATATACTAAAGGTAGGAATCCGAGAGGAGAAACACATGTATCAGATCGATTTTACAAAGCCGGGCCATATCCATTTTATCGGAATCGGCGGCATCAGCATGAGCGGCCTGGCCGAGGTCCTTTTAGAACAGGGCTTTACGGTATCGGGATCGGATGCCAGAGAGTCCGAGCTCACAAGACGGCTGACAGAGCACGGAGCCCGTGTAGTCTACGGGCAGCGTGCAGAAAATATAACAGAGGGGATCGACGCGGCAGTCTATACGGCGGCCGTACACGCCGATAACCCGGAATTTGCTGCGGCTGTAAAAGGTGGCGTGCCGATTTTGACACGCGCCGAGCTTTTGGGGCAGCTCATGAAAAATTACAGGCAGTCTGTTTCCGTATCCGGCACGCACGGAAAGACGACGACGACCTCGATGCTGACGGAGATTTTGATGGCGGCGAAGAAGGATCCGACGATCTCGGTCGGCGGGATGCTCGATTCGATCGGCGGCAATATCCGTGTCGGCGGTCCGGAGCTGTTCGTCACGGAGGCGTGTGAGTACACCAACAGCTTTCTTTCGTTTTTCCCGACGATGGAGATTATTTTGAATGTCGAGGCGGATCATCTGGACTTTTTTAAGGACATTGACGACATCCGCCATTCATTCCGGCGCTTTGTGGAGCTCTTGCCAAAGGGAGGGACGCTGATTCTCAACAGCGACATTCGGGACCCGGAATATTTTTATGAGGGACTTCCGATCCGGGTCATTTCGGTCGGAAGCGATCCGAAAAGGAGCCGTTACAGTGCGGCCGATATCGTTTTTGACGAGAGGGCCTGCGCGTCTTATACGCTTCTTGTGGACGGGACCCGCATGGAAACGATTTCGCTCAAGGTACCCGGGCTTCACAATGTCTATAATTCCCTGGCAGCCATTGCGGCGGCTCACGAGCTTGGAGTCCGGGGCGAGGTGATCCGTGAGGGACTTCTCGCGTATTCGGGTACACACAGGCGGTTTGAGAAAAAGGGCGTGATTGGCGGCGTGACGGTGATCGACGACTATGCGCACCATCCGCAGGAGATCGCGGCAACGCTCTCGGCGGCGAAAAATTACCCGCACAGAGAGGTCTGGTGCGTGTTCCAGCCCCATACGTATACGAGGACAAAGCTTCTTTTGGAGGATTTTGCAAGGGCGCTCTCGGCAGCCGACCATGTGGTGCTTGCCGATATCTATGCGGCCCGTGAGACAGATACCCTGGGAATGAGCTCCGCGCTCCTGGCAGAAAAGATTGCCGCGCTGGGGACAGATACCCACTATTTTCCAAGCTTTGATGAAATCGAGACATTTCTTTTAAAAAAATGTGTAAACGGTGATTTGTTGATAACTATGGGTGCCGGCGATATCGTAAAAGTGGGGGAAAAGCTCCTGGGACAATAAGTTATCCACAATATCCACAGAGTTTTCAACAAACAGGCGTTGAGGGCTCTGTGGATTTTTGATTTACATAACAAAAACCATGCGTCGGGCAGAAGGACAGGCAGCACAAGAAAACAAAGGGAATCTGCCTGTTTTTATACGGTTATGGGATAAGAGTGTCCACATAATCCACAATATCCACAAGAGTGGCTGTGGATAAGCGGGGCTATTTCCTTTTTTGGGGATTTATGGTATGATGAAACAAACGGTTGTGTATGGTTTGGCAGGTCCGTGTACGGACCGCGGCGATTGTTTGAAAATCGGGGGATAAGGGATGGGAATAGGAATAAAGGATGGCTTGTCCGTTCCAGCGGTTTTGGTTCCGAACCGCTTTATTGATACGTATATGACAGCAGCAAACGGAGAGTATGTAAAGGTTTATCTGTATCTTTTGCGCCATGAGAGCGAGCTTTTGGCGTTAAGCGTTTCCGACATTGCCGATGCGCTGAATCACACGGAGGCGGATGTGAAGCGTGCGATCGCCTACTGGAAAAAGGCGGGGGTCCTTTCTGAGGAGAGTGAGAAAGAAGCAAAAATGCAGTCCGCGGCGACCCGTGAATGCGCAGAGCCGGAAACGAAGGCTGAGGCCGCCGCCTTCTCACAAAAGGACGGCTACGAACGGCTGAAGCGGCTCGCGGAGGACGATGAGTTTTCCGCACTTCTCTATGCGGTCCAGCAGTATTTGGGGAAGACGTTTACGCAGATCGAGTGCGAGAAGTTTGCATTTTTTTACGACGGTCTGCACATGACCTGTGAGCTCTTGGAGTATCTGGCGGAATACTGTGCGGGAGGCGGCCATACCAGCATCCGTTATATCGAGAAGGTGGCGCTCAACTGGTATCAGCTGGGAATCCGAACGAAGGAGGAGGCTAGGGAGTACACACTGCGCTACTCGAAGGATGTCTCCTCGGTCATGAAGGCATTCGGAATCACAGGAAGGAGCCCCGCAGCCACAGAACAGGCATACATGAAAAAATGGTTCAAGGAGTATGGCTTTGACTATAAGCTTGTGACGGAGGCGTGCAACCGTACGATCAAGGCGACCGGTATGGCAAGCTTCCCCTATGCGGATAAGATCCTGGCGGGCTGGAAGGAGAAGGGCGTGAAGGTGCTGCGGGATGTGGACGAGTTAGATAAGAAGCGCCAGAGTGAGAAGCAGCAGACAAAGGAGCGGCCCGCCGCAAAAAAGGCGTCCGCCCCGAACCGGTTCAAAAATTTTGACGAGCGGACCAATCAATATGAGGAGCTTGTGTTTGAGAATATCCGCAGGCGTCAGCAAAAGGAGGCAGCCGAAGGTGGGACTCAGTAATTCACAATACAACGCGATCATGCGCGTCTACAACCAGCGTCAGTTTCAGAATAAGAGAGAGCAGGACGAGCGCAGGCAGGCGCTCTACAAAGAGCTCCCGGAGGTGGAGCGTTTATCGGATGCGATCACGGCGTCCATGGCGCAGGCCGGACGGTGCAGGCTGAAAGGAGATCTCGCCGGAGCCAAGACACTGAAAGAGGAGGCGGCGCTTCTCAAGCAGCAAAGGCTTATCTACATGCGGCAGGCCGGTTACCCGGATGCGTATCTGGAGATGCGGTATCAGTGTTCGGACTGTCAAGATACGGGGTATGCAAACGGAAAAAAATGCCATTGCTTCCGGCACATGGAGATCGAGATCCTCTACGACCAATCGAATATCCGCGAGATCCTGCAGCGTGAAAATTTTGATACGCTCTCGATGGAATATTATGACAATGTGGAGATCCACGAAAAGCTTGGCATGACGGTCTATGCCTATATGTCTACGGTAATCGAAGACTGTAAGGCATTTGTGGAGCAGTTTGCCGAGGAAAAGGGCAGCCTTCTCTTTACAGGAAATACGGGATGCGGGAAAACGTTTCTAAGCAACTGCATTGCGAGAGAGCTGATCCGCCGGTACTTTTCCGTGGTCTATCTGACGGCAACGGACCTGTTCGACATCCTCTCCAAAAGCCGTTTTGGGGATCGGGATGACGAGGAGGCTAGGGACAAGGCGTCCTATATTCTGGAGTGCGACATGCTGATCATAGACGATCTGGGGACCGAGCTGATCAATACATTTACGGCGTCACAGCTTTTTTACTGCGTCAATGAACGGCTGAACCGAAAAAAGGGGACGATCATCTCGACGAATCTGGCGATTTCGCGGCTGCAGGATGACTTTACCGAGCGGGTCACGTCCCGAATCATGAGCCGGTACAGGGTGATCCCGCTTGTGGGAGCAGACCTGCGGATGACAGAGGCCCAGCGCCGCAGATGACAGCCGCAGGCTTTGGGCCCTGGGACGAGGCTAAAATTGTGGTGGTCCGAAAGCTGATAAACAGGCTTGACGAAACGCCCGGATAATGATAAGGTGTAACTGTTCAGCAGAGTTGCATGGCTGCGATAAGGTCATGAATGGCAGGAAGTAGAACAGTTCGGACAGGTCCACGAAGGAAAAAACAGGGGCCGCACAGACACGGGGGAGAAACCATATGCTGTACGAGGAGAAACAGATCGAGACAATACCGGCCGGACCATTGGGGCTTTTGCCGCTAAAGAGCTGCGAGGAGCTCGGAAAAAAGGTGGATGCATGGCTGGTTGATTGGAGAAACGAAAGAGAGAGCGAACATAAGACGACGATCGCGTTCGCGGGCTATCAGAGGGATTCGTATATCATCGGATCAAGGACGCCGCGCTTCGGGTCGGGTGAAGCAAAGGGAGAGGTTTTGGAATCCGTCCGCGGGGATGATCTGTATCTCATGGTGGACGTCTGCAATTACAGTCTGACCTATTCCCTGTGCGGGATTCAGAACCATATGTCGCCGGATGACCACTACCAGGATCTGAAACGGATCATCGCGGCGGTCGGCGGCAAAGCGCGCCGGATCAATGTGATCATGCCGTTCCTCTATGAGAGCCGCCAGCACAAGCGCACCGGGCGCGAATCGTTGGACTGCGCGCTGGCGCTGCGTGAGCTTGTGGACATGGGTGTGGAAAATATCATTACCTTTGACGCGCATGACCCGCGTGTGCAGAATGCGATTCCGTTAAAGGGCTTTGAGACGGTGCAGCCGATCTATCAGTTCATCAAATACCTGTTGAAGTATGAAAAAGATCTGCTCATTGACAGCGATCATATGATGGTGATCAGCCCCGATGAGGGCGGCATGGGCCGCGCAGTGTTCTTTGCGAACGTCCTCGGGCTGGATCTGGGCATGTTTTACAAACGGCGCGATTACACACGTGTGGTAAACGGCCGGAATCCGATCGTGGCACATGAGTTTTTGGGAAGCAGCGTAGAAGGAAAGGACGTGATCATCGTCGATGACATGATCTCCTCCGGAGACAGTATGCTGGACACGGCCCGTGAGCTCAAAAACCGGAAGGCGAGAAAGGTCTTCATCTGTACAACCTTCGGCCTGTTTACGAGCGGCCTGAAGAAATTTGACGAATTCTACCACAACGGCCTGATCGACAGGGTTCTGACGACAAACCTGGTCTATCAGACGCCGGAGCTGTTGTCCAAGCCATATTATATAGACGTGGACATGAGTAAATACATTGCATTGATTATTGACAATCTGAACCACGATTCCTCGTTAAGCGAGCTTCTGAATCCGACGAAGCGTATCAACCGACTGCTTGCGAAGTACAGGGCAGGGGAGAGATAGAGAAAAGAACCATAAAAGGCCGCATCCGTTCGATGCGGTCTTTATAATTTTGCCGCCTTCGGCAGTGTAAAGATAAATTCGGAGCCGACGCCGACCGTGCTGATCACATCGATGTTTTCGTTGTGGGCCTGGATGATCTCCTTTACGATGGCAAGGCCGAGGCCGGTGCCCTTTTTATCCCGTCCGCGGGAGGCATCGGATTTAAAAAAGCGATCCCAGATCTTTTTCAGGCTCTCCTTGGGGATCCCGGCCCCCGTGTCCTTGACCGAGACGAAGACCTTTTCATACTTGACCTGGCTCTGGATGTAGATCACCGAGTCCTCATGGCTGAATTTGATGGCATTATCAATCAGGTTATAAAGCACCTGCTGGATCTTTCCGAGATCCGCATGAACCATCAGCACATCGTTGGAAAAGGTCAGATCCAGGATGATATTTTTGGCATCGCACATCCCCTCAAAGGTAGCGGCCGTGTCCTTGATGACCCGGTTGATGTCAAAATTGCTGCGTGATAAAAACCCGCGGCTGTCCAGGGAATTGAGCGTCAGCATGCCTTCGGTCAGCTTATTTAAGCGTTCTGTCTCCGAGATCAGGATGTGCAGGTATTTTTCCTGCAGCTCGGGCGGGATGGTCCCGTCCAGAATGGCCTCAAGGTACCCTTTGATGGAGGTCAGGGGAGATCGGAAATCATGGGAGACATTGGCGATAAAGGATTTCTGATATTCTTCCAGCTTATTGAGCTCGCTGGACATGTAGTTAAGCGTATCGGCCAGATAGCCCATCTCGTCTGCGGTATCTACGTGGATCGAATACTCGAGATTTCCGTCCGCATACTGCTTAGCCCCTTCCGTGATCTTTTTTAACGGAAAGAATACGGTTTTTGTGAAAACCAGCAGAATGATCAGGGAGAGCACAAAGATCACGAGCGACGTAAAATAGACGATATTCAAAATCTGGTCGCGGCCATGGAGCACATGGGACATGGGCATATGAACCGCGATGTAGCCGTAGGTATTAAAGTTCCCTGTAATCGGCGCCGTGACAGAGAGCATCTCCTCCTCAAACATGTCGAAAAAGTGCCCGATCATGTAGAAACGGTTCCCGGTAGCGGTCGGGTCAAAGCCTGCAATCCCCGTGCCCACGTGAGAGGCCGGGGCGGTCTCGGCCACGACGATGCCCCGCTGGTTTAAGACCCAGGCGGATGCGCCGAGGTAGGCGGAAACCGCCTCAAGCTGCGGAGAGGCAGCGGCTAGGGTCATGTTTTTCCCCTGATAGACGTCACTGTAGGCAGCGGCCAGAAGATGCGCCTCGTCGTAGAGCGATCCCGCCTCCCTCTCGACAAGATATCGGTAGGTGATATGCGAGGAGAGCGTGGAGATTACAATAAAGCCCAAAAGGCCGAAGATCAGATAACCTAATATAAATTTGGTGTAGAGGGAATGCGTCATCGCTTGACCTCAAATTTGTAGCCGATGCCCCATACCGTGGAAAGGGCCCAGCTTTCGTTGTCCTTGATCTTTTCACGGAGGCGTTTGATGTGGACATCCACGGTTCGGGTGTCTCCGATGTATTCATAGCCCCAGATGTGGTCCAGAAGCTGCTCTCTCGTGAAGACCTGGTTTGGAGACGAGGCCAGAAAGTACAAAAGCTCCAGCTCCTTCGGCGGCATATCGACCGAATGCCCCTTATAGAGGACGGAGTAGTTGGTTAGATTCACGATCAGCTCCGGATATTCCACGTATTCCCCCTGCTGCTTTGAGGCGGGGCTTAAGGAAGCAGAGCCGGCCTGGTAGCGGCGGAGCACGGCTTTGACGCGCGCCACGAGCTCCTTGGAGTCAAAGGGCTTGATCATATAGTCGTCGGCGCCCAACTCGAGCCCTAGGACTTTGTCGAAAATTTCGCCCTTGGCCGAGAGCATGATGATCGGAGTCTGTGAGGACATACGGATCTCTCTGCAGACCTGATACCCATCCATACCCGGGAGCATGAGGTCGAGAAGGATCAGATTCGGCCTAAAGGCCGGGACCTCTTTTAAGGCCGATTCCCCGTCGCCAACGATTTTTGTCTCATAACACTCTTTCATCAGATACAGAGAGATCAGTTCTGCGATGTTGCTGTCATCGTCTACGATTAAAATTCGCTGCTTATCCACCATGCTGTATTCCTCCCGTTTTCCAGCCGATTTTATTTAAAAGTTACGATTGTGACACCCGTATCGCCTTCCCCGAAGTCACCGAGTCGGAATTCCTTTACATATTTTAACTTTTTCACATGCCTGTGGACGGCCGCCTTTAAGGCTCCGGTCCCGCGTCCGTGTACCACGCGCACCTGTGGAAGATGAGCCAGGTAGGCGTCATCCAGATATTTGTCGAGGACCGGAATCGCCTCATCCACGGTCATACCGATGAGATTAACCTCAGGCGATACGGAAAAGGACTTGGACATCTTGATTTTTCCGCCGCCCGTGTTGTTTTTCTTATCCAAAGCCATATCCAGGCCGGGACCGGATACGGATGGCTCGTCTAAAAGCTCCAGGTCCTTAATATTTACAAGAGAACGGAGAATCCCCATCTGTACATAGAGCTCACCCTTGGCGTTCGGAAGCGTGCTGACGGTGCCGTTTAAGTTCATGGTGAGGACACGCACGCCGTCTCCGATGCGGATTTTCTTTGGGGAGATCGTCTTCTTCGGGCCCTTTTCATTCTTAAGACTCAGATTTTTGTCAACGTGCTCGAGCTTTTCACGCAGTTTGGTGCGTTCCTTCTCAAGCTCCTTTCCGACGCCCGAGCCCTGGGTCAGGCGGTTGATGGTTCGGATTGTGGAATCGGCGGTCTCTTTTGCGTCACGCAGGATGCGCTGTGCTTCTTCGTTTGCATGTTGAATCAGCTTCTCGCGGCGTTCATCCAGCTTTTCCTCCTTTAACTCCAGCCGGCTTTTGAGGCGCGAAATTTCGGATTTGTAGCGTGCGATCTCCTCACGCTCCTTTTCGATCGTAACGCGGCTGGCCTCGAGGTTTGCGAGAAGATCTTCAAACGCCTCCTCGTTGGATTCGAGACGGCCTCTGGCATCCTCAATGATGAAATCAGGAAGCCCGAGCTTTTTGGAGATGGCAAAGGCATTGCTTTTCCCGGGGATTCCGATCAGAAGTCGGTAGGTGGGCCGCAAGGTCTCCACATCGAATTCGCAGCAGGCGTTCTCCACACCGGGGGCCGTCAGAGCGAATACCTTCAGCTCACTGTAGTGGGTAGTCGCCATGGTACGGCATTTCATGTTATGCAGAAACGATAAGACGGCGATGGCAAGAGCGGCCCCCTCGGTCGGGTCCGTGCCTGCGCCCAGCTCGTCGAATAGGCAGAGGGAGCGGCTGTCCGCCCGGTTGAGGATGGACACGATATTTGTCATGTGGGCCGAGAAGGTGCTGAGGCTTTGCTCGATGCTCTGTTCGTCACCGATGTCCGCAAACACCTCGTCAAACACTGCAAGTTCCGAGCCCTCGAAGGCCGGAATCTGTAAGCCGGCCTGTCCCATGAGGGTAAACAGCCCGACGGTCTTTAGAGATACGGTTTTGCCGCCCGTATTGGGGCCCGTAACGATCAAAAGATCAAAGGCGCCGCCGAGATAAATATGGATCGGCACCACGGTCTTCGGATCCAGCAGCGGATGACGTCCGTCCTTGATATGGATATATCCGCGGTCATTGAATTTGGGCATGGACCCGTTGTAGAAACGGGCAAGAGCGGCCTTGGCGAAGATAAAATCCAGATTTGTGAGAACCTGGAAGTCGGTTAAAAGTGTCTCCGTATAGGGGACGAGCCCGGCGCTTAAGGCCGCGAGCACCATTTCAATCTCCTTCTGCTCTTTCATCTCTAACTCCCGCAGCTCATTGTTGAGCTTGATAATGGCCATGGGCTCGATAAAGAGTGTGGAGCCGGTGGAGGACTGATCATGGACCATCCCCTGAAACTGGCTTTTATATTCGGCCTTCACCGGCAGGCAGTAGCGCCCGTCCCGCATGGTGATCACCGCGTCCATTAGCATGGAACGGCTGGAGTTTAAAATGGAATTCAGCTGGGAATGGACCCGGTCGGCGACAAGCTTCATCTGGCGGCGTACCTGACGGAGCCCCGGACTCGCGTCATCGGCGATCTCCTCCTCGGAGAGGATGCAGCGGGTGATCTCTGCATTGACCGCTGTAAGCGGCTCAAGGAGGGCAAACATCCCGTCAAGGGAGTCTGCGGGCTGCTCCGACTCGGGATTCCGCCCGTAATGCTTCACACGCGCAGCGCAGGTTAAGAGCGCGCTGACGGAGAGGAGCTCGTGGCTGCCAAGGGAGCTTCCGATCTCCAATCGTTTCAGGGAGTCACATATATCCCGGATCCCGGAAAAGGAGATGCTGCCCTTTAGGCGCACGCGGGCGAGGGCATCGGCCGTTTCCGTCTGTGTCCGGAGGATTTCCTCCAGATTCGAGGAGGGCAGAAGCTCCAGGCAGAGGCGTTTTCCGGGCTCCGAAGCAGCGTAGTCAGCCAGTTTCTCTATGATTTTATAAAATTCCAGTGTCTTTAATACTTTCTGATTCATAAAAGATTCCTTTCTGGGCCGTGGACATATTCTAGTATAACACAAAGCGGTTCAATATCCTAGAGATATTTTTTTCGTTACTGTTCACTCCATGACGAATCACTCCGCTGATTCGTCATGAGCCAATACCGTTATGGAGCCAAAGCATATGCCCCATCGCCGCGGTCGATTTCAAATGGGCATATGCTGTTACGTTCACAGGGAACCTGTGAACAGTAACATTTTTTCAGGCTGACGGACCCTTAAATTAACATTTTTGTTGCATATTTTCGATAAAAAATTTATAATAGAAAAAACAAAGCCGTCAGGCTATGCTGCTTAACACTCGAACGGGGCACGGCGGAGGGGTTTTGGCTCTCTGGCTTGGTTTAAGAAGGAGCACATATGGCAGGTTCACCAAACGAAAAAAAATTCATGCGGGAAAAAATCGTAAAGCCGCCGATCAACAAACGCCGGGTGGCAGGACGGCTTTTATGCCTTTTGCTGGTGGCCGCGGTATTTGGTGTCGTGGCCGCGGTGACGTTTGCTGTATCGAGGCCGCTTGCAGAAAAATATTTTGGCAGTGAGACCGCTTCTGCGGAGATCCCGATTACGATCGCAAAGGATGCGGAGCCCGGGGCCCAGACCGCGCCGATGGAGACGATGAAGGAGACGGCCGAGGAGGCGCTGCAGCCGGATGAGCTGCGCGAGGAAATCCAGGAGATCGTAGAGGAGGAGCTCAAGGAATTTATATGGACGCCGGAGCAGATCGCGGGGGCTCAGCGCGTCATGCAGGAAATCTGCCAGGAGGCCGATAAGGGAATCGTAACCGTAGCCGCCGTCCGCCGCCAGGTAGACTGGTTTGATAATCCGGTGGAGAGCGCGGGGCAGTACGCGGGTGTGATCGTTGCGATTAATCCCAGCGAGGCCGTGATCCTGACCGGAGAACAGGCGGTTCAGGAAGCGGATGCCCTGAATGTCATTTTTGGGGACGGGAACATTGCGCCGGGCGAGATCAAGCAGCGTGACACGGTTGCCCATCTGGCGGCGATTCGCGTAAAGACGGCCGACATCACGGATTCCACGATGAACTGGATCAAGGCCGTGGAGCTTGGAAACTCTTATACGGTCCGCGTCGGAGATCCGGTGTTGGCGGTCGGAAGTCCGTCGGGCCGCGTCCATTCCGTCGGGCAGGGGCTGATCTCTTATGTTGCGAGAAATGTGCAGGTGGCGGATGGGCAGACGCGGGTGCTGTATACGGATTTTGACTGTGATGTGGAAAAGGGGACGTTCCTTTTAAATCTGTCGGGACAGCTGATCGGATGGGCCACGGAGCAGTTTAAAAACGACGAGACGCCGGATGTGACGATGATCATGCCGGTATCTGAATATAAAGGAATTCTTCAGAAGATGACCAACGGGGAGGAGATTCCGTATGTGGGCATTATGGGCCTGGATGTCAGCGAGTCGATGCAGGCCAGTGGTATTCCTCTGGGGATTTATATCACGGACTGCATAGCGGAAGGGCCTGCCTACAGCGCCGGAATCCAGAATGGCGATATACTGACAGGCGTTAACGGAGAGACCGTGGCGTCTATCCGCGAGTTCCAAAGCCGTCTGGAGGACAAAAAGGCGGGCGATACGCTTAATTTGACCGTTCGGCGCAAGGGGATCGACGCATATAAAGAAATTGAATACAGTATCACAATAGGAGCCAGGTAGTACGCCTGGCTCGGCGTTTGAAGGAGAAATCATATGAAATTTATTGAAACCTTTCGAGAAGGAATGCATGTATCGTCGGTGTACCTGTGTAAGACAAAGCAGATCGCCCTGACAAAAAACGGAAAGGAATACGGCTCCGTCACGCTGCAGGATAAAACCGGCACGATCGACGCAAAAATTTGGGAGCTGAACTCCCCGGGGATCGGCGAATTCGGCGCGATGGATTACGTATGCGTGGACGCCGATGTGACCGTGTTTCAGAACGCGTTTCAACTGAATGTGAAGCGGATCCGCAGGGCCGACGAGGGGGAGTACCATCCGGCCGATTATCTTCCCGTCACGTCAAAGGACATAAAAATGCTGGTGCATGAGCTGACGCAGTTTATCACCTCGATACGGAATGAGCCGCTGCGGAAACTGGCTGCAAGCTTTTTCTTAAACGACCCGGCCTTTATTAAGACGTTTTGCGGCCATTCGGCGGCAAAGAGCGTGCATCATGGGTTTGTCGGGGGGCTTTTGGAGCATACGGTGAGTGTGATGAAGCTTTGCGAATATTATAGCAGGCAATATCCGGCGTTAAACCGGGATCTTCTTCTTACGGCGGCCATGTTCCATGATATAGGAAAGACCAAAGAGCTTTCGGCGTTTCCGGAAAACGACTACACGGATGAAGGACAGTTAATCGGCCACATCATGATCGGCGCGCAGATGGTGCAGGAGCGCATCCGTACAATTCCCGGCTTCCCTCAAAAGCTGGAGACGGAGCTGATCCACTGCATCCTGGCCCACCACGGAGAGCTGGAGTACGGCTCCCCGAAGAAGCCGGCGCTCATCGAGGCGCTCGCACTCAATCTGGCAGACAATACGGATGCGAAGCTGGAGACCATGACCGAGATTTTAAAGAGTGCCGGGGACAACGACGGCTGGCTTGGATACAATCGCTTTATGGAGAGTAATCTGAGAAAGACGACGGTGTATGAGAGAGGATAAGGATGGAGATCAAGAAGAACGATACGTTTACGGTGCAAATCGAGGATATGAACGAGGACGGCGCAGGCATCGGGAAGCTGGATGGATTTATCTGGTTTATCAAGGATGCGGTATGCGGCGATCGGGTGGAGGCAAAGGCCATAAAGCTTAAAAAGACCTATGGCTATGCCAGGCTCATGCGGATCCTTGTGCCGTCAGAGAATCGTGTAAAGCCGGCCTGCCCCGCGGCCAGACAGTGCGGCGGCTGCCAGCTCCAGGCGATGCGATACGAAGCACAGCTCGCGTTCAAGGAGAGAAAGGTACAAAACAGCCTGGTACGGATCGGAGGACTGGACGGCGGGGTTCTCCCGTTTGAGCTGATCATCGGCATGGAAAATCCATGGCGTTACCGCAATAAGGCGCAGTTTCCGTTTGGTCAGGGAAAGGACGGCGGGATCATCGCCGGGTTTTATGCCGGACGCACCCATACGATCATTGAACAGGAGGACTGCCTCTTAGGCGTAGAGGAAAATCAAACGATTCTGACGCTCATCCGTGAACATATGAAAAAAACGGGAATCAGGCCCTATGATGAGGAAACGCATCAGGGCCTGATTCGTCATGTCCTGATTCGAAAGGGCTTTCGGACCGGGGAGCTGATGGTCTGCCTCGTCATCAACGGGAGAAGCATCCCAGGGGCCGGGGAACTGGTTGATGCACTCCGTAAGCTGGAGGGGATGACCAGTATTTCTTTGAATGTAAATAGGGAGAAAACAAATGTGATCATGGGGCGCGAGCTTGTGAACCTCTGGGGACCGGGCTGCATTTCAGACTATATAGGCCGCATCCGATATCGGATCTCGCCGCTTTCCTTTTATCAGGTAAATCCGGTTCAGACGGAAAAGCTGTACGCACTGGCGTTAGAATATGCGGGGCTTACGGGCAAGGAAACCGTATGGGACCTGTACTGTGGAATCGGTACCATCTCTTTGTTCCTGGCTGAGAGGGCCCGGTTTGTATACGGGGTGGAGATTGTCCCGGAGGCGGTGAAGGATGCCCGTGAGAACGCCAGACTGAACGGGATTAAAAATGTGGAATTTTTTGAGGGAAAGGCAGAGGAGATTTTGCCCGCGCAGTATGAAAAGAATCAAATCCGCGCGGACGTGATCGTCGTCGATCCGCCCAGAAAGGGCTGTGATGTGGCCTGCCTGGACACGATCTTAAAGATGTCTCCCCAAAGAGTCGTCTATGTAAGCTGCGACCCTGCCACGCTGGCGAGAGATCTGCGGGTGCTCTGTGACGGCGGGTATGAGGTAAAACGGGTAAGATGCGTGGATATGTTTGCGTGGAGTGTGCATGTGGAGACCATTGTCTTGCTTTCCAAGGGCGAGGTCGACTCGAAAAAGATTCGGGTTGAGTTCTCTTTGGAAGATATGGATATGTCGGAGTTCCAAGATGGAGCAACCTATCCGCAGATCAAGGAGTATGTTTTGGAGCATACCGGGTTAAAGGTGTCCAACCTCTATATCTCACAGATCAAACGGAAATGTGGGATTGAAGTAGGCAAAAACTACAATCTGCCGAAGGCTGAGGATTCCAGACAGCCACAATGCCCGCCGGAAAAAGAGAAAGCAATCCGAGAAGCATTCAAATATTTTGGGATGATCTAACATCCAGCAAAATGGAGGTTTCTTATGGATAGATTGATTTCTTGTGAGTTCAACATGGATAATGCCTGTGTGGAACTGAAATTCTTAGATGGCAGTATGATTGCCATTGATACCATCGCCGTGGAGAATGAGGTTGCCGATAATATGTATCAGCGGTCAGAATTGGACTATCTGATCTACAATGATCCGATTGGATATGCAGACTTGATATTGAACGGTGATCCCGAAACCTATTTGAAAACTGTAACTGAATACAAACCGCTTGATAGTTAACCAACACTTTGCCCGTGGGAGAAATTCTGCGGGCAATTTTTTGTATCTTCTCTGTGAACGCTATTGATTTTGATTGTCTAATGTTGTAGACTATATATGAAGTCTAACGGTATAGACAAGGAGGGCGTGAATATGGATTTTCCGAAGATTCACGAAAGTGAATATCGTTTTTGTTTGATTATGTGGGAGCATGAGCCGGTTACTGCTACCCAGCTTGTAAAGCTGTGCCAGGATCAACTCGGATGGAAAAGAACTACGACTTATACCGTTATCAAGCGTCTTGGAGAGCGTGGTGTGCTGAAGAACGACAATGGCACTGTTACTTCTCTCGTTTCCAAAGATGAAGCCCAGGCGTGTGAGATCGATGAACTGGTTGAGAAGAAATTCGAGGGTTCTCTGCCTGCCTTTATCGCTGCTTTTACAAAGCATCAGGCTATGTCCGAAGATGAGCTTGATGAGGTACAGCGCATGATCGACCGCATCAGGAAAGGAGGTTCACAATGAACGAACTCTTTTTGAAAATTATCAACATGAGCATATCGGCAAGCTGGCTTATCCTGGCTGTGCTGATACTCAGGCTTGTTTTGAAGAAAGCTCCCAAATGGGTCAATGTTCTACTTTGGGGTATTGTAGCTGTCAGATTGGTTTGCCCATTCTCTTTTGAGAGTGCATTGAGTCTGATTCCAAGTGCAGAAACCATTCCTCTGGACATTGGAATGGATACTACACCAACCATCAATAGCGGTATAAATGCAATAAACAACGCAGTCAATCCTATTATCGGCCAATCTAACACTCCGATGGCTGGCGCAAGTGCAAATCCGTTGCAGATTACCATTGGTATCTATGAATATATTTGGATTTTCGGCATGATTGCACTGGCATTATATACAGCCATCAGTTACTGGCGTCTGCGCCGTAAGGTGGATACTGCCGTTCGCTACGAGGACAATATTTTCCAAAGTGAGAATGTCGGTTCTCCGTTTGTCTTGGGCATCATCAAGCCGAAAATCTATCTGCCGTTCAAAATGGATGAGCAGGATATGGAACACGTTGTTGCCCATGAACAAGCACACATTCGCCGCAAAGACCATTGGTGGAAACCTCTTGGTTTTCTCCTGCTGACAATTCATTGGTTCAATCCTTTGATGTGGCTGGCTTATGTTCTGCTGTGTCGTGACATCGAGCTTGCCTGTGATGAAAAGGTTATCAAGGAACTCGGAAATGAACAGAGAGCAGATTATACCCAAGCACTTGTGGCTTGCAGCGTAAATCGTCGTATGATTGCCGCCTGTCCTCTTGCCTTTGGTGAGGTAGGTGTAAAGGAGCGTGTGAAATCCGTGATGAATTATAAGAAACCTGCGTTTTGGATTATCATTCTTGCAGTGATTGCCTGTGTAGTTGTTGTGGTCTGCTTTCTGACAAATCCGAAGCAAGACAGTTACACACTGCGAATCGTTGTTCCAGCGGGAAGTCAAGAAGAATTTGTGTATTCGGATGAAGAAGTCAGCACAATCAAGAACTCAATCAAAATATGGTCTGGTGATGGATTGGGTGATACGGAAGTCCTGTTATCTCCGGTCAATGAAACAACAGAAACCGGATATACTGCTACCTATCTTACACATGGAATGCCGGTGGAATTTGATGCTGAAAAAGATACGTGGTTTAAGATTGGTGTAAATATGCAGAACTCCACTGACGAGGACATTATTGTATATGTCGAAGTGGAAAATGTAGAGGTGCGTATTGCTGATGAGGTAAATTCCGTCATAGAGTGGTTTGACTACACAGAGAACCCCTCTGCTATGGATGATGAATCAACTATAAAACTTCCGATATATCCAGATGTTACTTTCAGCTACAACCAGACACAAATAATTGCGTCAAAACCCTTTGACACTTCGGAACTTACTGGCCAAACAATTTTGATTGATGGTATGCCAATATGGAACGCTTATTTTACTGACCTTACTGGGGATGATTTCCCAGAAATCTGTGCAACATACAGCTTTGGTTCTGGAATGATTGATAATCGCATTACCATTTATGACTATGTAAATGGTGTAAGCTATGAACTGTCTGACCGAGGATGTTTCGATTTCGCACTTAGACTGGATAAGCAAGACGGTCATCTGTACGTAGATAAAACAAAGTACAATTCTGAAGAACTGGTAGAAACCGGACGATTGGTTTTCAAGAATAATTGTCTTCAGATTGAAGGCTTTTCTAACGAAGCACATCAGGTGTTCCAAGCTGAAATTCTGGAAATCCATGATGGGTATTATCTTGTGAAACCTGTTGAGGGTAGTTGGGAACTGAGTAGTGCAGACAGAATTGAAGTGCCTATCAGAAATGCTCGGCCGTCACCCGAACCAGAAGTCGGAGATGCAATTGAAATCGAATACTCCGGTGAAATCCTTGAAACTTATCCTGCACGAATTGCGGATGTTTATAGCATCAAAGTTGCAGCAGAAAAGGGTAGACTAAACGGATTTGAACTAAATCTTGCTGGAAATACATCTTTACAAAATAAGATGGTACTTACTGAGGAGGCACCGTATTGGTGTATTTTCGTAAACAATGAAGGTTCTAACAATATTACAGTAGAAATTGGTGGCTATGTCTATGAAGTCGAAGCTGAAACGTATGAACATATCTTTAGGGATGAACTGTGGGATGCTGGCACTTACAGTGCAAGTTTTGCATCTATAAATGGAATGGAAGGAACTGTGACTTGCTATACTTACAAGTACAGGCTGGAAGTTACCGGACGGTTGAATAACGCCGTTGAGGATACAACCTATGTTATTTTGAGCAACATCGAGAATATTACATTTGAACAGGCTTGGAAGGCCAGCGGACTAAGTAGCAATACCGCAGACTACTTCGATCCCGCCGAAGCCGTGTTCATCAATAGGACACGATGAGTATTGATCCTCGTAATACACTTAAATAATAAGTTGAGTCAAGCGCAACCAATGAAACCGCTGCAATTTCCGTAAAATTGCAGCGGTTATTTTTAGAGTTCAAACGCCACCAATGTTTCCTTTGGTAGCTTCTCATTTTCGCAGTTCAGAAGATACGATATTGCCTGATTTGCAAAGCATTTTGTTATCATCGTGTCCCAATCGGCAAGTTGAATGATCTCAGCTGTGCCATTCTCAAAATTAAATGAAATCTCGCCCCATTCGCCGTCGCAGTCTGCTTGGTATTCGTAGATTGCGGCGGCGATTTTCTTTTTGCGCTTGGTTTTGGATTTCTGTTTCAGCCGGACAGCATGGAGCGCACCTTCGGCAACCAGCAGTTCTGTCAGTTTGTCCACCGCTTTCCGGTAGGCTCGCTCTGCACCGCTGGCAGTGCTGCCCTCAAACATAATCGCCAGTTCTTCAAAAGTGGGGCGGTTCTTCCATGAGCCAACTCGCCCACAGGTCATACAGATTGCTAACCGTTTTTCAAGTAAGGTCTGTTCCCGGTAATTCAGCTTCTCAAATGCCCGCTGCACCTTTTCAGCCTGTATGCCGTTCCAGAGGATGTCGGCATAGTTCCAAGTATCGTCAAGGGCAACATCTTCGCCCGTTTCCTCGCCGTCTTCGCCCGTCACATAGAACGGCTGCTGATTGCGGATGCCACGGACTACTTTCAGATATTCTTCCGCAAGGGCAAGGGCGCAGTTGTATTTCTTGGCAAACTCGCTGACCGCATCCTTGGTGTTATGGTACAGCCATGCCATTGACCGCACCATTTTGTAATTGGTCAGAGAGGACACCGACCATTTTTCTTCACCCATGCGGAAACGGAGCATAGCATCCCGGATGAACGGAAAAATGTATGTAGCGTACTCCGCACCCTTGGCGGGGTCATAGTCCATCAGCTTTTGGAGCATTTGCTCTCGGCAGGAGAGCTTTATATCTATAAATCGGTCTGTGTCGTACAAATCGCCGCTATCCACGCCAAGAAAGCTCTTGGTGCGCTTGTTGAGTTGCGGCTCATAATGGTGCAGGAAGAACGAAAAATACATCAAGTTCTTTTCCTGCAAGGCAGATAGGATATACTCATTCAGACTGTTCACCGTTGGCGGCTCCGGTTCCAGTTGGAAGATGCGCTCTGCCACATAGGGGCGGATGTCCGCACCGAATGAATCAACAGGATATTTCGGTATGTATCCGGTCATATTCCATGAAAAATCATTCAGCATAGCGCACCTCCTTCCGTTTTAATAATGTGCGTGAACATTCTGAAAACTAAAAGTTTCTGTTTCCTATAAACGGGTCTTTGACAGCATCATATCTGCTCGATTTCATTTGCAATCATAGCCACCGTTTTTTCATTAGTATCAATTTTAATCGTGTTTAGTGTTTGATACATCGGTATTCTTGTTACACTTCTTTCAATTACATCCTCGGCACGAATACCTCTTTCTACATCCTTAGTTAATCTCTTACGCAAATGGGTTTCGTCAGCAATAAGTGAGATACATTTCACCTCACAGTTTTGTGTATCCAGCTTTCCCAATATAGAATCTATGATAGGCTGTTGATGCATTACCCAACAGAAAATCACATTTTCATAAGCTGAGCAATGCAAAAAGTTGTTTAGTAAGTAGCAGATATTATCTGTCACCATTGCTTTGGTTTCATTGGTTACTTGGAATGGGTTTGCATCCCAACACCAATCTCCATCAAGAAATACGCTATTGGGTAAATCAGATTTTAGTTGCTGGCAAACAGCGGTCTTTCCAACTCCCATTGTTCCGCCAACTATATATAAGTTTTTCATATCCTCTCACCTACAAATTCAAAGATTTTTCTGTGCTTCTTTTTTCAAGGCAGCCTGTCCAATTTCCTTTTCGTAATCGCCCTTGGCATAGGCTACATTGCACAATGCCTGGAGCATCTTATCTTTTGCCAGTTTCTTCATAACCTCCGCAAGTTCAGCATCCAGAGTGCCACGCTTCACATAGCGGTTTATGGTATTCAGCCGCTTCTCATAAATCTGTTTCAGCGGATGATCGTCCGCAAGTTCCCGCTGTTCTCTGCCTTTTAGATTGCCGATCTGCCGACAAGTGCGGTGCAGCTTATCTCCCGGCGCATAACCGCCGCAATATTTGGTGTGCCTTGCATTGGTGGTCAGAAACCACTTGCCGCAGATTCTGCATTTCTTCGGTGCATGACCAACACATAAGCCCTCAAAAAGATCAGACCGGAACATCCCTACAAAGGATACATAGTGCATCCGCTTGACCAGCTTCGCAACTTTTTCACCGGGACGGATGACGGATACATACTGAACAGAATTGTTCAGGGTAGACATCCATGCATTGCCCTCCGTGATAGAAAACTCCGGCGGGAAATAGCTGCCGAACATTTTTGCAAAACCATCTGCGGTGCGGTCTGCTTCGTTGCAATCCGATTTTTCTGCAAAATCAAGCATGGCCGTTTGGTATTCCCCAAGGGAGTATGCCAGATGCCCGAAAACTGCGGTATAGCGTTGGAGCATCATCGCATCTGCAAAGTTCTGGATTTCTTCAAATTGCAAAGAATTGGTTGCGGCTTTTATGGCAAACTCCACATATTTCAGTGCATTGTCCGCAGTAAAGACTTTTTCAATCCGTTCTCTGTGTTTTGGGATATTCATATAGGAGAACGGCGGCGTTTGACTGAGAATACCAAGCATCGTCAGAGCAGCTTCCCTTGCCATAGGACAGAGTGCAGACGCATCCTGACTGGCGTTTAATGTTCCAAGCAGCAGATTGATTTTCTCGCATTGTTCATTCATCTTTGCAATGGTATCCGCAGGAACATTCAGCGCATCACAGGCCAGCGTGCCGATAGGATATATTTTGTCCTCATATATGACGGTATCCTGCCAGAAATCCAATGTCATCAGTTCTTGGTTCATGCTTGCCCTCCTGTCCTGTTTTTTATTTCTTTCATTATACCATGCAAATGTGAAGAAATCTACATCCTCCGAATAGTTGTCCTGTTTTTTGAAACAGGGTTGTCCTCCGATTAGCCTGTTTATTGAAAAATCCGGCATAACGATAGTAGAAAGAGCGAAACACCTGCCAATCACGGCGGGTGTTTCGTACTTTCTGAATACTATGAACGGAGGTTTTCTATGACGATTTATGAAACCATCAAGGCGGCAATCAGCGTAAAGCAAGCCGCAAAACACTACGGGCTGAATGTCAACCGCAACGGTATGGCTTGCTGCCCGTTCCACAACGACAGGCATCCGAGCTTGAAACTGAATGAGGACTATTTTTTCTGCTTCGGCTGCGGAGCCAAGGGGGATGTAATCGGCCTTGTGGCAAGGCTGTTCGATCTGAGCAGTTATGAAGCAGCGCAAAAGCTGGCTGCGGACTTTGGGCTTGACCCGAAACCGCCCACTGCCGCAGCTATGGTCAAGCCGAAGCGTCCTTATATCCGCCAGTTCCGGGAGGATGAAATGCTGTGTTTCCGGGTGCTGACGGATTATCTGCATCTGCTGGAAGATTGGAAAGTACGATACGCACCCAAGACACCGGAAGATGCTCTGGATGACCGTTTTGTGGAAGCCTGCCAGATGCACTGCCATATCGAATATATGGTAGATGTGCTGACGGTGGGTGATCTGGAAGAACGGGTGGCATTGGTGGACAAGCTGATGCAGGACGGCAAAATTGCTTTTCTGCAAGAGTATACCGCACGAAAGAAAAAGGAGGTGGCGCACCATGGCGAAGAACCGGAAAACGCCTGATATGAATTTGCCTGTCTGGTTTGACGGGCAGAACATCAACGAAGCTCTGTTTTGTGAAGAATTTCTGCAGGAGCGCAGAATCATCTTCGCAAACGGAGCTTTTTTCACGCCCGATGGTCGAGTGACGGACGATCTCCCTCGGCGTGGGGAGATTTACGACAAGCTGAAATTCTGTGCCGTAAACAATATCCCCCGGAAGATCACCAACATTCTGGAAGTGCTGAAACTGGAAGCGCAAGTGCCGGACTTTCCACCGGAGCAGGATCGGATTCATCTGTCCAACGGTACGCTACTGTTGAACGGCACATTTATCGAGGGCAGACCGGCTATCGTGCGAAACCGTCTGCCTGTTGTTTACAATCCTCATGCACCTACACCTGTGACCTGGCTAAACTTTCTGGATGGGCTGCTCCATGCGGAGGATATCCCCACTTTGCAGGAGTTTATCGGCTACTGTCTGATTCCTTCCAACAAGGGACAGCGCATGATGGTGATTAAGGGCAATGGCGGCGAGGGCAAATCTCAAATCGGTACGGTGCTGTCCGCTATATTCGGCACGAATATGAAAGACGGCAGCATCGGAAAAATTTCCGAAAACCGCTTCGCCCGTGCTGATCTGGAACACATCCTGCTGTGCGTGGATGATGATATGCGGATGGAAGCCCTGCGCCAGACCAACTATGTAAAATCCATCGTGACTGCACAGGGCAAAATGGACTTGGAACGCAAGGGCAAGCAGAGCTATCAGGGCTGGATGTTTGCCCGGTTGCTGGCATTCAGCAATGGTGATCTGCAAGCCCTGTATGACCGTAGCGATGGCTTTTACCGCAGACAGCTTGTGCTGACCACCAAGGAAAAGCCTGTAGACAGAGCCGACGATCCCGACCTTGCAGAGAAAATGAAAGCCGAAGCCGAGGGAATTTTCCGCTGGGCATTTGAAGGCTTGCAGCGGCTCGTTGCCAACAACTTTCAGTTTACGGAGAGTGACCGCATCCGTGAAAACCGGGAAGCGGTCAAGCGTGACAATAACAACATTTTCGATTTCATGGAGTCGGAGGGATATATCCGGCGCAAAGCGGATGCGTCCATCAGTTCCAAGGATTTCTATGTAATCTATCGCCTGTGGTGCGAGGAAAATTCCCTTGCCCCGCTAAAATCCCGCAGCTTCAGCGATGCTATGGTTGCCAATGCGAAGAAATTTAACTTGGAGCATTGTAACAACATTACCAACTCTGCCGGACGTCGGGTATGGGGATTTATGGGTGTGGAAGCTGTGTCAAGATCTCATATAAATGGGTTTTACGGAGATTCGCCGTGTACGTACGTACCGGATGACATTCCGGAGGAATGGCGAAGGGTCGAGTAAAACCGATTGCTGGTACGTATGTACACAGCAAAAGAGCGTGTAACGCTTGTGATAGAAACAGCTCATTTCCTTTATTTGGGCTGTTTCTATGGCAGTGAAAGATACGGTTTTCACTGCAACCGTCTGCAAGAGTAAGTTTCGCAAAACGGCTCAATGCAGACGGGCTGACCATGAGAAAAGTTGCAGACATTTCGCCTTGGTCAGCAGATGTCGCCGCAGCGACCGCACCCCCTCCGGAGGAGCCCTCGGAGAGCCCACGGCACTTTGCAGCCAGTATGGATGAAAGTGTAATAGTGGGTTATTACACTTTGAAAAAGTGCCTCTCCGTAACTCCTCGCTGTTTGCAAATCCCAAAGAAAGGAGAAAAATCTATGGCAAGAAATGATGGAATAAACCGCACCGTAGCCCGGAATCAGGACTTGGAAACCCCGGCAGATGTGGCTAAGGTACAGGAACACAATGAGCGTGAAAAGGACAGCTACAGCAATCAGGACATCGTGCCGGAACGCACTTCTCTGAACGTTCATTTCAAAGCACCCACGGACGATTATGTAAAAATGTTTGAGCAGATGGAACAGGACGGAGTGATCTCCACCAGAGGTCTGAAACCGGATGCCATCAAATACGGCGAGTTGGTGTTTGATGTGAACTCCGCTTATTTCTACAACCACGGCGGCTATGAATTTGCGAAACAGTTTTATGCCGATGCCTATAAAGCCGCCGTGGAGATCGTGGGCGGTGAGCAGTACATCCTCTCTGCCGTCATGCACGCCGATGAGCGCAACCGGGCAATGTCCGAAGCTCTGGGCGAGGAGGTGTACCACTACCACCTTCATGTGGTTTATATCCCGGTGGTGGAAAAGCAGATCCTTTGGTCGAAGCGGTGTAAGGATGAATCACTTCGGGGGACGATAAAAGAAACGATCACACAGGTCAGCCGCAGTAAGAAATGGGAGTCTAAGCCCGTTCTCGATGAAAACGGGAACCCTATGATGAACGCAAAAGGAAAAAAGATTTTGAAGTCGTCCTACAGTGTGTTGCAGGATGACTTTTTCAATTTTATGCGAAGTGTCGGTTACACCGATGTGGAGCGTGGAGAGCGTGGCAGCACCGAGGAACATCTGACGGTGACGCAGTTCAAGGTACAGGCAGAGCAGCAGCGTTTGGAAGCTGTGACCGGACAGGTGGCACAGGCGGAGCGGGGGTTGGAGGATGCCAAAGCTGCCACGGAGAAACAGAAAAAGAAACTGGAAGCTCTGCAAAAGGAAACCAAGGCGGCAAAGACCATTGCGCTGACGGTGCAGGACATTGAAACGATGGGCAAAAAAGCTACATTCGGGAACAACATCACGCTGACACCGGATGAATGCGACACGCTCAAACGCTATGCGGTCAACGGTGTTATTGCCAATGCTGACAACAAGCGGCTGAAAGAAAAATTGGCTTCCGCAGAAAAGACGGTTTCCATCTGGAAACAGCGGTATGAAGCAGTAAACGAAAAATATATGGAACTCAAACAGAAAGCCCAGCCTTTTCTGGATGCACTGGAAATCGCATCCGAAAAGGTTCGGGCTTTTATCAATTCTGTCCTTATCAGAGGAAAGGAAACACAGGAACACGAACACCCTGCCCGGAAGCGTGGACAGGATATGGAACTTTGATGGAGGAAACGCCTATTGAAGAAATATTATGAGGAAGCGAAATATAATGCGGCATTTGACCGCTGTGTGGATGTTATGAGCCAGATGCTCCAGAAATATGGACATCAGGTTTTGGATAAATTGGAACAGGACGCACCGCAGGAAGTGGAGCATTCCGAGGAAAGTAATCAAGCGCAGCTTTTGACGGATAAGGCTGCGTAAAATTTGCAATTTACACGTTGCGTATTCGTTATGGCTATGCTATAATGATTACGCAACGTGTACTTTTTGCTTTTGTGGAGAAAAGACGGATGGATTGTAAAAACAGAGTTATAAAGTTGCGTGAAAGCACAGGACTGAACCGGAAAGATTTTTGCAAGCTTGTCCATATTCCTTACCGGACTATGACTGAATGGGAACTGGACAACCGCCATGCACCGGATTATGTGCTGTGGCTTTTGGAGTATTATATCCGCAACGAGGGACTTATGGTAAAAAGAATGAATGAGGGAGGTGGAGATTCTGAAAAAGAAACAACTTAAATGCTATCTTTATACAAGAGTGTCCACCTCGATGCAGGTTGACGGATACAGCTTGGATGCCCAGCGTGACAAGCTGCGGAAGTATGCGGCATACGAGGATATGATCGTTGCCGGGGAGTATTCTGACGAGGGCTTTTCCGAAAAGAACATTCAAGGGCGGCAGGAGTTTCAACGGATGCTGAATGACATCCAGGACGGCAAAGATGATGTTTCTTATGTGTTGGTCTTTAAGCTGTCTCGATTTGGCAGAAATGCAGCGGACGTTCTGAACTCTTTGCAACTTATGCAGGATTTCGGTGTCAATCTGATCTGCGTGGAGGATGGCATTGACAGCTCCAAGGATGCAGGAAAGCTGATGATCTCTGTGCTGTCTGCGGTGGCAGAGATTGAGCGAGAAAATATCCGCACACAGACAATGGCAGGACGTGAACAAAAGGCTCGTGAGGGCAAATGGAACGGCGGTTTTGCTCCATATGGATACAAACTGGATAATGGTGAACTTGTTATTGCCGAAGATGAAGTAGAAGTTATCCGAGTAATCTATGATCGTTATATTCATACAAACGAGGGTGTTGCAGGAGTTGCAAAATATCTGAACCGCAATGGTTATACTAAGAAACTAAGACAGAATAATACCATTCCGGGATTTTCAAGAGATTTTGTGAAAAATGTATTGTACAATCCTGTTTATATGGGAAAGATTGCTTACGGCAGACGAAGAACAGAAAAGAAACAGGGTACAAGAAATGAGATGCACGTGGTTGAGCAGTCGGAGTTCCCGGTTTATGAAGGACAGCACGAAGCTATCATTTCCGAAGAAGATTGGTATCTGGCACAGGAAAAGCGCAAGATCAATTCCTTTAAGCGGGAAAAGGTCAACAATCCAGACCATGCACACATCCTGTCCGGTATCTTGAAATGCCCATGCTGCGGCAAGAGTATGTACGGTAATATTGCCAAGGCACACAGCAAGGACAAGAAAACAAGATATTATTACTACTGCAAAAATACGGTTACACCTACCGGGCATGAGTGCAGCTTCCGTCTGAATATCGAGCAGATGGAAATCAACAAATTTGTGGCGAAGGTCATTTCCGCTATGGTCAACAATCCACGGTTTGTAGAAGCAATTCAGACGAAAATCGGAACAGCAGTTGATACAGAGGATATGGAAAAGCAGATTGCTGTCCTGCAAGGGCGGCTAAAGCAAGCCTTTGGAACGAAAAACCGCTTGGAGCGTCAGATGGATACCTTGGATATCAATGATGCCCACTATGACAGAAAGATTTTGGACTTGCAGCGCCGCTATGATGAGCAGTATGATACCATAGAGGAAATTGAAGTTCAGATTGGTGAGTTGCAAGGGCAGATCCGCAGCATCCAGCAAGAGAAAATCTCTGGTGATAACATTTATCGACTCTTACTGGCATTTGATGAGGTCTACCATTCCGCAACGGAAGCGGAACAGAAAGAGTTTATGAAAGCCTTTATCGAGCGAATTGAAATGTTCCCGGAAAAGAGAAAGGACGGTAGTTGGATAAAGAAGATTGTATTCAATTTCCCCGTACCTGTTGATGGTGAGGAAGTGAAAGAACTTCCCTTGGAAACTGAAACAACTGTCGAGACTATTGTACTTTTGTCCCACAAATCACCAGATAGCGTTATTAATAATTTCGAAAAGGTAAGAGGAAAGTGTCGCTGAATGTGATTGCAGAGCAGATAGTTGAAATACATCAAAAAGCCTATGAGGTTTATTTGCCACTGGTTGAAGATGTGTGTAGCAGAACCGTGTCAGAGGCTGAGTTATCACATTTGCTTGATTATCTATTGGACTTTGCATGTGATGAGAAAACATTGAGATTATACAAGAAAGTGTGCAGAAGATATTTATACGTATATCGGAGATGTATCAAATTTTATATTGAAGCGTATCGGGAAATGTGGGAAGATGAAAATAAATGACTATTCGGCAGAATATATCTAAGAGAAGTAACAATTACAATGCCTGAGAAAGTTTGTAATATTATTACAGGAGGAGTAATGGGAAAAATAATTAAGGAAACAATTCATGCAAACGGAATAGATATTGGAATTTATACACAAGATTTTGAAAATGAATTTATTTCATGGAAGAAGTATTTTTGTCAGATATTGAATACTGGCCGATATATTGTCCAAACTCCATACTAACCAACACATCGTGGCAGAACTTTAGAAGGACGAGCTTGGTTTGGCGACCAACCAGGCCATAGGAACTTGTATGGGAATGAAGACATACAGGCATACAGAATTCATGCCTTGAAAATGACAAGCCTATAGGATATGATATATGTAAGAAAGAGATTCAAAGGAGGCAGATCATGGGCTTTTCGTTCGACATACAGATATCTGCGCTGACCGTATTTTTACAGGGGATCGTAAGCTTCTTTTCCCCGTGTATTCTCCCGCTTTTACCGCTCTATATCGGATATTTGTCAGGCGGGACGAAAACGACAGGGGAGGATGGGCGTATCCAATATGACCGAAGGAAGGTCATGGGGAATACATTGTTTTTTGTCGTGGGGGTCAGCTTTGCGTTCCTGCTTTTGGGGCTTGGGATGACGGCGGCCGGCCGCTTCTTTCACAGCAGACAGCAGCTCTTTGCCAGGATCGGAGGGGGGATTGTCTTCTTATTCGGCCTGTATCAGTTGGGCGTGTTTGGGACGGCCTCAGCGCTGGAGAGGGAGTACCGCCTCCCGTTTCGGATGGAGGCGATCGCCATGTCCCCCGTGACGGCGTTTCTCATGGGATTTACGTTCAGCTTTGCCTGGACGCCCTGTGTGGGGCCCGCGCTGGCCAGTGTGCTGCTCATGGCCGCCTCTGCGTCCACACAGACAGCCGGCCTCCTCTTGATCGGCGTTTATACGGCGGGCTTTGTGCTGCCGTTTCTGGCCGTGGGCTTTTTTGCCGCCTCCCTGCTGGGGTTCTTTAAAAGGCATGGCCAGGTGGTGAAATACACGGTGAAGGCGGGCGGTGTCCTTATGCTTCTCATGGGGGCTCTTATGTTTACGGGAAAGCTGAATCCGGCGGGCGCCCCCCCGGCTCCCCGGGAAGCCACGCAAAAAGCAGAGGAGGAGAACGAGCCGCCGGCGGCCTCCAAGGAGCCGGAGACAGAGGCCGAGGAAACGCTTCCCCCGGCCATTGACTTTACACTGACGGACCAGTTCGGGAACAGCCATACGCTGTCGGATTATAAAGGGAAGGTCATATTTCTCAATTTCTGGGCGACCTGGTGCCCGCCGTGCCGAGCCGAGATGCCGGATATTCAGAAAATTTATGAGGAATACCAGGAGAACGGGGATGATTCCGTCGTGATATTAGGCGTTGCGGGTCCCTCACAGGGACAGGAGCAGACAAAGCAGGGGATCACGGATTTTCTGGAAGAAAACGGTTACACCTATCCGGTGCTCATGGATGAATCCGGTGAGCAGTTTGCAGGCTACGGCGTCTATTCCCTCCCGACTACGTTTATGATTGATGCAGACGGCAATGTATTCGGGTACGTAAGCGGACGGATTGACGAAGCCGTTATGCGGGACATCATCCGGCAGACGCTAGAGGGAAAGAGGCACTGAG
Organism: Lachnospiraceae bacterium; assembly: GCA_910575275.1. Lineage (GTDB taxonomy): Bacteria > Bacillota > Clostridia > Lachnospirales > Lachnospiraceae > CANQGL01. The sequence goes on along the minus strand of CAJTEE010000004.1, from coordinate 112,842 downwards.
GCCTAATGTACTGACCGCATTATATCTGGCAAACCTCCGCAGGGTATTCGCCCATCTGCCGCGTTAGATTTTCTAGCCGTAGCCACCGATACGCCGTCGAAAATCCGCCTTGCAGATGAACGAATACCCTGCGGAGGTTTGCCAGATATAATGCAGACAGTACGCTAAAAATCCCTACGGGTAAACACGGCGACGGACCGCGGCTGTAAGACAAATGAGCCGTTGATGTGGATCTCCTTTCCCGGCGGATAGAAAAAGCGGCCGTCTGCATCGCCGTACGTGTTGACATTCAGATACCAGGCGCCGTAGCGGCCGAGTGAGGGGAGACTGATCTCCACGGGCTCCCAATAGGAGTTGATGGAGACGTATACAATGTCATCCCGGCGCTTTTTAGGATCATAGCCCGCAAAGCTGATGCAGAATGTCCGGGCGTCCTGCGGGATTGTGGTCTTTTCGGCTCTGAGGTCGTGTGTATGAAGGGCATCCATGCCGCAGACAGCGGCTGGAAGCTTTTGCCGGATCACCGAATGCTCTTTGCGGAACGCGATCATGAACTTAAAAAAGTCAAACAGGTCGCGGTTTTTCTCTAAAAGCGACCAGTCCAGCCAAGAAATTTCATTGTCCTGGCAATAGGCATTGTTGTTGCCGTACTGTGTATTTCCGAACTCGTCTCCGGCCAAAAACATCGGCGTGCCGCGGCTGCATAAAAGGACGGTGCAGGCGTTGCGGATCATGCGGAAACGCAGCGTCAGGACCTCCGGGTCCATGGTATCCCCCTCGGCGCCGCAGTTCCAGCTCCGGTTGTCATTGCTACCGTCGGTGTTGTTCCAGCCGTTCGCTTCATTATGCTTATCGTTGTAGGAATACAGGTCGTACAGGGTGAAGCCGTCGTGGCAGGTGAGGAAATTGATGGAGGAATTGTATCCAGCATACCCGCTGCTTCCGTTATCTTCGAAGTCGCCGTACAGATCATCAGAGCCGGAAATACTGTAGGCCGCATTCCATGCCTCCCAATTCTGCCCCTTCAAAAAGCCGCGGATCGAATCTCTGTAGCGGCCGTTCCACTCTGCCCACCGTTTATGTGCCGGGAAGCGGCCGACCTGATAAAGCCCGGCGGCATCCCAAGCCTCCGCAATCAGTTTAACGTTGGCAAGAAGCGGGTCATTGGCGAGTGTTTTAAGGAGCGGCGGATTGTTCATCGGGGAGCCGTCCTCGTTGCGGCCTAAGATGCTGGCTAAGTCAAAACGGAACCCATCCACCCGGTAACGGATGGTCCAGTGCCGCAGGCATTCCAGGATCATCTGCTGGACGATCGGATGGTTGCAGTTTAAGGTGTTGCCGCATCCGCTGAAGTTATAATAGTTCCCATCCGGAGTCAGCATGTAGTAGACTTTATTGTCAAAGCCCTTAAAGCTGAAGACGGGTCCCTGTTCATTTCCTTCGGCCGTGTGGTTAAACACGACGTCAAGAATCACTTCGATGCCATTGTCATGCAGCGCCCGTATCAGCTCCTTTAACTCCGTTCCCTCTCTGTTATATTCTTCACTGGCCGTATAGCTTGTATTGGGAGCAAAAAAGCCGACGGTATTGTAGCCCCAGTAATCGAGGAGGCGTTTGCCGTCAGCCTCCCTGGCATTCATGGTCTCGTCAAATTCGAAAATCGGCATGAGCTCGACGGCATTGATGCCGAGCTCTTTTAAATAGGGAATTTTTTCCCGGAGCCCGGCGAAGGTCCCCCTGTGGCGGACGCCGGAGGAGGGATGATACGTAAAGCCGCGGACATGCAGCTCATAAATGATTAAGTCGGAAAGGTCCTTGGAGGACTGCGGCGTAGCACCCCAGTCGAATAAATCCTTGACAACGCGGGCGTGGTAAACGCCTGCCCTGCATTCTCCCCAGATGCGCTGGCCGGCTACCGCCAGTGCATAGGGATCCAGAAGAATCGTGTTTTTATCAAAAAGTAGCCCCTTTGCCGGGTCATAAGGGCCGTCCACATGGTAGGCATACTCAATCGTTTCGATGTCCAGGCCGAATACGATCATGGAGTAGACGTCCCCGATCCGATACTGTTCGGGGAAGGGCAGGACGGCAAACGGTTCCTCCTCGCTGCGATGGAATAAAAGAAGCTCACAGGCAGTCCCTCCCTGCGTATGGATCGTAAAATTGACACCGTCCTGGAGCGCAAACGAACCGTTGATCTCAAACATACCAGGCCGCACGGGGAATCCGCAGATCTCTGCCATCGGAGTGATGGAAAGCGGATACTCGGATAAAAATTTCTGATTGTAGGAGTTCATGGGAAAGTCCCCCTTTCTTTTTTTATTATAAAAGGAGACGCCGGCAGAGTCAATACGATAAAAAATCCTGGCAGATTCCGCTGTTTCGACAAAAACTTACAATCTTTTTACATTTTTACAATCGCATTGTAATGAGACGCAATACGTGGTAATATAATCGTATAATCAGAAAACTTAAAGTGACAGACAGATTTTACCAGAAAGGAGCCCCTATGATTTTCAGCGATTCTATTATTACCCTGGCAGTGGTGGCGGCGGTCGTCATTCTGCTTCTTGTCATTATCATCTGCGGTTATGTAAAAGCGCCGCCGGATCAGGCTTACATTATCTCCGGACTGAAAAAGGATTCCAGAGTCCTGATTGGCCGTGCGGGTGTGAAGATCCCGTATCTGGAGCGGCTGGATAAATTGTATCTCGGTCAGATGACGGTGGACATTAAGACGGAGCAGTCGGTGCCGACAAACGATTTCATTAATGTAAACGTGGACGCCGTTGCCAAGGTCCGCATTTCCCCGACGCCCGACGGCATCAAGCTTGCGGCCAAAAACTTTTTAAACAAAAAAGCAGTGGACATCACAATGGATCTGCAGGATTCCTTGCAGGGCAATATGCGTGAAATCATTGGTACACTTTCCCTGAAAGAAATCAACACGGACCGGGATTCTTTTTCCGATCAGGTGATGTCCAAGGCGTCCAAGGATATGGATAAGCTGGGAATCGAGATCCTTTCCTGCAACATTCAGAATGTTACGGATGAAAACGGCCTGATCAAAGACCTTGGGGCCGATAATACTTCCCGGATCAAGAAGGATGCGGCGATTGCAAAGGCCCAGGCGGACCGGGACATTGCCATTGCCCAGGCGGAAGCCGATAAATCCGCCAATGACGCCCGCGTCATCGCACAGACGGAGATCGCCCAAAAGAACAACGAGCTGGCCATCAAGCAGTCCGAGCTTCAGAAAATGGCGGATACCAAAAAGGCAGAGGCGGATGCGGCCTATGAGATCCAGAAGCAGGAGCAGGAGAAGACGATTCAGTCTGCAACCGTGAACGCGCAGATCGCAAAGGCAGAGCGCGAGGCAGAGCTACGGAAACAGGAGGTTGCGATCCAGCAGCAGTTTTTGGATGCGGAGATCAACAAAAAGGCCGATGCAGAGCGGTATAAGGTGGAGCAGGAGGCGGCCGCCACGCTGGCAAAGCGCCAGAGGGAGGCGGAGGCCAAAAAATATGAGCAGGAGACAGAGGCCGAGGCCATGAAGGCGAAGGCCGAGGCCGAAGCTGCGGCTTTAAAGGCGAAAGCCGAGGCGGCCCGTTTTGCTTCCGAGCAGGAGGCGGCCGGGATCCGGGCAAAGGGAGAGGCCGAAGCGGCCGCAATCCAGGCGAAGGCCGTCGCGGAGGCCGAAGGTATGGAGAAGAAGGCCGAGGCCTATGCCAAGTACAACAATGCGGCTATTGTGGAGATGCTAGTAAAGATCATGCCGCAGATGGCCGCAGAGATCGCCAAACCGCTCTCCTCCATCAGCAAGGTCAACATATACGGAAACGGAGGAGATTCCGGCTCCGGCGTCAGCCAGATATCCGGCAATACGGCAACCGTGATGCAGCAGGTTTTTGATACGATGTCGGAGGCGACCGGTGTGGATTTCCGGGATATTTTAAAGGCGCAGACGTATGATGCCAAAATCACCAGAAACTTAAATTTTTCCGGCCTGCCCGGGGCCGAGGCAGCCGCGGCTGCTCCGGAAAGAGATACGATGGAAGAAACTTGAAACTTCATAAGCCCAGGCCGCCGGCAAAACCGGCGGCCTGAGTCTGCCAGAAAGCCTCTTGACAGACCGCCTTGCGGTGGATAAAATATAAAAGGTGCCATTGGCCCAGAGTAACAAAGAAAGCAGGACAAGATCATGAAAAAAGTATGGAAGAAGTTTTTGCCGGCAGGACTTGCCATCCTTTGGCTGGCTGCAGTCATGCCGCAGGCGGCGCTGGCTGCTGCGAAGGAGGAGACGGATCGCTTCGTACACGGGACGCGGGTCAACAACGTGTCGGTATCCGGTATGACCATCGAGGAAGCGAGACACCAGATCGAGCAATACTACAAGGGATATTACACACTGAAAATACAGGATGCCGAGGGACGCGAGGCGAGCATCAAGGATACGGATATCGGTTATCAGCTAACCGTTACAGGCGATCTAAATGAGGTACTGCAGCAGGTGAATGAAAACGGGCGAAAGAGCGGACCGGGCGAGGCCAATTATTACTGGGTAGGCGTGGAGACGTCCTTCGACGAGGCGAAGCTCCAATCCATACTTGCGGGCCTTCCGTTTGTGACCGAGGCAAGACCGACGACCGATGCCTATATCTCCCCGTATGAGGAGGGAAAGGAATTCTCCATCATCCCGGAGACCGTTGGGACAGAGCTTGAAATGGAGAGATTTGCGGCAGTGGTCAAGACAGCGCTTAACGAGCAGCGCACGGTCCTTAAGCTGCAGGAGGAGGACTGTTACAAGAAGGTCCGCGTCTCATCGACGGATGAAACCTTAAACCGGATGCTGGATACGATGAACCGCTTCCGCGAAGTAACAATTACATACAGCTTCGGCGACCGGCAGGAGATCCTCTCGGGCGAGGAGATCGCGAAATGGGTAAAGGGCACGAGCGGGACGGATATCCAGGTCGACGAGGCGATGGCAGCTGCCTATGTGCAAAGGCTGTCGGAGACGTATGATACGTACGGGAGGCCGCATCCCTTCCACACGACGGCGGGGAACGACATAGCGGTCAACGGCAATTACGGCTGGCAGATCGATCAGGCTGCCGAGACGGCTGCGCTTGTGGCGGCTGTAAAGACGTGCCAGAGCCAGACGAGAGAGCCGGCGTACGTGCGTACGGCCGCGAGCCGAAGCGGGAATGACTATGGGCTGACCTATGTGGAGGTGGATTTAGCGAATCAGCATTTATACCTCTACGAAAACGGGACCTGTATCGTGGAGTGCCCGATCGTCACAGGAAATGTCTCCAGAGGACATACGACGCCGGAGGGGCTTTATACGCTGAATTACAAGGAGAGAAACCGTGTCCTGCGCGGTAAAAAGCTGGCCGACGGCAGCTACGAGTATGAGAGCCCGGTCAAATACTGGATGCCGTTTAACGGCGGTATCGGGCTGCATGATGCGAACTGGCGCGGAAAATTCGGCGGAACGATCTACAGGACCAGCGGCTCCCACGGCTGCGTCAATATGCCGCCCCAATCGGCAGCGGTCGTCTATGAGCATGTATACAAAGGAATTCCGGTGATCTGCCATAACAACCAATAAAAAACTCCCGGCTTTCTGCGATTTGCAGCGGGCCGGGAGTTTTTTATGCATGTCTGTTCGTCTGAAATACACGTTTTTTGTGAAATCTTTTTTAAATTTCTTCGATTTTGCAGTCTTTTAATCAGCGTCGGTTTCTGCCAGAAATCCGGCAGCGGCGTTTTGGATTTCTAATAACAGCTCCTGTAAAACCGGATACTGATGGGCGGCTTTTCTGGAATAAAACAGGCAGAAGTCTCCCTTTGTATAGTCCCCCTCGAAGGGGATAGGGACCAATTCTCCCTCTGCCACACCCGGGTACCGCTTTAAAATCGGATAATAGGAAAGGGCATAGACATCGGACTGGGTACGTACAAGCTTAATGATGCTGTCCACCGAATCAAGCTGGAGGACCTGCGCCGGAGAGACGGTCGGAATGATTTCATGCAGCAGCGGCTGCAAGGCTGTGGCAGGCGCATCCCATCTGGATTTCAGTGCCAAATACTGGCTCTTAAGATCCTCCGGCGTCACACATTCCTTTTTAGCCAGGCTGCTGTGTCTGCTCACAAGACAGCAATACTCTCCCCGAAAAAGAATGAGCGGTTGGTTTCCCTGTGCCCGCACGCACTTTTCCATCAGCTCCTTCTGCCCGCATACGAAAAGCGCGAGCACCGGCCGCTCTAAATTCTGAGAAATGTACTGCTCCGGCATCCTGTGGTCCTCACAGTGGATGCGCAGGCCGGGATGAAGCTTTTTTAACTGAAGCACGACCTTCGGAAGCAAAAAATTCGGAAAGGACGCCTGGATGTAGATGTCCACGGCCTCCAGAGGGCGTTTCTCTGAAAGGCTCAGCCAGCCGTTATAATATTCCACCATCTGCTTTGCCTCCGGAAGGATTTTCTTTCCGGCTTCGGTGAGCTGAATTCCTGACTGCATCCGCAAAAAGAGCTGCACACCGATCTCCTTCTCAAAGAGCTGCAGTGCCTTGGTGAGGCTTGGCTGGGCGATGTACAGCTTTTGTGCCGCCTCATTGATCGACTGCGATTCCGCCAGCGTAATGAAATATTTCAGAACCGTGATCTTCAAATCTGCCTCCCCTTGTGCCTCTTATAGCTTTTTTTCATAACCCGGGATTTTATATATATTATTCAAAAAACTGTTTCCATGATACCATGAATTTATCAAATCTGTCAAATATAAAGGAGATTCTGCTATGACAAAACGTGAAAGATTTCTCAATGTGCTGGCGAATAAGCCGGTAGACCGCGTCCCCGTTGCCTTCTTCCACCATTTTCTGGAGGACTGGACGGACTTTGGAAAGGGCGTTGAAAACGACGAGGTATTTGAAAAGAACATCGAGGGCCACCGCATAGCGCGCCGCCTCTTTGATCCCGACGTGGCCAAGATCATGAACGATTCCCTGATGTTAATGCCCGTGGAGGCTTCCTTTGTGAAAACGGCCGCAGAACTTCGGAAAATCGAGCCTCTGTCCATGAGCTCCCGGTTTGTGCAGAGAACTTTAGAGCTCACGAAGCGGGTTCGCGAAATCTACGGTGACACCGACGCGCCCGTATACGCCACCAGCTTCTCGCCGACATTGGTCCTCAGAAGCTCCCTGCCGGAGGGACGCCGTCCCGGTCTTGGGGGCCCGGAGACCTGTATCAAACGTTTTATCAAAGAGGATCCGGAGGCCCTCGGCGCAGCCTGCAAGGCTGTAAGCGAAGGGATCATCGAGCTGAACCGTCTGCTTATGAAGGAAGGTGGCGTGGACGGGATCTATTTAAGCGTTAACAACCAGTCCGGATTCTTCCCGGAGGAGATCTACCGTACCTACATTTCGCCTTCTGAAAAAGCCGTTCTCGACGACGCCAACCTGCTTAGCGAGATGAATATCCTTCACATCTGCGGTTTTATCGGTCAGGGAAATGATTTAAACCTGTTTACCGGCTTTGACGCGGCCGCATATAACTGGGCGGTTCACACCGAAAAGGTATCCTTAAGTGAAGGCAAAAAGCTCTTTGGCGGGAAGCCTGTCTTCGGCGGCTTCGAGCAGAAGGGCGTCCTCTACAAGGGTACAAGGGAGGAAGTTGAGGAGTATGCATATGGGATTTTAGATGAGGCCGGTCAAATCGGCATCATGCTGGGAGCCGATTGCACCGTCCCCGCCGACATCGACGATTCCCGCTTAGAGTGGGTGCGCGAAGCAGCCGTTAAATATGCCGGTCAGCCCGTAAGGAGGATGAAATACCATGCTGAAGCCTGAAACGCAGGCAGCCTACGTCTCCATTCTTAAAGAGGAGCTGATTCCGGCCACCGGCTGCACCGAGCCCATCGCGATGGCCTACTGTGCGGCAAGGCTTAGAGAGACGCTGGGTACCCTCCCGGAGAGGGTATTGGCCGAGGTGTCCGGCAACATCTTAAAGAACGTAAAAAGTGTGGTCGTTCCCAATACCGGAGGATTAAAAGGGATCCGGGCGGCCATCGCCGCCGGCCTTATCGCCGGGGAGCCCGAACGGGAACTGGAGGTCATTTCCTCCGTCCCCGAGGCTATGCATGGGCAGATCGCGGCCTGTATCGAGCAGACGCCCATAGAGATCGTCTTCCCCGAGACGCCGCGGATGCTGGATATTCGTCTTACTGGCTTTGCCGGAGCGCACAAGGCGGTCGTACATATTGCCAATAACCACTGTAACGTCGTCTATATCGAAAGGGACGGCAATGTCCTTCTCGAAAAGCCCCTGGAGAGTTCCTCCGAGGCGGGCCTTACGGATAAAAGTGTCCTTAATTTAGGGGATATCCTGACCTTCGCCGATGAGGTGGACCTGTCCCTGGTGGAACCCCTTCTGGAACGCCAGATCCGGTATAATTCTGCCATTGCCGAGGAGGGGCTTACGCATAGCTGGGGGACGAACATCGGCTCCACGCTCTTGAAGGCCTACGGCGGTGATATCAAGGTGGAAGCCAGCGCCTGGGCAGCCGCCGGAAGCGACGCCAGAATGAGTGGCTGCGAGCTGCCAGTGGTCATCAATTCCGGCTCCGGAAATCAGGGAATCACCTCCTCTCTGCCTGTGGTTCGCTATGCCAGGTATTTAGGGGCCACAAAGGAAAAACTGCACCGCGCTCTTTTGGTCAGCGACCTTGTGACGATCTACCAGAAGGCGGGGATCGGCCGTCTCTCCGCCTACTGCGGCGCAGTCAGCGCCGGCGTGGGGGCAGGAGCCGGTATCGCCTATCTCCAGGGGGCAGATTATGACGCCGTCTCTCATACTATTGTCAACGCCGTGGCGATTCTTTCCGGCACCATCTGCGACGGGGCCAAGCCCTCCTGCGCGGCGAAAATTGCCGCCAGTGTAAATGCCGGGATTTTGGGCTACGAGATGTATCTGGATGGACATAATTTCCAGAGCGGAGACGGCATTATCGGAAACGACGTGAGCGAAACCGTCGCCAATGTCGGGATTCTGGCCCAGGAGGGGATGCGGGACACAGACCGCACGATCCTGCGGATTATGACACAATAAACAACGAAAGGAGTTTTCGAAATGGAAAACCTGAAAAAAGACGGATTTATGAAAACCTTTTCCATCTGGTTCGGTATAGGTGCCCTGATGTTCGGCACCTACTGCGGCGCCAATATGGCCTCAGGCGTCTATGCTTCCGCCTATATCGTAACTTTGGGCGGCGGCTGGGCTCTCGCCTGGCTCGGCATGTTCTTTGCCTTCATGACCTTTTTCTGCGCGGTCAGCCTGGTGTTCATCCGCATTTACAAGGTCAAAAATTACAATCAGTATTATCTGGCTCTCTATGGCCTCCATAAGCCGGACTCGAACCCGGTTCTGCGCGGCGGTGTCACCGTCTTCTTCGACATCTTTACGATGCTGAAGGGGCTTGTAAACGTGGCGGCCACAGTAGCGTTGTTTACAGAGCTGATGAATGCCCTTTTAGGCATTCCCACCCTCTTAGGAAGCGCCATGGGTATCCTATTGTTTGCAGTCTTAACCATTTATGGGGCCAGTTTCTTACGGAAGTTCAACTCCATTATGACGATTTCTCTTGTCCTCTGCCTGGCTGTGATCCTGATTGCCGTTATTTCGATCCGCGGCGACGTTTTGGCGAGCCGGGTCGGCAATTTCCAGGTGGGGCTGGATTGGACTGACACCACAGTAAAAGCGCACTTTTTGATGTTCCTCTCGTACTGCTTTAATACCTCCGCATGGGGGTCGACCTTAAGCAACTACTCAGAACAGATCCGAGACAACCGCGATGCCATCGGCTCCGGCATCATGATCGGCGTTCTTGTGACGGCACTCTTTGCCATCACCGGCGCGATTGTACTTCCCTTCATGCCTGAGGCTATGAAAGGTACACCTATCTTAATGATCTGCCAGAACTATCTCCCTGACGTGCTGACAGCCGTCTATTGGGTAGTGGTAATCTTCGCTGTCGCATCCACGGCACCCAGCTTCACCTTCAACTTCTCCAACCGGTGGGCAGGTGTCTGGAAGACAGAAAAGATCTCGCACAAAGCAAAATTCTTTATCTTATCCCTGGGCTTTTTGCTGGCCTGCGGAATCCTGTCCCAGGTAGGGTTAATGGTAATCGTAAAGAAAGGCTACACGCTTCTTGGAAACATTGCGCTCTTTGCCGTCATAATTCCGATTTTCATCTCCATTCCTCGGATGCTGAAGCAAGATAAGGCGGATAGGATTGCAGCCGGAAAGAACTGATCGCTTTTTGGAACAAAGAAAGGAAACAGTTATGAAGGAAATTATATGGAAACCGGAGCTCCACAGCTTTGACTCCTGCCAGGCTTTTGTAGAGGAATTTCACCTCTGCAAGACCGACCTGGTACTGACGAACGAAACAATCTATGAGCCCTATTTTGGGAGTATGGGGTTAACCTGCAGTGTGCTGTACCAGGAGAGGTACGGCATGGGCGAGCCCACAGACACGATGACGGAGGCAATTCTGAAAGACGTGGTGGAAACCGGCTGCAAACGGATCATAGCCATCGGCGGCGGCACGGTCATTGACATCGCCAAGGTGCTGGCCGTGGCGGGGGACGAGAGCATAGACGCTCTCTATGATATGGCACCCAATCTTCCCAAGAGACGGGCGCTCGTGATTCTCCCGACCACCTGCGGCACCGGCAGCGAGGTCACGAACATTTCCATCCTGAATCGTACCCGTATCGGTACAAAAATGGGCCTGGTGAGCCCATCCATGTACGCGGACGCGGCGGTTTTGATCCCGCAGCTTTTGGAGAAGCTTCCCTTCGGTGTTTTTGCGACCAGTTCCATTGATGCCCTGGTTCACGCGGTGGAATCCAGCCTCTCTCCCAAAGCCACTGCCTACACGAAGCTTTTTGGCTATAAAGCGATCGAGATGCTCATACGAGGCTATCAGATCATCGCCAGGGAGGGCCCAGGGGCCCGGATTCCGCTGTTAAAGGATTTCCTGACCGCCTCCAACTACGCAGGCTTCGCCTTTGGAACAGCCGGATGCGCAGCCGTCCATGCCATGAGCTACCCGTTAGGTGGAATGTACCACGTCCCCCACGGAGAGAGCAACTACGCCATGTTTACCGGAGTCCTGAAAAACTACATGGAAATCCGTCAGGACGGGGAGATTGCCGTTTTAAACGAGTATCTGGCGGGCCTTCTGGACTGCCCCACGGCAGAGGTCTATGACAGGCTCGAGGAGCTTTTGAACCAGATTCTTCCGAAAAAACGCCTTCGGGAATACGGCGTCACGAAGGACGACCTGTCCACGTTTACAAAAAATGTCATGGAGACCCAGGGCCGCCTCATGGGGAACAATTTTGTCCCGCTTGACGAGGCGCAGGTATTCAAAATCTATCAAGAGCTTTATTAAAAGGCAGCCATAAAAAAGGAACCGCCGTGCCACAGGCTTGTAAATACCTGTGGCACGGCGGTTCCTTTTTTGTAAAGAATCGGTTATCTCTGCACGCGGCCGGAACTGTCGCCTCCGGCCAACTTCCTGACCTCGTCTAAGGAAACCATGTTCATGTCGCCCTCTATGGTGTGCTTTAAGCAGGAGGCGGCAACCGCGAACTCGATCGTATCCTGGGAATCGTAATCGTTTAAGCAGGCATAGATGAGGCCGCCGCCGAAGCTGTCGCCGCCGCCTACGCGGTCAACGATGTGCATCTTATACTTCTTGCTGAAGAAGTAGCCCGAACCGTCATAGAGCATGGCGGACCAGTTGTTGTCATTGGCGGAAATGGACTCGCGCAGCGTGATCGCGACCTTTTTAAATCCGAACCGCTCGGCGAGCTGCCTGGCAACGTCCTTATAGCCCTCATGATTGACGGCTCCCTGTGTGACGTCGGTGTTGGCGGCGCGGATGCCGAATACGTCAGACGCATCCTCCTCGTTGGCGATGCAGACGTCCACATACTTGCAGAGCTCCCCCATGACATGGCCGGCTTTTTCCTTGGACCAGAGCTTGTTTCTGTAGTTTAGATCGCAGGAGACCGTGATGCCGAGCTCCTTTGCCTTTTTACAGGCCTCGAGACAAATGCCGGCCACCGTGTCGTTGAGCGCCGGCGTGATGCCGGTAAAGTGAAACCAGTCCGCACCCGCAAAAATCTTTGCCCAGTCAAAATCCCCGGAGACAGCCTCAGAAATCGCGGAATGCGCGCGGTCATAGATGACCTTGGAAGGTCTCTGAGATGCGCCCTTCTCCAGGAAATAGATGCCGACGCGGTCGCCGCCGCGTGTGATCAGGGAGGTATCCACCCCATATCGTCTCAACTCATTGACCGCCGCCTGGCCGATCTCGTGCTTCGGGAGCTTGGTCACAAAAGCGGCGTCAAGACCATAATGTGCAAGGGAAACGGCCACGTTTGCCTCGCCGCCGCCGTAGGTAGCGCCGAAGCTGTTAGCCTGGATGAAACGATAGTATCCCTCCGGCGCAAGGCGGAGCATAATCTCACCAAATGTAATGACTCTCTTTGCCATAACGAATGTTTCTCCTTTAAATCCTTTTATTTCTGTACAAGGTGTACGGCGAAGCCGCCGATTTCGTCCGCAAGATAGATGGCAGTCAGTGTATCGCCCTTAAACTTGGCGGATTCCTCATTAAATTTGTACCCCATCATTTCCAGATAATTCTTTGCCCGTACAACGGAGTTCGTGGAAACAGCAATGTGGCCCTTTGCCCCGAGATATTTGGACTTCATGGCCTCGATAGCGGTCCCTGCAAACACGGAAGAATTCCCGGATTTCTTTGCAAAGCCAAACAGCCCCTCGAAGGCCTCCGCCGTCTTTTCTGCTTCTGCCTCGCTGTCGCAGTTGATTCCGATATGGGCCAGTCCGAAGCCCAGCATGGTCTGTACGGCCTCTTTCGTCAGGTCGCGGATCTTGTCAAACTCGCCGGCAGCGACCAGCTCCTTTTTTACCATCCAGCTTCCGCCGCAGGCAAGGATCTTATCGAACGCCAGATAGGAGTTGATGTTCTTTGCGTTGATGCCGCCGGTCGGCATGAATTTCATCTGCGTGTAGGGCGCGGACATCGCCTTGATCATGCTAAGGCCGCCGGCCTGCTCCGCCGGGAAGAATTTGACGACATCCAGTCCGAGAGAGATGGCCATTTCCACGTCGCTGGGGTTTGACGTGCCCGGCGTGATCGGAATCTGCTTGTCTACGCAATACTTTACAACGGTCGGATTGAGCCCCGGGCTGACGATGAATTTAGCGCCGGCCTTGACGGCGCGGTCAACCTGCTCAGTCGTGAGGACGGTGCCTGCGCCGACCAGCATATTCGGGAATTGTTCCGCCATAATGCGGATGGACTCCTCTGCCGCCGTAGTACGGAAGGTAACCTCCGCACAAGGCAGGCCGCCCTCGCAGAGCGCTTTTGCAAGCGGCGCCGCATCCTTGGCGTCATCCAACACGACAACCGGAACGATACCGATTTTTTGAATCTGTTCCAATACTTTGTTCATTGTCCCTGTCTCCTTCTTTTCTTTAAATAATATATAGAATGGATGAAAAAGTTCTGAACTATGAAAGAAATGCATCTATGCCTGAAATAGTTCCGCAATATGAAACTAAGTTTCGTATTGCGGTCTTAATTACTTTAAATTATACTCACCAGTCCCAAAATGTCAATAGAAAAAGCAATGATTGGCTATTAACTTTTTCCTTCCCATCAGGATAAAAATATGATAAGATGTCTAGGATAAGAGGGAACTTGGGAAAAAACAAAAAAAAGAGAAAGCAGGAAACAGCAATGAATTTGGAATTTAAGAAACTGGATGCACCGAGCATTTCATTTCTAACACGATATTATGGAAAACGGCATGACAGGACGTGTGACAGCGTGATTTTAGATAATTTTTTATGGGCCGATTATTACCACGTCCATTACGCCGTATGCGGTGACGAGGCGGTTCTGTGGACCATGAATATCTTCGGAAAGCAGTATGCAGCCCTTCCCGTCTGCAAGATGGAGGACATGCCCAGGTATTTCCAAATATTGGAGCGGCATTTTAATGAAACGTTGGGGCTTCCGTTGGTAATCTACCTGGCGGACGAAGCCGGAGTGGAATTCTTAAATCTGCCGCCGGAGCGCTATCAGGTAACGGAGCTTTCGGACAGCCGGGACTATCTTTACAGCGCCGACGCGTTAAAGACGTTATCCGGGAAAAAACTGCATAAAAAGAAAAACCATCTGAACAATTTCCTGAAAAATTATGAAGGACGCTATGAATACCGGACGCTCACCTGCGCCGACAGGCAGAACGTGTGGGTGTTCCTCGATAAATGGAGAGAACAAAAAGGCCAGGAGGTGGAAGGGCATCTTGACTTTGAGGTCGAGGGAATCCACGCGATCCTCAATAACTGCAGCCTGCTAAATGTGCGGATGGGAGGCATTTACATCGACGGACGGCTTGAGGCGTTTTCGATCGGCAGCTACAACGAGCGGGAAAAAATGGCGATCATCCATATCGAAAAAGCAAATCCGGAGATCACGGGCCTGTATCAGATGATCAACCAACAGTTTTTGATCCACGAATTTGAAGAAGCCGAGGTCGTAAACCGGGAGGATGATATGGGCCTGCCGGGCTTAAGGCAGGCGAAAATGTCCTATGCACCGATGGATTTTGCACGCAAATACCGAATTACGCAGCTTTGGCAGAAAGCGTGAAGGCAGGTATGATACGATATTTGAAAGCAGAGGAAAAGAACCGCTGCCTGAAGCTGTGGAGGGAGGCGTTTTCGGAGGATTCGGACGCCTTCTGCGACTATTATTTTAAAGAAAAAACACGGGATAACCGGGTACTGGCCTGCGAGGAGGATGGACGCATCGTATCCATGCTGCATCAGAACCCGTATCGGATTTTCCTGCGGGGAGCCGAGGTGTGCTGCGACTACATCGTGGGCGTTGCCACCGCAGTGAGCGAGCGGAACAAGGGGCATATGCGGGGCCTGCTTCTTACGGCGTTGCGGGAGATGAATGAGGAGCGGATGCCGTTTACCTTTTTGATGCCGGCGAGGGAGTCCCTGTACAGGCCGTATGATTTCCGCTATATTTTTGATCAGCCGAGATGGGTGCTCCGCTATGACCGGACGCTTAAACGGGTACCGGGCAGCAAAGAGACGCTTATGGAGGAGCTGGCAGACTGGCAGAACGCCTGGCTGAAACGCCAGTACGAGGTTTTTGCAATCCGGGACAAGGAGTATCTGGCGCGTATGAAGGCCGAGCTTGAGAGCGAAGCGGGAACGCTTTCGCTCATCTATGACGGAGACTGGTTTGTGGGTATGGAGAGCGAGTGGGGCCTTGGCGAACGGGAGCTTCGGTATCTCTACACGGGCGAGCGCTACCGTACGCAGGTGGGAAAAAAGCCTTCGATCATGGGGCGGATCGTTTGCCTGCCGGAGTTTCTCAGGCATATCCGACTGAAAAAGGACTGCCCCCAGGATGAGGTGTCGGTGGAGATCGGCGTGCACGATCTGTTCATCCCGGCGAATCAGGGGGCCTGGCTGTGGACTCTTACAAAGAGCGGTTCGAGGCTTACGCAGGAATCACGTTTCATCTCGCAGGGGAAGATGTCCGTGTTCACAATCGCGGAGCTCACACAGTGGCTGTTTGGATACGAGACGCCGAAACAGGCAGACGAGCTTCCCTTCGGGGCGTACATCGAGCCGTTCCACGGCGTATTTCTGGATGAAGTCGTATAATAGGGAAGATAAAAGAAAGGAGAGGCATATGACAGAAAGAGACACTTTGAGAAACTGGCTAAAGGAAAGCGATAACATTGTATTTTTCGGCGGGGCGGGCGTGTCCACGGAGAGTAAGATTCCGGATTTCCGCAGTACGGACGGCCTTTATAACCAGCAGTATGCCTATCCGCCGGAAACAATCTTAAGCCATACGTTTTATCTGAGAAAGACAGAGGAGTTTTACCGTTTTTATCGAAATAAGATGCTTTTTCCGGATGCCGAGCCAAACCGAGCGCACCGGGCGCTGGCGGCGCTTGAGAGAATGGGAAAGCTGCGGGCGGTGCTCACGCAGAACATAGACGGCCTGCACCAGAAGGCCGGGAGCCGGGAAGTCTTGGAGCTCCATGGGTCGGTGCTCCGCAATTTCTGTACCCGGTGTAAAAAGTTTCATGGACTTGACGCAATCCTCGCATCGCAGGGAGTCCCAGTGTGTGACTGCGGCGGTGTGATCAAGCCGGATGTGGTGCTGTACGAGGAGGGGCTGGATCAGGAGACTCTCGAAAAGGCGGTATCCTATCTCTCGCAGGCGGATATGCTGATCGTCGGTGGGACGTCGCTCACGGTTTACCCGGCGGCAGGGCTTTTAAATTATTACAGGGGGAATCGTCTGGTGCTCATCAATAAATCCGTGACGCCGATGGACGGCCGCGCGGATCTTGTGATTAGCGGCCCGATCGGAGAGGTTTTGGGAGAGGCTGTGGAAGGAATGTGCGATGGTGTATGAGGTCGGGGATATTGTGAAGTTAAAAAAGCCGCATCCGTGCGGGAGCCAGGAGTGGGAGATTCTGCGCGTGGGGGCGGATTTTCGCTTGAAATGTATGGGCTGCGGGCATATGATTATGGTCGCGAGGCGTCTGGTAGAGAAGAATACGAAGGGGCTTAGGAAGTGTGGGGAGTGAATGTGCAGGAGGGGAGCCCGACCGTCCCTGCACGCCTTTGCTGCTTCCCTAGCAATTTGAGAGGATGAAGGGGGAAGGGAATGCGGGTGTCTGTTTGTTGACTGGAGGTTGGGGGAACGTGATTTCACATAAAAGCTTTAAAGTGGAAAAGTTTTTGTTGAATCTTGGGAATGGATGTGCTATAATGGCACGGTATTTTTAAAAATTCAACATGAGGAGAGGACCTGAAATGAAAAAGATGATTGCTTTGGGCATGGCGGTTTCGATGTGCCTGTCCATGACAGCCTGTAGTGTTTCGGTGGCGCCGCAGGAGACGACTGCTGCGGCCGCGGCGACGACAGCGGCCGCCGAGACGACGGAAAAGGCTGCGGAGGCCTTACAGGAAACGGAGGCGGCGACGGAGGCCGCGGGCAGTGAGCTTGTAGCGACTGCGGATTATCCGACGAAGCCGTTGACGATGATCATTCCTTACGGCGCGGGCGGAACCACGGATATCTGGGGAAGAAAGCTTGCTGCGATGCTGGAGAAGTATCTCGGGCAGTCCATTACTGTTACGAACCAGGGCGGCGCTTCCGGTTCGATCGGAAGCCAGTTTGTGAAGGAGCAGCCCTCTGACGGCTATACGCTTTTGGTGTGTGCGGAATCCATGGGTACTTACCGCACCATGAATATCTGTGACCTTGGGTATGATGATTTTACCGTGATTTCTCCGTTAGTCGGGGATCCGAAGGTGCTTGTGGTCGGGAAGGACTCCAAGTACAATACGCTGGAGGAGCTTTTGGATGACATCAAGGCCAACCCCGGCAAGATTACGATGTCTCATTCCGGCCCCGGCGGAAGCGGCCACAACCAGGGCCTTGTCCTGGGAGAGCTCGGCTATGAGGTCGCCATGACAAGCTTTGACTCCGGAAATGATGCGCTGCTGGGCGTAATCGGCGGACAGGTCGATTTTACGAATCCGAATATTTCCACGCTCGGCGGTTATATTGAGAGCGGGGATGTAAAGCCCCTCGCCGTGTTCGCAAGCGAGAGAATGGAAGCGTATCCGGATATCCCGGCTTTCACCGAGACCGTACCGGAATCGGAGAAGTATTTAAACATTCCGTATACACTGTTGAGCTTTGTTGTCAACAATGGCACGCCCCAGGAGGCGGTTGACGTATTAAAGGCGGCGGCGCAGAAGGTATTCGCAGACCCGGAGTGGACGGAGTTTGTAAAGGCAAATGCAGCAGACCCGGTATTCGAAAAGTATACGGACGATGCGTCGATCCAGGCTTTCTATGATAATTGGAAATCCATCACCTGCTGGCTCCAGTATGACAACGGTGTCGCGGAAAAGAGCCCGGAGGAGTTTGGGATCAAGAGAATTGGAGAATAACAATGAAACGGAAGATCCATTCGCTGATTGTGGAGGGGATTCTATTTTGCGGGAGCGGCCTTGCGCTGCTCTCGTATTCTCTTACCTCCTATGCAAATGCATTTAACAAAAACTGGGGGCAATCCCCGTACCTGTTTCCTCTGATCGTCTCGCTTGCGATGCTGGGACTGTCGGTCTGGATCATCGGCGAGGGGATTTTGGCAATGAAAAAGGAGAGCGGGGAGGCCGTGGCGCCCCAAAAAGGAAGCTCCAAACAGACGCTCTGGGTCGTGACGGCGCTTGTTCTGTGCTTGGTCTATTATGGGGCGCTGGCCGTTCTTAAGCTGCCGCGGATTACGGTAGGGATCCTGGGGTTCAGTTTCCTGTTTTCGACGTTTGAGATCGTCACCGTCTTGTTCCTGGTCGCGATGATGGCGTTTTTGGGGGTCAGGAAATGGACAGTCCTGGTCTTCGTGCCGCTGGGGACTACGTTGTTTTTAAGCATCGCATTCCGCACGCTGCTCCACGTGCTTTTGCCATAGGAAGGGGGAGGAAGGATGAGTGAAATGGGAATGCTGTCCGTGCTCGATGGGCGGTTCGTGCTGATGGTGCTCCTCGGCTCTGTGGCAGGCTTGTTTGTGGGTGCGATTCCGGGACTTTCCGTCTCCATGGCCACGGCACTTCTGATATCCATTACCTATACCTGGGAACACTCCGATGCCCTTGCCATGATTATGGGTGTCTATGTGGTCGGTGTATTTTCGGGCGCGGTCTCTGCGATTTTAATCAATATCCCCGGTGCGCCATCCTCGGTTGTGACGACCTTGGACGGGTATCCGATGGCGAAAAAGGGACAGGCCTATAAGGCGCTTTACACGGCAACCATCTATTCCTTTATGGGCAGCCTGTTTGGCCTCGTTGCACTGGGCCTTTTGGCGACGCCGGTGTCCAGGGTCGCCCTCAAATTTACGAAGATGGATTATTTCCTGCTGGCGCTGTTCGGACTCGCGACGGTCGGCTCCGTCAGTACGAAAAATTATGCCAAGGGCCTTATAAGTGTCATGCTTGGCCTTGTGATCAGCATGATCGGTCTGGACCCTTTAATGGGCACAAAGCGGCTTACTTTTGGAATTCAGAATCTGACGGGCGGAATCAACACGGTTCCGGCGCTGGTCGGATTTTTCGGCTTTGCCGAGGTCCTGACCGTCATTTATAACAGGAAGCAGGAGCAGAATGTCTTGACCATGGAAAAGTCGAACATCAGCCTGCGCGAGGTGCTAAAGCACTGGAAGCTTTCGCTTTACATGTCAACGATCGGCATGCTGGTGGGTGCACTGCCGGGAGCCGGGGGCCCCGTGGCCTCGTTTATCGCGTACAATGAGGCGAAACGTCTTGTGAAACAGCCGCAGGTCCCCTTCGGGGAGGGGGCCGTGGAGGGGATCATGGCCAGTGAGTCATCCAACAATGCCTGCATCGGCGGCGCGCTGATCCCGATGCTAACGTTAGCGGTACCGGGAGACGCGGTGACGGCGATTATCCTGTCGGTTTTTTATGTACACGGCCTCCAGCCGGGGCCGATGTTTCTCACAAAATCACCGGACGCATTTTATGCGATCCTGGCAGCCGGCTTCATTGCCTGCTTTGCGCTTTTGGCCCTGGGGCTTTTGGTGGCGCCACGGATCTGCCGGGTCATCACGATCCCCAAAAATATCATGATCCCGGTGGTGACCTGCCTGTGTGTGATCGGGGCCTTTGCATGCAACAACCGGCTTTTTGATGTGGGGCTTATGTTTGCGTTCGGTCTGATAGGCTTTTTGATGCGCCGGTTTGATTATCCGGTTGCGCCGCTGATTCTTGCGATGGTGCTGGGAAAGATGATGGATTCGAACTTCCGCCAGGCCGTTTCTCTGGCCTCGTCGGCGGATCACCCGTTTTTGTTTACCTTTGGGCACTGGACGACGGCGCTGCTTTTGTTGTGTACGTTGGCGGTGATTCTGGGGAATATTCCGTGGACCAGGCCGTATGTGGAGAAGATTAGAGGGATTTTCAGGAGAAGGTGAGCGGGAGAGGGGGCTAGGGAAGGAAAAAGGAAAGTAGATTACTTTATTTGGAATATCACGATAGCTATTAAAAGTATTTTTTTCTCACTCCCCCACACTCTGCGGACCCGTGCGAATCCCGCGGCCATGCAAAAAACACAGGAATAATGCGTGAAAACGCTTGCAATTCCTGTACTTTTTTGGTATGATACATCCCTGTGACATATCAAAATCCTTGCTCCTGTTACTGAAAAACAGGGGCCAGAGACCACAAGGAGGGAAAGAAACTATGAACAAATACGAATTGGCAGTTGTTCTTAGCGCGAAGCTTGAGGATGACGACAGGACAGCCGCTCTGGAGAAGGTGAAGGGCTACATCACCCGGTTCGGCGGGACAATCTCGGAAGTGGACGAGTGGGGCAAAAAACGTCTTGCCTATGAGATTCAGAAGATGAAAGAAGGCTTTTATTACTTTATCCGTTTTGAAGGTGATTCCGAGTGCCCGAATGAGGTGGAGGCGCATGTCCGCATCATGGAGCCGGTGATTCGTTATCTCTGCGTCAAGCAGGACGCTACAGAAGCAGCTCCGGAAAAGAAAGAGTGAGAATATGAATAGAGTTATCCTTATGGGTAGATTAACCAGAGATCCGGAAGTACGCTACTCCCAGGGGGAGCGCCAGATGGCGATTGCAAGATACACGCTTGCCGTTGACCGCCGCGGCAGAAGAAGCCAGGACGGCGACCAGGGGCAGACCGCTGATTTTATCAATATCGTAGCCTTTGACCGCGCCGGAGAGTTTGCGGAGAAGTATTTCCGCCAGGGGATGCGTGTGCTGGTCTCTGGAAGAATCCAGACAGGGAGCTATGTCAATAAGGATGGCCAGAAGGTCTACACAACGGACGTGATCGTAGACGACCAGGAGTTCGCCGACAGCAAGAATCAGGGCGGATCGGATTCCTATGGCAGTGCCCCTAGCCGGGGAAGCTACCAGCAGGCGACCAGGCCGACCCCATCCGCAGCCATCGGTGACGGTTTTATGAATATTCCGGACGGAGTCGAAGACGAGGGACTTCCGTTCAACTAAACAGACAGGAGGGAATGTTAAAATGGCATTTAATAAAGGTGACAAAGCCGACTCCACCAGAGTCAGGAGAGGCGGCATGCATAGAAGAAAAAAAGTCTGCGTTTTCTGCGGGGACAAGAACGGTGAAATTGATTATAAGGATGTAAACAAGCTGAAACGCTATGTATCCGAGCGCGGAAAAATCCTTCCGAGAAGAATCACCGGCAACTGCGCGAAGCACCAGAGAGCGCTGACCGTGGCGATCAAGAGAGCAAGACACATCGCTCTGATGCCGTATACATGCGATTAATAAAGAAAGAGCGCCGGCCTTCTGTCAGGGAGGGTCGGCGTTTTTTGATATCATAGGAAAGTGCGTCCTATGATACAAAAAACGCTCCATGAGGATGCGCACACTTTTTTATCTTACAGGAAATTTTTATCAAACGGAGACGAGCAATGGATACAAGGATCACGAAACAGATACAGAACTTCAATCTTTACCAGATTGCAAAATCCGGCCAGTGCTTCCGGATGAGTCCTGTGCCGGGCTCGGAGAATCCGGCCTGTTCGGTGATAAGCGGCAGCCACCATGCGATTGTCTCGCAGGAGGGGAGCGCCGTTTCTTTTTTTTGCGAGGAGAAGGAGCTTCCGTTTTGGGAGCGCTATTTTGACCTGGAAACGGATTACGGACGGTTTCTTGCGGCAATTCCGGGCGAGGATGCATACCTGCAGGCGGCTGCTGCGTTCGGAAGCGGGATTCGCATTCTGCGTCAGGATCTTTGGGAAATGATCATTACCTTTGTGATTTCTCAGCAAAAATCAATTCCCGCAATTAAAGCCCTGGTAGAGGCCCTGTGCACGCGGTATGGCACGCAGATCGAAAGCTTTGTCTACCGCTTTTATGCGTTTCCGTCTCCTGAACAGCTAAACCGGGCTTCCTTGGAAGAACTGCAGGCATTAAAGCTCGGCTACAGAGCTAAATATATCAAGAAAATCTGCGAGGATGCCTGCGAGGGTCTCCTTGATTTGAATCGCCTTCCCTCCATGGGATACGAAGAAGCGATGGAGTACCTGATGCGTTTTTACGGCATCGGCAGGAAGGTCGCAAACTGTGTCTGCCTGTTTGGTCTTCATCAGATCGACGCCTTTCCGGTCGATACCTGGATCCGGAAAATTCTTCTCCGTGAATATGCGCCCAAAAGCCGTCTTACCGCTTCCGTCCCCAAGACACGCCTCTGCGATGCGCTGGTCGAGGAAAACTTTTCACGTTATGTCGGCTTTGCAGGCGTCATACAGCAGTATATCTTTTACTATGAGAGGCAGCTTGCCGGCCGTTATTCCAAGACATCGGATTAGGTGGTTCATGTAACGTCTGATTTCCCGCTGCATGATTTTCCTTCCGGCCCGTCCGGAGTTATGGTAGCGCAGAGGGCGGAGATAAACGCAGAGTCCAGAGAGGAAAATTCGGCATCCGTGCGGATGATCCAGCCGATTTCGAAGGAGAAGCCGGGGTCCCTGATCGGGATTGCCAGAATGTTTTCATAGGCAGGCTGTTTTCCATAGGCGTTCTGGTTGTTGCTGGTAATGCTGTAGGCCGGAGTTTTCTCGAGGAGGCTGTAGAGCATGGCCCGGTTGGAGACCGTGAGCTCCCCGCGGCGTTTTTGTGTGTAGAGATGCTGCGCCAGGGCGGAATGCTCGTCGCATCCGTCAAGGAGACCGGGATAACAGCCGATATAGGGGAATGGAAGCATCTCCTCTAAGGAGACAAAGAGCGGCTTTCGCACATAAAGCGGATTATGGCAGCCGAGAATGACATGGGGCTTTTCTGCGCTGAGTTTATGGTACTCCAGACGTTTTAATCTGGCTAACTTCATCCAGGTTTTACGCTGAAAAGACGGAAAAAGAATAATTCCAAGGTCAGCCATAGAGCTTTCCACGTTTTCAAAGATATGCAGGAGCGTGTCCTCGCGATAAGTAAGGACGGCTCCTGTTTCTGCATATTCCTGATACAAAGCAATAAAAACATTGCTCACAAATTTAAGGGGCGAGGTGGAGACGGAAAGCGTCGGCTGCCCGCTCTGCCCGGCTTTTGAACAGATGGTCTGAAGAAGCTGAAACTGCTGATAAACGGGCTGTGCATAGTCAAGAAAGCGCCGACCGGGATCCGTAAGCCGGACTCCTGTACTGATACGCTCAAAAATGGGATAGCCAAGCTCCGATTCGAGAGATTTGATGGAGTAGCTTAAATTGGGCTGGGAAATATATAGGGCCTGAGCCGCCCGGTTAAAAGAACCTGCCTGCAGGATGGCGATTACCTGTTCAATCTGCTTCATATCCATGCGTCTGTCACTCCTCTTAAGAAATCTCTCCATGTTATATAAATTTTTGATGAATTCTGCATTGAATTATATATTAGCATAGTTACTCTGCGATTGCTATACTGAATACAACCTATAGGGAGAAACTGTCGGATGAGCCAAATGTCATTGTTTGTAGGAGGGAACTATGTCTTTTATCGCATCAGAAAACGTTTTATTGGTGTGGGCCGCCGTGATTTTTATTATGGCCTGTGCAGTTGCCATGGATCAGAAGTGGAAGTGGGCATCAAAAATCAATAGCTGTACGCTTTGTATTTTGGGAGGGCTTTTGTTTGCGAATTTGAAGCTGATCCCGATGCAGTCGCCGGCATACGACGCGATAAACAATTATGTTTTGATTCTGGCGATTCCTCTTTTGCTGTTTAAATCGGATATGAGAAAAATATACCGTGAAAGCGGACAGGCCTTTTTGCTGTTTCATGTATGCGGGATCACAGCGGTGGCGGCGGCGTTTATCGGTGCCCTCCTGTGTTCTCGTGTGGAAGGGATCGGCGCCTTTGCAGCGACCTACTGCGGCGGAGCTGTCGGCGGTACCGTAAATCTGGTCGCGGTGACAGATATGTTTGATCTGGACCAGAACATGTTTAGCAGCATGGCGATGGTAGGAAATTTCACAGCGGCGGCATTGCTCTTTGCATTCAGCCAGATGTCACAGATGAAATTTTTTCAAAAGAATTTCAGACATCCACATATGGACGAGTACCGGGCGCAACTGTCACAGGAAGGGATGGAGAGCGGGAAATCCCAATCGGCGCTTTTCTGGAAAAGGAAAGATATTTCCCTTTTGGATCTTGCAAAGGCGCTTGCGACTACGTTTGTGATCGTCGGAATATCACAAAGCATATGCAGTGCTGTCAACGCTTCCTCCCTTCCCGGTCTGGCAAAGCAGCTTTTTGGCAGTATTTATCTGATCATGACGCTCATTACCGTTGTGGGGGCGACCTGTTTTCCGAAATATTTCAATCATATAGGCGGTTCGGATGAGATCGGCAACATCATGATGCTGATCTGGTTTGTCACAATCGGTTCCAGCTGCAATCTGCTTCAGATCGTTAAATATGGAGGCCTGGTACTGATCTTTTTTGCAATTACCTTTGTGATCATGAGCGTTTTTGCCTTTGCAGTAGGAAAAATTTTTAAGATCAGTATGGAAGAAATCATGGCCTGCGTGATCGCTGCGATCGGCGGTCCGCCCACTGCGGCGGCGCTGGCGATCAGCAACGGTTGGACAAAACTGATCGTGCCGGGAATGCTGGTCGGGATCTATGGATACATCATCGGAAACTATTTTGGAATTTTGGTTGGAAATATGTTGGGGGCATAATATGTTTGACTGTTTGATACAAAATGTAAAGCTCTTTGACGGGAGCGGCCGTCCGGCCTTCGTGACGGATGTGGGAATCAAAGAAGGCAAAATCCAGTTTATAGGAAATCATTCACAGAAGGGCGATGCAAAAACAACGGTGGATGCAAACGGAGCCTGTATGTGCCCGGGATTTGTGGATGCACATTCCCATGGGGACTTGTTTTTGGGTACAGAACGCGGAGCCGTTTCCAAGCTTTCCCAGTGTGTGACGACAGAAATTGCCGGCCAGTGCGGCCTGTCCATGTTTCCGATAAACCCCTCGCGGGTCGAGGAGAGCAAAAAGATGCTTTCACTGGGAGCGGTGCGCTATCCAGAGGAATTCGGTACGCTGAAAGATTTTGTAACATATAAAAAATTTGTCGAAAAACAGAACATGGCGTTAAACATGGCAATCTTCATGGGACATGGCTCCCTGCGCATGGCGGTGATGGGGGAGGAGAATCGCAGACCCCAAAAAGCGGAGATAGACGAGATGAAACGGCTTCTTAAGGGGGCAATGGAGAACGGGGCACTGGGCTTAAGCTCCGGTCTCATCTATTCCCCCGGCGTGTTTGCAGAGAGTGAGGAGCTGACGGAGTTATGTAAGGTTGTGGCGGAATATGACGGCATTTATACAACGCATATGCGCAACGAATCGGCCCGCGTGCTGCAGGCGCTTGAGGAAGCGATTCATATTGCAAAACAAACCGGTGTGAGGCTGAATCTTTCTCATATTAAAGTGATGGGAAAAGACAACTGGGGGCTGTCCGCACGAATGCTGCATAGGATACAGCAGGCGAGAGAATCCGGCCTCCGAATCACGATGGACCAATACCCGTATGAGGCAACCTGCACCTCCCTCAATATCTGCATTCCGCCGTGGTATTTTAACTCCGGGATAAAAAAGCTGATTCAGGACCTTGGAGACAAAGAAATCCGCGAGAAGATCAAAGAGGAAATGAAAAACCCGGTTCCGCAGTATGACAATAACTATGTAAACTGCGGCGGGTTTCATGCGATTCAGGTGGTCTCCTGTAAGAATTGTCAAGAAGCAAAAGGGCTCACGGTGGAAGAATACGCGAAGCGTTCGAACAAGGATGCGTTCGATGCTTATTTTGACCTGCTGATCGAAAACGAGGGGGAAGGGCTTGCCGTCTATTTCTGCCTGGGCAGAGAAGATATTTTCCGCCTGATCCAGGATCCGTTTTGTATGGTGGGCTCTGACGGAACCTGCTTTCCGGAAGGGGAGGCAGGGCATCCCAGATCATTTGGGACCTTCCCGCAGGCGATCCGGTGGTTTACCTGGGACAAACAGCTTTTTTCTATGGAAGAAATGATTCGGAAGATGACGGGGCTGCCGGCAGAGGCTTATGGGCTCAAAGGGAAAGGAAGGATTGCCCCAGGAATGGACGCAGACTTCGTTCTGTTTGATGAACAGAGCTTATGCCCGGGTGCCGATTATCAAGTACCGGATGGTTTGACAAGGGGGATTCATTCCGTCTGGGTAGGCGGAGAAAAGGCCTATGAAAACGGGAAGTTGACCGGAACATACAAAGGAAAATTCCTTGCATAGGGAAGGGAGTGCTTATGTATCCGTGTTTGAATGTAAACATTGAGCATCTCAAGGAAAATGTGAAGCTGGTACAAAAGCTTTGCGAGGCACACTCGATCCAGATCACCGGGATTACCAAGTGTGTGTGCGGCTCTGAAGTGATTGCGCAAGCATTCGTAGAGGCCGGAATCCATATGCTGGGAGATGCCAGGATTGCAAATTTAAAAAAGCTTAAAAACATTTCGGCCGAGAAGTGGCTGATCCGGCCGCCGATGCCCTGTGAGGTTTCCGAAACCGTTTTATGGGCGGATGTGTCCGTAAATTCGGAGATAGAAGTGATCCGAGCCCTGAACCAGGCTGCCCGCACAGCAGGAAAATATCATAAGGTGATCCTGATGGCAGATCTGGGAGATATCCGGGAGGGATTTACCGACTACCAGGAGTTACTGCAGGCGGCGAAGGAAACAGAAGAACTTCCGTTTGTGGAATTATACGGGATCGGGACCAATCTGACCTGCTTTTCGTTTATCCAGCCGGACGCGGAAAAAATGAAAAAGCTGGAGGAAATCGGAAACGAAATCGAACAGATGCTCCACAGGAAGTTAAATATCGTGAGCGGCGGAAACTCGGCCAGCCTGGATCTGATGCTGCACGGGGGAATCCCCAGTGGAGTGAACGCACTTAGGCTCGGGGAATCGCTTCTGTTTGGACGGGAACGGGCAAACTATACATATCTGCCGGGAAGCCGTCAGGATGTCTTTACCCTGGACTGCCAGATCATTGAGCTGAAGGAAAAACCCTCCGTGCCGTGGGGAAAGGTGGGAAAGGATTCGTACGGAAACAAACCAAGCTTCGTGGACAGGGGAGAAAAACGCCTGAAAGCAATCTGTGCCTTGGGCAGGCAGGACTTCGATATAGAGACGACCAAGCCGGTAGATCCGGGAATCATCCTGCTGGGAGCCAGTTCCGACCATCTGATGCTGGATGTGACGGACAGTAAAAACCGGTATGCGCTGGGAGACATTGTCACACTGCAGCTCGGCTATTTCTCAACGATGAGGGCCTATACCTCCTCCTATGTGGAAAAGAGGATCGTGGGAGGTGACGGTTACTGTTCACTCCATGATTAATCACTCTGCTGATTAGTCATGAGCCAATACCGTTATGGAGCCAAAGCATATGCCCCATCGCCGCAGGCGATTTCAAATGGGCATATGCTGTTACGTTCACAGGGAACCTGTGAACAGTAACATGCGACGGCTCCGGAGCACGATAAATTTCCTTTAGCAGTTGCGCAAATCCTTTTGTCTGTGGTATGATGAAACGTACATAGACCGGATCGGACACAGGAGGCAGAAATGTTTTTTATCGGTGGGATCACACAGGGAAGCAAAGAGATCGCGTATCGTGCATCGGTATTTGTATGCAGCCGGTGCGGGCGGTATGGAAAGTATGAGGTGTTTATGACCTATCTGTGCCTGTCGCTGTTTTTCATACCGGTATGGAAGTGGAACCGCCGGTATTATGTAAAAACGACTTGCTGCGGGAGTGTGTACGAGCTGAACCCGGAGGTCGGAGCGCGTCTGGCGCGCGGCGAGGACTTAGACATAATGCCAGGCGATCTGACGTTTGTCTCCGGAGGAAATGAGCTACCGGCCTGGCAGAATCCGGTCAGGCAGTGCCAGGGATGCGGCTATGAGACGACGGAAAATTTTACATTCTGCCCAAGATGCGGGCAGCGGCTAGAGGAAAGGAGACCAGAATGAAATTTCAGTTTGCACATAACAACTTTAACGTCACGGATCTTGACAAGTCCCTGAAATTCTACAGAGAAGCGCTGGGGCTGGAGGAAACACGGAGGAAAACCGCCGAGGACGGGAGCTACATCATCGTCTTTTTAGGCGACGGCATAACGCCTCATAAGCTGGAGTTAACGTGGTTAAGAGACTGGGAAAAGGATCACTATGATCTGGGAGACAACGAGTTCCATCTGGCCTTTACGACCGAGGACTTTGAGGCGGCTCATGAAAAGCACAAGGAAATGGGCTGCATCTGCTTTGAAAATGAGAAGATGGGAATCTATTTCATCACCGATCCCGACAATTACTGGCTGGAGATTGTGCCGGTAAGAAAATAACACATGTAAAAAAGTGTGCGCTTTGCGCACACTCGCGCCAGAGTGACCTCACTTCGCAAGAGGTTGTGCTTTGTTGGAGCAGACTCTGCGCATCCTGAGCCGGCAGGTTACTCTGCCGGCTCTTTGGCTTTCCACGCAAGCACCGCTTCTAGGCGCTCCTTCTGAATCCTTTCTGTGCCGCTCTCTGTGGGAATATAATACCGGCGTCCCTTTAACGATTCCGGCAGACATTCCATGCGGGCGACCTTTTCTTCGGTATCATGTGCGTAAATATATCCCTTTCCATAATCAAGTTCCTTCATAAGCCCGGTCGGGGCATTGCGGATGACAAGAGGGACCGGCTCCGACAGCATCGTAAGGGCGTCTTCCTTCGCCCGCCCGTATGCGGCGTCAACCGAATTGGATCTGGGCGCGAGAGACAGATAGATCACCGCATGCGCCAGGTGGATCTTGCATTCGGGAAGCCCGAGAAAGTGACAGGCCTGATAGACAGAGACGGTCAGGGAAAGCGCCTGGTTATCGGCCAGCCCCACATCCTCGGTGGCAAATCGGATCAGACGCCTCGCGATGTAGAGCGGCTCCTCCCCGGCCTCGAGCATCCGGGCGAGCCAGTAGACGGCGGCGTCAGGGTCACTGTTGCGCATGGATTTGTGGAGCGCCGAGATCAGGTTATAATGCTCCTCGCCGTTCTTGTCATAGAGCAGGGATTTTTTGCTGATGCACTGCTCCAGGACTTCTCTTGTCACGATTGTCTTTTCGGCCGTGATCTCCCCGTTGGAGACCGCCATCTCCAGGACGTTTAAAGCCGTGCGTGCGTCGCCGTTTGCGAAGTTTGCGATTGCGCCAAGCAGCTCGTCGGAGATGTCAACCTTCAGATATCCGAAGCCCTTTGGGCTTTTCAGGGCATTTTTTAAAAGCTCCGTGAGCTCTTCGGCCGTCAGAGCCTGCAGGACAAAAACCCGGCAGCGCGAGAGCAGGGCGGCGTTGATCTCAAAGGAAGGATTCTCCGTTGTGGCGCCGATCAGAACAATGCTGCCCTTTTCCACATAGGGAAGGAAGGCATCCTGCTGTGCTTTGTTAAAACGATGGATCTCATCCACAAAGAGCACCGTGCGAAGTCCCATGCGCCGGCCCTCCTCCGCCTTTGTCATGACTTCCCGAATTTCTTTGATTCCGCTGGTTACGGCGCTGAAATTAATAAAGTCCGCATTCGTCCGCCTGGCAATGATACTGGCAAGCGTCGTCTTTCCAACTCCCGGAGGCCCCCAAAAGATCATGGAGGGAATGTTGTCCTGGTCGATGAGCTGGCGCAGAAGCTTTCCGGGCCCGAGAAGATGCTTCTGCCCCGCAAAGCCATCCAGGGAATCCGGCCGGAGGCGGCTTGCCAAGGGGGCTGCGGTTTCTTTATAATCAAAGAGCGACATCTGTTCCATCATATCATTTCACCTCTACCATCAGTGTATCATCCCCTCTCCGAAACTGCAATAAAAATGAAAAAAAGCTTGACATAAGTATGAAATCGGACTATAATGACAATCACGTCAATAAAAGTACGAAATCAGACCATTGAGGGAGTCGATTATGGAGAAGAGAGTCGGATTAGAGCTTTGCGAATTTAATACATTATACAAGGAAATGGACGAGCTCTATCATGCCTTTGCTCTAAAAAAAGGAATTTCGGACAGTGAACTGATGATCTGTTATTTTCTGGTTCAATTTGGAGACGGCGGTCTGCAAAGAGACATTGCAGGCTATTACTGCACGAGCAAGCAGACGATTCATTCGTCTGTCAAAAAGCTGGAGGAACAGGGGATTCTCTGTGCGAAAGCCGGGGGGGGGCGTGACCGGAAGCTATATTTTACGCCGGCGGGAAGACAGTTTGCCGAAGAAAAGATCGTGCCGTTAATCGAGGCAGAAAACAGTATTTTTGCGGATATGGCGTCGGAAGAACGAACGGAGCTCCTGCGCCTTACAAGAAAATACGTCTCGCTGTTTCGGGAAAAAACGAAACGGCTCTGAGAGCAAATAGAAGGGAGTCCTGTGAGGAATCATGAGAATACAATTATCCGATCATTTTACCTATCAACGTCTGCTGCGCTTTGTCATATCACCGGTGCTCATGATGGTATTTACTTCATTTTACAGCATCGTAGACGGCCTTTTTGTCTCAAACTTTGTGGGAAAAACGCCGTTTGCCGCAGTGAACCTGATCATGCCGGTCGCCATGGGTGCCGGGGTTGTCGGCTTTATGGTGGGAACCGGCGGAAGCGCTGTCGTAGCGATGGCTCTCGGCGAGGGGAAAAAGGAGCAGGCGAATCGCTACTTCTCCATGCTGATTTACGCTGCTATTTTGATCAGCGTCGTTTTGAGCGGGCTGGGAATCGTGTTTATGCCGGGAATCAGCCGAGCGCTGGGAGCAGAGGGAGAGCTTTTACACAACTGTGTCATTTACGGAAGAATCCTGTTTGCCGCTCTGCCGGGCTTTGTACTGCAATGTGCCTTCCAAAATTTCTTTGTCACTGCGGAGAAACCGGGGCTTAGCTTAAAGCTCTCTGTTTTTTCCGGTATTACGAATGCGGTCCTGGACTTTGTCTTTATCGTAGAATTCAAATGGGGGATCCAAGGAGCGGCACTTGCAACCGCGATCGGGCAAATTCTCGGAGGCGTGCTCCCGATTTTTTATTTTGCAGGGAAGAACGGCAGCCTTCTGCGCCTTCAAAAAACACGTTTTGAAAAAAAGATTCTGATGCGTGCATTTGCCAACGGCTCGTCGGAGATGGTATCCAACCTCTCGTCATCGTTAGTGAACATTCTTTATAATTTCCAGCTTATGCGGCTGGCGGGAGAAAACGGGATTGCTGCCTATGGGGTCATCATGTACGTCAACTTTGCTTTCATGTCGATTTTCATCGGCTATTCCATCGGCAGTGCACCGATTGTCAGTTATCAGTATGGAGCGGGAAACCGGGTGGAGTTGAAAAATTTGTTTCAAAAAAGCCTGATTTTGGTCGGAACGGGAGGTGCTGCCATGCTGGCGCTTGCTGAGCTGTTTGCCTCACCACTTGTACGGGTATTTGCCGGGTACGACGCCGAACTATCTGCCATGACCTGCCGCGGTTTTCGTCTGTATGCATTGTCGTTCGCGATCATGGGCTTTAATATATGGGGATCCGCATTTTTCACAGCGCTCGGTGACGGGGGTGTTTCCGCGGCAATTTCGTTTTTGCGGGCGTTCGTGTTTCAGATTTCAGTGGTTCTCATCCTGCCGCTCCTTTTGGGTCTGGATGGCATCTGGCTCGCGATCGTGGTAGCGGAGTTTTTGGCCGTTTTGGTGACGGTGATGTTTTTGATGCTTAAGAAGAAACAGTACCGGTATATATAATGAAACCGCTTTTGTGGGACCGCCAGCAAAAGACGGCAGAAAGAAATATCGGCGACAAATTGTCAACCATTAAAATTAAATAGTTGACAAATGGAGAAAATTTGTTATACTGGTATCGTAGTAAAACAAACGGAAACGAAAGGTGAGGAACTGACAGATGGAAAATATGGCGGTAAAGAGGAAAATGACGACGGAACAGATGACGGTGACGGCGCTCATGACGGCGATAACGTGTGTGCTTGGGCCACTTGCGCTCCCGATTCCGGTAAGCCCGGTGCCGATCAGCCTGACAAACCTAGTGATTTATTTTATGGCGTATGTTCTGGGAGCGAAGCTGTCTGTGATAAGCTTTCTGGTATATCTGTTTTTGGGAGCAGTGGGACTTCCCGTGTTTTCCGGCTTTGCCGGCGGCCTTGGAAAGCTTGCGGGGCCGACGGGCGGATATCTGCTTGGCTTTATTTTCCTGGCCTGGCTTGCGGGCTTCTTCGTAGAGAGGTTTCCGGGCCGGCGCCTTATGCATGCAGCCGGCATGATGATCGGGACTGCGATCAGCTATCTGTTCGGGACGGTTTGGCTTGCGGGGCAGCTCCACATCACATTTACGGCCGGCCTTGGTGTCGGAGTACTCCCCTATTTGCCGGGAGATACGGCGAAAATTATTCTGGCGCTCGCTATAGGGCCGCGAATCCGAAAATCTTTGTCACAATGGCTTAATTAACTGAAAAAAGAAAGAAGCTCGGCAAAGGCCGGGCTTCTTTTTTGCTACAAAAAGGAAGGCCGGCCTTTGAATGCCCCTTGACAAGACAGACAAGTACTGGGTATGATGAAAATTATAATGTCTGTGCTGGTTCCTCGTATACGCGGCAGCCGCAGCGGCCGTTCTGCTTTACTATGTAAAGAGCACTGTCTGCATTGCGGTATAACTCGTCATGAAAGCCGTTGGAGGAAAAGGCGACTCCTATACTGAGTGAAATGCGGGGCAGGCCGTCCTCGCCCAAGAGCAGGATTCGGTTGATCTGCTCGGCTTTTTTGACGACGGCATCCTTTAACTCTGGCTGGATGTCAGTCATGACGACCGCGAACTCATCACCGCCTATCCGGATCGCAAAGTCGCTGGGGCGGAATGAATTGGTCAGCAGGCCGGCCACTTTTTTGAGCACCCTGTCGCCGATCTCATGGCCGTTTTGATCGTTGACCGTTTTAAAATTGTCCACATCGATCAGCAAAAGAGCCATCGGGAGCGGATGCGTACGAAGACGTTCCTTTAATTGTTCGAATGCGCCGCGATTCATGATCCCGGTCAGAGGATCGAGCTCTGCTTTCTTACGCATTTTTGTGTAGTTGGCGGCGTTGATCTCATAGATGGTGTTGTAGGTTAGGGCCAGATAACGGAATTCGTAGGAGCCGATCAGTTCCAGCGCCCGATCATTTTGGATATTTTTGATATAAATTCGGAGCGGTTTGATCACCAATACGATAATCATCAGGAAAGTCAGCACATTCATGACAAACAGAAGGCTGATGTAAATGCGCTGACGGATGATTGTACGCTGAAGATCATTCTGGCTTGCCGCCTGATGAGCAAGCGTGGCGTTCAGCACATTGGTGATGAAGCAGGAGGTATTCTCTTTTATGAGAGCCTTTGCATCTCCATAGCCGGTATCGAAGACAAGGCTCTGCGCCTTCTTTAACTTTTCATCCGGAGGCAGCAGGAGGTCCTGGGCAGTCAGCTCTACTGTAAGCAGGACAGGATCGAGCCGGTTTTGCGGGTAGTTATTGGCGGCGGCAACAAGTTTTATGGAATACAGTTCCCGCTCCATCAACCGGTTGGAATGGTCGAGGGCGATCTGCAGATAGGAGAGAGAAGCCGTATCAGTCAGGTTAAGCTCCAGGCGCTCCAGCGCGTGTTCACGCTGCTTGTTTTCATAGGCTTCTTTAAAATAGGCGTCGGCATAGGTAAGATCCTGAGTCACGGCAAAGAGACGGACCTGCTCTGTCAGGAAATCCGAACCCTCCTCAACCAGGGCGGCAGATTTTTGGCAGGCAATATAGTCCTCCGTTGCCAGAAGCAGATGCTCGTATTTTTTAGAAATCTGCAGCGTAGCACGGATCAGGAAAATATACAGAATGCTCGCGCCCAGAATCAGACAATAATTCAGTGTGCGGATACGGAATCCCTTTGGTGATGTATTTTGCTCCATTGAGGGGCCTCCTTTGTGTATAGGGGTTATATGGATATTCTACCTGTTTTTTCCTGGAAAAACAACCAGGATGCATGTTCTTTTTTGAAATGTTGTCAAGGAATGTTGCTGGGAACGGAGTGAACCGTAACCAGGGAATTTAGAGCGGGATGACAACGCAACCTTTACACGATGGACGCTTTTGCCTTTTAAATTCTCAAAAACCATGCTATAATATTGATATGGACGGCAGATGATTTTATGTATGAGGAGACTGCATATGAAAAAAATGATTTCCTGGAATGTAAACGGTCTCAGGGCCTGCGTCGGAAAAGGATTTTTAGAATATTTTAATCAGGCGGATGCAGATATTTTTTGCATCCAGGAAAGCAAGCTTCAGGAGGGGCAGATCGAGCTTACGCTTCCCGGATACTGGCAGTACTGGAATTATGCGGAAAAAAAGGGATATTCCGGTACGGCCATCTTTACAAAAGAAAAGCCGCTGTCCGTTTTTTACGGGCTGGGAATCGAGGAGCATGACCACGAGGGACGTGTGATCACGGCTGAGTTTGAGGAGTATTATGTCGTGACCTGCTATACGCCCAATTCGCAGGAGGGGTTAAAAAGGCTCGCCTATCGTATGGTCTGGGAGGAGGCGTTTATCGCGTATCTGCAGAAGCTGGAGCAGCGCAAACCGGTTATTTTCTGCGGGGACCTGAACGTGGCTCACAAGGAGATTGATCTGAAAAATCCGGCGAATAACCGCAAAAATGCAGGCTTTACCGACGAGGAACGGCAGAAATTTACAGAGCTTATGGAAGCGGGGTTTATTGATACCTGGCGCTACTTCAATCCGGACCGGACGGGAGTTTATTCCTGGTGGTCCTATCGCTTTTCGGCGAGAGCAAAGAATGCGGGCTGGCGGATTGATTATTTCTGTGTCTCCGGGGCGTTAAAGGACAGGCTGGTTAACGCCGCAATTCATACGGAGGTGCAGGGGAGCGATCACTGCCCGGTAGAACTGATAATTCAATAAAAGGTTTAACAAAAGAGACGGGGGATTGGCGAATGAGGCAGCAGTTGAACGGACAGGAAATCCTATACCCGCTAGGGGTAACGTCGACAGAGGGCAGAACAACCTTCCTTTTTGAGACGGAGGGAAAGCGGGTTAAGCTTTTGCTGTATCAAAAAGGGGGGGAACAGCCAAGGGAGCTGAACTTTAAAGAGGAGGAACGAATCGGAAACGTTTGGGGCCTGACCGTCGCAGATGAGGATCTTGCGGGATATGAATACGAATTTGAGGTGGATGGCGTGCCCGTCGCGGATCGGCGTGCGCGTGGAATCGCCGGTCGTGAGAACTGGGGGGATTTTGCCCGCGCAGGAATGCCTGTGCGGGCAAGGATTCCTGCGGGCTCTTTCGACTGGGAGAAAGATGTACCTTTGGAAATTCCCTATTCGCAGACCGTGCTCTACCGCCTGCATGTGCGCGGCTTTACAAAGCATGCCTCCTCAAAGGTAAAGGAGAGGGGAAGCTTTGCCGGAGCAGCGGAAAAAATCCCTTATCTGAAGGAGTTGGGCGTGACGGCCGTGGAGCTGATGCCGGTCGCGGAATTTGACGAGCTGATGCCGGAGACAGGCCGGATTAATTACTGGGGCTATGCGCCCTCTTTTCCGTATGCGCTAAAGGAGGCCTATGCCTCCAAAAAGGCAAAAAGCCCGGAGGAGGAGTTTAAGACATTCGTCAAACAATTACATAAGGCGGGGCTCGAATGCCTGTTGGAATTTTACTTTACCAAAAGAGAGACGCCGGTGGATATCGTCAATATCCTGCGTTACTGGGTGCAGGAATATCATGTCGATGGATTCCGTCTTTCCGGACAGGTCCCTGCCCGGCTGCTCGCGGCCGACCCGTTTTTAAAGCGGACGAAGCTTCTTTGTGAGAACTGGGGGGATGCAGCCTGCGGCCACGCCTTTTGGGACTATGCCTCGCCGGGACAGGGGACGGTCACAGTGGCCCAAAAACATCTTGCGGAGTGCGGGAGCCGTTTTCAGGATGAGATGCGCCGCTTTTTAAAGGGGGATGAGGGCATGCTGCATGCGCTGGAATTCCACACGAGAAGGAATCCGGCGGCTCAGGGCGTCATTAACTGTATGGCCGCAACGAACGGATTTACGATGATGGATATGGTATCCTATGACAGGAAGCACAATGAGACAAACGGAGAGGATAACCGGGACGGCAGTGACTGCAATTATTCCTGGAACTGCGGCTTTGAGGGGCCGACCAGAAAAAAGAAAATTTTAAGCCTTAGAGAGCGGCAGCTTGCCAATGCATTTCTGCTTCTGTTTTTAAGTCAGGGAACGCCGATGCTTTTAGCGGGTGACGAATTCGGAAATTCACAGAAGGGAAACAACAACGCCTACTGCCAGGATAACGAGCTTTCCTGGCTCAACTGGAAGCTGGCGGAGACGAATGCCGATATGCATGAGTTCGTGAAAAATCTGATTGCGTTTCGGAAAAAACATTCGGTTTTTCACATGGAGCGGGAGCCGCGGATCATGGATTATAAGTCCTGTGGGCATCCGGATATTTCGTATCATGGGGAGAGGACCTGGCGCCCGGAGTATGAGAACTACCGAAGACAGTTTGGGATCCTGTACTGGGGGGCGTATGGAAGAAAAGAAAACGGGGATGAAGACGACACGTTTTACGTCGCGTACAACATGCACTGGGAGCCGCATGTCTTTGATCTGCCGCGCCTTCCAAAGGGGCAGCTCTGGCATATGGCCTATGATACCTCAAAAGGCTTTGCCGGTGCTTATCCGGAGGGGGGAGAGCCGGTGCTGAAAAACCAGGTGCAGTCTGTCCTCCCCCCGCGGAGCATCCAGGTGCTTCGCAGCCGTCCGGGCAGCGGGTATTATGTATACAAGACGCCTGTCGGCGAGGTGACGGTCTGCTGCGAGGATGGGGCCGTGACGGGCCTGCATTTCGGGAGGCAGGAACCAAAGAGCAAAAATAAGAAGGAGGCGCGTACGGAACTTTCGGAACAGGTCTTTAAGCAGCTCGAGGAGTACTTTGCCGGAACAAGGAAAACGTTTGAGATTCCGCTGAACCCGCAGGGAACCGAGTTTCAGAAAAAGGTCTGGAAGGCCCTTTTAAAGATCCCTTACGGCGAGACCAGGAGCTATAAAGAGATCGCCGCCGCCATCGGGGACGAAAAAGCCACGCGGGCGGTCGGCATGGCCAACAACAAAAACCCGATCGCGATTCTGATCCCCTGCCATCGGGTAATCGGAGCCGACGGCTCCCTGGCCGGCTATGGCGGCGGGGTGGACATAAAGCGCAGGCTCCTTGAGACGGAGACCGCTTATTCCGGATAAACTAGCTGCTCGTCCGAAATGTGTTCCAGGACCTCGTCGTAAAATTTCCCTGCCAGATATTTTGCCATCGGAAGGTTCATATCCAGGTAATTGCCGCAGTCCCTTGCCGCAGCGCCGGGGACCACGCCCTCAAAATCGCGGATAAAGAGGAACATTTCCTGTAAGAGCGGAATGATGTCGGCAGATTCGTAATCACCGGACAAAAGTAGGTAAAACCCGGTCCGGCAGCCCATCGGGCCGAAATAGAGGACGCGGTCCTGATAGACCCGGTGGTTGCGCAGGAAGGTTGCTCCGAGATGCTCGATGGTATGCATTTCCGCCGTGTTCATGACAGGCTCATGGTTGGGACGGGTCATACGGATGTCAAAGGTGGTCACATGGGAATCACCGGCAGCGTCCCGTCTGGAAACATAGACGCCGGGGAGGAGCTTTAGGTGGTTGACGGTGAAGCTTGCAATTTTTTCCATAATTTCACAATCCTTTCTTCATTTGCCGCCTATTATAGCAGATTTTTGCGGGAATGAACAGGAAAAAGGGCCGGATTCTTTCCTATAATAAAAATTTCTTGTAACCTGCCGCCACTTGTACTATAATAAGAAAAGTGCCGAAAATATTTGTGAGGAGAAAATCAATGCTTGACGGAAAAAAGACTTTATTCAGCGGGATGCAGGCAACCGGAAACCTGACGCTTGGAAATTATCTGGGAGCGTTAAAAAACTGGGTCGGCATCGCGGACGAATATCAGACATTTTACAGCGTTGTGGACATGCATTCGATCACTGTGCGCCAGGATCCGGCGGAGCTTAGGAAACGGGCGCGTACGTTGCTGACCCTTTACATCGCAGCCGGTCTGGACCCGGAGAAAAACTGTATTTACTACCAGTCTCACGTATCGGGCCATGCCGAGCTCGCGTGGATCTTAAACTGCTTTACGTACATGGGAGAATTAAACCGAATGACGCAGTTTAAAGATAAGGCCGCAAAGCATGCGGACAACATCAATGCAGGGCTGTTTACATATCCGGTCCTGATGGCGGCGGATATTCTGCTCTACCAGGCGGATGTGGTGCCGGTCGGCATCGACCAGAAGCAGCACCTGGAGATCACAAGGGATATCGCCATGCGCTTTAACAGCGTGTACGGAGATGTTTTTACGATCCCCGAGGTCTACATCGGAAAGAGTGGCGCAAAGATCATGAGCCTGCAGGATCCTTTAAAGAAAATGTCCAAGTCTGACGAAAATCCAAACAGTAGCATTTATCTGATGGATGACCCGGATACCATTATCCGCAAATGCAAGAGAGCCGTGACCGACTCGGAGGCCGTCGTCCGTTACAGCGAGGAGCAGCCGGGGATCAAAAACCTGATCGACATCTACTGCTCCTGCCTGGACAAGACTCCGGCGGAGACGGAACGTGAGTTTGACGGAAAGGGCTACGGCGAATTTAAGACGGCCGTGGGTGAGGCTGTCGTATCCGTGCTGAAGCCGCTGCAGGACCGCTTTGCGGATCTTACAAAAAATAAAGATTATCTGGACGGGGTAATCAAAACCAATGCAGAGAAAGCGGCATATTTCTCCAACAAGACATTAAGAAAAGTGCAGAAAAAAGTGGGATTTCCGGAGCGGATCCGATAAGGAGGACTTATGAAGCTGTTATCCTATCTCGTAGACAGAAAAAAATTTATCGGTGTTTTGAATCAGGATGAGACCTGGGCCTATCCGATTTCCGCGGTGGGGATGGAATACAAGGATATGAAGGAGCTGATCCGGGAGATCGGCCGGTCAGAAAAGGAAATGCTGGAGTTTATCACCGGACGCGAGCCGTATAAGGTGCCGGGCGCGGCTCCTCTGCATGACATACACCTGCTGGCGCCGATCGAGGAGCCGGATCAGGACATCATCTGCCTGGGGATCAATTACCTGGAGCATGCCGTCGAATCGGCGCGCTTCGAGAAGCGTGCCTTCAAGAAGGAGGAGCATGCGATCTATTTTTCCAAGCGTGTCAACCGTGCGGTGGATCCAGATGGAGGCATTTCCTCGCATCGAAAGCTGACCAGGCAGCTCGATTATGAGGCCGAGCTCGCGCTTATCATCGGCAGAGATGCAAAGGACGTTGCGAGAGAGGAAGTAAAGGATTATATCTTCGGCTATACGATCATGAACGACGTCAGCGCCAGGGAGGTGCAGACAGACCATAAGCAATGGTATTTCGGAAAAAGCCTGGATAACTTTACCCCGCTCGGGCCGTGGATCCTGACTGCGGATGCGGTGGAATTTCCGCCGAAGTTAGCGATTCAGTCCAGAGTCAACGGGGAGCTCCGCCAGGATTCGAATACGGGTATGTTCATAAACGGGATTGAGGATGTGATCTGTGAGCTGAGCCAGGGCATGACCTTAAAGGCCGGAACCATCATCGCAACCGGGACGCCTGCAGGCGTCGGGATGGGCTTTACGCCTCCTAAATTCCTGGTTCCCGGGGATGTAGTGGAATGCATCGTCGAAAAGATTGGAACCTTAAGAAATACGGTAGTTGAATAGATACAGGAGTTGCCATGAAGGGAACACGCTTTGCCGAAAGACGAGCGGCTCTTTTCATGGCGTTTTTATTTCATACTGCAGACAGGAGAGAGAATTCATGACAGAGGACATTCGCGACATGCTAGAACGTGTCGCTGCGGGCCGTCTTACGGTGGAGGAGGCAGTGCTGGAGCTAAAACAGGCACCTTTTGCGGGAAGCGGCTATGCGGAGCTGGGCTATGCAAAGCTGGACACGCACAGGAAGCTGCGTCAGGGCACAGCCGAGGTGATCTATGGAGAGGGAAAAACCACAGAACAGATTGCCGGAATCATGGAAGCCATGAATCAACATGGGCAGGGCACCATACTGATCACACGTCTCTCGGAGGAAAAGGCGGGAGAGCTTCGAGAGCGTATGGGAGAAAAGGCGGCTGATTTTCAATATTTTGCCAAGGCTAAGATCGGTCTGCGCGGCGGCTTCCCGAAAAAAGACGGTGTCGGCACGATCGTTGTGGCGACCGGCGGAACCAGCGACATCCCGGTTGCAGAGGAGGCCGCGCTGACGGCGGAGGCCCTGGGAAATGCGGTGGAAAGGCTGTATGACGTAGGTGTCGCAGGCCTGCACCGGCTGCTCGGCCATATGGATTCGATCATGAGTGCCCGGGTCGTCATTGCGATCGCGGGAATGGAGGGTGCACTTGCAAGCGTGATCGGAGGCCTTGCGGATTGCCCTGTCATCGCGGTCCCGACGAGCGTCGGCTACGGCGCATCGTTGGGCGGGCTTTCGGCGCTTTTGTCCATGTTAAATTCCTGCGCGAGCGGCGTCAGCGTCGTCAACATCGACAATGGCTTCGGCGCCGGCTATATGGCGAGTATGATCAACCACCTAAGAGGCTAGAGTATGTTTGAAAATTCATTCCCGTCAGATGCACGCTCCACTTTGCGGTATATTAGGCCCAAATTCACTTAACGTAGCCCGCTACGCCGCGTTCATTTGGGCCCAATCTCCCACAAAGTGTAGAGCACATCTGACAGAAAGCAATTTTTAAACACACTCTAGTAAGAAATCGGATTCAACAAAGAAATCGAGAACACAGGAGAATTTAGTTTATGAAAACAATTTATTTAGACTGCGGCATGGGCGCCGCGGGAGATATGCTGACAGCGGCGCTTTTGGAACTGTGCCCGGAGAAAAAGGACTGGTTCCTGGAGAAAATGAACGGCCTGGGCCTGCCCGGGGTACGGGTTGCGGCCGAGAAAGCCGTAAAATGCGGGATTACCGGGACCCACATAAACGTGACGGTATGCGGGGGCGGGGAGGAGAGCGCAGACGTACACGACGGCCATACACATGCAGGCCACCTGGGGCATCCGCACGAAATTCACACGGAGCATGCAGGGGCTGCGCACGAGGGCCATGGCCATACACACCATACACACGCTTCTCTTGCGGATCTTACACACTGGATTGCATATCTTGCTCTGCCGGACGCCGTAAAACGGGATGTGGAGGCGGTCTATACGCAGATTGCAAAGGCAGAGTCCCAGGTTCACGGGAAACCGGTGAGCGAGATCCATTTCCATGAGGTCGGAACCGCCGACGCGCTCGCGGATATTGCAGGCTTCTGCCTGCTGGTGCATGAGCTGGCTCCGGAACAAATCCTGGCCTCGCCGGTCCATGTGGGGAGCGGCCAGGTCCGCTGTGCCCACGGCATTCTGCCGGTTCCCGCACCGGCCACGGCGCATCTTCTGAGGGGGATCCCGATGTATAGCGGCGCCGTTAAGGGAGAGCTCTGCACGCCTACCGGCGCGGCACTCCTGAAACATTTTGTGACCGCTTACACCGACATGCCGGTCATGATCGTGGAGAGAATCGGCTATGGGATGGGGAAAAAGGATTTCGATCAGGCGAACTGCGTCCGTGCACTGCTTGGCGAGACGGCTGGCGGGACGGGAAAAATCGTGGAGCTCTCCTGTAATCTGGATGATATGACGGCCGAGGCGATGGGCTTTGTGCAGGAGCTTCTGCTTGGCGAGGGAGCCCTTGAGGTATATACCATCCCCATCGGTATGAAGAAAAACCGCCCAGGGACCCTTTTGACCTGCATGTGCAAAGAGGAGGACTGCGAAAGGATGGCACGGCTTTTATTCCGGCATACGACGACGCTGGGGATTCGCGAGCAGATAAGCCGAAGATATACGCTAAAACGACACGAACAGACCGTGAACACGCCGTACGGCCCGGTACGGGAGAAAGTATCCGCAGGCTACGGCACGACGCGCAGAAAGTATGAATACGAGGATCTGGCCCGGATCGCACGCGAACAGGGCCTTTCGCTGGCAGAGGTACAGGGAAACATTGAGGCATTTGTGAGTCAATAGGGGAAAAGATAAGAGGAAATTCGTATATCTGAAAATGGGACAACTGGGATAAGGAAAATCATCTGGGCAGTTCTCTATGATTTCACCTGTCTGTAAGCAGGATTCTACCTCCTTTATGTTTATGCCTCTTTCCTGCATTCGTTCTAAACAATGCTTTGCCCACTTTATGTTAGAATCAGAAGCATTATATAGCTTTTGAAGCTGTTCAATGTCCATAGCCGCACTTCCTTTTCCCTTATTTATAAATATTATACACTATTCTGGCAGGAAATAAAATAGACAGTGGCATTATGACAAAGAACAATCAAAAAGGGAACGAACCATTTCCGGTTCATTCCCTTAATTTCAAAATGTTTTAAAATCCGGTGGCGTAATTAGCCAAAATATCTCTTAAGAAGTCCAGCAAACGCCCTGCCGTGTCTTGCCTCATCCCTG
Organism: Lachnospiraceae bacterium; assembly: GCA_910575275.1. Classification (GTDB taxonomy): domain Bacteria; phylum Bacillota; class Clostridia; order Lachnospirales; family Lachnospiraceae; genus CANQGL01. The sequence goes on along the minus strand of CAJTEE010000004.1, from coordinate 69,953 downwards.
GCCATCTCATGAACGGTGTCATGGATCGCATCGAGGTTCGCTGCTTTAGCTCTCTTTGCCAGATCGGTCTTTCCGGCAGTCGCGCCGTTCTCAGCCTCGACTCTCATCTCAAGATTCTTCTTGGTGCTGTCGGTTACGACCTCGCCGAGAAGCTCTGCGAACTTCGCTGCATGCTCAGCCTCCTCGTAGGCCGCCTTCTCCCAGTAAAGGCCGATCTCCGGATATCCCTCTCTGTGAGCGACTCTTGCCATAGCCAGATACATACCGACCTCTTTGCATTCGCCCTCGTAGTTGGCTCTTAAATCGGCAATGATGTCCTCGCTCACACCCTGCGCAACGCCGACCACATGCTCGGAGGCCCAGGTCATGTCACCGCTCTGCTCGTTGAACTTGGAAGCCGGAGCGTTGCATACGGGACATTTCTCGGGAGCGGAATCTCCCTCATGTACATAACCACATACGGAACAGACAAATTTTTTCATAGCAAATCTCTCCTTTTTAGAATATTTTTAATAATAGTAATTATTATTGTTTTGTATCTCTAGTATAACGGATATCCGACAATAAGTCAAGCAGAATCTTCACGATTTCCATATATTTTTTGCCGACAGGGGCAGCGGTCAAGCAGAGAAGCTTTGGCTACCGTTCTGCCGGATTGGAACCGTTCCGGCATTTGGCACACTCGCCGTAAAAGAAGATCATATGGGAATCAATCGTCTCGTCAACGGGAGTGGATAAAAGCTCGGAGGTTTCCTTTACAAGTGCAAGCGGCAGATCAGAAATCGAGCCGCAGGACCGGCAGATAAAATGATAATGGGATTCGGTTCGGTAATCGAAGTGCTCAGAGCCGTCTCCGCAGGAAAAACGCTGGATCTCACCGAGTTCTGCTAAAAGATTTAGGTTGCGGTAAACCGTTCCGAGACTGATGTTCGGAAATTTTTCGCGAATCGTGAGGTAGAGGGCCTCTGCCGTCGGATGGTCGGTCCGGTTCATCAGACAGGATTTAATTGATTCCCTTTGACGACTGTATTTTAAATGTTTCATGCTCTACCTCCTTTCAAGATAAAAACAATAACAATAATTATTATTGATATAATAGCAAAAAAAAACTCTCTTGTCAAGAACGTGGACAAAATAAACGCAGAAATTCCTTGAAAAGGTGCCATACATTCATTATACTGGAAAGTAAGAATAAAGAGCACTCCCGGAAGCTCCCTCGTCCCCATTTTTGCGGCTGATTTTCCGTCAGAGACACCCGAATTTAATCAACGTATGTTCCGTGTACGCCTCATAAGTTTGTGCATTTCTGACAAAGAATCATCTCACAAATCCGGGCACAGAGAGTTTCCGAGAGTACTCGTGAAGAAATACGAGGTGATGCTATGCACAGCAGGAATATTCGTCATTTGGCGACAAAATTGCTGGCCGGATTATTCGACCGGGACTTTTTGAAAAGCTCGGGCTTAAGCCGCCGGACGATGCAGGGACTCTTTGACAGGGAGAGATGGGAGACGGTTCTGGAGGAAATTTTTCCGGTTCAAAAACGTTTTACCTGTGCCGAGATTCTTGAACTCTGCCGCCCTGAACTTTCCAGACTCTCCCCCGAGCCGGAGGAAGGCTGGCTCTCCTTTACATACACATTTTCGACGCATATCCTGTACCCGGATCAGGAATTTTCCGGTCAGGCGGCCCCTTTTGCGGCGGGAGCGCTGCTGTTTCTGAAGATTCTCCAGTTCTTTTTTGACGAGGAGAGAAAAGTCCTGCCGTTCGACCCGTTTGATGATTTTGCCTTTCTGACAGAGGAGGAGTACAAGAGCTTTGACCGGGCGGACGAATATGCCCATTTTGTAGAGAAATTCAGAAAGCAGTATATTTATGAAATGATGCGTTTAAACCGGGAGGCAACCCCGTTCGAGACGTTAGGACACATTGCAGGCGTCCATCACGTAGCAATGACGGTGGCGCGCGGGCTTTATAGGGCAGGAGTGCCGATCGACCTGGCGCTCGCATCGGGGGCCGCGGCCGGCCACGATCTCGGCAAATTCGGCTGCAAGCCCAATGAGCGGGTGCCATACCTTCACTATTATTATACGCATCAATGGTTTTTTGCCTATCATATGGACAGCATCGGCCATATCGCCGCGAATCATTCGACCTGGGACCTGGAGCTTGACAATATTTCCGTGGAATCACTCGTGTTAATCTATGCGGATTTCCGCGTGAAGCAGATGCGGGACGAAAAGGGGCGGGAGATCACCAAGATCTACTCGCTGAAGGACTCTTTCGACGTCATCCTCTCAAAGCTTGACAATGTGGATGAGGCCAAGAGAAACCGTTACCGGGTCGTATACATGCGCCTGTATGAATTCGAGCGTTATATGCGCCTGAAGGGCGTTGACGTGGATCTGGATGGCAGTGCCCCCTCCCCCAAAAAGCCGTTGGAGATCGTGCTGCAAAACGGCAAGCAGATCATCGGCTCGTTTGTATCATTCGGGATCGAGCACAACATCGACGTCATGCAACGCCTCGGGACGGAACGCCAGTTTGGAAACATTTTGGAGGCAGCCCGCAGTGAGAAGGACTGGAAAAATGTCCGCGCCTATTTGAATATGTTTAATGAATACTCCATCCACTTAAACCACAAGCAGAAGGAGCAGACACTAAACTTCCTGTATGAGCTTTTGCTAAATCGGGAGGGCGACATCCGCAGGCAGGCGGCCGCTCTGATGGGAAAGATTTTTGCGGATTTCAATGCCGGCTATCGCAAGGAGATCCCCGTCGGAATGCCGGATGCCGACGAGGGGAAGCTTTTAAGCCTCTGGGAGGAATACCTCGGCATGCTGGTGTGTCCGGACTATCGACTAACATTGCAGCAGAAGCAGCGCATCCAAAATTCTCTGAAATTTGTGCTGATTTCCGTGATGGAGCGCGGATCGGAAACACTGCGGGAGGAATTTTTCGTGGTGTTCATGCGCTGGTTTGACAAGGGGAGGGAGCTGGGCGAGGATTCTACGTTTTATCTGCTGGATGCAGTATTTTCCATGCCTCCGGAGCTTTGCGGCAGGAAGGACTGGCTCGATAGGCTGGTACTGTTTGCGGTGGAACGTATGGAGGATTCAAAAGGCAAGGTACGGGTCGCGGCGATCCGCTGTCTGCGGATTTTGACGGAAGCAGTGACGCCGGAAAGCGCCTGCTATGAGGCCGTTTGCGGCGCGGCAAGGAATATGAAGCCGGACAGCATGACCATGCTGTTTTTGCAGTACCGTCTCTTTACGAATCTGGGGCTTGACACGACGGCCCAGCAGGAGATTCTCTACGGCCGGGACGTGGTCAGTGACATTTTCCTTGAAAATTTAAAATCTGCGACGCCCTGGATCCTCAAGGCGATCAACATTAAGCTCCTGGCTGATCAGGTGGACCACGGGAAGCACGAGCACCTGCTGCACATCTGTGCGCATTTTTCAAACCTGATCAAGGTCAGCGAGCAGGTCGGCGTGCGGCATGACGCCGGACACGCGCTTTTAAGGCTTGCGCACCTTCTGACAACGGATCAGAGAAACGAGATCGCGGTGGAGCTTTTGAAGGGGCTTGAGGTCGGAGAATATGAGTTCTCGAAGTACATTCCGGAATATCTCGGCGAGTTTGCCCTCTGGCTTCCGCCGGAGCAGCTTGACGATCTGATCGAGCGCCTGCATACCCTGTTAGCAAACGGAAATGAGAGGATCGTCTCGGTGGCCTTGGATACGCTCGGTGTCCTTTTGGAATGTTATGCCTGCTATCCGGAGCGCTTTGAGGAAAAGGGGGAGAGCGCCCAGGAACGCCGTATGCGGCTGCTGGGCTTCGTCTTAAGCTGCCTTGCCAATTACAGAGAGCAGGTACGCCAGGAAGCCATGCTGGTGATCGGGCATCACATTTTCGGCTCGTCAAAGATGTCGGAGCAGGATAAGAACGAGCTGTTTTCACTCTGCTCCAAGAAGCTTTTATTCCTGTTAAATGAAAATAAAGGCGGGGAGCTGAGCCTGTATTACCGTGCCGCGACGCTGTCCCATATTTACCGGTTTGTGACCCGGTACCAGATCTTTACAGGAGACGTAAACTTAAAGGAGCGTGAAAAGGTCGCGTTCTTCCCGGGAACCTTCGACCCGTTTACGCTTTCGCACAAGGAGATCGCGAGAGAGATCCGCAGCCTGGGCTTTACGGTCTTTCTGGCCGTGGATGAATTTTCCTGGTCGAAGAAGACACAGCCGCATCTGGTGCGGCGCCAGATCGTCAACATGTCGGTGGCGGATGAATTTTACGTGCATCTGTTTCCGGATGAGATCTCGGTCAACATCGCCAATCCGAAAGACTTAAAGCGTTTGAAGGAGGTATTTAAGGAGCAGGAGCTTTACATCGTCGTGGGCTCCGACGTGATCCATAACGCGAGCTCTTACAAGAAGGAGCCGTCCGAGAATTCGATCCACGGCTTCCATCATCTGGTATTCCGGCGCGCAGGCGAGGAGAATCCGGCCGACCTCTACAAATGCCTGACCGGAAAGGTGGTGGAGCTGGAGCTGCCGGCTGCCTTAGAGGACATCAGCTCCACGAAGATCCGTGAAAATATTGACAACCACCGGGACATTTCCAGCCTGATCGACCCGGTGGTGCAGGAATACATTTACCATAAGGGCCTGTATCTGCGCGAGCCGGAATTCAAGCCGATTTTGCGGGCAAAGGCGGTCACGTTTGAAAAGGTATCGGGGAGCGACGGCAGGGTACTGGGAGAGCTTGCCAATACCGTCCTTTACCGCCATCCCGAGGCGTCGTCGATCCTGTCAAAAATACGTGAGAACGAGGAACGCTTGATCGTTTTGAGGAACGCGGCAGAGAGAGCGCAGCCGGTCGGCTTTGCAAGCTACAGAGAACTGAATTCGGAGGAATTGTTCGGCGTTCTGCGGAATATGGATCTGGCGAACGCGGTGCGGAGAAAGTCGAGCCGGGAAGTGCCGCTCATTACGGGAATCTATGTCAGAGAGAGCAGCATCCATGACGGAGAGGCGATCCGGGACAGCGCGCAGCTCCTTTTGGTCGAGGTGCTGACCCAGGCGCTTGAGAAAAACCGCAGTGCGGCGATGTATGTGGCCGAGCGCAGCCTGACCTCGGATGAGGTGATTTCTGCGCTGGAACGCCAGGGCTTTGTGAGGCCGTATCTGGCCGATGACAGCGAGAGGCGCACGGTCTATGTAGTTGACATGCATGAACCGCTGCTGCTTTTACATAACCTGGAGACAACGATCAAGGAACCGTTTGCAAGCAGCCGGGTCATTCTGGAGGCCGTTGAGAAAAATCATAAAAAGCTGCAGCTTGCGATGACGAAGCTGTACCCCGGCAATCTGGTTTTATCTCTCTCCTCCGGTATCATGCATCACCGCCTGGTGGACCGGATCACGGCGCTAAACGAGGTGCCGAGGGAGCCGCTGACGCCGAGACGGCTCGGGGAAAACATGTGTGTGCCGTTCGGAAAGATCTTACGGGGCAAGGTGGTGCCCAACACGGTTACAAAGACACTGCACACCGATAAGGTGTATGAACCGGATTTAAACAGCTATTCGATCGAGCCGTTTCCGTACTACTCGCCGTTAAAGGGGCAGATCGAGACGATCAAGTCCTTTGGCAGGCCGGTGATTCTCGTAGACGACCTTGTGCACAAGGCAGATCGCCTGCAGGCGCTGGCGCCGAGCCTGCGTGAGGCGGGAATCCCGATCAAAAAGGTGGTGGTCGGTGTGACCTCGGGCTACGGGCGCGACCTGATGCAGGCCTTTAAACTGCCGGTGGAAAGCATCTATTCAATGCCGAATCTCAGGCAGTGGTTCCTGGAATCCACGCTCTATCCGTTTATCGGCGGCGATACGGTACGCCGCGAGGAGATGAAGGTGGCGGGACTTCAGTCCTCGGTCAACATGATCCTGCCCTACGCGGCCCCGAGGCTTTCCGGCTGCAGCCGTGAGGCGCTGTTTGAATTTTCGGCCTGCTGCATCGAGAATTCCAGGGATCTGTTCCGGGTGCTGGAGGCCGAATACCGCAGACAATTTGCGAAGAATCTCACCTTGTCGAGGCTTTCGGAGGCGGTGATTTTGCCGCTCTGCCCGGACAAGGGGAGCTGTATGGAGTATGATGAAAACCTGGCGGCCTCGGTGTACCTGGAAAACGATCTGGAAATGCTGTGGCGTATGAGGAAATATATGGTTACAGAGTAGACAAATTTATTAGACAGGAGGATTGCTGCATGATCTATTATTATAAAATCGAAAACAAGGTTTGCCTTTCGGATGAGGCAAACCTGCCGTTCGAACAAATAAGCGAACCGGAAGCCTGTGGGAAATTCACCTGGCTTTTTAAGAGGGAGCCGGGAAGCTGCAGGGCGTCGTTTCGGGTGAGCGATAAGGCGCTTCTCTCCGCAGAGGGAGAAAGCGTGGAATGGCTCGATCAAAACCACCTTGCGGCGTGGCCCGCGGTCACGGGGCTTCCCGAGTGGGCCGAGCGTGCCGTTGCGGACGGGAAGGTGCGTGCGATCAATGTCTCTCATCCGCAGTTTAAGGAGATTTTGCGGGCTGTCCCGAAAAAGGGAAAGAAACGCGTACACATTCTGGCGATCGGCGATGTGGGCAGCATGCTGCTCACCGGCCTTCACCTTTTAGGCGGCGACGTGATCTCCAAAATCGGTATCTGCGACATCTCCGACAAGGTGACGGCCAGGTGGGAATTTGAGGAGAATCAGATCGCGTATCCGTGGGAGTATGATGCGCTGCCGGAGGTCGAGATCGTAGAGCCGGAGAATTTGTTTGACTGTGACGTGTTTGTCTTTGTGGCCTCCAAAGGCATCCCGCCCGTGGGCTCCGGTGTGACGGATGTGCGCATGTATCAGTTCGAGAACAACGCAAAGATCATCGCGCACTACGCGAGACTGGCCCGGGAAAAACGATTCAAGGGCCTGTTCTGTGCGGTCTCGGATCCGGTAGATCCGCTGGCCAAGACCGCTTTCCTGGAAAGCAATAAAAACGAGGCAGGAGAGCTCGATTATCTGGGGCTTCTGCCGGAGCAGATACAGGGCTTCGGACTGGGCGTCATGAATGCGCGCGCGGCGTACTATGCAAAACGCGATGCGCGTTTTAAACGGTTTTTAACAGAGGGACGTTCCTTTGGACCGCACGGCCAGGATCTGGTAATCGCGGATTCCATCGAGCACTATGACGATGCCCTCTCAAAAGAGCTGACGGAGTTAACCGTGACGGCCAATTTAAAGATGCGTAAAATCGGCTACAAGCCGTTTGTGGCTCCGGCATTTTCCTCCGGTGCGCTTTCAATCCTGATGGCACTTCGCGGAGAGTGGCACTGCGGGTCCGTGTTCCTCGGCGGTGTTTACATGGGCGTAAAAAACCGTTATACGGCATACGGACTCGAGACGGAGAGCCTGCCCCTGCCGCCTGCTCTCTATGACCGGATCGTTTTCGCCGCGCAGAACCTGGCGGACATCATTTAATATGGAAGGAACGAGGGACAGAGTGGAGACACGGGAACTGCTTGTCATTTATCCGCAGAGGAAGGGAGCCGATCAGGCGAGAGCCAGGCTTGACGTGGTGCTGGATCATGCTCTGGAGGGCCTCCCCGTGCGGGTATTGGAGAAGATGGAGGAGTTGTTTGACGTCGAAGCGGCATCAGAGGAGGGACTTTCCGGAAGGCGGCTTTTGTTTGCGATTCCGCTGGGAGCGGACGGGATCAATCACGGTTATTATGAGCTTTTGGCATGGCTTCGCTCCGGTTTCCCTAAAAAGAGGCTTGCCGGCTGCACCGCAGGGCTTTTGATCGACGCGGACAGCGAGCTTTATACGAAATCCGCCGCGAGGGAGCTTGCGGCGGCGGCGAATCGGGCCGGCTGCGCGTTTTTTGGCCGTCCGCTGACCGAGGCGACCGGGTCGCTTGACAATTTTCTTGTACAGGCCGCAAATCTCAAAACCGACCGGATGGGGGCTTATAAAAACAGTGCAAAAGTACTGGCAGAGCAGGTGCTGACCTCCGTATGGAAAAAAAGAACGCATCCGCATCTTTTGGTACTCCACGCATCGAATCACAGGACATCCAATACAATGGCGTTGTGGGAGCAGGTGAAGGAGAGGCTGGCCGGTGTGGAGATCCGGGAGCTGAACCTGCGAAACGGGACGCTTGAGGACTGCTCGGGCTGCCCGTATCAGATGTGCCTGCATTTTGGAGAGAGGGGGCAGTGCTTTTACGGCGGGGCAATGGTGGAAGACGTATACCCGGCCGTAAAGTGGGCGGACGGAATTCTGCTTTTATGCCCGAATTACAACGATGCCCTGTCAGCGAATCTGACTGCGTTTATCAACCGGCTGACGGCTCTGTTTCGGACGATGCGCTTTTATGAGAAAGCGATGTTTGCGATTGTGGTTTCCGGATATTCGGGGAGCGACCTGATAGAGGAACAGCTGATCGGCGCGCTGAATATGAACAAGACGTTTTACCTGCCCGGAAACTTCTGCATGCTGGAAACGGGAAACAGCCCCGGTTCGGCGCTTCGGTCACAGGGGATCGAAACGCGTCTGGAGGAATTTGCGGCCACGGTGCGGGGAACGCTTTTGGAAACGCCGTAAACGGGAACGCAGCGCGGCCGGGAAAACAGGAGGGCGTTTTACGGGACTGTCAGGTGGCTGGTACGCGGGAGCTTGATTTGTTTGAAAAATGCGACAGAATTCAAAATGGATTTTTATTGTTGCAAAATTTACCAATTTACGGTATACTATATGTATTACCCCGTGTTTCCATACCGGGAACAGGGAGGACAAAAAGGAGGCAGTTTTTATGAAAAAGAGATTTTCCGCATTACTTGCACTCGCACTTGGCTGCTCGATGCTTCTAACGGCCTGCTCAGGTAATTCCGGCTCAGGCCAGACGGCAGCGGCAGAGACGACGGCAGCGGCAGCAGAGACCACGGCAGCCCCGGCGGCTTCCCAAGACGCCGTCAAGGTTACGATGGGCACCGGCGGAACCACCGGTACATACTACGCGTTCGGCGGCGTAATCGCGAACGTACTGAACAGCAAGAATATCGGACTTAACATCAATGTACAGTCCACAGGCGCTTCCAAGGCGAATATTTTCCTTGTAAACGACGGGGAGGCGGATCTGGCGATTGTCCAGAACGACGTCATGGATTACGCCTATAACGGGACCGATCTGTTCGCAGAGGAGGGCGCGGCGACCGAGTTCGCTACCGTTGCGGCCCTCTACGCAGAGGTCTGCCAGGTTGTTTCCACCGGGGACATCAAATCCATCGAAGACTTAAAGGGCAAGAGAGTTTCCGTCGGAGACGCAGGCTCAGGCGTTGAGTTCAACGCGCGCCAGATCCTCGAGGCCTACGGCATCACCTTTGACGACATCGAAGTAAACAACCTCGGCTTCGGAGATTCCGCAGACGCGATCAAGGACGGCAAGATTGACGCCTTCTTCTGTACGGCAGGCGCGCCGACTACGGCGATCGTAGAGCTGGCGACCACAAATTCCATCAACCTCCTTGAGATTGATGACGAGCATGCGAAGGCTCTTGCGGATGCCCATCCGTTCTACACCACGTACCCGATTCCGGGCGGCTCCTATAAGGGCGTAGACAACGATGTACAGACCGTTGCCATCAAGGCTACCCTGATCTGCTCCCCGAATCTTTCCGAGGATTCCGTCTACAATCTGACCAAGGCGATCTTTGAAAACCAGAGCGAGATTGCGGCGGCACATGCGAAGGGCGAGGAGTTAAGCCTTGAGTATGCGGTAAGCGGTATTTCGGTTCCGTTCCATCCGGGCGCTGAGAAGTATTTCAAGGAAGTCGGAGCGATCAAGTAAGAAAAGTTGGAGAAAAAAACAGTAAGAAACCTTACAATGGCTGCAATAATGGTTGCTATTATTGCAGCCGTTGTCCTATTTGCCCTGCGAAGCGGAGATTATCTGGTCTTGAGGAACGGGGACACCAAAGAAGAATACGCCCGCTTCCGTGTCTCGGAGGGGGATGAATTTTCCGTTATGTTTATCCACTCGGTGAATCAGTATCCGCTCACGGACGTCTATCAGATCAGGGGCCATGCCATCTATGTGGTCCAAACGATCTATTATAACTTTGGGGCAGGCGTCCAGACGGAGATTGAAGAAGGGCAGAAGCTTGAAATCGGAGAGAACGGCGAGATGATCGTGACCGGCTTTGACCGGGAAATGCCGTATCTGTCTTATATCGTGGGTACGGTCTCGGACCATACGCTCACGATCCACGGGGAGGAAATCAGCTTAAGAGAGCTCTGCGGCCGCAACAGTAAGGTGGAGTTCTCTTGTGAACATAAATTTTATTAAGGAGGGGTGTGTTTTATGGCAGAAAAGGACAAAATGAAGGTCAACACGGCTCCGGCGGAGGATATGTCCACCGGGACGGCAGAAGACGTCGAAGCCATTATGAAAAAGTATGACAGAGAGTCCAATACCCGCATCTGGGAAGGCATGCCGAAGACAATAATCCGTTATCTTTTGGCAGCATTTTCCATCCTGATGGTGTATATGAACCTGTTCGCAAACTGGGATGAGCGCGTCCGGCGGTCACTGTTTGTCGGAATCGTGATTATTCTGGTGTTCCTTGTATATCCGGCAAAGAAGGGCAGTACGAAGGTCAACCGCATGTCCGTGATTGATATTGTCCTGATGATACTCGGCAGCGGAGCATTTTTTTATTTTGTTGTCAATTTTAAGACGATCATCAGCCATGCGACGCGTATTAGCCAGATTGAGGTCTATGTAGGCGTCATCGGCATTCTCGTGCTCGTCGAGGCATGCCGCCGCGCCGTCGGTATTCCGATTCTCTGTGTGGCGACTGCTTTTGTCTGCTATGCGTTTTACACTGGCCTTGATTCCGGCCGCGCGTTTGGCGCCGTTTTGAAGTCGGTCATTTATAACCTGTTCTATACGACCAGCGGCGTCATCGGCACACCGATCGGCGTGTGTTCGACTTATATTGCGCTGTTTATCCTGTTTGGTGCTTTCTTAGAGGCGACCGGCATCTCGGAGTTCTTTATCCAGCTGGCCAATTCCCTGGCAGGCGCCTCCACCGGAGGCCCGGCAAAGGTAGCCGTCATCTCCTCCGCGCTCTGTGGTATGGTATCCGGAAGCTCGGTAGGAAACACGGTTACGACCGGTTCCGTCACGATTCCGTTAATGAAAAAAACCGGGTATCAGGGAGAGTTTGCAGGCGCCGTTGAGGCTGCCTCCTCCACCGGAGGCCAGATCATGCCGCCGATCATGGGTGCCGCCGCGTTTCTGATGGCGGAGATGGTCGGCGTCCAGTACGGAGAGATCGCCATGCGTGCGATTTTCCCTGCGCTTTTGTATTTTACCGGTATTTTTATCACGGTTCACTTGGAGGCAAAGCGGCTTGGCTTAAAGGGAATCGCCAAAGAGGATCTTCCGAAGTTTGTTCCGCTGTTTGTCAGGCAGGGATATCTTTTGGTTCCGTTAGTCGCCCTGGTGGTCATGGTCATGAAAGGCTTTACCATGTCCCGTGCGGCCGTGATCGCGACGATTCTTGCAATCCTCGTCAGCATGCCGAACAAGCAGACGAGAATGAACCTGACGCGTTTTGTCAATGCGCTTGAGACGGGCGGAAAGAATACGCTTTCGGTGGCGGTCTCCTGTGGCATCGCAGGCATCATTGCCGGCGTCGTCACGATGACCGGACTCGGCCAGCTTTTGATCTCCGCGATTGTCGGCGTTGCAGGCGACCGTGTGATCATTGCCCTGTTCCTTACGATGCTTACCTGTATCGTACTCGGCATGGGAGTCCCGACGACCGCAAACTATATCATCATGGCGACGACCTGCGCGCCGATCCTCGTCAACGGCATGGGGATCAATAAGATCGCGGCGAATATGTTCGTATTTTACTTCGGGATCGTCGCGGATATTACGCCGCCGGTTGCCCTGGCCGCCTACGCGGGTTCGGCAATCGCAAAATCGAACCCGATGAAAACGGCTATTAACGCATCGCGCCTTGCGATCGCGGCCTTTATCGTACCGTATATCTTCGCCTTTAATCCGGCGATGCTCTTTATTGACGCCGGTGTAGTCGATGTAGTTCTGATCGTGGTTACCTCATTAATCGGCCTGTTCGGTGTCGCGGCCGGTCTTGAGGGCTATATGTTTGCCAATATGAATCCGATTCAGAGGCTTCTTTCCGTCGCGGGAGGTCTCTGCATGCTGATTCCGGGCACCGTGACCGATATCATCGGCATCGTGCTCGTCGGGATTTCCGTGGCATGGCAGATTTCCGGAAAGAAGAAGGCAGTGGCGTAAAAGAAGAATCACATGAGAAAAGGCTCTCCTAGGGCGGATTCCCGGGAGGGCCTTTTACTGTGGAAAAAAGAACGAATTGTGCTACTGTATTAAAGAAAAGGTATCGGTGCCCTGAAAATTCGGGATCGTACCCGGGCTGAACAAAACGGACCATTGAGGAGAATAGATGGCGAAAAAGGGAACGGAGAGGGGAATTTTCAAGATATCCCTCATAATCACACCCGGGGGAAGCTGCTTTTGAACGAAGGGCGGTAAAATTGCGATCTCCAGCCCGGCATTGACGAGTTCAAGCTGGGTCATTAAAAAATTGGTTTCAATCATTCTTTTGCCCAGCCGGTGTTTAATACAATGTCTGTGGACCGAATCATACTGATCGTTTACAAGTGTTATAATCGTCTGCTCCTTCAGCATGCCGCGTTCCGGTTCATCCAATTTCCAAAGAGGGCTGTCCTTTGCCGCCGTGACCTGCCAATTTTCGTCGTATAGCTTCTGCGGGATCAGCTTTGGCATAAAATTTTGACGCACAATTCATTGCAGACGGCAAGATCCAGAATATCGTTTCGGGACCGTGTCATCAGCACCTGATAAGTATAGGCAGTCAAATCGACTCTATGGAAGGAAACAGTTGGACAAGCAGCTTTAAAACAGGCCGGATCAGCAATGCCTCATAAGGCCCGATGCCGATTCGGATATTGATCTGTTCCTCCCCGGTGGAGTTTCGCACGCGGTCCGCAGCCGTTTTTTGGTATTCCAGAAGTACGGGTGCATAGACAGCCAGAGTATTTCCTGCCGGGGTGGAGTGGACGCCATGGCTGTCGCGTTCGAAAAGTCCTAACTCCTCCTCCAGGGCGGCGATCTGCCTGCTTACCGTTGCCTGTACCACAGGGCATTCTGCTGCGGCCTGGTAAACGGGTGGGGCGTGGACAAGATCATGGAAGGATTTATTGACGGGACACAGCGCCAAATCATCCCGATCGTTGTCATGATACGGGCTTGCGCGGTACCCACAATCTTTTCCCTCTCCGGAAAATTGTATACGGTGGTTTACTATTTGTCCATGGCGCTTTCGGGCCTTAACAGCACGCTTGTTGCAATCGGTATGCTCATTGCGAATGCTGTTATCAATTTAGCGATTCCCTCCGGCAGTGCACAGGCGGTCGCCGTTATGCCGATTATGGCGACTTTATCGGATTTGATCGGTGTTTGCCGTCAGACGGCAGTGCTCGCCTATCAACTGGGGGACGGCTTTACCAATCTGCTCAATCCTGCGTGTGCTCCTCTCGTCGGCTGTCTTGCCGCGGCGCGATGCACGCTGAAGGATTGATTTAAACTTGTGATTCCGCTTTATATGATCGTCTTCGTAATCTGCTGCGTATTCCTTATCATTGCTGCAGGGACTGGATGGTAATCGGAGCCTATGAACCGTATCAATCAAAGAACGTTTTTAGAATATGAGTATGTCAGTGATCCCAGATGGTCAAAGGGCGGAAATTGAATTTCGTATACGCTGCTGTGCTCGGATGAGCGAAACGACTGTTATCAGAAAACATTTCATGTCATTGACTGCAATGGGCGCGCCGCTTTAAACATACCGCTTTCTTCGTTTGACGATATCGTCTGGTCGGCCGGGGAAGATGCGCTGCTTCTATGCAAACGTGTGCCTAACGGTGTCAAGGTGCTCCGTTTTGACCCCTTAAGCGGTGAACCAAAGCCGCTGACAAAGCTCCTCTGCGCGCCCGCAAAGATCCAGCTTCTCTCCGAAAGCGTGTTTTTGCCTTATAGGAAATTCCTTCGAAATTTCCTATAAGGCAAAAGGCTCTGCTGAGTCAGGATGCACACTACGTGTCAAGGAAGATGACTGCTGACACAGCCGCGCTTCGGCGCGAGTGTGCGTGGAGCGCACACTTTTTTACCTTGGATGCTATGGAAGTATATTCCAAAGGGCTGTCGTCAGGATGCACAGGATCACGCCGATGCAGGTCGGAAGGAGAAAAGCGACGGCGGTCCACTTCAGGCTTCCGGTTTCTTTTCTGACAGTCAGGCAGGTCGTGGAGCAGGGCCAGTGGAACAGCGAAAAAATCGCCATGCAGACCACGGTCCTGGCGGTCCAGCCGTGAGAGAGAAGAAGGGCGGCCAGAGCAGATTTGTCATTCATGTCCACGAGACAGCCGGTCTGTAAATAGGCCATCAGGATAATCGGGAGTATGATCTCGTTGGCGGGAAATCCGAGGATAAAGGCCATCAGGATGATGCCGTCAAGACCCATCAGGTGCCCGAGCGGTTCGAAAAAGCCGGAGCACCACAAAAGGAGACTTTGATTTCCGATTGTAATATTGGCCGTCAGCCAGATCATAAGGCCTGCGGGGGCTGCGACAGCCACGGCACGGCCCAGGACAAACAGCGTCCGGTCAAACAGGGAACGGACCAGAACCTTTCCGAGCTGGGGGCGCCTGTAAGGCGGCAGCTCCAGCGTAAACGACGAGGGAACGCCCTTTAAAAGCGTGTGGGACAAAAGCCAGGAGGACGCCAGGGTCGCGGCAATCCCTGCGAGGATGAACGCTGTCAGGGCGAGAGCCGGAAGAAAACCTGCCCAAACTGCCGTCGGGCCACTTAAGGCGGCGGTTTCGCCTGCCGTCCAAAAACCGGTGCCGCCCATGAAAAACAGGGAGATCATCGTCAAGAGAAGCGGGAAACGGCCGTTGCAGGGGACAAGGCTGTTTGTCAGGATCGCGATCAGGCGCTCCCTCGGCGAATCAATAATCCGGCAGCCCACGACTCCGGCGGCGTTGCAGCCCAGCCCCATCGCCATCGTGAGGCACTGCTTCCCGCAGGCGCGGCATTTATGGAAGGCACCGTCCATGTTAAAGGCAGCCCGGGGAAGATAGCCGAAATCCTCCAGAAGCGTAAACAGCGGAAAGAAGATCGCCATCGGCGGCAGCATGACGGAGACGATCCAGGACACGACGCGGAAAACCCCATAGATGCCTGCGCCGATCAGCCAGTCAGGAAGTCCAGCGGTCTGTGCACTCTCTGCGAGAAACGTCTCAATGCCAAAGAAAAAGTCCCACAGAAGCGAGGAGGGATAGTTGGCTCCTGTAATGGTGAGCCAGAAAACGCCGACAAGAAGCAGGCACATAATCAGTCCGCCGCTTACCGGGCCGGTGAGAAGCCGGTCGAGCTTTTCTTCCCGACGTCTGTAGTCGCTTCTTGTGTAGGTGACGACTTTGCCTGCCGTTTCTGCGGGATCAAAGGGAGCCGGAAGCCTCTGTATGGGGAGAGCTTCTGTGAGCGAACAGGAGGCAAAGACCGGACAGGCAAAGCAAACGGGCGTGGGGCCGGGATCATTTGCGAGCGCCTGCTTTAGATTCCTGAGACCGCTTTTTGTTCGTGCCGAGCAGGCGACAACCGGGATTTTGAGTTTTTGTTGCAGAAGGGAAAAATCAATGCAGATCCCCTTTTTTTTCGCTTCATCGCAGAGATTGACACAGAGGATGGTCTGCGGGAGGGAATGCGTTTCGGTGCGCTCCCTCAAAAGTTCGGCTGCCTGAGCCAGAAGGTGGAGTCCACGTTCTAAGCAGGTCGCGTCGCAGATCAAAAGCAGAGTGTCAAAGTCCTCGCTGCGGACATAATCCCTGGTGACAGCCTCCTCCTGTGAGCGCACGTCAAAGGAATAGATTCCCGGCAGGTCGATGGCAGAAAATTTCTGTCCGTCGATGGAGAAGTCTCCAAAGGTACAGGAAACGGTTACACCCGCCCAGTTGCCCGTATGCTGATGCAGGCCGGTCAACGCGTTGAAGATCGTACTTTTCCCAACATTTGGATTTCCCACGAGGGCGACTCTGCGCGTCATAGGCCCCCTCCGATCTGCGCGGCGGATTCTTCCGCAAAGATCAGCTGGCTGTCCTCGGCCCGCAGAGCGATGACGGCATTGCGCACCAGATAGGCCGCGATATTCCGTTTCTTTCGCTGGAGCACGCAAAGAACCTGTGTTCCGGGCGTAAAGCCGAGATCTGCGAGGCGCCCCTGCATGGGCCCCTTACCGGCCAGACAGACGATTTTGACAGTATCACCGAGCTTTATATTGTTTAATGGGAGAACCATGAAATCACTCATTCGCAGTTTGCTTATAAATGAGATATGAGAAAAGCCTGAAATCGGTGCGGGGAAAGAGCGAAATTCTTTCTTGCACGAGCCCTGGAAGTATGCTATAGTAAACGACAAAGCAGGTTGTTATTTGTGATACCATACAGGCATGTATATGGAGATACAGAGGCAGTGCTTTGGTCAGTATGAGGTGTTGCCTGCAGCGACAGAAAAAGTGAGGGAGAGCAGCATGGAACTATTTTATGAGAGTACACGTGGAGGCGAGAAGGGAATCACCGCATCGCAGGCGATTTTGAGAGGGCTTGCCGGGGACGGCGGCCTGTATATGCCGGAGAGTATTCCGCAGCTTGGCATGACGATCGAGGAGCTGGCGGCGTTAAACTATCAGGAGACGGCCTATGCCGTCATGAAGCAGTTTCTTACGGACTTTACGGAGGAGGAGCTCAGAGACTGCATTGCCCGCGCCTATGATGAAAAGTTTGACACGGAGGAGATCGCGCCTCTGGTCAAGGCGGGAGGCGTCTATTTCCTGGAGCTGTTTCACGGCAAAACCATTGCCTTTAAGGATATGGCACTCTCGATCCTTCCCCATCTGATGACGGTTGCCGCAAGGAAAAATCAGGTCAAAAATGAGATTGTGATCCTGACGGCGACCTCCGGCGATACCGGGAAGGCCGCAATGGCAGGCTTTGCCGATGTGCCGGGGACGCGCATTCTCGTATTTTATCCGAAGGATGGCGTAAGCCGTGTGCAGGAGCTGCAGATGCTGACCCAGAAAGGAGCCAATACGTCGGTGGTCGGCATCCTGGGAAATTTTGACGATGCGCAGACCGGTGTAAAAAGAATTTTTGGAGACAAGGAATTTGAAAAGGAACTTGACGGGCTGGGCTTCCAGCTCTCCTCGGCCAACTCCATCAATATCGGCCGTCTGGTGCCGCAGATCGTCTATTATGTATATGCATATGCAAAGCTTTATGCAAATGGTGAGATTCGAAACGGGGAGAAGATCCATGTAGCGGTCCCGACCGGAAATTTCGGAAACATCCTGGCGGCTTACCTGGCCAAGAGGATGGGGGTTCCGTTTGACAAGCTGATCTGTGCCTCGAATGACAACCGTGTCCTGTATGATTTCTTTACGACAGGAGAATATGATAAAAACAGAGAGTTTCTTTTGACGACGTCCCCGTCAATGGATATTCTGGTGTCAAGCAACTTAGAGCGTCTCCTTTATTTAAGCTGCGGGCGTGATGCCGCCAAGACAAAGACGATCATGGAACAACTGCAGACAAAGGGAAAATATGAGATCACGCTGGATATGAAAGCATTTATGGCCGACTTCACCGCGGGCTATGCAAGGATGGACGAAAATGCGGCCAAAATCAGACAGCTTTTTGATGACACCGGCTATCTGATTGATCCCCATACAGGCGTAGCGGCGGCTGTGTACGGGCAGTACAGGGGAAAAACGAAGGATGCCAAAAAGACGGTCATCGCATCAACGGCCAGTCCCTATAAGTTTTCGAGAAGTGTCGTGGAGGCAGTACTCGGGAAGGCGGAGGAGACAGACGAGTTTAAGCTGATCGACGAGCTTAGACGGCTTTCTGGCGTAGCGATCCCCCCGGCGATCGAGGAGATCCGGGAAGCGAAAATCCTCCATGACCGCACGTGCAGGCCGGAGGAGATGAAAGAGACGGTGCGAACGATCCTGAATGCCTCACGGGGCCTTGCATGAGCTTCATGTTCGTGGTATAATCTCTGCAGAGATTATACCACGCATGACGGTTTCTGCGTTCGCCCGAAGGGAGGACAGTTACCGAGACAAATCATGCTATATTTAATCAAAAGCGCAAAGCGCAAAATAAAGGATGGAGGTTCGGAATTATGTTGGTAACAGCAAAAGAAATGCTCGAAAAAGCAAGAGACGGAAAATATGCAGTCGGCGCGTTTAACATCAATAACCTGGAGTGGACAAAGTCCATTCTTTTGACGGCGGAGGAGTTGAGATCCCCGGTCATTCTGGGTGTATCCGAGGGCGCAGGGAAGTACATGACCGGCTTTAAGACGGTTACCGCGATGGTAAAGGCGATGATCGAGGAGTTAAAGATCACGGTTCCGGTTGCCCTGCATCTGGATCATGGTACGTATGAGGGTTGCTTAAAGTGCATCGAGGCCGGATTTTCCTCGATTATGTTTGACGGTTCCCATTATCCGATTGAGGAGAATGTGGAAAAAACGAAAGAATTAGTGGCAATCTGCCGTGAAAAGGGCATGTCCATCGAGGCGGAGGTTGGCTCGATCGGCGGCGAGGAGGATGGCGTCGTCGGCATGGGTGAGTGTGCAGACCCTGACGAATGCAAACGGATTGCGGACCTTGGCATTGATATGCTGGCGGCCGGAATCGGCAATATCCACGGCAAATATCCGGCAAACTGGCAGGGCTTAAGCTTTGAGACGCTTGCCGCGATCCAGGAGAAGGTGGGCAAGATGCCGCTTGTTTTACATGGCGGTACAGGAATCCCGGAGGATATGATCAAGAAGGCGATCTCCCTCGGTGTGGCAAAGATCAATGTCAATACGGAATGCCAGCTCTCGTTCGCGGCGGCAACCAGAGAATACATTGAGGCCGGAAAGGATCAGCAGGGTAAGGGCTATGATCCAAGAAAACTGCTGGCTCCGGGCGCAGAGGCGATCAAACAGACGGTCAAGGAGAAAATGGAGATGTTCGGCTCTGTCGGCAAGGCCTGACCGATACAGGAAAAGTTTCTGCCGGGGGAGAAGATATTTTTTCCCCGGCGGATTTATGTGTACTCTCGGATTCCGAGAGTACATTTTTATCTTATAGGAAATTCCTTTAAAATTTCCTATAAGATAAAGGGCCCTGCCGGGCCAGGATGCGCAGAGTCTGACCCAACGGAATGCGGCCTCGCACGGAGTGAGGTCACTTCGCGCTAAGCGCACACTTTTTTATAACCAGGAGGAGCAGAGGTATGAGCGAAGCCGTCAATGTGGCAGCGATTTTTGGAGAGAACGTATTTAACGAAACTGTAATGAAAGAGCGTCTGCCGAGAGACATTTACATAAGGCTGGCAGAGACGATCGAAAACGGAAGCCAACTTGACCCGTCGATTGCAGACGCGGTGGCTCATGCGATGAAGGAATGGGCCGTCGAGAACGGTGCGACTCATTACACGCACTGGTTCCAACCCTTGACCGGTGTAACGGCGGAGAAGCATGATTCCTTTATCGGAAGCCCGGACTCAATGGGCACCGTACGCATGAACCTGTCCGGGAAGGAACTCATTAAGGGAGAGACAGACGGCTCCTCGTTCCCATCCGGCGGTCTGCGCGCGACCTTTGAGGCTCGTGGCTACACGGCCTGGGATTGTACGTCACCGGCGTTTTTAAAAAAGGATGCAACCGGCGTGACGCTTTGTATCCCGACAGCCTTCTGTTCCTATAAAGGAGAGGCGCTTGATAAAAAGACGCCGCTTTTGCGCTCCATGGAGGCGATTGATAAGCAGGCGGTGCGGATTTTCCATCTGTTCGGCAATACCGCTGTCAAGCGGGTGACCCCTTGTGTCGGCCCGGAGCAGGAATATTTCCTGGTGGACCGGGATAAATACATGCAGAGGAAGGACCTTATCTATACGGGCCGTACACTGTTTGGGGCCATGCCGCCGAAGGGCCAGGAGATGGATGACCATTACTACGGTGTGATCCGTGAGCGGATCGGCGCGTACATGAAGGAGCTCAACGAGGAGCTTTGGAAGCTTGGTGTCCCGGCAAAGACGCAGCATAACGAGGTCGCTCCCGCCCAGCATGAGCTTGCACCGATTTATGAGAAGGCGAATCTGGCGGTGGATAACAACCAGATCGTGATGGAGACCATGAAGAAGGTGGCAAGCCGCCGCGGGCTGGCCTGCCTGCTCCACGAAAAGCCGTTTCAGGGCGTCAATGGTTCCGGAAAGCATAATAACTGGTCGTTGGCCTCCGATACGGGGATCAATATGCTGGACCCGGGAATCACACCACATGAAAATATTCAGTTCCTGCTGGTTCTGGCCTGTATCATGAAGGCCGTGGATGTGCATGCGGATCTTCTGCGCCAGTCTGCCGCGGTTCCGGGGAACGATTACAGACTCGGAGCCCAGGAGGCGCCGCCGGCGATCATTTCCATCTTCGTCGGTGAACAGATCGAGGATGTGATCGACCAGCTCTGCAGTACGGGTTCTGCGACGCATTCCAAAACCGGCGGGAAGCTCATGACCGGTGTGACGACACTTCCTGATTTTGACAAGGATGCCACGGATAGGAACCGCACGTCGCCCTTTGCATTTACCGGCAACAAATTTGAGTTCCGCATGGTCGGCTCCTCGGACTCTGTGGCGGAATCCAATGTGGTTTTAAATACGATTGTGGCCGAGGCATTTAAAGAAGCGGCTGATGAGCTGGAGGCCGCCGATGACTTTGATCTGGCTGTCCATAATCTGATCAAACGGCTGCTTGTAGAACACCGCCGGATTATTTTTAACGGGAATGGCTATACGGATGCATGGGTTGAGGAGGCTGCCCGCAGAGGGCTTCTGAACCTGAAATGCATGGTGGATTCGATTCCCTCGCTGGTCACGGAGAAGGCGTTTAAACTGTTTGGCGATTTCGGTGTCTACACGAAGGCCGAGCTGGAGGCCCGCGCGGAGATCGAGTACGAGGCATATGCAAAATCCGTCAATATTGAGGCGAAAACGATGATCGATATGGCCGGAAAACAGATCATCCCGGCAGTCATCCGATATACGATCGTTCTGGCCAATTCTTTGTCCGCAGTCCGGGCAGCGTGTCCGGAGGCCGATGTCAGCGTGCAGACCGAATTGCTTTTAGAGACTTCTGACCTTCTGTCGGAAATGAAGGCGGCATTATCCACGCTTGAGGAAAAAATCAAGACCTGCGCGGCACGGGAGGGGATGTGTGAACGCGCGCATGCCTGCTATGATGAGATCGTTCCTGCCATGGCAGCGCTGCGTGCGCCGGCAGACAGGCTGGAAATGTTGGTTGACAAAGGGTACTGGCCGTTCCCGAGCTATGGAGATCTGATTTTTGAAGTGTAGTGGCAGAAGTAAAAAAGTGTGTGCATAAAACGGCTGCAGATTCAATCCGAGGATCTGCAGCCGTTTTGCAATTTTGAACGATAGAAATAAATAGGTATGCCATTTCTGATCCTATCTGGGCCCGGTGGTTTGATAGGAACTGAGCCCGGATTTTTTCTGACCGGAGCCGGAATTGTTTGACGGCTGCCCCGGCTGGCTCTGTGTGCCTGTAGTTTGGCTGCCCGGCTGCCCCGAGGTCCCGTGTGACGCGGTGCCGGACGGTATCCCGACCCCGCTACCTGCCCCGGAGCCGTTTGGAGAGGAGCTCCCCGGGCCGATCAGACTGTAGGAACCGCCGCCGGCATTCATGCCCTGGCTGTTGAAGGAAACGGATTCTGTGCCCGGAGCGTTTGAACTGTAATTTGGAACATTGGTGCTTCCCGGCAGAGAGTTCCAGGCTGTCCGCTCCGAATTAGGCGCTGTGTTCATATCCGGCGAAGTGTACACGCTTTGAGCCGAGCCGCCGTCGATGGCCGAGGCCTCGTTCTGGCAGATGCCGTCATTGTTAAAGGTGTAATTGATGCCGTTAATCGTGTAGGAGCCGCCGGCCGCCATGCGTCCGTCAGACAGCAGATAGTAGTAGCTTTCTCCAAGCCTCAACCATCCGGTGCTCCTGTGTCCCGACGAATTAAAGTAATACCAGGCCCCGTCGATCTTTTTCCAGCCTATTGCCATTTTACCGGAGGAGGGATCCATGTAATAGGTATTGGTTCCGTCGTTTTGCCAGCCGGTTACCATGCGTCCGTCGGTATGGAGGTAATAGTAGCTGTCATGAATCTGGAGCCAGCCGGTCACCATGCGCCCATCCGTGTGGAAGTAATACCAGGAGTTGTTGATTTTTTCCCAGCCAGACGCCATCGCACCGCTTGCGCTGAAGTAGTAGTTTGTGTTGTCGATGGTCCGCCAGCCTGTGGCCATGGTTCCGTCTGCCTGCAGATAGTACCGCTTTCCGTCGATGTCGGCAAGGCCACGTACCAGTCTTCCGTCTGCGGCAAAGAAGTAATAGGAGCCGTCCATTTTGCGCCAGCCGGTTACCATGGCGCCGTCGCCCTTCATGTAATAATAATCCGACCCGATCCGAAGCCAGCCGGTCACCATCACGCCGTTTAAGAGATAGTAATAGGTGCCGTCAAGCTGCAGCCATTCATTTGCCATAGTCCCGTCGTTCTTCAGGAAATACCATTGGTTGTCAAGCTTTTGCCAGCCGGTCTTCATTTGGCCGGTGGATGCGTCCAAATAGTAGTAAATACCGTTCAGATTAAGCCAGCCCTTGTACTGCGTCCCGTCGGCGTTCAGATAATACCAGCTCTGCCCGTCATGAATCCAGCCGGTCTGCTTGACATGATTTTTGTAGTAATACCATTTGCCGCCGATCAGCCGCCACCGGTTTGCCGGAATCTTGTCCGAAAAGTTTTTGAAGGTGAAGTTAATGTCCACATTGCCGGAAATACCGTTTACCTGCCCTTCGTTGGTGGCCTGCCACATGGCGGCGCCCGTATAGGCGGGCTTAACATTATAGCGTGCAACCCATACGTCCCAGTGGATCTTAGACATGTCGATCTTATTGGACAGCCAGTAATCATTCGTATAGAGCATCGGATAGTAGCCGGCACTCTCGATCTTTTTGCAGAAGGCATTGATCACGGCGGCAAGCTCCGAGGGCGAGAGGCCGTTCATCTCCGACGCTTCTACGTCAAAAACAACAGGGTAGGAGATGGGATAATCCTTAATGAGAGTGAGGACAAAATCCGCCTCCTGCTCTGCCATGGCCGTTGTGGTCGCATAGGAGTAGAGATAGACGCCGATGCGTAAGCCCGCGCTGTAGGCACCGCGCGCGTTTGCATCAAAATATGGATCAACGGCGTTGTTATAACGTGCCCCAAGCATGGCAAATTGTATATCGTCTGTGGCAACCGCATTCCAGTCGATATTCTGCTTCCAGTGTGACACGTCAACGCCGCGGGACAAAACCCCTGTAAGCGATGAGCCGTCGCTTCCTATATAAGCCCCGTTGGCGCCTCGTTCCCATGCCGCCGCATATACCGGGTAAGCAGGAGACAATGCCGCCGCCGACAGCGCAGCGCTTATCAGCATGGCAGCGAGCCGCTTCCTTTGTATCATAAAAATCCCCCTTTAGTGCACTACCTGATTTCTATAGTATAACACAGGATCCGGCATTCGTCTTGAAAAATTTGTGCGGAATTTGGGGAAGGAGATCTACGGGGCCATACCAATCTCCAGGAATTCCGGCGCCGTGATGATCTTCCTGTAATAATTTTTTGCGTATCGGTACATGATAAGAGTGTACTCTCCGAATTCTTCTCCCAGGCTGCTTTTATAAACGGCCCAGAGGCACCATAAAAACCCTCCAAGAGCGATGTAGGAATAATAGATAAACCGCTCCTCCGCCTTCGGTTCCCGGTGGAGATAGATGCGCAAAAGGCGGTTTATTTCTTCTTCACTATAGTAGGAATAGATTGCACACATGCTTACGTCAATTAACGGGTCACACATGCCTGCGTACTCCCAGTCAATCAGCCGGAGTGATCCATCCGGAAGAAACAGGATGTTGTCACAGACGCTGTCGATGTGGGAGAGGACCTGTGGTCTGTTTAAGCGCTCCAGGCGATCGAGCAGGCCGTTCATATGGCTGCGGACCATAGAATAATCTTCAAAAAGCTGCCGCTCATACCCGGCGCAAAGCGTTTCATAAAAGTCGATCCGTTCCCGGACGTCAAAGCGGTGTTCCACGGAAAGCTTCGAGTCATGCAGCCGATGCAAAAGCCTCATGCCCTGTGTAATGTCATCCAGATCTTTCGGGTTGCCGTTTCTTGCTCCCTCGTAGTATTCAGAGATTTTATAGCCCGTGTCCGCGCTCATGTAGACTACATGCTCTGAGAGATCCAGATGCTTGACCGTGTCGTAGACGGCTTTTTCCTGGCGGCGGTTTATAAGCTTGTCGGTGCCGGGGCCCGGCACACGGCAGATGTAGGAGCGTCCGTTTGCCCGGAACAGAAAGGACTGGTTGGTCATGCCGGCTTTTAAACGACGCAGGTCGGTAATCTCGGATTCCGGGATATGGAGTACCTCGGAGATCAGCTGCATGGCAGCGCTGTCAGAATGGTCCTGATAACGGCTGTCAAACAACCGAAGTTCTTCGAGATTTTCGAATTCGTATACCTGGCCTTCCGGCTGCTTATTAATGTAGATATCCGGGACGGGCGGCGCTTCGACGCCGGGAAGATGTTCCCCGGCCGTCCCATTCAGGAGATCCGCAAGGGGCTGTTCCCAGAACATCTGCTCTGTGCCGGGCGCTTTATAATAGTTCTCAAGAACCGGGAAAAACAGTTCAGAAAATTCTTTTGAGAAAAAGGCAGGCCCGTACATGACCCAGGAATCCATGCCGCCGATCGCAACGCCGGTTAGGAGACCTTTTTTATTAAAGCTTAAGCACCACTCGGAGGTTTTTCCTTTCATAAAGGAAGCGGAGTACCAGGCACCGCATTCATAGGTGTGATACATATTGGTGCGGATCCAGTTATCTGAGGAAAGCAGGTACGTATTTTTCCCTTTAAAGCAGTCTCTGGCGTGCCAGAGAGTGGAAAGCGTATTTTTTTCATGATACTCCGGGTTATAGAGAAGCTTAACATTATATTTGTCAATCAGATATTCGAATTTTTCCTTCAGATAACCGACCATGATTGTAATATCCATGATTCCAGCTTCGTGGAGCTGTTTAATCTGCCTTTCCACCATCCGTTCGCCGAATACTTCTAAAAGCCCCTTTGGAGTTTCAAAGGTAAGCGGTACGAAGCGGGATCCAAAGCCTGCCGCCAGGATGACCGCACTGTCCACCCGGTATTTCATCAAGAGCCGTACGCCCTCCTTCAATAAGGAGTATTCGCCGGCATCTGCGTCATAAGAAATCAACTTACGTGCCTGCGCTTCCTTTATCAAATGGTTGCAGGTCCCCAGGGAAAGATTCATGGCGGCCGCCAGTTCCCTTTGCGTGATTCTCCGGTTATCATAAATATTCCGGCAAAGCAGCCCGTAACGATCCATCATTTCTGCCTCCTGAAAGATATACATATTTATTGAGAAGTTCCGCCCGTCAGGCGGAGATCGACATGTTCAAAAAGTAATAAACAATTAAAACATATGAACATTATACCACACACTGACGGAATTACAAGGGGGTAAAAAGCTATTATTGTACTTATATAAATACAATAATGGCCTAAAAATCCCGGAAAGTAATATTTTCGTAAGAAAATAAACAGAGAAATGTTATGGTATTTCTTAAGAAATTATACTATAATGTGGTTGTATCCGAGGAACAGAATACAGCGGACAGGGGAAAGATAGTTACAGATTTAAAAAAATCTGCAAAATTTGTAAAAAAACTATTGATAATTTCCCTTATCAGAAGTATAATGGCCTCGTAATGCAATTAGGAATTTCAAAAACGTTTCAAAAAGAAAAAAGGAGAGTGCATTCATTATGAGAAAGCAGACAAAAATTGCTGCAGTCGTATCTGCGGCAGCCCTGCTGGCATTAGGCGCTTCCATGACTTCTTTCGCAGCAGCCAAGGGAACTTGGATGATGGAAGACGGCGAGTGGAAATGCTATGA
>CAJTEE010000004.1:0-43681 GCA_910575275.1 Lachnospiraceae bacterium | reverse complement strand
TTTTTCACACATGATCATGCGATCTTGTGCGCTTATGCGGTATTAGCAGTCATTTCTAACTGTTATCCCCCTGTATGAGGCAGGTTATCCACGCGTTACTCACCCGTCCGCCACTCAGTCTCTCCAGATTCCATCCGAAAACTTCCTCTGAATCGCTTCGTTCGACTTGCATGTGTTAGGCACGCCGCCAGCGTTCATCCTGAGCCAGGATCAAACTCTCATGTTTAAGTGTTTGTGTCCCGGTCCTGACTTTAGCTTGGCTAATTTCAAACCGTTCTACTGTTGTTTTAGGTTTTTGTTCTGAATGTTCTCATCCATGGCCTCTACCCTATCGGCCATTTCTTAATAAGAATTTTCAGGGTTTTACATACTGTTCAGTTCTCAAGGTGCTACATTCACTCTCTCAAGTGACAACTACTAAATCATACCATAAGCCGCATAATTTGTCAACTGTTTTTTATCAAATTTCAAAGGCTTATTTTTTCAAAAAATAGCAGTGCTCCGACGTTTTTCTCACATCGGATTTTTACTATATCATGTTCTTTTTTACTTGTCAAGGGATTTTGTTTCTTTTTTTTAAACAATTTTTTTCGATCCTCCGGATTCCGGTGCCACGGTGCTCTTTGCCTTGTTTTGCTTATATCTATGCAAACAATATTTAGTGGCTTCCGCAAAATATTCCCTGTTCAGATCACAAGATATGCGAAATTGTTCCTTTTTTATCTACAATTTATCTTCAACTTTTATAAAACCGTCTTCAAAAAGCCAAAAACCAAAAGAGAAAGCATGTTGTGATCATAGATCCAGGAGAGCCACCCGCTTGCTTCAATCCCGGCAAGCACGGTTTTGCCAAATCCTGTTCCGGAGAATGCCGTAAAGACCAGACAGAGGATCCACAGGAAAATCAATGCCTGCACAAATCCCAGGACGGCGCCCGCAATCTGGTTAAGGCCGGACAAGATCGGCAACCTTACTATCAGATCGAGCCAGACGGTCGCTACGTGCAGGATCAGATAAACCACCGCAAACAAGCCTACAAAGACCAGAATCCTTAAGATCATATCTGCCAGATAGTCCGTCACATAATCCCGAAATACACGAACGCCAAGCCGCTCATAAATTTCTCCGTTGTTGTTTTCTAAGAGAAGACGCTTCATCTGCTCCGGCAGATCGAGTTCTTCAATAAACAGGCGCTCGGCCGAAGGACCTGTGGGAACCCATGCGCCCTCCTCCAGACCGACTGTTTTTTCAATTCCCTGGCGTATAGCCCCGAAAAGCGGTGTATCGTTTTTAAGCCAGTCTGTCACATGAGGCGCCGCGAAGCGCACCGATACGATTGTAATAAGAAGCGCCGCAGCCGATACACACAGCCTGATAAAGCCCCTGTGATGCCCATACAGCATCATGCCGATCAAATATACCGCGGCCGCTATTTCCACCCAGCGGCCGGACAATCCTCTGACAAACTCCATGGAATCCCTCACTCTGCCTGCAGCACAAACCGTTCAACTGCCGCGGCCACACCAGCCTCATTGTTCGTGCAGGTTACAAAATCCGCGGCTGCCTTTACCTTCTCCTCTCCGTTTGCCATCGCAACACCGACTCCGGCGAGCCTTATCATGGTCAAATCATTTTCCCCATCCCCGAAGGCCATGGTCTGTCTGCGCTCCACGCCCAAAAGCTCTGCCAGTCTAAGAAGGGCACTGCCCTTATCCGCACCGGCCGCATTGATCTCCAGATTATTGGGAATCGACGAGGAAACCAGGATATCCGGCAGACACGTAAGCTTTTGCCGCATTTCCTCTCGCGCTGCCATATCCAAAAAATACAGATTGATCTTTTCGACCTCTTTGCCGCTTTCTCTTACAAACGCAATGTGATCCGGAACCACACGCCTTGTTTTTCGAATCAGCCTGGCCAACCCCGGTGACGGAACATATTTTTCCGCATTTTCATAAAAGCAATCCTTTGTATAACCTACTCCATCCACATAAGCATCATACATGATATCATGCGGGCTCTGCCTGGCCATCTCCAAGACTCGGACCGCCGTCTCCGCTGGCATCCGACATGTGTCAAGGATCCTGTCCTCTTGCAGGTCAACCACCGCAGCCCCGTTGATCGTAATCGCATAACGGACCCCCAGCAATTCCTTCAGCTCATCCGGAATTCCCAAGCAGGTCCGCCCCGTCGCAGGTACGATCTCGATTCCCTTCTCTGCGCACGCACGAAGTGCCTCCAGATTCTTCTGGGGCACCCGTTTCTCATCGTCAAGGAGAGTTCCATCCATATCGGTCGCAACTATCCGAATATCCATAGCAGACATCAAACCTTCCGTTTAATCAAAAAAATCGTTTTCATGCAAAATCAAAAATCCCTCTTTGTCATATTTGGGAGAAAAAATCCCCGTAAGCTTTCTGCCGATCGAAGGCCGCTCCGCCTTATCAGCCGCGGCTTCAATCAGGTCGATCGCCGCCGTCTTCGTGAGCGGGACATCTTCCTCCTCCATCATTTCGATCCGCTCATACAACGCCAGGAGACTCTTTCCCGTGATGCTGCAGTCGATCTCGGAGGCATACTTGCAGGCATACTGCGCAAATTCATCCAAATCCATTTCCCTGCCATCCTCGTACCCTTCCGGAAGCGTTTTTTTCGGTTCCGCCGGCTCCTCTGCCGGTTCTTCAGACACTTCCGGTTCCTGCATCTCCCTGTCCTCGTATATGGGGACTCTCTGTATGCTTCCCTCATTCGGGATCGCATTTGATTTTTCTTTTATACGCACGGGCCTTGGCATTTCTGCTGCCTCGACGACGGGCTCCGGCTGTGCTTCCTCCATCACAGGTTCGGGAACCGGCCTTTTTGCCGCCGCTTCCTGCACCAATCCGGCAGTCTCTCTAAGGATCCGCTCCTGATCGGCAGTCTCTTTTTTGAGCGCCTCCTCCGCGGCCGTCTCGGCCGCCTTTTGGGCCTTTCTGCCGGGATCTATCCCGATGCGCCGAAACTTTCCCGTCAGGGACATGTTGTATTGGCACAGCTCATCCAAATGCGCCGGCGTATCAATCAGGACTACAAGCATCCCCGACTGGTCCTTCTCCATCAGCTCATCCAGTTCATTCTGCACCGCGCCGCTTAAATCCGCAGCATTTTCAATCACCAGATCCTTACCGGAAAGCCTCGCAGCGATCTGACTGATGCCGCGCTTATTCAACTTTTCACTGTTTATCTTGGCGACCTGATTTTTATACCCAAGCGCGCGATGGATTTCCTTTAATGCGCCAAGAGCCGTTTCCAGGCCCTCCTCGGGCGTATCTGCCTCGATCATCAGATTGTTGACGGAGATCGGCAGTGTCCCAAGCTCCGGATCATCCGATTCATAATCAGAAGCGGCAATCGTCCGTACGCGGCTGTTGAGCGCGCGTTCCCTGTCAATGTCTGCCTGCCTTCTTGCGCGGCGTTCCTCCTCGGCCAGGCGGGCCGCCTCACGCTCCTTCTCGGCTCGCCTTAAAGCCTCCTCCTCCATTTCTTCGCGCTCTTTGGCCGCACGGATCGCGTTTTTCTGACGCTCGATTTCCCGCTCCTCCTCGACGCGTCTGGCTACTTCCTCCTCAATCGCCCTTCTCTGCGCCTCTCTGGCCTCCTGCTCGGCCGCTTCGCGTTCAGCAGCGGCATCAAGGACACGCCTCGTCGGCTTGATGTCTTTAATCATGCGCAGATCGTCCAGCGTCCTTGTCGCATCGAACCCGCTCTCGTCCTCCTCGACCTCGGCCGTCCGCGCATCACCGCCGACCATTCGGGACATTTCCCGCGCCAGCTCCTGCGACTGCGCATCCTCATGGAGACGCATCACGATCTCTTTCTGCATATCCAGATCGGAGCGGGAGGAGTGCTCCCGCTCCTCCTCATACTCCTCCTGTTCCTGATAAACCGGCACCCCGGCGTTATATTCCTCCTGGGTTGCGCGCAGGTTCGCCTCATATTTGTCACGGTTCTCGACGAGATCCATCTGGTATTTGCTTAGCGGGGCGTATTCGAGCTTTAAATCCATGGCCTTATCTACGTATTTCCCCAGGCCGAACAGCAGCATAATCCGGTCGCAGGTGCTCACACAGAGCTCGGCTTTCCCTGCCTCATGGTACAGCTTTGCCAGCTCATACAGCCATTTTTCATCCATCTCGGCCTCTGTATACGTCTCCAACGCACGGATCAGCTGATCGGCCGGCGCCTTTTTCGCCTTTAAAATCTGATAACGCAGAAGATACTGGCGTGGATCGTCCTGAGCCAGATCACAGAATTCACGATAATAGGCCTCGGCCTCGGCGATGCTTCCCTCCTTGACTGCCAGATCCGCCAGCTTATACAAGAGCCGTTTCCCGATCGGCGCCCGCTCAAACGCTAAGAGCAGAATGTCCTTCGCCTCCTGGTATTCCTCGTTTTTTTCATAAATCTGTGCAATCATGGAGAGCAAGCTTGCATTTCTGACACGATGCCAGTCAATGGTGTCGGCAATCTTCATCGCCGTGTCATAATCTCCTCTGCTCACCAGCTTCTTAATCTGTTCAACCTTAATGTTAAACTCGTACTTATCCATCTCTTTTGCGTCTCCTAAAATACTTACAGCTCTACCCGCCCCTCGAGCGCACGCAGAAGCGTTACCTCGTCAATATACTCCAGATCTCCGCCCACCGGTACGCCACTGGCAATCCTCGTGACCCGGATCCCCGTCGGCTTGATTAGCTTACTGATATACATGGCGGTTGTCTCTCCCTCAAGGCTGGAGTTGGTCGCGATGATGACCTCCTTTACTTCCCTCTGAAGCCTGGCCATCAGCTCTTTTAATTTAATATCGCCCGGGCCGATCCCAAGCATTGGTGAAATCGCCCCGTGAAGGACGTGATAAACGCCCTCATATTTTCCTGTCTTCTCATAAGCTGCCAGATCCCGCGGGTTCTCCACGACCATGATAATGCCGTGATCCCGGTTTTTGCTCCGGCAGATCGGACAAAGCTCCGCGTCCGTGAGTGTAAAACATTCTTTGCAATAGCGCACATCTCTCTTGGCCGCCCGAATCACACTCGAGAGCCGTTCCACCTGTTCCTCCGGCAGGTTGATAATATGGAATGCCAGCCGCTGTGCGGTCTTATTCCCTATCCCGGGAAGTCTCGACAGCTCCTCAATCAATTTCGAAATCTGACTGCTGTAATAATCCATGGTTTTAGAAAGAAAGTCCTCCCAATCCTCCAAGGCCGCCCGTCAGATTCGCCATCATAGCGCTCGATTCCTCCTCCAGACGGTGAAGTGCCTCATTCGTCGCCGCCACGATCATGTCCTCCAGCATCTCCACATCATCCGGATCTACCGCGTCAGGAGAAATTTTCACCGACACGACCTCCTTCTTCCCGGAAACCGTGACCGTGACCGCGCCTCCGCCCGCTGCCGCAGTATATTGCTTTTCCTCAAGCTCTTTCGCCTGTTCCTCCATCTGGCGCTGCATCCTCTGCGCCTGTTTCATCAAATTAGTCATATTTCCCGGCATTCCGCCCGGAAAACCGCCTCGCCTTGCCATGCGTCCTTCCTCCTCGTTTAACTTTCTATCTCAATCTCCATATGGACATTTTCACGCAACTCCTCATCACTGATATAGCATGTGTCCAACCGTTCTCCGCTTTCCCGCAGCCTTGTTTTAAAGTAGAGCGTCTTGCCAAATCTTTCTTCTGCATGCCGTTCCAGATCTCCGATCACGCTCGGGCGGCTTCCCATCTCAAAATTCATCTTATTGCTGAAGACAATGCACAGGCAGCCCTCCCCGGCCGGTTCCACGACCGTTTCGCGGAAACACGGACGGATCGACATCCCCATCTCCCGGACCAGTTTTCCCCATTCGCCCCGAATCTGGTTCAGATCCTCAAGCTGCGCTTTCGGAAGCGCAACCGTATGCGCCCTCGTCTGGGAAGCCTCCGTTTCTTCGGCTGCCGCATCCGTCAACGGTACATCAGGCCGGTCGACGGGCCTGCCACATCCGGCATATGCGACTGGTATTCCTTCTTCAATCTTTTTTTCCAACTCGGCAAGGCGCACCAGCACCGAATCTAAATTTTCCTCCATCTGGGGTCTTGTCAGCTTGATGAACGCCACCTCGACCAGGACGCGCTTCTGGCTTGCAAACCGGAGCTGTCCGGAAAGCTCGGACAGGACGCGGATCTCGCGCATCAATGCAGCTTCATCTGCCAACTGAGCGTCCTCCCGCAGAAGCTTTAAATTCTCCTCGGATAGATCCAGAAGCCCTTCTGCATCCTCTGCGGTCTTGAGCAGCAACAGATTTCGTAAATACCATACAAAATCTGTGATAAGCTGCGACAGCTCACGCCCCTGTGCGACCAGTTCTTCCAGCCTGCGAATGCACTCCGCCGTCCTCTTTTTTGAAACGGCGGCAAACAATTCGCGAAAAACACCGGTATCAACTGCGCCCAGAATATCCAGCACATGCTCATAGGTTAGCGTTTCGCCATAGTGGAACGCGGCACACTGGTCCAACAGGCTGAGCGCGTCGCGCATGGAACCGTCGCCCACCTTCGCCACGTACTGAAGCGCCCGTTCCTCCACCGGCATCTGCTCTGCAGCCGTCAGCTCCTTTAAGCGGGCCGCAATGACATCCACGGTGATCCGCTTAAAATCATACCTTTGACAGCGGGACAGCACCGTAACCGGAATCTTGTGCGCCTCTGTGGTTGCCAAAATAAAAATCACATAGGAGGGTGGTTCCTCTAACGTTTTTAAAAGCGCGTTGAAGGCCCCTGTTGACAGCATATGCACTTCGTCAATGATATAAACCCGGTAACGGCCCTCCGCCGGCGGATACTGGACCTGCTCGCGGATCTCACGGATATTTTCCACGCCGTTGTTGGAGGCCGCATCAATCTCCACAACATTTAAAGAGGCGCCCTCCAAAATCCGCCTGCAGCTTTCGCATTCTCCGCAGGGGCTTCCTTCTGTCGGATTTTCGCAGTTGACGGCGCGGGCAAAGATCTTGGCGACCGTCGTCTTTCCGGTGCCCCTGGTCCCGCAGAACAGGTAGGCATGTCCGATCCGCCCGGCAAGGATCTGATTTTTCAGGGTCGCCGTGATGGCGTCCTGCCCCTTGACATCTGCAAAAACCCGGGGACGCCATTTTCTGTATAATGCCGTATATGACATGCTTATTTATCTCCGAAGCTGATTCCCAACAGTCTCGCTTCCTGAATAATATCGCCGCTCGGATCGACTGTTTTCAGTTTCCCTGCACTTTCAGAAAGCGGAATATCCGTGATTACATTGTTTTTCACGACCACTAGACGGCCGAATTTCCCCTCATCAATCAACTGGGCCCCATGGGCGCCGATCCGGGAAGAAACCACGCGGTCATACGGCACCGGGGCGCCGCCGCGCTGCATATGTCCCGGTACGGTCACTCGGATCTCCTGCCCCGTCATCTCCTGAATCCGCGCACCGATCTCGTAGGCGACCGACGGGTATTTTGCCGCCCGTTCCTCCAGCCTCTTTTTATATTCCTTTTTCGAAAGAGCGGCATCCTCTTTGGAGATTGCTCCCTCCGCGACTGCCAGAATCGAGAACCGGCTCCCGCCCTTGGTCCGCTCCTCGATCTTTTTTACGACCTTTTTCAGGTCATAGGGGATCTCGGGCAGCAAAATAATGTCCGCACCGCCTGCAATCCCCGCATGGAGCGTGAGCCAGCCAACCTTATGTCCCATGATCTCCACAATAAATACGCGTCCGTGGGAAGCCGCGGTCGTGTGAATATCGTCGATGGCATTCGTCGCAATATCCACGGCGCTCTGAAAGCCGAAGGTCATGTCCGTTCCCCAGAGATCATTGTCAATGGTTTTCGGAAGTCCGATCACATTCAGCCCTTCCTCGCTCAGAAGATTCGCCGTCTTCTGGCTTCCGTTTCCGCCTAATACCACAAGCGCGTCGAGCTTCAGCTTATAATACGTGTGCTTCATAAGCTCTACCTTGTCCAGGCCGTTTTCATCCGGCACACGCATCAATTTAAACGGCTGTCTTGAGGTTCCGAGCATCGTACCGCCCTTTGTAAGGATCCCGGAAAAATCCGAACGATTCATCAAATGATAGTTGGCATACATTAAACCCTTATATCCGTCCTCAAACCCGATAATCTCGATCTCGTCCTGGTAAATATGAAACAATCCCTTTGCCACACCCC
Source organism: Lachnospiraceae bacterium (assembly GCA_910575275.1). Classification (GTDB taxonomy): domain Bacteria; phylum Bacillota; class Clostridia; order Lachnospirales; family Lachnospiraceae; genus CANQGL01. Next base: position 35,463 of record CAJTEE010000004.1, on the reverse strand, counting down.
GCATCGTTGCATTCAGAGCCTGGCAGTCACCGCCGCTTGTCAAAAATCCAACTCTTTTCATCCCTGCTACTTCCTTTCTCCGAATCACTTCCGGCATAGGTATTTATTATTATAATACAAAGCAAAAAGACGGGCAAGAAAATTTTTAATACGGGCTTGGAATCTCCGCGTTATGGTTTACGGACATGCCGTCGCGCATCATGCCCTCGACCTGCCTGAACTGGATGCTGGGATTCATAAAGCGGTCCCACCAGGCATAACCCGGCTCCTTTTTTCTTTCCGAATAGTTGATCTGGCGGCCTGCATTATAATCCCGATAAAGCTCTGCGTAAAAATCCGCCAGGCTCTCCTTGATGTAGTCCGGAAGATCCTCCAGGGAATCGTAGATCTGACGGCGGATCACCGAGTGGATATACCGGTCGCTGAACGCAGAAAAATCCAGAAGATCCGGGTTCGTCTCCCCGTTTGCCGCGGCAAAGCCCGAGACATCCACACTTTTCGTATGGTAGGACATGCTGCCGTCCACATGCAGGGTCAGGCTTCCATAGCGGCATGGCGGAATAATCAAAGAATTGCTGACGATCTCCCAGATCCCATAGACCTCATCGGGTACACCCGGCTCCGTTTTATGTTTCATGATCCTCTGGACGTGCAGATGGCCGCTGAAATATGCCGGTGTCAGATATCGTTCAAACAGCGCGAGCGCCTCGTCATGATTTTGGAGCACGCATTCCTCCACATAAACGCGGCTTAGCTCCTGTAAATTATGATGCCCCACAGGAAGCACCGTAATTCCCTGTGCATAGGCCTCCTGCAGACATTGTTCGATCCATTTCATCGTACCGGGCCGCAGTTCACCGCCCACTCTGTTTTCCGGCGTGTAAATACAGGTATCCAGCATTAAAAGCCAGGTGGTATCGTTTAATATGTACAGATAGCTCATGGAGTCCGGCGCATAACTGGCTGCCTCGCCGTAGCCGAAGTTTTGGTAGAACTGCCAGAATTCCTCCGGCGTCACCGTCTCGATAAAGCTCTGTTCGTCACCGAAATATGCGGTTGCATAGGGATTATTGATATCGTGGTTTCCCGGTATGACGACGACCGGGACTCCCGCGGCCTCGATCACGGAAAGATGCGCGGCCAGCTCCTCATGGTTGACCCGTTCTCCGTTGATCGTCAGATCGCCGCTTAACACCAGTGCATCCGGCTGCGCCGCGATTACCTCGCCCGCAAACGCATCCCAGATCTGCGGCATATAACGGACCGCCTTGCCGTCACCGTTGTCGATCAGTTCATGAAACGCATTCCCGTAATCCGTAAGACTCCGGGACATATAGTGAATATCTGACGCAAAAAGGATATGCGCCGGAAGCTTTTCACGCTTCACGGGCTCACCAGGTTTATAATCGGGTTCAAAAGGCCGCCGGCTTTCCGTCTCTCCCCATGCGGTCTCATACGGAAAGCTCTTTTCCTCCAGCGTTTCCGTCTGCGGCTCTGTGGTTTGAACCGAAGGAACCGGTACTCTCTCCTTTTCCAGCAAACGCGGGAGAGTAAACACAACTGTAAACAATGCAAAAAGGAGCAGCAGCAAAAGCAAGAATCGCATCTTCATCGCACTGGCCCCCTCAAATCTCTTGCAGTGGTTCGGATGTCTTTACCACCACAATTTCCGTATAGAATTACAAAGTCCGCACGTCTTGCTTCGAATGTCCATCATAAGCGTTACCCTGGCAGCCTGCTCGGTCCCGGCTGCCTCACGGCACATGGAAGCTTCCCCTTAGTGCTGCTGCATTCCTGCCCTGACACGGTTCAGAGATTCCCATTGCGTAAGACCAAGACGTCAGCGCCGCTTACCAGGGGCAGCCCTACAATGGTTCACCCTCGGCAGAACATCACCCCTGCTATAGCGGATTGCAGGTACAGGGCACCGCTAACTCCCCGGCTGTGCGGACTTGTTAAGTATACATGGCAGACGCTTATTTGTCAAGTTCCATCTGCCCGATCTAACTCAATCAAACAGCGTAATTTTCTCGATTTTTCCCTCCCTGGCCCACCAGAGCCCGTACCAAATCTCCTTCAGCGTCTCTCCGTCCGCTGCCAAAAAGCCATATACAACGGCATCGTATTCCGGGACTTCTACCGGGCCATAGAGGAGCTGGCTACCGTATTCCCCGCGGACCCGTTCTGCAAGATTGGATATCTGTTCATCCACAATCCTTGCATCCTGGTATGCCCCGCTTGCCGCAAGCTCCGATTCCTGTTCGGAAAACGAGAGGGTATCGATTCGATTCTCTGCCTCTCTATAGCAGTACAGGCGCTTTGGCGTGTCCGCGGTATAGGCCCCCGGAATGATCATGGCACCTTCTTCGCCGCCGATGATTTCCGTGTATCCCTCCCCCTGCATCTGGATAGGCCCTGTCTCGGAAAGCGTCACCGCACATACCGGCACTGCAAGGAGCCTCCCATCCCCCCCCGCCTCGAGCCGATATGCCAGATAGCCAAAGCTCCCATGCAGGGAAATACGCCACGCACTCACATAGTCAAGTTCCACCGAAACGCCGTAGGGCTGCTCCTTCGCAGTCTCCACATCAAGCTGTTCCGCCGCTTTCTCTCCGATTTCCCCCGTAATCTTTCCGGCGATGAAAATCGCGGTCGGCCCGTCGGCGCCCCCTATGATTCCGATGGACGCTGCTTTCGGGCCGCGGCCGGGATTCGTCAACAGAGCAACTGCAGATACGCCCATCAACACCACCGCCAGAGCGCTCACCCAAAAGGCCGGCCGTTTGTAACGCAGGATATGTTTGATTCTTCGTTTCGTATGGCTCTCTCCGAATGCAAGCGGGATAAAAAGCGCACTCCGTCTCTCCTCAAAATGCAGAAGCGCCTCCGAGTAGCTCCTACGCCGCTCCTCTCCGAATTTCTCCAGGACGCTCTCATCGCATGCCATTTCCACATCCCGGCCGTACAGGAAAAACGCCGCCCACACAAGCGGGTTAAACCAGTGAAGGGCCAGGGCGGCAAAGGCCACAAGCTTCATAAACGGGTCGCATCTCCTGATATGCGCCTGCTCGTGAGCCAGCACCCATTCCCGTTCCTTGCTGTTTTCTTCTCTTGCCAGGAACGAGGGCAGGTACGCCCTCGGCTTTCGGAGCCCCATGACCATCGGCATCGAAATCCGATCCGAATAGCAGACGCCGGCCTCCCCAGGAATCGCGTCCGCAAGCCTCCGTCTAAGGGAAAAATACCGGAAAAGATTTACTCCGGCAAAGCAGATACATCCAACCAGCCACAGCCTCGCAAATAAAAACAAATAGATCTGCGCCGGGTCCGCCGATGTCGCAGGCGTGGGCCGCATCGTGCTCATCAGCGTATAATTGACCGGCAGATCGATCACAGGGAGGCCCGTATCCACAAACAGCAGCCGACCCTCTCCCGTCGTCACTTCCATGATCGGCTCCGGATTTACCGGCAGCAGGGAAAGCGGCGACGGAATCGACACGGAAAGCAAGAGCCGTAAAAACACAATCAGCCACAGGATACAGCTATAGCGTTTGGGAAGCCCTCCAAAGAACAGGCGCCAAACCAGGACCAGCACAATCAGCGCTGCGCCGGTCAGGCTCCTGTTTAACAGCGCGATCATCGCCTCACTGCTCAAAATCGACATGCGGCACCTCCTCTGCCTCTTTGGAGGCCACATCCTCAATCAGCGCGTGCAGCTCCTTTGCCTCCCGTTTCGTCAGCCTGCGCCCTTTCAAAAACGTGTTTAGAAACACCGGCAGAGAACCGCCGAAGCTGCGCGCAATCAGCTGCTCGCTCTCATATCTTTGCACCTGCTCCCGCTTTACCAGGGCATACACGATCGTGTCCTCATTTTTTACAAAGCCCTTCGCCTCCAGCTTTTTTAATACCGTATAGCAGGTTGATTTCTTCCATTCCAGCTCCAGACGAGCCGTCTGGACAAGCTGTGTGGATTTCACCGGCTCCACTCTCCAGATCAGATCCATAAACCGATATTCACTCTCAAATAACCTGTATTCCTCCATGGTATCCTTTCCCCTTTCAAGTATTAGGTCTATTAAAATAGTCCTTACATCAAATAGTCTATCATAATAGACCTGTTGACACAAGGACTTAATTCTTAACATTTTCTGACGCTTTTTAGTCCGTTCCTGTTCACAACAGCTTTAGAGCGTATCTGAAAATTGCTTTCCGTCAGATGTGCGTTCCACTTTGTGGGAGATTTGGCTCAATTGAGCGCGGTGTAGTGGGCTGCGTTAAGTGAATTTAGGCCAAATATACCGCGAAGTGGGGCGTGCAGATGACGGGAATGAATTTTTAGACACGCTCTAGCCCTTCTCCCTTTTCCGCTTTCCTTCCTCGCGCAGTTCCTTAAAAAAGTCTTTTAAAAGCTGTGAGCACTCCCCGCCGCAAAGCCCGATTTCCGTTTCCACACGATGGTTGAATCCATCCTGATGAAACAGATCCAGCACCGAACCGGCGCAGCCCGCCTTGGGATTCATGCAGCCGATGTAAACCTTGGGAATCCTAGCCTGAACGATGGCTCCCGCACACATCGGGCACGGCTCCAGCGTCACATACATCGTGCAGTCCTCAAGCCGCCAGTCTCCCACGGCGCGGCACGCCTTGCGGATCGCGGCAAGCTCCGCATGTGCCAGCACATTTTTATCAATCGTACGCCGGTTATAGCCACGGCCGATCACCCGCCCCTCATGTACGATCACGCAGCCGATCGGAACCTCTTTTAAAGAGGCCGCCTTTTTTGCCAGCCGGATCGCCTGCCGCATATATTTCTCATCCTCTGTCAGCCTCATTGTTTTACCGCCTTTGCCTTTTAGAGCGTGTTTACAAATTGTTTTCTGTCAGGTGTACGTTCCGCTCCCGTACATTATCGCCATATTTTTCCTGTTTGTCAAGCACTGGCGTTTTGGGCCGGTTTGTACTATAATACAGAAAGATTAATCCGATTTTAAACAATAGCGAGGTGCCCGATATGAAAATTTGCGGACTGCAAAAGACAACACTCCTGGATTTCCCCGGCCATGTAGCCGCGACCGTATTCACAGGCGGATGCAATTTCCGCTGTCCCTTTTGCCATAACAGTGAGCTCTTGGAGCACGACGCTCAGGCTGCGTATACAACAGATGAGATCCTATCCTTTCTCTCACGCCGGAAGGGGATTCTGGAGGGAGTCGCGATCACCGGGGGGGAGCCGACGCTGCAGCCGGATCTGCGGGATTTTCTCGCCGCCGTCCGGGAGATAGGATATCGCATCAAGCTTGACACCAATGGCTATCGGCCCGAAGTGCTGCGTGCGCTCTGTGAGGAAGGGCTTGTTGATTATGTCGCCATGGATATTAAGACATGCAAAGAACGGTATGCCGAGGTGTCCGGTATACCGTTCGTTATGATAGAAAAAATTGAGGAGAGTGTCGAGTTTTTAAAGGCCGGCGTTGTCCCCTATGAATTCCGCACAACCGTAGTGCAGGAGCTTCACACAGCCGAGGACTTTAAACGGATCGGCCCCTGGCTTCAAGGCTGCCCGCGCTATTTTCTTCAATCCTTCACCGATTCCGGGAATGTCTTACAGCCGGGCTTTACAGGCTGCACCAAAGAGGAGCTTACCTCGTTCCTTTCTCTCGTAAAGCCCTATGTCGGGCAGGCTGCCCTGCGCGGAGTTGACGGCTGATTTTTTAATGCAGCCTGACATCCGTGTACCAGTAGCCAAAGCGGCCGTCATTCGGAGGCTGGGTTTTAGAAAGGACAAAATTCGGGAAACCGAACATGGAAGCCATGTATTTTTCATTGCTGTAATAATGGCCCGGCACGCCGATCAGATACCGCGGCGCCCCACCGCCGTTTTGTCCGGCCTTCGCACTGAGCCGTACCAGGATCAGATAGCGAAAATTATAGTATCCATGGAGCAGGAAGCTGTTGTTTCCGTATATCCAGCTTTCCCGCGGCAGACGGCCTATATCCTGCGGGCGGATCGTTAGGATCTCGCACTCCCCTTCATAATCAAAGGGCTGGATTTTGGGATAGTTTTTGCGCAGCTCCTCCCAGAGCTTTTCCGGATCCGTCAGCATCTCCTCCGTCTCCTGAAGATATTTCAAAAGATCCGGATCTTCAAGCTCCGGGGATGGGAATCCGGGCGGCTGCATGGCCATAGTTTCCTGTGTGGCGGCCGCCTCGGGCTCTCCTGCTGCCTCTGTCTGCGGCGGAAACGCCTGTTCTCCCGCCGGCCCGGTCTGCAGCGGGGCCGTTTGTGCTTCTTTGGCTGCGCCCGGCTCAGGCAAAACCGCTTGCGTTCCCCCCGCTGCTTTGTCCCCGGATGAAACCGTCTGCGTTTCTTTGGACGCTCCGCCGCCGGGCGACACCGCTTGCGCCTCTTTGGCTACTCCGCTTCCGGGCGACACCGTTTGCGCTTTTTGGGACGCTCCGCCGCCGGAGGGAACTGCTTGTGCATCTCTGAATACTCCGTCCCCGGACGGAACCGTTCGTACCTCCCCGGCGGCGCCAGGCACAGACGGGACTGTCTGCTGTCCTCCTGCCAATCCGGAGCCGGACGAAAGCGCCTGCCCTGGTCTCCCGTGCGCACTCCCCTGCTCTCCGACAGTTTGGGATTCCGACGGAACAGTCTGGATTTCCCCTTCCGTCCCCGCTCCTGTCCAGGCAATCTGCGGGCTCCCTGGCGATTCAGATACGCCCCCCGCCTCATCGCCTGGGCTTTCTTCCGTCTCCTGTCCGGCGCCGATTTCCGCCGCATGGGTGATCACGGTAAATCCTTCCCGCCCCCTCCCCCTGCGCTCCTCTCTCGCCAGCTCCGCCTCGATTTCCTTTACAACGCTCGAAACCGCAGGCTGCAAAAGCTCAGTACGCCCCGGCAGAACCTCCTGAGCAGTCGGGATCACAACTGCATCCCCCGAAAGGGCAGCGTTTCCCCGCTGTGTACCCTGCTCCGACAAGGCCGCGGGCTCCGGAAGGATCGTATCCTCCCAGATCGTCGTATATGAACGCCAGGAATTTTTCACATCATGGACAGTCAGTCCGCAGTATGTATCCAGGGAATTCCCACTGCCTTCTATATTCCTTGCATCCACAGTCGTGCGGAATTCCCCGCTGCCGCCCCGGACAAAAATATTTCCCAGAAATGTTTCCCGTCGGTTTCGATCCAGCAGATAGACTCCGATCGCATTTCCTCCGACATAGATCCGCTTCACGTTTAAATTCAGGCGGCACTGCCCGCCCCGTGACTCGAGCTTGACAAAGCCCACATTTTTTCCCTTTTCTTTTCCTTCGTATTCATAGATATATGAAATCAATCTCCGATAGTCTGGCATATTTTCACCCCTCTGCTATTCATTGTATGACAGAGGGGTGAAGAAATATTCCTGTAAATCCAGAAGATTCGCCGGCAGCAATCGGATTATTTTTAATATCGCCTTATCATTTACGCAGCGCGCCGGACCGCACGGCGGCCTCGGCGACGCGTTTTGCCACATGCCCGGCGACTCCCGGCTCAAGTGCGCCCGGAATGATGTACTCGGCGCAAAGCTTCTCCGGCGTCACGAGCTCGGCGATCGCATGTGCCGCAGCCACCTTCATTTCATAGTTGATATCCCGCGCGCCGCAGTCCAGTGCACCGCGGAAAATACCCGGGAATGCCAGCACATTGTTGATCTGATTCGGAAAATCGGAACGCCCCGTCCCCATGACCGCGACTCCCGCCGCCATGGCCTCGTCGTACATGATCTCCGGCGTCGGATTGGCCATCGCAAATACAATCGGATCTTCCGCCATTGTCCCTATCATTTCCGGTTTTAACGCGCCTGCAACTGATACGCCGATAAATACGTCTGCCCCCACGAGTGCATCCGCCAGGCTTCCCCGTTTGTCCTCCAGATTTGTAATCTCGCAAAGCATCGCCTTATGATCCTGGATGCCCACTTTGCGGCTCTTATAAAGAATCCCATGCTCGTCGCAGGCAATGACATGCTTCACGCCCGCCGCCAGCAGCATCTTAATGATCGCGGTTCCCGCAGAGCCGGGACCGTTTAACACGACGCGAATCTCTGCGATCTCCTTGCCAACCACCTTCAGGGCATTTAAGAGCGCAGCCGTCACGACCACGGCCGTACCATGCTGATCATCGTGGAAAACCGGGATATCAAGCTCTTTTTCCAGACGCGCTTCCACCTCAAAGCATTTGGGGGAGGCAATGTCCTCGAGGTTGATGCCGCCAAAGCACGGGGCAATGTTTTTTACGGTCCGAATGATCTCCTCGGTATCCTGTGTATCCAGGCAGATCGGGAAAGCATCCACACCGCCAAAGTCCTTAAACAGGATCGCCTTTCCCTCCATGACCGGCATGGCCGCCTCCGGCCCAATGTTGCCAAGGCCCAAGACCGCAGTGCCATCCGACACCACTGCCACCAGATTTCCTTTGGCGGTGTAGCGGTATACCTCCTTTTTGTCTGCATGGATCTGTCTGCACGGCTCCGCCACGCCCGGCGTGTAGGCAATGCTTAAATCATCCCGGGTCTGCACCGGCACCTTGGCAGCAATCTCAAGCTTTCCTCTGTGCTCCGCATGGAGCTTTAATGCTTCCTCGTTGTAATTCATGAACTTCCCTCTCCTTATATAGTAAAGTTTTTATAACCGGTGAACAGCCTCACCGTTACATGCGAAAATCTGTCAAAAATCGCCTGCGGCGGTCCTAAATACCTGTCACGCTTGTCAAGGAATTACAAATTTTCTTATAACCTGCCCTCTCTCTGCTTCTCATAAGCCCCAAGCCTCTCAAGCACCGGCTTTGACAGGGGGTACAGCATAAAAATATTGAACAGGGTCATCAGGCCCACACCCACGTCGCCTAGATCCCACACAACCGTATAGGCCGCCAGGCCGCCGACAAACAGCATGGCGAGCGCCAGAAGCTTATAAAGCGTCTGTGAAAGCCATGTATCGCCAAACAGATAGGCTACATTTGGGCGAGCATAGAACAAAATTCCGATAAATGTGGAAAAGCTAAACAGCCACAGGATCGCCGCGGCAAATATCACGCCGAAACGGCCCAGATGGAATTCCATTGCAGCCTGGAGAAGATCCATGCCTACGAGGCCATCTGTCATATGAGTCGGTGTGAGCAGCATAATCATCGCCGTACAGCTACAGATCAAAATCGTATCAATAAAAACCCCCAGCGCCTGTACAAGACCGACCTTGACCGGACTATCCGATTCTGCGGCAGCCGCCGCACAGGGCGCCGAGCCGGAACCGGCCTCATTCGAAAACAGCCCTCTCTTTACACCGTTCATGACGACCGTGCCAAAGCCGCCTGCCGCTGCCTGCCGAAGGCCGAATGCTTCCGAAATAATCCGTTCGAATACACCGGGAAGAAGCCGGTAGTTTAAGAGAATCAAAAGCAGCGTGATCACCAGATAGCAGCCCGCCATGATCGGGACAAGCACGTCCAATACCTTAACCGTCGCATCCTTTCGCAAGACGATGACAGCTGCCAAAAGGACCAGGACAATCGTCGTGTAAAGCGGCGGGATATGGAACGCATTTTCAAAAGCCGAGGTAACGGAGTTGCTGATCACCTGGCTGATCCCGCACCAGCAGATCAGGCCGGAAAGTGCAAACAGGACGGATAAAAGCACATAGCGGCGCGGTTTTCCTCCTTGCCTTTCTTCCATATACCGGTGAATATAATAGGCCGGGCCTCCGCGAAATCCTCCGTAAAGCGGATCTTTTTCTTTATAAAGCTGCGCGAGCGTCGCCTCGATAAAGGCGGTGGAAGAACCGATCAGCGCCGTGATCCACATCCAGAAAACCGCGCCGGCGCCTCCCACCGAAATCGCCGCCACCACTCCGACCAGGTTTCCCATGCCGACCCGCGTGGCGGTAGAGACGATCAGGGTTTGCAAAACCGACAGGGCGCCGCCCCGGCCGGTCTTCTTTTCCGTGACCGCACGCAGCATATCAGGGAACAGCCGAACCGGCAGAAAACGTGTACGAATCGTAAAATAGATACCGGTCGGAATTAGGAGAAGAACCAGCAGAGAAACATGCACGGTTATGCCCGGCAGCGGAATCGTCAACCAGTCTCCCCATAAAAAACGATACACGATCTCAATGATTGTTGTCATACTTCCCCCTTTGCAGAGCCCTTCAACGCTTTTCGTACATCTCTGCCGTATAATGGATCACCCTTGTCCCGCTGTTTTCAAACTCAAACGGTACGTAGAGAAGGTCCTCCATCGCTTTCTTTACGCACTCTCTCTTATCTTCTTCCACATAAAACAAAAGGAATCCGCCACCACCAGCTCCGAGAAGCTTTCCTCCAAGCGCTCCCGCCTCGATCCCTGCCGAATAGAGCCCGTCAATGGAATCCGTGGAGATCCCCCCGGAGATCCCCCGTTTCAGCTTCCAGGTGTAATCTAAAAGGCGTCCAAACTCCCGAAGCTCCGTCTTCGAGGTCAATACACGCTCGGCCTCCTCCACAAGCTGCAGCATTTCCAGAAGCTGCGCCTTTTTATCGTTGAGCGCCTTCTGCGTCGTCTCTTGAATATCCGAGGAGAAACGTGAAAAGCCCGTGAAAAACAACAGCAGATTCCGGTTTAACTGTGCTTTGCGTTCCGGGGAGACGATGACCGGATTCACCTCATATCCGGTTTCGCTGAAATTGATCCGGTTTAATCCTCCATAAGAAGCCGCGATCTGATCCTGAACGCCCCCGCTTTCATTGCAGAGCACACGTTCCAGGTAAATCGCATCGTCCGCCAGCTTCTTTTTATCCGCATACTTCCCCTTTAATGCATAAAACGCATTAAGCATCCCGACCGCAAACGAACTGCTCGTGCCAAGCCCGGAACGCGCCGGAAGGTCGGCCTCGTAGGTCAGCCTGAGCTCCTGCATATCCAGATACTTCATCGCCTCACGGATAGCCGGATGCCGGATCTCCTCCACGCCGGTCACACGCTCAATCCTGGAATAGGACAGCTCTGTCGAATACGCAAAAAACCGCGGCAGATGCCGGACATTCACATAGCAGTATTTGTCGAAGGTGGTAGAGATGACTGCGCCGCCATGCTCCTTATAAAACTCGGGAAAGTCCGTTCCGCCTCCAAAAAATGACATGCGAAACGGCGTCTGTGTGATGATCATACTCGCTTCTCCTTACATGGCCAGGATTTTCTCGACCGCCTCCAAAAGATCCCGGCAGACAAGATCCGGCTTCCCATCATATTTTTTATCCTGTCCGGCCTCCCCCGTCAGGACAAGCGCCGTCTTAAGCCCCGCATTGATCCCCGCCTGGATGTCCGTCGTCGTGTCCCCGATGATCCAGGATTCTGCCAGGTCGATGTGATACCGCTCTGCGGCCTTCTGAATCATCCCGGTCTTGGGCTTTCGGCATTCACATGGGATCTTATAGGCCGGGTTTTCTTCCGGATACCCTTTATCCGGATGGTGCGGGCAGAACAGCACATCGTCCAGGTACACGCCCTCCCGCCCCAGGAGGGAGGCCATCTTCCTGTGGATCGTCTCTATATCCGAGATCGCACAGAGTCCCCGTGCCACGGAGGGCTGATTGGTCACGACAATTCCCAGTCGCCCCGACTCGTTGATTCTCCGAACTGCCTCCACGGCGCAGGACTCCAGTTCAAAGTCCTCCTCTTTATAAATGAGGCCGCGAAACCGGTTGATCGTCCCATCCCGATCCAGGAAGATACACTTCTGCCGGTTCTTCAGGCATTTCTCCGAGATCACGCCTCTCTCAAGATCAGAAAGCGCCTGTTGGATGCGGTCCACGGTCCCCACATCCTTTACATATTCCGGCGAACGATAGCCGTAAACAGCCTCCTTAGCCTCAATCATTCCATTTAAAATATCATTTTCCAGACTCAGCTTCACCGGCTTTGGCACACGTTTGCAAATGCTTTTATCCAGTACCATAAGGCCCGCATTGACACAGTTATCGTACCAGTAATCCCGCACATTATGCTTGGAATCAAACTTTTTAATCCGCTCCGTCTCGTCCAGTACCAGCAGATCCGAGTCAAAGGGATGGCCGTTCGGATGGACGAACAGCGTCGCCGCCGCATGGTGCTCCTCATGGAAACGGACCATGCGGTTCAAGTCGATGTCAAAAAACAGATCCCCTGACAGCATGAGAAACGGACCGTCTGCCAGCAAATCCCGAAGATAATAGAAGGAGCCCGCTGTCCCCAGAGGTGTCTTCTCCTCAACGTAGCGGATGTGTACACCAAACGCTTCTCCGTTTCCAAAGTATTCCCGGATTTTTTCCCCTAAATGCCCAATCACCAGAATGAGCTCCATGAAGCCGTTTTCCTTAAGCCGTTCCACCTGCCACAATAATAACGGCTTTCCCGCGACCGCGACCATTGGTTTTGGTACCTCATCCTTTGTAAGCGCTGCGAGCCTTGTTCCTTTTCCGCCTGCCATGATTACTGCCTGCATACCTGTCTGCTCCTTTGTCCAGTTTAATATCAATCTTTGCTGCGGCTACCTCCTGGCTTTGCAGCCGTACGTCTTCATCCATAACGCCTTCCGTGCTCTCCTTCATCAGCATGACCTTGGGCGTCATAATCATTAACTTCAGATCCAAAATCAACGAATAATTTCGAATATACGTCAGATCCAGCTTCAGCTTGTCATACGCCGTCGTATTATATTTTCCGTAGATCTGCGCATATCCTGTGAGGCCCGCCTTTACCTTCAAACGGTACGGGAATTCAGGAAGCGTCCTTGCGATTTCCGCGGCCAGCTCCGGGCGCTCCGGTCTGGGGCCTACCATAGACATCTCTCCCTTTAATACATTAAGAAGCTGCGGGAGCTCGTCCAGACGGGTAGCCCGCAGGAAACGCCCGACCGGAAGGATTCTCGCATCCCCCTCGGCGGCGAGCCGCGCCTGTCCATCCTGTTCCGCGTTCTGAATCATTGTGCGGAACTTATAAATCATGAATTCCCTGCCCTCCTGAGTCAGGCGAATCTGTTTATAAAAGACAGGCCCTCCGTCTGTCGCACGGATCAACACTGCGATCACCAGAAAAAAAGGGGCAGCAATCATAATCCCCAGCAGAGAACAGAAAATATCCACAGCCCGCTTGCAGATCAACTGTTCGATCTTCAGCCCCTCATTTCTCGACAAAAGAAGGGGGGTGTCAAACAGGTTTAAGTCATCCGAGCTTCTGTTTATAATGTCTGAAATCTTGGGCACCGTATAAGTCCTTAGGCCCTGTCCGAAGCACATCTTCAACAGCAGGTTGCGCTCATGCGCCGGAATGTCTCCGATGATGATCGCATCGTATTGATGCGCCAACTGCATGATCTCCTCAATGCCTTCTTTGAAATGGATAATATTGCAGATCTGGTACTTGTCCTCCCGCGTGCTGATTTTCTGCATCAGATGAAAAGCCGGGCGCTCTCCGTATACCAACAGCATGCGGCGCTGGGGAAACAGGCGGCTGTAAAGAAACTGAAACCCAAACGCCCACAAAACCGCAAGGGCCACCTCCGCCAAAAAGACCACTCCGATCGTAGCCGGTGAGTGGAACCGTTTATCAATCAGGGCAATCTGCAAATATGTGATCAAATTTACGATCGCCAGAGACAGGATCTGCGAATAGATCACATTCCATTTTTTGTAGAATCCGACCTTAAAGCCGCCGTACATCTGTTCAAAAAACATCAGAAGAATCGCATATACTGCGATCATCAGCCAGTTTCCGCGTCTCCAGAACGGCGAGCCCATGACCACCTTATTATAATACCAGATCCAGACCGCACCATACACCGCGGTCTGCAGCAGAATAATCGCAGCAGAGGATAAAAATTTAATGATTCTTTTGTACTGCGTATAATCCTTCATATTCTCCAGTCCTTACCTTATCGTGTCCAGACGCGTTTGCCGACTCCCATCGCCAAAAGCGTCAGGATGATCGGGGTTGCAATCGGCAGATTGATGTTGACCACCGCCTGCGTCGCATACGCGACAACTGCAAACATGGCAGCCACCACCTCGGGCCGGTCCTTCATAGTCCCGCACATCCGCACCACTGCAGAGCCGAGAAGCGTGATGTAGGCCATCATGCCGATCGGACCGATCGTGACCAGGTAATGCAGGTATTCGTTATGCACACTGTCATAGACGACGCGGTGGCCGTTTTCCATCACTGGTTCAAAATAATAGCTCATCACGGCCCACAACATATCGGTGCCATAGCCAAACACTTTCTGTAACGTAGTGAATTTTGTCGCATAGACTTCAAGCGCACGCGTCCACACATAGCCCCGGCGCGTTCCCCAGTCGTCATTAAATACCACATAGGAGCGGAGCGCTCCATAGCGTTGTGCATGTCCGCCTGCGTTTGCATCATACAAAACAAAGGTGAGCGCCGCAGCCGCCAGAAGGATCACTGCAAGCCATGCGTACACGGCTCCTATCCCGAGCTCCTCCGAATTTTTTTCTGTTTTCCGCAGCGTCAGCGCCGCAGCCGCTCCGGCAATAGCCCAAAGTACCGCAACCAAGAGGGGGAGGAATCGAAGGCCGGCCAGCACGCTGAACAGGCCGTCTACTCCGACGACAGAATCCGCGCATGCCACATTGATCCAGGCAATGCACTGTATAACCGTGAGGAAGGAGGCGGCTGAAATCCAATACCGGCGAAACCCTGTTTTTGTCCGAAACAGCCAGAGCGGCGAAAAGCCAAATAAGGCTCCCAGCGTCAAATAGGCATTGTCGCTGGAGCCCATGATCAGGGCAAAGCCGGCTAATACCATGTTTCCGTAATACCAGAGCATTCGTTTCTGATTTTTCTCCAGCGTAAACAGGATCATGGATACCACCATGAGGGCACCGATATAGACTGTGTACGTATTGATGTTGCCAATCGTCGAGGTGTAGATCGCCTTTTGGCTCTCTATCATCCGAACCTTAAACTGCAGAATGTCCATCTGGAAGTAATCTGTGATCCCAAATACACAGACGAAGATTCCTACCGCCAGAAACGCATCCAGATACCACTGCTTAAAACAGAAAAACCGCGTAACCAGGAAATACATGATCATATAGATCGTCATCAGAAAAACGCCGTTATAGCGCCCCAGCGTCCCCCAGAATGCATCCCAGTACCATTCGGTACAAAACACCCAGGATAAAACATTGCAAAGCCAGAAAACCAGCATGGCCCAGTCGACCACATTCAGGCTTTTGATCACCGCAGACAAACGGAATTCCTTAAAGAATGCCTCGACTCTCCCGCTTGCCAGCCCGTACCCTCCCATGAGCACCATGGCCCCGATCGAAATAATACAATAAAAAATGTATTTTGTTTCCAGAATATTAAAATAGAACCTTGTAAACACTACCGGCATAAGGCATAATACCGCCAGCACGAAAATACCGATGAGCAGCCCCTGCGTTTCCTGGAAGCTGCTTTTTGTCTCCTGCTTCTTTTTGATTCTATTCGACATGGATCTTCTTCCTTTCTCATTTCACAAAAAATCAAGTCTAGTATAGCATCCTTCTACTTTCCGCGCAACTCGTGACTTACAGCAAATCGTTTCCAAATTATTAATATATTCTTGAATTTTTAGTAATCTTTCCCTTTATTTACATGATTCCACAATAGTATTGTGGCAAATTTAAAGCAGACCGATTAATGTATCTTAATATTTATTAATTGTAAAATATCTCCTGAAACCACATGTCTCGGGACGTGTTCCTATGCTTCAGCGCCTTCTCCACGCCGATTTTCTACGCTTCCAACCAAACCTGGAATGTGCAGCATCATGGCTGACCCTGACAGTCCATGAGCCCGACGGCGTTCACATCTCTGGCATATTTGATATAATTTCCACTTCCCCTACTGCCAGTTTGGGAATTCAAATCCATATTTGCAACTTTTTCAATGTGATTCTCCTCGGCCGGCCCTTTGTCGATCAATCCCTGTAAGTTTTTCATATTCTTCTCCAATAAAAAGGCCCCGGCATATCGCACGGGAAAACATTTTTAAATAATATAAATTTTAACCCGCATATGCTATAATGTCTGCAGGCAAAAAGAAATCACAAGTCCATCTGGACAAAGAATGAAGCCCTTAACTGTGCTGCAACACAGTTGAGGACTTCTTCTTTTCTTTTATACCGGCAAAGCACCCCGTAGGCTATTTGTGTTGCCCTTATGGTCGCCGTCTAACCATTTGATGATGTAGTGACAGGCCACACTAGCCGCAACGACGATCAAAAAAGGACTCACAGCTTCCGTCTAAATACCTCCTCCCGCTGCCAGGTATCGGCGAGACAACATGGGCATTATAACGTGCCTGCTCCCGTCAGGCAATTCATCTTCGGCAGAAAATATGCCTTATTTTACTCCTTGATCTCCGCGCCGGCATAAATGAGTTTCTCTGTCACGGCCAGCCCTTTTGTTAAGAAATCCGGCACTCTGTACCCACATTCTACTAAATTCTCCAGAATGCTTCTCACCTCATTTACCATCAGAGATGCCAGGGTAAACCAGCCTAAAAAGGTCAAAAAGCCCATTTCGATCCCCAGGATATCCTTCCCCAGGTGAATAAACAGCGCAAGAATCAAAAATGCCACCAAAATGATTACCCAGTACCCCGTCTTCTTCGTGATCCCTCTAAGCCCTTTGTAGCTCGATTCCTTCTTCTTCCTTCTGGCCTTATATCATCCCGTCAGCTAGTCCAGCACATTTAAAGCCAGATACCCCGCAAATAGATACCAATACGCGCCAAATACGGCCGTCATGACGGCCACAACCGCTCCCACGGCGGTGTTATATCGGTCTATGAAACTTATTGTCATTTTAAACTCTCCCCTCTTTCTGCCTGGTTCTCCACGGACAGCAGTCCCAGAAGCTCTGTGTACTGCTCATTTGCCAATCTCCCCGTAGGGAGGAACGCCTCCCGTTTCCCGGACATTTCCTCCTTAAATGCTTTCCATTTCTCCGCAAGCAGGCTTCTTCTCTTTATGGCAATTTCCATAAAAATAAAGCTATGATAAATCCGTTTACCGTAGCCTTACTCTATAAACATATTAAAATGCATCAAAATCAATCAGCGCATTCTCCGGCGATTCTGTGACACTCTCTTGTTTATTCTGCTCCTGCATATCTCCCGTATCCTGCACTGCCATATTGGGGGGATTCGTGCTACTGAATAAGGTTCTGGCTTGTGCTTGCCCATACACCATGCCGCCCTGCGCCACCGGATATGCCCCCATAGGAACAGATACCGGAAACGGCTGCATCTGCGCCATATACATACCGAAAAGCGCCGGAAGGTTGGACATCACTTTCTTTTCTACCGCTTCCACGATTTGCTCTGCAAAAGCGTCCTCTTTTTCCCTCGTTTCCAGATACGGATCATTCTTCATTTCGACGCATCTGTCGTAATAATCATTGACCGCCTCTATCACGAATCTGTTCTGCGACTTGAACATCTGCCGCACCTTGGAGGAATGCAGAAGCTCCCACGCCCTGCATTCCTCCCCTTTTTCCATATTGAAACGGATATTGTGGTTTTTATTCTTCATATGGATACGCCCCCTTATCCGACAGAAGTCATTGCTTTCTGCCTGCGCAGCTTCACTATAGCAGAAGTATTCGTAGCCTTTGGCATTTGCCCGTATATCATGGTTGAAAGTAACATTTTCGCTGTCATAATCTCCTACAAGCTCCACAACCTTTGCGCCACCGCCCATGATATAAAGTTTCATAAGATTAGGATTGTATCCGTGCGCTTTCAGTTCCGCAAATATCATATTTACATAGGACTTTGCCGCTTCCTCCATAAGCTGCTGGTATTCCCCACCCACTTTCGTATCGCCGAAGCGCAGGTAATTCTCAATGATCTCTGCCGGAAGTTCCTCCGCTTTCCTGTCCAGAATAAGATTGCGAATCACCATAAAACATTGATTCGCCCCTAGCTTTACCGTCCATGACCTGCTCTCGCTCGCCTTTCCATTGTTGAGAATCATCACATTCATTGTCCCGTTGCCGATATCCGCTACCATGTGCATACCCTTAAAATCGGGCAGATTCTCCGCTATCGCCGCATAACACTGCGGCATGACTGTACAGTCCACGATGTCAACCGTATAATGCTTACCTGCATACTTATAATCAACATGGCGGTTCTGCATCATATACTCGCGGAACGAATCTCTCTGCGCCTGCACCCATTTCAGCGGAAGCCCCACCGCAAGGTGAATCTTTGCGGCTGACAGCCCCCTCACTTTCAGTTCTTTTGCGATGGCGGCAAGGGTAAGGATGTAATTGTCATCATCCCTGCCCTTTTCTGCGACAAAATCCTTATGCCCCTCGCCTATGGTGTAATAGCCGCTATTATATTCCAGATAATCCCTTGTAAAGACCGGCGGCTGGCTGTTCCTGCTCACGGAAGTCGGGAAACAGCATCTCGCCGTTTTATAGTTCCCATAGCCTGCATCCACGCCTAAAATAATTGTTTTTCTTTCACTTCCTCTTTGGTCGGAAGGCTGCTCTCTACAATAACCTTGTTTTCCCCTGCCACCATAGCAGCAACCTGTTCCGTACTATTCGTATACAGAAGTTCATCTGCTGACTGTCCAGCTTCCTCTATCTGTTTCTGTTTATCTGCCGCATTTGCGCTTTCAATCACACGCCGGATTTCCGGTCTGTGCTTTTCCCGGTAGGCTTTCATGTATTCCCTCCTGTACTGGCGGCTTTTCCGTTTCTTCACTTCCACCGCCATTTCTTCCCCGGAAAGTTCCTGCGCTGGAAGCTCCACCCTGCCGATATAATTGAGAAAAATCTCAATCTCCTGCACACGGTCGCCGTCCGTTTCTTCTATCTTGTGTACCAGTACTTTGTCCACAAATTCATTGACGATGGCAAGCGTAAGCTCCTGCTGTTCCTTCTCATAATCTCTTTTTTCGCAAAGTCTGATTTCAGCTTTTTTACCTCGCTCTTGTCCCTGACTTCTGATGAGCTCCGCATACTCTTTATAAATGCCGCCTCGTCCATGCGTACGCTTTTTAAGGCATACTGTATTGTTTCAAGGATAAGCTGCTTTACTGTGTCCTCTTTTATGGAATGGGAGCAGCAGATCCGTTTATACTGTTTTCTGTCGCTGTTGTAGCTGCCGCAGTTAAATCCTGCGGAAGTGCGCTTAACTTCACCGTTTGGAATCCCGCGCCAGTCCCTGCCTGCCCTCGTCGTGCCCCTGCGGTAGTGCATTTTCCCGCCGCAGTCCGCACAATAAAGTTTTCCGGTCAGCAGGTTTCCCTCTCCGTTTGTGTCGATCCTGCGCACCGTCTTTCTTAATTCCTGCACCATATGCCAAGTCCTGCGGTCTACGATTGCCTCATGGGTATCCTGAAAAACAAGGATTTCATCACTGCTGTTTTTGACCGCTTTCTTATCTTTATAGGATAACTTGTGGCTGCGGAAATTTACGGTGTCGCCCATATATTCCGGTCTTTCCAGTATCCGTGCGACTGAACCGCCCGTCCAGTTATAGGGAGTTTCAAAATCGCACATGGTCTGGTGATTCCCCCGCTGTCTTGTTGCCTGATAATACGAAGGTTTCTCAACCTTTTCCTCCGTAAGCCGTTTTGCAATCTGCCACGGTCCCATGCCCTCTATGGACAGCCTGAAAATCCTGCATACAACCCCCGCCGCTTCTTCATCGACAAGCCAGAGATTTTTATCCTCAGAGCTTTTTACATACCCATACGGCGGGTTGCTCGTGACCGACTTTCCCTTTCGCCCGCAAAACAGCGGTGATCTTCCTGCTGCAGTCGCGCAGATACCATTCGTTGAAAAGCGTCCCGCCGATCCTGCGGTAAAAAAATCCAGCCGCAGAAGGGCTGGACTTTGCCACACTGCTATTCAATTTTACTGCCTCCATTAGAAATCCTTTCTTGCGCATCACGCACATTTCACTTATAATTGTTCGTAGAATTGTTCAAATTTCCAGCTTCCGCACTTAGTAACCGGATCTCTGTTTTATCCGTACCCCATAGCCGCCCTCCTTTTGTGTAACTGATTTTTAATCAAAAAAAATTACTCCTTTCACTGATAGGAGAAAAACGGCTATAAAAACGGAAGTGTTTTTCAAAAAACAGCTACAAAATTTTATTTTTTTATAAAGGACTGACCATAAATACCAAAATACGCTGAACTCCCGGCATTCAGGGAGCAGGATTTCATAACGGAAGCGGACGGGAATATGCTTCACCGTGAAGCCCGCGCCCTTGCGATCCGGCGCATTGAGGAAAGCGCAAGGACGGAGGGCGATTTTAAGGAAGTCATCAGGTGGTGGGACAGGCTGGACGCCAACAGGGAACGGAAAGAAAGAAACCACAAGACAGGACGCTCCGCTGTGCCTTTGGAATGGGGTGCAGATGAATTGTATCTTTCCGATAAATCCTCTTATGACATGATTTTAAGAAGGCTTCTGCTTGCAGGCGATTTCCTCGATATTATATTTGACCACTCTGAAACAATACATGAGTTTGTCGTGGATGCGGACTTATCAAAAATATTGAAAGAGTTGAAGCCGCACCTCAAAAGTATACTCTATTACCTGTTTTTGCGTGATTATTCCACAATAGAGCATGCGGACAGTATCGGGCAGTCTAACCGGAATATCCGGGGTATTCGGGAAACTGCTCTAAAAAAGATACGAAAACTTTACGGCGGCATACTTACATACAGGAAAGAAAACAACCTGCCGATGACGCTTGACGAAAAATATTTCTTGGAAAACGGAGTACAGAAGAAAAAGGGAAAATAAATGTATCCCGACTAAAAACCGCAAACAGCTTGACCGATAACAAGTAACCATTTATAATATAGAAGATATTACATCAGATGATGTGGCAGGATTGATGGATTGGAGCAGATTTTTTATGGTGAATTTGTTTGAATGTACCAGCGCACCGTGGATTCGGTACAGCAACTAGGAATATAAGACAGGCAGTGACGGCAATCTCTATATAACGGTTTCCAAAGATGCAAAACCGGAAATGTACCATCCCATGCAGGAAGCGGGGCAGCTCGTCATTGATGCCATAAATGTCGGGCTTGCTGCCATACACAAAGTACCGGAAGAAGAATTGACGGAATCTGTACTTGACTTTATCAAAAAATATGGTTTCCTCGGCTTTATGACCGCCCTGCCGACAACAGCGGATTTCATAACCTATGAGAATCGGTGTATCTTCCCAAAAATCACTTTATAAAGGAAGAATCCCTCCCTACCGAAGACTATCTTGCCTATTTCTACCCTTTTGACAAGCCGGATTTCAGAAAGAACGGCGTGGAGTCGGGTTGGTCTGTGACTGACCGTGAGGGCATTGCGATCACAATGGCTATGGGGAGTTCGCCGCAGGCTGTGGCAATGGGATTGCAGAAGGAATGCGCAGAAAGATACGACTGGCTTGTGAAAGAATTTACCGACTGGGCGTTTACCTTTATGACAAGTTTCCTCTATTACATGGATTTTGATACGATTGATGAACAGACGCGCAGCCTGTACCGTCAGGGCATTTCCGCTTTCGGCGGCATAGCCCCGACTTACCGAATCGCACTTGAAAAGGATTCGCCCGTTATCGTATGGGATTTCCACTCCCTGCTAATCATGGTGCAGATGTGTTTCTCATTCATGCTCACGGATAAGGACAGTGATATGCGTATGTGCAAACACTGTAAAAAAGCCTTTGTCGCAAGCCGGAAGGGGAATGAGTTTTGCAGCCAGAAGTGCAAGAACCAGTTCAATGTCTATAAATCAAGGGAAAAGAAAAAAGGGAACAAATCGGATAACCGCTAAAAAATGCTTGCGGCACTCTGAATATTGTGGTATATTGAACATAAAGAAGGACATCTACGCTAACAGATGCCCAACAGGAGTTACCGATAGACAGTTAGCCCAACATATGCTAAACAAAAATAGCCGCTTAGTTTGTCAGACTGGGGCGGCTATTTCTGTGTCTTGTTACTATCCTTACCGATAGAGTATCCTATTCCGAAGCAGGTCAAGCCAAAACTCAACACTGCCATAAGTCCTAAAATATCCATTGGCTCAGCCCTCCTTTCTCCAGATTCCCTTGCGGGTTTCTATATAATCGGAGGGTCACAGTCCCTCCGGAGAGAGCTAACCGCCTACCATCTTGGTATTCCCAGATAAATACTACCATAATTCGACAGAAAGTTCAATTTAATTTCTCACTGTTCACTGTACGATATTCTGACAATAAGAAAGAAACGGGCAAGCCGTAGCAGACTGTACGGTGAAAACCCATTTCTTATTGTCAATCATAAACTATTTCTTCCGTCTCGCCAATCCCTAATTTTGATTTTTCCAAAATACCTCCATTGGCATTTTTAATGCAATAGGGGAACTTTGTTCTCCCTTGATCGCTCCATAGCATGAGGCGCAGAAGATGTCAGGACCGCCGCAGGCGAGGCGGAGCCGATGTCTTGACATCTTCTGCGCCTCATGCTACAAAACTTAAAGCCGGAACAACACTAAAGGGAATAAATCAGGTCGCGCAACACTACTTCCTCCGCCCTGCTCCTGATGCTGTTCATTTTTTGGAGCCAACAGAGCCAGTCATCGGATTTTAACTGCTCCGTCACGCCCTCTTTCTTTGCCATCTGCCCCACAATCCTGTCCATCATCTCATTGCATTCTTCATCAATCTCCGCAAGATGTTTCCATAAGGTTTCTGACAAAAGCATATATGAATAAATGCCCCTGTGGTTTTCTTCTAAAAAACGCTGCCTCAACCGTCCGTACTTCCCAATGATATGTAATTTCCATATACAACCGCCTTCCTTTGTGCTAAACTGTTTACAGATACGAACAAAAGAATTTATCACCTTCTTCCTTTACCACAACATCTGCAAGTTTCCATTCACCACAAACGAGCCAGCCGCATATGTTGTATTTTAGCAAATGCGCATTTCCGCTAAAATACTGCGTTTTACGGAAATGTTTACATCTACAGTTCACAACATATCACATCCCCTTCGCCAGTACTTTAAAAGCAGGGCAAACCTCATAGCTAACTTGAAAATGTAAATTCCGTGGATCACCAAACTCTGAGCCACGATCCGTCAGTAACTATTCAAAGACAGAAAGAGACTCATACGCTCCCATACGTTTCTCTAATCGGTCAAATACGAGATGGGCGGTCCCTTGCGTACAGCGGTTCATCAAAATTTTTCTTCGCGAGCCATACTGCTATTACAGCGAGCCCGGCAATACCTGATATGCAGCCCACTACAAAGCCGCAGGTAAATGGCGATATATAATGGTTTTCTCCTCTGCTCCTTCCCTTATTTCAGATACTCCCTCTAATGCTTCAAAAATAACTGCCGCCTCCTTTGTTTTTATATATTTGGCGCATTCCGCCACTCGCACACCGCCTCCCGGAATGTTTTTTCGCACTCTCCCCAGTCAAACCAATCGGGAACAATGTCCTGCTCAATAATAAATCTTCATTTTCGGACATCACCAATAAAGTGCATGGACATCGGGACCCGGAGGATCTGCGTAGAGAGCTTGAAAAAATTGTGATTGGCGCGCGGCAAACCATATCATATTTTCAAATTTTTTCACTCGAAATTAAACTTATATAATACGACGTTTCTCTTAAATACGTGATTTCTTTTCTTTTATTCTTTTAAGCACAAAATTATAAATTCTTAAGATATTCTTAAATCCAGAAAAATATATCAAATTGTTTCTTAACCTCACACAACTCTACTTCTGATAATTTCCCTTATCAGAAGTATAATGGCCTCGTAATGCAATTAGGAATTTCAAAAACGTTTCAAAAAGAAAAAAGGAGAGTGCATTCATTATGAGAAAGCAGACAAAAATTGCTGCAGTCGTATCTGCGGCAGCCCTGCTGGCATTAGGCGCTTCCATGACTTCTTTCGCAGCAGCCAAGGGAACTTGGATGATGGAAGACGGCGAGTGGAAATGCTATGATAAGAATGGGGATGAATATACCAACATCTTCTGCTCCAGCAATGGGAAAGAGTATTACGTAGGTGAGGACGGCCTTCTGGTTCGCTCCGATTGGGTTGAGTACGATGGTGAGAGATATTTCGTGAACAGCAGCGGAGCAAAGATCACCAACGACTGGAGATTAACAACACCGTATGACGACGAGTCCGCGGATGAGGAGTGGTATTACTTCCAGTCTTCCGGTAAGATGGCAACCAACAAGAAGGTTGTTTACAAAGGAAAAACCTATTACTTTGATACAGACGGAAAGATGTTAACCGGCTGGATTACCGATGACGGTACGGCAAACTCTGTAAACGAGGCAAACGGATTTGATTCCGGCAATACGTATTATTGCGATGAGACCGGTGCACGTTTAGCGAACGCATGGGTTTATGATACCGAGCCGGGCGTAGAGGAAGATGATGCGGATGCAGACGAGTACTGGTACTGGTTAAAGAGTTCCGGTAAGGTTGCAACCGGTAAGCAGGCCAATGTAAAGGGCCAGATGTTCTTCTTTGACGACGAAGGCCGTATGCTGAAGGGTTGGGTTGCCTACTCTGGCGCAAACAGCGGATACTATCAGCTTTACAAGGAAGACGACTACGCAAACGCAATCGATGACTATTTTGAGAACGCTGGTAGCGATGCGGCTGTTTACTTCTGCGGTTATGAAGACGAGTTCGGCACTGGTGACGGCCATGCCAAGAAGAATAAATGGATCAAGTTCTGGAAGCCGGAGAATATTGAGGCAGAAGAAGATGATGACCTTAAGTGGTTCTGGTTTGATAAGAACGGAAAACTTTATGCGACCAATAATGCTACCACTGGAAGTCCTTCCAACGCAGAGGAATATGATTTCAAGGATGGCAAGCTTGAGTCCAAGGGCAAAGGCACTGTTACTGTTTCCAGAAAGAAAGTAAACTCGAAGGATTACTGGTTTGATGAGAATGGCGTTATGCTTTCCAAGTTCTACAAGATTCAGGCAAACGGCCATGATGAGCTTTACTACTTTGGTGGAGCAGATGACGGCTCCATGAAGACTGGTTCTCAGTCCATCAAGGATGATGCAGGCGATACTTACAAGTTCTACTTCTACACCAAAGATACTTCCTACACGGATAGTGGAAATAAGTACAATAAGGGTGCAGGCGTTACCGGTAACCAGAACAACAAGCTGTACTACTACGGCATGCTGCTTCAGGCAAGAGACTATAAGTATCAGATGGTAACGATTGATGGAAATGATTTCATCATCAATGCAAACGGTTCCATCCAGCACGGCCAGGCTGAGTACAAGGAAGACGGCGATATTCTGATCGATACCTCCAAAGAGGATGACAGAACGATTGTCTACAAGAAGGCTGGACAGTACAAATATAGTATTGACAAGGTTAACTCTGTAGGAGAGATCGAGACTGCTTCCGGTCTTCCGATTGTAATTCTTGAGGATTTCTTTGAGTAAATCTGAGCAGGACTATAAAGTGGCAAAGTTAATTCAAGTCGAATTACAAAGCCTATTTCTAAATTAGAAATTCTAATTGCAAACACGGGCGGGAATTTTTCCCGCCCGTCTTTTGTGCAAAAATATCATCTTAAAATTCAGGTCCGCTGCACAAAAATTCTAACTTGACTCTCCGGCCTCCAGAACTTAATCCATTTATTCTTTTTAGCGTGTCCGTCACCGGTATCGAATTCATTATCAAAGCCGCAGGAGTAAACGGCATCGTCGGAACCAGCGGCATCTTTCCGTTGGTGTTAAAATAGTAGACATTCTCTTTATAAGCAATTTTTTATTAACAGCCATTTTACCAAAAGATCAGTAGAAATACCACTCCTCCTCCAAAGGTTCATCATCATACAGGGCAGTCGGCTTCTGGTCATTGGCGATCTTCACACTGCTGCTGTTTACAAAGCCATCGTTCACCATCATACTCAACCCGGTCAGAACGGACCCAAAGGCCATCATTACCTATGTAATATTCTTTTCCATTGTTTGAGCAGAACACATTTGTATACACGTCTCCATCCTTGTCATAGCATTTCCTCTCACCGTCTTCTATTGTCCAAGTGCCCTTGTCTGCTGCAAAAGAAGCCATGGAAACGCCTAGAGCGTGTTTGAAAATTGCTTTCTGGCATCTGTGCGTTATTGTGAGTGATTTAGCTCAAATGAATGCAGCGCAGTGGGCCGCGTTCATTTGAGCTAAATATATACCGCGAAGTGGGGCATGTAGATGATGGGAATGAACCTTTAAATACGCTCTAATGCAAGTAGGGCTGCCACAGATACGACCGCAGCAATTTTTTATTTAGAGAATTGATTCTGATATGTTCACTTTCCGTTTTTACTTTATCAAATTAATGCATAACAAAAGTAGAATAATAAAATTTTCAAAATTTAGCATTTACAATATGTAGGTGTTATTAAATTATATATTGATTTATGTCGAAAAATGTCGTTAAAATTTTGCTTATGTATTAATAAATCTGCGCTAAAATAATGGTATTAAATACAAAAAGGGGTATACAAATGAAAACAATTGATAAATGGATACAAAAAGAAATGGTTCAGTTAGGAATCAAAAAAGGTCTTTATGGAAAAGAGTATCTCGCCTTTTCAATGAAATTGATGGAAAGTGATCCCACACGTCTTTGCTGTGTGTCAAAACTGATTTATTTAGAAATTTCTAGTTATTATAAGACTAGCATAGCTTGTGTAGAACGCGATATAAGAACATTAATTAATAAAATATGGGAAAGCGGAGACAGAGAGCATTTAGAAAAAATTGCAGGGCGATCGTTGATGAAAAAACCAAGTAATAAACAGTTTATAGACATGCTATATGCGCGGTATGTGCAGACTATATAAGATTGCTCTGAAAAATCTCTAAAGCGAAAAAGCAAACTATTATTTAACAGCTCGATCTTTCGCTTAAAAGAGATTTTGATTTAGAAGCTTTTTCGGTGATTGTCTTTATTTACATAAAATATATCTCCATCCTGCAATCCCTTTTGAAAGGTTAGTACTTTTCCTTCAAACAATGCTTGATACATAGGCGTGAGATTTTGTATCTGCAATTCCTCTCTGAACCAGGAGGAAATCGTATTTTCATAAATATATGCGATCTCCTCATTAGGAATCGCCATGGTTACAAACAAATTGCGACCCTCTAATTTTTGAGCGCACTGCTTTAAATATCCGGTAAAAAAAGAAAGTTCCAAAGATTATCTGCCGAATCGTATACACTGTCATACGTAATGTCTTCATGAACTGCCTTCTCGATATTTCCTCCCCCAATCAACGTCTCAATTTTATGCGGGCAAGCTCGCAATCCCCACCAAAAAGGCTGTTCAATACCATGCAAAGGTTGTATGCAAGGATCTTGTTCGTAAAACGCGTGCATAGCCCCTGGAAGCTTCTGGCAAGCACATGTTCTGCATTTAGCTGCCCACTAAGCTGTAAGAATACGGTTTCTACACACCTGCGTAGCCAAAATATTAGCTGCCGCACATGTCCAGGCCAGTCTGTCCTGCTGCTGGAACGCTTTAGCGCTATAATACATATTCCTTGCCTTGATAATTCTTCGACCAAGGCTTCGCCAATATAGCCTTTGTTCCCAAAGATGACAAGGCTTGATTATCCATCCACCAGGTCACGCATCCCTTTTCTGTCATCTGTGGAGGCGGGCGTGACTTCGAATGCTGTGACATATCCCTCCAAGGTAATCATGACATGGACTTTATAGCCAAAATGTGTCTCTTTCTACGATGGACATTTCCCATAGTCTGCCTCAAGGCCGCGGAACGTATGGCAGTAGCGGGCTCGCCCCAATTTGCAAACTGTTGAAGTTCTTTTGGTTTTTTATCTAGCACAACAGGTTAATTTAAGTACTTCTCATTTTTCGATAATTCTTGAATACATAAAAAATAATGGTTGAGTCAATATGGTAGGCGCAAAAATAGTTCTTGTACCTTTTGCAAATAATAGATATAATATTATTGTATCCTAAAGAAAGAGGTGGTATCTGATATGAAATTTCAACCGTTGCCAATAGGGGTAGATAATTTTGAAAATATTATTAAAAATGGGTACTATTATGTAGATAAAACATTAATGATAAAGGAACTTCTTGACAAAAAAGGAGAGGTTACACTATTTACCCGTCCTCGAAGATTTGGAAAAACGTTGAATATGAGCATGCTGCAGGATTTCTTTGAGGATACGGGGAATAGAGAAAAAAACATTAAGAGAAAAATGCTTTTTGAAAACCTTAAAATTATGAAGGCAGGAAAAGCATATATTGAGCGAATGTGTCAATATTCCGTAATCAGTCTTTCTTTAAAGTCGGCGAAACAGCCGGATTTTGAGACAGCGTATTATTGTATTACTGAGGAGATTGCCAGGGAATTTAAACGCCATCGGGAAATTTTAGGGCAGATCACGCTTGAGGAAGACAAACGCCGCTATTTGAATATTATGAATCAAAAGGCCAGTCGAGCGGAATTAGCCACAGCATTGAGATTTCTGTCTGATTGTCTGTATCTGACAAATGAGAAAAAAATAATTATTCTTCTTGATGAATATGATGTACCTTTGGAAAACGCTTATTACAACAATTTTTATAATGAGATGATTGGTGTGATACGTTCTCTGTTCGAATCAGCATTAAAGACAAATCCTTATCTGGAATTTGCTGTTATTACAGGTTGTTTGCGAATTTCCAAAGAATCAATCTTTACAGGATTAAACAACTTGGAAGTGATATCAATTGTTGATGAGCTTTTTGGAGAGTACTTTGGTTTTACTCAGGAGGAACTGAACCAAATATTACAAAATTATGAGCTGAGTTCTAAGAAGGAACTCATGCAAAAATGGTATGATGGATATCGCCTTGGTGGGCAAGATGTTTATAATCCCTGGAGTGTTATCAATTATGTAAAAGCATTGGTTGAAAATATAAACGCCCTTCCACGCCCTTATTGGTCCAACACCAGCTCAAATAGTATTGTAAGAGATCTTATAAAACGTGCAGATATGTCCGCAAAGGCCGAAATAGAGGCGTTGCTTAGAGGTGAAACGATAGAAAAACCAATTTATGAAGAAATTACTTATGACAGCATATATGATTCGACTGATAATTTGTGGAATTTTCTGTTTTACACAGGTTATTTAAAACAAACATCGCAGCGGTTAGAAGGCCGAAACTTGCTTGTTTCTTTGGCCATTCCAAATGAGGAGGTTGCTTATATCTATGAAAACACGATAACCTCCTGGTTCAAAGAGGAATTACAGCTATTGAATCTTACGCCCATATATGACACATTACTCAGAGGAAACGCATCCGGCTTTCAAGAGGGATTGCAGGGGCTTCTCCAGAAAACGATTAGTTATATGGATAACAAAGAGGCTTTTTATCATGGATTTCTTCTTGGCGTATTAGGGAATTTAAAGGAGTACTTGGTACAGTCTAACCGCGAAAGCGGAAACGGCCGTTTTGATATTTTGGTTCGAAGTTTGAATGTCAGCAGACCACCAGTGATAATAGAGCTAAAACTATCAAAAACATTTAAGGGAATGGAGACAGCTTGCGATTTTGCTTTAGAACAAATTCAAAAAATGAAATATGATGAGTGGCTTCCCGAGGAAGGGTATGTCGGTGCCTGGCATTACGGAATCGCTTTTTTCAAGAAACAGTGTTATGTAAAAGCGCTGTACAAAGAATTTGAATAATGAAAAAATAAAACATATACGCATAAAAGATATCGACGAGAAGTTTCTGCTCCTCGCCGATATTCTTTATGTGTATTGTATATACCGTGCATATAACATGTCGATAAATTGTTTATTACTGGGTCGTTTATCCAATGTACGGCCCGCTATTTCTTCTAAATAGGCCCGATTCCCGTCTTCCCAAATCTTATTAATCAGCGTTCTTATGTCACGCTCCACACAGGCTACGTTGGTTTTAAAGTGATTTGAAATTTCTGAATAAATCAGCTTTGAAATACAGCAAAGGCGTGTGGGATCATTTTCCATAAGTTCCATTGTAAAAACAAGATAATCTTTTCCGTATAGCCCTTCGGTAATACCCAACTGGACAACTTCTGCCTGTGTCCATTTATGGATTCTTTTCATTTGTACTTGTCCCCTCCTCACTTTTGATACTACTATTGTAACGCAGATTGATTAAGACATAAATATATTTTTAGCGACATTTTTCGACATTTATAAATTACAGAGTTTGAAAATTCCAATCTCCGTCGTTTTGCATCTCCACAATGGCTCCCCCTTCACTTAATTAATGTTTCACCATTTTCTCTAACCGATTAGAGTCAATATATTTTTTGCCGACTTTCTCAAAGGATAGTATTTTTGATTATTTCCTGGATTAATTAATTCGTTTTTAGCATTCATTATCATATCTTCCGTCTGCTGTCTTACAAATTTTAATATTTTTTCTCCACATTAGCCCTTATTTTGCTTTCGCCAACATAGATTATCTTTGTAAGAAAATTCTATATTGGGATATATTAATATACTTCCACTTCTCCATATTATTGGAAGATGATTCCTATGCTATCCCCGACCTTCTCCTTCATAATTTATTTTTTATTGGTATGTTATGTAAACCTATAATTTCCCTTATAGGAAATCTTTTTGTTTACAGCCATTTTACCGCTGGACTGAAAGTAAAACCATTCTTCATCTGCGGATTCATCATCGTTCGGAGAAGTTAATCTCCAGTCATTCGTAATTTTCGCACCACTACTGTTTACAAAATAGAGCTCACCATCCGAACCCTCTACCCACTGCGAGCGGACAATAAATCCATCATCCCCGACATAGTATTCCTTACCGTTACTGGAACAGAATTCGTTATAGTAAGGCTCTCCGTTCTTATTGTAGCATTTCCACTCGCCGTCTTCCATCATCCAAGTTCCCTTGGCTGCTGCGAAAGAAGTCATGGAAGCGCCTAATGCCAGCAGGGCTGCCGCAGATACAACTGCAGCAATTTTTGTCTGCTTTCTCATAATGAATGCACTCTTCTTTTTTTCTTTTTGAAACGTTTTTGAAATTCCTAATTGCATTACGAGGCCATTATACTTCCGATAAGGGAAAAACCTACTTCTTTGACGGTGAGGGGAAGATGATGACTGGTTGGGTAACAACCGGAACCGGCAAAGAGGCCGTTAATGAGGCTATAGACGTTTTGGACAGTGACGATGAAACTACGTATTATTGTGATGAAACCGGAGCGCGAGTAGTCAATAACTGGGTTTATACAACTGAGCCTGGTACAGGAGAAGATGAAACAGATGCTGATGAGTATTGGTATTGGTTAAAGTCTAATGGAAAAGTTGCAACTGGCCGTCAAGGTAATATCAAAGGACAGACATTCTTCTTTGGTAAGGATGGTAAAATGCTTTATGGCTGGGTAATCGCCACAGGCGATAATTACAAGGAGTTCGAAGCTCTTTACGATTATGACGAAGACCAAAATCTCGGAAAAATCAGTGACTATTTCGAAGTCCATGGAGGAAATAAAGACGCAGGGGTTTATTTCTGTGGTTACGATGGAAAAGCTGGCGAGGGTGATGGTCATGCTAAAAAAGGAAGATGGGTATATACCTGGAAGCCACAAGATATAGAGAGCGAAGAAGATGATGATCTTAAATACTTCTGGCTTGGCAAGGACGGAAAGCTTCAGGTAACGATAGAGGATAGCACAATTGCTTCTTATTCAAATGCCAGAAAATATAAACTGGCGGATGGAAAACTGGAAGTTGATAGTACTAAGGTGACGTCGGATTATCCAACTACAATTTCTAAGAAGCATGTCGGCTCCAAAGATTACTGGTTCGATCAGGACGGTGCAATGGTCAGCGGATTTTATTTAGTTGATAATACACCTGACGATGCCGCCAAACCTGGCACTGATACATTTATGTATTATTTTGGCGGAAAGCACGATGGTGCAATGAAGGTCGGCTCCCAGTCCATTAAAGATGATGCAGGAGATACGTATAGATTCTACTTCGAAACAAAAGGTAAAGATACCAAGGGCCGTGGTATAATTGGCAATCAAGGTGGTAAGCTATATTACTATGGTCTGCTCATTCAGGCGGATGATTATAAATATCAGGTTGCTACAATTAATATTAACGATGAGCCTGTAAGCTTCCTTGTAAACACTACTGGTAGTATTCAGCATTCCAAAACAGAATACAAGGAAGATAATAGTGTTCTCGTTAACACTAAAGATGTAATCTTTAGTAATGCTGCTGATAACACAAAATATGGTTTCGATGTAGCTACGTTAAGCGAAAATAATGCTCGGGATATTGTCCTTAATGATTATTTCGAGGCGCCGTAAAACTAATTTAATCTAATAGGTTAGAAATTCTAATTGCAGACATGGGCGGGAAGAAATTTCCGCCCGATTTTTGGAGAAGTTTTTAAAAGTATATTAATAGAATTGTTTAGTTGCATTGCAACTCCCGATTCTCAAAATAGCCCGTACCAGATAGAATATACAAATCTTATTTTTAGCAATACTCCGCGCAGACTTTAGCAAAATAGTTCTGTTTTCATATGTTACTACAAATCAAGAAGACAAATATTTTTCACAAAAATTTTTAGCCGTTATGATTTATATATTCTTAATTACAAGCAAGTCTTTATCGTCATTTACGATATAAAAAGCATGCGAATCCTTTGCACATTCCAAAAATTTATCATCATCCAGATCACGGCATATTTGAATGTGAGAGGACGGCTCAATAATTTCCATTACTTTAATCAAAGGAATCAGAATCGCCCTGCTGATATGTCTCTGCTTTCAATCAATCATCTCCTGTACAATTTCCTCATATTCATTAACGATTTCAGATGTTGCACAAGCCGTTATTTTTTTGCTGGCAATAGAGCTGAGGATTTTTCTGGGAAATCCGCCAAAAAATACACCAGAGATCAGGACATTTGTATCTACCACGATTCTCATATTCTTTTTTTCCTTCTTGTTGATTTGGCTATGTCATTGATATCATCTTCATCGTAGCCAACGGAAACTACCCACTTCTTCGCTTCATCCAACGAAGCTTCAAATTCTTGTACGGAAGGAAGTTTTAATGTCTTGAGCATAATAGCATCTCCCGAAGTATATGCCACTAGCTTATCCCCTGTATCAATCGACAATAGCTTGCGAATGCTGACAGGCAGAGAAATCTGACCTTTCGAAGAAACAGTTAATATTTGCATACGCATTTAATTATACCCCTTTCGAGTAAGAATTTCTTACTTATATTATGCCATAACAGAGTAGTTTATGCAATAAAAATTTCCCTTTACAATTTTATTGAGATAGCTCTATACATTGCTATTATCGTATAAAAACACACATTAATCTCTCAATAGCATACTAAAATCGGGCGAGAATTAATCTCGCCCGATACTGCAATTAGAATTTCTATGGTTAGAAATAATTTGAAGTAAAAACCAATTATCGTATTAATTTACAGGTGTGAAAAGATCATTAACGCTCACATCCGGTAATCCAGACTTGGTTCCCTGTACATCGGCTACATCAGCTGCACTAATGGAATACTTGAACTGCTCGTCGTTCTTTCCTTCCTTATAGCCAATTTTTCTTTCGTGCTCTTTTTCAGAGGTATTAATTAAAATGTCTCCATCTTCCTTGTATTCACTGCGACCATGCTGAATGGCTCCGTTCGCATTAACAATAAACCAGTTGGAAGAACCATTTACATCAATCTCAACCATCTGATACTTATAATCTTCGGCCTGTACTAATCTACCATACCAATACAACTTATTATTCTGGTTACCAGTAACACCAGCACCCTTATTATAGCTGTTGCCTTCTTTATATGTCTTATTCTTAGTATAGAAATAGAACTTGTAGGTATCGCCAGCATCATCTTTGATGGACTGTGAACCAGTCTTCATAGAACCATCATCAGCACCACCAAAATAATACAGCTCATGGGTAGTTACGTCATGCTGGTCTCCAATCAGGTAGAACTTAGCAAGCATAACGCCCTCATTGTCAAACCAATAATCTTTAGCGTTAACCTTCTTTCTGGAAACCTTCTTCCAGTCAGTCGCTTTTGGTTCAAGTTTTCCATCCTTGAAGTCGTACTCAAACGCATCAGATTTGGAAGCTACAGCCGTCTGAGTTCTATAGAGTTTACCATTCTTGTCAAACCAGAACCACTTAAGATCATCGTCTTCTGCAGCAGCTTTCTTCAGCGGTAACCATGTTTTAACCCAACGATTTCTCTTGGCGTGGCCATCCTCACCAGAGTCCTCATCATAAGCACAGTAGTAGATATCCTCATCTGCAGCAAATGCTCTTTCTTCATCTTCCTTATCAATTTGCTCATAGCCGCCGGCAGTAGCTGCTACCCAGCCAGTCAGCATACGACCCTCAGCATCAAAGAAGAACAACTGACCCTTGATATTAGCCTGCTTACCGGTCGCCGCCTTACCTGAACTCTTTAACCAATACCAATATTCGTCTGCATCTGCATCGTCTTCAGCGGTACCAGGCTCAATATCTTTTACCCATTTATTGGCTACGCGAGCGCCAGTCTCATCGCAGTAATAAGTGTGATCTTTGTCAAAATCATTTGCTTCATTAACAGAGTTAGTGCCTGTTCCATCATCAGTAATCCAGCCGGTCAACATCTTTCCGTCTGTATCGAAGTAATAGGTCTTACCCTTATAAGCAACTTTCTTATTGGTAGCCATCTTACCAGAAGACTGGAAGTAATACCATTCCTCATCCGCGGACTCATCATCATGCGGAGTCGTCAGTCTCCAGTCGTTGGTGATCTTCGCCCCGCTGCTGTTTACGAAGTACCACTCGCCGTCGTACTCAACCCAGTCCGAACGAACCAGAAGACCATCATCGCCTACGTAATACTCTTTGCCATTGCTGGAGCAGAAGATGTTGGTATATTCATCCCCATTCTTGTCATAGCATTTCCACTCGCCGTCTTCCATCATCCAAGTTCCCTTGGCTGCTGCGAAAGAAGTCATGGAAGCGCCTAATGCCAGCAGGGCTGCCGCAGATACAACTGCAGCAATCATAATGAATGCACTCTCCTTTTTTCTTTTTGAAACGTTTTTGAAATTCCTAATTGCATTACGAGGCCATTATACTTCCAACCACATTTTTTTTTTGAAGTAGAGTTGTGTGAGGTTAAGAAACAATTTGATATATTTTTCTGGATTTAAGAATATCTTAAGAATTTATAATTTTGTGCTTAAAAGAATAAAAGAAAAGAAATCACGTATTTAAGAGAAACGTCGTATTATATAAGTTTAATTTCGAGTGAAAAAATTTGAAAATATGATATGGTTTGCCGCGCG